>CAWAYI010000003.1:0-436732 GCA_963786245.1 uncultured beta proteobacterium | reverse complement strand
GTCGATTTGCGACAGGGCCGCGGCGCCCAGGAGCAACCACCATGGCCCGCTGTCGGCGGCGGGGGCCGGGGGTGGGGGTGGGCGACGCAGGCGGGAGGGCATGGCCCGGATGTTATTGGAAAGCGGCGAAGCTTGCGTCGAGCAGCTCGATGTACCTGCGTTTGGCCGCCGGGTCGACGAAGCTCGCCTCGAAGCTGTTCCTGGCCAGCTGGTACGCATGCGCGCCGGACAGCCCCGTGGCGGCGAAGGTCTGGACGAAGTTGTCGTTCATGTAGCCGCCGAAGTAGGCCGGGTCGTCCGAGTTCACGGTGGCGACCAGCCCGGCGTCCAGCAGCTCGCGCAGGTTGTGCTCGGCGAGCTTCGGGAAGACGCAGAGCTTGAGGTTGGACAGCGGGCACACCGTGAGCGGGATCCGGTCGCGGGCCAGCCGCTCCATCAGCGCCGGGTCCTTGGTGGATTGCACGCCGTGGTCGATGCGCTCGACCTTGAGCAGGTCGAGCGCGGTCCACACGTAGGCCGGCGGCCCCTCCTCGCCCGCGTGCGCCACCAGGTGCAGGCCGAGCTCGCGGCAGCGCGCGAACACGCGCGCGAACTTCTCGGGGGGGTGGCCCACCTCGCTGGAGTCGAGGCCCACGCCGATGAACTTGTCCCGGTGGGGCAGCGCCTGCTCCAGCGTCTCGAAAGCCTCCTGCTCGCTCAGGTGGCGCAGGAAGCACATGATGAGCGCGGCGTCCACCCCCAGCGCAGGGCCTGCCTCCCGGCAGGCGCGGTGCAGGCCGTTGATCACGGTCTCCATGGGCACGCCGCGGGCCGTATGCGTCTGCGGGTCGAAGAACATCTCGGTGTGCACCACGTTGTCCGCCGCCGCGCGCTGCAGGTAGGCCCAGGCCATGTCGTAGAAGTCCTGCTCCTTCAGCAGCACGCTGGCGCCGGCGTAATAGATGTCCAGGAAGCTCTGCAGGTTGGTGAAGGCGTAGGCCCGGCGCAGCTCATCCACGCTGGCGTAGGGCAGCTTCACGCCGTTGCGCCCCGCCAGCGCGAAGATCAATTCCGGCTCGAGCGAGCCTTCGATGTGGATGTGCAGCTCCGCCTTGGGCATGGCCTGCAGCAGGGCGGGCAGGCGGTCGGCGGGGATCTCGGGGGTGTTCTTCATGGGGGCCCTTTCATGTCGTCTTGACTGTCGCACAAAGCGGAGCGGGCGGCCATGCGCGATCGCGCCTTCGCCCTAACCAGCCGTGAGCGTTTCCAGCAGGGTCTGCTCCAGCCAGGCCTGGTAGCGCTCCGGCGACCAGCCGGATTCATGCACGAGCTTGTGGTAGACCTCGCGCCCCGTATACATCCACAGCAGCGCGGCAGCTTCCTCCCGGGTCAGGCCCTTGCGGGCTCGCCGGGCCTCGAACAGCGCCTCGATCCGCTCCTCCTGCATCTTGCGCCGGATCGTCTCGAAGGACTGCTGCGACCGGCGCAGCTCCGGCGAAAAGACGGAGGACTTCATCAGCAGGCTGAGCTCGGCGCTTTCTCCCTCGTAGATGGCGCGCGCCACGTGCGCGGTGAGGGCGATCCGGCGCACCGGGTCGGTCACGCCGCCCAGCTGCTGCTGCGCCTGCTGGAAGCGCGGGCCGAAGATGGCCTCGTGCATCAGCGCGTGCAGCAGCCCGCTCTTGGACTTGACCGTCGCGTACACGGTCGCTTCGGACACGCCCGCCCGCTGCGCGATCTGCGCGATCGTCGTGGTGTCTATCCCCTTGCGGGAGAACAGGAACCGGCCCGCCTCCAGGATGCTGGCGCGGGTGCGGCCGGCCGCCTCCGCCCGGGCCTGCGAGCGGTAGGGTCTTTTGCTGGGGTCTACCATATTGGATAGAGTTAACTATATTCAACCACGAAAGGAGCGGTCCGTGACATTCGAAGCCTACATCAACAACATCCGGGCCAGGACAGGCAAGGGCCCGCAGGAGTTTTTCGATGAAGCCGTGCAGGCCGGCGTGCTGCGGCCGGACACGAAGACGATGGAGTTCGTCGGCTGGCTCAAGGGCAGCTCCGGGCTGGGGCATGGCCATGCGATGGCGGTGTGGGAGTCGTTCAAGCGAAACGGCTGGGTGCCACTGAAAGGAGCCCGCTGATGAACTGGTCCCAACGTTTCGGCGTCGCGCTGTCGGCGCTGGCCACCCTTTTCTTCCTGGTCGATGCGCTCGGCAAGCTGCTGCAACTTGAGCCGGTGATGCGCGGCTCCACCGAGCTGGGCTGGCCGGCGGGCGCGATCGTTCCCCTGGGCATCCTGCTGCTGGTGGGCGCTGTCCTCTACGCCATCCCCAAGACCTGCTTCATCGGCGCGATCTACCTCACCGGCTTCCTGGGCGGCGCGATCGCGACGCACTACCGCATCGGCTCGCCCCTGGCCACCCACGTGCTGTTCGGCGTCTACGTCGCCGCGATCATGTGGGGCGGACTGGCGCTGCGCTACCCCGGCGTGTTCCAGTCGGCATTGCGGCCGGCGGCGCCGGCCTGACGGTCCCCGGCGCGGGACGCCAGGGAAAAACAAATGCTGCCCCGAGGGGCGGCATTGCAGTACGGACAAGGATTCCGGACGTCTGCGTTACTTCTTGTCGCCGCCCGGCACCTTGCCGTCCACGCCCTTGACGTAGAAGTTGATGCCGCCCAGGAACTCGTCGTCGGCAACCTTGTCCTTGGCCAGGACTTCCTTGCCGGCGTTGTTCGTGATCGGGCCCTTCCAGATCGAGAAGCTGCCGTCCTTCAGGCCGGCCTTGACCTCGTCGACCTTCTTCTTCGCGTCTTCCGGCACGTCGGCGGCGACGGAGACCATGTCGATCGCGCCTTCCTTGACGCCCCACCAGATCTTGGTGGGCGAAGTCTTCCACTTGTTCTCCAGCGCTTCACGCACGGTGGAGATGTAGTACGGCGACCAGTTGATGATGGCCGAACCCAGGTGCGCCTTCGGGCCGTAGGCCGTCATGTCGCTGTCCCAGCCGAAGGCGCGCTTGCCCAGCTTTTCCGCCGTCTGCAGCACGGCCGACGAGTCGGTGTTCTGCATCAGCACGTCCGCGCCGCCGTTGATCAGCGAGGTGGCGGCTTCGGTCTCCTTGGGCGGGTTGAACCATTCGTTGACCCAGACCACCTTGACCTTGACCTTGGGGTTCATCGACTGCGCGCCCAGCGTGAAGCTGTTGATGTTGCGCACCACTTCGGGGATCGGGATCGAGGCGACCACGCCCAGCGTGTTGGTCTTGGTCATCTTGCCGGCGATCACGCCGGCCATGTAGGCGCCTTCATAGGTGCGGCTGTCGTAGGCCCGCAGGTTCTCGGCATTCTTGTAGCCGGTGGCGTGCTCGAACTTCACGTCCTTGTTGTCGGCGGCGACTTTCAGCATCGGCTCCATGTAGCCGAAGGTGGTGCCGAAGATCAGCTTGTTGCCCTGGCCCACCATGTCGCGGATCACGCGCTCGGCGTCGGCCGACTCGGGCACCTTCTCGACGTAGCTGGTGACGACCTTGTCGCCGAATTCCTTTTCCACCGCCTTGCGGCCGTTGTCGTGCGCGAAAGTCCAGCCGCCGTCGCCCACCGGGCCGACGTAGG
Organism: uncultured beta proteobacterium; assembly: GCA_963786245.1. GTDB lineage: Bacteria > Pseudomonadota > Gammaproteobacteria > Burkholderiales > Burkholderiaceae_C > Ramlibacter. The sequence continues at coordinate 433,141 of CAWAYI010000003.1, read as the reverse complement.
CGAAAGCGATCTTCAGCGGCGCCGGCTTGGGCGCGGGGGCAGCCGCGGGCGCGGGTGCCGGGGCGGGCGGCGGCGGCGGCTCGGTCTTGCCGCAGCCCACCAGGGCCGCGGCGGCGAGCGCGGACAGCGTCGCCAGCTTCATCATCGAACGCTTCTTCAGGTCTGTCATGTCGGTTCCTTCTTGCGGGAGTGGTTTGTCATGAAACGGAGATTATGAGCCGGGATAAAACGGCTTGCCCAGCGAGGCCGGCATGTTGATGCGGATCCAGGCGGGATTGCGGGAGATCAGCGCCAGGACCACGATGGTGGCGACGTACGGCAGCATGGTGAGGAACTGGCTGGGGATGTCGACGCCGATGCCCTGGAAATGGAACTGCAGCATGGTGACGCCGCCGAACAGGTAGGCGCCCAGCAGCACCCGGGCCGGTCGCCAGGTGGCGAACGTGGTGAGGGCCAGGGCGATCCAGCCCTTGCCGGCGACCATGCCCTCGACCCACAGCGGCGTGTAGACGATGGAGATATAGGCGCCTGCCAGCCCGCACAGCGCGCCGCCGGCCACCACGGCCGCCAGCCGGATGCGCCGCACCGGGTACCCCAGGGCGTGGGCCGAGTCCGGCGACTCGCCGACCGAGCGCAGCACCAGCCCCGTGCGCGAGCGATACAGGAACCACACCAGCCAGGCCACCAGGGCGATCGCCAGGTACACCATCGGGTGCTGGCGGAACAGCGCCGGACCCACCAGCGGGATGTCGCCCAGCAGCGGGACCGAGAAGTGCGGGCGCTCCGGCAGCTTTTCCTGCACGTAGGCGATGCCGGCGAAGGCCGAGAAGCCCGCGCCGAACAGGCTCAGGGCCAGGCCCGTGGCGTACTGGTTGGTGTTGAGCCAGATCACCAGCACGCCGAAGATGGCCGCCAGCAGCGCGCCGGCGCCCATGCCGGCGGCGAAGCCCAGCCAGTCGCTGCCGGTGTGGACCACCGCCGCGAAGCCGGCGATGGCGGCGCACAGCATCATGCCTTCGGCGCCCAGGTTGACGATGCCGGCCTTCTCGTTGATCAACAGGCCCAGGGCCGCGATGGCCAGCACCGTGCCGGCGTTGAGCGTGGCTGCGAACAGCAGTGCGTAGGATTCCATGTCAGTTCGCTCCCTTCAGCGCCGGGGGCGAGGAGAACCGGATGCGATAGGCCATCAGGGTGTCGCAGGCCAGCAGCGTGAACAGCAACAGGCCCTGGAACACCCCGGTCAGCGACTTGGGCAGGCCCAGGCGCGACTGCGCGAGCTCGCCGCCGATGTAGAACATGCTCATGAGGATGGCGGAGAACACCATGCCCACCGGGTGCAGCCGCCCGACGAAGGCCACGATGATGGCGGCGAAGCCGTAGCCGGCCGGCACGTACGGCGTCAACTGGCCGATCGGCCCTGCCACTTCCAGTGCCCCGGCCAGGCCGGCGGCGCCGCCCGACGCGAGCAGCGCCACCCACAATGCCTTGCGCGAGGAAAAGCCCGCGTAGCGCGCGGCGGCCGGCGCGAGGCCGCCCACCTGCTGCGCGAAGCCGGCTCGCGTGCGGAACAGGAAGATCCACAGGCCGGCCGCGCCCACCAGCGCGACGACCAGCCCGACGCTCACGCGCGATCCCTGCATCAGCCGCGGAATCTGCGTGATGGCCTCGAAGTTCTTGGTCTGGGGAAAGTTGTAGCCCGCCGGGTCCTTCCAGGGCCCGTAGACGAGGTAGCTCAGGACCATGTCGGCCACGTACACCAGCATCAGGCTGACCAGGATCTCGTTGGCGTTGAATTTGTCCCGCAGGATGGCGGTGAGCCCCGCCCAGGCCATGCCGCCCAGCGTCCCGGCCAGCACGATGGCGACCACGATCCAGCGGCCGGTGTCCTTGTCGGCCAGCAGCGCGACGCCGCCCGCCACCACGGCGCCGATGATGAACTGCCCTTCGGCGCCGATGTTCCACACGTTCGAGCGGAAGCACACGGCCAGCCCCAGCGCGATGATCAGCAGCGGCGTGGCCTTGACCATCAGCTCGCCCAGCGCATAGGGCGACCTGATCGGCTCCCAGAAGAAGACCTGCAGGCCCTTCACCGGGTCCTTGCCCAGGGCCATGAACAGGAGCACGCCGATGACGACCGTGATGGCCAGGGCCAGCAGCGGCGACGCGAGGCTCCAGAACTGCGAGGCCTGCGGGCGGGGTTCGAGCTTAAGCATGATGTTTCTCCGCCGGATCGTCTTTCCGGCCCGGCCCCATCGAGGTCGCCGGGCCCTCGCGCAGCGGCTGCACCACCCACAGGCCGCTCATCCATTCGCCGATCTGCTGCACCGTCGCGCGGGCCCGGTCGATCGAAGGCGACAGCCGCCCCTTGGCGATCACGTGCAGGCGGTCGCTGATCTCGAACAGCTCTTCCAGCTCTTCGCTCACCACCAGCACGGCGCAGCCGGCGTCGCGCAGCGCCAGGATCTCCCCGCGGATCTGCGCGGCGGCGCCCACGTCCACGCCCCAGGTGGGCTGGGACACGATCAGCAGCCTGGGGTTGGCGTCGATCTCGCGCCCGACGATGAATTTCTGCAGGTTGCCGCCCGACAGCGACTTGGCCTGCGCATGCGGGCCGCCCGCCTTCACGTTGAACTTGCGGATGATCTCCGCGGCCTGTCTCTCGAGCGTCTTCACGTTGATCCAGCCGGCCCTGCCGACCGCGTCGGTGCGCGTGAGCATCAGGTTCTGGGCCAGGCCGAGCGTGGGCACGGCGCCCCGGCCCAGGCGCTCCTCGGGCACGAAATGCACGCCCAGGTGGCGCCGGTGCGCGGGGCCGAAGCGTCCCACGGTCTGGCCGAAGACCTCGACCATCGTGGGCAGGGCACGGGTGTCCTCGCCCGACAGCGCGTAGAGCAGTTCCTGCTGGCCGTTGCCCGACACCCCCGCGATGCCCACCACCTCGCCGGCACGCACTTCGAGGCTGATGCGGTCCAGGTCCACCCCGAACTGGTCTGCCCGCGGCAGGGACAGCATGCGCACCTGCAGCACCACTTCGCCGGGCTGGCGGTCATGGTGCTCGAGCTCGGGCGGCTCCGCGCCGATCATCAGGCGCGACAACGAGGCATTCGACTCGCGCTGCGGATTGCACACGCCCGTGACCTTGCCGCCGCGCAGCACCGTGCAGCTGCTGCACAGCTCGCGGATCTCGTGCAGCTTGTGGCTGATGTAGAGGATGCTGCAGCCCTCGCTCGCCAGCTTCTTGAGCACGACGAACAGCTTTTCCACCGCCTGCGGCGTCAGCACCGAGGTGGGTTCGTCCAGGATCAGCAGCTTGGGGTTGGTGAGCAGGGCGCGGATGATCTCGACGCGCTGCATCTCGCCCACGGAAAGCGTGTGCACCGGCCGCTGCGGGTCGATGTCCAGGCCGTACTCGCCGGCCTTGGCGGTGATGCTGTGCGTGACCTGGTTGAGCGTCAGGCTCTTGTCCAGGCCCAGCCAGACGTTCTCGGCCACCGTGAGCGTGTCGAACAGGCTGAAGTGCTGGAACACCATGCTGATGCCCAGCGCGCGCGCCTCCTGCGGGTTGCGGATGTGCACCGGCTGGCCGTTCCACAGCACGCTGCCCTCGTCGGGCTTGACCGAGCCGTAGATGATCTTCATCAGCGTCGACTTGCCCGCGCCGTTTTCGCCCAGCACCGCATGGATCTCGCCGGGCTGGACGCTGAGCGAGACGTCGCTGTTGGCCACCACCGCCGGATAGCGCTTGGTGATGTGCGCGAGCTGGAGTCTCGGGATCACGGGATTTGTCTCGCTCTTTTCTGGCTGTTTTCGTGGGTCACCGCGGAACCGGCTTCGCCGGGCCGCTGGTGGCGCCCCCTTGAGGGCGAGGCGCCGAAGGCGCTTCGGGGGGGAGCCTGTCAGCGCTGCCGCCACCGACTTGACCTGCTCGCGCAGCCAGCTGGCCGACGCGGAGGCGTGCGTGCGCTCGTGCCAGAGCTGGTAGTACATGAGCTGGGGGAAGGCGATGGGGCATGGGAGGATTTTCACCGGCAGCCGGTCCGCGAAACGCTCGCAGTACTGCCGGCCCGTGGTCATGACGAGCAAGCTCGATGCCACCATGGCCGGGATCAGCCCGAAGTGCGGGCAGCGCGCCGTGATGTTACGCGCCAGGCCCAGGCTTTCCAGGTGGTCGTCGATCACGCCGCGTGCACCGGGATGGGTCGGGGTGGGGGCGATGTGCTCGGCCTCCAGCCAGCTCTGCTGGGTCCAGCCGCGCCGCGCGGCGGGATGCTCCTTCGACACGAGGCAGACCACCTCGTCGGCGAACAGCTTGCCCAGGTGCAGGTCTTCCGGCGGCTGGAGCCAGTTGCCGACCACCACGTCGACGTCCCCCTGCGCCAGCTGGGCGTGGTAGTCGGAGGCCGCCGACAGCGGATGGATCTCGATGCGGCACAGCGGCGCGTGCGACTTGATCTGCGAAACCAGCTGCGGCAGGAAGAGAGGGTCGAGGTAGTCGCTGGCGGCGACGCGGAAGGTGATGGTGGACGCCTGCGGATCGAAGCCGCGCGCGCCGGTGAAGAGCACCTCGGCGGCACGCAGGATGCTGGCGCTCGGCTCGACCATGCGCATGGCGGCGTCGGTAGGCACCATCCCGGCGCCCGAACGCACCAGCAGCGGGTCGCCCGGCCAGTTCACGCAGGCGTTTGAGCGCCGCCGAGACAGCGGGCTGGTGCATGCCCAGGCGGAGGGCGGCGCGCGAAACACTGCATTCGGTCAACACGGTATGCAAGACCCTGATCAAGTGGAGGTCTATCTTGTCGAAAAGGGCTTGCTCTCTCATACCTGGGCCTGCATTCTTCTCATATGAGCCGGCTTATGTTGCGGTGCGGCTGCCTGTCTACCCTCGGTGGGAGCGCCACAAATCAACCATACTGGGTTTCATGGAATCGAAGACGATCAGATTCATCCGCGGCGGGGAACTTGTCTCGCTGAGCAATGTACCACCCGACCGCACGCTGCTGGAAGTGCTGCGCGAGGACCTTTGCAGCACCGGCACCAAGGAAGGCTGCGGCGAAGGCGACTGCGGCGCCTGCACGGTGGTGCTGGGCGAACTGGAGGGCGAGCGCCTGCGCTACCGCGCGATCAACAGCTGCATCCGCCTGGCCCATTCGGTCGATGGCATGGCGCTGTGGACGGTGGAGGACCTGGCGCAGCAGGACGGCACGCTGCACCCCGCGCAGGAAGCGATGCTGCAGTGCCACGGTTCGCAATGCGGCTTCTGCACGCCGGGCTTCGTGATGAGCCTGTTCGGCATGTACCAGAACCATGTCTGCCGCGGCGAAAACATCTCGCGCGAGCTGGCGCAGGAAGAGCTCTCGGGCAACCTGTGCCGCTGCACCGGCTACCGGCCCATCCTCGACGCGGCCAGGAAGATGGCGGAACTGCCCGAGGTGCGCGTCGATGAGAAGGCCGTGGTTTCGCAGCTGAAGCAATTGGCCTCGAGCGCCGCGACGGCGCAGCCGGCCTATCTTTCGCCGAAGACCTTGCCCGACTTGCTGGCCGCGCGCGCCGCGCATCCCGACGCGCAGGTCGTCGCCGGCTGCACGGACGTGGGCCTCTGGGTCACGAAGGCGCACATGCAGTTTGCCCAGGTGCTGGACGTGACGGGCGCAACGGAGCTGCGCCGCATCGAACGCTACGAAAACCACATCGCCATCGGCGCGGCCGCGAAGCTCGCCGATGCCTTCGACGCCTTGGTGGCCGAGCGGCCCCAGCTCAAGACTTTCGCCAACCGCTTCGCCGGCCTGCCGGTGCGCAATTCCGGCACGCTGGGCGGCAACGTGGCCAACGGCTCGCCGATCGGCGACTCGATGCCGCTGCTGATCGCGTTGAACGCCAACGTCGTCCTGATGAGCACGCGCGGCCACCGCGAGATGGCGCTGGAGGATTTCTACACCGGCTACCGCAGGAGCGTCCTTGCGGCGGACGAACTGCTGGCGTGGATCAAGGTGCCGCGCCCCGCGCCGGGCGAGTTCCTGCGCGCGTACAAGATCTCCAAGCGCTACGACGACGACATCTCGGCGGTGTGCCTGGTGGTGAACATGGCGCTCGAGGGAAACGACGTCGCCAGGATCTCCATCGGCGCCGGGGGTGTCGCTGCCACGCCGGTGCGCGCGGCGCGGGCCGAGGCATCGCTGCGCGGCCGGCCCTGGTCGGCGCAGGCGGCACGGCAGGCCGCCGATGCGCTGCGCGCGGAATTCACGCCCATCTCCGACATGCGAGCCTCGGCCGCCTACCGCAGCGAGGTGCTGGGCAACCTGATGCAGCGCTTCTGGCTCGAAAGCCAGGGCTTCGAGCGGATCAACCTCGAAAACTTCAAGCTGGCGGAGGTCCTGTGAGCCCCCGCGTCCCCTTGGCGGCGAAGCCGGCCGCCGGCACCCCGCACTTCCACGAAAGCGCGCACGCACACGTGGCGGGCTCGGCCACCTATGTGGATGACATCCCCGAGGTCAAGGGCACGCTGTACGCCGCGCCCATCCTCTCCAATGTCGCGCACGGCAAGCTCAAGGGCGTCGATGCGGGCGAAGCGCTGGCGATGCCGGGCGTGCGCGGCGTGATCCTTGCGCGCGATATCCCCGGCGATCCGAAACTGGCGACGTTCACGCACGACGAGCCGATCTTCGCGACGGACCGGGTCGAGCACATCGGCCAGGTGGTCGGCGTGGTCGTCGCCGAGACCGTGATGCAGGCCCGGCGCGCCGCGCGCAAGGTCAAGCTGGACATCGAGGCGCTGCCGGCCGTGCTCACGGTGAAGGAGGCGATGAAGGCGCAGAGCTTCGTGCTGCCGCCGGTCGTCGTGCGGCGCGGCGAGCCGGAGGAGGCGCTCGCCCGCGCCGCCCATCGCCTCAGCGGCGAACTCGAAGTCGGCGGCCAGGAACATTTCTACCTGGAGGGGCAGGTGGCCTATGCGCTGCCGCTGGAGCAGGACCAATGGTGGATCTACTCCAGCACCCAGCACCCGGGCGAGGTCCAGCATTGGGTGGCGCACGCGCTCGGCCTGGAGAACAACGCGGTCACCGTCGAGTGCCGCCGCATGGGCGGCGCCTTCGGCGGCAAGGAGACGCAGGCCGGCCACCTGGCCGTGTGGTCCGCCCTGGCGGCCAACAAGCTGCACTGCCCGGTCAAGCTGCGGCTGGACCGCGACGACGACTTCATGGTCACCGGCAAGCGCCACCCGTTCGCCTACGAATACACCGTGGGGTTCGACGACACCGGCCTCATCACCGGCCTGAAGCTGGTGCTGGCGGCCAACTGCGGCTTCAGCGCGGACTTGAGCGGCCCGGTGGCCGACCGCGCCGTCTTTCACGCCGACAACGCCTATTTCCTCGCCGATGTCGAAATCGCCTCCTACCGCTGCAAGACCCACACGCAAAGCCACACGGCGTTTCGCGGCTTCGGCGGCCCGCAGGGCATGATCGTGATCGAGGCGATCCTCGGGGACATTGCGCGCGAGCTGGCGCTGGACCCCCTCGATGTGCGCAAGCGCAACCTGTACGGCATCGAGGAGCGCAACGTCACGCACTACCAGATGCAGGTCGAGGACAACATCCTGCATCCGCTGATCGACCGCCTGGAGCGCAGCGCCGATTACCGCGCCCGGCGCGACGCCATCGCGCAGTGGAACGCCCGCAGCCCGGTCATCAAGCGCGGCATCGCCCTGACGCCGGTGAAGTTCGGGATCTCGTTCACCGCCACGTTCTTCAACCAGGCCGGCGCGCTGGTGCATGTGTACACGGACGGCAGCGTGCAGGTGAACCATGGCGGCACCGAGATGGGCCAGGGCCTGAACACCAAGGTCGCGCAGATCGTGGCCGACGAGCTGGGCATCCCGTTCGCCCGCGTGCGCGCCACGGCCAGCGACACCAGCAAGGTGCCCAACGCCAGCGCCACGGCCGCCTCCAGCGGCACCGACCTGAACGGCCGCGCCGCCCAGTTCGCGGCGCGCCAGGTCCGCGAGCGGCTGGCGAACTTCATCGGCCAGCGCCAGCAGTGCGACCCGAAGAAGGTGATCTTCGCGCACGGCCAGGTGAGCAGCCCCGGCGCCGCCATCGGCTGGGACCAGCTCATAGCCGACGCCTACCACGCCCGGGTGCAGCTCTGGAGCGACGGGTTCTACAAGACGCCGAAGATCCATTACGACAAGCACACGCTGACCGGGCGGCCGTTCTACTACTTCTCGTACGGCGCCGCCTGCAGCGAAGTGGCGATCGACACCCTGACCGGCGAGAGCCGCCTGCTCAAGGTGGACATCCTCCATGACGTCGGCACACCGATCAACCCGGCCATCGACCTCGGGCAGATCGAGGGCGGCTTCATCCAGGGCGTGGGCTGGCTGACCACGGAGCAGCTGGTGTGGGACGACAAGGGCTACCTCGCCACCCATGCGCCCAGCACCTACAAGATCCCCGCCACCGGCGACGTGCCCGAGCACTTCAGGATCGACCTGTGGCCCGAGCCCAACCGTGAGGACAACGTCTTCGGCAGCAAGGCCGTCGGCGAGCCGCCCTTCATGCTGGCCATCAGTGTCTGGGAGGCCCTGCGCGAGGCCGCGTCCGCGGCCCGCGGCGGGCCAGTCCACATGGATGCGCCGGCGACGGCGGAGAACGTGCTCAAGGCCCTGCAAGCCCCTTGACGCAGGCTGCTCAGCAAGACGGTGAAGCCCCGGCAAGCTCGTCTGTCCGACACATCCTGTCGAAAAAGGATACGTGCGCATGAGCCACCCGCCTACAACGTGGCTCTGCAGGATGGGCGTCAATAGCATCCATGAAGATCATCAATTTCATCCATGTCATGGTCGCGCAGGCGTTCTACAGCTGGGCACTGCGGGAAATCAACCCGATGCACCCGGATGTGCCGCGCATCCTGATGCGGCAACTGGAACTGTCCGACAAGGCCCACCGGGTTCTCGGTTGAGCAGTGCGGCTGTCCTGCGTGCCCGGCGGGCTGATGCTCAAGCCGGCCCGGGGCCTGCTGCGCTGGCCTTGCGCCCGCGCCGCTTGTCGAGCTCATCCAGCCGCGTGGCGGTGCGCAGGCTCGCGCTGCCGTCCGGTGCCGACAGGGCACGGGTGAGCCATTCCTTCGCCTTCCCCATCGCGCCCGCCGCGGCATAGGCCACGCCGAAGGCCTCCGCAATCGCGCCCATGGCGCCCCACAGCGGCGCGAATTGCGCTTCGCAGAAAGCGCAGCTTGTCGAGTTGAAGTTGCGGCGCGGGCACCGCGGAATTCGCTTTCGATCGCCAGGTTTTCCAGCGCCAGCGCCAGCGACACCGGCGACGCCACGCCGGCGAATTCGTCGCCGGGCGGCGGCGCAGGCTGCTGGGCATCGGCGCCTTCGCGGCGCCAGGCCCAGTCCGGGTCGCCATAGCACTGGTAGGCGGCCCAGGTGTTGCCCTGGCGGTTGGCAGCCCAAGCCGCTTCGCGGGCGCGGCCCACCGCGTCGATGAAGCGCGCGCCGGCGAGCAGCTGCGCGTAGAACGCGGTGGCGAACTTCTCGGCGGCATCGTCCTCCACGGCCCAGCCGGCTGCGATCACGCAGCGCACGCCGACGCGGATCAGCTGCTTCGGCGATGTTGGCGGCGAAGCGCGGCGCGGTCGTAGGTCGAGCGCCACGCCCTGCGGGTCGCGCGCTGGCGAGGTGGCAGCAGTTCAGGAACACCAGCTCGGGCACGATGCGCATCGCCCGCACCTCCGCAGCGCCCAGGAAGGTGTTGTCGCCCGACAGGACCACGCCGGCACCCGGCCCGGGCGCGCCGTGGCCGGCGATGTGCACGACGCGCCACGGCCGCTCGAACAGCGCGTTGATCATGGTCTGGGCGTCGTCCTGGTCCACCAGCGCGCGCAGCTTGCCGGCGGCGATGCCGCTGGCGGCAAGCCGCTGCGCCACCGCCACCGCTTCCCGCCGGGCGCCCGGCAGCCGGCGGGTAGCGGCGGGTCGCACTTGCGGCTCGCCGATCACCAGCACGCCGTCGTCGGCGCCGGCATCGGCCACCTGGGCGCGGAACGCCTGCGGTGCGCAGCTTGCGCAGCAGCTTGCTGCGCACGGCCCAGGGCCGTCGGCATCGCGCCGGCTGCGCCGTCGGGATTGGTGTCGAGCAGTTCCCAGGGAATCGCCGCGGTGCCGGCGTCGAGCTCGATCACCATCTCGCTCGCGCCGCCCAGGAAGGGCTCGATCTCCACCGGCACCAGCAGCTCGAACAGCGTGCGGCCGATCTGCGCGGTCGGTGTTGGCGTCGTTGGACGCCTTGGCCACCAGCTCGCGCAGCAGCCTGCCCTGCGCGTGCTGCGCCGTCACCTCGGTGCGCGCGCGCCGCGTGTCGAGCGTGTAGGCGATGCAGGCCTGGCCGGCATCGCCGGCGGCCGTCAGCGGCGCTGATGAAGTCGTAGGTCGGCGCCGCGGTAGCCCGAATCGAGCGAGCGCCGCATCGGCCCCGGGCCCGGACTGCACCGTGCCCTGCAGCGCGCAGCTGCGTTCGGCGCGGCAGCTCCTGCATGCTGCAGCGCGCGCCAGGCGTCGGTGGCGCGGTCCAGGTAGAGCTCCACCAGCGTGAGCCGGCTCAGCTGCGGCCAGCCGTTGTCCTGCAGCTTCTGGTTGGCCTCGAGCACGCCCTGCGCGATCGACTGCGCCGCGCTGCCGGCGGTGATGCCGGTGCCGCCGCTGCCGATCAGCGTGGCCGCCAGCTCGAAGTGCGCGGGCGCGCCGCCCGTGCGTTCGGACAGGCGCTGCGCATACGCCAGCACCGCCTGGCGCACGGTGAAGACCAGGTCGCAGCGTGCGCAGCTTGCCCTCCTCGCCGAGCCCGACCACCACCACGGCGCTGGGGCGCGCCATGCCCGACCGGATGGCTCGGGTCAGGCCGGTCGTTGCCGAAGACCTGGTGCGTGCCCGGCGCGTCGGGGTACAGGCCGGCCGCGAGCGACGCGGTCATCGCCTTGCCGACCAGGCGATCGACCACCGCCTCGGTGCCGGTCAGCCGCATCGAACGGTAGTGGCCGACCATCAGCGGCTGGCTGACGAACTTGCAGGTCGCCGTTGAACACCGTACAACCAGCGCAGCGCGTCTTGCGTTGCCGCGCGCGTCTGCCGGCGTCGCTGTCGCCGCGCGTCCGCCAGCACGTCGGCTTTCGCTGCTGACGGCGGGCGCGACGGCTGCAGCGCGCGCGAAGGCCGGCTGCGCACCAGCGCGGCCAGCGCGCGGCGCTGCGGCGGGCAGCCCGCGCACGCCGGGCGCCAGGGCTTCGAGCTTGTCGGTGCGGCCGGTGGCCAGCAGTTCGACATAGGCGTCGAACGCGGCCTGCACCGCCGGCAGCTTGCCGTGCACGGCATCGACCTTCCAGAGTGCGCACGCCCGGCAGCAGCGCGCTCGGAGCGTGACGCGGCCGTCGCCGTCGTCGGGCGTGTCCAGGTATTCCAGGCCCTCGGCGCCGGTGACGATGCCGGCCGGCGTGAAGGCCGCGTGGCCGACCACCAGCAGCATCTTCGCCGCGTCGGCGCCCAGCGCCGGCGCTGCGCGTCGAGCCGCCGGCGCAGCGCCACGGCCTGGTCGAGCACCGCCTGCGGCGGCGCGCCCCATTCGTAGATCGTGCGCTGCGTGTCCGGCGTCGTGCCAGCCCACCGCGCTCTGCAGCGCGGCCATGTCGTCGTCGGCCAGCTTCTGCCAGGTGGCGGCCGTGGCCAGGCGGAGCGCCGGGTCGAGTAAGGCCGCCTGCAGCTGGATGAAGCCGGGCATCCCGGCCATCATCCTGCGTGCGCCGGCGTTGTCGAACAGCGAGCCGAAGGCCACCAGCGCATTGCCGAAGGTGTCGTCGCCCGACAGCGTCTGCATCGGCGCCCAGGAGCCGCCGTTGGGCGTGCCCAGCATCAGCAGCCGCGCGCCGTCGCGCGCCATCATGCGGTCCCAGGTGTCGGGCTGTTCGAGCTGCATCGTGCGCGCCACCAGCCCGCCCATCGAATGCGCGAGCAGCCGCACCGGCTGCCCGCTGGCGTCGCGCGCCGCGAGCGCCGCGTCCACGGCGACGGCGAGCCGCCGCGCCTCGTCCTCGATCGGCCGGCGCCAGTCGTAGGCGAACGGGATCACCTCGTGCGTGTCGGCCAGGTGCTCGATCAGGTCGTCGTAGGTGCCGGCCGATCGGGCCGTCGGGCTCGACGCGCGCGGCGGTGGCCGGGTCCCATGCGAGCTTCGTCAGGCCGTTCACGAAGCCGAAGCCCAGCCAGATGCGCTTGCCGTCCAGCTTGAGGTTGGAGCCGAGGATGCCGGGCAGCACGAACACGGCGGGCCGCTCGGCCGGGTCGCCGCCACCGCGCGAGCGCGCCACGGCCCGGGCCGCACGCGTGCCGCTGGCGTCCTGCCGGCCCAGGACAGCGGGCCGATCGCGGCGAAGTCGGCCGGCTCGGGTCTGCATCAGCGCATCGGTGATGGCCGCGACGGTGCGCTCGTTGGCGAAGTAGTTGAAGTGCGAGACCTTGGCGCCGCGGTCGAGCACGAAGCTCGCGCCCGGACCACGGCGCCTGCGGCGCGCGGCATGCCGCCGTACATCGAGCGCGTCTGCACGACCAGGTCGTTGTCGGTCCAGTAGAAGGCATCGGACAGCAGCGTCTTGACCCAGGAGCCGACCGAGTCGCCCTCGATGTCGCCGGCCACCACGCGCAGCTCGCCGGGGATCGGCTCGCTGCGGGCGTTCAGCCAGGCCACCACGGCGCTGTCCGGCATCATCGCCTCCAGGCCGGGCAGCTCGGTCGGGTCGGCGCGGCGGCGCGCGACCTCGCGCAGGAAGTCGACCAGCTGCGGCGCCACCGGCACGCCGGCCAGTTCCAGGCCCCACTTCAGCACCGACAGGTAGGCGTCGAGGCGCTTCGACGCCAGCAGCGTGCCGCGCGACGGGCAGGCCACGCGCACCACGCGCTCGACCTTGAGCGCCCTTGGCCTGCGCCAGCGCCACCAGCGCCTGCAGGTCGGCGCGGTGCGCGGCGTACCGCGGCCCCGCGAACAGCGCGAGCTCCTCGCCGGCGAGCGCGCCGCCGCCGCAGGCCCGCGCCAGCACCTCGGCCACCAGGCCGCCGCGCGAATGCGTCACCAGGTGCAGCCGCGCGCCCGCCGGCAGCGCGCGCACCAGCGTCAGCGCATTGGCGATCGGGCTTTGCCGCGAGCGTCGGGATGGTCGAGCGCGTAGACGCGGTCGCCGTAGTGGCTGAACAGCTCGCGCACCTGCCGCGGGTGCAGCGTCCACAGCTTGCCGAAGGTGCTGGCCGTGTCGACGAAGGTGCCGTGCACCAGCACCAGCAACGGGCCGCCGTCGGCCGCGGCGGGCACGCTGGCGCGGCGCGTGCCGCTGCCCTTGAGCGGCTGCAGCGGGCTTCGGGCGAGAGCTCGTACACGCCGGCGTCGACCGCGCCGTCGAGCTTGCTCGTGATGGCCGCGGTCGCCAGGTCCACGGCCGGGTCCTTGAAGCAGGCCGGTGATCACCTCGAACGCGCTGAGCGTCGCCTGGCCCACAGCCGCCGGTCGCGCCGCGTGCCTGCGCCGTCCTGCAGCCCCGGCCAGCCGAGCTGCGGCCGACACCCGCACCTCGCCGGCGGCGGGCATGCGGCTGCGCGCCGCGCGTCGCATCGCCGGCCTGCGCCCGCAGCAGGTCGCGCGCGTCTTCGGGGTGCAGCACCAGCGTCGGGCCGTTGGCGATGCTGAGCACCACCACGTCCTCGCCGCACGCGCGACGACGCGCACCGGCTCGCCGCTGCCGCGCTGCGCGCCGACCCGCACCGAGGCCTTCACCGTGCCCTGCGTTGCCGGCGCTCCCCGCGCCGCGCCCGCCGGCCGGGCCTGCCCGGGCACGATGAAGGTGATCTCCTTCGCGCCGGTTGCCATCGCAGGCCTCAGACGTGGAACGGGCGCTGGGCCAGGAATGCCCTGGCCTTGCCCAGCGTGAACAGGTTGGGCGACTGGGTCGCCGGCAAGGCCGCCCGGATGCGCGCGTGGAAGCTCTCGTAGTTGCCGTTGAACTTGCCCTGGTTCCACACCTTGAGCAGCTTTTCCGTGAAGGCGCCGTTGTGTTCGCCGTCCATCGACGTCTGGTTGTCCTGGCAGCCGGAGACCAGGATCACCGCCGGCTTGAACGCGCCGACCAGCGCCGTGGCGTGCGCCGCCGGCCCGACCTGCGCGAGCGCGGCCTCCGGGTCGATGCGGCCCTTGCCGGTGGCCGCGAGCACGTCCGCCTGCAGCTTGTCGTAGAAGCTTGTGTGTTCCCGGTAGACGCGCATGGCCACCGCGTCGGGCATCAGCTTCGCGCGCTGGCCCGGCGGCGGGGGCGGCGGCGGCAACTCGCGCGTGACGCTGCCGCTGTGGCAGCTGTCGGACAGCACCAGGATGCGCACCCCGGCGGAAAAACTTGCTCGAGCTCGAGGTACAGCTCGTCGTCGATCAGCTGGCCGTCGTACAGGCACCAGGTTTCGTCCTTGCTTGTCGGGCTCGTCGCCGTTGACACGTCGGGCACCTGGCCGCCGTGGCCGGAATAGGTCAGGAAGAACAGGTCGCCCGCCTTCAGCGCCTTGGCGGCCGCGCGCATCGCGGCCAGCACCTTGGCGCGCGTGCCTTCTTGGTGAGCAGCACCGTGGGCTTCATGCCCTGCGACCGGGCGATGGCCGCCATGTCGTTGGCGTCGAATTCGCAGGCCGCGAGGGGCCCGTCCCAGCCGCCGTAGGCGGAGGCGCTGACGCCGTTCAGGCCGATGTGCAGGGAAAGTGCTTTGGCTTTGGCCTTGGCCGCGGACGCCGCTGCCGAGGACCTCTTGGGGGTCGACATGGTGGTGCTCCCTGTCGCCGCTGGGCGGCGCGAGCGAAGTATGGGCGCGCGACAGCGCCACCGTCAACCGCGTTCTTGGTGCGTTATGACCCGCCGGCGTGCCGGCATTCAGCCGCGGAAATGGCAGGCGACCCAGTGGCCTTCCGACGATTCCTTCAGCGGCGGCGTCTCGGCGCTGCACTGGGGAAATTTCGCGATCGGGCAGCGGGTGTGGAAGCGGCAGCCGGCGGGCGGGTGGACCGGGCTGGGCACGTCGCCCTCGAGCATGATGCGCCGGCGCTTGACCTGCGGGTCGGGAATCGGCACCGCCGACAGCAGCGCCTCGGTGTAGGGGTGCAGGGGGTTGGCGTACAGGCTCGCGCGCGGGCGCGATCTCGACAATGCGGCCCAGGTACATCACGGCCACGCGGTCGCTGAAGTGCTCCACCACCGACAGGTCGTGGGCGATGAACAGGTAGGTCAGCTGCAGCTTGTCCTGCAGGTCCTCCAGCAGGTTGATCACCTGGGCCTGCACCGACACGTCCAGCGCCGACACCGGCTCGTCGCAGACCACCAGCCGCGGGTTCACGGCCAGCGCGCGCGCGATGCCGATGCGCTGGCGCTGCCCGCCGGAGAACTCGTGCGGATAGCGGCGCATGTAGTCGGGGTTCAGGCCCACCAGCGTCGAGCAGCTCGGCGATGCGGTCCGCGGTACTCGCCCGGTCCCTGGTGCAGCTTGTGGATGGTGAGGGCCTCGCCGATGATCGCGCCCACCGTCATGCGCGGGTTGAGCGACGCATAGGGGTCCTGGAAGATGATCTGCATGTCGCGCGCCAGCGCGCGCAGCTCGTCCTTGCCCATCGCGGTGACGTTGCGGCCGTCGAACCAGACCTCGCCCGAGGTCGGCTCGATCAGGCGCAGGATGCAGCGGCCGGTGGTGGTCTTGCCGCAGCCGGATTCGCCGACCAGGCCCAACGTCTCGCCCGCCGCGATGTCGAAGCTCACGCCGTCGACGGCGTGCACCTTGTCGACCTGGCGGCTGAACATGCCGCCCTTCATGGGGAAATGCTTGACCAGGTCGCGCACGCGCAGCAGCGGCCCGGTCATGGCGAAATCTCCTCGGCGCGAATACAGGCCACCTTGTGCGCCAGGCACGATCTCGCGCAGCGGCGGCGTCGCCGCCGTGCAGGCGGGGATGGCGTGCTTGCAGCGCGGCGCGAAGCGGCAGCCTTCGGCCGGCTCGATCAGCTTGGGCACGGTGCCGGCGATCGACTCCAGCCGCGTGCGGTGCATGGCGGCGCGGTCGATGCGCGGAATCGAGCGGATCAGGCCCTGCGTGTACGGATGCCTGGGGCGGGCGAACAGTTCGGCGGCGCTCGCCTCCTCGACCACCTTGCCGGCGTACATCACGACGACGCGCTGCGCCATCTCGGCGACCACGCCCATCGCATGCGTGATCAGCATGATCGACATGCCCAGGCGCTCTTTCAGCTCGTTCAGCAGGTCGAGGATCTGGGCCTGGATGGTCACGTCCAGCGCCGTGGTCGGCTCGTCGGCGATCAGCAGCTGCGGGTTGCAGGACAGCGCCATCGCGATCATCACGCGCTGGCGCATGCCGCCGGAGAACTGGTGCGGGTAGTCGTGGATGCGCCGCTCGGGCATCGGGATGTTCACCAGCTTGAGCATCTCGATGGCCTGGTCCAGCGCCGAGCGCCGGCTGAAGCCGCCGTGCAGGCGCACCGACTCCGCGATCTGCTCGCCCACGGTGTACACCGGGTTGAGCGAGGTCATCGGCTCCTGGAACACGATGGCGATTTCCTTGGTGCGCACCTTGCGCATGCCGGCGTTGTCCAGCGGCACCAGGTCGCGGCCCTGCCACAGCACCTGGCCGGCGACGATGCGCCCCGGCGGCATGGGGATGAGCTTGAGCACGGTCATCGCGGTCACGGTCTTGCCGCAGCCGGACTCGCCGACCACGCACACCGTTTCGCCGCGCTCCACGGAGATGTCGACCCCGTCGACCGCGTGCAGCCAGCCGTCCTCGGTCTTGAAGTGGGTCTTGAGCCCCTTGATCTCCAGCAAAGCCATTAGAGAACGTCCCTCGGGTCGAGCGCGTCGCGCAGGCCGTCGCCGATGAAGTTGATGCACAGCACGGCCAGGAAGATGGCCGCGCCCGGGAACATCGCCCAGTACGGCGCGATGTCCAGGTATTCCTTGCTGTCGAAGAGGATGCGGCCCCAGGTGGGGATGTCCGGCGGGAAGCCCAGGCCCAGGAACGAAAGCGTCGACTCCGCGATGATCGCCGCGGCCACGTCGATCGTGCCCGCGACGATGACCGGCCCCAGCGCATTCGGCAGGATGTGCCGCACCACCTGGCGCGACGTGCTGGCGCCCAGTGCGCGCGCCGCTTCCACGAATTCCTTTTCGCGCAGCGAGAAGAACTGGGCGCGTACCAGCCGCGCCACCGGCATCCAGCGAAAGCCCCCGATGACGCAGACGATCAGCATGAACACGCCGACCTCCGGGCCGAAGGCCGCCTTCAACCCGTCACGGAACAGGTAGATCAGCAGCAGCAGCAGCGGCAGCTGCGGCAGCGACAGGAACAGGTCCGTCAGCCACATCAGCGCCGCGTCGACCCGGCCCCGTGACATGCCGGCAATCGCGCCGATGGTCACGCCCACCATGATCGCCACGCTCATCGCCGCCAGCCCCACGGCCAGGGAGATGCGCCCGCCGTACAGCATGCGCGCGAAGATGTCCTGGCCCAGGTCGTCGGTGCCGAAGGGGTGGTTCCAGCTGGGCGGCTTCAGGCGTGCGGAGAAGTCGATGTCGTTGATGGCCACCTTCCACGCCAGTGGGCCCAGCACCACCAGCGCCACCATCAGCCCCAGCACGAACAGGCTGGCCAGGGCGAGCTTGTGCCGGCGGAAGCGCCGCCAGGCGTCGGCCACCAGCGACACGCTGCGTTGCGGCTTGCCCTGGCTAGCGATAACTGATGCGGGGGTCGAGCCAGCCATAGAGCAGATCGGCAATCAGGTTGAAGATGATCACGAGGCACGAGAACACGAAGGTCACGCCCATGATCACCGGTGTGTCGTTGCGCAGGATGGCGTCGATCAGCAGCGAGCCGATGCCGGGGATGCGGAAGATCTGCTCGGTGACGATGGCGCCGCCGAAGATCGCGGGCATCTGCAGCGCCACCAGCGTCACCACGGGGATCAGCGCGTTGCGCACCACGTGCTTCATCACGATGTCCCAGTCGGACAGGCCCTTGCTGCGCGCGGTGGTGACATGGTCCAGGCGGATCACGTCCAGCATCGCGGAGCGCACGTAGCGCGTCCAGCTCGCGCCCTGGAACAGGCCCAGCACCATCACGGGCATGATCGCCTGCTTGAGGTGCAGCCACCACCATTCCCAACCCGTCGCCGCGATGTCGGCGCGGTAGACGAACGGCAGCCAGTCGAGCTTGATCGAGAACAGCAGGATCAGCAGCAGGCCGGTGAAGAACGTGGGCAGCGAGAAGCCGACGAACGCCAGCGCGCTGGCGATGCGGTCGAACCACGAGTACGGGCGCATGGCCGAATAGATGCCCACCGGCAGCGCCACCGCCAGCGCCAGCACCTGCGACGCGCCGATCACGGCCAGCGTCACCGGCACGCGCTGCAGGATCAGCTTGTCGACGTCGACGCGGCTGATGAACGAAAAGCCCCAGTCGCCCTGGAACATGGCCAGCAGCCAGCGGAAGTAGCGCTGCCAAACGGGATCGTCCAGGCCGAACTGCTTGCGCAGGTTGGCCTGGACCTCGGGCGGCACGTTCGGGTTCAGCGCCATCTCGGCGAACGGGTCGCCGGGCGCGAGCGCGAGCACGGTGAACAGCACCACGCTGATGCCCAGCAGGCTGGGCAAGGCGATCAGGAGCCGCCGCAGGAGGTAGGAACCCAAGGCTCTAACCGGAGACGATCAGGCTTCCGCCGGGCCGCCCCAAGGAAGACTGCGCCCCCTCGGGGGGCAGCGAACACAGTGAGCGTGGGGGCATCAAGCCTCGCGGTACCAGTTCTGCAACTGGGCGAAGTCCAGGTCCCAGCCGGAAAGCCAGGTGACCAGCTTGTTGTTCGCGCCGCGCACACGCGGCCGCAGGATCAGCGGAATGACCGCATGGTCGCCGCACACCAGGTCGTTGAGCTTGATGAAGAGGGCCGCCCGCTTGACCGGGTCGATCTCGCCTTCGGCCGCGGCGTACGTCTTGTCGTACTCGTCGCTGTGCCAGCGGCAGATGTTGCGGCCCTGCCACTTGTTCGCCTTGGAGGAGATTTCGTCCTTGACGTACTGGTTCATGAAACGCTCCGGGTCCGGCTGCGTCTGCGTGGTGGTGTACATCTGGATGTCGGCCCAGAACTTCCCGTACGTGTCGGGGTTGGCCACGTCGGACGAGAAGAACACCGATGCAGTCACCGACTTCAGTTCCAGGTCGATGCCGGCCTTTTGCGCGGCCTGCTTGACCACCGCCTGCTCTTTCTGGCGAATGCCGTTGACGGACGTCTGGTAGACGAACTTCATCTTCTTGCCGCCCTTTTCGCGGATGCCGTCGCCGCCCTTCTTCCAGCCCGCGGCGTCCAGCAGCTGGTTGGCCTTTTCGATGTTGAACTCCATCTTCATGTTCGGCGACTTGTACTTCGCCGGCGCATTCAGGAAGCTCGGCGTGGCGATGCCGGTGCGGCCGTAGATGAACTGCTGGATCGACTGGCGGTCCATCAGCAGGGCCATGGCCTGGCGCACGGCCGGGTCGCTGAAGGCGAAGTGCTTCGACTTGATGCTGGCGCGCTCGCCGTCCACTTCGGTCCACGGGTCCGTCATGTTGAGCTGGATGAACTCGATGTCGCCACAGGGAATGATCCTGGCGACCCCCTTGCCGCCGTCTTCCATCCGCTTGAGCACTTCGTCTTCCACCTGCAGGTTCCAGGCGTAGTCGTACTCGCCGGTCTGCAGCACCGCGCGCGCGGCCGAGGTCGCGTCGCCGCCGCCCTTCATCTCGATCGAATCGAAATAGGGCTTGTTCGGCATGTGGTAGCCGGTATAGAGCTCACCGCGCACCATGTCGCCCGGCTTGAAGTCCACGAACTTGTATGGGCCGGTGCCCACGGGCTTGAGATTGGCCGGCGCCTCGCGCGACTTGGCGCCCGCATAGGGGGCGAACACGTGCTTGGGCAGGATCATGCCCTCCGCCGCCACGAAGGCCGTGGCCCAGAAGGGCGTGGCCTTGGCGAAGGCGACCTTCACGGTATGTGAATCGACCTTGGTGACCGTCACGTCCTTGTAGACGGCGCTCGTCACCGCGGCCGTCGCCGGGTCCTTCGCGTATTCCCAGGTGAACACGCAATCGTCCGCGGTGAAGGGCTTGCCGTCATGCCAGGTGACGTTGCGCTTGAGTTTCCACGTGACCGACTTGCCGTCGGCCGCCAGCCCGCCGTTTTCGCGCGTCGGGATCTCCGCCGCGAGGATGGGCACCAGGTTGCCGTCGTTGTCCCAAACGGCCAGCGGCTCATAGAAGATGCGCGAGCCTTCCTGGTCCTTGGTGCCGTTGGCGAAGTGCGGCTGCAGCAGCGTCGCGCCCTGCCACCACAGCACTTTCAGGGCGCCGCCGCCGCCGCGCTTGGTGGGCTTGTAGGCCGGGCTCCCCTGGGCCTGGGCCACGCCCGCGTGCATCAGCAGCATGGACGCCATGGGCGCCGTCAGCCCCACGGACACCATCTTCTGGATGAAATCGCGGCGCGGCAACCGGCCGCTGCGGACTTCTTCGATCGAAGCGCGTATCTGGTGTTCCTGCATGGCAATGCTCCTCAGTGAGACGGCAAGGATGGGCGCAAGCCGCCCGGGGGGCCACCGTGCAAACACTGATGCACGCAGGCTGGACTTCATGCAAGCCCAGCCTGCGGGAAAGCAAAAACCCTACCAGCAGGCTCGGCCGCTAGGCCGTGGCAGTGGCGCGCACCCCTTCCGGCTGGGCTGCCGCGGTGTATTTCCACACCGTCGCGGCGAAGCAAAGGATGGCCACGCCGACCAGCGAAGACACCACGCCCAGCAGCGGCTCGACGGCCGTGACGCCCCGGAACAGGGCGGCCAGCGCCACCATCTGCACGAAATGCGCCGGCACGTAGAGCCAGAAGTGGACCTTGGCCAGCCGGCTTTCGGCGGCGGCCGGGAACACCCGGTAGAACATGGCGAACAGCGCCATTGAAACCCAGCCCAGCAGGTTCAGGTGCGCGTGCACCGGGAACATGGAATGGTCGTGGCTGGCAGCCATGAAGATGCCGAGCGACACCCCGGCGATGAGGTAGAGCACTGCGAGGCGCAGGAACCACTGGCTGATGCTTTTCATGCTGTCTCCTGGGGAAACGAAGGAAGGCCGGGAGTCTAGATCCGCCACCGCTCCCGGGGGAAGCCCCGTGTCTGCATAATGGGTCCGCAAGAATGCATAGCCTGCCTGCCCTCGACTGGAGCGACCTGCAATACCTGCTGGCGGTGGCCCGCCACGGCAGCACGCTCGGCGCCGGCCGCGCGCTGGGCGTCAACCAGTCCACGGTGCAGCGGCGCCTGGGCGAGCTCGAGCGCTGCGTCGGCCAGCCGCTGGTCAAGCGGCTGCCCACCGGGTGCCGGCTGACCGAGTTCGGCGAGCAGCTGCTGCCCCACGCGCAGCGCGTGGAGCAGGCGGTGCTGGCGCTGCAGGAACAGGTGGCCAATGCCCGGCGCGACGTGGCCGGCGTCGTGCGCGTGACCTGCCCCGAGCCGCTGGTGTCGCGCCTGACGCAATCGGCGCTGCTGCAGCGCTTCGCGGCGCTGTACCCGCGCCTGAAGGTCGAATTCGTCATGAGCGACAAGTACCTGGACCTCGCGCGCGGCGACGCGGACATCGCCCTGCGCGCCGGCGACAGCCCGGACGAGTCCCTGGTCGGCCGCAGGATCTGCGACTCGACCTGGTCGGTGTTCGCGAGCCGCGACTACATCGAGCGCCATGGCCGGCCCGCTGGCGTCGAAGACCTCGCCAGGCACCCGCTGGTCGGCTTCGACGACAGCATGTCGCACCATCGCACCGCCGCATGGCTGCGCAAGGTGGCGCCGCAGGCGACCTACGCGGCGCGCAACAACAGCGTGCTCGGCCTGGTCCAGTCGGTGAAAGCCGCCGTCGGCATCTCGCCCCTGCCGGACCTCCTGGGCGAGGCCGAGCCCGGCTTGGTACGCGTCTTCGGCCCGGTTCCGGAACTCGGGCGGACCTGGAAGATGCTCACGACGCCCGAGCTGCGGCACTCGCCGCGGGTGGAGGCGCTGTTCGATTTTCTCGCCCGCGAGGTCGACGAGCTCGGCGCCCTGCTGACCCGAAACCCGGGCGGCTGAAGGCTGCGCATGCATTAGGATGCGGGCGATGCGACTTCCCAACCTCCTGGCCACCCGCCGCGGACGCCTGATCGCGTTCTTCAGTCTCTACGTGACCGAGGGCATCCCGCTCGGGTTTGCGGCGACGGCCGTCGCCACCCAGCTGCGGCGGCAAGGCGTCGGCCCCGCGGAGATCGGCGCCTTCGTTGCCTCGTTCTACTTGCCTTGGGCTTTCAAGTGGGCGTTCGGGCCTTTCGTGGACGTCTTCCGCTCCCAGCGCTTCGGCCACCGGCGCGGCTGGATCCTGGTCACGCAGGTGGTCATGGCCCTGACGCTGCTGTCGCTCGTGGCCGTGCCGCTGCCCGCCGGGCTGGGCATCTTCACGATGATCCTGCTGGTGCACAACACCTTCGGCGCGATCCAGGACGTGGCCATCGACTCGCTGGCCTGCAACACCCTGAGCGAGGACGAGCGCGGGCTGGCCAACGGCCTGATGTTCGCGGGCGCGTCGGTGGGCCAGGCCGTCGGCGGCAGCGGCGTGCTGTTCCTGATCGGCGTCACCGGCTTCCAGCCGACCTTCGTCGTCGTCGCCGCGGCCATCCTCGCCGTGACCGGCTTCATCGTGCTGCCGATGAAGGAGGCCGTGGCCGTGAGCCTGGGCGCAGCGGCGGAAACCGCGGGCAGCGCATGGCGCCGGGCAGGCGCCGAAATGAAGGTCTTCGCCGTCCAGTCGTTCCGCTCGTTCATCGGCACGCGCGGCGCCTTTTCGGGGGTGTTCTTCGCCCTGCTGCCCGCCGGCGCGATGTCGCTCGGGCTGGCGCTGCAATCCAACCTGGCGGTGGAAGTGGGCATGAACGACGACCAGGTCGGCGCCCTCAACCTGTGGACGTCGCTGATCTCCGCCGCCTGCATGGTGCTGGGCGGCTGGCTGTCGGACAAGTGGGGACGGCGCCGCACGCTGTTCGTCTACCTGGCCGGCATGAGCCTGCCTGTCCTCTACCTGATGTTCGTCCTGCAGCAGCACGGCTACGTGATGCCGCGCGAGCCGGGCGGCGCGGCTATCCCCGAGCTGATCATGGCGCTGTGGATCTCCTCGCTCCTGTACGCCGTGTTCCAGGGCCTGATGTACGGCACCCGCTCGGCCATCATGATGGACATCACCAACCCGGCCGTCGCGGCGACCCAGTTCACCGCCTACATGGCCATGATGAACCTGGCCATCGCGATCGCCGCCAGCTGGCAGGGTGCGGCCGTCGAGGCCTGGGGCTACCCGGTGACCTTGTTGGTCGACGCGATCACGGGGTTGATCTGCCTCCTGTTGCTGCCGATGCTCAAGCGCCAGACGTCCGCGTTCAGCGATGCGCTGGCCGAGGGCCGGGCGCGCAAGTCGTCGATGGTGCTGGGCATCTGCTGCCTGGCGTGGCTGCCCTACTGGGCCAACCATGAACTGCTGGGCAAGGGCCAGCCGATGATGGGCACCTTCTTCACGCTGGTGTTCATCGCCTCCGCACTCTTCCTGCTGGCCGGGCGCGAGGTGCTGGGCCGCGACGCCGGCGCGTGGCGCCGCGCGGCCCTGTGGGTGTCGCCGCTGCTGATGGCGATGTACGGCCGCTACTGGGTCGACAAGCTCAACGGCACCCCCGCCCTGCGCAGCGCCGCCGAGGTCCTGCTGTACGCGGTGCCGCTGGCCGCGGGCATCGTGCTCGTGGCGATGGCATTCCGCGACTGGCGCACCGTGAACGCCGAGCCGCAGGCGGCCTGACCATGGCCCGTGAAGCCGTCTACGTCCAGCATGTGCAGTTCGGCGATTGCGACCCGGCCCGCATCGTCTGGTTTCCCAATTTCTTTCGCTGGATCGACGCGGCGTCGCGCCACTTCTTCGCCGAGTGCGGCGTCCCGCCGTGGCACGAGACGGAAGGCACGATGGGCGTGATCGGCACGCCGCTGGTGGACACCCACGCCCGGTTCATCAAGACGGCCAGCTACCCCGACGTGCTGCACATCCACACGTCCATCACCGAATGGCGCACCAAGAGCTTCGTGCAGGGTCACCGCGTGCTGCGCCCGGCCACGGGCGACCTGATCATGGAATGCGACGAGGTCCGCATCTTCGCCGCCCGGCGCGAGGACGACCCGAAGGCGATCCGCGCGATCGCTATCCCGGAATCGATCCGGAAGCTCTGCACCTGATCTCCGTCCGACTGCATGCCCACTGTCATGCCGGACTTGATCCGGCATCCACTGCCTCGCTTGTTTTCCACGCCTCTTCTTCGGGCGGCAAAGCCGCATGCGGGTGGGCTGTGCCGCGCGACAAGGCGGCCGGCTGCGCCGACTGCCCTGCGATGGCCGGTTTTGCGGCCGCGTCGCACAACTCGCTACGCGCCCTGAGGCCGCTTCGCTCGAACAGGTGCGACGAGTCAGTTCACGAAGCGCGCTGAAGCGCGCCGGCCGCAAAACCGGCCATCGCAGGCGCCTTGCCTGATTGCGCGACACAGCCCACCCGCACGCGGCTTTGCTTCCGGCGCCTGTGCAAGCCACCAGGGGATTGGCACCGCCTCGCCTGCTATCGCAGAGGCAGCGGCGGGACAGGCGAAGCAACTTTGCCGTGTTTAGCCGGAACGCCCTTCCCGCAACGCGCCAAAGCGTCACGAGACCCGTTTCTTGCGGGCTCTCGTAATTGGTGGGATGCCGCTGATCCCTGGTACCGCAAAAAGGAGGTTGAAGCGCTTGTCGTAAACCTTGATGTGGTCGACCTAGTCCTAGATTCTTGGGTGTTCAATGGAGATATTTGGTCAAGCCCCAGTACGACCCAGCGCAAGCCGCAAGCGCATAGATGATCGAAGGAAGTCGCTCGATGAAGTGAGCAAGCAACATGATGGATGCCCCAAATCTCCTCTGTGAGAAGTACCGCAAAGCGCTTTCCCTGGTGCCCACAGTAATGGGGGAAATAGGCTTCTCAAGTGACCGGCTCATTGGGACTCTTTGCTGCATGCCGCAATTTTCCCCGGTTTCATCAAACACTTGCCCGATTTAAAAGTCTGTGTGCCCACAAATCACCGCAAAGCCGCATGCGGGTGGGCTGTGTCGCGCAATCAGGCAAGGCGCCTGCGGTGGCCGGTTTTGTGGCCGGCGCGCTTTAGCGCGCTTCGTGAACTGACTCGTCGCACCTGTTCGAGCGAAGCGGCCTCAGGGCGCGTAGCGAGTTGTGCGACGCGGCCGCAAAACCGGCCATCGCAGGGCAGTCGGCGAAGCCGGCCGCCTGGTCGCGCGGCACGGCCCACCCGCATGCGGCTTTGCCGCCCGAGAAGAGGTGATTTACACCTTGCGCACGAACGACAACCGCTGCGTCGGCGTAAACCCCGCGTCCTGGAAGAACCCGAGCAAGGCAAGGTCCGCCGTCTGCACGACGGTCTCCATGCGCTCCACCTGCAACGCCGAGAGGTTGGCGGCCAGTTGCGCCAGCAGGGCGTGGCCCACTCCCCGGTGGCCGTACTCCGGGTCGATGCCTATCGTGTCCACAACAGCGACGGGTTCGGTGCGGCCGAAGTCTCCGAGGTCCGCGCGCGCCATCAGGTAGCCGACGATCGCGCCGTCGATGCGCGCCGCCAGCGAGACGCGGATGGCCGAATCGTCCATCGCCTCGGCCAGCCGCGCGGCGATGTAGCCAGTTCGGTCGTAGCTGGTGATGGCGCGGTCGATCCGCACGATCTCGCGCAGGTCGGCCGGCGTCATGGGGCGCACTTCGGGGGTGTCCCGCGCGAGCCGCTCGAAATCGTTGGCTTCGGGTGAGCCGAAATTCACTTCGTGGCCCGGGCCTTCGCCCTCGGGCAACGTGATGGCGTCATTCGCTTCCTGGCTGCCTACGGGGCTCACGGCCATGCCGAGGATCACGTCGGGCGCCAGCTCGAATCCCATCGCGGCCAGCCACTGCAGCATCTCGGCGTCGCGCCAGCGGGCGGCCGTGCGCAACTCGCGCACGCCATGGCGTTGCGCCCACAGCGCCAGCGTTTCGAACAACTGGCGGCCGCCGCCGTGGCGTCGCGTCCCGGCGCGCAGGCCGACCATTTCCAGCCGTAGGCCGCGCTCGCTGCGGCCGAATTCGCCCTCCAGCACCCGCGCGAGGATGTAGCCGGCGAGGCCCTCGCCATCGCAGACGGCGAACTGCGCATGCAATGCGGGCTCGCGCAGCGCGGCGGCCAGCCGGCGCTCCACGTAGGCGCGCCGCGGCCGGCCTTCGAGGGCGGCGTCGATGGCGACCACCAGCGGCAGGTCTTCCCCGGCAAGGGGGCGGATGGCGAGGGTCTCGCCGGTGGTGTCCACTGTCATGGCAGGGGCCTTTCGGTTCGTCACTGGCTCGCGTAGCCGAAAGCCAGCTCGCGATCGGTTTCTTCGTCCAGCAGGTCGCCCAGCAGCGGCAGCAGGGCCATGGTTTCCTTCTGGATGTGCGCCACCTGGCGCTCCACCAGCTCCAGCGCGTTGCGCCGCAGCGCCGTCCAGCCGGCTTCGTCGATGGCGCCGCCCGCCGCGGCATGCGCCAGCGGCAGCAGCTCGGCGGCGACTTCGCGGATGGCCTGGTGTTCCTCGAGCAGCAGCGCCGCCATGTCGCCGTCGCCGGCGTCCGCCATCAGCGGAAACAGCGACTCTTCCTCGAACCGGAAATGGCGCTCGATGTCCTGCTCGATCGCACGCGCGAACTGGCCCAGCAGGCCGGCCAGCGCCGGGTCATGGCGCGGCGCGCGGCCCAGCGCCTGCTCGACGCGGCCGAGCAGGTCGAGATTGCTGCGGTGTTCCTCGTCGAGGACGCGGCAGACCTGGCCTGGAAAGTTCATGGGCGGTGCTTAAAATGGTATCGAAGTACCAGAATAGCAAGTCCGGCGGCCCCGGACTTTGCGTTAGCTCAAACAGGCGCGTGCCCCATCCGGTGCAGCACGGTGCTGAAGAACCAGGCGAAGGCCAGGGCGCCCACGGCCCCCGCCGCGGCGGCTATGCGCACCAGCCAGGCGCTGTCCAGCGCCACCGCCAGGCCGAGCGCCGCCAGTGCCGCGAGATGGCAGAAAAAATGCACGCGCAGCGCCGCGTCGTGGGTGAGGGACGATGGCGTGCGCGCCCGCCGGCCCGCGCCGCCGCCGTGCATCGCCGCGAGAAACGGGACGATGCGCTGCAGCATCCCCAGCAGGAAGCCCAGCAGCCACACGCCGACCAGGCACAGGCCAAAGGCGGTGGCCAGCCGCGGCACGGGCGGCCCCAGCACCAGCGCCGCCGCCAGCGCCAGGCTCGCGAGCAGGCCGGCCCAGCCGGTCTTCACCAGCGCGAACGAGCGCCCCAGTTCGCGCCGCATGCCGCTGCGCAGCGTCAGCACCATCATCCTCAGGTGCAGCGCCGCCGCGGCCGTGCCCGCCAGCAGCGCCGCACAGCGCCAGGCCAGGGGCGCGGGCGCGAAAGCCGCCACCGCCGCCAGCAACAGCGCCGCCGCGCCCAGCGCACAGGACACCAGCTGGCCGCGCTCACCGGGCCGGTCGGCCAGCGCGAACATCGGCACCAGGATGTACGAGAAGCCCAGGACCAGCATGCCCATGAATCCGTACGGCGCCCACACGGCATGCAGCGCCAGCACCGCGTCGCGGCCCGGTGCCGGCAGGCCGAGCCAGGTGGCCGCGAGCGACAGGGCGCTGCCCAGCACGACGGCCAGCGCGACCAGGGCCGTCCACACGTGGGCGACCACGCCGGGCATGCCGCGCGCGCCGCGCAGGTTACGCACCATGAGCAGGCCCCACGCGAACAAGGACAGCGTCACCGCCACGGCCCCCGCGCCCAGCCAGGCCGGCCGCGCCAGGCCCATGCCCAGGGCGAGCACGGCCACCCCGGCGGTGTAGAGCCACCACAGCGCGCCAAGCAACCTGTGGCCAGGCGCCGGCTGGCGCGTTGCCACCGGCAGCAACTGTGCGCCCGCGCCCATCGCCGTCATGCCCAGCACGCCCAGCGTCACCAGGTGCAGCGCGGCCAGGGGCCAGCCGAGCGCGCCGGGCGACGAAGCCCAGACCTCGGCGCCGGCGGCAAGCGCCAGCCACGCCAGCAGGTGGAACACCACGGCCGCGCCGAAATACCGCAGGGGAATGGTGGCCGGCAGCAGCCGGCTCTTCGCGCCGCCCAGGAAGGCGCCGCTCGCGCTCACGCCGCTCGCCGCAACCGCAGCCGGACTTCGCCCGGCGCGCCTTCGATGGCGTCGACCTGCCAGCCGGCCTGCGCAAGTTCGGGGTAGAGCATGACGGGGTCACGGTCGAGATGCGCGACGACACGCCAGTCATCGCCGGCGCCGCGCAGCAGCCGCATGATCTCCACCAGGGGCTGCGGCGCGGACAGGCCCCGCACGTCGATGTGCGTCTCGCCTTCCTCGGTCCATTGGCGCGCGTCAGCAGGGGTGGTCATGACCCTGGCATGGTAGCGGACGGCTGCGCGCCGGCAGCCTGCAGCGCCTGCCGCCATTCGGCGCGCGTCAGCACGAAGTCCCGCAGCACAGCGGGCAGTTCGGGGCGGGATTCGGCCAGGATGAAGCGCCAGCCACCTGCGCGGTGCAGGCGCTCGAGCTCGTCCGCGGGCAATCGCGGATCGACGACGACGGGCCGCCCGCCGGCGCTCGCCGCGCCCAGGCACGCCACGATCACGTCGGCGCTGTGGGCGAGGCGCACGGCCACCGCCTCGCCCGGCTGCATGCCGCATTCGCGCCACACGGCCGCGGCGCAGCGCCACCGCGAGCCCGACCTCCTTGCGCAACAGCACGCCCACGGAGGCGGCCTCCGGAGATTTCGCATCGACAACGGATTCGAGGTCTGGGGCCATCATGTCTCCTCGTTCGGGCCGGCGGCCATGATCATCTCGGCCAGTTTCCGGCGCAGCAGCTTCCCGGTGGCCGTGCGCGGCAGCGTCTCCAGCGCGTGCCAGCTCGCCGGGCGCTGGTGCGGCGGCAGTGCGGCGGCCCGCTCCCGCAGCGCCTGCTCCACCGTGGCGCGCTCGCCGGGCCGCGCGACATAGAACAGCGCCAGGGCATGGACGCCATCCGGGTCGGGCACGCACACCGACGCGGCTTCGAGCAGTCCCGGCGTGCCGGCGCCGAGCTGTTCTTCGAGGTCGACCAGGTTGACCCAACGGCCCTTGATCTTCACCAGCGCATCCTCGCGGCCGGCGAAACGCCAGCCCCCGCCTTCGGTGCCCACGAACAGGTCGGCGGGGCAGAAAGCGCCGTCCCTGAAGCCCTCGGCCTGCGCCGCCGGGCGGTCGAGGTAGCCGAGCGCCAGCGTCGGCACGCGAAAGCACAGCCGCGTCGGAATCCCGGCGGCCGCGGCATTGGCGTCCAGCGGCTGCACCTCCACGCCGGGCGAAGGCCGCAGGCCGTCGTCGCCCGCTTCGGCCGTGAGCACCAGCACCTGCGTTTCGGTGGTGCCGTAGCCATCGACCAGGGCTCAGGCCGCTGGCCGCGCGCCAGGCCTGGCGCAGGCTGGGCAACAGGGGCTCGCCGGCGGACACGCAGCGCCGCACGCCGCTGGTGGCCAGCGACGGCGCCAGCCCCGCCTGCAGCAGGCTGCGGTACAGCGAGGGCACGCTGAAAAAGACGCTGGCGCGCTGCCGCTGCGCCGTTGCGGCCGCCGATGCGGCCGTGGGCCATTGCGGATCGAGGATGACGGCAGCCCCGATCTTCAGCCCTGCGAACAGGCTGTTGGCCTGCGGGTAGGAAAAGAAGAGCCGCGATGTGGCGAACAGCCGGTCGGACGACAGCAGTCCCAGCCGTTCGCGCGGAATGCGCTCGACTTCGCGTGCAAAGCCATGCCGGTGCACCACGGCCTTCGGCTTGCCGGAAGTGCCGGACGTATGGCACCAGAACGCCGGTGTGTTCTCGGCCACGAGGAGCGGCTCGACGGGCGAGGCGTCGGCGATGTGCTGCCGCGCCTGCGTCGCCACAAGGACGCGTTGGTTCCACGGGGGCGGCGTGTCCTCGGCGATCTCGGCGACGATGATGGAAAAGCCCGCCTCGTCGAGGATGTGCTGCCATTCCGCCGCCGCCACCCGGGGGTTCACGCCCACCGCGATGCCGCCAGCCCAGATCGTGCCGAGGAAGGCGACCACCCAGTCGATGCCGTCGGGCAGCTTCACCGCCACCCGGTCGCCCGGACGCAGGCCGCGCGCGCGCCAGGCCCCCGCCGCGCGGGCCACGCGCTCGCGCAGCTCGCCAAAGGTCAACTGCTCGTTGCCGCAGACCAGCGCGACGCGGGTCGAATCGGCCGCCCCCAACAACACTTGCGCCGCGTTGACCGTGGGGACGGCTTCAGGCGCCGGTTCAGGTTCCGGCGCCGGCGCATCCCGCACACCCTGGCGCTCGCGCCACAGGCGGAATTGCGCGCTGAGGGTCTGGGCGTGCTCGTGCTCCTCGGCGGCCAACTCCAGGTACTGCCGCTGCTCCGCGGAGCCGGCCCGCGCCTGCGCGGCGCGTGACAGGAAGAACCCTGCCGCCCGGTGCTCGGCCGCGATGGCGATGCGAAACAGGTTACCCGGCTCCTGCGGCCGGCTTTCGACGCCGGCGAATAGGGCCGCCACCTCGGTGCGAAAAGCCGGCGACGTGGCCGGCAGATCGGTCACATGGTGGCGCCGCGCCAGCGCCTCCATGTGCTGGCCTTCCATCACCGCGAAGCGGTGAAACAGCGCGCGCATCGAATCATCCTCGGCTTCGACCGACGCCTGCTGGTAGAAGGCGCGCCCGCCGAGTTCGATCTCGAACGCGGTCCGCACCGCCGCCACCGCCGCCGCATCGGGGCCCGGGTCCAGGCTGCCCTGGCTCAGCGACAGCTGGCCGCCGCAGCGCGGGCAACGCCCGTACGGAAACGCGAAAGCCAGGCTCTCCTCGCCGCAATCGCGGCAGCGCCACTGCGCCCACGCACCGGCGCAGCACAGCAGGTTGGCGCCCTCGTGATCGGTGCGCGGCTGGCCGCAGTGGGGGCACAGCGCGCCGATTCCCGGGCCGTAGCGCCGCGTCATGTCACGGCCCCCCGGGCGCCGCGCCGGCCAGTTCGCGCAGCAGCCGTTGTGCCAGGGCCGTCGCCACCTGCCGCCGGTAATTGGATGGCGTGACGGTGCTGCGCATCGGGCTGGCCTGCTGCTGCACCAGCTTGCCGACGCGCGCGAGCAATGCATCGTCGACCGGCTGGCCGGCCAGTTCCGCGGTGCCCGCAATGAGGAGCGGACAGGAGTTCGTGCCCGACAGGCCCACGGCCAGCGACGAGACGCGGCCGCCGTCCAGCGTGAGCGCCACGGCCACGGCCGCCAGCGGGAAATCCATGCCGCCGCGCACGCGGGCCTTGCGGTAGCCGCAGGCCAGGCCGGGCTCGCGCGCAGGCAGGCGCACCCGCGCCAGTACTTCACCCGGCTCGAGCGCGAGGTGGGCGGCGCCATCGTCCCGGTACAGCGCGGGCAGCGGGACCCAGCGCGCGCCGCGCGCGGACAACAGCTCCACCTGGGCGCCCAGCACCAGCAGGACGGGCGCGAGGTCGCCGCTGAACGCTGCGTGGCAGTGCTTGCCCTGCGGGGCGACATGGCAGGTCTCGCCGCCGCGCTTGAGGCAATACGCGTTGCTGGCCCGCCACCATTCGCTCTGGTTGTAGAAGACGCAGCGTGTGTCCTGGCACAGGTTGCCGCCGAGCGTGGCAGCGCTGCGATGGGCCGGGCCCGCGGCGGCGCGCGCCGCATCGGCCAGCGCGGGCCAGCGCGAGGCGATGACGGCGTCGGTCGCGATCGCGGCGAGCGTCAGGCCGCCGCCGAGCATCGCGCCGCCGCCCGCTGCTTCTTCCACGGCATCGAAGCCGGGCACACCGGACAGGTCGATCAGCACCGGGGGCTGCTCCAGGCCGCGCCGCATGTTGGGCAGCAGGTCGGTGCCGCCGGCGACCAGGCGCGCCGCCGGATCCGCCGCCAGCCACGCCGCCGCTTCGGCGATGCTGGCCGGCCGCCTCAGGGTGAACGGGGGCAGGGCGTGCATCACGCCTCCTGCGCCCGCGCTTCGCGGGCCTTGCGCAGGCGCAGTTCGCGCCGCCGCGCGAGCAGGGCGTCGAACACGCGGTCGGGCGTCACCGGCAGCGCATTCAGGCGCAGGCCGAGCGCGTCGGCGATCGCATTGACCATCGCCGGCGGGAAGCCGTGCAGCCCGCCCTCGCTGCCTTCCTTCGCGCCGAACGGGCCCAGCGGGTCCATGCTTTCGATGAGCGTCACATCGATGGGCGGCGACTCCAGGATGGTGGGGATGCGGTAGTCCAGCAGGTTGGCGCGCAGCGGCAGGCCCTCGTGGTACTGGGTCTCTTCCTGCAGGGCCTGGCCCATGCCCATCCAGACCGCGCCCTGCACCTGGCCTTCCACGGCAAGCGGGTTGAGCGCGCGGCCGCAATCGTGCGCCACCCACACGTGCTCGATGCGCACCGCGCCCGTGTCCTCGTCCACCTGCACCTCGACCACCTGCGCCGCGTAGCTGAACCCGGCGGTCGAGCCGACGGCGGCGCCGCGAAACTTCCCGCCCTGCGTTTCCGGCGGCGTCGACCAGCTGCCCTTGACGGTCAATGTGCCGTCCTCGGCCAGCGCGGCCTGCACGCATTGCGCAAAGCCGAGCTGGCGCTCCGTTCCCTTCACCCAGCAGGATTCGCCGGCCCATTCGACGTCGTCGACGCCGCATTCCAGCCGCTTCGCGGCGGCCGTGACGAGCACGCGCTTGAGCGCCTCGGCCGCGCGCAGGGCCGCGTTGCCGACCATGAACGACACGCGCGACGAGTACGAGCCGTTGTCCTTGGGCGTGAGCGCGCTGTCGGCGGAAACGATGCGGATGCGCGCCATCGGCAGCAGCAGCACTTCGGCCACCACTTGCGTGAGCAGCGTGTTCGAGCCCTGGCCGATGTCGGACGCGCCGGTGAAGACGGTGATGCCGCCGTCGAAGTCCAGCTTCAGGTTGATCACCGCGTGCGGCTCGCCGCTCCAGTGCACGGGCTTGGCCGAGCCGCTGACGTAGTGCGAACAGGCCAGGCCCAGCCCGCGCCCGGGCGGCAGCCTGCCGCGCCGCTCATGCCAGCCGGAGGCGCGCTCCACCGCGTCCAGGCATTGCGGCAGGCCATAGGAGTTGACCTGCAGGTCGTTGAGCGTGCGGTACGGCGCCTCGATCAGGTTCGCGCGCCGCAGCTCGAACGGGTCCAGCCCCAATTGCGGCGCCATTTCGTCGAGCAGCGATTCGATCGCGAAGCGCACGTTCACCGCGCCGTGGCCACGCATCGCGCCGCAGGGCGGCAGGTTGGTGTAGACGCGGTAGCCGCGGTACCGCACCGCGCCCATCTTGTACAGCGCATGCAGCAGCGCGCCGGCGTACAGGATGGTGACCAGCCCGTAGCCGCCATAGGCGCCGCCGCGCTGCACCACTTCGGCTTCCAGCGCCGTGATCTCGCCGCTGCGCTTCAGGCCGATCCGGACGCGGATCTCGCTGTGCGGCCGGCCGCGGTGCGTGAGGAAGACTTCCTCGCGCGTGAGCTCCAGCTTCACCGTGCCGCCGGCCGCGCGGGCCAGCGCCGCGGTGACCATCTCGAAGTTGAGCGCCTCGACCCGGTGGCCGAAGCCGCCGCCGACGAACGGCTTCACGACCCGCACCTGCGAGCCGTCGATGCCCAGCGTCTGCGCCAGCATCAGGTGCAGGTAGTACGGCACCTGCGTCACCGAATGAACGGTGAGGCGCTCGCGTTCGGGCTCCCATTGCGCCACGGTGGCGTTGAGTTCGATCTGGCCGTGGGCCACCTCGGCGCACTCGTAGCGGCGCTCCAGCACCAGGTCGGCAGCCGCAAAGCCCGCATCGACGTCGCCGAAATCCTGCTCGACCTGCCGCTCCAGGTTGCCCGGCTTGTCGTCGTGCAGCAGCACGGCGCCTTCGGCGCGCGCCTCCCCGGCGGTGAAATGGGCCGGCAACTCCTCGA
Source organism: uncultured beta proteobacterium (assembly GCA_963786245.1). Lineage (GTDB taxonomy): Bacteria > Pseudomonadota > Gammaproteobacteria > Burkholderiales > Burkholderiaceae_C > Ramlibacter. The sequence goes on along the minus strand of CAWAYI010000003.1, from coordinate 398,982 downwards.
ACTCGACATCGACGGCGGCCAGACCAGCGCGCGCCGCTTCCTCGGTCTCGGCCGCCACCGCGAACAGCGGCTCGCCGCGGTAGCGCACCTTGCCGCGCGCCAGCGGCCATTCGTTCTGCGCGATCGGGATCACGCCGTAGGGCGCGGAGAAGTCCTGGCCCGTGATCACCGCCCGCACGCCGGGCAGGGCCAGCGCCCGGCGGGTGTCGATGGAGCGGATGAAGGCATGCGCGACGCGGCTGCGCCCGATCAGCCCGACCAGCGCCGGGCCCAGGGGCAGGTCCGCGGTGTAGCGCGCCCGGCCGGTCACTTTCTCGATGCCGTCGACCAGCGGCGTGCGCTCGCCGATCGAATGGGTCGGCGGCGCCGGTGCGCGCTCGAGCGCGTGGGGCTCGCGCTTCACGGCGTGGCTCCGGCGGCCGCCTGCACCGATTCGATGATCTTGACGTAGCCGGTGCAGCGGCACAGGTTGCCCGCCAGCGCTTCGCGGATCTGCGCATCGCCCGGGTGCGGGTCACGCCGCAGCAGCGCCTCCGCGGCCATCACCATGCCGGGCGTGCAGAAGCCGCACTGGGTTCCCAGCTTCTCGTGGAAGGCCTGCTGCAGCCGGCTCATGCGGCCGGCCTGCGCCAGCCCCTCGATGGTTTCGATGTGCTTGCCGGCGACGCTGGCCGCGAGCGTCAGGCACGCGAGCCGCGGCAGGCCGTCGACCAGCACCGTGCAGGCCCCGCATTCGCCGCCGTCGCAACCCTGCTTGGTCCCGGTCAGCCCGAGCTGGTCGCGCAGCACTTCCAGCAGCAGCGCGCTGCCGGGCGCGGCGACTTCGTGCGGCCGGCCGTTGACATTCAGGCAGAGCACGTCGGCCACGTCACGCTTCCTTTGGACGGAGGTCACGCACGCGCACGGCCTTGCCCTGCGAGCGCGGGATGGTTCCGGGCACCTGCACCGCGACGTCGGTGCTGATGCCGATCATCGACTTGATGTGGTGGGCGACGTCGCGCGCGATCGCGCCGAAGCTTGCGGTGTCCACACCGGGCAGCGCCTCCACCTCGACCCGCACCTGGTCCAGGATGCCCTTGCGCTCGACCACCAGCTGGTAGTGCGGCGCGAGGTTGGGCCGGGTCAGCAGCACCGCCTCGATCTGCGACGGGTAGACGTTGACCCCGCGGATGATCAGCATGTCGTCGTTGCGGCCCGTGATGCGCAGGATGCGCACATGGGTGCGGCCGCAGTCGCACGGCGCCGTGGTGAGGCGCGTGATGTCGCGGGTGCGGTAGCGGATCATCGGCAGCGCCTGCTTGGTCAGCGTCGTGATCACCAGCTCGCCGGCTTCGCCTTCCGGGCACCGGGCTGCCGGTCTCCGGGTCGATCACCTCGAACAGGAAGTGGTCCTCCCACCCGTGCAGGCCGTCCTGGCACTCGCATTCGCACGCGACGCCCGGGCCCATGATTTCCGAGAGGCCGTAGATGTCCACGGCCTTCACGCCGATGCGCGACTCGATCTCGCGGCGCATCGCCGCGCTCCAGGGCTCGGCGCCGAAGAGGCCGATGCGCAGCGCGCTCTTGCGCAGGTCCACGCCCTGCTGCTCGGCCAGCTCGGCGATGGCCAGCGCGTAGGACGGCGTGGCGCAGAGCACGCTGGCCTGGAAGTCCATGATCAGGGTGATCTGGCGTTCGGTCGATCCGCCCGACATCGGAACCACCACCGCGCCCAGCCGTTCCGCGCCGTAGTGCGCGCCCAGCCCGCCGGTGAAAAGGCCGTAGCCATAGGCGTTGTGGACGACCTCGCCGGGCCGCACGCCCGCCGCGTACATCGAGCGCGCCATCAGGTCGGCCCAGGTGTCGAGGTCTTCCTGCGTGTAGCCCACCACCGTGGGCTTGCCGGTGGTGCCCGACGAAGCGTGCAGGCGGGCCAGCTGGTGCTGCGGGCGCGCGAACAGGCCGAACGGGTAGTTGTCGCGCAGGTCGGTCTTGACGGTGAAGGGCAGCGCCTCCACGTCTTCCAGGCTGCGGATGTCGGCCGGCTTCAGGCCCCGCGCGTCCATCCTCTGGCGCAGCACCGGCACGTTGTCGTAGGCGTTGTGCAGCATGGCCCGCAGGCGCATGACCTGCAGCTGCGCGAGCCGCTCGCGCGGCATGGTCTCCTGCTCGGCATGCAGGAAGCTGCGTTCGGCGCGGCCGGTGCGAAGCCCGGCTTCGGCTGTAGAGATGGCACCCATGGAAAGCTCCTTTCCCCGTCGTCGTTGGTCAGCGCGCAACGCCGCGCACCGGCAGCCGCACCAGGTTGAAGCCCTGGTAGAAGCCGGCGCGCGTGACGAGCGTGAACTTGAAGAGGGCCCCGGTGCCGGCGACGGCCAGGCCGGCCAGCGCCAGCGCCAGCGCGCCCCATGCGCCCGGCGCCAGCATGCCCAGCACGACCAGCACCAGCGCGCCGGCGCCGCCGACCCACTGCAGGACGCGGCCCGCGCGGTCCACGACGGCCAGCGCCTGCGCCGGTGCACCTTCGATGTGATCGCGCCAGACCCGCCACACCAGCCAGCGCGCGATCACCAGCAGGCCGAACACGACGGCCAGCAGCGCGCTGCCCTGGAACTGCCAGGCCGCCACCAGCCAGAACAGCCCCGCGCCTTCCGCGAGGCCCGTGGCCACCAGCAGCGGCACCGTCAGCGGCTCGCGCCAGGTGGCGATGCCCTTGGCCGCCTGCACGATGCGGGCCTGGCAATAGAGGAAAGCGAGCGCGGACACCGCCAGCGGCGCGGCCCAGGCCCCGACACCGGCGGCCAGGCCCAGGCCCAGCCCGAACACCAGCAGCGACACCAGCGCCTCGCGCGACATCCAGGAAGTGCGCGGGTTGAAATACACGTTCATGGCGCGCAGCGGCCGGCCGATCTCCAGCCACACGCACAGCAGCCCCAGGCCCACGAGGCCGAGCCCGCCCAGCACCAGCACCAGCGCCGTGAGCCCCTGAACCCCCGACAACTGCGTGAAGACCAGCAAGCCGGCGCCGGCGCCGCCGAACATGAAATTGCCGGCCGCGCGCCAGTCCCAGTTGGTCTGCTGCCGGGGCTCGGTGCCGAAGCTGAGGTTCTTCATTTGCGATCCCAGAGGTAGAAGAAGCCGGGGCCGGTGCCCAGCTCCTCGTGCATGCGGAAATGCTGGTTCTCGGCCAGCAGCTGCGAGACGTTGCTGTGCGGATCCTCGATGTCGCCGAAGGCCATGGCGTCGGCGATGCAGGAATTCACGCAGGCCGGCGTGGCTTCCGGGTCGACCCCCGGCTTCAGGCCCTTTTCCAGCCCGCTGTCGATGCGGTCGACGCAGAAGGTGCACTTGGTCGCGACCGATCGCTTCGCATCGTCGAGCCGCAGGGACTCGTTGATCATCGGGGCGGTGCCGTAGGCGAACGACGCCAGGTCGGTCTTGTAGCGGGCCTGGTAGGGGCAGGCGACCGCGCAGTACGCGCAGCCGATGCACAGGTCGTAGTCGATGGTGACGATGCCGTCGTCGCGCTTGCGGGTGGCGGTGGTCGGGCACACCGGCAGGCAGGCAGGCTCGTCGCAGTGCTGGCAGCCCACCGGAATGAACGCACGCTGCACGTCCGGGTACTCGCCCACTTCGAGGTCCAGCACGCGCCGCCATTGCACCCCCGGCGGCGTGGCGTTGGCGTGCTTGCACGCGGCCGTGCACGACTGGCAGCCGACGCAGCGCCGCAGATCCGCAACCATGGCCCATCTGGTCATAGCAAGGCCTCCGCTCGGTTGATCTTGACGCGGACGATGTCGGCGCCCGAGCCGGTGGCGTCGGTGAGGTCGAGCGACATGGTGGCCAGCGTGTTGAGGCTGGGCACGCCGAAGTCCTTGGCCAGCGGCGTGACCCAGTGGTCGAACTGGCCGATCAGCAGCAGCGTGTCGGGCCGGATGCCCTGGCGCAGCACGGCACGGCCCCGCACGCTGCGCGCCGGCGTGGCGATCTCGATCTCGTCGCCCTCCCCGATGCCCAGCTTGCGCGCCGCCTCGGTGTTGATGATCACGCCGCGGTGGCCCGCGATGTTGTCGGCCACTTCCTTGATCATCTGCACGCCGACGTTGCCGCCCCAGGCGTACTGCATGCTGCGCGCCGTGAGCAGCCAGAACGGGTAGTCCTGCGGCTGGCCGCCGGCCACCACCACCGCGGCCTGCCAGGGCGCGCCGAAGTCCTTGCACTTGGGCAGCGCCTGGTATTCCTCCAGCTGCTTGTCCCACCAGTTCATGCCGTTCTCGTGCAGGCGGCGGCCGAGCTCGACGCCCACCCGCGCCAGCCGCTCCTGGTAGGGCAGCTCGAACCGCAGCCCGCGGGCCTTGAGCGTGGGGAACAGGTACCACTCGGTCTGCGGGAACGGGCGCGTCGCCAGCCCGTGCTCCTTCCACCAGTCCAGCCCGTTGACCTGCGCGCCCTCGCTCAGCTCGGCGCTGGCGGCGCGGCACACCGCGTCCCAGATCTTTTCGCAGCTGTGCACCTGGGCGGGGTCCAGCGAGTAGTCGCCGTGGGCGTTCTTGAGCGGCACGCCGCCGGCGCCCTTGTTGATGGACGCGACGTATTTGGCCGTGAGGCCCGTGCGCTGCGCCAGTTCGGTGGCGATGTCGGTGAAGTCGCGCGCCTCGCCGCGGGTCGCCACGACGGGTTGGCGCAGGGCGAAGCCCTGGTGGTTCCAGAACTGCTCCACGTACTTGGTGCCGCCGATGCGGATCAGCTGCAGGCTCTCCAGGTCGGTGGCCTCGGGCAGCAGCAGGTCGGCGAAGTGGTTGGTCTCGTCGCGGGTGTAGGCGAAGGCGACGACGAACGGGAAGCGCGCCATCTTGTTGCCGACGGACGCGGTGTCCCAGAACGAGATCGCGGGGTTGGTGCGGTAGACGAACCAGACATCCGGCAGCGTGACGCGCGGCAGGCCGGCCGGCGTGTCGTCCAGGAACATCCAGGAGAAATGCGTGGGGCCCAGCGCCTGGCTCCACGGGCCGTCGGCGGCCAGCGGCACCATGGTGCGATAGGCATTGCGGATGTTGGGCTTGGGCGACCAGTGCGCCTTGTCGGTCGGGTTCAGCGGGTAGTGCATGAAGCCGTCGGGCCCGGGCTTGACGCTTTGCAGCCGCTCGGACATCGGCCGGTTCAGCCGCACGGTGGTGCCGATGGTGCCGCCCGGCACTTCGAGCGCGCCCACCAGGCAGGCCAGCATGGTGCGCGCCCAGCAGCATTCGAAGCCGCCCCAGCCGTTGTTCACGGTCTTGCCCAGCGACACCGCCACTGGCCGGTACGGCAGCGTCTGGCCGTCGAGCTCGATGGTCTGGCCGACGCAGGCGTGTTCGGAATATTCGTTGCCGATCTTGCGGATGACGTCGGCCTTCACGTCGCACACGCCCGCCGCCCATTCGGGCGAATACGGCAGCATGTGCGCCACCAGCTTGCCGAACGCTGTCTCGCCGGTGAGCAGCCCGTCGGCCAGCACTTCCTCGTCGGCGCCGACCTCGATGGCGTCCACTTCCCAGCGCCCTTCCAGCGCTTCGGTGATGTCGGGCGTGTCGTGCACGCAGGCGCGGCCCGCCAGCGCATCCCACACCAGGGGCTTGCGGGTCGCGCGGTCGCGCAGGTAATTCCCGTGCGGGCCCACCAGGTAGGGCGACGCGGTGTGGCGCGCGAGGAAGGCGACGTCCAGCTTGTCGCGCGGCAGTTCATGCAGCAGCACATGGACCAGCGCGTACAGGAAGGCCGCGTCGGTCTTGGGCTTGATCGGCACCCATTGCGCCGAGCAGGCGCCGGTCACCGACAGGTGGGGCTCGACCTGCACCCGCTTCATGCCGCGCACGCGCGCCTTGGCATGGCGCCACACGCCGACCACGCCGCCCGAGGCCTCGACGTTGGCGCCGCAGGAGATGAGGTAGTTGCACAGCGGCGTGTCGGGCGCGACGATGAACGCGCGGTGCCAGAACTCGCCGTACAGGTGTTCCGAGTGGTAGCACTTGACGCCCTGCCCCGAGCCGAAGCCCATGTCCACCGGGCCCCATGCGGCCAGGAACGCGGGGAAGGTTCCCATGTACGACTGCGGCGTGCCGCCGCCGCCGAAGCTCGCGGCCACGCGCGGGTAGCCGGACTCGTCGGTGAGGCCGTTCTCGCGCACGGCGTCGAGCCTGGCGACGATGAGCTCCATCGCCTTGTCCCAGGAGATCGGCACGAAGCCCGGGTCCTCGCCACGGCCCTTGTTCGGGTTGGTGCGCATCATCGGCTCGCGCACGCGGTTCGGGTTGTAGGTCTTCTGCACCAGCCCGTAGGCCTTCACGCAAACCTTGCCGCCGCCCGGGTGGATCGCGGCAGCGCAGAAGTTCGGCTCCACCTCGGTCGCCACGCCGTCCTGCACCTTGACGGTGAGCAGGTCGGGCCCGGCGACGCACTGGTAGCAGTACGTCGGCACGCGGCGGGTGGCGGCCGTGCTGGTCATGCGAGCCCCGCCTTCGCGGACTTGGCCGCGAGCCGCTTTTCCGTGGTGGCCACGTCGACGATGAAGCGCTGGTGCGTCGCGCGGCAGATCGCCTCGACGCTGTCGCGGCCCTTGGCGGTGTGGGCCAGGCCCGGCTGCAATGTGGGTTTCATCTGGGTTGCTCCTGAGTGTTCATGTTCCGCCGAGGTAGGCCTGCTGCACCTGGGGGTCGCGCAGCAGCTCGCTGGCGGAGCCGGACAGCACCACGCGGCCGGTCTCCATCACATAGCCGCGGTCGGCGATGGCCAGCGCGGCGCGTGCGTTCTGGTCCACCAGGAGGATGGTGGTGCCCAGCGCCTTGAGCGCGGCGATGCGCGAGAAGATCTCGGCCACCAGCCGCGGCGCGAGGCCCATGCTCGGCTCGTCGAGCAGCAGCAGGCGCGGCTGCGCCATCAGGGCGCGGCCGATCGCGAGCATCTGCTGCTGGCCGCCCGAGAGGTTGCCCGCGAGCAGGCGCCGCTTTTCCTCCAGCACGGGGAACAGCGAGAAGATGCGCGCCAGCCCGTCTTTCGCGCCCCGCGCGAACGCGCCGAGGTTCAGGTTGTCTTCCACGGTGAGCGGCGCGAACACCTGGCGGCCCTCGGGCACCTGCACGATGCCCAGCTGGACCCGCCGCCGCGCATGCAGGGGGGCGAGGTCATTGCCTTCGAAGCGGATGGTGCCGCCCGAGGACGGCTGCACGCCGGAGATGGCCCGCAGCAGCGTGGTCTTGCCCGCGCCGTTGGCCCCCACCAGCGCGACCAGCTCGCCGGCGCCGACGGCCAGGCTCACGCCGGACAACGCCGGGATGCGGCCGTAGCGGCTGTCGAGGCGGTCAACCTGCAGCATCTTGCGCCTCCAGCACGGTGGGGTCGTTCACCGCTTCGGTGCCCAGGTACGCCTCGATCACGCAGGGATCGCGAGGCGACTTCCTCGGGCGTGCCCTCGGCCAGCTTGCGGCCGTGGTCCAGCACGAACACGTGGTCGGACACCTCCATGACGAGCCGCATGTTGTGCTCGACCAGGATCACCGTGGTGCCGTCGGCGGCCAGCCGCTTGATCAGCCCGTCGATCTCGCGCGCCTCGGTGGCGTTCAGGCCCGCGGCCGGCTCGTCCAGCAGCAGCAATTGCGGCTGCGCGCCGAGCGCGCGGGCGATCTCCAGGCGCTTCAGGGCGCCGTAGGGCATGGAGGCGGAGGGCACGTCCTCGTAGCCCGCCAGCCCGACCTGCCGCAGCAGCGCGCGCGCCGCGTCGCGGCACACCGCTTCGGCGCGCACCAGCGCCCGGGTGTGCAGCAGCGCCGACAGCAGCGAGCAGCGGTCGCGCAGGTGGCGCCCGGTCATCACGTTCTCCAGCGCGGTCATGTTGAAGAACACCTGCAGGTTCTGGAAGGTGCGGCCGATGCCGGCGGCGGCGAACTGGTGCACCGCCAGGCCGCAAAGATCGCGCCCGCCCAGCCGGATGCTGCCGGTGTCGGGCCGGTACACGCCGCTGAGCATGTTGATCAGGCTGGTCTTGCCGGCGCCGTTGGGCCCGATGACCGAATGCACCGCGCCGCGCCGCACCTGCATGTCCAGCGCCTCGATGGCGCGCACGCCGCCGAAAGCCTTGGACAGGCCGCGCACGTCCAGCAGGGTGTCGGCGGCGCTCATGGGACCCTCCGCGCCCACCAGCGCGCCAGCGTGGGGACGATGCCCTGCGGGAACAGCACCATGGTGGCGACCAGCACGGCGCCGAACACCATCATCTCGTAGTCCTGCAGCACCGTGAGCAGTTGCGGCAGCACCGTGAGCACGGCCGCGCCGACCACGGCGCCGAACACCGACGCCATGCCGCCGAACACCACCATGATGACGAGTTCCACCGAGTGCATGAACGAGGCCTTGGCCGGCGTGATGAAACCCGCGTAATGCGCGGTGAGGGAACCGGCCAGCGCAGCGAACACGGCCGACAGGACGAACACCTGCAGCTTGTAGCGGGCGCTGCTCACGCCCAGCGTCTCGGCCGCCACTTCGGAGCCGTGCAGCGCGCGCAGCGCGCGCCCGCTGGGCGACTCGATCAGGTTCAGCGCCAGCCACACGGCCAGCAGCAGCACGCCGCTGGCCATCCAGTACCAGATGCGCTCGCCCCTCAGGACCCAGCCGAACAGCACCAGCGGCGGCACCGCCATGCCGTCCGGCCCGCCGGTCCAGCGATCCTCGGTGGACAGCACGATGGACACGATGATGCCCAGCCCCAGCGTGGCCATCGCCAGCGTGTGGCCCTTCAGCCGCAGCGTGGGGCGGCCGACGACGAAGGCGAGCAGGCCCACCAGCGCGCAGGCCGCGGGCAGCGACAGCCAGACCGGCACGCCGAAGCGCGTCGCCAGGATGGCGCTGCCGTAGCCGCCGAGCGCGAAGAAGCCGGCGTGCCCCAGGCTGATCTGCCCGGCGTAGCCGATCAAAAGGTTCAGCCCGACGCAGACGATGGCGTTGAGCGCCACCTGGATCGCGACGTCGTAGGCGTAGTTGTTGGCCAGCACCAGCGGCGCCAGCGCGATCACCGCCGCCAGCGCCAGCGTGCCGCCGCTGCGCGGCCGCGCGACCCAGCGGCGGGCGTTGGAGCTACGCGGCGGGACGTCTGCCCCCACGGCGCCTTCGGCGCCTGCCCCCCGAGGGGGCGCAATCGCCTTGGGGCGGCCCGGCGGCGATTTAGACGCGGTCACTGTTGCGTGCGCCAAGGAGGCCTCCCGGCATGAAGAACAGGACGGCCAGGATCACGACGAAGGCGATCGCGTCCTTGTAGGCCGAGGAAACGAAGCCGGCGCCCAGGCCCTCGAGCAGGCCCAGCGCCAGCCCGCCGACCACGGCGCCGCCGAAACTGCCGAGGCCGCCGAGCATGGCCGCGGCGAAGCCCTTGAGCCCCAGCATGATGCCGGCGTCGTACGAGGTGAAGGCGATCGGCGCGATCAGCACGCCGCCCAGGGCGCCCAGCGCCGCCGCCAGCCCGAAGCTGGCGAACAGCACGCCGCGGGTGTTGATGCCCACGAGCTGCGCGGCCAGCCGGTTGTAGGAAGTCGCCAGCATGGCCTTGCCCAGCAGCGTGCGCCCGTAGAAGGCGCTCAGCGCGATCACCGCCACCGCCGTGCCGCCCAGCACCCACAGGCTTTGCGGCAGCACGGTGGCACCCATGAAGGAGAGCGGCGCCTCGCTCGAGAACGCCGGCAGGCGGTGCACGCCCTTGCCCCAGACCAGCTGCGCCAGCCCGCGCAGGAACAGCGACACGCCGATGGTGATGATGATCAGGGTCACCGTGCCGGCATGGCGCGCCGGCTCGATCGCCACCTTCTCCACGATCAGGGCCACGACGCACCGCGGCGGCCACGGCCGCGGGCAGCGCCACCGCCAGCGGCAGGCCGGCGGCCCACAGGGTGGCGGCGCTCATGCCGCCGATCATCACGAACTCACCCTGCGCGAAATTGATCGCGGTGCTGGCGTTGAAGATGATGGAAAAGCCCAGCGCCACCAGCGCGTAGATCGCCCCCGCGGTGAGGCCGCTCGCGACAAACTGGAGCCAGGCGGCGCTCATGGGGGATGGCCTTCCGTTGCCGGCTTACTTCACCAGCGTCCAGTTGCCGTCCTTGATCTCCAGCATGCGGAATGCGGTGAGATCCAGGCCCATGTGGTCGGTCGCGGACATGTTGACCACGCCGCCGGTGCCGACGTAGGCCTTGGTGGCTTCGAGCGCGTCGCGCACCTTTGCCTTGTCGGTGGAGCCGGCGGCCTTGATCGCGTTCACGGCCAGCATCAGCCCGTCGTAGGCATGGCCGCCGAACGTGGAGACGTCGGTCTTGAACTTGTCCTCGTAGCCCTTGCGGTAATTGACGACCACGGGCTTTTGCGAATCGTTCGCCGCGAGCAGTTCGGCCACCAGCAGCGCGGCGGCCGGCAGGCGCACGCCTTCGGCGGCCGGGCCGGAGAGCTTGATGTACTCGCGCGAGGCGACGCCGTGCGACTGGTACAGCGGCAGCGCGAGGCCGACCTGGCGGTAGTTGCGCGTGACGATCGCCGGCCCCTGGCCGAACCCGGCGTTGAGCACGGCCTGCGCATTGCTGCCCTTGATCTTGGTGAGCTGCGCCGTCACGTCGGTGTCCGACGCGCCATAGGTCTCGTCGCTGACGATCTCGATGGCGTACTTGGACGCGACCTTCAGGCATTCGGCGCGCATCGACTTGTCGAAGCCGCCGCTGCCCGAGATCAGCGCCGCGCGGTTGAGCTTGCGCGACTGCATGTCCACGAAGATCTTCTCGCAGGCCATGCGGTCGGTGTGGGGCGTCTTGAACACCCACTTCTTGACCGGCTCGACGATCACCACGGCGCCGGCCAGCGAAATGAAGGGCGTGCCCGCCTGCTCGGCCAGCGGCACCGCGGCCATCGTGGTGCCCGTGGTCGAGCCGCCGACGATGATGTCCACCTTGTCCTGCTCGATCAGCCGCTTGGCGAAGGTGCGCGCCTTTTCGGCGTCGCCGCTGTCGTCGTACGAGGTGAGCTGGATCTTGCGCCCGAGCACGCCGCCGTCCGCGTTGAGGCGCTCGACGTACATCTCCAGGGTCTTGAGCTCGGGGTCGCCCAGGAAGGACGCCGGGCCCGTCACCGACAGGAACGTGCCGATGCGCACGGGCTCCTGCGACTGCGCGCTTGCGCTGAAGAGGACGCCTGCGAAGGCCATTGCCGCGATGGCAAGGCGGCGGGTGGGCGTGCGCCCGGGGGGATGCTGTCTCATCGCTTGTCTCCTGATTAGGGCTGCGTGGAAGGCACACCTGTCATAGAATTCCGGTGTGTTAATTCATTCTGGTACCGGAATGCGGGTATTAATTTGATCTAGCGCAACCTATTTTTTTGGCCCCACCCACACAAACCCTAAGGCCGGCGCCCACGCGCTCGCGCAAGCCCGTCCGCAGCGGCTCCAAGGCCGGGAACGGGGTGGCCGTGCGTCCGGTGCGCCGCGCCGACCTCGACCCGGTCATCGCCATCGACGCCACCGTCACCGGCCTTGAAAAACGCAACTACTGGCAGCGCGTCTACCGCCGCTACGGCATCGCCGCGCGGGGCGAGCAGCGCTGGTTCCTGGTGGCCGAGACTGGAGGGCCGCGTGGTCGGCTTCCTGATCGGCGAGGTGCGCGACTGGGAGTTCGGCTCGCCCCCCTGCGGCTGGGTCTTCGCGATCGACGTGGACCCGAAGGTGCGCCAGGCCGGCATCGCCAGCCGGCTGATGGCCGCGCTCAGCGCCAGCCTGCGCCGCGCCGGCGTGCGCAAGCTCCGCACCCTGCTCGCGCGCGACAACACGCTCATCCTCTCGTTCTTCCGCAGCCAGGGCATGATGGCCGCCCCGCTGATCCCGCTGGAGCTGGACCTGAACGACCATCTGCCGAGCGGCGCGTCCGCGGGGCCGGCGCCATGAGGCTGCAGGTCAACACCACGCTCGCGCTGTACAGCGTGATCGAGTTCGCCTCCGACCCCGAGCGCCACATCCCGGCCGCCGAAATCGCCGAGAAGTACGACGTCTCGCCGCACCACCTGGCCAAGGTCCTGGCCGAGCTGGCGCGCGCCGGCATCGTCGAATCCGTGCGCGGCGTCGGCGGCGGCTACCGCTTCACCGCGAACGTGCGCAGGCTGACGCTGATGGACGTGATCCAGCTGTTCGAGGATTTCGCGCCACCGGGGGCCGCGCGGCATGATCCGAATACGGCGACGCCGGTGGATTTGGCTTTGGATGCCGTGTTGTCCGAGATCGACGAAATCGCGAAGGCGACGTTCAGCTCGATCACGCTGGCGACGATGCTGCAGTTGATTGCGCGGCAGCGGGGCTCGGTTGACTGTCCCGTCGCGTTGGCATGCCGGACTTGATCCGGCATCCATGACTTCTCTCCTCCACCTCGCGGCAAACCCGCGCACGGGTGGGCTATTCCGCGCGACAAGGCGGTCGGCTGCGCCGACTAAACCTGCGCTGCCCGGTTTTGCGGCCGCATCGCGCAACTCACTGCGCGCCCTAAGGCCGCTTCGTTCGAACAGGCGCGATGAGTCAGTTCACGAAGCGCGCTTCGCGCCGTCCGCAAAACCGGTCAGCGCAGGCGCCTTGCCTGATTGCGCGGAACAGCCCACCCGCACGCGGCTTTGCGGAGACGTCGTGCCACTGCCAATAATCGAGCAAACACGGCGATCGTGCCGTATTTGGGCCGCCACAGTCCCGATACGCGAGAGTTCAGGAGGTGAGTTTTGTCAAGGTGGGCACAGGTGTCCACCCTACGCGGAAATGCGGTGTCGTGGAGGCGCGTAACGACCGCCTGCCAACATCGGTCCCAGAGCGCCAGGCGGTACCCGGCAGCGGCGATTTCTGTGGCGGCGCAGCGGCTCGGCCTGGGGACGGGCGCGCGTAGCGCGCTTCGTTTCATGCTCGCCGCACCTGTCCGAGCAGAGCGGCCTCAGGCGCTCTGCGAGTTGTGCGGCGCCGGCCCCAGGCCGAGGGTAGCGGAGCGGAGTCGGCGCGACAGCGACGACCGTCACAGTATGAGCCGCTGCCGGGTACCGCCTGGCGCGACGCCGCGATCAACGAGTGCGGGCGAGGATGCCGGATCACCTCCGGCATCGCCCAGGCGGAGCAGGTGCGCACGTGCCAGCCAACGCGGGGCGCTCAGTACTTCAACTTCAGCTTGTCGAGCTGCTCTTTCGTGATGGCGGGCACGTCACCGCGCTTGCCCCAGCGATTGAGGTTCCAGGCGCCTTCGCCCAGCCATGCCTTGATCGTCTTCAGGTTGGCCGCGCGCTCGGCATCGGTTTCGCCGAGTTGCTTGTACATGTTGCCGGGCTTCTTGTCGGGCGTGGTGCTGCCGTCGTCGAGGCGGCGCATGAAGGCCCCGGTGTCCGGGTAGGCGATCAGCGCCAGCAGGTGCTCGTACGTATCGATGCGCGGGCCTTCCTTGGCCTTCTTGTACTTTTCCTCATCGAGCTTGAAGTCCGCCAGCGACGGCGACTTGTCGCCATGGCACTCGGCGCACTGGGCCTTGAGGAGCGGCGCAATGTCCTTGCGGTAGGTGACGTCCTGCGCGAAGGCGGGCAAGGCAAGTGTCGATACGACAATGGTTGCTGCGAGTTTGACTCTCATGGTTGCTCCTTTCGGGTGCAAAAAAGGGCCCGAGCAGCTAGGCGCCAGGCGCTGCCTCCCCACGCAGGTGCGCCGCGCGCAGCCGCGCCTCGGTATAGCGGACCAGCGCCCGCGTTGCGCGCTCGCTGGAGCGGAAGATGCACACGCCCTGCTCCATCAGCTTGTCGGCCATCGGGTCGAAGAGGGGCCCTCCGTCAATGACGCCGACGATGGGTTTGCGCGAGGACGCGACCACCGCCGGCAGCGTCTGCACGATGCTCTCCGGGCTCGCGATGTCGAAGCCGGGCCGCGCGCTGTGTTCGAGTGACCTGACCATGGGCGAGGTCGGGTCCAGGCCGGCGACGACGCAGTCGACTCCTGGATCGGCGGCCATGGCCTCGATGCAAAGCTGGTGAACCTCGTCGTCCGCTGCCGGGTTGATGTCGAACGGGTTGCGGACTTCCATGATCGCATCGAGCTTCTTGGCCTTCAGGATCTCCATGAACCGCTCATGGGTCGATGGACTGATGGAGGCCAGGGACATGGAGAAATCGCCGACCTGGGCGCTGTCGGCCATGGCCACCGTGTCGTACCCCGCGCCGGACAGTGCGCCGAGCCGCTTGCCGCCGACGACCTTGTCCCGCATGCAGTCCGAGAGGTAGAACAGGTCGCTGAACTCGCTGACGTCGGCCGCGACCAGCGCGCCGGCCTGCGTGAGCAGGGCGTTGCACACCTCGTAGTCGCCGGCGATCGAGGCGGTGTGGCCCATCGCGGCGCGCCCGCCCGCCGCGGACTGTGCGTTCTTGAAAATGACCACCTGCTTGCCGGCAAGAGTCGCCTTTCGCACGGCCCTCGCCACGGCCAGCCCGTCGAGGTCCTTGAAGCCTTCGACGTACGCGCCGATCACGTGGATCTCCGGGTTATCCGCGAAGCTGGCGATCAAGTCGCCGTGCGTCATGTCGTTCTGGTTGCCGATGGCGACCATGTAGGCCGGGTCGAGCCACGGGTTCTTGGAAAGCCGCGTGACCAGGAAGGCGCCGCTCTGGCTGATGAGCGCTGATGTGCGTTTTGCCTTCTTCTGCGCTCGCGGCAGGCGTTCCTCGGGAATGAACCAGGAATCGAAGTTGCCGGGGTGGGAGATGATGCCCAGGCAATTCGCGCCGGCGAAGACCGGTCCGCGTCCCTCACGCCGGGCGTTGTCGATCGTCTCCAGCATCCGGCGGGCCGGCTCGCGGCTCGCCTCGGTTTCCCCCATGCCGCCGGGGATGAGCAGCACCGATTCCGCGGCGTCGGTCCTGATCACCTCATCGACGACACCGAAGGCGACGTCGGCAGTCACCGCGAGGATCAGCAGGTCGAGCTTGTGCTCCAGCGACCCCAGGCTCTTTGCGCTGCGCGCGCCATCGACTTCCTGACCGTCGGGATTGATCACCAGCAGCCGTGACTTGTCATAACCGGAGGCGATGATGTTTTTCAGGACGATCCGGCCAAAGTTCATGCGCGTGGCGGATGCGCCCATGACTCCGATCGAAGCCGGGTGCAGCATCTTGTCGATCTTGGCCTGGGGCCGCGGCGGGCGCACGCTCTGCGGCCGGCCGATCCGGCACAATCCGTCGAGCGCGACCAGCGAGCCGGCCGAGCAGGTGAAGGGGTTGACCTCCAGTTCCTCGATGACGAAGTCGGTCTCGGGATTGCCCGCCGAGCAGCTGTTGGCGAGGCGGATGAAGCCGCCGAAGCACTGGACGAGGGCTTCGTCCGTCACCAGCCGGCGGCCCCCCCGCGTCAGTCCGGCGATCCTGCGGTAGCCAATCGTCGGTTTGAAAAGCTCGAGGAATTCCTCGGCAGTGGTCAGCACGGCCGAGGCTGACACGACCGCCTGCCCCCGGCGGGCGCTGCCGGCGACCAGCTCGGTATCGACGCCGCCGACGCCGGCGGTGATGACCATGCCGAACTCGCGCGTGTTCCGGATGCCGACCAGGAGCTCGCTGCCGACACCCGAGGCGTCCGCTGCGATGAATTCAGTCAGCATCACCCCTGCGATGTCCGCTTTGATTGCACGCATGCTTGCGCACGCGGCCCGCACCGCCGCCGGCTCCTTGGCCACGACGGCGACCCCGCCCACGTCCGACTTGTGGGCGACGCTGCCCGAGACGATCTTCACAACCACCCGGCTTCCCGGGAACGAGGCCAGAAGATCGTCCTTCGGCTCGGCGCCGACTGCGATCACCTCGTGTCTTGGCGCCCGTGCGATGCCGGCCGCGGCGAGCACCCGGTAGACCTCATGCTCGAACAGCGAGGACCGCCCCTCGCTGTGCGCCTTCCGGAAGATGTCGTTGATCGCTGCGCTCGTCGGGTTCGACCGCGAGGCGAAATCTTCCTGATGCAGTGCTTCTCTCATGTGTCTTCCTCGTAGGTTGGGTGAGTTGTTCGTCTGCCAGCGAGTTCAGGCGATCGCGGCGGCCGCGGCCGTTGCGTCATCCGCGCTCATCTTCACTTGGCGCTGCAGCCTGCGCCAACCCTCGTCCACCTCCGTCCTGCAGGATCGCGACGTCGATGCGCGTCGATATCCTTGTAGCGGCGCTGCAAGGCAAGGTAGTCCGCCACCGGCCGGTCGCCGCGCTCGCGGTTGAGCGTGTAGCGCTTGCCGTCCTCGACTTCGTACAGCGGGAAGGCGTCGCACTCGACCGCGTAGCGCGCGGCGGCGAGGCCGCCGTCGTCCGCGAGGCCCCAGCCGTCGATGCACGGCACCAGCAGCGTGATGATGCGAAAGCCGCGCATCGCCTTGGCCTTCTCGACCTTGCGCACCAGGTCGGGCAGGAAGCCGACGCTCGCCGTGGCGGCGTACGGCACCTGGTGCGCCGCCATGATCTCGGTCAGGTTCTTCTTGCGCGTGACCTTGCCCTCCGGCGTGGAGCCGGTGCGCGCGTAGTGCGGCGTGGACGAGGACTTCTGCGCGCCGGTGTTCATGTAGCCCTCGTTGTCCAGGCAGAAGTACAGGATGTTCTCGTTGCGCTCGGCCGCGGACGAGAGGCACTGGAAGCCGATGTCGTAGGTGCCGCCGTCGCCGGCCAGCACGATCACGTGGGTGTCGTGCTTGCCCTGCGAATCGAGCGCGCGGCGCAGGCCCGAGGCGGCGGCCGCGCTGGCTTCCAGCGTCGGCTGGTACACCGGGATGTGCAGCGAGCTGTAGGGCTGCGGCCCGGAGATGATCGCCATGCACGACGGCGGGATGACGGCCATCGCGTCGGGCCCGATGCGTGGCGAGCACGTGCCGCACCGACAGCGCCTCGACGCAGCCGGGGCAGGCGGCGTGGCCCGAGCAGAGCATCGGCGGCTGGTTCAATTGCAGGGTTTCCATGCGTTCACCTCGCCCATGTGGATTCGACCGGCGGCGAGCCGGCCAGCGCGCTTCGCACCAGCTGCGCGATCTTCTCCGGCGACACGTTGATGCCGCCGACGCCGGCCAGGAAGCCGTGCACGCGCGGCGGCGCGGCCACGCCGTACAGCGCGCCGCGCAACTCCTGGTGCAGGATGCCGCCCAGGCCCGGCGAATGGTTGCGGTCCAGCACCACCACGTCGGGCACGCCTTCCAGCGCGACGCGCAGCGCCTGCACCGGCAGCGGCCGGAACAGCCGGACCTTGAGCAGGCCCACCGCCTCGCCCGCCTCGCGCATCGCGTCCACCGCTTCGCGCGCCGTGCCGCACATGCTGCCCATGGTGACGATCACCGCGCGCGCGCCATCGCAGCGGTAGCGTTCGACGATGCCGTGGCTGCGCCCGGTGAGGCTGCCCCATTCGCGGTCGGCCTCCTGCGCGACGGCCAGGGCTCTGGCCATGGATTCCTCGATGGCCTGGCGATGCCGGCAGAACATGTCCTGGCGACACCACGTTGCCCCACGAAGAACCGAGTTCCGTGTCGAGCCGGTTGACCGGCTTGTACGGCGGCAGGTAGCCATCCACCACCTCCTGCGCCGGCACCTGCACCGGCTCCAGCGCATGCGAGACGTAGAAGGCGTCGTGGTTCACCATCACCGGCAGCAGCACCTGCTCGGCAATGCGGAACCCGTGCAGCACCGTGTCCAGCGACTCCTGCGCGCTCTCGGTGTAGAACTGGATCCAGCCGGTGTCGCGCTGGGCCAGGCTGTCGGTCTGGTCCGGCCAGAACGCCCAGGGCGAGGCCACCGTGCGGTTCACGTTGGCCATCACGATGGGTGCGCGCGCGCCGGCGGCGTAGTGCAGCAGCTCGTGCATCAGCAGCAGGCCCTGCGACGCGGTGGCGGTGAACACCCGCGCGCCGGCCAGTGACGCCGGGATGCAGGCCGCCAGCACCGAATGCTCGGATTCGGGCGTGAGGATCTCCGCGTCGAAATTTCCCTCGGCGTGGAAGTCGGTGATGAGTTCCAGGATCGGCGTCTGCGGCGTGATCGGGTACACCGGCACGACCTGGGGCCGCGCCAGGCGGGCGGCCCAGGCGACCGCATGGTTGCCCGTGAGCAGCATGGGGGACTGAATGGCACTCATCTGATTTCCTCGCGCATCGTCATCGACCCCGTGGGGCATTCCTTCACGCACACGCCGCAGCCCTTGCAGTAGTCGGTCAGCACGGCATAGCCGCCGTCGACCCGCTGGATCGCGAGGTCGGGGCAATAGTGGAAGCAGTTGTCGCAGTGGGTGCAGGTGCCGCAGGAGAAACATCGCCCGGCCTCGGCCAGCGCCTGTTCCAGCGCCAGGCCGAGCTGCACTTCCAGCCCGCCGGCCACGCGCTCGCCGGCCGGCCGCCGCTGCTCGGCCACCCGCGCCTGCGAGGGGTGGTACCAGGTCGCGATGCCGTTGATGCCCACGGGCCGTGCCCAGCTTTCGATGGGCTCGGACCGTTCGCCGCGCAGCACCCGGTCGATGTCGAGCGCCGCGCGCTTGCCCATGCCGATGGCCTCGGTCACGAAGCGGGCCATGCTGGCCACGTCGCCGCCGGCCCACACGCCCGCTTCGGGCGTGGCCTGGTGGGCCCCCACCGCCACCAGGCCGCCGGCCGCGGGCAGCGGCGACAGGGCCGACAAGTCGGCGTCCTGCCCGATGGCTGAAACGATCGCATCGGCCGCCAGCTCGAACTCGCTGCCGGCCACGGGTTTCACGATGAACTGGCCGCGGGTGGCGCCGGGCTCGAACCGCACGCGCAGGCATGACAACGCCAGGCCGGCGCCGTTGCGCGCCGCGACCGACGCGAGCATCGCGCCGTCCACCAGCGCGATGCCTTCTTCCAGCGCCTCGGCCAGCTCCTCGCTCTGCGCGGGCATCTGCTCCGCATGTTCGAGGGCGAGCACCGTCACGTCGTGGCAGGCGCGCCGCGCGCTGCGCGCGACGTCGAGCGCGGCGCTGCCGCCGCCGATCACCACCAGCCGCCGGCCGAACGCAGGCGGCGTGCCCGCCGCGCAGCGCGCCAGGTACTCCGCGCCGTTCATGAGCCATGGTGCGTCCTGCGGCAACTGCGGCAGGCGCTTGGGCCGGCTCGCGCCGAGCGCGACATACACCGCATCATGGCCGGCACGCAGGGCATCGAAGTCCTGTGCGCTCGCCAGCGGCGAATTGCAGCGGACCTCGACCCCCAGGGCGACGATGCGGGCGATCTCGCCGTCCAGCACCGCCCGGTCCAGCCGATACGAAGGGATGCCGTAGCGCATCAGGCCGCCCAGCTCGGGCTGCGCTTCGTGGAGCGTCACGCGCCAGCCGCGCCTGCGCAACTGGAACGCGGCCGACAGCCCGGACGGGCCGCCGCCCACCACGGCGATGTGGCCGCCGTGCTGGATCGCGGGCGGCTCGAACGCCCAGCCCGCCGCCAGCGCCATGTCGCCGACGGCGCGCTCGAGCTTGCAGATGGCCAGCGCGTCGTCATAGGCGCCGCGGTTGCAGGCCGCCTCGCAGGGGTGGTGGCAGATGCGGCCGGCCACGGCCGGGAACGGGTTGTGGCGCGTCAGCACCTCCCACGCGCCGCGGAAATCGCGCGCGTGCGCCAGGCCGATCCATTCGGCAATGTCGCCATTGACCGGGCAGGCCTGGTGGCAGGGCGACGGCGGCTTGACGTAGTGCGGCAGCGATGCGCGCCAGGTGCCGGTCTTGAAGACCTCGGTCGTGCCGCTGGTCCAGGTGGTGGGAGGGAGCGGCTTGTTCATGGCGTGGCCTGTTGCAGTTGCGCGTCCACCGAGTGATAGCCCTCGGTGCAGGCGGCGACGTTCTCGGCCCGCAGCTTGGGCGTCTCCTCGCGCAGCAGGTCCTCCAGGACCGCCAGCGGGGGGTCGCCGACGGCGCGGGCCAGCGCGCCCAGCAGCGCGGAATTGACGATGCGGCCCAGCCCCTGGCGCCGCGAGATGGCCAGGGCGTCCACCGGGATCACGCGGTAGCCCGGCAGCGCCTCGCGGAAGTCGGCGGCACTGCGCGCGGAATTCACCACGATCACCGTCCCGCTGTGCGCCGCGGCGAGCAGCGCGCCCTGCAGCAGGCTGGCGTCGAAGCACAGGATGGCATCGGCGCGCTCGATGTCGCAGCGCAGCCGCACCGGCCGGTCGTCCACGCGGATGAAGGAGCTCACCGGCGTGCCGCGCCGCGCGCCGCCGTAGCTGGCGAAGGCCTGGACCTGGCGGCCTTCGGCGAAATAGGCCATCGCGAGCAGGTTGCCCGCGGTCTGCGCGCCCTGTCCGCCGCGCCCCTGGATGATGATCTGCAGCACGTCAGTCCTCCCGGCGGCGGTGGCCGTCATGGTTCATACGTATCTCCCGCGGGTGTTTGTTTGATGCCGGTCAAGGCTGGCGGGAGGTGCGCTCCTACCATGGGGCATCCCGATGCGGCCATGCCCACCCTCGCCCACCTCCTGGCTGTCGACCAGCTCAACGCGTACTACGGCGACAGCCATGTGCTGCGCGGCGTGAGCCTTCAGCTGCCGGCCGGCTGCGCGCTCGGCCTGCTGGGGCGCAACGGCATGGGCAAGACGACGCTGCTCAAGAGCCTGATGGGCCTGGTCAAGCCGCGCTCCGGCACGGTGAACGTGATGGGCCGCGACATGACCGGCCGCGCGCCCTACGAGATCGCGCGGATGGGCATTGCCTACGTGCCCGAGGGCCGCGGCATCTTCGCCAACCTGTCGGTGCGCGAGAACCTCGCCATGGCCGCGCGCGCGGCGGCCGACGGGCGCCGCGAATGGACGATGGAGCGCGTGCTGGAAACCTTTCCGCGGCTGGGCGAGCGGCTGTGCAGCGGCGGCCAGCAGCTGTCCGGCGGGGAGCAGCAGATGCTGGCGATCGGCCGTGCCCTCATGACCAACCCGGTGCTGATGATCCTGGACGAAGCCACCGAAGGCCTGGCGCCTCGGATCGTGGCGGAGATCTGGCGCGTGATCGCGGCGATCCGCGCGGGCGGCATCAGCACCATGGTGGTGGACCGCAATTTCCGCACCGTGCTCGCCCACACCGACCGGGTGGTGGTGCTGGAAAAAGGCCGCGTCGCGCTGGCGGGCGAATCGGCGGAGTTGGCGAAGGACCACGGGAAGCTCGCAAGCCTGCTGGGCGTCTAGGGGTCAGGCCGCCGACCGCGGCGGCAGCACCGCCGTGGCCTCGAGCTCGATCCGGGCCGGGTGGTCGAGCAGGTCCGACACGAAGATCATGCTCATCGCGGGGTAATGCCGGCCCATGCGCCGCTTCCAGATCGCCCCGAGCTCGCCGCGCGCGGCCAGGTAGGCCGGCCTGTCGCAGCAGTAGGCCGTGATGCGGCAGATGTGCTGCGCCTGCCCGCCGGCCGTGGCCAGCACGTCGAGGATGTTCGCCAGCGCCTGGTCGAACTGCGGGGCGATCTCTTCGGACGCGAAGCGCTGCTGCGCATCCCACCCGACCTGCCCCGCGATGAACACGATGCGCCCGGCATCGACCTCGATGCCGTTGGCGTAGCCGATGGCCGGCGCCCAGCCTTCGGGAAGCAGCGTTCGCATGGTGTGCCTTCAGTCGGTATAGCGCGGCGGGTCCGGGTCCACGGCCCAGTCCGCGTCGGGCTGCGGTGTCTTGGCGATCCAGGCCTGCACCAGCGCGACGTGGTGCGATTCCTCGGCGCGCATCTCGAGCGCGGCGGCGCGCACGGTCTCGCTCGTGGTCAGGCGCGCCAGCACCGCGAAGAAGGCCTCGGCCCGCCGTTCGGCGGCCAGCGCGAGCTGCAGCGCGTGCCACGGCTGCATCAGGTAATGCACCTCGTCGAAGGGGGCCGCCTCGGGCGACTCGTTGCCCGGCCAGTTCTTCGCGTGCGGCGGCAGCTCGGGCGCCTCGCGCCAGCCCATCTCCGCCATGATGCGGCGCGCGTGCTTGGCTTCGTGCTCGGCCATCGTGCGAAAGAGCGTCGCCACCTCGTGGTTGTTGTGCTGCTCCAGCGTGTCGGCGAAGTCGGTGTAGCGCTCGACGGCCTGCTGTTCCATCGCCAGCGCCTGGGCCATGAATTCCTGCAGCGTCTGCGGCCCCTGCACGACGGGCAATGCGTGGTTGTCGGTGTTCACAGCTCGAACTCCTTCTCCAGGTCCTCGATCTCGCAGGCCGGCGCCACCGGGCCGGTGGCGTAGGGCGCGCGGTCCCCGGCGAAAAGCACGCCGATGTTGAAGCCGTCGTCGGTCATGATCCGGCGCGCGGCGCGGGCCGCGTCGTCGGTGGGTTCCACCGAGGCGGGGCGCACCATGGTCTTCCATTCGCGCTGTTCCGGCCGGAAGGTGACGCAGGGGCTGAGGATTTCCACGAACGAGAAGCCGGGGTGCCGCACCGCCTGCGCGATGATTTCGGCGGTGCCGGCCTGGTCGCCGGAGAACGCCCGCGCGACGAAGTTGGCGCCGGAGGCCAGCGCGATCACCAGCGGGTGGAAGCAGCGGATGCCGGTGCCGCCGGGCGAGAGCTTGTTGTCCCAGTCGGGCTCCGTGGTGGGTGAGGCCTGGCCCTTGGTCATGCCGTACACGTGGTTGTCCATCACGATGTAGGTGAGGTCCACGTTGCGCCGGCAGGCGTGCAGGAAGTGGTTGCCGCCGATGGAATAGCCGTCGCCGTCGCCGCTGGCCACCAGCACCGTGAGGTCCGGCCGTGCCACCTTCAGGCCCGTGGCCGCGGCCAGCGAGCGGCCGTGCACGCCGTGAAAGCCGTAGCAGGAGGTGTAGGCCGGGATGCGCGACGAGCAGCCGATGCCGGAAACCACCGCCACTTCGTGCGGCGGCAGCTGCAGCAGCGCCAGCGCCTTGGTCACCGAGCCCAGCACGGTGAAGTCGCCGCAACCCGGGCACCAGATCGGCTTGTAGCCGGACTTGTATTGCGCGGCCGTGAGCACAGCCGGCGGGGGCACCATGTCGTTCATACCAGTTCCTCCTCCACCGTGTGGCCGGCCCATTCGAGAATCGCGTCGCAGACTTCGCCCGGCCGCAGCGGCAGCGGCCCCGGGCGGTGGAAACTGGCGGGGCGCGACGGCAGGTCGATCATTCCCCGCAGGTAGCGCAGCAGTTGCGCGCCGTGGTTCTGCTCGATCACCATCACCTTGTCCACGCCGGCCAGCGCCGCGTCGAAGGCCGCCTGCTTCAGCGGCGCCAGCAGGCGCAAGGCGATCAGGCGCACCGGCAGGCCCTGCGCGGATGCACGCTGCACCGCTTCGCGCACCGGGCCGGTGGCCGAGCCGAAGGTGATCACGGCCAGTTCGCCGCCGCCTTCCACGTCGGCCCAGCGGCGGCCATAGTCGTACAGCGCCAGCTTGCGCTCGCGCTTGTCCAGCTGGATGCGGTGGTCCCGCGACTGGCTGCTGGGGATGGCGCCTTCGGTGTGCTCCAGCCCGTCGGCGGTGTACACCGTGCCCGGCGTGCCGGGGATGGCCATCGGCGAGACACCGCTTTCGGTGTCGCGGTAGCGCTTGTAGTCGGGGGTGTTCGCAGCCACCGTGAGGCGGCCCCGGTCCGCCGACACGGCCACCCGCGGCCGGTCCATGATGGCGCGCGACTGTCCCATGAACTGGTCCGACAGCACGATGGCCGGCGCCTGCAGCGCCTCGGCCAGTTCCACCGCCCATTGCGTCGTCGCGACGCAATCGGAAATCGAAGTCGGCGCGAGCACCAGGCGCGGCGCGTCGCCGTGCAGCCCGCTCACCGCGAACGACAGGTCGCTCTGCTCGCTCTTGGCGGGGATGCCGGTGGAAGGGCCGCCGCGCATCACGTCGACCACGACGATGGGCACCTCGGCGGCGACGGCCAGGCCGATGCCCTCGGTCATCAGTGCCAGGCCCGGCCCGGCGGTGGCGGTGAGCGATGGCACGCCGCCGTAGGACGCGCCGATGATCATGTTGACGGAGGCCAGCTCGTCTTCGGCCTGCAGCAGCGAGCCGCCCACCTTGGCCAGCGCGGGCGCCATCCATTCCAGCAGCTCGGTGGCGGGCGTGATCGGGTAGGCGGCGACGAAGCGCACCCCGCCGCGGATCGCGCCGTAGCCCGCGGCTTCGTTGCCGGTCACGGTCCAGCGGCCGAGCCCCTGCACCGCGGGGGCCAGCGGCGCGATGCCGGTGATGTCCGCTGCCGCGGCCATGCCGTCGTGCAGCGCCTTGATGTTGGCGGCCAGCGCGGCCTCCGGGCGCTTCCAGCCGCGGCGCACCGCGGCTTCGAGCGCCGCCGCGGGCAGGCCGGCCAGCGCCCCGGCCAGGCCCAGCGCCAGCATGTTGATCCAGCTGCCGGGCATGGCCTTGGTCATCTTCTTGAGCGGCAGCGTGACCACGCGGGCGCCGCCGCGCAGGAACACCTCCGGCACCTCGCCGCCGTCGGCGTCGCCGATGACGATGCTGCCCGCACGCAGCGGGATCTCATCGGCAAAGCGGTGCACGTTCTGCCAGTCGATGGCGAGCAGCAGGTCGAAGCTGTCGTCCAGCGATTCCAGCGGCGCCGTGCCCAGCCGCAGCAGTGCCGCAGCCTCGCCGCCACGGATCTGCGGGCCGCTGGTGCGGACCATGAGTCCGTATAAACCCGCACGCGCCGCAGCTTCGAGCAGCAGCGTGCCGGCGGTCATGACGCCACTGCCGCCACTGCCGGCGATGGCGATCGAGATGCCGCTGGCCGGCGGCGGGGCCGCGGCCGGGCCGCGCTGTCCTGTTTCGGTATCGAGAGAGGCATCCACGCTTTTCGCTCCTGCACATCTGATGGTTGGCAGTAAACGGTTTGCGCGCCGGACAGACCTTGACGTGGATCAAGGTTCGCTCGCGAAAGGCTCTCCACAATGGCCGAAATGCGTAATCCGGTACTGCATTACCAGTTTAAGGCCGTGCCGGGGCGCCGATGAGCTTGCCTGCCGGCCCCGCCGGCCCCGTTTCCTGAAAGGTCCGTCCCATGAGCATCGATGCCCACCGCTGGTTGATGACCGCCCCCGGCGCCCCCATGGTGCGCAGTGGTTTCGACGCGGCCGCGCAGGTCGGCGAAGTCGTGGTCGAGGTCGCGGGCTGCGGCGTCTGCCACACCGACCTGGGCTACTACTACGACGGCGTGCGCACCAACCAGCCGCTGCCCCTGGCCCTGGGCCACGAGATCAGCGGCCGCGTGGTCGCCGCCGGCCCGGGCGCGGAGAGCTGGCTCGGCAAGTCCGTGATCGTCCCGGCCGTGCTGCCCTGCGGCGAATGCGACCTGTGCAAGCGCGGCCTCACCACCATCTGCCGCGCACAGAAGATGCCCGGCAACGACATCCAGGGCGGCTTCGCCTCGCACATCGTCGTGCCCGGGCGCGGCCTGTGCGAAGTGGACCCGGCCCGCCTGGCCGCTGCCGGGCTGGAACTGGCGCAGGTGTCCATCGTCGCCGACGCGCTCGACCACGCCGTACCAGGCCGTGCGGCGCGCGGGCGTCACGCCCGGCAGCCTCGCGATCGTGGTCGGCGCCGGCGGCGTCGGCGGCTACTGCGTGCAGGTGGCGCGGGCCTTCGGCGCCACCGTGGTCGCGATCGACGTCGACGACGCGAAGCTGGCGGCCATCAAGGAGCACGGCGCGTCGCTCACGCTCAACAGCCGCCAGCTCGACGGCAAGGCGATCAAGGCCGCGGTCAACGACTTCGCCAAGGCCAACGGCCTGCGCCGCACCGAGTGGTTCATCTTCGAATGCTCGGGCAGCGCGGCCGGCCAGCTCACCGCCTACGGCCTGCTGGTGCATGGCGCGACGCTGTCGGTGGTCGGCTTCACCATGGACAAGGTCGAAGTGCGCCTGTCCAACCTGATGGCCTTCGACGCGCGCGCCCTGGGCAACTGGGGCTGCCCGCCCGAGCACTACCCCGCGGCGCTGGACCTGGTGCTCAACGGCAAGGTGCAGATCGCGCCCTTCGTCGAAAAGCGCGCGCTGGCCGACATCAACGAGATCTTCGCCGCGGTGCACCGGCACGAGATCCGCAAGCGCGTGGTGCTGGTGCCCTGACCTGCGCGCGCCCCGAACAGACAAACACCCGCGAACCGACCCAGGAGACCCCATGAACGCCCCGGACACCTTCCCTCCCATGCTCGACTTCAAGAACCACGACCTGGTGGACGACATCGCCAAGCCCGGCGTGCGCTACGAAAAGCGCCCCGCGCGCAAGCCCGACGGCACCGTCGTGCCGGGGCTGTACAACGCCTGGATCACGCTGGACAACCAGCCGCAGTACAACTCGTACACCACCGACATGGTCAAGGGCGTGATCCTGGCGCTGCGTGCCGCGTCCAACGCCCGCGACGTCAACTGCATCGTCTTCACCGGCGCCGGCGACAAGGCCTTCTGCACCGGCGGCAACACCAAGGAATACGCCGAGTACTACGCCGGCCAGCCGCAGGAATACCGCCAGTACCTGCGCCTGTTCAACGACATGGTCACCGCCCTGCTGCTGGCCGACAAGCCCGTGATCTGCCGCGTGAACGGCATGCGCATCGGCGGCGGCCAGGAGATCGGCATGGCCTGCGACTTCTCGGTCGCGCAGGACCTGGCGAAGTTCGGCCAGGCCGGCCCCAAGCACGGCTCGGCGCCGATCGGCGGCGCCACCGACTTCCTGCCCCTGATGGTGGGCGCCGAGCGCGCGATGATGGCCTGCGTGCTGTGCGAGCCGTTCTCGGCCCACCAGGCCTACCAGATGGGCATCCTCACCGACGTCGTGCCGGCGCTGAAGGTGGACGGCAAGTTCGTCGCCAACCCGATGGTCGAGACCGCAGCGCCAGTACGACGAGTTCGGCCGCCTGGTCTACGGCACCAGCAAGACCGGCGACGCCGCGAAGGAAGGCAAGGCGCTGCTGGCCAAGGGCACGGTGGACCTGTCGATGCTGGACGCGAAGGTCGAAGAGCTGTGCGCCAAGATCCTGCTCACCTTCCCCGAGTGCACGCTCAAGACGCTGGAAGAACTGCGCAAGCCCAAGCTCGCCGCGTGGGACCGCAACAAGGAAAGCTCGCGCGCCTGGCTGGCGCTGAACATGATGACCGAGGCCCGCGCCGGCTTCACCGCCTTCAACGAAGGCACGAAGGACAACCGCGAGGCCGACTTCGTGCTGCTGCGCCAGCAGCTCGCCGCCGGCGCCAGCTGGCTGGGCGCCTTGCACGACGACATCCAGCCGAAGAACAGGCATTAGGCTCGCCATGACCACCGATTCGCCTGTCAAGACCTGGCTGGAACGCGACGGCGCGCTGCTGCGCCTGCGCCTGGCCCGGCCCAAGGCCAACCTGGTCGATGCCGCCATGATCCTGGCGCTGCACGGCGCGCTGGCGGAATACCACAAGGCGCCCGGCCTGCGCGGCGTGCTGCTGGATGCCGAGGGCTCGCACTTCAGCTTCGGCGCCAGCGTCGAGGAGCACCTGCCCGACCAGTGCGCCAAGATGCTGGGCTCGCTGCACGCGCTGCTGGTGGAGATGCTGGAGTTTCCCGCGCCCATCCTGGTGGCAGTGCGCGGGCAATGCCTGGGCGGCGGGCTGGAAGTGGCGCTTGCCGCGGGCCCGATCTTCGCGTCGCCCACGGCGCAGTTCGGCCAGCCCGAGATCAAGCTCGGCGTGTTCGCGCCGGCCGCCTCGGTGCTGCTGCCCTACCGCGTCTCGCAGCCGGCGGCCGAGGACCTGCTGCTGTCGCGGCCGCTCCATCTCCGGCGTCGAGGCGTCGGCCATCGGCCTGGTGCAGGTCCTGGCGGACGACCCGGAAGCCGCCGCGCTGGCGTGGTTCGAGCAGCACCTGCAGGAGCGCAGCGCCGCCGCGCTCGCCTGCGCGCTGACGGCGGCCCGCGCGCAGATGCTGCGCGACGTGCGCAGCCGCCTGGCCGAAGTCGAGCAGCTGTACCTCGCACGGCTGATGAACACCCATGACGCCAACGAGGGCCTCGCGGCCTTCCTGGCCAAGCGCCCTGCGGCGTGGACCCACCGTTAACCGGAGCCTGCCATGCTGACCACGCTCTCCCCCGTCCAGCGCATCGTCGACCGCTGCACCCAGCTGTTCGAGGATCTCGACTTCACTGCCGTCAAGGAGTGGAAGGCCGCCAAGCCCGGCCGCAAGGCCATCGGCTACCTGCCGGTGTACGTGCCGCGCGAGCTGATCCACGCGGCGGGCATGCTGCCGGTGGGCATCCTGGGCGGCGGCGACGCGCTCGAGGTGATCCAGGGCGACGCCTATTACCAGAGCTACATCTGCCGCATCCCGCGCTCGACCATCGAGCTGGGCCTGACGGGCCGGCTGGACTGCATGGACGGCATGCTGTTCCCGTCGATCTGCGACGTGATCCGCAACCTCTCGGGCATGTGGCAGATCCTGTTCAAGGACAAGTACGTCAAGTACATCGACGTGCCGCAGAACTACATCGACTCGATCGGCGGCAACTTCTACATCCAGGAGATGCAGGCGCTGCGCGAGGACCTGGGCAAGCTGCGCGGCGCTCCCGTCACCGACGCCGAGCTGAACGCGTCCATCCGCGTCTACAACGACAACCGCGAGGCCGTGCGCGAGCTGTACGCCTACCGCGCCGCCAAGCCGTGGCAGGCGCCCACCTCCGAGGTCTACCTGCTGCTGCGCGCGGGCATGGTGCTGCCGCCCGAGGACCACACGGTGCTGGTGCGCGAATACCTCGCCGCCACCGACGCCGAGCCGAGGCCCAAGCGCGACAACGCGCGGGTGGTGCTGACGGGGGCGTTCTGCGAGCAGCCGCCGCTGTCGCTGATCAAGTCGATCGAGATGTCGGGCTGCTACGTGGTGGACGACGACTTCATGCTGGTGACGCGCTGGCTGCTCGACGAGGTGCCGGCCGACGCCAGCCCGCTCGACGAGCTGTCGAAGGCCTTCCTGCACCGCTCGGCCTCCACCGCGGCCAAGTACGACACCACCCGCGCGGAAAAGGGCGTCTTCCTGCTCAAGCAGGTGAAGACGCGCGGCGCCGAGGGCGTGATCTTCGCGGCGCCCTCGTTCTGCGACCCGGCCCTGCTGGAGCGGCCGATGCTGCAGGACGTGCTGGCGCAGCACAAGGTTCCCTACACCGCGTTCAAGTACGCGGAGAACACCGGGCAGATGGCCCCGATTCGCGAGCAGGCCGGCACCTTCGCCGATTCCATCAAATTGTGGAGCCATACGTGATCCCCCCCCGAAGCGCCTTCGGCGCCTCCCCCCCAAGGGGGCGCAACCAGCGGCCCGGCAAAGCCGGATCCGCGGTTGCCCACGAATTGACCCAACGGCCTTCAAACCTCTTCGGAGAACTGTCATGAACACTATCGTTTCGATGCCGGAGAGCAAGAAGAAGGTCGCCGTCGCCGAGAAGGACGACGCGATGAATCTCCAGAAGGAGATGATCAACGCGAACTACATGGACCTGGCGCAGGCGCACTCGCAGGGCCGCAAAGTGGCCGCGACTTTCGTGCCGGGCAACCTCAACGAGCTGCTGATGTGCTTCGACCTGGCGCGCAGCCTGCCGGAGACCAACGCGCTGCAGAACGGCATGCGCAAGAAGTCCGGCAAGATGATCATGGACGCCGAGCGCGACGGCCAGAGCGAGGACGTCTGCACCTACGTCAAGGCGGACCTCGGCGCCATGATGGGCGGCGAGATCGGCCCCACCGGCGAGCCGCTGCCCAAGCCCGACGTCCTGCTGCTGTCGTACACCGGCTGCTTCACCTTCATGAAGTGGTTCGAGCTGATCCGCCACAAGTACGGCTGCGAGACGGTGATGCTGCACGTGCCCTACCAGAGCGAGGGCCGCATCCAGCCGAACATGCGCGAGTACGTGGTCAAGCAGCTGAAGGAGACCGTGATCCCCACGCTGGAGCGCATCTCCGGCATCAAGTTCGACATCGACCGCCTGCGCCAGTACATGCGCGAATCGGCGAAAGCCGAAGAAGACCTGGTGCAGGTGCTGCAGTCGGCCAAGAAGAGGCCTTCCCCGATCGACGGCTACTTCGGCGCCGTGTACTACATCGGCCCGATCTTCACCGCCTTCCGCGGCACGACCCAGGCCACGGACTACTACCGCATGCTGCGCGCCGAGATCGAGCAGCGGGTGCGCGAGGGGCGCGGCCCGATGACGCCCGAAGGCGAGATGAAGGAAGAGAAGTACCGCCTGATCGTCGAAGGCCCGCCGAACTGGACCAGCTTTCGCGACTTCTGGAAGATGTTCTACGACGAAGGCGCGGTGGTGGTGTCCTCCACCTACGCCAAGGTCGGGGGCCTGTACGACTTCGGCTTTCGCCACGACCCCGAGAACCCGCTGGAGTCGCTCGCCGACTACTGCCTGGGCTGCTACACCAACCTGAACCTGCCGTCGCGCATCGACATGATCTGCAAGTACATCGACGAGTACCAGGCCGACGGGCTGCTGATCAACTCGATCAAGAGCTGCAACAGCTTCTCGGCCGGGCAATTGCTGATCCTGCGCGAAGTGGAAAAGCGCACCGGAAAGCCGGCGGCCTTCATCGAGACCGACCTGGTAGACCCGCGCTACTTCTCAGGCGCCAACGTCAAGAACCGGCTGGAGAGCTACTTCCAGATGATCAAGCAGAAGCGCACGTCCGGCGTCGGCGAGCACGCGCCGAAGTTCATCCCGATCGCGACCGCGACCTGAAGGAAGGGGAATCACCATGCGCTGCTTCATCGGCATCGACCTCGGCTCCACCACCACCAAGGCGGTGGTGATGGACGAGGATCGCAACATCATCGGGCGCGGCATCACGAATTCGCGCTCCAACTACGACACGGCGGCCACCATCGCCAAGCAGGAGGCGCTGCTCAACGGCCGCTTCCACCTGTTCCGCGAGGCGCTGGGCAGCACCGGGGCGCTGAACGGCGCGCTCGACGGCTTCATCGGCGAGCTGGAGCGCAACTTCCGCTCCGAGCAGTACCTGGAGCAGCTGGTGGACCTGGAAGACACCTGCCAGCGGAACCTGCAGACGGCGCATTTCGGCGCGGCCACCGAGGCGGTGGGCGAGTCGCTGTCCGAAGTGTTCCGCCGGCTCAAGACCGAGGCGCCTTCGCTGTTCACGCCCGAGGCCAAGCGCAAGAGCGACTTCTTCCGCGACATCGCCGGCAGCCAGTACCTGGCGATCGGCGAGACGGTGTCCAAGGAAGCCGGCACCCGCTACGACTTCCTGCTCAACGTGTTCGACCGCTCGATCATCGACGTCGAGAACCGCGTCTACGCCGACTCGATCCGGCGCCACCTGCTGGCGGCGCTGGAGCGCACCTTCGTCGCGCTGCCCGAGACGGCGGCGCGCCGGATGCAGGTGGAGGCGCCGATCAAGGGCATCCTGGATACCGAGATGGAGGAGACCTACGTGGTGGGCACCGGCTACGGCCGGGCCCGCCTGCCGTTCTCGAAGGAGCATGTGCGCTCGGAGATCCTCTGCCACGGCCTGGGGGCGCACGTGATGTACCCGGGCACGGCCACCGTGCTGGACATCGGCGGACAGGACACCAAGGCGATCCAGGTCGACCCGGCCGGCATCGTCGAGAGCTTCCAGATGAACGACCGCTGCGCCGCCGGCTGCGGGC
The DNA here is from genome assembly GCA_963786245.1 of uncultured beta proteobacterium. Classification (GTDB taxonomy): domain Bacteria; phylum Pseudomonadota; class Gammaproteobacteria; order Burkholderiales; family Burkholderiaceae_C; genus Ramlibacter. Next base: position 367,403 of record CAWAYI010000003.1, on the reverse strand, counting down.
GCTACCTGGGCTACATCGCCGACGAGATGAACATGGGCCTGCACGAGCTGGGCCCGATGGCGATGAAGTCCACCAAGGCCATCCGCATCAACTCGACCTGCACCGTGTTCGCGGGCGCCGAGCTGCGCGACCGGCTCTCCCTGGGCGACAAGCGCGAGGACATCATGGCCGGCCTGCACCGCGCGATCATCCTGCGCGCGATGTCGATCCTGGCGCGCTCGGGCGGCATCCGCGACCAGTTCACCTTCACCGGCGGTGTCGCCAAGAACGAGGCCGCCGTGAAGGCGCTGCGGGACCTGGTGTTCGAGAACTACGGGCAGCTGCAGCTGAACATCGACCCCGATTCGATCTTCACCGGGGCGCTGGGCGGCGCGACCTTCGCCTGGCGCGCGGTGGTCGAAGAAGGCAAGGAAGTGGAAGCGGAAGCGAGGGCTTGACAGCATGACCATCACCATCGGTATCGACATCGGCTCCGGCGCCGTCAAGAGCACGCTCTTTCGCATCGACGAAGACGGGCAGGCGCACTGGCTTGCCAAGCGCTGCGAGCGCATCCGCCGACGCGACCCCATGACGCTCGCCGAGGAGGGGCGCGACGCGGTGATCGCCGAAGCCGGCCTCTCGCCGGACGACGTCGACTACATCGCCACCACCGGCGAGGGCGAGAACGTGAAGTTCGCCACCGGCCATTTCTATTCGATGACCACGCACGCTCGCGGCGGCGTCTTCCTGCACCCGGGCATCAGCGCGGTGGTGGACATCGGCGCGCTGAACGGCCGGGCGATCTACGTCGACGAGCGCGGCAAGGTGCTGGCGTACAAGATGACCAGCCAGTGCGCCTCCGGCTCGGGCCAGTTCCTGGAGAACATCGCCCGCTACCTCGGCGTCGCCATCGAGGAGATCGGCGCGCTGTCGTGCAGCTCGAAGGACCCGGAGAAGTGCAGCTCGATCTGCGCCGTGCTGGCCGAGACCGATGTGATCAACATGGTCAGCCGCGGCATCGCCACGCCGGACATTCTCAAGGGCATCCACCTTTCGATGGCCTCGCGCATCGTCAAGCTGCTCAAGGTCACGGGCATCAAGGAAGGCACCGCCCTGCTGACCGGCGGCCTCGCGCTGGACATCGGCCTGCTGGCGGCGATCCAGGAGGAGATGGCCAACGAGAAGGTGGGCGTCACGGCGCTGAGCCACCCGGATTCCATCTACGCCGGCGCCATCGGCGCGGCACTTTGGGGCGCATTCCGCCACGGCAAGCTGCAGCGAGCTCGAGCAGCTCGCAACCGCATAAGGAAGACAAATCATGGCATTGCTCATCAATGACGACTGCACGGCTTGCGACGCATGCGTGGCGGCCTGCCCGAACGAGGCGATCAGCGTCGGCGACCCGATCTACGTCATCAACGCGCTGAAGTGCACCGAATGCGTGGGCGCCGAGGACGAGCCCCAGTGCAAGCTGGTGTGCCCGGCCGACTGCATCGTGCCGAATCCCGATTTCGCGGAAAGCCATGACGAGTTGATGGCGAAATACGAGTCCTTGCACGGCTGACGGCAAGAAGCCCAGAATCCGGCATAGGCGCCGCGTACACCGCGCGCGCGCCGTAACGCCGGGAGTTCATCATGCGTCGAACCTTGTTGGCTGCCTGCCTTCTTGCCGGGGTGTCCGGTGCGATGGCGGGCACCGTCGCCGTCTCCTTCGTCAACGCGCCTTCCTATTCGGACGCGGGCTCGTCCAGCCAGGATGAGCAGGCCAACCTGCAGGCGATCGCCCGGCACCTGCAGGGCCTGGGCCAGGGCCTGCCGGCCAACCACGTGCTCAAGGTCGAGGTGCTGGATGTCGACCTGGCCGGCACGGTGCGGCCCCTGCAGCGCGGCGGCGTCGACCTGCGCGTCATCAGGGGCGGCGCCGACTTTCCGCGCATCGAGTTGCAGTACACGCTGGAAGTGGACGGCAAGCCGCAGCGCTCGGCCCGGGAAGCGCTCACCGACCTCGATTACGCCCGCGGCCTGACAGGCGCGCGCAAGCCCGAAGCCCTGTACTACGAGAAGCGCATGCTCGATCGCTGGTTCAAGGCGCGCTTCGCGCAGCCCGCCGCGGCGGGCTGATTCCCGCGCAGGCTCTGCGCCCGCCCCATCAAGCCCCTACGCCGAGGGGGTGTTCTTAAAGATCTATTTATAATAGATCTTTAAACCGGGCAACCGCCAAGCAGCGTGCCCGGCGCCCTTTTCACGCAGGAGCCGCACATGCCCACCGCCGACCTTTGCACCGAGGACGAAGTCTCGGAACTGGTCCACGCCTTCTACGCCAGCGTCCGCGACGATGACGTCCTGGGCCCGATCTTCGACCGCCACATCACGGACTGGGACCGGCACCTGTCCAAGATGGTGGACTTCTGGTCGTCGGCGCTGCGCGGCACCGCGCGCTTCCGCGGCGCGCCCATGCCCAGGCACGCGGCCCTGCCCGGCTTGTCCGCCGAACTGTTCCAGCACTGGCTGCGGCTGTTTCGCCAGACCACCGCGGCCCTGCCCAACGCCGCGCTCGGCGAGCGTGCCAGCGAGCTGGCCGGCCGCGTCGCGCAAAGCCTCTGGTACGGCTACCAGATGAGCCGCGCCGCCAGCCTGCCGGGAGACCTGTGATGGACAGCGCCATCCTGAGCCTGCTGGGCGCCTTCGTGCTGTCGATCATCGGCCTGTTCGTCTTCATCTGGTCGCTGCGCAAGGGCCTGCTGGTCGAGAACCCGGCCGCCGCTTCGGTGATCTTCGCGCGCGGCGAAGTCGGGCGGGTGGACGACCCGGCCCTGGCGCGACGCGGAGCAACGCTCGCTGCAGGAGGCCGCGGCGGGTGCCGACACGCTGGCACATGCGGCCGACGCCGCGGAACTGCGCGATCGCATCGCCTCCGACCGCTCCACCGCCTTCCCGGTGTTCATGTTCATCGCCTTCGCCTGCTTCTGGCTGATCGTCGGCTCGCTCGCGGGCCTGACCTCCTCGATCAAGCTGCACGCGCCCGACTGGCTCACCCAGCAGGCGTGGCTGACATTCGGGCGCATCCGCACGGTGCACCTCACGGCGGTGCTGTACGGCTGGATCACCAACGCCGCGCTGGGCATGATCGTGTGGCTGCTGCCGCGCCTGCTGCGCACGCGGCTGCATGGCGCCGTGTGGACCATGCTGGGCGGTGCGCTGATCAACACCGGCATCGCCGCCGGCATCGGCGCCATCTCGGCGGGCTGGAGCGACGGCATGGAATACCTCGAGATTCCCTGGCAGATCGCCGTCTTCATCCTGGTGGGCTTCGTGTTCGTGGTCGTGCCGGTGCTGTTCACGCTGGTGAACCGCAAGGTGGAACACCTCTACGTGAGCGTCTGGTACATGGTGGCGGCGCTGCTGTGGATCTCCCTGCTGTTCCTGGTGGGCAAGCTGCCCGGCGTGCACACGGGCGTGCAGCAGGCCACCACCAACTGGTGGTACGGCCACAACGTGCTGGGCCTGTGGTTCACGCCCGTGAGCGTGGGCGCCATCTATTACTTCCTGCCGAAGATCATCGGCCGGCCGGTGCGCTCCTACAACCTGTCGATCCTCGGCTTCTGGACGCTGGCGTTCTTCTACGGCCAGGTCGGCGGCCACCACCTGATCGGCGGGCCGGTGCCGGGCTGGCTCACCACGCTGTCGATCGTGCAGAGCCTGATGATGGTGATCCCGGTGATCGCGTTCACGATCAACATGGGCGGCACGCTGCAGGGCCGCATGCACCTGGCGCGCTACTCGCCGACCCTGCGCTTCATGATGTTCGGCGGCCTGATGTACCTCGCTTCGTCGCTGCAGGGCTCGCTGGAGGCGCTGCGCAGCGTCAACCAGGTGGCGCACTTCACGCACTTCACGGTGGCGCACGCCCACCTGGGCGCGTATGCCTTCGTCAGCATGGTGCTGTTCGGCGCCATCTACTTCATGATGCCGCGCGTGCTGAACTGGGAGTGGCCGTACCCACGCCTGATCACCGCGCACTTCTGGCTGGCGGCCATCGGCATCTCGATCTACTTCGTCGGCCTGACCATCGGCGGCTGGCTGCAGGGCCTGGCCATGCTCGACGCCGCCCGGCCCTTCATGGAGTCGGTCACCGTCACCCTGCCGTGGCTGAAATGGCGCTCCGTGGGCGGCAGCCTGATGGTGCTGGGCCACCTCGTCTTCGTCGGCCACTTCCTGGCGATGGCGCTGCGCTTCGGCCCCACCCGCACCGGCGCGGCCCTGTTCGCGCACAACAACGACCTGGAGCTGGCGTATGGAAAATGAAATCAAGCTGGCCTCCGGCGCCATGGTGGCGCTCGGCGTCGCCACGGCGGCCCTGGTGGTCATGCCGTACCTGGAGGTGCGCGACATCAAGCCGCCGCCGCAGCTCAAGCCCTACACCAGCGCCGAGCTGCGCGGGCGCGAGGTGTACATCGCCAACGGGTGCGTGTATTGCCACAGCCAGCAGCCGCGCGACCGCAACCTCGGCCCCGACCAGGCGCGCGGCTGGGGCCGCGCGTCGGTGCCGGGCGACTACTTCTACGACAAGCCGCACCTGCTGGGCAGCATGCGCACCGGGCCGGACCTGTTCAACATCGGCGCGCGCCAGCCGAGCAAGGACTGGCACCTGGGCCACCTGTACCAGCCGCGCGCCTACGTGCCGGATTCGATCATGCCGTCCTATCCCTTCCTGTTCACCGTCAAGGACGCCAAGGAGGCGCAGGCCGAGGGCGAACAAGCCGTGACGCTGCCGCCCGGGTATGGCCCGATGGTCGGGCAGGTGGTGGTGCCCACGCCCGAGGCGCTCGACCTGGTCAAGTACCTGCAGGGGCTGAACCACACCTACCCGGTGCTGCCGCGCAGCCCCGAAACCCTGAGCGGCACGCGAGGCCGAACCATGACCCCCGAAATCCGATCCCGAACCCCGGCGCAGGCGCGCGAGCAGGCCGAGCCCTCCGAGCGCACGCAGCCGATTCCGCTGGTCGCCGCCGCGGTCACCCTGGCCATGGTGCTGGCCGGTGTGGCCTACATCCTGTTTTCCGAATCGTTCGGCAGCCCGGGCCTGGGCGACCGCCGCACGCTGGCCGACCTGCGCGGCCCGCACCGTGGCGGCGCGGCGGCCGACGGCAAGCAGGTGTTCGCCGGCAATTGCGTGGCCTGCCACCAGGCGAGCGGCAAGGGCCTGCCCGGCGTGTTCCCGCCGCTGGACGGCTCGGAATGGGTCACCGGCGACCCGCGCATCGTCGCCAACATCCTGCTGCACGGGGTGACCGGCGAGATCACCGTCGCGGGCAACACCTTCAAGGGCGCGATGCCTTCGTTCGAGCAGCTGAGCGACGCCGAGCTGGCTGCCGTCGCCAGCTACGTCCGCGCCGAGTGGTCGAACAAGGCGGCGCCCATCGCCGCCGAACTGTTCGCGGCCGAGCGCAAGGCCGCGGCGCGCTCGACGCCGTTCGCCGGGGGTGATGAAATCAAGGCCCTGGCGACCAAGGCGCCCTGAGGCGCAAGGAAGGACCCCATGCGCCTCACCACATTGACCGACTACGCGATGCGGCTGCTGATCCACCTGGCGCAGCATCCCGAGCGGCTGTGCACGATCGCGGAGGTGGCGGAAAGCTACGGCATTTCCGAGGCGCACCTGATGAAGATCACCCACCAGCTCGGCCTGGCCGGCTGGATCGAGACGGTGCGGGGCAAGGGCGGGGGCATGCGGCTGGCGCGCGAGCCCGGGGCCATCGTCCTGGGCGAGGTGGTGCGCAGCATGGAGTCGGATTTCTTCCTGGTGGAGTGTTTCGCCACCGGCGGCAACTGCATGCTGACGGGCAACTGCGGCCTGACCGGCGTGCTGGAAGGCGCCTTGCGCAGCTTCATGCAGCACCTCGACGGCTACACCCTGGCCGACATCCTGCCCCGGCCGGCCGGCTCGCCCAAGGTGATCCGCATGCCGCGCCGCGCCAAGGAGGCGCGCGCCTGATGATTCGCACGGCCCTGCTCTGCGCAGGACTCGCGCTCGGCGGCTACGCGAGCGCCTCCTGGCTCACGCACGACTTCCAGGTGTGGACGGCCGAAGGCGCGCGCCGGCTCGAGGTCGCGCTGCGGCCCGTCGACACGCCCGACGTGCAGGTGGACGGGCCGGGGATCGCCAGGCAGCCGCTGGACCGGCTGCTCGCCGACGGCCGCTCGGTGACGGTGGTCGATTTCGTCTATACGCGCTGCCAGACGGTGTGCCTCTCGCTGGGCGGCGTGCTGCAGCAAATGCAGGCAGCGCTTGGGCAGGACGATGCAGCGAATCGCACCGCGCCGGTGAAGCTGCTTTCGATCAGCTTCGACGGATCGCACGACGACCCGGAGGTGCTGCAGCGCTACGCCGCGCGCCTGAACGCCGATGCCGACCTGTGGCGCTTCGTGCGGATGCCCGACGTGCGCGACACCCAGCGCCTGCTCGATGCGTTCCAGGTCGTGGTGGTGCCCGATGGCCGCGGCGACTTACGAACACAACGCCGCCCTGCTGGTGGTGGACCCGCAGGGACGGCTGGTGCGCGTGTTCGACATGGCCGAGCAGCAGCTCGCACTGGCCTACGCTCGCCACCTGGCCGGCGGGGCGCGGCCATGAGCAGCGCCCGGCGCGGAGCCGCGGCCGCGGCCGCACTGCTGTGCGTGCTGGCCCTGCCCCCGGTGCGCGGCGCCCTGGAGGCGACGATGTCGCGCCACATGCTCGTGCAGTACACGCTGCTCGCCGGCTGCGGCTTCGTCCTGGCGGGCGCGTTCCCGCCGCGCTGGCGGGCCGCGGCCGACCGCTGGAACGACCACGGCATCGCCGGCCTGTTCGGCGCCGCGCTGGGGCTGGCCGTGCTGATGATCCCGCGCGTGCTCGACCTCGCGCTGGTCGACGCGCGGGTGGAAGCCGCGAAATGGATCGCCCTGCTGGGCTGCGGCGCGGCGCTGCGCCTGTCCTGGCGCCGCGCGGGGCTCGTGGTGCAGGGCTTCTTCCTGGGGAACGTGCTGCCGATGACGGCGGTGGCCGGCTTCCTGTTCCAGGACGCGACCGTGCGGCTGTGCAATGCCTACTTGCTGGACGACCAGGTCCGGCTGGGCCAATGGCTGGTGGGAATCGCGGCGTTCGCTGCGGCCGCATGGTTCGCGCAGGTCGTGCGTACCCTGATGCGGCGCGAAGGCGCCGCCCTCGTCACAGCACCAGCATCGCCCGGAAGTCGTTGACGTTGGTGTGCGTCGGGCCGGTGACCACCAGGTCGTCGAGCTGGCGGAAAAAGCCGTAGGCGTCGTTCCGGTCCAGGTAGGCGTCGATCTTCATGCCCAGCGAGAGCGCGCGCGACAGGGTCTCGGGCGCGACGAACGCGCCGGCGTTGTCCTCGACGCCGTCGATGCCGTCGGTGTCCGCCGCGAGCGCCCACACGCCGGCCTGCCCTTGCAGCGCCTGCGCCAGGCCCATGCAGAACTCGCCGGCACGGCCGCCGCGCCCACGCGGCGCGCCTTCGGGCTGCTTCCTGATGGTGACGGTGGTTTCGCCGCCGGACAGGATCACGCAGGGCTTGCGGAAGGGCTGGCCACGAAGCGCCACGGCGCGTGCCAGTGCGGCATGCACCTTGCCCACTTCGCGCGATTCGCCTTCCATCTCGTCGCTGAGGATATGGGCCTCGATGCCGGCGGCGCGTGCCTCGCGCGCCGCGGCTTCCAGCGACTGCTGCGGCGTGGCGATCATGTGCACTTCATGGCCGGCGAAGATCTGGTCGCCGGGCTTGGGCGTTTCCAGCGCGCCCTGCTCCAGCAGGCTCATGATCGCGCCCGGCACGGCGATGCCGTAACGCTGCAGGATCGCCACCGCCTCGGCGCAGCTCGTCGCGTCCGGCACGGTGGGGCCGCTCGCGATGACCGACGGGTCGTCGCCCGGCACGTCGCTGATGGTGAGCGTGACGACTTTCGCCGGCGCGCAGGCGGCAGCCAGCCGGCCGCCCTTGATGCGCGAGAGGTGCTTGCGCACGCAGTTCATCTCGGCGATGTTGGCGCCGCAGGCCAGCAGCTGCTGGTTGATGCGCTGCTTGTCTTCCAGCGTCAGGCCTTCGGCCGGCAGCGTGAGCAGCGCGGAGCCGCCGCCGGAAATCAGGCACAGCACCAGGTCGTCTTTCGTCAAGCCGTGCGCCATCGCCAGGATGCGCTGGGCCGCCTCGAGCCCGGCCGCATCCGGCACCGGATGCGCGGCTTCGACGATCTCGATGCGGCGCTTCAGCCCCTCCGGGCGCGGCGGGATGTGGTGATAGCGGGTGACAACCAGGCCCTCCAGCGGCGCGTCGGCCGGCCACAAGGCCTCGACCGCCTGCGCCATCGAGCCGCCCGCCTTGCCCGCGCCCAGCACGATGGTGCGGCCCTTGGGAGGCGGCGGCAGGAAGGCGGCCGTGTTGTGCAGCGGCAGGGCGCGCTTGACAGCCGCGTGATAGAGGTGCTCGAGGAAGCGGCGCGGCTCGGTGGCGGGGTTGGGCGTCATGCGGAGATTGTGACGCGGTCACCGGCTCGTCACCGGGCACCCCGGGTCATGGCTGCCACCACCCAAACTGTCATGCCGGACCCAGCCCGGCATGACAACCCTGCCTACTTCTTCCCCAGCCCCAGGCGCGCAGCGCCCTCGGTGTAGAGCTTGGTCTTGTCCTTCATGAAGGCGTCCATCTGGTCCACCCCCACGTTGACCAGCTCGAAGCCGCTCTTGGCCGCCAGCTCCTTCATCTCCGGGTCGTTGTTGAGCTGGGTCCACAGGTCCGACAGCTTCTTGCGGTCCGCGGCCGACGTCGACTTCGGCACGCCGATGCCGCGGTAGGCGCCGTCCACCCAGTCGACGCCCAGTTCCTTGAAGGTCGGCACGTCCGGCAGCAGCGGATGGCGCTTTTCCATCGCCACGGCCAGCGCCCGCACCTTGCCCTTGTTGTTGATCGCGAACGCGGTGTAGGTCACTGCGCCGTCGATCTGGTTGCCCACCACCGCCAGCGACATGTCGCCCGTGCCCTTGTAGGGAACGTAGGTGCTCTTCATGCCGAAGGCGGCGTTCAGGCGCTCGTGCGAGGCATGGTTGGCCGAGTTCAGGCCCGAACCGCCCAGGCTCATCTTGCCGGGGTTCGCCTTGGCCGCGGCGAGGAATTCCTGGAATGTCTTGTACGGACTGGCTTCGGGCACCACCAGCGCGTCGGGCGTGAAGTGGAACCAGAACACCGGCGTCACGTCGGCCGTCTTGTATTGCACCTGGCCTTCGATCGGCTGGAACACGATGTGCGGCAGGTTGACCCCGACGACGTTCAGGCCGTCGCCCGGCAGCTGGTTCATCTGCGACCACATCAGCCCGCCGCCGGCCCCCGCCTTGTACTGGATGATGGTGTCGATGGCCGGGCACTTCTTCTTGAGCACGACCTGCTGGTGGCGCGCCGACAGGTCCGACTCGCCGCCCGGCGGGAAGGCCTGCCAGTAAAGGACGTTCTTCTCCGGGCAGCCCTGCGCCATGACGGCCGGGGCCGCCGCGAGGGCGAGGATGCCGATCCATTTGCTGATGCCGAATTTCATGCTGCTGGTCTCCTGGTTGGAATTGATTCGCGCCGTTCAGGCCGCGTGCCGCTGGTCCGCGCCATTCTGGGCAAGCAGCGCACAGATGGCATTGGTGACTTCCTGAGTAGCGGCATTGCCGCCGAGGTCTTTGGTGTGCAGTTTGGGATTCGCCGTGACGGTTTCGATGGCTGCCATCAGTTGCGCAGCCGCCGCGCCCTCGCCGATGTGCTCGAGCAGCATCACGCAGCTCCAGAAGGTGCCCACCGGGTTGGCAAGGCCCTTGCCCATGATGTCGAACGCCGAGCCGTGGATGGGTTCGAACATGGACGGATAGCGCCGCTCCGGGTCGATGTTGCCGGTCGGCGCGATGCCCAGGCTGCCCGCCAGCGCCGCAGCCAGGTCGGACAGGATGTCGGCGTGAAGGTTCGTCGCCACCAGCGTGTCCAGCGACGCCGGGCGGTTGACCATGCGCGCGGTGCAGGCGTCCACGAGCTCCTTGTCCCACTTCACATCCGGGAATTCCTTGCTGACCTGCACGGCGATCTCGTCCCACATCACCATCGCGTGGCGCTGTGCGTTGGACTTGGTCACGACCGTGAGCAGCTTGCGCGGGCGCGACTGCGCCAGCCGGAAAGCGAACCGCATGATGCGCTCCACGCCGGCGCGGGTCATCATGCACACGTCGGTCGCCACCTCGATCGGGTGTCCCTGATGGGCGCGGCCACCGACGCCCGAGTATTCGCCTTCGGAGTTCTCGCGCACGATCACCCAGTCCAGGTCGGCCGGCGTGCAGCGCTTGAGCGGCGCATCGATGCCCGGCAGGATGCGCGTGGGACGCACGTTGGCGTACTGGTCGAAGCCCTGGCAGATCTTCAGCCGCAGGCCCCAGAGCGTGACGTGGTCGGGGATGTGCGGGTCGCCCGCCGAGCCGAACAGGATGGCGTCCATGCCGCGCAGGGCATCCAGCCCGTCGGCGGGCATCATCTCGCCGTGCGCGCGGAACCAGTCGCCGCCCCAGCCGAAGCTGGTGAACTCGAAGCCGAAGTCGCCGCGCGAGCGGGCCAGCGCCTGCAGCACCTCCTGGCCGGCCGGCACCACTTCCTTGCCGATGCCGTCGCCGGGGATGCAGGCGATCTTGTAAGTCTTCATCGAATCGTCCTGTTCTCGCAAATCAGGTACGAATCTACGGCAGGCGGCCCGGAAAAGCCGCCCCGGCATTCACAGCATTGTTAACCCGGGGGTCATCAATGCTGCGGGGCGAGGTCAGAGCGCACGGTTCAGGTCGACGTCCAGGCCCGCCTGTTTCATCTCGCGCGCCAGCAGCAGGCGCCACAGGCCGCCCTCGTCCATCGCCTGGCGCGCGACGCCCTCCCACTCGGGGCCTGGCGCCGCCTTGCCGTCGAGGACCATGCAGATCCGGCCGCGGCCGAGCGCGCCCAGGAGAAATCCGACCTCCAGCAGGCTGCCGGCCGACGCATCGGCCCCGCCGGCCGAAGGCAGCACCACGGCAAAATCCAGGTCGCGCAGGCCGTCCAGCCGCTCGATGAAGGAACCTGCGCCCTGACCGCCCGGAACGGCCACGGCCTGCAGGCCGAGCTGGGCGACGAAGGCCGACACGGCCTGGCTCGCGGCTTCGGCGGGCCGCCCGATGACGGCGACGCGCCGTCCAGTGGATGGGTGGGATGCGGGAGCGGTGCTGGGAGCGGACATCGGTGCGGACCTCGGTTCAGGGGTGGGTGCGGGCGTGGGTGCAGGTGTTGGCGCAGGCGTCGGTGCCGGTGTCGGTGCAGGCGTCGGCGCAGGTGTCGGTGCAGGCGTCGGCGCAGGTGTTGGTGCAGGCGTCGGCGCCGGTGTCGGGGCCGGTGTGGGCGCGGGCGCTTTCGGCGCCGGGGGCGCGGCAGGCTCGGGTGCGGACCCTTTTTCCGCCAGTCGCTCGCCCAGCAGCTTCTTCACCGCATTGAGGTTGGTGACCGCCTGGTCGATGCTCTTGCGCACGGCGTCCTGCAATTCCTCGGGCGAGTAGCGGTCGCCGAACATCGTGTCGAGCTCCGAGCCGAGGGCGCCGATCGCGTAGTCCTTGTACTCCTGCGAACGCGGGCCGAGGATCTCGGACAAGGTGGTGTTCACCTGTTTCTGCAGCGCGTCCAGGCGCGGGTCCCAGCGCTCCTGGATGCCCGAGGCGTCGAACATCCGCAGCTCCTTGATCCGCCAGCCGATGGTGTCGATCGCGCCTTCGAGCGACGCCTTGTCGTGGACGTTGGCCGATCGCGGCGGGTGTTTGCCGGTGGACATGCGGGGGCTCCCCTGTGGATGACTCGCCACTTTAACCCGTCCGGCCGCCGGCGGACACGCCAGAATGCCCCCTTGATCCCCCGGAGTCCGACCATGTCCGCCGCGTCCGCCGCCTCGTCCGAGATGACCTTCTTCAGCCTGCTGGCGCGCTGCGGCAGCCTGTCGGCCGCCGCGCGCGAACTCGGGTTGTCCACCCCCGCGATCAGCAAGCGGCTGGCCCAGATGGAGGCGCGCCTTGGCGTGCGCCTGCTGGCGCGCACCACCCGGCGGGTGAGCCTGACGCCCGAAGGCGAGCTGTACCTGGCCAGTGCGCGCCGCATCCTGGCCGACATCGACGACATGGAGCGGCAGCTGGCGAGCGCCTTGGCCGCGCCCAGCGGCCTGCTGCGCGTCAACACCACGCTGGGCTTCGGGCGCAGCCACATCGCGCCGCTGATCTCGCAGTTCGTGAAGGCGCATGCGCAGATCCAGGTGCAGCTGCAGCTCACCGTCGATCCGCCGCCGCTCACCGAGGACGCGTTCGACGTGTGCATCCGCTTCGGCGAGCCGCCCGATGCGCGCGTGATCGCCCGCCTCATCGCGCCCAACCGGCGCCTGCTGTGCGCGTCGCCGGCCTACCTGGCCCGCCACGGCCAGCCGCGGCACCCGTCCGAGCTGGCGCAGCACAGCTGCATCGGCATCCGCCAGGGCGACCAGGCCTACGGCACCTGGCGGCTGGCGTCCGGGCGGCGCAGCGAAACCGTCAAGGTGCGCGGGCCCCTGAGCACCAATGACGGCGAAATCGCCGTCGCGTGGGCACTGGCCGGGCACGGCATCGTGATGCGCGCCGAATGGGACATTGCGCGCTACCTGCGCAGCGGCCGCCTGAAGCAGGTGCTGGAAAACTGGAAGACGCCGCCGGCGGACATCCACGCCGTGTACCCGCAGCGGCACCAGACCTCGGCCCGCGTGCGCGCCTTCGTCGACTTCCTGGCCGGCCATTTCGCCAAGTCGTCCACGCGGGCGGCGGGGATGGTCAGCGGCTGGTAGGCGCGTCCACGCGAATCGTCGCGGCCGCATGGCCGTTGACGGCGTGCACCGAGCCATGGGGCTCGCCCCCGGCGCGCGACCGCAGGAGCACGCGCGCCTGCCCGCCCGGCGCGAGGTGGAAATACTCGTCCTGCGGCTCGAAGCCCGGCACGTCGAAATGCACGCCGAGCGCGAACTTGCGCGCGCTGACCGAGACTTCGGCCGTCTGCGCGTCAAGCATGCGCGCGCTGGCAGCCAGTCCCGCGTCGATGCCGAACAGGGCAGGCATGCCGGCCGGGAAATGGAACGCCTGGGCCACCGGCTCGCCGCGCTCGCCGCGCAGGGTCACGGCCACGGCGTCGCAGGCCGGCGCACCGAACCGGTAGGCGTAGGTCAGATCCATGAAGTGATCGAGCATTTCGAGCGCTGGCAGGGTTCGCGCGCCCCGGCCCGGCACGGTGAGCGGCAGGCTGGCGTTGGCGACCGGGACTGCGCCGTGCTGCCACGCCGCCAGCTCCAGCACCCAATGCGCTTCCTGCGCGGTCTCGTTCAGCACATGCACGAACAGCCCGTTGCCGCCCTCGTCCGTCAGAAGCACGGCCTGCGGCTGCAGCACACGCCTCAGCGCGTGCCAGCAGGCCTTGGGCGCGCCGCGATCGTCCAGCACGCCCCAGCCCGCGCCGGCCCACAGGTCGCGCAGGAACAGCACCAGCGCGCCACCGCAAGGCGACGCGGGACGCCGCCATTCCGAGAACGCCGACGCCATCACTTCAGCGGTGGCAAGCCGGCTCAGCGCGAGATAGCGGTCGTGGTCGGCGTAGCGCAGCTTCTGCGGATCGGTGTCGAACAGGAGCCGCAAATAGTGGTCGCGCACGTCCTCGAAATCCCAGCCGGCGCCGAGGTCGCGCGGCGTGCGCGCCTTCCACTGCGGATGGTGCACGCGCGTCGCCAGGCCGCCGGGCATGCGCGCGATGGCGGCCGCGTTCGGCACGTTGGCGAAGGCCAGGCATTCGGTGGCGAACCGCAGGCCGGCGCGGCGCGCGTCCTCCAGCGGACGCAGGTATGCGCCGACGCCATAGTAGGAAGTCGTTCCGACGTCGGCCTGGAACGGCATGGCGCCGCCGTGCGCGCTGGAAGGCCAATAAGGCGTGCGTGGTGCATGGATGGCGCACAGTTGCGCCAGCGTCCGCCCGAACAGCGGCGAGCACCATTGCTCGCGCGGCGCGCCCCACATCGCGGCTTGCTGCTCCGCCTCGCTGTTGCCGCACAGCACCGCAACGCAAGGATGCGCCTGCAGGCGTTGCAGCTGCTGCGTGGCCTCGAGCGCGACCGATGCGCTGAACGCTTCATCGTCGGCCGGGTAGTCCATGTTGGCGAACATGAAGTCCTGCCAGACCAGCAGGCCGAGCTCGTCGCAGGCCTCGTAGAAATGGTCTTCCTCGTACACCATGGTGCCGGCGACGCGCAGCATGTTCATGCCGGCGGCGCAAGCCTGCAACACCGCCGCGCGGCATTCCCCCGGGGTGGAGCGCAAGCTCACCGCATCCAGCGGCGTCCAGACCGCGCCGCGGCAGAACACGGCGACTCCCGTTCACCTCGACGCGAAAGCCGCCACCGGAAGTGTCCAGCGCGACGTTGCGAAAGCCCAGCTTGCCACGCGCGACCTCCACCGGCTGGCCCGATTCGTCGACGGCGTGCAGGCGCACCGCGTACAGCGCGGGCTCGCCATGGGTGTGGGGCCACCACAGTTGCGCATCGGCCAGACGCAGCTGTCCTTCGAATGCACCGGCCGGCGTGGCGGCGAGCCGCTGCACATGCTCGCGCCCATCGCGCTCCAGGCGCAATTCCATGGCCTGCACCGCCGCCGAGCCGGGCTGGAGGTCGACACGGCAATCGACGACGCCGGTCGTTCCCTCCACGAGCGCATCGACGCGAATGTTCGCAACCCGCAGCGAACCGCGCCGCTCCAGCCACACGTCCTTCCACGGGCCCACGGCGGGCCACGGTGGCGACCAGCCGGGCGTGCGGCCCAGCAGGGTCGTGCGAATCCACCGCAACTGCTGGTTCTCGAGCATGGGCACGCGCCAGCGCGGCCGCGGCCGGCGCTGGGCCAGCGCGGTGTCGAGCGCGCCGAAGCGGATGAGCAGTTCATTCGCGCCGGGCCGCAGCCGCCCGCTGATGTCGCACTCGTGCGCGACGAACATGTTGTCGCTGTCCAGCAGGTGCTCGCCGTTGAGCCAGACCCGGGCCAGCGTCGCCAGCCCGTCGAAACCGAGCACCATCGGCTCGTTCGGTTCACTGCCCGGCCACCCGAATTCACACCGGTACCACCAGTCGTGGGCATCGAACGAGGTCACCGGGTGATCCAGCTGCCCCGCCTCGCGCAACGCGGCCGCTGCGGACATCGGCTGGTCGATGGGCATCCAGGCGCCGGCGGTAGCGTCGAGCTCAGCCGCTTGCACACCCGGTGGCGATGCGCGAAGCGCCCAGCGGCCCGACAGCAGTTTGCGTTCGACGGCCGGTTTCAAGCTGGAACAAATCGCCGTGATGCACCCCACCCATGAGCCATTGGCGATGCCAGAATATCTGGAACCCCGCATCAGAGCTGTAAGACGATGCCGCGTGTCTCCGCCCTCGCCCTCGAGCCGCCGGCTCCTGCGGCCGCTGGCGTGCCCGCCGGGCGCATCGAGGTCTTCAAGGGCTTGCGAGCTGCGCAATACGAGCCCCACCCATTGCATGGTGAGCACGCCGTCTGGCTCGAGAAGAATTGCTACGGCGACTTGTGGATCGAGTTGCTGCACAGCCTGCGCCTGGAGCCGCTGGCCATGCTGTCCTTCACACTGGCGGTGGATTTCGAAGGCGACCAGTGGACCTTCTTCAAGCCGCCGCTGGATGAATTGCGCGAACTCTATGGCATCGACGTGCAGGAACTGTCGGTCTGGCGGCCGCTGGTGGAGCACGCGGCGGAGCACCTGGCGGCCGGCAAGCTGATCTGCGCCGAGATCGACGCCTGCTGGCTGCCCGACACGGCGGCCACCGACTACCACCGCCAGCACACCAAGACCACGATCGCGCTGGCCAACATCGACGTCGAGGGCCAATGGCTCGGCTATTTCCACAACGCAGGCTTTCACGAGCTGTCGGGCGCCGATTTCATCGACCTGTTCGACGCCGGCGCTCGCGCCGGGGACCTGCCGCTGTTCGCCGAGCTCGTGCGCATCGACCGGCTGGTGCGCAAGGCGCCGCAGGAACTGGCTGCCTGTTCGTTCGGCCTGCTGCGCAAGCACTTCGCGCGGCGGCCCCTCACCAATCCGTTCACGCGCTTTGCCGCGCGTATCGCGCAGGACATGCCCGCCCTGCACGCCGGCGGCCTGGCGCGCTATCACGCCTGGGCCTTCGCCGGCATCCGCCAGGCCGGCGCTGCCTACGAGCTGGCCGCCGCGCACCTGCGCTGGCTGGCCGGCTTCGGCCACCCGGACCTGCTCGGTGCGGCGGACAGTTTCGAAGACATCGCGCAAGGCAACAAGGCGCTGATCCTCAAGGGCGCGCGCGCCGTCAACGCCGGCCGTGCCCTGGACGCCGCCCCGCTGCTGGACGAGATGGCGCGGCACTGGGACGTCGGCATGGACCTGCTGGGGCATTGCCTCGACGGTCAATCCGCCTTCCGGGCAGCGGCATGAACGGCGCAAGCCTGGCCCGGGACACCGCCCGCGCCGCGGAGCTGGACGCCGTCAACCGCCGCACCTGGCGCCTGCCGCAGACCGTGAGGCTCTACGAGCGGCTGGAGGGATGGACCGACCCCGGCGAAAAGGCGGCGGTGGAGTACGTGGCGGCCGAAGTGCGCGCGCGGCCCATCCTCGACATCGGCGTGGGCGCGGGCCGGACCACGCCGCTGTTGCGTGCGATCAGCCAGGACTACGTCGGCATCGACTACACGGCGGAGATGGTCGAGGCCTGCCGCGCCCGGCATCCCGGCGCGCGCGTCGAGCACATGGACGCGCGTGACCTGGGACGCTTCGAGGACAACCACTTCGCCCTCGCGATGTTTTCCTTCAACGGCATCGACGCCGTGGACTTCGTCGACCGGCCCCGGGTGTTGCGGGAGGTGCATCGCGTCCTGCAACCGGGCGGCCTGTTCATCGTCTCCGCGCACAACCGGCTGGGACCGGGGCACGGCGAGCGACCGCGCCTGCGGCTGGACTTCAGCTGGAACCCGCTCAAGCTGGGCTGGCGCAGCTGGCGGCTGCTGCGCTCGCTGCCCCGCTCATGGCGCAATGCACGCCGCCTGCGCACGCTGAACGAGACGCACGAGGACTGGTCCATCATGAACTGCGGCGCCCACGACTTCGGCATCGTGATCGTCTACACCACGCTGGCCGAGCAGAAGCGCGAGCTGGAGGCAGCCGGCTTCGACACCGAGCGCGTCTTCGACAGCGTCGCCGGCCAACCCGTCGCCGACGGCGCCGACACCAGCGCCATCTGGTGGTTCCACTACGTCGCGCGCAAGGTGTGAGAGGCTATCGCGCACCCGGCCGGGCGGTGCCCGGCGGGAATGGCTAGCGCTGCGCCGCGAGCCACCGGTCGATCTTCGTCTCGAGCATCTGCAGCGGCATGCAGCCATCGCCCAGCACCTGGGTGTGGAAGGCGCGGATGTCGAAGCGCGGGCCCAGCTGCTGCCTGGCGCGCTCGCGCAATTGCAGGATCTTGAGCTCGCCCACCTTGTAGGCCAGCGCCTGGCCGGGCCACGCCATGTAGCGCTCGACCGCGCGGCGGGCGTCGTCCTCGGTGGAGCCTTCCTTCTCGCGCAGGTAGGCGATGGTCTGCTCGCGCGACCAGCCCTGGTCGTGCAGGCCGGTATCGACCACCAGCCGCAGGGCGCGGTGCAGTTCCATGAACAGCCGCCCGAGGTAGGCGGCGGGGTCGTTGTCGTACAGGCCCAGCTCGCGCCCCAGGCCCTCGGCGTACAGCGCCCAGCCTTCGCCGAAGGCGTCGTACCAGCTGTTCCTGCGGAATCGCGGCAGGTCCAGCTCCTGCTGGAGGGCCATGTGGTAGTGGTGGCCGGGCTGCCCTTCGTGCAGGAACAGCGACGTCATCTTCGTCGTGCGGTACTTGGCCGGGTCCATCACCACCGCATAGAAAGCACCGGGCCGCGACCCGTCGGCGGCCGGCGGCATGTAGTGGTCCGATGCCGTGGCGCGGCGGATGGGCTCGACCACGCGAACGTCGAGCGCGGCCTTGGGCGCGCGCTCGAACAGGCGCGGCAGGCCGGCCTTGACGCGCTCGTTCAGGGCGCGGTAGGCGGCCAGCACTTCCTCTTCGCTGTGGAAGGGCGTCAGCTCCGGCCGGCCGTCCAGCGACTGGAAGAACGCGTCGAGGTCGCCCTGCGAAGCCGAACTTCGCCTTGACCTGCTCCATCTCGCCGCGGATGCGCGCGACTTCCTTCAGGCCGAGTTCGTGGATCTCCTTCGGCGAGAGCGTCGTCGTCGTGCTGGAGCGCACCAGGAAGCGGTACCAGTCGGCGCCGCCGGGCAAAGCACCGAGGCCGGCCGTGGTGCGCGCGGCCGCGAGGTAGCGATCGGCCATGAAGGTGCGCAAGCCGCTCGACAGCGGGCGTCACCGAGCCGGAGCACCGCGGCGCGGTACGCGGCCGTGATGCGGCGGCGGTCCGCCTCGCCGATACACCGGCGGGAAACTCGCAGCGTTGCGGCGAGGTAGGGGCTGGCCAGGGGATCGGCGGGCAGCAGCGCATCGAGTTGCGGCATCGTCCGCTCGACCAGCGGGCGCGGCAGCACGATGCCGCGCGCGATGCCGCGCTCCATGTTGGCCATCGCCTGGGCGATCCAGGCGGGCAGCTTCTTCAGGCGCTCCAGGAAGTGGTCGTAGTTGGCGGCCGTCTTCATCGGCTGCGCCGCCTTGCCGCTGGCCCATTGCGCCAGCTTGACCGGCATGGAGTCCACGTGGCCGACGGGCGTGAGGTGCCAGGGACAGGCCAGGCTGTCCAGCCGGTCCCGGGCCTCGTACTCCAGCAGCTCGTGGGTCATGCGCTCCCCGGGGGCGAGGCGTGCCGGGTCGATGCGTGCCGAGTGCCGCCAGCGTGCGCTCGTAGAGCTTGCGCTGGCGCGCCAGGTGCTCCGGCGCGATGTCGATCTCGAAGGCGGCTTCGTACGCCGGGTCGCCGATGTTCTCGGTGGCGTTCATCGGGAACAGCGCGAGCGATGCATTGAAGTAGCCTTCCGCCAGCCGGGCCAGGCGGGCCCCGTCGGAAGACCTGTCGGCCGGGGCCGCAGCGAAAGTGTCGCGCCAGGCAGCGGAACCCAGCACGAGGCTTGTGGCCAGGCCGGCGTTGAGGCTGCGACGCGTGAGTCGAATTGTGTTCATGGCGCGGCATGCTACCAACATCCCGCGCGCGCCGCTGCCGCCGGGTCCGGAAAGCCGACGCCACGCGTTGTCTCCTGACATATCCGTGACCGCCGTGCGGCAATGTGGGGCGAATCTATACTTTGCGGCCATCCGCAGCATGATTGCGACCGGGGGAAATCCATGAACCAGCAGCTGTCCAGGCTCGCTACTGAAGTCGGCTTGTCCGACCCGGCGCATGAGCCGTTGCGCCTGGCGTTCGGGCTGGCCTGCGCGACGCGCGTGCAGCACCTCGTGGAAGACCCGCGCGCACTGGCCGGGCTGGCGGTGCTGCGCGACCATGTGGGTGGCGCCGCCGATGCCGTCGCCTTGCGCGCCGCCGCGGCGCAGCTCAGGGAGGTCGCGAACAGTCACCGCGGCTCGAATTCCATCGACGGATCGGCCCACGCGGCGGTGTCGGCAACCTACGCGGTCGCCAATGCGCTCGCGGGCCACGCGCTCGAGGCCGCCAGCTACGCCGCCTACGCCGCGGTCTATGCCTACGGCGGCTACGCCGTCGGCGACCCGTCGGCCTTCGAGCCCGAGTTCGAATGGCAGCTCGAGCAGTTGAAGCGGCTCGCGCCTGCATGAACCGCCGCCATGCCCAGGAAGCACAGCGTGGCATTCGATCCCTATTGAGAGACTCTGCATGCCCTCCACCATTCACCTGGCCCCGCTGACCCCCGAGGAATTCGCGCAATACCTCGACCACGCCGTACCTTCCTACGCGCGGGAAAAGGTGGCCTCCGGCCAATGGACCGAGGGCGAGGCGCTCGAGCTGGCGCACAGGGAAGTCGAGCGCATGCTGCCCCTGGGCCTCGCCACTGCGGAACATCACCTGTTTTCGATCCGCCATGGCACCGAGCCGGCGTCCGTCGGCATGGTCTGGATGGCCGCGCAGGATCGGGGCGGCAGGAGGATTGCCTACATTTTCGACGTCTGGGTCTGGGAGCAGCATCGCCGCAAGGGCTACGCCGCCCGGGCCTTCTCGGCGCTTGAACAGGTCGCCCAGGACATGGGGCTGGCCGGTGTTGCACTGCACGTCTTCGGCCATAACGTGCCGGCGCAGGCGCTGTACCTCAAGCTGGGCTACAAGCCCACCAACATCAACATGTTCAAGGAGTTGCCGTGCCGGCCCCACTCCCCTGAAATGAACAGCGCCGCCGAAGCGCTCGCGCAAAAGCTCATTCGCAACTGGAACGACGCGAAGCTGACCCGCGAGGAGCGCGCGCCCCTGTACGACACGCTCGCCGCGCGGCTGGGCACCGGCACGGCAGCCAGCAAGCTCGGCGCCTCGTTCGACATCGTCGCGCCCGGCAAGCGAAGCTGCCCTTACCACTTCCACCATGCGCAAGAGGAGATGTTCGTCGTCCTGGAAGGTCAAGGCACCTTGCGGGTGGCGGGCGAGCACCTGCCCATCCGCGGCGGCGACGTGATCTTCATCCCGGCCGGCCCCGCCTACCCGCACCAGATCATCAATACGTCGGACGCCCCGCTGAAGTACCTGTCGGTCAGCACGCGCGAGCGGCCGGAAGTCTGCGAATACCCGGATTCGGGCAAGTTCCTCGCGTTGGGCGTCGACACGCATGACCACAAGCTCGACGAGATCCAGCGCATCGGCGCCTCCGCTGGACTACTGGGAGGGCGAGCCCTGATGATCCTGCCCGCCGAACCCCGCATCGAAACCGAACGCCTGGTGATGCGCCTGGTCACCGAGGCCGACTTGCCCGCGCTGCTGGAGATCAACGCGGACGACACGGTCACGCGCTACCTGCCCTACGCAAGCTGGAAAGGCATGGACGACGCGCAGGCCTGGCTCGACCGGTCGACGGCGCGGCACGCGGCGGGAGAAGCCCGCCAGTTCGTGATCGGGCTGCGCGACACCGGGCGCGTGATCGGCTCGTGCCTGCTGTTTCACTTCGAGGACTCCGGCGGCAGGGCGGAGATTGGCTACCTGCTCGCGCGTCCCCACTGGGGCGCGGGCTACATGGTCGAGGCGATGTCGGCGTTCGTGGCCTTCGCGTTCGAACAGGTCGGCCTGCGGCGGCTGGAGGCCGAGATCGATCCGCGCAACACGGCATCGGCGCGCCTGCTCGAGAGGCTCGGCTTCGTCCGGGAAGGCTTGTTGCGCCAGCGGTGGAGCGTGAAGAATGAGATCACCGACTCGGGCCTGTATGGCCTGCTGCGCCCGGACTGGGAATCTGTGAATTATTCAAGCTTGAAGGAATGAGGCTGCCGCCCTAGAATGTGTTTCCTTTCCACTTCCTTGCGCCGGAAATTCCATGAAGCTGTTTTTTCCCGTCCTGGCCGCGGCCATGTTCGTGGGCGCCTGCGCCTCGGCCCCCGAGACCCCGGACGCGAGCGCCCGCTCCGCTTGCCGCAACGTCGATCCCCCGACCGGCAGCCGGCTGGTGCGCAAGCAGGATTGCAGCGCGGCCGCGATCGAGCGCGAAATGGCGCAGGACCAGGCCAGGCAGCTGCAGGGCCTTCAGCAGCAGACGACCCCCGGCCTGATCAAGTGACCGCCTGAGCGGTCACATCGACAGCGATCCCTCGCGGAACGCTGTCTTGTCGAGCCACACGTTCACCAGCACCGGCTTGCCTTCGCGCGCGAGGGCGCGCGCCTGTGCCAGCGCGGCCGGCACCTCGCCCATGTTCCTGGCCAGGATGCCGTGCGCACCGAAGCCGGCGGCGACCGCGTGGTAGTCGGTGCGGGCGAGCACGGTGGCGACGTCGTCGTGCAGCATCTTCACCTGCTCGCGGGCGATCTGCGTCCAGCCCGCGTCGTTGCCGACCACGGCGATCACCGGGATGCCATGCCGCACGAAGGTGTCGAACTCGGCGAGGCCATAGCCGCAGGCGCCGTCGCCGTACACGATCCACACTTCGCGGTCCGGCCGCGCCAGCGCGGCGCCCAGCGCGAAACCGGCGCCGACGCCCAGGGTGCCGAAGGCGCCCGGATCGAGCCAGCTGAGCGGGCCGCGCGCATGCAGCACATACGAGGCCGTGGCGACGAAATCGCCGCCGTCCGCCACCAGCAGCGCGTTGTCGCCGGCGGCCTGCTCCATGGCCCGCAACAGGGCGACCGGGTTCACGAACTCGCCTTCCACCGCCGCCTGCCGGTCGATTTCCAGCTCGCGAGCCTCGTCGCGCCCGCGCAATTCGGCCGCTCCAGGCGTCCCAGCGACCGGCGGCCGGCGCAGCCGCCTGCGCCAGGTGCTGCAGGAACAGCCCCGCGTCGCCGATGGCGGCGATGTCGGGCTTGCGGTTCAGCCGCGCATCGCGGGCGCTGCGGTTGGCGGCGACCAGCGTGGCGCTGCGCCGCACGTGCTTGCCGTAGTCCAGCCGGAAGTCGCAGGGCACGCCGGCGAGCAGCACGCAATCGGCCTCACGCAGCGCCTGGCGCCGCTGGTGCCGCATCAGCAGCGGGTGGCTGGGGCCCAGCAGGCCGCGCGCCATGCCCGACAGGTACACCGGCACGCCCAGCCGGGCCACCGCGGCGGCGAGCGCATCGGCCTGGCCGGCCTGCACCACCGCCTGGCTGCCGATCACGAAAAGCGGCCGCTCGGATTTCGCCAGGGCCTTCTGCGCCGCGCGCAGCGCGGACTCCGGTGCGCGCGGCGTGGTGACGGCGCGCGCGCGCACCGGGCCCGGTTCCTGGCTGCCCTCGAACATCTTGCGCACGTGCCGGTTCAGGTAGAAGCGCAGCGCCCGGTCGGCGATGCCCTGGCCCTTGCCCGCTGCATCGGCGTACCACTGGCGGATCGACGCTTCGTCGTACAGGAGGTCCACGGGGCACTCGACGAACACCGGCCCCGGCACGCCCGAGCGCGCGATCTCGAACGCTTCCTCCACCGCGGGCCCCAGGTCCCGCACCCGGACGATCTTGCGAAACAACTTGACGTGCGGCTCGACCAGCGGCCGCTGGTCGATGTCCTGCAGCGCACCCCGGCCCTGCAGCGCGGTGGGCGCCGCGCCGCCGAGCAGGATCACGGGCGACTGCGCCAGTTGCGCGTTCTTGAGCGCCGTGATGGTGTTGGTGATGCCCGGCCCGGCCGTCACCGCCGCCACGCCCGGCAGGCCGGTGAGCCGCGCGGTCGCGTCGGCGGCGAAGACGGCGGTGGCCTCGTCGCGCACGTCGACGATGCGGATGCCCCGGGCCTTCGCGGCGCTGAGGATGGGCGAGATGTGGCCGCCGCAGAGCGTGAACAGGCAGCGCGTGCCGTTGGCGCGCAGCACGTCGGCCACGCGGTCGCCGCCATGGCGCGAGAGCGTTTCGGATGTCATCGGTTCCCCCGGGCCCTCAGGCCCATTGCACGGTGGTGCGCGCAGCGTACCAGCCATCCACCCGGGTGGCCACCGAAGCCTCGATCCGGTTGCGGCGGATCTTCATCGTCGGCGTCAACAGGCCCTCCTCGATCGACCACGGGGCCGCTGCGATGACGATCATCGCCAGGCGCTCGTGCGCGGCCAATGCCTGGTTCACTTCGCGCAGCAGCTCCTCGAGTTCAGCCCTGCACGCGGGATCGCACCGACGGCTCACCGATGCGCTCGCGCAGGTCTTCCGCCAGCACCACCATGCCGTAGGGCGCGGCCTGGCCGACGCCGGACACCAGCGACTGCTCCACCATCGGGTGCGCGTTGAGGCGGTTCTCGATCGGCGCCGGCGCCACGTACTCGCCCTTGGCCGTCTTGAACGGCTCCTTCACGCGCCCCGTCACCTTGAGCTGCCCGTCGGCGCCGCGCTCGCCCTTGTCGCCCGTGCGGAAGAACCCGTCGTCGGTGAAGCACTGTGCGTTGAGCGCCGGGCGCTTGTGGTAGCCGAGGCACTGCCCCGGGGACTTGATGAGGATTTCACCCTCCTCGCTCAAGCGCACCTCGACGCCCGGCAGCGGCACGCCAACGTAGCCCGGCGCGTTGAGCGTCTCGGTGGAACTGTGGGAGTAGGCGAAGTCCTCCGTCATGCCGTAGCCCTCGACCAGGTTCAGGCCGAGCCGGCGGTACCACGCGATCAGCTCCGCGGGAATCGGCGCGGAGCCGCTGCCGGCGCGCCGCACCTGGTCCAGCCCGAGGCCCTTGAGCACCTTGCGCCCCACCAGGCGGCCCAGGAGCGGGAGGCGCAGCAAGCGGTCCAGCTTGTGCGGCGGCATCTTGGCGAACACGCCCTGCTGGAACTTGAGCCAGAGCCGCGGGACGGAGATGAACGTGGTCGGGCGTGCCCGCTGCAGGTCGGCCAGGAAGGTTTCCGGGGACTCGGCGAAGAACACATGGGTGTTGCCTTCCACGAGCGATGCGCTCTCGATCCACGCCCGCTCGAAGCTGTGCGCCAGCGGCAGGTAGGAGAGCGTGCGGCCCTGGAAACCCTCGCCCAGGATGGGCCTGAGGTACCCCACGATCCCCTCGGTGGCCCGCGTCACCGCGTCGAAAGTCAGCATCACGCCCTTGGGCTCGCCGGTGGAGCCGGAGGTGTAGATCAGCATCGCCAGTTCGCCGGGCTGGCGCACGGGCTGCTGCGCCAGCGGCTGGGTGCGGCCCACGATGGCATCCCAGGTGTCGAAGCCCGTGGGCGGCGCCAGCGGAAACGCGATGCAGGGCAAGCCCGCGGGCACGGCGCCCGCCTGCTGCGGCCAGATGTCGAGCTTGCCCACGAAGAGCAGGCAGGCGTCGCTGTCTTCGAGCACGAAGCGCACGATGTCCGCCGTCTCGGTGGGAAAGATCGCCACCGTCGTGCCGCCGGACATCCAGATCGCCAGTTCGGCCATGAAGAAGTGCGCGCAGTTCTTCGAGAGGATGGCGATGCGCGCGCCGGGCTCGAAGCCCTGGGCTCTGAGGTGGCTGGCCATGCGCGAGGCCTGGTCGACCACGTCGTTCCAGGTGTAGTCGATCACATTGCCGCCGCCCACGGGCTGCGTGAGGTAGACCTGTCCCGGGTGGGCCGCCCGGTTTTCGAAGACGTAATCGAGGATCAACTTGCGCTGGTTCATGGCGGTGCGTCCTTCTCTGGCGCTACGGTACGCGGTCTGCGCGCCGTCGGCCAGAGGTGAAGCCCCGATGCCCGCGCGTCTTTGCGCGGCGTCAAGACCCGCGCGGTTTTGTCACTGCGTGGGCGCGCCGGCCTGGAACCACTGCGCGATCAGCGCCCGTTCCGCCTCGGTGATGCCCGTGGCGTTGTTCATGGGCATGATGCGGGTCACCACCGCCTGCTGGTACACGGTCTGCGCGTGCTGCTTCACCGCCCCGGGCGAGTCCAGGCGCACGTTCTTCATCTGCACCTGCGCGCCGTGGCACAGGTAGCAGCGCTGCTCGAAGACCTTCTGCACGGCCGCGTAGCTCGCGGCTTGCGGTGCGGGCGCCGACGCCGAGTGCCCGTAGCGGGCTTCAGCCACACGCCGACGCCGGCGATGACCGCCACGCCCGCCAGCGCGTAGGGCCAGGGATGCGCATTGCGCCCCAGCTTCCAGCCGTGGCGCATGACGAAGAACTGCCGGATGGCCGCGCCCGCGAACATCATCAGGATCAGCACCACCCAGTTGCGCGGATGGCTCCAGGTGAAGCTGTAGTGGTTGCTCAGCATGGCGAACAGCACCGGCAGCGTGAAGTAGGTGTTGTGCACGCTGCGCTGCTTGCCGCGCTTGCCGTGGATGGGGTCCACCGGCTCGCCGGCCTTGATCGATGCGATCACCTTCTTCTGGCCGGGAATGATCCAGAAGAACACGTTGGCGCTCATGGCCGTGGCGATCATCGCGCCGACCAGCAGGAAAGCCGCGCGCCCGGCGAACCAGTGGCAGGCCAGCCAGGAGGCGATGCAGACCAGCACCAGCACCAGCGCGCCGACGATGGCGTCGCCATTCTGGCCTTTGCCCGAAGTACCGGCAGATGCCGTCGTACAGCAGCCAGAACACCACCAGGAAAGACAGCGCGACGGCGATCGCGGCGGGCGGCTGCCCAGTCCATCAGCGACTTGTCGATCAGGTAGGTGCCTGCGCTCCACAGGTACGACACCGTGAACAGCGCGAACCCGCTCAGCCAGGTGGTGTAGCTTTCCCAGAAGAACCAGTGCAGGTGCGCGGGCAGCTGCGGCGGCGAGACGTTGAACTTGACCGGATGGTAGAAGCCGCCGCCGTGCACGGCCCACAGCTCGCCGCTCACGCCCTGCCGCTTCAGGTCTTCATCCACCGGCGGCGTGAGGCTGGAGTCGAGGAAGACGAAGTAGAACGAGGAGCCGACCCAGGCGATCGCGGTGATGACGTGGACCCAGCGCAGCAGCAGGTTGGCCCAGTCCAGGAGATAGCTTTCCATGTTGTCTTCAAGCGTGGAAGGCCTGCTCACCACTGCGGGCGCTCTGAGCAGTTGGGGTCGCGAACAACGGGAAGCCGGATGGCCTCCCGGGCGCCGCTGCGACCTGTGCACCGAAGTGTATACAGTTTTGGGAGGCCGGGGCCGCGGGAGGCATCAGGGTTTGCCCGGTGCGGCCAACTGCAGGACCTGCGCCGCGACACTGACGGCGATCACCTCCGGCTCCTTGCCGGCAATGCCCGGCAGGCCGATCGGGCAGGTGATGCCCGCCAGTTCGGCCCCGGTGAATCCGCGCGCCTCGAGCCGGTGGCGGAACGTCGCCCACTTGGTCTTGCTGCCGATCAGGCCGACATAGGGCAGGTCGTTGCGCTCGCGCTGGCGGTGCAGGCATGCGGCGACCACGTCGAGGTCCTCCGCGTGGCTGAAACTCATGACCAGCACGCGCGAGCCGGCCGCCAGCCCGGCGACGGCGGCATGGACCGGGTCGGAGTGTTCGCACGCCACGTTGTCGGGCACCCCGGGTGGAAAGATCTCGTCCCGGCTGTCGATCCAGGTGATCGCGAACGGCAACGCCGACATGACATTGACGAGCGCCTTGCCGACGTGGCCGCCGCCAAACAGCGCCAGCGGCGCACGCCGGGGCTCAAGCCGCGTGGCGAGCGCGGGAATGTCGGCCGCGGTCACCGGTTCGAAGCGCAGCCGCACCACGCCGCCGCAGCACTGGCCGAGGCTGGGACCCAGGGCGAACTGGCGCACCGGCTCGCCCCGCGCGCCGGCCAGCAGCCCGCGAGCTTGCTCGATGGCCTGGAACTCCAGGTGGCCGCCGCCGATGGTGCCGACGATGTCGCCGGCAAAGACCGCCATCCAGGCCCCCGGTTCGCGCGGTGCCGAGCCCTGGGTGGCGTCCACGGTGACAAGGACGGCGTCTTCCTGGGCCAGCCTGGATGTGACAACATTCATGGTTGTTGCAGTTTGCAAGCTTCGAATCGAAATAAACGCAACGATTGCGTAACGCCGGTCGTCCAATGGCAGGGTTTCGCGTTCAATAGCTCAGCTGTAACCGCGCCCGAGAAAAGCGCACCGACCCGGAGACCTTCATGAAGCATATTCCTCGCCTGCGCGCTGCGCTGCCCGGCGCATTGGCCGTCCTGGCGGCGGCCATTCTCGCGGCCTGCTCCTCGTCGGTTCCGCTCAAGCCCGCCGCCCGGGCCCCGGCGCCCATCGAGCCGCCGACCGAGGCACAGGTCGCCGCCGCGCCCGCTGGCGCCCTCGGCCGCACCTCCAATGCCGCCACCCCGCGGGCCTACCGTGCGGACGCCGCGTCCCACCTGTACGGCCTGAACCAGGAGCGGATCTACAAGGGCCGCATGCCGCCGTTGCTGTACGCCATCGGCGTGCTGCAGGTCGAAGTGGACGGCCGCGGCAACGTGCGCAAACTGGACTGGATGCGCGCGCCCAGGCACGCGCCGGAAGTCGTCGCCGAGATCGAGCGCACCGTCCGCGCCGCCGCGCCGTTCCCCGCGCCTGCGCGCATGGGCAAGGTGGTCTACACCGACACCTGGCTGTGGCACAAGAGCGGCCGCTTCCAGCTGGACACGCTGACCGAAGGGCAGGATTAGAAGTCCACGCCCGCAAAGACCCCGGCTCACATCACGACCCACGGTACGTCGAGTAGCTCCACGGGCTCACCAGCAGCGGCACGTGGTAGTGCTGCTCGGGTTGGGCCACCCCGAAGTCCAGGCTGACCTGGTCCAGGAAGCTGGGCTCGGGCAAGGCGACGCCGCGCGCCCTTGAAATAGCCCGCCACGTCGAACACCAGCCGATAGGTGCCTTTCTTCAGGCTGGCGCTGTCGTAGCAGCGGCCCGTCCGGGCTGCGCCCATCCTCGTTCAGCCGGAAGCGCTTGACCAGCGTCGCGCTGCCATCCTGTGTCGTATATAGCGCCACTGCCATGCCGGCGGCGGGGCAGCCGTGCATGGTGTCCAGGACGTGCGTGCTCAGGCCCATGGCGGATCTCCAGAGATTGTGGACCGCAGTGTATACACTTTTTCGGTTTGCAGCTATCATGCCGCCCATGGAGTCGTCCACCACGCATTTCATCGTCGAAGCCCTGACCCGGGCCATCGTCGAACACCGGCTGCAGCCCGGCACCAAGCTGGCCGAGCAGAAGCTGGCGGACCACTTCGGCGTCTCGCGCACACTGGTGCGCCAGGCCCTGTTCCAGCTCGCGCAGAACCGCCTGATCCGCATGGAGCCGGCGCGCGGCGCTTTCGTCGCCGCGCCCACGGTCGAGGAATCGCGCCAGGTGTTCGCCGTGCGGCGCATGCTGGAAGCGGAAATGACGCGCGCCTTCGTGCGCGAGGTGACGCCGGCCCGGGTCCGCGCGCTGCGCGAGCACATCGCGCAGGAGAAAGCCGCCGAGGACTCGGCGCAGCGCAACGAACTGCTCGGGGACTTCCACGTGCACATGGCGCAGCTCATGGGCAACGACGTGCTGACGCAGATCCTGCGCGACCTGGTGTCCCGCAGCTCCCTCATCTCCCTCATGTACCAGCGCGAAGGCGCGGCGCACCACTCGCAGGAAGATCACGTGGAAATCGTCAAGGCGCTGGCCGCCCGGGACGAGGCGCGCGCGGTCCGGCTGATGCACGAACACCTGGTGCACGTGGAGGAGAGCCTGGCCTTCGACCGCAAGGTGCCCTCGCACGACATCGCACTCGCCCTCGCATGACCGCCCCGCCATGACCTACGACAGCACCGCCCCCTACCCGCGCGACCTGGTCGGCTACGGCCGCCGGCCGCCGCATGCCCGGTGGCCGGGCCAGGCGCGCATCGCGCTGCAGTTCGTGCTGAACTACGAGGAAGGCGGCGAGAACTCCGTGCTGCACGGCGACGCGGGCTCCGAGCAGTTCCTCTCGGAGATGTTCAACCCGGCCAGCTACCCGGCGCGCCACCTGAGCATGGAAGGCATCTACGAGTACGGCTCGCGCGCCGGCGTCTGGCGCATCCTGCGCGAGTTCGAAAGGCGCGGGCTGCCCCTCACCGTGTTCGGCGTCGCCATGGCCCTGCAGCGCCATGCCGAGGTGACGGCGGCCTTCAAGGAACTGGGCCACGAGATCGCCTGCCACGGCCTGCGCTGGATCCACTACCAGGACGTCGACGAAGCGACCGAGCGCGAGCACATGGCGCAGGCGCTGGAGGTGATCGAGCAGCTCACCGGCGCCAGGCCGCTGGGCTGGTACACCGGCCGCGACAGCCCCAACACGCGCCGCCTGGTGGCCGACGACGGCGGCTTCGAATACGACAGCGACTACTACGGCGACGACCTGCCCTTCTGGATGAAGGTGAGGAAGACGCGACGGCGCCGTGGTGCCGCACCTGGTCGTGCCCTATACGCTGGACACCAACGACATGCGCTTTTCGCTGCCCCAGGGCTTCGCGCAGGCCGAGCACTTCTTCGTGTACCTGCGCGACAGCTTCGACGCGCTGTATGCCGAAGGCGAGGACTGCGCCGAAGATGATGAGCATCGGCATGCACTGCCGCCTGCTCGGCCGCCCGGGCCGCATCGTGGCGCTGCAGCGCTTCCTGGACCACGTCGCCCGGCATGACCGCGTCTGGGTCTGCCGGCGCATCGACATCGCGCGCCACTGGAAGCAGATCCACCCCTACCAAGGCTGACCCGTGCCCCTGACCCTCGCCCAGATCAACGCCGCCCCCGCGCAGGAGGCCGCGCGCCTGCTGGACGGCCTGTACGAGCACTCGCCCTGGATCGCGCAGGCTGCGCTGGCGCAGCGCCCGTTCCAGTCGCTGTCGCACCTCAAGCACGCGATGGCGCGCGTCGTGGCCGAAGCGGGCCGCGACGCCCAGCTCGCGCTGCTGCGCGCCCACCCCGAACTCGCCGGCAAGGCGATGGTCGCCAAGGCGCTCACCGCCGAATCGACGAACGAGCAAGGCAGGGCCGGCCTGACGGACTGCACGCCGCAGGAGTTCGCGAAGATCCAGCAGCTCAACGCCGACTACAACGCGAAGTTCGGCTTTCCCTTCATCCTCGCCGTGCGCGGGCCGCGCGGCACGGGCCTGGCTCGCCGGGAAATCATCGACACCTTCGAGCGGCGCCTGGACAACCCCGCCGATTTCGAACTGGCCGAGGGCCTGCGCAACGTCCACCGCATCGCCGAGCTCCGCCTGAACGACAAGCTCGGCGCCGAGCCCGGCCTCGGCAACCTCGTGTGGGACTGGCAGGAGCGCCTGGCCGCGTTCAGCGACCCGGAGTTCAAGGAGAAGGGCCAGCTCACCGTGACCTACCTCACCGATGCGCACCGCGCCGTGGCGGCGCGCATCGCGCAGGACATGAAGGACTGCGGCTTCGACGACGTGCGGATCGATGCGGTGGGGAACGTGGTGGGCCGGTACGAGGCGAGCCAGCCGGGCGCGAAGGCGCTGCTCACCGGCTCGCACTACGACACCGTGCGCAACGGCGGCAAGTACGACGGGCGCCTGGGCATCTTCACGCCCATGGCCTGCGTGCGCGAGCTGGCGCGCCAGGGACAGCGCCTGCCGTTCGCGCTGGAAGTGATCGGCTTCGCGGAAGAGGAGGGCCAGCGCTACAAGGCCACCTTCCTGGGCTCGGGCGCCTTGATCGGCGCCTTCAACCCGGCCTGGCTGGACCAGCAGGATGCCGATGGCGTCACCATGCGGGAGGCGATGCAGCGGGCCGGCCTGCCGGGGACGCTGGAAGCCATCAACGCGTTGCGGCGCGACCCCGCCGGCTACCTGGGCTTTGTCGAAGTCCACATCGAGCAGGGGCCGGTGCTCAACGAAATCGACCTGCCGCTGGGCATCGTCACCTCGATCAACGGCGGGGTACGCTTGCTGTGCGAAGTGACCGGCATGGCCAGCCACGCCGGCACGACGCCGATGAACCGGCGCCGCGACGCCGCTTCCGCGGTGGCCGAACTGGCGTTGTACCTGGAGCAGCGGGCCGCCCGCGACGGCGACTCGGTCGGCACCATCGGCATCTGGAACGTGCCCGGCGGGTCCACCAACGTGGTGCCGGGGCGCTGCCAGTTCACGCTGGACCTGCGCGCGCCCAACGACGCGCAGCGCGACGCGCTGGTCGCCGACGTGCTGGCGCAGCTGGCGGCCATCTGCGAGCGCCGGGGCGTGCGCGCACTCGACGGAGCAAACCATGCGCGCCGCCGCCGCGCCGAGCGCGCCGGCCTGGCAGCAGCGCTGGGAGCGCGCCGTCGAAGCACTCGGCGTGCCGCTGTACCGCATGCCCAGCGGCGCCGGCCATGACGCCATGAAGCTGCACGAAGTGATGCCGCAAGCGATGCTGTTCGTGCGCGGCCAGAACTCGGGCATCAGCCACAACCCGCTGGAGAGCACCACCAGCGACGACATGCAGCTGGCCGTCGAGGCATTCCAGCGGCTGCTTGCCGACCTTGCCCGGGAAATGCAGCCATGACCGACTACGACAAGCTCGACGCCTGGATCGACGCCCACTTCGACGAGGAAGTGCGCTTCCTGCAGGAGCTGGTCCGCGTGCCCACCGACACGCCCCCCGGCGACAACGCGCCGCACGCCGAGCGCACGGCCGAACTGCTCGAGGGCTTCGGCTTCGAGGCCGAGAAGCATCCCGTCCCGCAGGCCGAAGTGCACGGGCACGGGATGCAGTCGATCACCAACCTGGTCGTGCGGCGCCGCTACGGCAAGGGCCGGACCATCGCCCTGAACGCACATGGCGACGTGGTGCCGCCCGGCGAGGGCTGGACCCACGACCCGTACGGCGGCGAGATCGAGGACGGGCGGATCTACGGCCGTGCCGCCGCCGTGAGCAAGAGCGACTTCGCGAGCTTCACCTTCGCCGTGCGCGCGCTGGAGGCGCTGCACGCGAAGCTCCATGGCAGTGTCGAGCTGCACTTCACCTACGACGAGGAATTCGGCGGCGAGCTGGGCCCCGGCTGGCTATTGCGCAACAACATCACCCGGCCCGACCTGATGATCGCCGCCGGCTTCAGCTATGAAGTGGTGACCGCCCACAACGGCTGCCTGCAGCTGCAGGTGACCGTGCACGGCAAGATGGCGCACGCGGCGATTCCGCACACCGGCGTCGATGCCCTGCACGGCGCGGTGCAGGTCCTCAATGCGCTGTACGCCCAGAACCGCATCTACAAGGGCATCCACTCGGGTGTGCCAGGCATCGACCACCCTTACCTGAACGTCGGCCGGATCGAGGGCGGCACCAACACCAACGTGGTGCCCGGCAAGGTGGTCTTCAAGCTCGACCGCCGGATGATCCCCGAGGAGAACCCCGAGAAGGTCGAAGAGGAGATCCGCCGCGTCATCGCCGACGCCGCGACGCTGTGCCCCGGCATCACCGTCGACGTCGACCGCCTGCTGCTCGCGCATTCGATGCGTCCGCTGCCCGGCAACCAGCCGCTGGTGGAGGCGATCCAGAAGCATGGCCAGCTGGTCTTCGGCCAGTCCATTCCCGCGATGGGCACGCCGCTCTACACCGACGTGCGCCTGTACGCCGAGGCGGGCATTCCGGGCGTGATCTACGGCGCCGGCCCGCGCACCGTGCTGGAGTCGAACGCCAAGCGCGCGGACGAACGGCTGGACCTGGAAGACCTGCGCGGCGCGACGAAAGTCGTCGCACGGACGCTGCGCGACCTGCTCGCGCCCTGACCCGCACCCTGGGTTGCGTTCAACCCGCCAGGATGGCCTGCGCCATCTCCAGCACCACTGGTGATGCTTCCGATAGCGGCCGCCGGGCACCGGCCAGGCTCTCGAACACTTCCAGCACGAGCAGCGCCCTGAGCTTGGCCGCCAGCTGCCGCTGCGCCGCGGCCTGGCGGGCGCGGGCGCCCTGGAGCCTCTGGACGAGGTAGAGCAGCCCCGCCGTCCGCTTGTCCTCGCGGGCCTGCACCAACCTGGAGAAATCCGCGTCCAGCGCAGCGTAAGCCCTGAGCTTCTTCAGCAAGGCGCGCTCGGCATCGTAGAAATCGCCGAACCTGTTGACGTAGTCGCGCAGGGCCGCGCCCGGGTCCTGCTGCGTGAGCAGTTCATCCACGTCCATCAGGCCGCCGCGCGAAGACATCTCGTCGAACAGCGCGTTCAGCAGCCCGGGCTTGCCGCCGAAGAGGTTGAACACGGTGGCGCGCGAGACGCCGGCACGCAAGGCCACCGCGTCCAGCGTGAACCGCGAGGCGTCGGACTCGCGCACCAGCAGGTCGCGCGCCGCCTGCAGCACCAGCACGCGCGTCAGGCCCGCCTGCACCCGGCGCCGGGACTGGTCGTACGGTCGTGCGGCTGTTTTCATATTGGATATACTAGTAGTCTAATGAAATTTGAAGACATGCGCAAATCCACCGCCCCGGGCTGGGGCGCGGCGCTGCTGATGGTGCTGATCGGCGCGGGCTGGCAACTGGCCACCCGTGCCGGCGCGCGCGCCGAGCTGGCGCCCGTGGACCTGGCGCTGCTGCGCTACGTCATTCCGGCGCTGTTGCTGGCGCCGGTCTGGCTTCGTACCGGCCTCCTGCCGGCCCACGTGGGGCGCCGGCGGCTCGCCCTCATCATCGCGGGCGCCGGCCTGCCGTTCGGCCTGCTGGCGATGGCTGGCGCCAGCCTGGCCCCTGTCGCCCACATGGGCGCACTGCTTCCAGGGGCCTCGCCCATCCTGGTCATGCTGCTGGCCTGGCTCTGGTGGGGCACGCGTCCCGGCCGCGCCCAGGTCGCGGGCCTTTGCCTGGTGGGCATCGGGCTCGCGCTGGTGACCTTGCGCTCGTGGTCCGGAACCCAGGGCCCAAGCTGGCTGGGCGACCTGCTTTTCATCGGCGCCGCGACGCTATGGGCGCTGTACACGCTCGCATTGCGCAACGCCGGGTTGAGCCCCTGGCAATCCGCCGCGCTGGTGAGCATCTGGTCCGCCCTGGGTGTGGCTCCGCTGTGGTGCCTGGCTCTCGCCGGCGGGATGAGCCTGCTTCCCACCGCGAGCATGGCCCAGCTGCTGGCGCAGGCTGTGTGGCAGGGACTGGTGGCGGGTGTCGCGGGACTCGCGGTGTTCGGCTTCGCCGTCAAGCACATCGGCCCCGCGGCCTCCTCTTCCGTGGGGGCACTGGTGCCATCGCTGGTGGCCATTGGCGGCTGGGTGCTGCTCGGTGAGGCGCTGGACGCGCCGGCCTGCCTTGGTGTGCTGGCCGTGGTCGTGGGCGTCTGGCTTGCCAGCCGCGCCGGCGCTGCGCGCCCCTGAAGCTGCCTCACCCGGGACAGGTCCTGCCCATGCGGGCTGCCTCAAGCCCTCGGAAGCGTTTCCCACCAGCGCGGGCCGAAGCGCCCCTGCAGGAACGCCACGAAGGCCTGCACCTTCCCCGGCACCAGCTTGGGCGAGGGGAACACCGCGTTGATTTCCTGCTCCGGCAGCGAATAGTCCTTCATCACCTGGACGATATGGCCGGTGGCCAGCGAGTCCACGGCCACGTAGCACGGCAGGGCGGCGATGCCCAGGCCGCCGCGCGCCGCCGCCAGCACCGCCGAGAGGTTGTTGGAGCGCAGCCGCCCCGTCACCGGCACGGTCACCGGTTCGCCCTTGGTCGTGAAGAGCCGCCACACGTCGTCGCCCTGCACGCTGCTGTAGATCAGCGCGTCATGGCCGCTCAGGTCGGCCGGGCGCCTGGGCGTGCCATGCTTCTTGCAGGTACTTGGGCGAGGCGGCCAGCACCCAGGGGTTCATGCCCAGGAAGCGCGCGCCGAGCGTCGAGTCCGCCAGCTTGCCCATGCGCACGGCGACGTCCAGCCCCTGCGCGACCAGGTCGGTGTAGCGGTCCTCGAAGCTCAGGTCCACCTGCACCTGCGGGTGCTTGGCCATGAAGTCCAGCGCCAGCGGCACGATGACGCGGCGGCCGAACGCCACCGACGTGCCGATGCGCAGCAGCCCCTGCGCCTGCGTCTGGCGCAGCTGGACGATGTTGTCGGCCTCCTCCACCTCGCGCACGATGTTCTTGCATTTCTCGTAATACAGGGCGCCGGATTCGGTGAGGCTCACGCCGCGCGTGTTGCGGTTGAGCAGGCGCACCTTCAGCAGCGCCTCGGTCGCCGCCACCTGCTTGGTGACGGTGGGCTGCGTCGTGGCGAACTCCTTCGCGGCCTTCGAGAAGCTGCCGGTCTCGACGACGCGCACGAACATGTGCATGGCCTGGAGTCTGTCCATCCGGCCCATCATAGCCAGTGCCGGTGGGCGCAGCGGCTAGCGCCGCCAGGGCGGCTCGGGCTTGAAGCGCGCCTGCAGGAACGCCAGGAACAGCTTGACGCGCGCCGACAGGCCGGCACGGCTCGCGACCAGGGCCACGGCATCGGCGTCCGGCAGGCTCCAGTCGGGCAGCAGGCGCACCAGCCGGCCGGAGGCCAGGCTGTCGGCCACGTCCCATTCGGACCTCATCACCACCCCTTTGCCCTCGAGCGCCCATTGCCTGGCGACTTCGCCGTCGTTGCTGCTCAGGATCGCGGGCACCCGCACGGCGACTTCGTTGCGCTTCTTGCGGAAGCGCCAGAGCGTCACGTCCTCGTCGTTTTCGCGCAGCACGATGCAGTCGTGCGAGGCGAGCTCCCTGGGCTCGGCCGGCGCGGGGCGCCGCGCGAGGTATTTCGGCGAGGCGCAGATGAAGCGCGCGTTGGGGGCGATCGGGTACGCCACCATGCTCGAATCGGGGAGGCTGCCGATGTGCACGATCAGGTCGAACCGATTGGCATCGGCCGCCGACACCACGTCGCTCAGCGTCAGCGACACCATCAGCTTCGGGTGCAGGGTGTGGAAATCCGCGATCGCGGGCGCGAGGTGATGCCGCCCGAAGCCCAGCGGCCCGCCCACGTGCAGGGTGCCGGTGACTTCGCCTGAGCGCTCGCGCAGCGTATCGACCAGGCCATCCAGGTCCGCCAACAAGGTCACCACGCCCGCGTGGAACAGCTCGCCCTCTTCCGTCAGCGTGAAGCGCCGCGTGCTGCGATGGGCCAGTTGCATGCCCAGGCGCGACTCCAGGTGCTGCAGCCGCTGCGACACCGCCGAAGGTGTCACGTCCAGGCGCCGCGCCGCCTCGGCCAGCGAGCCGCATTCGGTGATGGTGACGAAGAAACGCAGGTCGGTGATGTCGTGCGGCATGGGCGCAATCCTACGCCCGGGCCCCGCGCCGTCACTGACCTGGATCAGGTTGCCGCCGCTAGTAATCGACGACGCTGCAGCCACCACGCTCCCTGGCCAGGCGCACGGCCAGGTCCGCCACCACCAGGTCCTGCAACGCCACGCCCGTGCCGTCGAAGAGCGTGATCTCGCGGTCGTCGCGGCGGCCCTCGCGCAGCCCGGCGATCACTTCGCCGAGGCTGGCGCGGAAGCTGTCGCCGGTGATCAGCCCGGCGCCCCAGGCGTGCTGGCATTCGCCGATGCTGATGGCCTGGGCCGCCTCGTCCACGAACAGCGCGGCGCAGGCCACCAGCTGCGGATCGAGTTCCTGCTTGCCCTTGGTGTCCGCGCCCATCGCGCTGATATGGGTGCCGGGCCGCACCCAGGCCTTTTCCACCAGCGCCTGCTGCGAGGGCGTCACCGTGACCAGGACGTCGGCCCTGGCGGCCACGGTCTGGCGGTCGGCGGCGAAGAATTCCAGCCCCAGCTGCGACACGGCGCGCCCGAACGCGCCCAGATTTTCCGGCGAAGGGTCCCACGCATAGACCTTCTTGATGGGGCGCACCGCGAGCGTCGCCCGCAGCTGGTACTGGGACTGCACGCCGGCGCCGATCAGGCCCAGCACGCTGCTGTCGGGACGGGAAAGGTGTTTCGTGGCAATGGCGCTGGCCGCCCCGGTGCGCACGCCGGTGAGGTAGTTCGCGCTGACCAGCGCGCTGGCGCGGCCGGTTTCCGGGTCGAACAACAGGGTGGACGACTGGTGGTTGCCCAGGCCCTTGGCGAGGTTGCGCGGCCAGTAACCCCCGGCTTTCAGTCCGAGCAGGGGCGCGCCGGTATCGCAGCCGGTCTTGACGCCGAACACCGCATCGCGATAGCCGACCACCTCCCGAACCACGGGGTAGTTGCGCGCCTGGCCCCGCGCCATGGCGGCGAACGACTTTTCGACCGCGGCGATCGCGTCCTCGATGCTGACCAGGGCGCACGCGTCCTGTTCCGAAATGACGATCATGGAAATCCTCGTTGTGCGGTGTTCACCAGCCGCTGAAGCGCTGCCAGGTGGCCGTGACCTCGCGGCCCGGGCCCAGCACCTTGTAGGCGCCGTATTGCGCCGCCGTCGAGCACGCGTGGTTGGGCAGGATGCGCACCTGCGTGCCGACGGGCAGGTGCAGCGCGCCTTCGACCTTGCCCGAGCGGTGGGCCATGATGCCGTGCTCCTGGTTGGCGCCCACCAGGACCAGGTCGTCCAGCGGTTTGCCGTCCAGGTCGCAGACCAGGCCGTAGCCCTGGTCCACCGGCTGGCTGGCCGTGCCGCGGTCGCGCGACATCGCCATCCAGCCGGCATCGAGCAGGGTCCAGCCGTTTTCGGGCCGGTGGCCGATCACCGTGCCCAGCACCGACAGCGCGATCTCGTCGAGCCGGCAGACGCCGAGTCCCGCCATGACCAGGTCGAAGAACACGAACACGCCGGCGCGCAGCTCGGTGACGCCTTCCAGGCTTTCGGCGAACAGTGCGGTGGGGGTCGATCCGACGCTGACGCAGGGGCAGGCGATGCCGGCCGCGCGCAGGCGCTGCGCCGCGTGGACCGCGCCGGCGCGCTCCTGCTCGGCCATGGCGCGGATCGCCTCCGTGGAAGTGCAGTCGTAGGAGCTGCCGGCGTGGGTGAGCACGCCCTTGACCGGGATGCCGGCGCCCTCCAGGTACCGGCCGATCTCCAGCAGCCCGGCGCTGTCGGGCTTCACGCCCGAGCGATGGCCGTCCGAGTCGATTTCGATCAGCACGTCGAAGCGCTGTCCCTGCTCGCGCGCCCGCGCGGCCAGCAGCCGGGCGGTTTCCATGCTGTCCAGGATGAGCGACAGCCGCACGCCCCTGGCCTGCAAGGCAGCCACATGATCGAGCTTGTTGGGCGCGATGCAGACCGCGTAGAGGATGTCGGTGACGCCCTGCGCGGCGAAGTACTCGGCCTCCAGCAGCGTCGAAACGGTGATCGGCCCCTGCGGCGTCTCCATCATGCGACGCGCCACTTCCATGCACTTGTTGGTCTTGACGTGAGGGCGGAACGTCACGCCCAGTCGGCGCACCTTGGCGCGCATGCGCTCGATGTTGCGGTCCATCTGCGCTTCATCCAGCAGCAGCGCCGGCGTTTCCAGCTGTCCCAGGGTCGTCATCTCAGGTCCCGCCTCTTGCGGCTCGCGCGCCAGGACGCGCCCGGGCCGCGCGCCGGTGGACTTGCCGGCGCGCCAGACCGGCAAGCCGTTGACGATCACGGTGTCGATGCCGCGGGCCGGCGCCACCGGCTTCTCGTAGGTGGCGGCCGAATCGATGGTGTCGGCGTCGAACAAGGTGATGTCCGCAAAGGCGCCTTCCTTGAGCACGCCGCGGTCCTTCAGGCCGAAATTCTTCGCGGTGAGGCCGGTCATCTTGTAGATGGCCATCTCCAGCGGGAACAGGCCCAGCACCCGGCCATAGTGCCCCAGCACGCGCGGAAAGGTCCCCCACAGGCGCGGGTGCGGCGACGCGTCGTGCGGCAGGCCGTCCGAGCCGATCATGACCTTGTCGTGCTTCAGGATGGTCTGCACGTCGCCCTCGTCCAGGCGGAAGTAGATGCCGCCGGCCGGGCTGAGGCGGCGGATCGCTTCCTCCTGGTCCACGCCCATCGTCGCCGCGATCTTGTCCAGGTCCTGCCCGGCGTATTCGGGCAGCGTCTTGGACCAGCTGACGATGACGCGCGAGGAACTGGCCGCGCGATCGGCCGACAGGATCGTCGAGCCTGCCGTGTACGGATAGCAGTCGATGCAGATCGGCTGGCTGGCCATGTTCTTCTCGATGAAGGACAGTGCCTCCTTCGAGCGGCCCTTGTTCTGTTCGCCCACCACCTTGAGGTGCGAGATCACCACCGGAACGCCGACCTCGCGGCCGATGCGGAAGGTCTCCTCCAGCGAGTCGATCACCCGATCCGCCTCGTCGCGCATGTGGGTGCAGTAGACGCCGTGGAATTCCTTGAGCGGCCGGCAGACGTCGATCACTTCCTCGGTCGGTGCGGCGACGGACGGCTCATAGAACAGGCCGGTGGACACGCCGATGGCGCCGGCTTCGAGCGCCTCGCGCACCAGGGCGCGCATCTGCCCGATCTGCCCGGCCGACGCAGGTTGCCCCAGGTCGTCCACGGTCGCGACACGCAAGGTGGTGTGGCCCACGAGCAGCGCGCAGTTGGTGGCGGCAGGTTGCTCGCGCAGCTTCGCGATGTAGGAGGCGAAGGTCGGGAAGGAGAACCAGCCGCCCTCCTCGTCCAGCAGGTTCAGCGGCGGCGTGACCGGCTGCGGAATCGGCCGGGGCATGGGCGCCAGTGAAATGCCGCAGTTGCCGGCCACCACCGTGGTGATGCCCTGGCTGACCTTGGGCGCCATGTCCGGGCTGGACAGCATGAGGCGGTCGTCGTGTGTGTGCGCGTCGATGAAGCCCGGCGCCGCGATGCGGCCTGCCAGGTCGATCTCCAGCGTCGCCCTTCGCGGCCGACAGGTCGCCGATGCGCGCGATGCGGTCGCCGCGGATGCCGATGTCGCCGGCATAGCGCGGCGCGCCCGTGCCATCCACGATGCTGGCGTTGCGGATCAACAGGTCGAAATTCTCTTTATCTTGCATTCAGTTTCCCTGGTCGGATGTTGTGGGGTTCGGCGCGCCTCTCAAAGCAGCGCGCCGCGTGCGGCGATGGGCCAGAGCGCCTCGACCCGGTCGCCGCGAAAGCAGACCAGGTCGTCGTAGAGGTTGACGGTGGGGTCGCAATGCCCCGGCACCAGCATGAGGACGTCGCCCAGCGAGAGCGCCGCCGCGGCCGGCGTGGCGATCACGCCGTGTTCGTCGGCGGCCTTCAGGTACTTCAGGTCGGGCCGCTGCCAGACCGTCGGCATGCCTGAATCCACGCTCGATGCTTTCAGCCCGGCGTCGACGATCGCACGCTCGCCGGTCGCCCGGCTCATCACGGCCGTACGCACGAACAATGCGTGCTCGAAGGCGACATCGCCCTCGCCGCGCTGGTTGTCGCCGTAGTCGCGGTCCATGAAGACGTAGGAGCCGGCCTGGATCTCGTTGAAGACACCGCTGTCGCGCTCGTGCACGAAGGTGCCTGTGCCTGCACCCGTGACGCGCTCCACCGCGATGCCGGCGGCCTCGATCGCGCGCCGCGTCATGCCTGCGGCTTCGCAGGCTGCGGCGATCGCGGCCATGCGGGCTTCGGGTGAGCGCAGGTGCTGGGCCGGCCCGTGGTAGCACTGCAGGCCGGCGAAGCGCAAGCCCGCGCTGTCAGCGATCTGCAGCGCCAGCCGCACCGCCGCGTCGCCCGGCGCGACACCGCAGCGGTTGGCGCCGACATCGACTTCCACGTACACGTCGAGCGTGACGCCATGCGCCTGCGCGGCGGCGGCCAGGGCCGTCACCTGCAGCGCATCGTCCACCAGCACGCCGACGCGGGCACGGCGCGCCAGCGTCGCGAGGTGACGCAGCTTGGCGTCGCCCATGACCTGGTTGGTCACGAGCACGTCCTTGATGCCGGCATCGACGAACACCGATGCCTCGCTGACCTTCTGGCAACAGATGCCCACCGCGCCCAGCGCCACCTGGCGCAAGGCGATCTCGGGGCACTTGTGGCTCTTGGCGTGCGCACGCAGCCGCACGTTGCGGCCGCGCAAGGCGTCGGCCATGCGCTGCAGGTTGCGCTCGAACGCATCGAGGTCGAGCACCAGCGCCGGGGTATCGACTGCGCTCAGCAGGTCGCCGGGCTGTGCGGCTTTCCAGGGGCTCATCGGTTGTCCTCAGTCGACCCGGGCGCCGGAGAACTTGACGATCTTGGCCCACTTCACGGTCTCGCGCCGCGACAGCTCGAGGAATTCCTCGGGCGAGCTGTACGCGGTTTCGGCGCCGAGCATCCGGAAGCGCTCGCGCACCGCCGGGCTGGCCAGCGCCGTGCGCATTTCGGCATTGAGGCGGGCGACGACGTCCTTGGGCATGTGGGCCGGGCCGACGAGACCGCCCCAGGCCGTGACTTCGAAGCCCGGCAAGCCGGACTCGGCGATGGTGGGAATGTCGGGATAGGTCGGGGAACGCTGCGGCGAAGAGATGCCCAGGGCGCGCGCCTTGCCGGCCTGCACCAGTGGACCCGACACCGGCGCGTTGACCATCATCAGCTGGATGCCGCCCCCGATCAGGTCCGTCACGGCCGACGTCGCGGCGCGGTAGGGAACGTGCAGCAGGTGCGTGCCGGTCATGGCCTTGAACAGCTCCACGCCCAGGTGCGCCGTGGTGCCGTTGCCGTCGGACGCGAAGGCGAGCTTGCCCGGGTTCTTCTTCGCGTAGGCGATCAGCTCGGTCACCGTCTTCACCGGCACGTCGTTGTTGACGATCATCAGGTTGGACACGCGCAGCGCGTTGCCGATCAGCGTCAGGTCCTTGTCCACGTCGTAGGGGATGTTGGCCAGCAGGGACCTGTTGGTGGCCAGGGACACCACGTTGCCGTAGGCCAGGGTGTAGCCGTCGGGCGGCGACTTCACCAGGTCCATCGTCCCGATCACGTAGGAGCCGCCGGGCTTGTTGTCGATCACGACGGGCACGCCCATCTGCACCGACAGCTGCTGGCCCAGCGCGCGCATCAGCGCATCGGGGGCGCCGCCGGGGGCGGAAGGAACGATCAGCCGGATCGGCTTTTCGGGGTAAGCGGCCAGCGCGGGCTGCGCGGCGGCCAGCCCCGCGAGAAGGAGCATCGGCAGCAGGAGTCGTCTAAGCATGGTTGGGCCTCGTGAAAGTTCGGGTGGGTGGAGTGACGGGAATGGGGTCAGGATCGGGGTGGCCCGAGGCGCCCGCCGTACGCGGGCCGGCGGGCGGTGAGCAGCCGGTTGACAGCGTCAGCATAGACCGCTTCGGAGTCGTCGTGGGGGTTGTAGCCGAGCACGCGCCGTGCCGACTCCAGGGACCAGAATGCACGGGTGTTGTCGGAGATGCCATAGGCGACGACCCAAGGCACGGCGTCGGCGGACAGCGCCAGCGGTGCTTCCAGGGCGCAGCGGAAGAGCGCTGCGCAGTCGCCGTCGCTCAGCCAGGCGCCCAGGGCGCGCTTGAAGGCGGCGGGCCCGCCGGGCCGGGACAGGCTCGACTGCGGCGCGGGTCGCGCCGGGCTCGTAGCGCGAAACATCGATCGGATAGGGAGAGCCGATGCGCAGCATCACCATCTCGAGCTGCCGGCCGAAGGTCCCGCAGGCATACGGATAGGCCAGCAGTTCGTACGAGGCCTTGGACCAGCCGTAGAAGTTGTCGGAGAGCGGCAGGTCCTGCGGATAGACCGTCTCACGCTGCAGCCGGTGGACTTGCTGGTGCTCGTACCAGTCGGCCGCATGGTTGGAGGAGACGATGACGACACGCTTCACGCCCGCTTCGAACGCGAAGCGATAGACGCGCTGCGCCATGCGGATGTTCGCCAACTCGGCGTCGAAGCGGTCCAGCTGGGGCGGCTGCGGGCTGTAGACGTCGGGCTGGCCCGACGGAACATAGGCGCTGTGGACGACGGCATCGACGCCGCGGAAGAGCTCCGCCATCGTGGCGTCGCTGGCTTCCAGCAGGCTCATCGCACGGAACCCGGCGCCCGCGGGCATGCGCGCGGGCTCTTTCAAGTCGGTGAGCAACAGGCTCGTGACGCCCTTCCATCCCCGGCATCGCCAGCGTGGCCACGTGGCCGGCCGCCCCTGTCACGAGAACTTTCATGTCGACGACCTTTCGGCGGGTGCGCGCGACGGATGCTCGCCCGCACCATGACCGTGCAGTGCGCGCCGGATCCAGTCGAGGCGATTCAACGGCATCATCGCGTAGTGGTAGAAGGCGACGGCCGTCGCGGGC
The DNA here is from genome assembly GCA_963786245.1 of uncultured beta proteobacterium. Lineage (GTDB taxonomy): Bacteria > Pseudomonadota > Gammaproteobacteria > Burkholderiales > Burkholderiaceae_C > Ramlibacter. Next base: position 323,818 of record CAWAYI010000003.1, on the reverse strand, counting down.
GACTCGAGCACCGCCGCGACCTTGGACGCCAGGTTGGCCTCGACACGGCAATCGGGCACCAGCGGCCGCAACGCCACGGAGAAGGTGGAACCGGCACCCAGCGCCTGCGCGTAACTCGCCAGCAGCGCTTGCAGGCGCTGCGGGGTGTCCACATAGCCCAGCACCGCGATTTCATCGCAAGCCGCAGCGACGGCACGCAGGTCGATGCCGAGCTTGCGCGACGACTCCGTCACTTCGTCGTCGGCGCTGGTGCCCAGCATCACATGCGACATCGCGCCGGCGTGATCGATGAAGCTGAGCGCAACGCCCGAGCCGGCCATCGCCTGGTGGACTTCCCCGACCAGCTCGGTGACGACGCCCGCCCGGACTTCGACGTAGGCCGCCAGCTCGGCCCGCGCATCCTCGTCCAGCAGCGGACCGCCATGGCCGTGCGGCAACTGGCCCAGCCAGACCGGCTCCAGCGCGGCGCGCACGGCGGCGGCCAGCCGGCCGATGGCGACGCCGCCCTGGCGCGCCACGGCCTGGCAGTGGTCGCAGAAGCACAAGCCCAACAGTGTGCGGGCCTGCGCGGGCAGGTCGATCAGGTAACGCTCGTGGTGCTCGCCGTGCTCCAGCGGGCGGTAATGCAGGCTCTCCGCCATCAGCCGGCGCACCGGGTAGCGCGCGATATCGGCGGCCAGCTCGCGGCAGTAGGCGCGCACACGGGGGTTGGCCGGGCACAGGTCCGTGAGGTAGGGATCGCCATAGACGTTGCGGGTCGCGCAGTCCGGGTGCTCGGTGGCCAGCTGCGAGTTGTGCAGGAAGATCGTCCAGGCGTCCACGGGCATGCCGCGCGGCCCGGCGCGGTCGCACAACGCCTGCAGCACGTCGGCGCCCTGGGCCGCGGCGGCCATTCGTGGCGCGAGTCCGCTTTCGTAGCGCTGCAGTTGCGGCGCGAACCAGGCCACGTCGCCTTCGTGGCGGTGCACGTGGTACTTCGGGTTGTGCGGGAACACGTCGCGCGCGTCGTGGTAGGTCGCGGCCAGCGAAACGCCGCCCAGCCCGCCGCGCGCCTGCAGGTTGTCCAGCACCTGGTCATAGCCCTCGCCCAGCAGGTCCGTGGCGAATACAAAGGCCGACGATGGGATGGATCGCATGAAAGTCCTAGTACCAGAGGGCCTTGTCGACCAGGTTGCGCAGCGGCTGCCCGGAGACGAAGCGTTGCGCGTTGTCGCACAGCACGGCCAGCCGGCGCTCGACGATGTGCGGGCCGACCACGGCGACATGCGGGGTGAGCAAGGCGCGCGGCTCCCGCCACAGCGGATGTTCCGGCGGCAGGGGCTCCTGCTCGAACACATCCAGCGCCGCGCCGCCCAGGCGCCCGTGCCGCAACGCGTCGGTCAGCGCCTCGAGCCGCACCGTCGCACCGCGACCGATATTGACCAGCAGCGCGTGCGGCCGCATCAGCGCAAGCCGCCCGGCGTCGATCAACCCCTCGCTTTGCGGCGTGTGGGGCAAGGTCAGGATCACGGCGTCGGCCGCAGGCAGCAGCCGATCGAGTGCATCCGGCGTGAACATGGCCTGCACGCCTTCGGGCAAGTCCGTGCGGCGCGGGTCGATGCCCAGCACACGGGCACCGAATGCGGCGACCATCCTGGCGATCTCGGCGCCAATGCCGCCGACGCCGACGACCAGCACGGTGCTCTCGGCCAGGTTCAATACGTCCTGCGTCAGCCAGGTGCCGGGTCCATTCGGCCCGCGCCTGCTGGCGCATGTAGCGCGGCAGGCCGCGGGCCATCGCCAGCAGCATCGCCATCGCGTGCACAGCCACATGGTCGTTGTAGATGCCGCGGAAATTCGTCACCTGCACCGGATGGTCGACCAGTTCCGGAAAGAAGTAGCCGGCGGGCGGTGCCGCCTGTGGCGCCTGCAGCCAGGCCAGCTTGCCCGCCGCGGCAAGCAGTTGCGCGTCGAGCGTGCCGAAAGCGGCGTCGGCCTGCGGCAACAGCCGCAGCGCCTGCGCGCGGTCGTGGGCAATCGACACCTGCAAGCCCGGCGCGGCTGCCGCGACGGCCTGGGCCCAGGCTTCGGTGGGCGCATCCTCCGACGCGAGCATGACGAAGTGGCGGCTCATTGGGCAACCTCCGCACTGCGTGCTGCGGTGCCATGCGCCGTGGGAGCGGCCCGGCGGCTCACGACGCGCCCCCGGCCTGGGCCGCGACCCGGTTGACCCATTCGCCCGACGCGTGGAACGCGGCCAGGTTCTGCTGGAACAGTGCGCCCCAGCGGGGGCCGTAGCCGGGACTGTCACCGGCGTTGTGCGCCGTGACCACCACGTTGGGCAGGTCCCACAGCGGCGAGTCGGCCGGCAGCGGCTCGGTGGCGGTCACGTCCAGGCCCGCGCCGCGCAACGCACCCGCAGTCAGTGCTTGCACCAGCGCGGGTTCGTCGATCAGGCTGCCCCGGCCGACGTTCACGATCCAGCCCGCGCCCAGGCGCCGCAGCTCCTCTTGCCCGACCATCCAGCGGCGATCCGGTGTGGCCGGCGCGCACAGCACCACGATGTCCGCCCACTCGCAAACCTCGGGCAGTTCGACCGCGGAACGCACGTGCGACACGCAGCCACGGTAACCGGCAGGGTCGCGCTTGACGCCCACGATCTGGAGGTCCCAGTTTGCCGCGCGTTTCGCGATCTCTTCGCCGATGCGGCCCAGCCCGACGATGGCGAGCTTCTTGCCGGCGAGTTCCTCGCCCGGCAGCGCCTGCCAGTGGCGCCGGCCCATGTGCCGGACGGCTTCGCCCACGCGCCGCGTCAGCGCGAGCATGAGGGCGAAGGCGTGCTCCGCGACACAGCCGGCATGCACGCCCGCCGCGGTCGTCAGCACCACCTCGCGGGCTTCGAGCTGCGCCAGCGGGTATTGCTCCGTGCCCGCGCCCATGCCCGCGATCCAGCGCAGCGACGGCCGCAGGAAGGCGTCGCGCCAGATGTAGGTGGCCAGCACCCGGGCTCCCGCATCGAGCGCGCGCACCACGCCCTCCTCGTCGTCGGGCGTATGCAGCCGGACTTGCGGCACGGAGCGCAGGAAGGCCTCCACGCCGGGCGGGCGCTGCGGATGGAGGACGACATCGATGGGTAGCTGGGTCACAGTGCCGTCTCCGGACGGGCGCCGCTGCTGTGGCGCGGGTCGAGCACGTCCCGGATGGCGTCGCCCAGCACATTGAAGGCCAGCATCAGCGCCACCAGGGCCGCGATCGGCCACACGGTGAGCCAGGGCGCGATGGTGATGAAGTCGCGGGCCTTGGACAGCATGCTGCCCCAGTCGGCCTGCGGCGGGCTCACGCCCAGCCCCAGGAAGCTCAGCGACGCGTAAGCCAGTTGCGCCGTCGACATGCTCAGGGCCGCCAGCACGATCACCGACGGCAGCACGTTGGGCAGCATGTGACGCACCAGGATCGCGGGTGTCGTGACCCCCGCCAGCCGCGCGGCTTCCAGGTATTCGCTGGTCTTGACGCTGAGCGCGCTGGCTCGCGCGATGCGGGCGAACCGCGGCGTGTAGACGATGGCGATGGCCAGCACCGCGTTGAAGAGCCCCGGGCCGAGCACGGCCACGATGATGATGGCCAGCAACAGCGTCGGAAAGGCGAACAGCACGTCCTGGCTGCGGTTGAGGACGGTGTCGATCTTGCCGCCGAAGTAGCCGGCGGTGACGCCGATGGCCACCCCCGCGACCGCCGCGATCGCCACCGACAGCAGGGCCACGATCACGGCGATGCGCGAGCCGTCGATCACCCGGCTCAAGGTGTCGCGGCCGAGCTCGTCGGTGCCGAAGAAGGTGCTGCCACGTGGGGCCGGACAGGGTGCTGGCCAGTTCACCCACGTTCGGGTCGTACGGCGTGAGCAGCCGGCCCAGCACGGCCAGCACGATGAACAGGCCCATCACGGCGACGCCGAAGACCCCGCCCCGGTGGCGCAGCAGGTCGGCGACGAAGCCCTGCCGCCACACCCTGGCGGGCGCGGCGGCGGTGTCCATGACGGAAGCGTCGGTGGCTGGATCGGAAGTCATCGGGGCCTCTGGCGCGGGTCCAGCACCGGGTACAGCATGTCGATCAACGCGTTGATCAGGACGAAGCTCACGGCAAAGACCAGGGTGGTGGCGGTGACCATCGGGTAGTCGCGGGTGGAGATCGCCTCCAGCATCCCGCGGCCCAGCCCGGGCAGGCTGAAGATCTGCTCCACCACGATCAGGCCGCCCAGCATCACGCCGAACTGGAACCCGATGAAGGTGATGATCGGCGGCAACGCGTTGCGCAGCGCATGCAGGTAGTAGATGCGCTTCAATCGCACGCCGACGGCGCGGGCGGTGACGATGAACGGGTCGCCCAGCACTTCGAGCATCGCGCTGCGGGTCATCTGCATCGTCATCGCGGTGATCGGGATCGTGATGGTCAGCAGCGGCATCACCATCGAGCGGATGTGCGCCGCCGGGTCCTGCGACCACGCGGTGAACGACATGCGGAACAGGTCGGGCGCCAGGCGCGAGCCCACCAGCAGCACCAGGATGCCGACGACGAAGGTGGGCACCGAAAAGGCGATCAGCAACTGGGAGCGGATCAACACGTCCAGCCTGCGGTTGGCATGCACCGCCGCCAGGATGCCGGCGGGCAACCCCAGCGCCGTGGAGAAAAGCAGGCACAGCAGCGCCAGCTCCACCGACACCGGGATCTGCTGCGCCAGGTCGGCCGTCACGCTGCGCCCGGTGATCGGCGAAGTGCCGAAGTCGCCCTGCAATGCGTGGCCCAGCCAGCGTACGTACTGCACCGGCAAGGGTTTGTCGAGGCCGAGATCGGCGCGAACCTTCGCGAACTGCTCTTCGGTCGCACCCTCCTGGCCGACGATCACGCTCGTGAGGTCGCCAGGGATCAGGGAGCCCATGGCGAACACCAGCACGGACACCGCGAACAGCACGGCGAGCATGGCGCCCAGCCGGGCGAGCGAGCAGTTTCATCATGCGAGCGCCTCCGCGGGGTTCATGTCTGAAGGGCGGCACCGAGCCGGATGCCAGCCGCTCGGCCGCATCGGGGAAGTGGCACGCCACCAGGTGGCCACCCCCCACATCGTGCAGAGGCGGCGCGCCCGCGGCGCAGCGCTCGTCGGCGAGCGGGCAGCGCGTGCGGAAGCGGCAGCCCGAAGGCGGGTTCATCGGGCTGGGCACGTCGCCGCGCAGCACCAGGCCCGAACGGCCGCTCTCCAGCACCGGGTCCGGCAGCAGCGTGGCATTGCGCAATGCGATCGAATAGGGATGGCGGGGCCGCGCCGCGAAAACGGCCGCCGTCGCCATCTCCACCACCTCGCCCAGGTACATCACCATGACGCGGTGACTGATGGCCTGCACGGCCGCCAGGTCGTGGCTGATGAACACGTAGGAAGTGCCCAGCCTCTCCTGCAGTTCGACCAGGAGGTTGAGGATCTGCGCCTGCAGCGAAATATCGAGCGAGGCCACCGCCTCGTCGTGCACCACCAGCTTCGGGTTGGCGATCAGCGCGCGGGCGATCGAGGCGCGCTGCTGCTGGCCGCCGGACATCTGGTGCGGCATGCGCGCGGCCATCTTCGGGCTGAGCCCGACCAGCGTGAGCATGCGTGCCACTTCGTCGGCGGTGTCGCGGATGCCGCGCGCCTGCAGCGGCTCGGCGACGCTGGCGCCCACGGTGCGCCGCGGGTTCATCGAGCCGGCCGGGTTCTGGAACACCATCTGGAAGTTGCGGCGGCGCTCGCGTCCCGCGGCGCCCGCTTCCCAGATGTCGCCGCCGTCGATGCGGATCGTGCCTTGGGTGGGTTCCAGCAGCCCCACGATGAGGCGGGCCAGCGTCGACTTGCCGCAGCCGGACTCACCGACGACGCCCAGTGTCTCGCCCGCGCCCAGCGCCAGCGAAACGCCGTCGACGGCGCGCAGCGTGCCGGCCGCGCGCCCGGCGCTGGCGGCGATGTGGAAGTGCTTCATGACGCCCTGCACTTCGAGCAGGGGGCGGGTCGGCTCAGAGCGCATCGGCAGGCTCCGGCGTTGTCCTTGCGGGCGGGTCGGCCAGCGAACCGCCTTCTTGCGCCACCCAGCAGCGCGTGGCATGGCCGGGGGCGACTTCGAGCAGGTCGGGATGGGCCTTGCAGCGCTCCTGCGCGAAGGCGCAGCGGTCGCGAAAGCGGCAGCCCGAGGGCAGCGCGGCCATGTCCGGCGGCGCGCCGGGCAAGGTGTGCAGCTGGCCGCGCGGCTGGTCGATGCGCGGAATGGAGCGCAGCAGGCCGCGTGTATAGGGATGGCGCGAATCGGCGAACAGCTCGCGCACCGGCGCCTGCTCGACGATCTCGCCGGCATACATCACGGCGACGCGGTCGCACATCTTGGCGATGACGCCCATGTTGTGCGTGATCAGCAGCAGCGCCGTTCCGTGGTCGTGGGTCAGCCGCTTCATCAGGTCCAGCACCTGCGCCTGGATCGTCACGTCCAGCGCGGTGGTGGGCTCGTCCGCGATCAGCAGCTTCGGCTCGTTGAGCATGCCCATCGCGATCACCACGCGCTGGCGCATGCCGCCGGACATCTGGTGCGGGTAGGACGCGGCCTGGCGCTGCGGGTCGGGCATGCCGACGTCGGCCAGCGCCCGCTCGATCGCCGCCGAGCCCGCATCGCCACGGCCGTGCGCCTTCAACACCTCGCCCATCTGCCAGCCGACGCTGAACACCGGGTTCAGCGCGGTCATCGGGTTCTGGAACACCATCCCGGCCTGGGTGCCGCGCTGCTGGCGCATCTCTTCTTCGCCCAGTGCCAGCAGGTTCACGCCGTTGAGCTCGACCGAGCCGGCCTCGATGCGGCCCGGGGGCGCCACCAGCCGCAGCACCGACATGGCGGTGACGCTCTTGCCCGAGCCGGACTCGCCGACCAGCCCCAGCGTTTCGCCACGGCCCACCGTGAACGACACGCCGTCCACGGCCGTCACCGTGCCGTAGCCGGTGCGAAAGCGCGTGGTGAGGCCGCTGACCTTGAGGACCGGGTCCTTCACTTCCGGATCACTTCAGCGTCACGCCACCGAGGAAGGTGCGCGACAGCGTCGGGTCGGGCGTGGCCGACTTGACCTTGCCGCTATAGGCCACCCAGGCGTTGCGCGCCGCGATGGTGATGTCCGGGAAGACCAGGTCGTCTTCCATCACGGCCAGCTTGGCCAGTTGGGCCGGGTAGTCCTCGGCCGATGCGGCCTGGGCCTTGGCGATCTGGGCGTCGAGTTCGGGCGGGTTGGGGCCCTGGCGGCCGGGGCGCGGCATCAGGTAGAACATCGGGTCGGCCTGGAAGGCGTATTCGTTGTCCATGATCTGGTAGTCGGCCTTGTTCTGCTTGTCCAGCCAGACGGCGTTCTGGTTGGCCTGGATGGTGACGCGGATGTTCGCTTGCGCGAGCTGCGTCTTGAGCAGTTCGGCGAAGCGGTCGAGGTAAGTCGCCCAGCCCGCGAGGTGGTTCAGCGTGATGTCCAGGCCGTTGGGATACCCGGCCTTCGCCAGCAGCGCCTTGGCCTGCGCCAGGTCGTACTTGTGGTACTTGAGCGATTCCATCTTCGGCGCCCAGGTGTACGACGGCGGCAGCTGTGCGCTCGGCACGGCTTCACCCAGGAACGCACCCTGCACCATGGCCGGGCGGTTGATCGCGAGCGAAATGGCGCGGCGCACGTCGACGTTGTCGAAGGGCGCGCGGTTGGTGCCGACGTTCAGGCGCACGGTATTGGTGGAGCTCACCTGCACCACGGTGACGGACGCGTCGCCCTTCAACTGCAGCTTGCCTTCGGCACTGGGGAACATCAGGTCGATCTGGCCCGATTTGAGCGCAGCGATCTGCGCCGACTGCTCCGGCATGTAGCGGATGGTGAGGTCGGACACCTTCGCGGCGCCTTCCTTGTTCCAGTAGTCGTCATTGCGCTTGAGCACCAGCTGCTGGTTGGGCGTGTACGAGACCATCTTGAACGGGCCCGTGCCCATCATCTCGCGCTTGGGGTCGTGCGCTTGGGCCCATTTCTGGCTCAGGATGGCCGAGCCCACCACGAACGGGCTGCCCAGGTTGAGCAGGAAACCGGCGTCGGGTTGCTTGAGCTTGAAGCGAACGCGCTTGTCGTCCAGCTTGGCCACGGAGTCGAGCGACTTGAAGCGGTCCTTGGCGTAGGGCAGGCCTTTTTCGTTCAGGCGCTGGAACGAGAACACCACGTCGTCCGCCGTCACCGGCGAGCCGTCGGAGAACTTCACGCCGTCGCGCAGCGTGAAGTCGAAGGTGGTCTGTGCCTTGTCCACTGTCCAGCTGGTCGCCAGCACCGGCAGGATCTTGCCCGAGACGTCGGCGCGGACCAGGCCTTCATAGACCAGCTGCCACATGTACCAGGTGCGGATCTGCGAGGACTGCGTGGGATCGAACGTCTGCGGCACGACGTCCTCGGCCACGACAAGGGTTCCGCCTTTGGCGCCGGCGTCCTGCGCCGCGCCGTAGGAGGTGGTCAGCAGGCCCAATGCGAGCAAGCCGGCGACACGGAGAAGTTGAAGACTCATCTGGATTCCTTCATGGAAAGAGCCGCCAGCGCGGCGAAACCTGGAACTGCGAGTGGCAGAAGTTAAGGCAGCGCATTCAAAACACAAACTAGCTGCCGCTACATTCATCATGCAGCTGCGCTAACGAATGGGAACGCCTGAAGGTGCTAACTTCCGGGCAACGGAAACCGGGAAAAGGCTATTCATTCCGTCCTGGAATAGGTTTTATGGCCCGCCGCCCACTTCTGCGCCCGCCCCCGCGTCAATACATTCGACCCATCGTTATCGCTTCAGGAGAAACCAGATGGCACGAATGACAGCCGCCCAGGCCGCGGTGCTGGTGATGGAAAAGGAAGGCGTCACGCAGGCCTTCGGCGTGCCGGGCGCGGCGATCAACCCGCTGTACGCGGCGCTGCGCGAGCGGGGCACGCATCGCCCACATCCTGGCGCGCCACGTCGAGGGCGCCTCGCACATGGCCGAGGGCTACACCCGCGCCGCGGCCGGCAACATCGGCGTGTGCATCGGCACCTCCGGGCCGGCCGGCACCGACATGATCACCGGGCCTCTATTCGGCCAGGCCGACTCCATCCCGATCCTGTGCATCACCGGCCAGGCGCCGCGCGCGCGGCTGTACAAGGAAGACTTCCAGGCGGTCGACATCGAGTCCATCGCCAAGCCGGTCACCAAGTGGGCGGTCACGGTGCGCGAGCCGGCGCAGGTGCCGCGGCGCCTTCCAGCAGGCCTTCCACCTGATGCGCTCGGGCCGCCCCGGCCCGGTGCTGATCGACCTGCCGTTCGACGTGCAGATGGCCGAGATCGAATTCGACATCGACACCTACGAGCCGCTGCCGGTCTACAAGCCGGCGGCGACGCGCGCGCAGGTCGAGAAGGCGCTGGACATGCTGCAGGCGGCCGAGCGGCCGCTGATCGTGGCCGGCGGCGGCATCATCAATGCCGACGCCTCCGACCTGCTGGTGGAGTTCGCCGAACTCACCGGCGTGCCGGTGATCCCCACGCTGATGGGCTGGGGCACCATCCCCGACGACCACCCGCTGATGGCCGGCATGTGCGGCCTGCAGACCAGCCACCGCTACGGCAACGCCACGATGCTGGCCTCGCGACTTCGTGCTCGGCATCGGCAACCGCTGGGCCAACCGCCACACCGGCTCGGTCGAGGTCTACACCAAGGGCCGCAAGTTCGTCCACGTCGACATCGAGCCGACGCAGATCGGCCGCGTGTTCGCGCCCGACTTCGGCATCGTCTCCGACGCGAAGGCTGGCGCTGGAGCTGTTCGTGCAGGTGGCGCGCGAGCGGAAGGCCGCCGGCAAGCTGACGGACCGCAGCGGACTGGGCCGGCCGAATGCCGCGAGCGCAAGCGCACGATGCTGCGCAAGACCAACTTCGACGACGTGCCGATGAAGCCGCAGCGCGTCTACCAGTGCATGAACAACGCCTTCGGCGAGCGACACCAGCTACGTCACCACCATCGGCCTGTCGCAGATCGCCGGCGCGCAGTTCCTGCACGTCTACAAGCCGCGCCACTGGATCAACTGCGGCCAGGCCGGGCCCGCTGGGCTGGACCATGCCGGCGGCGCTGGGCGTGCGCGCCGCCGACCCGACGCGCAAGATCGTGGCGCTGTCGGGCGACTACGACTTCCAGTTCATGATCGAGGAGCTGGCGGTGGGCGCGCAGTTCAAGCTGCCCTACATCCACGTGGTGGTGAACAACTCCTACCTCGGCCTGATCCGCCAGGCGCAGCGCGGCTTCGACATGGACTACTGCGTGCAGCTCGCCTTCGACAACATCAACGTGCCGAGACCGACGCGCCCGAGCGAGCTACGGCGTCGACCACGTGAAGGTGGTCGAGGGCCTGGGCTGCAAGGCGATCCGCGTGCACCGGCAGGAAGAGCTGCGGCCCGCGATCGAGCAGGCCGAGGCCTGGATGGCGGAGTTCCAGGTGCCGGTGGTGATCGAGGTGATCCTCGAGCGCGTCACCAACATCGCGATGGGCACCGAGATCGACAACATCAACGAGTTCGAGGACCGCTGGCCGACATCGCCGGGCCGACGCGCCGACGGCCATCGCCGCCATGCTCGACTGAACGACGAGCCACCGCAGGACAAGGAATCCATGCCCCGCTTCGCCGCCAACCTCACGATGCTCTTCAACGAGCTGCCGTTCCTCGACCGCTTCGACGCCGCCGCGCAGGCCGGCTTCGAGGCGGTGGAGTTCCTGTTTCCCTATGCCTACCCGCAAGGAGCAGCTGGCCGCAGCGCGCTGCGCGCCAACGGCCTGAAGCTGGTGCTGCACAACCTGCCGGCCGGCGACTGGGACGCGGGCGAGCGCGGCATCGCCTGCCACCCGGACCGCGTCGACGAGTTCCGCGACGGCGTCGGCCGGGCCATCGAGTACGCGCACGGCGCTGGGCTGCCCGCAGCTCAACTGCCTGGCCGGCAAGCTGCCGGCCGGCGTCGGCGCGCGACGCTGCGCACGCACCTTCGTCGCCAACCTGCGCTTCGCGGCCGGCCGAGCTGAAGGAGGCCGGCATCCGGCTGCTGATCGAGCCGATCAACACGCTTCGACATTCCCGGCTTCTTCCTCAACCGCACGGACGCAGGCGCTCGCGATCCTGGACGAGGTCGGCTGCGGACAACCTGTTCGTGCAGTACGACATCTACCACGCGCAGCGCATGGAAGGCGAGCTCGGCCGCGACGCTGCAGCAAGCACCTGGCCGCGCATCGGCCACATCCAGCTGGCCGACAACCCGGGCCGCAACGAGCCGGGCACCGGCGAGATCAACTACCCCTTCCTGTTCGCGCACCTCGACCGCATCGGCTACGACGGCTGGATCGGCTGCGAATACAAGCCGCGGACGCACCACGGCCGAAGGCCTGGGCTGGCGCGCAGCGCGCTGGCGCGCATGAACCCCACGACAGGACACACTGACATGACCAAATCAGGACTCAAGCTCGGCTTCATCGGCCTGGGCATCATGGGCGCGCCGATGGCGGGCCACCTGCTCGAAGGCCGGCCACAAGCTGTTCGTCAACACCCGCAGCAAGGTGCCGCCGGAGCTGGCCGACGCGGGCGCCACCGCTCTGCGCCACGCGCGCGCGGCGTGGCCGAGCGCGCCGACATCATCTTCATCATGGTGCCCGACACGCCGGACGTGGAGGCGGTGCTGTTCGGCGAGAACGGCGTGGCCGCGGGCCTGGCCAAGGGCAAGACCGTGGTCGACATGAGCTCGATCTCGCCGATCGAGACCAAGGACTTCGCGCAGAAGATCAACGGCGCTGGGCTGCGACTACCTCGACGCGCCGGTGTCCGGCGGCGAAGTCGGCGCCAAGGCCGCCAGCCTGACCATCATGGTCGGCGGCGAGCCGAGGCGGCGTTCGAGCGCGTCAAGCCGCTGTTCGAGCTGATGGGCAAGAACATCACGCTGGTCGGCGGCAACGGCGACGGCCAGACCTCCAAGGTGGCCAACCAGATCATCGTGGCGCTGAACATCGCGGCGGTGGGCGAGGCGCTGGTGTTCGCCTCGCAAGGCCGGCGCCGACCCGGCCAAGGTGCGCCAGGCGCTGATGGGCGGCTTCGCCTCCTCGCGCATCCTCGAAGTGCACGGCGAGCGCATGATCAAGCGCACCTTCAACCCGGGCTTCCGCATCGAGCTGCACCAGAAGGACCTGAACCTGGCGCTGCAGGGCGCGCGCGCGCTGGGCGTGGCGCTGCCGCAGACGGCCAATGCGGCGCAGCTGATGCAAGCCTGCGCCGCGCTGGGCCACGGCCAGGCCGACCATTCGGCGCTGGTGCGGGCGCTGGAGATCATGGCGCAGCACCCGGTGGCGCCCGACCCGGCCGCCCCCCGATAGCGCCCGCACGCAATCGGCAGTACCATCGCCTCCCCGGCGAGCGGGCATGTTCGCCCCAGCCGGACAGCCAGGAGACAGCGATGAAGCTCTACTACCACCCCGCCTCCACCACCAGCCGGCCCGATCCTGCTGTTCGCCGCCGAGAACGGGATCGCCCTGGACCTGCAGGTCGTCGACCTCTTCACCGGCGAGCACTACAAGCCGCCCTACGCAGGCGATCAACCCGAACCACCTGATGCCGGTGCTGGAGGACGGCGACTTCCGCCTGACGGAGAGCTCCGCCATCCTGAAGTACCTGGCCGACAAGGTCGGCTCGCCGCTCTACCCGAAGGACCTGAAGGCAGCGCGCCCGCGTGAACGAGCGCATGGACTGGATCAACACCCAGCTTGTGCCGCGACTATGGCTACGGCTTCGTCTATCCGCAGATCTTCCCGGGCCACAAACGGCGCTCCGACGAGGCGCAGCGCGGCCACGCTGCAGTGGGGCAAGGAGCGCGCCCAAGGCTGGCTGAAGGTCCTCAACGACCACATCCTCGGTGCCGGCAACAACTACCTGTGCGGCGACCAGATCACCATCGCCGACTACTTCGGCGCGCCGATTCGTCGCCGCTGGGCGAGATCCGACCGGCAGCGACTTTGCCGCCTACCCGAACGTCGACCGCTGGCTGGGCCGCATGAAGGCGCTGAAGAACTGGAAGCCGTCCACGAGGTGATCGACGGCTATGGCGCCTCGCTCAAGGACAAGGCGCGTGAAGGCGCTTTGACGGAGCCGCCATGATCCGCAAGCTGCACCACAACGCCTACCGCTGCCGCGACTCCGAGGAGACGCGGCGGTTCTACGAGGACTTCCTGGGCCTGCCGCTGGTCGGGCACGCTGGAGATCAAGGAAACCAAGAGCGGCCGCCCGACCGACACGCTGCACACCTTCTACCGGCTCGACGACGGCTCGTACCTGGCCTTCTTCGAGGCGCCCGACATGCCCTTCGAGTTCAAGGCGCAGCACGACTTCGACCTGCACATCGCGCTCGAGGTCGAGCCTGCGGCGCTGCAGCAGATGCTGGCCAAGGGCAAGGCGCGCGGGCATCGAGACGCGCGGCGTCTCGGACCACGGCTTCATCGACTCGATCTACTTCCGCGATCCCAACGGCTACGTGATCGAGCTGTGCGCCAAGCGGGCCGGCCACGACGCCATGATGGACCCGGCGACCAACGGCGCGCGCGAAAAGCTGCAGCGCTGGAGCCACGCGCGGGCTCGCTAGCCGGCGTCAGGACCTCGGCACCTTGCCGGTGATCGCCGCCGCGCGCAGGAAGTCGAAGTCGACGCCCTGGTCGGCCTGCGTCACCGTCTGCAGGAACAGCTTGCGGTAGCCGCGCTCGGCCGTCGGCTCGGCGACGGCGTTCTCGCGCACGCGCCGCGCCAGCTCCTCGTCCGCAACCAGCAGGCTGATCTCGCGGTTGCGCACCGACAGGCGGATGCGGTCGCCGTTGCGCACCTGCGCCAGCGGCCCGCCGACCGCCGCCTCGGGCGTGACGTGCAGCACGATGGTGCCGAACGCGGTGCCGCTCATGCGGCCGTCGGAAATGCGCACCATGTCCTTCACGCCGGCGCGCGCCAGCTTGAGCGGGATCGGGATATAGCCCGCCTCGGGCATGCCCGGCGCGCCCTTGGGGCCGATGTTCTTGAGCACCAGCACGTCGTCGGCCGTGACGTCGAGGTCGTCGCTGTCGATGCGCGTCGGCCAGGTCCTGCGCGTCCTCGAACACCACGGCGCGGCCCTCGTGCTCCATCAGCGTCGGCGTCGGCGGCCGACTGCTTGATGATCGCGCCGCCCGGCGCCAGGTTGCCGCGCAGCACGGCGATGCCGCCCTGCGGGTAGATCGGGTCGCGCCAGCGGGCGCACCACGTCCTGCGCGAAGCCGGGCCCGGCGCGCTCGATTTCCTCGCCGAGCGTGCGGCCGGTCACCGTCAGCGCATCCAGGTGCAGCAGCGGCTTGAGCTCGCGCAGCAGCGTGGCCATGCCGCCGCCGGCCTTGTGGAAGTCTTCCATGTAGTGCTGGCCGGAGGGCTTCAGGTCCAGCAGCACCGGCGTTTCGCGGCCCATGCGGTCCAGCGCGTCCAGGTCGACCTCGAGGCCGACGCCGCCCGGCGATCGCGGTCAGGTGCACGATGCCGTTGGTCGAGCCGCCGATGGCCAGCAGCACGCGCATCGCGTTCTCGAACGCCTCGGGCGTCAGGATCTTGTCGATGGTCAGGCCGTCGCGCGCCATCTGCACCGCCCGCGCGCCGGTCTCCTCGGCGACGCGGATGCGGTCGGCGGTGACGGCGGGCGGCGACGCGCCGCCGGGCACGGTCATGCCCAGCGCCTCGGCGATGCAGGCCATGGTGCTGGCCGTGCCCATCACCGAGCAGGTGCCGACGCTGGCGACCAGCTGGTTGTTGACGTCGGCGATCTCCTGCGCGTCGATCTCGCCGGCGCGAAACCGCCCCCAGTAGCGGCGGCAATCGGTGCAGGCGCCGACCCGCTCGCCGCGGTGCGAGCCGGTCAGCATCGAGCCGGTGACCAGCTGGATCGCGGGGATGCCGGCCGAGGCCGCGCCCATCAGCTGCGCCGGCACCGTCTTGTCGCAGCCGCCGATCAGCACCACCGCGTCCATCGGCTGGGCGCGGATCATCTCCTCGGTGTCCATCGACATCAGGTTGCGCAGGTACATGCTGGTCGGCGCGCGCGAAGCTCTCGTGGATGCGAGATCGTCGGGAACTCCATCGGCAGGCCGCCGGCCAGCATGACGCCGCGCTTGACCGCCTCGATCAGCTGCGGCGCGTTGCCGTGGCAGGGGTTGTAGGCGCTGCCGGTGTCGGCGATGCCGATCACCGGGCGGTCCAGCGCGCTGTCGGTGTAGCCGGCGCCCTTGATGAAGGCCTTGCGCAGGAACAGCGAAAAGCCCTTGTCGCCGTAGCTGGTCAGGCCCTTGCGCAGCCCGGTCTCTTCCGGGGAAGGGGGTGGTTGGTCTCGCGATGTCATGTGTGTTGTTTCCCGGAAAACCTGCTGGGATGAGCCGATTGTCGGCCGGCAGGGCGCCTTTGGGGAATATGACCCAAAGCAACTACACGCCAAAAACCCGCCGTTTCATGCCTTCCGCGTGGTTTTACGCAGGTCGAATGGCCCCGGGTTGGAGTAGCGTCCATAGTCTGCGAAAGACCCAAGGAGACGCCAATGGCTGCAGAACTGTCCCCGGCCGAGCAAGCACTGCGCGAAGCCGCGCTCGAATACCACCGCCTGCCCACGCGCGGCAAGATCTCGATCACGCCGACCAAGCCGCTGTCGAACCAGCGCGACCTGTCGCTGGCCTATTCGCCCGGCGTGGCCTACCCCTGCCTGGACATCGAGGCCGACCCGTCGCTGGCCGTGGAATACACCTCGCGCGGCAACCTGGTCGGCGTGGTCACCAACGGCACCGCGGTGCTGGGCCTGGGCGACATCGGCCCGCTGGCCGGCAAGCCGGTGATGGAAGGCAAGGGCTGCCTGTTCAAGAAGTTCGCCGGCATCGACGTGTTCGACATCGAACTGGCCGAGAACGACCCGGACAAGCTGGTCGAGATCATCGCGGCGCTGGAGCCCACGCTGGGCGGCATCAACCTCGAGGACATCAAGGCGCCCGAGTGCTTCTACATCGAGAAGAAGCTGCGCGAGCGCATGAACATCCCGGTGTTCCACGACGACCAGCACGGCACCGCCATCATCTCGTCGGCGGCGCTGCTCAACGGCCTGGAGCTGGTGGGCAAGAACATCGGCGAGGTGAAGGTCGCGGTCTCCGGCGCCGGCGCGGCGGCGCATCGCCTGCCTGGACGTGATGGTGGGCCTGGGCGTGCAAGCGCGAGAACATCTTCGTCTGCGACTCCAAGGGCGTGATCTACGAGGGCCGCGCGGCGGCTCGACGAATCGAAGGCGCGCTACGCCCAGAACACCGAGCGCGCGCACGCTGGCCGACGTGGTGAAGGGCGCCGACGTGTTCCTGGGCTGCTCGGCCGCCGGCGTGCTGACGGCCGAGATGGTCAAGACCATGGCGCCCAAGCCCGATCATCCTGGCGCTGGCCAACCCCGAGCCGGAGATCCGCCCCGAGCTGGCCAAGGCGGTGCGGCCCGACTGCATCATCGCCACCGGCCGCTCGGACTACCCGAACCAGGTCAACAACGTCCTGTGCTTCCCGTACATCTTCCGCGGCGCGCTCGACTGCGGCGCGACCAAGATCACCGAGGCGATGAAGCTGGCCTGCGTGCGCGAGATCGCCGACCTGGCCAAGGCCGAGATCAGCGACGAGGTGGCCGCCGCCTACGCCGGGCAAGGAGCTGGCGTTCGGCCCCGACTACCTGATCCCCAAGCCCTTCGACTCGCGCCTGATCCTGCGCATCGCGCCGGCCGTGGCGAAGGCGGCCGCGGACTCGGGCGTGGCCACGCGGCCGATCGCCGACATGGACGCCTACCGCCAGACCCTGACGCGCTTCGTCTACCAGACCGGCATGTTCATGCGGCCGGTGTTCGCCGCGGCCAAGGCGGCGCCGACGCGCCAAGCGCGTGGCCTACGCCGAAGGCGAGGACGAGCGCGTGCTGCGCGCCGTGCAGGATGGTGATCGACGACGGCCTGGCGCAGCCGATCCTGATCGGCCGGCCCGGCCGTGATCGAGGCGCGCATCGCCAAGGCCGGCCTGCGCCTGCAGCTCGGCCAGGACTTGGAGATGCGTGAACCCCGAGAGACGACCCGCGCTTCCGCCAGTACTGGGAGACCTACCACCAGCTGATGGGCCGCGACGGCGTGACGCCCGAGGCGGCCAAGGCCGCGGTGCGCCGCTCCAACACGCTGATCGCCGCGCTGATGGTGCAGCTGGGCGACGCCGACGCCATGCTGTGCGGCCTGGTCGGGCCGCTTCGACGAGCACCTGGAGCACATCCGCAACGTGATCGGCACGGCCAAGGGCGCGCCGGGCTTGCGACGCTGAACGCGCTGATGCTGGAGGAGCACACGCTGTTCATCGCCGACACCTATCGTCAACGAAGACCCCAGCGCCGAGCAGCTGGCCAGCATCGCGCTGATGGCCGCCGAGGAGGTGCGGCGCTTCGGCCTGCCGCCCAAGGTGGCCTTCCTGTCGCACTCGCAACTACGGCTCGTCCAGCCGCGCCTCGGCGCGCAAGATGCGCCTGGCGCGCGACCTGTTCGCGCAAGCTGGCGCCCGACATCGAATGCGACGGCGAAATGCACGGCGACGCGGCGCTGTCCGAGGCCGTGCGCCACGGCAGCCTGATGGAAACCACGCTGACCGGCGAGGCCAACCTGCTGATCTGCCCGAACCTCGACGCGGCCAACATCCTGTTCAACGTGCTGAAGATGACCGGCGGCCACGGCGTCACGGTCGGCCCGATCCTGCTGGGCGCGGCGGAGTCCGTGCACGTCCTGACGCCGTCGGCCACCGTGCGGCGCGTCGTCAACATGACGGCGCTGGCCGTGGCGGGCGTGGCTACTCATAAGCCCGCGGAACGCCCAAAGCAAAGCGCGTGACCGCGTCACGCGAAAAGGCACCCGGCCGCAAGGCCGGGTGCCGAAATCTTTTCCTTGCGGCGCTTTCTTAGCGGACGCGGCCGCGGCGGAACAGGTTGACGATGGCCAGCAGGATGATGGCGCCGACCAGCGAGACGACCAGCGAACCGATGCTGAAGCCGTCGTTGATGGTGCCCGTGCCGACCATCGGGGAGATCAGCCAGCCGCCGATGAAGGCGCCGACGATACCCACCACCACGTTCAGCAGGATGCCCTGCTGGCCGTCGGTCTTCATGACCAGGCTGGCGAGCCAGCCGACGATGCCACCAACGATTAGCCAGAGCATGAAACCCATAGTGAGACTCCTTTGCCGCGAACGGCGTGTTGTTGAAAGCGAGCCGGCCCTCTCGGTTCCGACCACCCGCCGCCACTAAACCAACGGCCGGTGAGGCAATATGGTCTGCGGCCCATGCAGCAGCGCGTAGTCGCCCGTAAAGGCTCAGCGTGCGCGCTTGTCGCGTCGGCGCGTCGGACGCGCCCTACCCTTGCCGGCCAGAAGACGGCACCGCAGGCTCAACGGTTCGGGGGTAAGTCCGCAGGGGCGCCAGCCCATGCGCGGCGAAAATGCCTGCTTCCCGGGTCGCGCCGGCCGGCGGCACCCTTTTTGCTTGCACCGTTCCATCGTCATTGCCTGGAGTCATCCATGAAGAAGAGGGTCGTCCTCCAAACCGCCGCCGTGATCGCGCTGGCCGCCGCTTTCGGCGCCGCGCAGGCACAGTCCACGCCCATCAAGTTCCAGCTCGACTGGCGCTTCGAAGGCCCCGCGGCGCTGTTCCTCACCCCTGCGGCCAAGGGCTATTTCAAGGACGCCAAGCTGGACGTGACCATCGACGCCGGCAACGGCTCGGGCGGCGCCGTGCACGCGCGTGGCCTCCGGCACCTACGACATGGGCTTTGCCGACCTGGCGGCCCTGATGGAATTCCACGCCAACAACCCCGATGCGCCCAACAAGCCGGTGGCGGTCATGATGGTCTACAACAACACGCCGGCCTCGGTGATGGCCCTGAAGAAGTCGGGCATCAAGACGCCGGCCGACCTGAACGGCAAGAAGCTGGGCGCGCCGGTGTTCGACGCCGGGCGCCGCGCCTTTCCGATCTTCCAGAAGGCCAACGGCATCGCCGGCGTGAACTGGACGGCCATGGACCCGCCGCTGCGCGAAACCATGCTGGCGCGCGGCGACGTCGACGCCATCACCGGCTTCACCTTCACCTCGCTGCTCAACCTCGAGGCGCGCGGCGTCAAGTCGCAGGACGTCGTGGTGCTTCCGTACGCGGACTACGGCGTGAAGCTCTACGGCAACGTGATCATCGCCACGCCGAAGATGATCAAGGAAAACCCGGCCGCGGTGAAGGCGTTCCTGTCGGCCTTCACCAGGGCGTGAAGGACGTGATCGCCAGCCCGGAAGCCGCCATCGCCGACGTGAAGGCGCGCGACGGCATCATCAACACCGAGCTGGAGACGCGCCGGCTCAAGCTGGCCATCGACACGGTGATCAACAGCCCCGACGCGCGCGCCGAAGGCTTCGGCCAGGTGAACGCGCGGGCGCCTGGCGCTCATGGCCTCGCAGGTGTCGGACGCGTTCAACACCAAGACGCGCGTCAACCCCGACGCAGTGTGGAACGGCTCGTTCCTGCCCACCAAGGCCGAACTGAACGGCGTCCTCCCCGCGCCGAAGAAATGACGCACGGGGACAGCGCCGCTCCCAGCGACGTTTTCGCCTGTTTCCAGGACGTCTGGCTCGCCTACAACGACGAAGCCCTGGCGCCAGGGCCTGTACGCGGTCGAGGCGATCGACCTGAGCGTCGCGCGCGGCGAATTCATCGCCATCGTCGGGCCTTCCGGCTGCGGCAAGTCGACCTTCATGAAGCTCGCGACGGGGCTGAAGAAGCCGTCGCTCGGCCGCATCCTGGTCGAAGGGCAGCCGGTCACGGGGCCGCTGAAGATTTCCGGCATGGCCTTCCAGGCGCCGTCGCTGCTGCCCTGGCGCACGACGGTGGACAACGTGCTGCTGCCGCTGGAAATCGTCGAGCCCTACCGCAGCAACTTCAAGGCGAAGCGCGCCGAGTACGAGCAGCGCGCGCGCCGGCTGCTGCAGAAGGTCGGCCTGGCCGGCTACGAGGACCAGTACCCCTGGCAGCTTTCGGGCGGCATGCAGCAGCGCGCCAGCATCTGCCGCGCGCTGATCCACGAGCCCAAGATGCTGCTGCTGGACGAGCCCTTCGGCGCGCTCGACGCCTTCACGCGCGAGGAGCTGTGGTGCATCCTGCGCGACCTGTGGACCGAGCAGCGCTTCAACGTCATCCTGGTGACGCACGACCTGCGCGAATCGGTGTTCCTCGCCGACACCGTGTACGTGATGAGCAAGAGCCCCGGCCGCTTCAGGGTGCGCAAGCAGATCGACCTGCCGCGCCCGCGCGACCTGGAGATCACCTACACCCGCGAGTTCACCGACATCGTGCACGAGCTGCGCGGGCACATCGGCGCCATCCGCACGGGGGCGGCCGCATGAACAACAGGCTCCTGGAGCGCTGGTCGCCCTGGCTGCTGCTGTTCGCGGTGATCGTGCTGTGGCAGGTGATCTGCTCGGCCTTCGAGGTGTCCGAATTCATCTTCCCCAGCCCCGCGCGCATCTGGAGCCAGCTGGTGGAATTCCGGGGCATCATCGCGGCCCACGCCTGGCGCACCTATCTGGGTGACGATGGCCGGCTTCGGCCTGGCGATCGTCGTCGGCGTGTTGCTCGGCTTCCTGATCGGCAGTTCGCGCATGGCCTATGCCGCGGTCTACCCGCTGATGACCGCCTTCAACGCGCTGCCCAAGGCGGCGTTCGTGCCCATCCTGGTGGTCTGGTTCGGCATCGGCGCCGGGCCGGCGATCCTCACCGCCTTCCTTATCTCCTTCTTCCCGATCATGGTGAACATCGCCACCGGCCTGGCCACGCTGGAGCCCGAGCTGGAAGACGTGCTGCGGGTGCTGGGCGCGCGCCGCTGGGACGTGCTGGTCAAGGTGGGCCTGCCGCGCTCGATGCCTTACTTCTACGCCTCCCTGAAGGTCGCGATCACGCTGGCATTCGTCGGCACCACGGTGTCGGAGATGACCGCGTCCAACGAAGGCATCGGCTACCTGCTGATTTCCGCCGGCTCGGCCATGCAGATGGGGCTGGCGTTCGCCGGCCTGGTGGTCATCGGCGCGATGGCGATGTTGATGTACGAGCTGTTCAGCGTGCTCGAAAAGCACACGACAGCATGGGCCCATCGTGGCTCCCAGAACCCCTGAGCGGGACCGAAGCCCATGGCCTGGAACGCACGGCTGTCCCTCGATTACGGCGTGGAAAGCGGCCGCTGTGTCGCGCGCTTCGAACACGACGGGCCGCTGCGCATCCTGCAGGCGCTGTACCCCGAAGGCGACGGCGTCTGCCACAACGTGCTGGTGCATCCGCCGGGCGGGCTGGTGGGCGGCGACACGCTGGAGATCGCCATCCACGCGGGCGCGCAAGCCCATGGACTGGTCACCACGCCCGGCGCTTCGCGGTTCTACCGCTCGCAGGGCGAGGCGGCGGTGCAGCGCACGCACATCGCGCTCGAGCAGGACGCGCGGCTGGAGTGGCTGCCGCTGGAGGCGCTTTGCTACAGCGGCTGCATCGCCGAGAACCGCGTCGTGATGGACCTGGCGCCGGGCGCCGAGCTGATGGGCTGGGACGTGGCGGCGCTGGGCCTGCCCGAATCGCAACTGCCTTTCGAGACGGGAAGCCTGTTGCAGCACCTCGAACTGCGCGGGGCGTGGCTGGAGCGCGCCCGCATCGATGCGGCCGACGCCCGGCTCATGGACGGGCCGCTCGGGCTGGCCGGCCAGCGTTGCGTCGCCACGCTGTTCCTGGCGACGGGCGCGGACATGCCGCGCGCGCGGCGCGACCGGGCGCTCGACCTGGCGCGCGCGGTGATCGCTGCCCATCCGTTGCACGGCATGGCCGGGGCCACAGCGCCCGGTCCCCGGGTGGTCGCGGTTCGCGTGCTCGCGCCCCTGGTTGAACCCGCGCTGGGGCTGCTCAAGGCCGTCCGCGATGCCTGGCGCCCGGCCCTCTGGGGCCTGCCGGCCACCCGGCCGCGAACCTGGGCACTTTGAACTCAGCCGGGGCTGTCGTCCCACGCGCTGCAATCCCCGTCCTACGCCGCAACCGGCATCGCGCCGCCGTCGATGCGGTCCTTCCTCCGGCATGGTCGTGCTGTCGGGCTTCCTAGACTTCAATCCAATCCAACCGATTGCCAGGAGTTCCTCATGAATGCACCCACGAACAAGCGCTCGCACCACAGCGTCGTCTATTTCGGCGTGGCGTCGCTGCTCGCGATGACTGCCGCCACCGCGCAGGTTGCCACCGGCACCACCGGCATCGACGCGTCCGGCAGCTACCAGGCCGAAGTGAACGCCTGCATGACCGGCAAAACCCAGCAGGACCAGGCCACCTGCCTGAAGGAAGCGCGCAACGCGCAGGCCGACAAGAAGCGCGGCCTGCTCGACAACGCCGGCGCCCGGTTCGACAGCAACGCCGCCGCGCGCTGCGACGTGCTGGCCGGCGAGGAAAAGGCGGCCTGCCAGGCCCGCGTGCTGGGTTATGGCAGCACCAGCGGCAGCGTGGCCGGTGGCGGCCTGTTGCGCGAAGTGGAAACCGTGGTGATGCCCCAGGGCGCCGGCTCGGTGACCGTCGAGCCCAAGACCGCCGACCCGGTGATCCTGGTGCCTTCCAAATAGAGAGCACCCGGCAACCCTCGCGCGGGACAAGAGCGGGCACCAGCCCGCTTTTTTGTTGCGCAGGTGCCGCGAAAACCGCACCCCGCAATTGTTGCGAAGTTGCCCGCCCGGTAACGCATTGCGGCGCAGTGGACGGTTTGCTGACTTCTTGTGACGTTCCGGCACGGAACGGCCAAGCGGGTTGGTCACCATGGCGCTTCCGTTGACTACGCCCAAAGTGAAACCATGACCGCTGAAACAAATATCGCCCGCCACGCCACGAGGGCAGTGCGCTGGATAGGAACGCTGGGAATCGCGGCCATCCTCGCTGCCTGCGGTGGCGGGGGTGGCGGCAGCAGCGTGGCTGCCGGCGACGGCACCCTGCGCGTCGCCCTGACCGACGCGCCGAGCTGCGGCTACGACCATGTGTACGTCACCATCGAGAAGGTGCGCGTGAACCAGAGCGCCACGGCGGCCGACGCCGACGGCGGCTGGACCGACCTGACCCTCTCCCCCGCCCGGCGCGTGGACCTGCTGTCCCTGACCAACGGCGTGCTGGAAGAACTCGGCACCATGCCGCTGGCGGCCGGCAATTACTCGCAGGTGCGCCTGGTGCTGGCCAGCAACACGACCACGGGCACCGGCACAATGGCCAACTCGGTCATGCCGACCGGCGGCGCTGAGACGCCCCTGTCCACTCCGAGCGCGCAGCAAAGCGGCCTGAAGCTCCAGGCCCATTTCGAGGTGCAAGCCGGCCAGATGGCCGACCTGGTGCTCGACTTCGACGCCTGCAAGTCGATCGTCAAGGCGGGCAACTCGGGCCGCTACAACCTGAAGCCGGTGATCTCGGTGGTGCCGCGCATCGTGTCGGGCATCCAGGGCTACGTGACCACCACCTTGTCGCTGAGCAGCACCACCATCGCTGCGCAGCAGGACGGCGTCACCATCCGCGCGACCGCACCCGACGCCACGGGCAGGTTCAGCATCCCCTACCTGACCACGGGCACCTACACGCTGGTCATCGCCTCCGACGGCCACGCGACCGCGGTCGTCACCGGGGTTCCGGCCGGCACGACCACCACGGTGGTGAGCGGCACGGCAACGGCCATCGCGCCGCCGCCGTCGTCCATGGCGGACGTGACGGGCACGGTGACCGTGAGCACGGTCTCCGGCAGCAGCACGGTGTCCACGGTGCTGACCGATGCCAATGCGCGCGCCATGCAGACGCTCACCGGTGGCCCGACCATCGAGATGGGCAACCAGCCGGTCGATGCGACGCTGGGCACCTACCGCTTCCACCTGCCGGTGGCCGCGCCAGTGAAGGCCGCCTACTCGTCCAGCACCCCGCTCGCTTTCACGGCCGACAGCGCGGCTGCGGGCAAGTACACGGTTCAGGTCACTTCACCGGGACGCGCAATGCTCGAGCAGCCGGCCAATATCAGTGGCGGCACGGGCGTGACGGTGAACTTTGCCTACGGGCCCTGATGAGCTGGTGCAACGCCCTGTAGACGGGAATTTGTCCTACAGACGCGTGGGACACGGTCGTTACGCTAAGGCGACCGTGTTCCAGCCAAGCCATTCTTCATCCACCGGGCCATTGGGCCCGGTTTTCTATGCCGGCCTGTTCTCCGCACTGGTCGGCTTCGGTGTTTTTTTCGACCACACGGCTTCGATCGCCATGCCCGGCCCCGACACGGTGCTGGCTTTGCAAACGGACCTGGCGCGCGAAAACGCCTCACCGGAAGTCGTCCGGGTGGCGCACTGGGCCATCGACAGCCAGGACCATGCCGGCATGCCCTTCGTGGTGGTCGACAAGGCCGATGCCCGCCTCTTTGCTTTCGACAGCGCCGGGCGCCTGCAGGGCAGTGCCCCCATCCTGCTGGGCGCCGTGCGGGGCGACGGGCCGGCCGTGCCGGCGACACCGGCGGGACGCTTCGTCGCCGACACCCGCCTGACGGCGCTCGGCGACGGCATCGTCTGGGCGAACGCCGACGCCAGCGTGTCGCTGCATGGGGTTTCGTCGGCATCCTCCCCGGGCCGGGGCCGCCAGCGCCTGGCTTCCGAAGCGCCCGATGACAAGCGCATCTCGGACGGCTCGCTGCACGTCGCGGACGAGTTCTACATGGAATATGTCAGCCCGCTGCGCAGCCAGGCGAGCGTGGCTTACGTGCTGCCGGAGGTGCTGCCGCTGGGGTCCGTGTTCACGGCGCTCGCGGCCGATCCCCTGCAGCGGACCAGCTATGCACCGCCGGCGAAGCGAACAAGGAGCCCTTCATGAGCGAAAAGACGCCCGGGAAAGATCCGAAGGCCCCGAAGGCCGAACATGGCACACCCAGTGAGGTGAGCTGGGATGGCGGCAAGGGCCGCCAGCCGTACGCCAACCAGGGGGCGGAGGAAGCCGCAGAAACCGGCGGCGGAGAGTACCCCGCCGGTGACCGGGGCGACCTGTCGGGACGCAATCTCGACCAGCTCGACCAGGTCAGGAAAAAGCCTTGATCAGAGCACGTTGAACAGCATCAGCAGCACAACGACGACCAGCGGCACACCGAGAAGCCAGAGGATGACGGGCATTTGAAATCTCCCAGGGATTGGTAATGCCCCCAAGTTACGCCTCGATGGCCGCCGCGCCTGCGCGCCGTCACCCCCAATGCCGGTAGGCACCTGCCTACAGCCGCGCCTCAAATCGCCACCAGCTGGCGCACGCCTTGCGTTTCCATGTCCTTGCCCGGGCCGCGCGCGATGAACTCGCCGCGCTCCATCACCAGGTAGTCGTCAGCCAGTTCCCGCGCGAAGTCGTAGTACTGCTCCACCAGCAGGATCGCCATGTCGCCGCGGTCGGCGAGCATGCGGATGACGCGGCCGATGTCCTTGATGATGCTGGGCTGGATGCCTTCGGTCGGCTCGTCCAGGATCAGCAGCCGCGGCCCCGCGGCCAGCGCGCGGGCGATGGCGAGTTGCTGCTGCTGCCCGCCGGAGAGGTCGCCGCCGCGCCGCCCCAGCATCTGCCTGAGCACCGGGAAGAGCTCGAACAGCTCCGCCGGGATCGGCGTGCCCGCGCTCTTGTAGGCCAGGCCCATGCGCAGGTTTTCCTCCACCGTGAGCCGCGCGAAGATCTCGCGCCCCTGCGGCACGAAGCCGATGCCGGCGCGGGCGCGCTGGTACGGCGTGGCGTTGTGGATGGGCTTGCCGTCGAACTCGATGGTGCCGGTCTTGATCGGCACCAGGCCCATCAAGGCCTTGAGCAGCGTGGTCTTGCCGACGCCGTTGCGCCCGAGCAGCACCGTGACCTTCCCGGGCTGCGCCTCGAAACTCACGTCGCGCAGGATGTGCGAGCCGCCGTAGTACTGGTTGATGTTCTTGACGTTGAGCATGGCTCACCTCCCCAAGTAGACCTCGATCACGCGCTCGTCGTTCTGCACCTGCGCCAGCGTGCCCTGCGCCAGCACCGAGCCCTCGTGCAGCACCGTGACGATCTCCGAAATGCTCTTGATGAAGCTCATGTCGTGCTCCACCACCATCAACGAATGCCGGCCCTTGAGCGTGAGGAACAGCTCCGCGGTGCGCGCGGTTTCCTCGTCGGTCATGCCGGCCACCGGCTCGTCCAGCAGCAGCAGCTCGGGGTCCTGCATCAGCAGCATGCCGATTTCCAGCCACTGCTTCTGCCCGTGGCTCAGCGTGCCCGCCAGGCGCTTCACCGCGCCGGCCAGGTGGATGGTGTGCAGCACCTCGGCCAGCCGGTCGCCCTGGACGGAGTCGAGGCGAAAGAACATCGATGCCTTCACGCCCTTGCCGGTCTTCAGGGCCAGCTCCAGGTTCTCGAACACCGTGAGCTGCTCGAACACCGTGGGCTTCTGGAACTTGCGCCCGATGCCCATCTGCGCGATCTCGGGCTCGGTGTGGCGCAGCAGGTCGATGGTGCTGCCGAAGAAGACCGTGCCTTCGTCGGGCCGGGTCTTGCCGGTGATGATGTCCATCATCGTGGTCTTGCCCGCGCCGTTGGGCCCGATGACGCAGCGCAGCTCGCCGGGCGCGATGTCCAGCGAGAGCTTGTTGATGGCCTTGAAGCCGTCGAAGCTCACGCTCACGTCCTCCAGGTACAGGATGCGGCCGTGGGTGATGTCGACCTCGCCCGGCGTGACCCGGCGCGAGAAGCCCGCGGCCCGGCCGCCGGACTCGGTCCTGCCCGTTTCGCCCTTCTGCCGGTGCGCCTGGATGCGGCGCGCGCCTTCCTCGAGCAGGTCCGGCGTCATGTCGAACGCCCCTTCAGCTTGCGGACCAGGCCCACAACGCCATCGGGCAGGAACAGCGTGACCCCGATGAACAGCGCGCCCAGGAAGTACAGCCAGAACTCGGGCGCCGCGACGGTGAGCCAGCTCTTGGCGCCGTTGACCACGAAGGCGCCGACGATGGGCCCGATCAGCGTGGCCCGGCCGCCCACGGCCGCCCAGATGGCGATCTCGATCGAGTTGGCCGGGCTCATCTCGCTGGGGTTGATGATGCCGACCTGCGGCACGTACAGCGCGCCCGCGACGCCGCACATGATGGCCGAGATCGTCCAGATGGTCAGCTTGTAGCCGATGGGGTTGTAGCCGGAGAACATCACGCGCGACTCGGCGTCGCGGATGGCCTGCAGCACGCGGCCGAACTTGCTCGCGACCAGCCAGCGCGCGAACAGGAAGAACGCCAGCAGCGTCACGCCGGTCAGCACGAACAGGCCCATGCGCATGGAAGGGGTGGCGAGCGGCAGGCCCAGGATGCGCTTGAAGTCGGTGAAGCCGTTGTTGCCGCCGAAGCCGGTCTCGTTGCGGAAGAAGAGCAGCATCGCGGCGAACGTCATCGCCTGCGTGATGATGGAGAAGTAGACGCCCTTGATGCGCGAGCGGAACGCGAAGTAGCCGAACACGAAGGCGACGACCCCGGGCACCGCCACGATCAGGAAGAGCGTCGCGACGAAGCTGTCGCTGAAGGTCCAGTGCCAGGGCAGCGCCTTCCAGTCCAGGAACACCATGAAGTCCGGCAGGTCGCTCTTGTAGTTGCCGTCGCGGCCGATCTGGCGCATCAGGTACATGCCCATCACATAGCCGCCCAGCGCGAAAAACAGGCCATGGCCCAGCGACAGGATGCCGGTATAGCCCCAGATCAGGTCCACCGCCAGCGCGCAGATCGCGTAGCACATGATCTTGCCGACCAGCGCCACGGCGTAGTCGCTCATGTGGAACACGCTGCCCTGCGGCACCACGAGATTGAGCACGGGGGCGATGGCGCACACCACGACCAGCGCAACGATGAAGGCGCTCCAGCCCAGGCGCTGAGCACCGGACGAGCTGGCACTGCATCGCGGGCCGCCGCGGACCGAGCTGGCCCGACAGCGGTAGCGCCGCCTTGGCGGGAGGCCGTCGCAGGCGGCTTCGATGGGCTCATGCTTCGGCCGTTCGGCCCTTGACCGCGAAGATGCCTTGCGGGCGCTTCTGGATGAAGACGATGATGAACACCAGCACCGCGATCTTGGCCAGCACCGCGCCGGCCCAGCCCTCCAGGAACTTGTTCAGGATGCCCAGGCCCAGCGCGGCATAGACGGTGCCCGCGAGCTGGCCGACGCCGCCCAGCACCACCACCATGAACGCGTCGACGATGTAGCCCTGCCCGAGGTCGGGGCCCACGTTGCCGACCTGGCTGAGCGCGCAGCCGGCCAGGCCGGCGATGCCGGAGCCCAGCGCGAACGCGTAGGTGTCGATGCGCGCCGTGTTCACGCCCATGCAGGAAGCGATGGGCCGGTTCTGCGTCACGCCGCGCACGAACAGGCCCAGGCGCGTCCTGCCGATCAGGAAGGCCATGCCCAGCAGCACGGCGAACGCGAAGCCGACGATGACGATGCGGTTCCAGGGCAGCTGCAGGTTGCCCATGATCACCACGCCGCCGCTCATCCAGCTGGGGTTCTCCACGCCGACGTTCTGGGCGCCGAAGACCGATCGCACCAGCTGCATCAGCATCAGGCTGATGCCCCAGGTGGCCAGCAGGGTTTCCAGCGGCCGGCCGTAGAGGAAGCGGATCACGCTGCGCTCGAGCGCGGCGCCCATCAGCGCGGACGCCGCGAACGCCACCGGCACGGCGGCGACCAGGTACCAGTCGAACGCGCCGGGCAGGTATTTCTGGAACAGGCCCTGCACCACGTAGGTCGCGTAGGCGCCGATCATCATCAGCTCGCCGTGCGCCATGTTGATGACGCCCATCAGCCCGTAGGTGATGGCCAGGCCCAGCGCCACCAGCAGCAGGATGGAGCCCAGGCTGATGCCGGAGAAGATGGCGCCGATCTTGTCGCCCCAGGCGAGCGACGCCTCCACGGTCCGCAAGGCAGCCTCGAGCGTGGACTTCACGTCGGCCTCGGTTTCGACCTTGAGGCGTTCGATCAGCAGCGTCTTGGTGGCCGGGTTGTTGCTCTGCGACAGCAGCTTGGCCGCTTCCAGGCGCTTGGCCTTGTCGCTGCTGCCCAGCAGCACGGCGGCGCGGACCATCCCGAGTTGCTCCTTGAGTTGCGCGTCGGTCTCAGCGGCGTAGGCCTTCTCGATCAGCGGCAGGCGCGATTCGTCGCTTTCGTTGCGCAGGGTCTGGATGGCGGCGGCCCGCTGCTTCTGGTCCCTGGAGAACAGCTGGAGCGCCGCCATCGCGTTGTCGAGCTCGCCGCGCATGCGGTTGTTGTTGATCACGTCTTCGGCATCGGCCGGGCAGCGCCGCCTCGGCCCCGCTCACCGGATCGAACCCCTTGCCGTCCTTGACCACGAACACCCTGTCACCGGCAACCTTCACGGCGTCATCGATCAGCGCCTGGATGAACGCAGCGGTCTTGTCGTCGGCGGCGGTGACCGCCTTGTTGAGCGCCTCGATGCGCGCGTCGGTCTCCCCCGCCGCCATGGCCCGCGCCTCGACGGGAGTCAGGGCGTGGGCGCTGGCCGTGAAGAGGAACGCTGCGAGGAGAACGAGACTTCGAATGGACATGGAAGAACCTGTAAGTGGGCAGCACGCTGCCCACATTGCGGGGCCTCTCTGAGAGGGAGCGTCATTCGCGGGCTCGACCGCGCAATCCATGCCGAAGCGCCGACCAGTCCCTGGCCAGCGTGACATGGATCCCGGCTCAAGCCCGGGATGACAGCGTCGGTGTCACTTCTTCGCGGGTTCGTCCGGCTTCTTGTCGTTGCCTTCGATGTACGGCGACCAGGGCTTGGCCTTGACCGGGCCCGGCGTCTTCCACACCACGTTGAACTGGCCGTCGGACTTGATCTCGCCGATGAACACGGACTTGTGCAGGTGGTGGTTCTTCTCGTCCATCTTGGAGACGATGCCGCTCGGCGCCTTGAAGGTCTGGCCGGCCATCGCAGCGATCACCTTGTCGGTGTCGGTGGACTTGGCCTTCTCGACGGCCTGCTTCCACATGTTGATGCCGATGTAGGTGGCTTCCATCGGGTCGTTGGTCAGCGGCTTGTCCGAGCCGGGCAGCTTCTTGGCCTTGGCGTAGGCCGCCCACTTCTTCTCGAACTCGGCGTTGGTCGGGTTCTTGATCGACTGGAAGTAGTTCCAGGCGGCCAGGTGGCCCACCAGCGGCTTGGTGTCCACGCCGCGCAGTTCCTCCTCGCCGACCGAGAAGGCGACGACCGGCACGTCCTTGGCCTTCAGGCCGGCGTTGCCCAGTTCCTTGTAGAAGGGCACGTTGGAGTCGCCGTTGATGGTGGAGACGACCGCGGTCTTGCCGCCGGCCGAGAACTTCTTGATGTCGGCGACGATGGTCTGGTAGTCGCTGTGGCCGAAGGGGGTGTACTTCTCGTCGATGTCGCTTTCCTTCACGCCCTTGCTCTTCAGGTAGGCGCGCAGGATCTTGTTGGTGGTGCGGGGGTACACGTAGTCGGTGCCCAGCAGGACCCAGCGCTTGGCGGCGCCGCCGTCCTTGGACATCAGGTAATCGACGGCGGGGATGGCCTGCTGGTTGGGCGCGGCGCCGGTGTAGAACACGTTCTTGGACAGCTCTTCACCCTCGTATTGCACCGGGTAGAACAGCAGGCCATTGAGCTCTTCGACGACCGGCAGCACCGACTTGCGGGACACGGAAGTCCAGCAGCCGAAGATCACGGCGACCTTGTCCTGCGTCAGCAGCTGCTTGGTCTTCTCGGCGAAGAGGGGCCAGTTGGAGGCCGGGTCGACGACCACGGGCTCGAGCTTCCTGCCCAGCACGCCGCCCTTGGCGTTGATTTCGTCGATGGCCATCAGCACCGTGTCCTTGAGCACGGTCTCGGAAATGGCCATCGTGCCCGACAGGCTGTGCAGGACGCCGACCTTGATGGTGTCCTTGGACTGCGCGTACGCGGTGGATGCCATGCCCAGGCCCAGGGCCAGGCTAGCGGTGAGTAGTTTGAGGTTTCCTCGGCGATTCATGGCTTCTCCAATATGAGAGGTGCGACCCCACATCGGGTCGAGGGGGCTTGACGCAAGGGATGTGCCAAGGTTGAGCCGGCCGTCGACCCGCACCAAAAGGATCGGCGCGCCCGTTTTGGTGGCATCCGCTTGTCCAAATTGGGTCGCCCGCACCAAAATGCGGCTGACGCGTTGGCCGGCCACGTGCTTCACATTGGCGCATGGATGGCACGTGAATTGCGATTGACACCCCAAGAGGACCCGATGGAACTGACCCCCCGCGAAAAGGACAAGCTGCTGATCTTCACCGCCGGCCTGCTGGCCGAGCGGCGCAAGGCGCGCGGGCTCAAGCTCAATTACCCCGAGGCGGTGGCGCTGATCTCCGCCGCCGTCATGGAGGGCGCGCGCGACGGCAGGAGCGTGGCCCGGCTCATGAGCGAGGGCCGCACCATCCTCACGCGCGACGACGTGATGGAAGGCGTGGCCGAGATGATCCCCGACATCCAGGTCGAGGCGACCTTCCCCGACGGCACCAAGCTGGTCACCGTGCACCAGCCGATTGTATGAACCCATTCACGCGAGGAGTATCCATCATGCGTCTCATTTCGCGCACGCTTGCAGCCGCGCCGTCTGCCTTGGCGACCGCCACGGCCGCGCATGGCCCACGACGGGCACGGCATGCCGCGGACGCACTGGCACGCGACCGATGTCGTCGGGCTTTCCTGGTGGTCGCCGTGCTGGCCACGCTCGCGATCTGGCTCTCGCGCGGGGAATGAACATGGTCATCCCCGGCGAGCTGTTCACCGATGCGGGCGACCACGCGCTCAACCCGGGCCGCCGCACCGCCACGCTGGTCGTGCGCAACACCGCCGACCGGCCGGTCCAGGTCGGCTCGCACTACCACTTCGCGGAAACCAACGGCGCCCTGCAGTTCGACCGCGATGCCGCGCGCGGCATGCGCCTGAACATCGCCTCGGGCACCGCCGTGCGATTCGAGCCGGGGCAACAGCGCACCGTGGAACTGGTGGACCTGGCGGGCGAGCGCAAGGTGTTCGGCTTCCGCGGCCTGGTCCAGGGAGCGCTCTAGCATGGCCACCATTGGACGGCGCGCTTACGCCGAGATGTTCGGCCCCACCAAGGGCGACCGCGTGCGGCTGGCGGATACCGGGCTGGTGATCGAGGTCGAGGACGACTACACGCTGCGCGCCGGCGGCTATGGGGAAGAGGTCAAGTTCGGCGGCGGCAAGACCATCCGCGACGGCATGGCGCAGAGCCAGCGCACGAACGCACCGAAGGCGGGCCCAGGAGACAGCACCGGAGGCGCTGTGGACCTGGTGATGACCAACGCGCTCATCGTCGACCACTGGGGCATCGTCAAGGCCGACATCGGTGTCAAGGGCGGGCGCATCGTCGCGATCGGCAAGGCCGGCAACCCGGACACGCAGCCGGGCGTGGACATGATCATCGGGCCGGGCACCGAGATCATCTCCTGCGAAGGCAACATCGTCACCGCGGGCGGCATCGACAGCCACATCCATTTCATCTGCCCGCAACAGATCGAAGAGGCGCTGGCCTCGGGCGTGACCACCATGCTGGGCGGCGGCACCGGCCCGGCCACGGGCACCTTCGCGACCACCTGCACGCCGGGGCCCTGGAACATCGAGCGCATGCTGCAGGCGGCCGACGCCTTCGCGATGAACCTGGGCTTTCTCGGCAAGGGCAACGCCAGCCTGCCTGCCGCACTGCGCGAGCAGGTCAACGCCGGCGTGATCGGGCTGAAGCTGCACGAGGACTGGGGCACCACGCCGGCGGCGATCAGCAACTGCCTGGACGTGGCGGAAGAAACCGACACGCAGGTGGCGATCCACAGCGACACGCTCAACGAGTCGGGCTTCGTGGAGAACACCATCGCGGCCACCAAGGGCCGCGCCCTGTGCGCCTTCCACACCGAAGGCGCGGGCGGCGGCCACGCGCCCGACATCCTGCGCGTGGTGGGCGAGGCCAACTTCCTGCCCTCCTCCACCAACCCCACGATGCCGTACACGGTGAACACGCTGGACGAGCACGTGGACATGTTGATGGTCTGCCACCACCTCGACCCCGCCATCGCCGAGGACCTCGCCTTCGCCGAGAGCCGCATCCGCAAGGAAACCATCGCGGCCGAGGACATCCTGCACGACCTGGGCGCGATCAGCATGATGAGCTCGGACAGCCAGGCGATGGGCCGCGTCGGCGAGGTCATCCTGCGCACCTGGCAGACCGCGCACAAGATGAAGGCGCAGCGCGGCCAGCTGCCGGGCGATGGCGAGCGTCACGACAATTTCCGCGTCAAGCGCTACATCGCCAAGTACACGATCAACCCCGCGATCTCGCACGGCATCAGCCACGAGGTCGGCAGCATCGAGCCCGGCAAATGGGCGGACCTGGTGGTCTGGAAGCCGGCCTTCTTCGGCGTCAAGCCCGCGCTGGTCCTCAAGGGCGGCTTCATCGCCATGGCGGCGATGGGCGACCCCAATGCCTCGATCCCGACGCCGCAGCCGGTGCACTACCGCCCGATGTTCGGCAGTTTCGGCGGCGCCGTCGCCAAGGGTTCGCTGACCTTCGTCTCGCAGGCGGGACTGGCGGCCGGCATCAAGGAATCGTTCGGCCTGTCCAAGCACCTGAGCGCCGTCAGGAACATCCGCAACGTGCGCAAGGGCGACATGGTCCACAACGGCTTGCTGCCCAGGATGGAGATCGACCCGCAGACCTATGCCGTGCGCGCCGACGGCCAGCTGCTGACCTGCGAGCCCGCCACGGTGCTGCCGATGGCGCAGCGCTACTTCCTGTTCTAGCTGTCATGGCAGCCTCGAGCCCGGCATGACAAAGTTTACGATCGCCACATGCTCCAAGTCTCCAAGATCCTGCCGCACGGCCATGGCCTCGCCCCCGTCCTCCTCAAGCGCGCCGCCACCGTGGAGCTCGACTGGGACGTCCGGCAGAAAAGCCGCTTCGACTGCACCGACTCGCAGGGGCGGCACCTGGGCGTTTTCCTGCCGCGCGGCGCGGTGGTCCGCGGCGGCGACGTGCTGGTGGCCGAGGACGGCTCGCTGGTGCGGGTGACGGCCGCGCCGCAACCGGTGCTGGTGATCACGCCCTGCACCGAGCACGGCACGCCTTTCGACCTGGTGCGCGCGGCCTACCACCTGGGCAACCGCCATGTGCCGATCGAGCTCAAGCCGGACCACCTGAAGATCGAGCCGGACCACGTGCTGGCGGACATGCTGCGGGCCATGCACCTGACCGTGCGGCCCGCGCAGGCGGCGTTCGAGCCCGAAGGCGGCGCCTACAGCGGCAGCGGCGGCCATGCCCACGGGCATGATCACGCGCACGGGCACTCCGGCGAAGCCGTCGGCCATGGTCACGAGCATGGCCACCACGGGCACTGACGCCGCGCTGCTGCAGATGATCTGGCTGGCCTCGCCGGCCTTGCCGGTGGGCGGCTTCTCCTATTCCGAAGGGCTCGAAGCCGCGGTCGACCGCGAACTGGTCCGCGACGAGGCCACCGCCGCTGCCTGGCTGGCCGACCAGCTGCACCTGGGCCTGGCGCGCGCCGACCTCGCCGTGGCGGGCGAAGCGATCAAGGCCTGGCGCGCTGCCGATGGCGATCGCATCGCCGAGCTCAATCGCTGGATCCTGCAGACGCGCGAGACCGCCGAATTCCGCCAGCAGACCGAGCAGATGGGCCGCTCGCTGGTGGAGTGGCTGAAGTCGGTGCAGCCGGAGGTCGCGGCCCGCGCGACCGGTGCCGCTCACCTACCCCGTCGCGTATGCCCTCGCCGCGGCCGCCGGCAGCTCGCCGGTGCGCGACTGCCTGTTGTCCTTCGCATTCGGCTGGGCCGAGAACATGATGCAGGCCGCGATCAAGTCGGTGCCGCTGGGCCAAAGCGCCGGCCAGCGCATCCTGCTGCGCCTGTCCAAAGAAATCCCCGCCGCAGTGGACAGCGCGCTGGCATTGGGCGACGATCAGCGCCAGGCGTTTTCGCCGATGCTGGCCATCCTGTCGGCGCAGCACGAAACCCAATACTCGAGATTGTTCAGATCATGACCAGCCTGCATCACATCGCCAACCGCACCAAGAAGCTGCCGCCGCTGCGGGTGGGCATCGGCGGGCCGGTGGGCTCCGGCAAGACCACGCTGCTCGAGATGCTGTGCAAGGCGATGCGCGGAAAGTACGACCTGGTCGCCATCACCAACGACATCTACACCAAGGAAGACCAGCGCCTGCTGACCGAGAGCGGCGCGCTGCCGGCCGAGCGCATCATGGGCGTGGAGACCGGCGGCTGCCCGCACACGGCCATCCGCGAGGACGCGTCCATCAACCTGGAAGCCATCGACCGCATGCTGGAGGATTTTCCGCAGGCCGACATCGTGTTCGTGGAAAGCGGCGGCGACAACCTCGCCGCCACCTTCAGCCCCGAACTCTCCGACCTGACCATCTACGTGATCGACGTGGCCGCCGGCGAGAAGATCCCGCGCAAGGGCGGCCCGGGCATCACCAAGAGCGACCTGTTCGTGATCAACAAGACCGACCTCGCGCCCTACGTGGGCGCCGACCTGGGCGTGATGGAAGCCGACACGCGGCGCATGCGCCGGGACAAGCCGTTCGTGATGACCAACCTCAAGACCCTGGCCGGGCTGGCCGAGGTCGTTGCATTCATCGAGCGCAAGGGCCTGCTGGAGGCTGCATGAAGCATGTGAAGCTCGCGCGTATTTTCGGCGCACTGGCGCTGGCGGCCGTGGCCGGCTGTGGCGGCGGTGGCGGTGGCGGCAGCGCCGCGCCCGGCCCCGTGGTCGACCCGTTGCCGACCACGCCCGCGCCGCCCGTGAGCGGGCCGGCGTGGTGGGGGTTCGGGCGCGACGCGCAGCACGCCGCCGTCTCCGGCATCGCGACGCAAGACCTCAACCGCATCGCCTGGTCGACGCCGGTGGACCTCGCGCCGCAATACCGGCCCAACGGAACCTTGCTGATCCATTACGGCTCGCCGGTGGTGACCGACCGCAACACCGTGCTGCTGCCGGTGAAGACCGGCGCCACCGATGGCTTTCGCATCGAAGCGCGCTCCGGCGGCAACGGCGCGCGCATCTGGTCGCAGGAGAGCGACTACGTGCTGCCGCCGCACAACTGGGTGCCCAGCTACAACCTCGTGATCACCCCGGGCGGCCGCCTGTACGCGCCTGCCGCCGGTGGCAGGCTGCTGGCGCGCGACAACCCGGATTCGGCCAATGGCGCGCTGCAGACGCCCGTGTTCTACGGCGCGGGCGCCTACGCCGCGGACAGCGCGGCCTTTGACGCGACGGTCTTCATCAACACGCCGATCACCAGCGATGCGCAGGGCAATGTGTTCTTCGGTTTCGTCGTCACCGGCGCGAACCCGGCCGGGCTCGTCAGCGGCATCGCGCGCGTCGATGCGCAGGGGACCGGCCGCTGGGTGGCCGCCTCGACCGCCGCGGGCGATGCTGCGATCGCCAAGCCCGCCAACAACGGTGCGCCCGCACTGTCGCCGGACATGGGAACGGTCTACGTCACCGTCAACACGGCCGTGGTGGCGGGCACGCGCCAATCCGGCTACCTGCTGGCGCTGGACAGCACGACACTGGCCACCAAGGCACGCGTGCGCCTGATGGACCCGGCCACCGGCCTGACGGCCACGGTCTCGGACAACGGCACCGCGTCGCCCGCCGTAGGGCCTGACGGCCGGGTGTTCCAGGGCGTGCTGGAATCGACATTCGGCGAGCACAACGGGCGCGGCTGGCTGCTGCAGTTCGATCCGCTACTGGCGCCCGTGGCGCAACCGGGCAGCTTCGGCTGGGACGTGACGCCATCGCTGATCCCCGCCTCCATGGTGCCGGCGTACACGGGCACATCGGCCTACCTGGTCGCCATCAAGTACAACAACTACGAAGGCGCGGGCACGGGCGACGGCAAGAACGAGCTGGCGGTGCTGGACCCGAACGCGAGCCAGGCCGACCGGTTCTCGGCCCGCGCCGTGATGCGCGAGGTGCTGACCATCGCCGGCCCGACTTTCGAATCGGGGACCGCCGGCCCGGTCTACGAGTGGTGCATCAACACCATGGCGGCCGACCCGGCGACGCGTTCCATCCTGGTCAACAGCGAGGACGGCGTGCTCTATCGCTGGCACCTGCCCACCAACAGCTTCACGCAGAGCATCCGCCTGACCGGCGGCCTGGGGCAGGCCTATACCCCCACCGCCATCGGCGCCGACGGGGCGGTGTACGCCATCAGCAACGCGCGCCTGTTTTCGCTCGGCCGTTAGAATTGGCCTGCCCGGAGAGTTGGCAGAGCGGTTGAATGCACCGGTCTTGAAAACCGGCGATGTCGCAAGACGTCCGTGAGTTCGAATCTCACACTCTCCGCCACCGCGCGCTGCGGGGCCCGGCCCTTCCGCTCCTCGACCCCCTCGCCCTCCCCATCGCCTGACTGCCGCACGCCAGTTGATCTCCCGGCTGATGAGCGAGAATCAGGGGCAGACGCGCGCCGGGTGTCTTCCATCTGCCGGCGATGAATCAAATCACAGGCAAGGGCGGACATGGCGAACTACGATGGCGGCGCTGGAGACGATGTCTTCATCGGCCAGCTGGACGGCATCAACACGATGTTCGGCGAAGGGGGCAACGATTGGCTGCAGGGCGGCCCCTACGACGACGTCCTGTATGGCGACGACGGCAACGACACGCTGATGGGCGCCGCGGGCAACGACGTGTTTCGGCCGGGCGCGGGCGACGACGTGGTGGCCGGGGGCGACGGAATCGATTTCATCTTGATCCCCAGCTGGACGATCAACGGCCCGGTGTACTTCGACGCTCCCGCGGGCGTCATGACCAGCGAGCTGGGCAACGATACGATTTCTTCCATCGAGGCCCTGGGGGC
Organism: uncultured beta proteobacterium; assembly: GCA_963786245.1. GTDB lineage: Bacteria > Pseudomonadota > Gammaproteobacteria > Burkholderiales > Burkholderiaceae_C > Ramlibacter. The sequence goes on along the minus strand of CAWAYI010000003.1, from coordinate 285,766 downwards.
GACCATGTATTCCGACACGCTGATCGGGGACGGCGCGCCCAACCGGTTTCTCGGGGAGGATGGCAACGACATGCTCGACGGCAACGGCGGAGACGACTCGATCGAAGGCGGCCCAGGCGCCGACACGCTGCGCGGCGGCGAGGGCAACGACACGCTGAACGGCGGCGATGGGAGCGACCTGGTGCAAGGTGGCGCGGGCGACGACCTCATGGCCGACTGGTGGGGCGACGACACGCTGGACGGTGGGGAAGGCATCGATACGGTGGATCTGTCACCTTCGGGGACGGCGGTCGTGGCGAACCTGGCCGCAGGCACGTCCACCGGCGCCATCTCGGGCACCAACAACCTCGTGCACATCGAGAACCTGGTGGGCGGCTTTCAGGACGACGCGCTCACCGGCGATGCGGGCAACAACGCCTTGTCAGGGAGCGCCGGCGCAGACACCCTGCGCGGCGGGGCCGGCGACGACACGCTGGCCGGCGGCAGCGGCACCACCGACCGCGCGCTTTATGCCGGAAATTTCGCGGACTATCTCTTCACGGTCTCCGACGGATTGCACGTGACCGACAAGGTCCCCGGGCGCGACGGCTCGGACCGCGTGGCGGAGGTGGAGTATTTCCAGTTCGCCGACACTGTCAAGACCATTGCAGAACTCGGCGGCGCCGTGCCCGGCATCTTCGGTACCTCGGGGGCCGATAGCCTCTCCGGCGACGCGGGCCCCGACACCATCGACGGCGGCGGTGGCGACGACCGCATCGCCGGCTTCGGCGGCGACAACCTGCTGATCGGGGGCGAGGGCAACGACAGCATCGGGGGCTGGCTGGGCAACGACACGGCGGTGTATCGCGGCAGCCTCGCGGAGTACACCATCGGGTACGAATACCTGATGAACAGTTACGTCGTCACCGATAGCGTGGCCGGGCGCGACGGCCGCGACGAGCTCACCGACGTGGAGCTGCTCCAGTTCGCCGATGGCACGCGCGCGCTGGCTGACCTCTCGCTGCGCATCGAGGGCGACGATGGCGACAACACGAGATACGGCACGATGGGCGGCGACCGCATTGAAGTCTACGGGGGCAACGATGGGGTCTACGCGCAGGAAGGCAACGACGTGGTGGACGGCGGCAGCGGCAACGACTACCTGCTGGGCGAACAGGGCAACGACGTGCTGATCGGCGGGACGGGCGACGACCAGCTGTTCGGCGGCGACGGTGACGATACCCTGGAGGGCGGCGAGGGCGAGGATTGGCTGGACGCAAGCACGGGCAACGACCTGATGGTCGCCTCGACCGGACATGACACGCTCGAGGGCGGTGATGGCATCGATGCGATCCGCATCGATGCGCCCAGCATCGGGTTCCTGCTGAGTATCACGCCCAACGGCGGGCTCACGTTCGCCGACCTGTACGTGACGGGCAACCCGGACCACTCGGCGCATCTGGTGGACATGGAACGCGTGCAGTTCAGCGACGTGTCCGTGGCCATGGACATTGGCGGCAGCGCGGGCCTGGCCGCGACATATGTCGGTGCCGTGGCGGGCGACGAGGGCGTGCACGATCCGGCGTGGATGGGCCTGGCCCTCAAGTTCACCGACGCGGGCTGGTCCGGCCAGGCCATCATGGATCTTGCGGCCAATGCGGTCTTCGGAGGCTGGAGCGATGCGCAGTTCGCGTCGCAGGTTTTCACCAACCTGTTCGACGCGCCGGCGCCACAGGAGGAGATCGACTACATCGTCGGCCTGCTGGAGTTCGGCTACACGCGCGGCGACATCCTCTACGCCGTGGCGATCTCCGGCGAGAACTATCGCCATGTCGACATCGTCGGTCTGGCCGAGACGGGCGTGCCGTACTTGCCCATGTGACGGAGCGCCGGTCTGCTTTCTGCCGTCCCTGAGCGGTGCTCAATGCTTTTTGGGCGCCGGCGCCTGTTGCGGGATCTCCTGCGTGGGCGGCGCCACCCGTCGCTTGATCAGCGCATCCATCGCGCTTGCCGCGCCCTGGCCGGTGGAAGCCCCGCCCGCCTTGTTGCCCTTGCGCCGTTGGTCGTCCTGCTTGCCGCGCATATCCGCTCCATGTCGCCTCCCTCGGTTCCTGCCACGATCGAGTTCTTCTTCTGCCCGACCTGAATTTAGGCGGCAGCCCCCGGGCCATCTGTAGGCGTGCACAAACTCACTTCGTAGGAAGCGCCTGCCGAGCCGGTCCGCTGCTCAGAGCGCCGCGAGGTTCCTCAGCTCGCGAAGTGCGACGGAAAGCATGGCCAGGTCGGGCGTGGTGGTGTCGGCCAGCTCGGCTACCAGCCGCTTGGCGCGCGCGAACGTCATCGGGTTGCGCGCTTCCCAGGCCGACAGCTTCTCGCCGGCCGGGCCGGGGTTGCGGCTGACTGCGTCCAGCGCGATGGAACGCTGCAGGTCCGCCAGGTCGTCGGCCAGCGCCACCTTGGCCAGGCTCTGCCAGTGGCTGTCGGCCGGCAGCAGCTCGATCTGCTGCCGCAGCTTCTCCAGCCCGAGGCGCTCGCCGATGCCGAAATGCACTTCGCTGGTGACGGCGAGCGGGCTGTGCCCGGCCTCCGCCACTTCCGCGATGTCCAGGGCGCTGAAGAGGCGGTCCGCCGCTCCCACCTGCTGGGCCAGCGGCTGGGGCACCCCGGCCTCGACCCAGCGGGCCACGTCGGGCGATGCGCCCAGCCCGGGCTCGAGCTGCGCGCGCAGCGAGGCCGCGGCCGGCAACAGCTTGTCGGCCGCGCGCTCCATCGGCTCTTCCAGCCGGCGCGAGCGCAGGAACCAGGTCGTGGCGCGGCCGATGAGCTGGCGCCACTCGAGGATCATTTCGCTCTGCACGCTGTCGGCGACCTTGTTGTCCAGGGCCTCGATGCGCTGCCACAACTCGACGCTCGCGAACACCTCGCGCGCCAGCAGGTAGGCGCGCACGACGTGCGCCGGCGTGGCCCCGGTGAGCTCGGCCAGCTGGTGCACGAAGGTCGGGCCCACCCGGTTGACCATGCTGTTGAGCACGTGCGTGGCGATGATCTCGCGGCGCAGCGGATGGCGCGGGATGAACTGCGCGAAGTCGCGCTGCAGCGCCTGCGGGAAGTAGCGCTGCAAGGCCGTGGCGACCCACGGGTCTTCCGGCAGGTCCGAGGCCACCAGCTCGTCGGACAGCCACATCTTGCTGTACGCCAGCAGCACGGCCTGCTCGGGCGTGGTCAGCCCCAGGCCCTTGGCCTTGCGCTCGGCCAGCTCCTCGTCGGTCGGCAGGAATTCGATCGCCCGGTGCAGGCGCCCGTTCTTTTCCAGGAAGCGCATGAAGCGGCCGTGCTCGTCGATCTGCGCCGCGGCGATCCGGCGCCCGACCGACAGGGCCTGGGTCTGGAAATAGTTGTCGCGCAGCACCAGCGCCGCGACGTCGTCGGTCATCGTCGGCAGCACCATATTGCGCTCGTCCAGCGTGAGCTTGCCTTCGGCGACGGCCAGGCCCAGCAGGATCTTGATGTTCACCTCATGGTCGGACGTATCGACGCCGGCCGAGTTGTCGATCGCGTCGGTGTACAGGCGCACGCCCGCGAGGGCGGCTTCGATGCGGCCACGCTGCGTGAAGCCGAGGTTGCCGCCTTCGCCGACGACCTTGCAGCGCAGCTCGGCGCCGTTGATGCGCAACGCGTCGTTGGCGCGGTCGCCGACGTCGGCGTGGGTTTCACTGCTCGCCTTCACGTAGGTGCCGATGCCGCCGTTGTAGAGCAGGTCCACCGGCGCCTTGAGGATGGCGGACACCAGCTCGGCGGGCGCCAGCTTGTCGGCGGCGATGCCGAGCGCGGCCTGTGCCTGCGGCGAGATGGGAATCGATTTTTCGGAGCGGGCCCAGATGCCGCCGCCCTCGGAAATCAGCTTCGCGTCGTAGTCGGCCCAGGAGGAACGCGGCAAGGCGAACAGCCGCTGGCGCTCGGCGAACGACGGCCCGGGCTGCGGCTGCGGGTCGATGAAGATGTGCCGGTGGTCGAACGCGGCGAGCAGCCGGATGTGCTTGGACAGCAGCATGCCGTTGCCGAAGACGTCGCCCGACATGTCGCCGATGCCCACCACGGTGAAATCGGTGGCCTGCGTGTCCAGCCCCATCTCGCGGAAATGGCGCTTGACGCTTTCCCAGGCGCCGCGGGCCGTGATGCCCATCACCTTGTGGTCGTAGCCGACGCTGCCGCCCGAGGCGAAGGCATCGCCCAGCCAGTGGCCGTATTCGAGGCTGATCTGGTTGGCGTAGTCGGAAAAGGTCGCCGTGCCCTTGTCCGCGGCGACGACCAGGTACGGGTCGTCGCCGTCGATGCGCACCACCTGCGGCGGCGGCGCGGCCTTGCCGCCCACCAGGTTGTCCGTGATGTCCAGCAGCCCGCGCAGGTAGTCCTGGTAGCAGGCGACCCCTTCCTTCATGAACGCTTCGCGGTCGGAAGCAGGCGGCGCTTTCTTCAGCACGAAACCGCCCTTGGAGCCGACCGGCACGATCACCGTGTTCTTGACCATCTGCGCCTTGACCAGGCCCAGCACTTCGGTGCGGAAGTCGTCCGGCCGGTCGGACCAGCGCAGCCCGCCGCGCGCGACCTTGCCGCCGCGCAGGTGGATGCCCTCGAACCGCGGCGAATACACGAAGATCTCGTACAGCGGCCGCGGCTGCGGCAGGCCCGGCACCTGGGCCGAATCCAGCTTGAAGCTCAGGAAGCTGCGGCGCGGCCCGGGCGCGCCCGAGTGGCCGACGCCGGTGCGCCAGTAGTTGGTCCGCAAGGTGGCCTGGACCAGCGCCAGCAACTGGCGCAGCACGCGGTCCTCGGACAGGTTGCTGACTTTCTCCAGTGCCTGCTCGATGGCGTTGACCTGCGCGGCGGCGCCTTGCGCATCCGCCTTCTCCGGGTCGAAGCGCAGCTTGAACAGGCCCACCAGCATGCGGGCGATGCGCGGGTGCGCGGCCAGGGTGGCGGCGATGGTGGCCTGCGACTGCGCGAAGCCGATCTGCTTGAGGTACTTGGCGTAGGCGCGCAGCACCACCACTTCTTCCGCGGCCAGCCCCGCCAGCAACACCAGCCGGTTGAAATCGTCGCTCTCGACCTCGCCGCGCAGCACGCGCGCGAAGGCGTCCTCGAACAGGCGGGCCAGCGTTTCGGCCTCGATCTCGCCCGACGCCGGCGCCTGCAGCTCGAAGTCGTGCAGCGAGATCGGTTGCGCGTCGTCCTGCGTGCCGATGAAGTCGCTGGACTCGCCGATCACCCGCACCCCCATGTGCTCGAGCATCGGCAGGCTGTCGGACAGCACCAGCGGCTCGCCCAGCCGGTACACCTTGAGGCCGAGCGCGCCGGGGGCGCCGCCGGCCGGCCGGTACAGCGCGAGCTGCAGCGGCGTGGCGGCGGACACGGCGTCGAGCTTGCGCACGTCGGGCACCGCGTCGCGCGCGGCCACGCGGTCGCGGTAAGCCGCCGGGAACGCCGCGGCCCAGCGCTTGAAGAGCACCAGGCCCGTGCCCTCGCCCGCCGCCTCGACCAGGCTGTCGCGCAGCTCGTCGTCCCAGCGCCGCGCCACGGCGGCGAGCTGGCGCTCGATCTCCTTGCGGTCGTAGGCCGGGACCTGTCCCGGGTTGGTGCGCACCGTGAAATGGATGCGGGCCAGCACCGCGTCGCTGAGCAGCACGTCGAATTCGGCGCTCGTGCCCTGCAGCGCCGCCAGCAGGATGCGCTGGAACTTGATGCGCAGGTCGGTCGAATAGGCCTCGCGCGGCACATAGACCATGCACGAGACGAACCGGTCGAACGCGTCGCGCCACATGAACAGGCGCAGCCGCTGGCGCTCGCCCAGGGCGACGATGCCCAGCGCGGTCTCGTACAGCGCCTCGTCGGGGATCTGGAACAGCTCGTCGCGCGGGTAGGTCTCCAGGATGTGGTCCAGCGCCTTGGCCAGGTGCCCGCCGTGGGGCAGGCCGGCTCGGGTGGCGATGGCGTGCACCTTGCCGCGCAGCAGCGGCGTCTCGTCCACACGCGCGCTGTATGCCGTCGAAGTGAAAAGGCCGATGAAGCGATGCTCGCCGATCACCTCGCCCTGCTCGTTGTAGCGCTTGACGCCGATGTAGTCGGTGTAGCCGCCCCGGTGCACCGTCGAGCGGGTGTTGGCCTTGGTCACGACCAGCACCGGCAGCGGCGCCCGCGCCAGCTCCCGCGCCTGCGCCGGCAAGGCCGCGAAGCTGGCGGAAACGTTTTCCTCCTGCGTGTCGCGCAGCAGGCCCAGCCCGCTGCCGCGCACCAGGCGCAGCGCGGTCCCGCCTTCTTCCTGGACGAGGTCGTGCTGGCGGTACCCGAGCAGGGTCAGGTGCGCGTCGGCCAGCCACTGCAGGAAGGCCCGGCTTTCCGCCACCATGGCCTGCGGCAGCGACGCCGGGGCGCGGCCGAGTTCCACGATGGCTTCGCGCAGCCGGTCCAGCATCGGCTGCCAGTCGGTCACCGTGGCGCGCACGTCGCGCAGCACCCGTTCGATGCCGGCGGCCAGCGCATCGCGCTGCTGCGCGTCGACCAGGCGGTCGACTTCGATATGGATCCACGACTCGCGCCGGGCGGTGGGCGAGCCGCCGTTGGCGCCGATCGAGACCAGCTTGCCGTTCGCGTCGCGCTCCACGGCGTAGATCGGGTGCACGATCAGGTGCAGGGTCAGGCCCTGCCGGTTGATCTCCAGGCTGGTGGAGTCGACGAGGAAGGGCATGTCGTCGTTGACCATCTGGATGACGGTATGGCGCGAGGTCCAGCCGTCCTCGCCGCCCGTGGGGCTGAAGATCCGCATCTTCAGGCGCCCCGGCTCCCGCAACTCGCCCAGCTGCAGGTGCGACAGCAGCGCGCCCAGCAGGTCCTCGGGCGTGCGTTCGGCCAGGTCATCGGCATCGATGCGGCTGAAATATTCGCGCGCGAAGCCGGTCACCAGATCGCGCCGCCCGGGTTCCAGCTGGGAGGCGGCCAGCGCCAGCACGGCGTCGACCCGGTTGTGCAGGGCTTGGGTGGAGGCATTCATCGGGGGTTCCCCTCTTCTTACTCGTTCGGATGCTGCCAGGCGGGGCCGCCGGGCCTTATGCATGAAACACATACTCTAGGCGCACCGGGGAGCCAGCGCAAATGCCGTATCGGCGCGGCTCCATGCAAAGATCGCATGCCCGGCGCGCATAAGTTTGAGCGAGATCAGTTCCCGGCGAGGAACAGCGACTGAAGATCGCTCAGGAAGTCGAATCCGCGCTCGGTGGGCCGCACCCGCGCCAAGTCCCGCTCGATCAGGCCGCGGCGCTCCGCCTCCTGCAGGGGCTGCTCGATCGCGCTCAGGGCCAGGCCGGTGCGCTCGGTGAAATGCGACAGCGCAAAGCCGTCGCGCAGCCGCAGGGCGTTGAGCATGAATTCGAACGGCAGGTCGGCGCGCGCCACTTCATCGTCCTGCGCCAGCGGCTGGCCGGCCAGGGCGTTGTCCATGTAAAGCTTCGGTTCGCGATAGCGGACCTGCCGCACCACGCGATGCGGGAAGCTGATCTTGCTGTGCGCGCCCGCTCCGAGCCCCAGGTAGTCGCCGAACTGCCAGTAGTTCAGGTTGTGCCAGCAGCGGTGGCCCGGCTTGGCGTAGGCCGAGACCTCATACCGGTCCATGCCCGCGCCGGCCGTCATTTCGGTGATCCGGTCCAGCATGGCGTAAGCCGTGTCCTCGTCCGGCACCTTGGGCGGGAATTTCGCGAAATAGGTGTTGGGCTCGATGGTCAGGTGATAGACCGACAGGTGCGGCGGCATCAGCGCCAGGGCCTGTGCCATGTCCTGCTCGAGCTGCGCCATCGACTGGCCCGGCAGCGCGTACATCAGGTCGAGGTTGAAGGTGTCGAACGCGAGGAGCGCCTCTTCCAGCGCCGCAATGGCCTGGGCCCGGTCGTGCACGCGGCCCAGCGCCTTCAGGTGCCTGTCGTCGAAGCTTTGCACGCCCACCGACAGCCGCGTCACGCCGGCGGCGCGGAACGCGCGGAAGCGGTCCTTCTCGAAAGTGCCGGGGTTGGCCTCCAGGGTGATCTCGCAGTCCGCGTCGAGCTTCAGGCGCGCCCGCAGGTCGCCCAGCAGGCGGTCGATCGCCTGCGGCGAGAACAGGCTGGGCGTGCCGCCGCCGATGAAGATGCTGGGGATGGTGCGGCCCCAGACCAGTGGCAGCGCCGACTCCAGGTCGGCCACCAGGGCGTCGAGGTAGCGCTGTTCCGGCATCTCGCCCGTGCGCACTTCGTGCGAGTTGAAATCGCAATACGGGCATTTCTTCAGGCACCACGGCAGGTGGACGTACACCGACAGGGGCGGCAGGGCCGGCAATTGCAGCGTGCCCGGACGCAGGTAATGCTGGACGTCCTTCACGGCGGGGGTGGCGCCGCTCACAGCCATCTTTCGCGGATCAATTCAAGCATCTGGCGGGCTGCCTGGCCGCGATGGCTGACGGCGTTCTTCACCTCCACCGGCAACTGCGCGAAAGTCTGGCCCAGCGCGGGGATGTACATCACCGGATCGAAACCGAAGCCGTTGCCGCCGGCCGGCTCGGGCGCGATCTCGCCGGCCACGCGGCCCACGGCGATCAGCGGCTCCGGGTCGTCCGGTGTGCGAACCGCCACCAGGGTGCTGACCAGCGCCGCGCGCCGATTGGGTTCATCGCGCAGCTGCTCGAGCAGCGCCCGGACGTTGTTCGCGTCGCCCTTCTCGTAGCCGAATTGCGTGGCGTAGAACGCCGTGTCCACGCCGGGCAATCCGCCAAAGGCATCCACGCACAAACCCGCGTCGTCGGCGATGGCCGGCAGGCCGCTGGCGCGCGACGCATGGCGGGCCTTCGCCAGCGCGTTTTCGACGAAGGTGCGAAACGGCTCCTCGGCCTCGCCGATGCCCAATTCGGCCTGGCTCACCAGCTCGATGTCCAGTGGCGCAAACATCGCGCGCAGCTCCGCGAGCTTGCCGGGGTTATTGGAGGCGAGGACGATTTTGTGGACCATGGGGGATTTTCGCCCCGACGTCACTCCGCGAGGGCCTTCTCCTGCAACAGCACCAGCTCGGCAATGCCCTTTTCGGCCAGCCGCAGCAACTCGTCCATTTCGGCGCGGGTGAAAGCGGCGCCTTCGGCCGTGCCCTGCACCTCGACGTAGTGCCCGGCCCCGGTCATCACCACGTTCATGTCGGTGTCGCAGCCCACGTCCTCGACGTATTCGAGGTCGAGCAGCGGCTGACCCTGCACGATGCCCACCGACACCGCCGCCACCGGGCCGAGGATCGGCGACGCGGCCAGCTTCTTCTCCGCCAGCAGCTTGTTCACGGCGTCCTGCACGGCGACGAACGCGCCGGTGATCGCCGCGGTACGCGTGCCGCCGTCGGCCTGCAGCACGTCGCAGTCGACCTGGATGGTGCGCTCGCCCAGCGCCTTGAGGTCGAACACCGCGCGCATCGAGCGGCCGATCAAGCCGCTGGATTTCCTGGGTGCGCCCGCTCTGCTTGCCGCGTGCGGCCTCCCGGTCGCTGCGCGTGTGGGTGGAGCGCGGCAGCATGCCGTATTCGGCCGTGACCCAGCCTTCGCCGCTGCCGCGCTTGTGCGGCGGCACTTTCTCTTCCACCGATGCGGTGCACAGCACCCTGGTGTTGCCGAACTCGATCAGCACCGAGCCTTCGGCATGGATGGTGTAGCCGCGGGTGATGCGCACCGGGCGCAGCTGGTCGGCGGCGCGGCCGCCGGGTCTTGCGAATGTCATGGGGGTGAGTTTAGGTCTTCCGCGCGGCGGACCGCCGGATGGCCTCGTTGATTTCGGCGATCGAGCGCTCGATGGCGGCATCGTCGAGGTCCTCGACCATGGTGTCGAGCACGCCTGCCTGGATGGTGGACGCAAAGACGCCGTCGCTGATGCTGTCGGTGGAGATGCCGCGGGTGGATTCGAAGGAATCGGGCGTTTCCCATTCCAGGGCGATGACGGTCACGTTGTCGCTGTGCTCGCCGCCGTTGCGCAGCGCTTCCTCGACCAGGTCGGGCACCGCCTGGGACACCGGCTGCATGCTCAGGTGGCGCACGATGTCGATGTCGTTGAGGCTGCCCCACAGGCCGTCGGAGCACAGCAGGATCTTGTCGCCCTGCTGCAGCGTGACCGGGCCCGTGATGTCGAACACCGGCTTGGTCGGCGAGCCGAGGCAGGTGAAGAGGATGTTGCGGTTGATGCGGTCCAGCCGCGCCATGCCCGCGCCGCTTTGCTGCTCCAGGTAGGAATGGTCGCGGGTGCGCGTGAGCAGCTCGCCGTCGCGCACGACGTACAGCCGCGAGTCGCCGCAGTGCACCCAGGTGGCCGAGGTGCCTTGCACGATGGCGGCCACCATGGTGGTGCGCGGCGTGTCGAGCATGCCCTTCTCGCTGGCGTAGCGGATGATCTGGTGGTGCGCGGCCATCAGCGACGTCGAGAGGAACTCGGTCACGTCCTTCACGATCGGCCGCGCTTCCTTCTGGTACAGGGCCGAGACGGTCTGCAGCGCGAGCTGCGCGGCCACTTCGCCCTCGGGATGCCCGCCCATGCCGTCGGCCAGCACGAACAGGCCCGACTCGCGCGTGTAGCAATAGCCCATGCGGTCTTCGTTCTTCTCGCGGCCGCCCTTGCGGCTGATCTGGAAGACGGAGAATTTCATGGCATCGGCCTCACTTGGCCTTCACGCCGCCGAAGCCGGTGGCGCGCTTCACGTTCTTCTTGGTGTCCGACACCATGTTGTCGAACTGCAGGCGCATCTTCTCGCCCACCGACAGCTTGGTGTAGCGGCGCTCGCCCTCGCGGCTCAGCTCCTTTTGCAGGGCGAACACCGACTGCGGCCGCGACAGCGGATCGAGCGACATGCACCACTCCACCACTTCGATCAGGTTGTCCGAGTAGACGCCGCGCAGGCGCGACAGGGCCAGCGCCAGCCGGTCTTTCTCCAGGCGCTGCGGCGCGTCGTTGGGCGGGTAGCCCTGCATGCAGGCGTAGATGCAGGCGCCGATGGCGTAGATGTCGGTCCACGGGCCCATCGACGAGTCGCGCCGGTACATCTCGGGCGCGGCGAAGCCGGGCGTGTACATCGGCCGGATGAAGTTGCCTTCCTTGGACAGCACTTCGCGCGCGGCGCCGAAGTCGATCATCACCGCCTTGTTGTCGTCGGTGATGAAGATGTTGGCCGGCTTGATGTCCAGGTGCAGCATCTTGTGCTGGTGCACGATGCGCAGGCCGCGCAGGATCTCGTCGAACAGCGACCGGATGGTCGATTCGCGGAAGACCTTCTGCTTTTTCAGCTCGCGCGCGGTGATGATGAAGTCCTGCAGGGTCGCGCCCTCCAGGTAGTTCATCACCATGTAGACGGTCTCGTTCTCGCGAAAGAAGTTCAGCACGCTCACCACGGACGCGTGCGAGATCTGCGCCAGCGAGCGGCCTTCCTCGAAGAAGCTCTTGAGGCCCAGGCGGTACAGCGAAAGCTTTTCGGGCTGGACCTGCGGCAGCAGCTCGCCCGGCGAGCGGCTGGCCAGCGAGGCGGGCAGGTATTCCTTGACGGCGACCTGCTGGCCTTCGTTGTCGACTGCGAGGTAGACCACGCCAAACCCGCCCGCCGAGAGCTTGCGCACCACCCGATAGCCGCCTATCACGGTATCGGGCGGCAACGGGGCTGGTTTGACCTTTGACATAATTAAGAACTGATTCCCTAGTTCTCGAATGTAGGGTCAACTGCGTAACCCGGTTATTCTCGCAATCCCGCAACGAACCGAAGATTGGCGCACCTCGATGGCAGTTTACAGCATGACCGGCTACGCAAGCGCCCAGCAGAGCGCTGCGCAAGCCGCGGCAAGCCAGGAGGCAAAGGGGCGCCGGCAAGCCGGCTCGGGCTTGAAATCCGCTCGGTCAACAGCCGCTTCCTCGACCTCTCGTTTCGCCTCTCCGAAGAACTGCGCCAGCACGAGCCGGCGCTGCGCGAACTGATCGCCGGCAAATTGAAGCGCGGCAAGGTCGAAGTGCGCGCGGCGCTCGAAAGCGGCGCCGGCGACACGCTGCGCGAGCCCACGGCCCGCCTGCTGCAGCGGCTCAACGCCCTGCAGGACAACGTGCGCGCCTGGCTGCCGGATGCCCGGGCGCTGAGCGTGGCCGACGTGGTGCGCCTGTCCGCGGCGGAAGGCAACGTGGACTCGGATTGGACCGAGGCCCTCCACCAGCTTGCCGCCCGCACGCTCGACGAACTCATGGCCGCGCGCGAGCGCGAGGGCGCGCGCCTGGCCACGATGCTGCTCGGGCACCTGAAGCAGCTGCGCGCGCTGGCGCAGCAGGCGAAGCCGCTGGTGCCGCAGCTGGTCGAACAGCAGCGCACCCGCTTCCTGGAGCGCTGGAAGGAAGCGATGGCGCTGGCCGAAGGGGCCGCCCTGCCGGAAGCCGCGCAGGACCGGGCCCTGACCGAGGCGACCGCGTTCGCCATCCGCATCGACGTGGCGGAGGAGCTGATGCGCCTGTCGTCCCACCTCGACGAGATCGAGCGCCTGGTCAAGAAGGGCGGCGAGATCGGCAAGCGACTGGACTTCCTGATCCAGGAACTGCACCGCGAGGCCAACACGCTGGGCTCCAAGTCGGCCGCGCTGGAACTCACCCACATCTCGGTGGACATGAAGGTGCTGATCGAGCAGATGCGCGAGCAGGTGCAGAACGTCGAATAGTTCACGGTCAATAGTGCATTCTGCTGATGGGGTGCTGTAACCATTTGCGTTACGCTTTTTCCTCAACCCCCGGAGGATCCCCATCTTGAAAGCACTGAAGTATTTCCTGGCCCTCGCCATGGCGGCCCTGATGGCCGGCTGTGGCGGCGGCGAAGGCGCCACCCTTTCCACCCAGAAAGTGGCCGCCGCGCAGCGCGCCTTGTCGGCGACTTCCGTCACTTCGGCAGCCGCGGCAGAGCTCCTGATGGACGCGGCCGAGGCCGCCTATCCCACCCTGTTCCCGCCCCACCAGGCGACGCAAACCTTCGGTGCCTTCGCGTTCCGCTACTACCCGCAGACCAATATGTACCTGGGGGTGGTGACCACGGCGAGTGCGCAATACACCCTGAACGGCGTGTATGTGGTCGGCAATGGCTTCGGCACGCTCGACCACCCGGAGACGGGGTACCAGGGCCTGGTCACGAATTTCATCAACGTGGACATCGGCGGCGGCACGACCACCGGGCATACGCTGGTTGTCACGGTGAACGTGATGGGCGTGGGCAGTACGTTCACCATCAACAACGTCCCGGCGCCCACTACCGAGGCGTTTTTCTGCGACGGACTGGCCGCAGACACCACTTTCACCCAGATCGCCGCGGGCGCCGGCGGCACGATGACCATCAACAGCTGCAGTTTCAATGGGACGACCGGCAACATTGCCGCGACGCTGACCATGTCGATCGGCGGATTCACCCGAACGGTGAGCTACACCATCACCTACACCTATACCTGACCAGACCAGCTCCTGCACCTGAAAAGGCGCCTCCGGCGCCTTTTCCTCGTTGCGAGAGGCCGACTTGATAACATCGCCCCATGGACTACCCCGGCAACCTCTTCGTCGTCGCAGCCCCCAGCGGGGCCGGCAAGTCCAGCCTGGTCAAGGCGCTGCTGGAACTCGATTCGCGGGTGCAGCCTTCCGTGTCCCACACCACGCGGCCGCCCCGCGGCCAGGAAAAGCACGGGCGCGAGTATTTCTTCGTCTCGCCGCAGGAATTCGACGCCATGGTGCTGTCGGACGCCTTCGTCGAGTGGGCTTTCGTCCATGGCCAGCGCTACGGCACTTCCAAGCGGGCGATCGAGGAGCGCATCGCGCAGGGCGCCGACGTGATCCTGGAAATCGACTTCCAGGGGGCGCTCTCGATCAAGCGCATCTTCAGCAACGCGGTGCTGATCTTCATCCTGCCGCCCAGCTGGGAAGAGCTGCGGGCGCGGCTGGAGCGCCGTGGCGAGGACGCGCCCGACGTGATCGAGCTGCGCCTGCAGAACGCGGCGCAAGAGATGGGACAGGCAAGGGAATTCGATTTCGTTATAATCAATGAGTTATTTGAACGGGCGCTATTCGACCTGAAAGCGATCGTCCACGCCCAGCGGCTCAAGTTTTCGGCCCAGCGCCGTGCCCGGGCCGACACCTTCAAAGCCCTCAATATCCACTGACTCCGCAAGGAGCCGCTTGATTTCCTCACTGGAGAATCCATGGCCCGCATCACCGTCGAAGATTGCCTCGAGAAGATCCCCAACCGCTTCCAGCTCGTCCTGGCCGCCACCTACCGCGCCCGCATGCTGAGCCAGGGCCACGCCGCCAAGATCGAAAGCAAGAACAAACCCGGCGTCACGGCCCTGCGCGAGATCGCCGAAGGCAAGATTGGCCTGGAAATGCTGAAAAAGGTCCCGGGTAACGGAACCACCCCCGAAGCGCCTGCGGCGCCTCCCCCTCAGGGGGCGCCACCAGCGGACCGGCAAAGCCGGCTCCGCGGTGGCCCTGGAAGAAAAAGCACCGCTTGGCGGTGCTTTTTTGTTGCTGCGTACAACCGGCAGCGGGCGCAAGCTACAGTTGGGGGGATGAGCGCAGTGCTGGAATCCACCCCCGGCAAGGGTAAAGGCAAGCGCCCTGCGGGGCCCGCCTTGCCCAGCCCCGCCGCGGCCAACGCGGCGGCGGCCAGCTTTGCCGCGCTCACCGCCCGGCTCGACTACCTGGAGCCGGCGGAGGTCGAGCAGGTCCGCCGGGCCTACCGGTTCGCGGACGAAGCGCACCTGGGACAAATCCGCGCCAGCGGCGAGCCCTACATCACCCACCCCATCGCGGTGGCGGCGCAATGCGCGGAATGGAAGCTGGACGCCCAGGCCTTGATGGCGGCCCTGCTGCACGACGCCATCGAGGACTGCGGCGTCACCAAGCCACAGCTCATCGAGCGCTTCGGCGCCCCGGTCGCCGAACTGGTCGACGGCCTGACCAAGCTGGACAAGCTGCAGTTCACCACCCGCGAGGAGAACCAGGCCGAGTCCTTCCGCAAGATGCTGCTGGCGATGGCACGCGACGTGCGCGTCATCCTGATCAAGCTGGCCGACCGCACCCACAACATGCGCACGCTCGACGACGTGACGCGCGAGAAGTGGACGCGGATCTCGTCGGAGACGCTGGACATCTACGCGCCCATCGCGCACCGCCTGGGCCTGAACCAGACCTACCGCGAACTGCAGGAGCTGGCGTTCCGCCACCTGCGGCCGTGGCGCTACGCGGTGCTGACCAAGGCCGTGACCAAGGCGCGCAACCGCCGCCGCGACCTGATCCAGAAGGTGCAGCGCGAGGTCGAAAGCGCTTTCGAGGGCGCCGGCATGAACGTGCGCATCGCCGGGCGCGAAAAGACGCTGTATTCGGTCTACAGGAAGATGGACGAAAAGCACCTGAGCTTCGCCCAGGTCACCGACATCTACGGCTTTCGCGTGATCGTGCCGTCGGTGATCGACTGCTACACCGCGCTGGGCGTGCTGCACCAGATGTACAAGCCGGTGCCCGGCAAGTTCAAGGACCACATCGCCATCCCCAAGGTCAACGGCTACCAGTCGCTGCACACCACGCTGGTGGGACCGTCCGGTGTCAATGTCGAATTCCAGATGCGCACCGAAGCCATGCACGTGGTCGCCGAATCGGGCGTCGCCGCCCACTGGCTCTACAAGGCCAGCGAACAGGAGGGCGAAGGCGCCGACCGGCTGGGCACCAAGTGGCTGCAGTCGCTGCTGGACATCCAGCACGAAACGCGCGACGCGGCCGAGTTCTGGGACCACGTCAAGATCGACCTGTTCCCGGACGCGGTCTACGTGTTCACGCCCAAGAGCCAGATCATGGCGCTGCCGCGCGGCGCCACGGTGGTCGATTTCGCCTACGCGATCCACAGCAACATCGGCGACCGCACCGTCGCCGCCAAGATCAACGGCGTGCAGGTGCCGCTGCGCACCGAATTGAAGAACGGCGACGTCGTCGAGGTGGTCACTGCGCCGGTGTCCACGCCCAACCCGGCGTGGCTGGGCTTCGTGCGCACCGGCCGCGCCCGCTCCAAGATCAGGCACCACCTCAAGACGCTGGCCCAGGCCGAGTCGCAGGAGCTGGGCGAAAAGCTGCTGACGCAGGCGCTGCGCGCCGAGGGCCTGGAGAAGCTGCCGGCCGACGACGAGGAGCACCGCTCGATCTGGGACAAGCTGCTGCGCTTCACCGGCAGCCGCAGCCGCGCCGAACTGCTCACCGACATCGGCCTGGGCAAGCGCATCGCCAGCATCGTGGCCAAGCGGCTGGTCACCATGCTGGCCGAGCGCGGCGAAAAGCCGGACGCGCTGCTCATCACCCGCGAGCGCTACACCGCGCACGAGAACGTGTCGCAGGGCGAGGTCGTCCTGGACGGCAGCGAAAACGCCTCGGTCCAGTTCGCCACCTGCTGCCGGCCGGTGCCGGGCGACGCCATCGTCGGCTACCTCGGGCGCGGCGAGGGCCTGGTGGTGCACATCGAGGAATGCGCCGTCGCCAAGCGGCTGCAGCACAAGGACAGCGAGCGCTTCATCAGCGTCGAGTGGGCGGAGGAGCCGGTGCGTCCCTTCGAGACCAGCCTGCTGGTGACGGTGGTCAACGGCAAGGGCGTGCTGGCGCGCGTCGCCGCGGCCCTGGCCGAGCGCCGAGGCCGACATCACCCACGTGGACATGGGCGACGAGCGCGCGCAGGACGCCACCGACCTGCGCTTCATCATCGCGGTGCGCGACCGCACGCACCTGGAAGCGGCGATGCGCACCCTCAAGCGCACGCCCTCGGTGATGCGGGTGCAGCGCGCGCGGCCCGGCGGCAACTGATCCTCAGGCCGGCGCGGGGTAGCGCACCTCGAGCACCTCGATCTCGCTCGGGCCCGCGGGGGTGACCAGCTTGACCACGTCGCCCTCGTGCGCCTTGAGCAGCGCCCGCGCGACCGGCGAGATCCAGCTCACCTGGCCGTGCGCGCTGTCGGCTTCGTCGATGCCCATGATCGTCACCGTGCGCTCCGGCGCCGGTTTCGTCGGCGTAGATCACCGTGGCGCCGAAGAAGACCTGGTCACGCCCGTGGTGCAGCGCCGGGTCCGTCACTTCGGCCGCTTCCAGCCGCTTGGTCAGGAAACGGATGCGCCGGTCGATCTCGCGCAGTCGCTTCTTGCCGTAGATGTAGTCGCCGTTCTCGGAACGGTCGCCGTTCTTCGCGGCCCAATGCACGGCCTCGACCACCTTGGGCCGCTCGTCGTCCATCAGCTGCAGCAGCTCGGCGCGCAGCCGGGCGTAGCCCTGCGGCGTGATGTAGTTCTTTCCGCCGGCCGCGGGCTCCGGCAGCGCGGCGTCTTCGTCGTCGTCGCTGTCGGATTCCCGGGTGAAGGCCTTGCTCATCCCCGCAAGCATAGCGGCCGCCGAAGCTCTGCATTGCCTTTGTCCTACATCCGCTTGAGAAGCGTCCTACCGTGCCCGGGCGCCGGATGGCGGAAGATCGGCCCTTCGCAGGAGAAGGAGCCGACTTGAGACACGACGCCGACGACACCATCCCCGCGGCACGCAAGCCGCGCGCGGGGGCCGAGGCGGCGCGCTACGGCGTGCTGCGGCGCCTGGGCCCCGTGCTCAAGCACGACATGGTCGTCAACCTGCAGGCCATCTCGATGATGGCCGAAGTGCTCAACGCGCGGATCGAGCGCGGCACGCCCTCGCCGGCCGATTTCCAGGCCAGCATCTCCAAGCTCAACCGGCTGGCGCGCGATGCCGTCGCCAACTGCCTGAAGGTGGCGGCGTGGATCGAGCCGGGCGAAGACGAGGGCGTGCGCCTGGCCGAAGGCGTCGACGAGTGCCTGGCCCTGCTGGCCAGCAACTTCAACTTCCGCGGCTTCGTGGCGACCCGGGACGTGCCCGACGGCGACTTCCAGGTCTGGCGCATCGCCCTGCGCAACCTGCTGGTGGCCTCCCTGATCGCCCTGACCGACGCGGAACAGCGGGCCCTGCGCGGTGCGGGTGAAGGCCGAGGTGGTCAACGGGTTCGCCGAGATCTCCGTGCGCGTCAAGCCGCGCACGGACGAGGTCGACGCACTGCCGTTCGAGCCCGGCTACCGCCAGCTGGAGTGGGCCGACGTGCAGGCCCTGGCCTCGGCCGAATCGGTGGAGCTGATCCGTGGCACCCGACCAGATCGTCATGCGCATGCCGCGCGCCGTCGCCACCGCGCCGCTGCAGATCGCCCCGGTCTGAAGGCCCGCCGTCGCGCCGGGCTCAGGCGCCCGGCCCGTCCATGAAAGCTTCCAGCTGCGTCGATCGGCAGCGGCCGGCAGAACAGGTAACCCTGGTACTCGTGGCAGCCCTGCTGCGCCAGGAATGCGCGCTGCTCCTGCGTTTCCACGCCCTCGGCGATCACGCCCAGGCCCAGGCTCTGGGCCAGGCCGATGATGGTGCGCGCGATCGCCGCGTCGTTGGCGTCGGTGAGGATGTCCTTGACGAATTCCCGGTCGATCTTCAGCTGGTCCAGCGGCAGCCGCTTGAGGTAGGACAGCGACGAATAGCCGATGCCGAAGTCGTCCAGCGACAGCGTCACGCCCATCTCCTTCAGGCTGCCCATCTTGGCCACCGTCACCTCGATGCCGTCGGCCAGCAGGCTCTCGGTCAGCTCCAGCTTGAGCTTGTGCGGCGCGATGCCGGCGTGCTTGATGGCCGTCATCACCTCGTCCACGAAATCGGGATGGCGGAACTGGCGCACGCTCACGTTGACGGCGATGCTCAGGTGGCCGCCGGTCGGGCCTGCTGGGCCCAGTCGCGAGCTGCGCGCAGGCCTGCTCCAGCACCCAGCGGCCGATCGGGATGATCAGCGAGGTTTCCTCGGCGGTGGGGATGAAATGCGCCGGCGGCACCAGGTCGCGCTGCGGGTGCTGCCAGCGCAGCAGCGCCTCGACGCCCGTCATGCGGCCGTCGGCGCCCACCTGGGGCTGGTAGTCGATCAGGAACTGGCCCTCGCGCCAGGCCTCGCGCAGGTCGGTGGCCAGCGCCGCGTTGGCCGTCACCACCGCCTGCATCTCCGGGTCGAAGAAGCAGCACCGTGTTGCGGCCCGCGCTCTTGGCCTGGTACATCGCCAGGTCGGCCTGCTTGAGCAGCTCGCTCACGGTCCACGGCGCGCGGCCGAACAGCGTCACGCCGATGCTGCAGGTGCTGTGGTGCAGGTAGCCGGAGCAGCACGTAGGGCTCGCCCAGCTTGGCCAGGATGCGCTCGCTCACGATCTGCGCGGCGGACGCCGGCTCCAGCGGCTTGTGCGCCGCTGTTTTCGAGCAGGATCACGAACTCGTCGCCGCCCAGCCGGGCCACCGTGTCGCCGCGCGCGACGCACGAGCGCAGGCGCTCGGCCACCTGCTGCAGCAGCAGGTCGCCCTTCTGGTGGCCCAGCGTGTCGTTGAGCACCTTGAAGTTGTCCAGGTCGATGAACATCAGCGCGCCTTCGCGCGCGTCGGTCCTGGTCGGTCAGCGCGCGCTGCAGCCGGTCGAGCAGCAGCTGGCGGTTGGGCAGCTGGGTCAGCGGGTCGTAGAAGGCGAGGTACTGGATCTTCTCCTCGGCCGTCTTGCGCTCGGTGATGTCGCGGCCGACCGCCACCCAGTGGGTGAGCCGGCGCGCCTCGTCCCACACCGGCGAGACGTCCAGGTCGACCCAGAACGGCTCGCCGTTCTTCTTGTAGTTGATCAGGTCCACGCGCGCGGGCTGCCACTGCTCCATCGCCGCGCGGATGCGGTCCAGCTCGCGCGCGCTGCGTGCCCGGCCCCTGCAGCAGCCGCGGCGTGCTTGCCCAGCACCTCCTCGCGGCGTGTAGCCGGTGCGCCGCTCGAAGGCCTCGTTGACGAACACGATGCGCGGCCCCGGCGCGCTGAACGGCGCCGGCCTCGGTGATGATCACGATGTCGTTCAGGCGCGCGATGCTGCTTTCCAGCAGCCTCAGCTGCTCCTGCGACTTGTGGCGCGCGGTCACGTCGCGCAGGTGCACGCGCCAGCCCGGCGCCGAAGGGGTAGCCCCGGGCCTCGATGCGGCGCGACAGGCTGGCGTCGAGCTCCTCGACCTCCAGCATGTCCTCGCGGCGCTGAAGCGCGCGCCTGAACTGCTCCTCCAGGCGCAGCCGCACGCGTCTTCTGGAACGAAGTTCCAGATCTGTGCGGCCCAGCAGCTCGCCGCCGTCCGGCCCAGCAGCTGCTCGGCCTGCTCGTTGACGTAGGTGAAGCGGCCCTCGCGGTCGACGGTGGCGAAGGCCTCGCCGCTGCCCATCGCGCCGCCCATGCTCACGGTGTGGCGCAGCAACGTGCCCGGGCGGTGGCCGTGCGGCGCGATCTCCTGCACCGCGCCTTCGACGCCGCACGATCGCGCCCGCATCGTCGCGCACCGCGTGGCCGATGGTGCGCACCCAGGCGCGCCGGCCCGTGCAGCGTGACGATCTGCATCTCCTCGTCGAAAGGCTCGCCGTCGCTCGTGCAGGCCTCGCACCAGCGCGCGCACCTGGTCGCGCCATTCGGGCGCGTAGTGGTCGAAGGCGTCCTCGCAGCGACGGCGCGTAGCCCGGCGGCGCCGTCGTGGATGGCGGCCAGCTGGTCGGACCATTCGAGCCGGTCCGGCTGCGCAGGTCGAGCGTCCACACGCCGATGAACGCGGTGCGCTCCACCAGCTTCAGCAGGGTCTCGGTTTGTTGCAGCCGTTGCCGGTTCCATGACAATGGGCGATGGGGTCGTGTGCATGCCATCGCATCTTAGGCGCGCCGCGCTGCCGCGTGCCGAACGGTAGGCTCGCGTCCTACAGCAAGGACGCGGGCTCATCCGGGTGTGCGCAGCAGACAGCCGTGCTTACAGTGACTGACGCCTCGACACACCTCTTATCGAATCGAGTCCCCGTGCAGCTCCAAGCCTTCGTCGTCGAGGACAACGCCGACCATCCGCGAGAACCTGGTCGGCACGCTCGAGGAGCTGACCTGCGTCAAGGTGGTCGGCACCAGCGCCACCGAGGACGAGGCGCTGGCGTGGCTCGACCAGAACATGGACGCGCTGGGACCTGCTGATCGTCGACCTGTTCCTCAAGCAGGGCAGCGGCATCCACCTGGCGCAGCGCATCGCGCGGCCGCCGGCCCGACCAGAAGATCGTCGTCTTCAGCAACTACATCAACGCCAGCGTGCGCAAGCGCTGCGCCCAGCTGGGCGTGGACGCGGTGTTCGACAAGTCCACCGAAATCGACGCCCTGGTCGACTACTGCGCCCACCAGTGCTTCCGTATCGCGCAGGCGCAGGTGCAGGCCGCCTGACCCGACCCACCGCCAAGCGGCAGCGGCGGGAAAAAGAAAAGGGCCAGTGTGGTGAAACACACTGGCCCTTGCAGTTGGTGCGGCTGGCAGGATTCGAACCCACGACCCCTTGGTTCGTAGCCAAGTACTCTATCCAACTGAGCTACAGCCGCTGAGCCGATGATTATATCAGCTGGAAAATCCCGGCCGTCCGGCCCCGAAAAACGGCCTATCCGCCCTGCCCGTCGGCCCACAGCGAGTTCTGGCCGGCCATTTCGAGCGGCGTCGAAGGCAGGCTGTCATAGATGACCGGCTCGGGCGGTTCGAGCGCCGCGCTGCTGAATCCGTGGCCGTCCAGGTAATCGCGCACCAGGCTGGCGGGAACGCCCGCGATTTCGCCCAGCATCGCATTGGTCACCCGGAACTCGAGCGCGGTGCTGTAGATGCCGGCCAGGTTGGCCTCGTAGTTGGCCAGGAGGAAGTCGTGGGCCTGCTGCATCGTGACGCCGAAGTTGGCGGACAGGAATTCCGAAGTGGTCATGGGTTGCCTCCTGGGGGTTGGGCGCTCGAAGGCCCATTGGAGCGCCTGGCCGGGCGGTTTGTTCCCGGCTTCAGCCCGCGTGCCAGCCCAGCCTGGCCCGGCCGATCGCCATGGCGGTGGCTGCCTGGGCCGGATCGACCACGGGGACCTGCAAGGCCGCCTGCAGCCTCGCCCGGTAGGCGGCCATGCCGGCGCAGCCGAGCACGATGACGTCCGCACCGTCCTGCTCCCGCAGGGCCCGGCCGACCTCGACCAGCCGGGCGAACGTGCGGCCATCGTCGGACAGCTCCGTGACGCCCATGTCGAGCGGCCGTTCCGCGACCAGCCGCCCGGCGATGCCCAGCGACGCGATGTAGCGCAGGTGGCGCGGGATCGACTTCTGGAGGATGGCGATGACGCCGATGCGGTGCCCCAGCGTCATGGCCGTCATCAGGCCGCATTCGGCGATGCCGAGCACCGGCTTTTTCGTCAGCTCCCGCAGCGAGTGCAGGCCCGGGTCGCTGTAGCAGGCCAGGACGAAGGCGTCGTAGTCGGGCTCGTGCCGGCGCATCAGCGCCAGCAGCGGGGCCACGACACTGTCGGCGTCGCGCTGGCTCTCGATACCGGGCGGCCCTTCCTTGAGCGTGACGCAGTCGACCACGGTCGTACCGTCGCGCAGACACGCCATGGCCGCGTCCAGGCCCTGCGTGACGGCTTCGGTCGAATTGGGGTTGATCACCAGGATCCGCCGTGTCGTGCTCATGTCGTCATCCCTCCGGGTCAGCGGTCGATCAGCTTGCGAAAAGCCCCCGCGGGCCCATCCGGCGCGGGACCGGGCTTCACCGCAAGGGGAGCGGGCGTGCCGCAGGGCACGAACTCGCCCGACCCGCGCTGCGCGAGCAATTGGCCATTCTCGACGATCACCCGGCCGCGCAGCATCACCAGCGTCGGCCAGCCCTTCACCGTTCGCCCTTCATAGGGCGTGTAGCCGGTGTTGTCCTTCATCATCGACGCGGTGAGCTGCACTTCCAGCTGCGGGTCCCAGATCGCGAGGTCGGCGTCGGCGCCCGGCTCCAGCGTGCCCTTTCGAGGGGCCATGCCGTACATGCGCGCATGGTTGGTCGCCGTCAGGGCCACGAATTCGTTCAGCGAGATGCGGCCCTTGCCCACCCCCTCGGAGAACAATAGGGGCATGCGCACCTGCAGGCCGGGGACACCGTTGGCCATTTCCCTGAACGTGGTCGCCTGGCCCTTGGGCAGCTTGCCGCTTTCGTCGAAACGGTAGGGGGCGTGGTCGGACGAGAACAGCTGCAGGGTTCCGTCCGTCAGGCCGCCCCACACCGCCTCCTGCGAGGCCGCGTCCCGCGGCGGCGGGCTGCAGCACCACTTCGCGCCTTCCAGGCCCGGCCGGTCCGCGTCCTGCGCGGTGAGGAACAGGTACTGCGGGCAGGTTTCGGCATGGATGGCCGCGCCCAGCCGCTGCGCCGCGCGAATCGTCTCCACCGCCTCGGCGCCCGAGACGTGCACGATCAGCGCCGGCACGTCGAGGAGGCGCGACAGCGCGATCACCCGGCCGGCGGCTTCGGACTCGGCGATCGGGTGATGGCTGGTGGCGTGGAACTTCGGCGCCGTGTGTCCGCGTTCGAGCAGGCGCCGGGCAATCCACTTGATGATTTCGTGGTTCTCGGCGTGAACCATGACGAGCGCCCGCTCCCGGTCGGCGGCCAGCAGGACGTCCAGCATCTGGTCGTCGGTCAGGCGCAGCAGGTCGTAGGTCATGTAGACCTTCAGCGACGTGATGCCGCGCCGGACCATCAGCGGCAGGTCCTCGTTCAGGGCCTTGTCGGTCGGGTCGGAGACGATGAGGTGGAAGGCGTAATCCACCACCGCCTTTTCGGCGGCGCGCCGGGAATAGTCGTCGACCACGGAGACGATGGAGTCGCCGCGATGCTGCGCGGCAAAGGGCACGATGGTCGTCGTGCCTCCGAAGGCCGCGGCGACGCTCGCACTGAAAAAGTCGTCGGCGCACATCTGGCCGGCCGACGACAGCTGCTCCACGTGGCAATGGCTGTCCACGCCGCCGGGAAGCACCAGCTTGCCGCCGGCATCGATGACCCTGGGGGCCGACAGGCCGGGCCCGATTTCGGCGACCTTGCCGCCCCGCACGCCCACGTCCGCGCGAACGGTGCGTTCGGCGGTGACGACGGTGCCGCCGGCGATGACCAGGTCGAGTTCCAGGGGGTCCTCCGGTGCAGGCCTATTCGTTGGCTGGCGTGACCTGCGCGCCGACCCGCTCGACGATCAGGCGGTAATGCTCGGGCCGGCGATGGGCGGCGAAGTTGAACATCGTCTTCTTGAGGTTGGCGGCCAGGTCGATGTCGCAATTGAACGTGATGACCTCGTCTTCCTCGGTCTGGCTCTTCGCCGCGATCTCGCCGGTCGGCGCCACGATCACCGAGTTGCCGAACATGCGGAAGCCGTCCTCGAAGCCGCACTTGGCCGACTCGACCAGCCAGGTCGCATTCTGGAAGGCCATCGACTGCGCCATGATCAGGTGGTGGTGCACGCGCAACGCGGGCGGCTCCGGGTAGTGCAGGTTTTCCGTCGGCGTGTTGAAGCCCAGCGCCACGATTTCCGCGCCCTGCAACGCCAGCACGCGGAAAGCCTCGGGCCAGCGCCGGTCGTTGCAGATCAGCATGCCCGTGATCGTGTCCATGAAGCGCCAGACGCGAAAACCCAGGTCCCCCACCTCGAAGTACTTCTTTTCCAGGTGCTGGAAGGCGGCTTCGGGCTTGTGCTCGGCGTGGCCGGGAAGGTGGATCTTGCGGTACTTGCCCACGACGGTGCCGTCCGGCCCGACCAGGATGGCGGTGTTGAAGCGGCGGATGCGCCCGGCCTCCTCGATCTTCTCCGCGTACCCGATGTAAAAGCCGATGCCCAGTCGCTTTGCCTCATCGAACAGCGGCTGCGTCTGCGCCGACGGGATGGACGACTCGAAGTAGAGCCGGTCCACTTCGTCCTGGTCCGGCATCCACCAGCGGGGAAAGAACGTCGTGAACGCCAGCTCGGGGAACACCACGAACCTGGCGCCCATCGAGTGCGCCTCACGCAGCAATTCCACCAGCCGCCGGGTGGCGTCCTGCCGCGTGTCGGACCGCTGGAGCGGGCCCAGCTGCGCGGCTGCGATCTTCATGTGTCGGGTCATGGTCTCGATCCTGTCATACCTTGGCCGGCGCATGGGCGCCCGCGCCACAAATTTCACCCACGATGTCCGCCCAGCCCTGGCCCAGCCGGGCCGGCGACAGCGTGAGCACCGATTCAAGCACTTGCCGCATCGCCGGGTACACCAGGCCCGCGAGCTCGTCGACCTTGCGAAACACGGTGTCCTCCGGCAGCGGGCGATCCGGCCCGCCCAGTGCGCTGAGGCATTCGCGCGTGAAAGTGCGCCCGTCCCGGAAACGGACAGTCACGCGCGCCGGCCGGTCATGGGGCGGCGCCAGTTCGGGCGTGAATCGCTCGGCCCGCACGCGGACCCGCAAGTCCTGCAATGGCGGGCTCTCCAGCGTGTCCCGCGCGAACGCGTCGGCACCCGCGGACCCCATGGCGAGCGCGGCGGCCACGGCATGGGGCATGGAGAATTTCGCGCCCAGCGTCGTGGCCGGCCGGGCATCCTGCAGCGGCAAGGCCAGCGCGTGGGCGGCGACGCTCACGTCCTCGATGTCCGCGAGCGTGCCTGCGGCAAGTAATTCCTGCCGCAGCCCGAGCGCGGCCTCGACGGCGGAATGCAGGTGCTGGCAGCAGGCGTAGATCTTCGTGTAGCCCTGCAGGATGGCCCAGTCTTCGCCCAGGCCCTGCACCAGCAATTGCGGGGACGCCGTCCCGCCGAGCAACGCCGTGTACACGTCGTGAAAAGCCGTCACCGCACCGCCGATGCCGCACTCGACCCATTCGACCGCCATCATCCCGCTCCACGCGCCGGCGGCCGGCCAGACGTTTCGCGCCAGGGTGCCTTCCGCCAGGTGGGTCCGCGGCGAAACGCCCGACAGCGTGACCGCGGTGCCCAGCGCCTGCGCGAAAAGATCCGGGCCGATGCCGCGCACCAGCCCGACGCCGGCGGCCGTGCCGACGGCAGCGAACCGGCCGTGCGGCTGGATCGTCGGGGCCTGCAGCTTCCACGCACGCGCAAGCCGTGTGGTGATTTCGTAGCTCAGGACCAGCGCACGCAGCACGTCCTGCACCGGCAGGTTGACGGCCTCGGCTTCCGCGAGGAGCCCGGGAATCACGTACAGCCCCGCATGGCAGGACGTCGGCCGGTAGCCTTCGTCGAGCTCGATCCAGTCGGCGGCCACCGCGTTGGCGACGGCGGCAGAGAGCCGGTCGGTTCGCGCGCGGCCGCCACGGAACACGGTGGCCTCGCGGCTGCACGCCCTCTGGAGCGTGCGCGCGTGAAACGCCGCCACCTCCGGTTCCGCGCGGGCGCCCACGATCGCGGCCAGGTCGTCGGCCAGCACCCGCACGGCGCGCTGCATCACCTGCGGCGGAATCGCCGACGCCGGCGTGGCCACGGCCCAGGAGGCCAGACGCCCCATGGCGTCGGCACACTCGCTCCGGCCGTCACTCATGAAGCTCTTTGTAGGGCAGCATCTGCGCCGCCCAGCGCCGGTACTCGCCCTGGAGCTGCTGGAAGATCGCGCGCTCGCTGTCCTTGCGGTCGTGCATTTCGGATTCGTCGGTGGCGAGGTCGTACAGGCGCTCGTGCTCGCCCGACACGTAGTACTTCCAGTGGCCGCTCAGGTGGGCGCCCTGCTCGGGGATGCCGGGGCGGGGAAAGCCGTGGTGCCGCCAGAACAGCTTGCGGTCGTACAAGGGCTTGCGCCCCTGCAGGACCGGCATCAGGTCCTCGCCGTCGAGGGGGTAGCGCGGATCGGGCTCGGCGCCGGCCGCCTTGAGGATGGTGGCCGAGATGTCCATGCCGACCACGACCTGGTCCGAAACCTGGTTGGCCGGAATGACGCCCGGGCCAGCTGATCATCTGCGGCACGCGGATGCCGTTCTCGTGCAAGCGGCCCCGGCGGAAGTGGGCCGCGTGCGCGAGCTCGTCGCCGCCCTGGTCGCTGACGAAGATCACCAGTGTGTTTTCAGCCTGGCCGGTGTCCTTCAGCGCCGCCAGCACGCGGCCCACTCCGGCATCGAGCGACTGCATCACCGCCGCGTAGTTCTCGCTGGTACCCGTCTCGATCCAGTTGCGCTGGCTGTCCTTTCCCTTGAGCGAGTCGCTCAGCGCCTTGTCGTTCGGCCCCTCCCAGGGCCAGTGCGGCGCCGTGTAGAACAGGCACAGGAAGAACGGGTTGGCCCGGGGGCGCCGGATGAACTCGATGGCCCGGTCGGAATACAGGTCGGTGACGTACTGGCCCGTGCAGTCCACGAGCTTGTCGTTCTCCCACATGTCGGGGAAGCCGCCGGCGTCCACATGGCGGAAGTAATCCATGCTGCCGCTCTTGTTGCCGAAGTGCTCGTCGAAGCCGATCTTCAGCGGGCTGTAGGTGGGCAGGTGCCCGCAATGCCACTTGCCCACCAGGGCGGTGGCGTAGCCGCGCGCCTTGAGCAGCGAGACGATGGTCGGCTCGTCCGCGGACAGCCCCACCTTGTCCCCGATGACGCTGGCCATCGCCAGCGGCTCGCGAATGCCGATGGCGTTGCGGCCCGGGTAGCGGCCCGTGTACAGCGCGTCCCGCGACGGCGTGCACATCGGCGCCGAGGCGTAGGCGCGCCTGAAGAGCATGCCCTGCCGGGCGAGGTTGTCGAGGTGCGGCGTCTCGTAATAGGGATTGCCGTAGATGCCCAGGTCGCCCCAGCCCTGGTTGTCGGTGAGGATGAAGAGGACGTTGGGCTGCGCGCCCTGGGGGTTTGAAGCTTTCATCTGCGTCACGCCTTAATCGAGCTGGATCCCCATGTCCTTGACGAGCTTTTGCCACTTGGCGTATTCGGTGCGAAGCATGGCCGAGAACTGCTCCGAGGAGGCGAAGACGGCTTCGTTCGTCGTGCCCTCGATGCGCTGCTGCACGTCGGGCTGGGCCATGACCTTGCGCAGCTCCGCCTCCAGCCTGTGCAGGACTTCCGGCGGCAGCCCCTTGGGCGCCATCAGGCCTTCACGCAGCGTCGCGTCGAAGCCGGGGACGGCCGCCTCCGACAACGTCGGCACGTCCGGCATGAAGCGCGAGCGCTGGGCGCAGGTCACACCAAGCGCCTTCAGCTTGCCTTCCTTGACGTGCTGCGAAACGATCGACAGGCCGGGAATGGCCGCCTTGACCTGGCCCGACAACAGCTCGGTGATCGCCTGGCCGACGTTCTTGTACGGGACGTGATTGAGCGTGATGCCGCTCATGGAGGCGAACTGCGCCATGAACAGGTGCTGGCCGGAGCCGTTGCCGGTGGAGGCGAAATCGATCTTGCCCGGATTGGCCTTGGCGTAGGCGATGAATTCCCGCGCCGTCGTCACGGGCACCGAAGGGTGCACGACCAGCAGCGAGCAGGTCTGCGCGATCTGGCCGATGGGAATGAAGTCGTCGATGGCGTGGTACGGCAGGTTCTTGTAGACGTTCGCGCTCAGCACATGGACGTTGGAGGTCCCCAGCAGCGTGTAGCCGTCGGGCTTGGCCGCGGCCACCATCGCCGCGCCGATCGTGCTGGCCGCACCGGGGCGGTTCTCGATGACGATCTGCTGGCCGAGCGCTTCTGAAAGCTTGGGCCCCACGATCCGCCAGGGCGTGTCGCTCGTGCCGCCCGGCGCCCAGGGCACGATGAGGCGGATCGGCTTGGTCGGGTAGGCGCTGGTCTGCGCATGGGAAGCCGCGATGGGCAGCGCGGCCAGCGCGAGAACGGCCAGCGAGCGGCGGATGAATAGGAAAGTGGACGTCATGGCGCATTCCCCGGTTACGGCTGGGCCAGCAAGAACGAGGCCCGGGACGAGAATGCCATGAATGCAGGGGACAAGGCAAATGCAGCACGGCGGCATTCCAGCCGCGTTGGAAGGGGTGCCTGAAGGGATGGGGTCAGTCTGGCGTGAGCGTGGCCCAGGTGCCATTGGCCCGTTTCGCGTGCAGCAGGTCGCCCTTGGTCCGCATCTCGCTGCATGACGCCGGAATCCTGTTCCAGGCAGCACACAGTTGCGAGCCCTCGATCCTCCAGGGCGCGCTGTCGCTCAAGCCGGTCGAGACATTCAGGAACACATAGCCATTCGCGTTGTACTGCAGCCGGGACGTCACGGGTGTTCCCGGTGCGGTGAACTTGAACACTTTCCCCGCAATGCGCGCGCGCAGCGCGTCACCTGCGATCGGCTGGGAGTCGGCCGGTGGCTCTTCCCCGGGTGTGGCCTGGGCCCAGGCCACGCCGGAAATCAACAAGAGGCTCCACAGCGCATGTTGCATGGATCGATCTCCTTCAAGCCAGAGACTTGGAACGACGGACTCTATCCTGCGTGGCTGCAGTGCGGCATCCCGCAAATGCGGTAGGCGGCCCGAGTTCGGGAAGCGGTGTGCGCGCGCCGGCCCTGGGGCCGCGAAGGGGTACCATCGGCACAGGAGTCCGCGCTGCCGCTGCAGCGGTGCTCCCCCTGCATCAAGAGCTGCCGCACCGGCAGCACAAGAGGAGCGAACCGATGACCATACTGGTAGCTTATGTCGCCCGTCCCGAAGGCCAGGCGGCCCTGGACAAGGGAATGGAAATTGCCAAACGCCGCAATGAACGCCTGGTGGTGGTCAACGCCAGCCCCGGCGGGACGAAGGAAGACCCCACGATGGTCGATGTCCAGGAAAGCGAGCGGGTGGAGAAACTGCTGCGGGACGCCGGCATCGACGCGGAGTTCAAGCAATTCGTCCGCGGCAAGAGCGCCGTGGAGGAAATCGAGGCCCTGGTCGAGTCCCTGCAGGCGTCCGTGCTCATCATCGGGCTCAGGAAACGCTCGCCCGTCGGCAAACTCATCATGGGCAGCGTGGCCCAGGAACTCCTGCTTTCGGTTTCATGCCCGGTGTTGGCGGTCAAGGCCAAGTGATGCGGGCTTTGTAGGCAAGCGGGTCATTCACCCAAGTCCAAGGACAGCAGACCCCATGAAGACGGCGATCATCCTGAGCGTTCTCGCGCTTTGTCTTTCGGCGGGCGCCCAAGCCGCAACGGAACAGCAGAAGTTGCTGGAAACATGCCGCCAAGAAGCCGAGGGCAAGAAGGGCAATGAGCACAAGGCTTACATGAGGCTCTGCCTCAAGGACGGCAGGACGCAGTTGCAGGAGAGGACGAAAGGCTGCGCCGCGGAGCTGAGGGGCCACAAGGGCGGGAATCGCAGGAAGCTGATGGCGGAATGCCTGGAAAAATCCAGGCATTTTCACGGCTGATGAAGGAGTGGTAGGGCGTGTTGGACTTGAACCAACGACCAAAGGATTATGAGTCCTCTGCTCTAACCAGCTGAGCTAACGCCCCGACACGAGGGCATTGTAAGAGGCAGGGGTCAGAAACTCGCCTCGACCTCGTCGACCAGCGACCCCACGTAGGCCACGGCCTCGCGCACGGGCTCCATCGATGACATGTCGATCCCGGCGACCTTCAGCAAGTCGAGGGGATCGAGCGTGCCGCCGGCCTTGAGCACCTGCAGCCAGCGCGAGACCGCAGGTTCACCCTCTTCCGCGACGCGCTTCGCCATGGCGGTGGACGCCGCCAGGCCGACCGAATAGGTGTAGGGGTACAGCCCGAAGTAATAGTGGGGCTGGCGCATCCAGGTCAGGGCCGCGCCGTCGTCGATTTCCACGGCATCCCCCCAGAACTTCGACAGGATGGCGGCCTTGCGCTGGTTGAGCACCGAGGCCGTGATCGCTTCCCCGGCTTCCGCGAGCGCGTAGGCCTGCCGCAGCAGCTCCGCCTCGAGCAGGTGTGTGACGAAGTTGTGATGGAAGGTGCCCAGCGTCTGCATGGCCACCCAGCGGCGCTGGCGCGCATCGCCGTCCCCATCGCGCAGGATGTGCCGCGCCAGCAGCATCTCGTTCATGGTGGACGGCGCCTCCACGAAGGGCATCGCCGGGCGCAGGTTCACGAAGCGCTGGTTGCGCATCGCCAGCGCGAAATGCCCGGCATGGCCCAGTTCGTGCGCCAGCACGAACGCATCGCGCATCGTGTCTGTCCAGGTCACCAGGATGAAGGGGTGCGCGCCATAGGGCGAGGCGCAAAACGCCCCGGACGACTTGCCGACGTTGTCGGCACGGTCGATCCAGCGGTCGCGGAATGCGGCCCGCATCAGGCCGCCGTATTCCTCGCCCATGACGTCCACGGCGCCCAGGATCAGCGCCGACGCTTCCGCAAAGCCGATTGCGGGGTTGTAACCGGGGTCCAGCGGCGCCTTCAGGTCGCAATATCGCAGGCGGTCGAGCCCCAGCACCCGGCGCCGCAGGCGCGCATAGCGGCGCATGTGGGGCGCCAGCGTTTCCTGCAGGGTGTGGATGATGCCCGCGTAGAAGTCGAAGGGTACCTTGTGCGGCTGCAGCAGCATGTGCTCGGCGCTCTCATAGCCGCGCAGCCGCGCCAGCACCACGTTCTTCTTCACCTCGGTCGCAAAGGTGGCAGCGTACGCATGGCTGTAGCGCTGCATGCCGTCGCAGAAGGACGACCATGCGTTTCGCCTCAGGGCCGCGTCGGGGTGCGATTCGTATGTCCACTCGTACAAGTTGAACGAGTTCGGCAGCGGCTTGCCGGCAGGGTCCATGAAGGGCTCGAACTGCATGTCCGAGGATTTCGACCGCTGGTAGATCAGGAACGGCGCCGTGAACAGCTCGCTCAGCGATGCGAGCGCATTCTCGGTCTGCGCGCTCAAGGTGTGCGCCTTGCGCTGCAGCACGTCACGCAGGTCGCTCGCGTGGACGGCGAGTCCCGGCTCGGCGGCCTGGAAGCTCTCCAGCACGCCGTCAGGCAGTTGCAGGATTTCCGGGTCGATGAACGAGACGGCGGCATCGACGTCCGCCTGCAAGGCGTCCACTTGCGCCACGCTCGCCTGGTGGGCCGGGTCGGTGCCATCGCCGGCATTGAGCAGCGACGCGTAGGCGCCTGCCCTCATGAGGCTTTCCATCAGCGCCTCGCGGGCGTCGAGGCAACCCAGCAGCGTGGCCGCGCTTTCGCCCAGGCGGCCGCGATAGCGGGTGACCTGCGGGCGCGCGGCCGCGATGCGTGCGAGTTCAGCCTCCCAGGAGGCGTGGTCCGCAAAGAGGTCGTCGAGGTTCCACGTCAGCTCGCGCGGCACCTGGGCGCGGGAAAGTCGCATCTGCATGGCGTCTACTTGTTGTGGCTGAGCGCGTTGCTGACCAGCCTGGAGGTGATGTCCACGATCTGGATCATGCGGTCGTAGGGCATGCGCGTCGGGCCGATCACGCCCAGCGTGCCGACCACCTGGCCGTCCACCTCGTAGGGCGCGCTGACGATCGACAGCTCCTCGAACGGCACCACCTGGCTCTCGCCGCCGATGAAGATGCGCACGCCCGCGGCCTGGCTGGAGATGTCGAGCAGCCGCATCAGCTGCGTCTTCTGCTCGAACAGCTCGAAGGCGCGGCGCAGGTGGCTCATGTCGCTGGAGAAGTCGCTCACCGCCAGCAGGTTGCGCTCGCCGGAGATCACCACCTCGTCCTGCTCGCTCATGGCCTCGGAGCTGGCCTGCACCGCCGTCTGCATCAGCGCGCCGATTTCGCTGCGCAGCTTCTCCACCTCGCTCTTGAGCCGCTCGCGCACCTGCTCGATCGCCATGCCGGCGTAGTTGGTGTTCAGGAAGTTGGCCGCCTCGATCAGCTGCGTCTGCGTGTAGTCGGACTCGGTGAACACCACGCGGTTCTGCACGTCGCCGTCGGGCGAGACGATGATGACCAGGAAGCGCCGCTCCGACAGGCGCAGGAACTCGATGTGGCGGAACACCGAGGTGCGGCGCGGCGCCATCACCACCCCGACGAACTGCGACAGGTTGGACAGCAGTTGCGCGGCGTTGGTGATCACCTTCTGCGGCTGGTCGGCCGCCAGGCGTCGGCGCCTGCGAGCTCCTCGCGCTGCGCCGTCAGCATGGTGTCGACGAACAGGCGGTAGCCGCGCGCCGTGGGGATGCGCCCGGCCGACGTGTGGGGGCTGGCGATCAGGCCCAGCTCCTCCAGGTCCGACATGACGTTGCGGATGGTGGCGGGCGACAGCTCCAGGCCCGAGGCGCGCGACAGCGTGCGCGAGCCCACGGGCTGCCCCTCGGCGATATAGCGCTCGACCAGGGCTTTCAACAACAACTTGGCACGGTCATCGAGCATGGTGAGGCTTGCGAATTTTAATGATGTAATTTGCCGATGAAATCCCATATTCCGCCAGGTGGCCCTGATCGGCAAATACCATGCCGCGGTATCGGGAGCGCAGGCGGCCTCCACGCGCGCCGCCCTGGAGGACATCGCGCACTTCCTCGGCTCCCAGGGCTGCGAGGTGGTCTTCGAGCGCGAAACCGCAGCCACCGCCGGCATCACAGGGTACACCACGCTGGACGTGCCCGCCATCGGCGCCCAATGCGACCTGGTGCTGGTGGTGGGCGGCGACGGCACCATGCTGGGCATCGGCCGGCAGCTGGCGCGCTACGGCGTGCCGCTGATCGGCATCAACCAGGGGCGCCTGGGCTTCATCACCGACATCCCGCTGGACCATTACCGCGCCACGCTGCACGCCCATGCTGCGCGGCGAGTACGAGGAAGACCACCGCAGCCTGATGCACGCGCGGTGATGCGCGACGGCCACTGCGTCTTCGACGCGCTGGCGATGAACGACGTGGTGGTCAACCGCGGCGCCACCTCCGGCATGGTCGAACTGCGGGTCGAGGTCGACGGCCACTTCGTCGCCAACCAGCGCGCCGACGGCCTGATCGTCGCCTCGCCCACCGGCTCCACGGCCTACGCGCTGTCGGCCGGCGGGCCGCTGCTGCACCCGTCCACCCCGGGCTGGGTGCTGGTGCCGATCGCGCCGCACACCCTGTCCAACCGGCCGATCGTGCTGCCCGACGCCTCGGAAATCGCGCATCGAAGTGGTGTCCGGGCGCGACGCCAGCGCCAATTTCGACATGCAGTCGCTGGCGTCGCTGCTGCACGGCGACCGCATCACCGTGCGCCGCTCGCAGCACCGGTGCGCTTCCTGCACCCGCGCGGCTGGACCTATTTCGACACGCTGCGCAAGAAACTGCACTGGTACGAGGGGAACTGACATGAGCCTCAAGCGCATTGCCCTGCGCGACTTCGTGATCGTGCGCGAGCTCGAGCTCGACCTGGCCGACGGCTTCAGCGTGCTCACCGGCGAAACCGGCGCCGGCAAGTCCATCCTGATCGACGCGCTGCAGCTGGCGCTGGGCGCGCGCGCCGACGGCGGCGTGGTGCGCGAAGGCGCGGCCCGGGCCGACATCAGCGCCGAGTTCGACCTGCCCGCCGGCCTGGCGCCCTGGCTGGAGGAAGCGGGCTTCGAAACCGAGGACAGCCTGCTGCTGCGCCGCAGCATCGACAGCCAGGGCAAGAGCCGCGCCTGGATCAACGGCAGCCCGGCCACCGCCACGCAGCTGCGCGAGCTGGCCGACCAGCTGGTCGACATCCACGGCCAGCACGCCTGGCAGAGCCTGACCCGGCCCGACGCCGTGCGCGGCCTGCTCGACGCCTATGCCGGCGTGAGCACGCAGCCGCTGCAGCAGCTGTGGCAGCGCTGGCGCGCGGCGCAAAAGACCCTGGCCGACGCCCGCGCCGCGCAGGACTCGCTGCAGCGCGAACGCGAGCGCCTGGCCTGGCAGATCGGCGAAGTCGACAAGCTCGCGCCCGGCGCCGACGAATGGGACGAGCTCAACACCAGCCACACCCGGCTGGCCAACGCGCAGTCGCTGCTGGAAGCGGCCGCAGGGCGCGCTGCAGGCGCTGGAAGGCGACGAGGGCGGCGCGGCGCGCAGCCTGTCGCAGGCGCAGTCGCTGCTGGCCGGCCCAGGAGCATGTCGAGCCGATGTTCCGCGAACTCGCGCAGGTGCTGGCCTCCAGCCTGGCGCAGGCCGAGGACGCGGCGCATTCGCTGCAGGCGCTACCTGCGCAAGACCGACCTCGACCCGCAGCGCCTGGCCGAACTGGACGAGCGCATGTCGCTGTGGATGTCGCTGTCGCGCCGCTACAAGCGCACGCCGCCGGAGCTGCCGGCGCTGCTGGCCGTCGTGGAAGCAGGAACTGGCCCAGCTCGATGCGGCCGCCGACCTGGCCGCGCTGGAAGCCGCCGAGAAGAAGGAGGGCGAGGCCTACCTGGCCGAAGCGCGCGCGCTGTCCAAGGCCCGCGCCAAGGCCGCGCCGCAGCTGGCCAAGGCCGTGACGCAGGCCATGCAGGGCCTGGGCATGCAGGGCGGCCGCTTCGAAGTGGCGCTGCGAAAAGGCCGAGCAGCCGACGCCAGGGCGGCCTGGAGGAGGTGGCCTTCCTGGTCGCCGGCCACGCCGGCAGCACGCCGCGGCCGGTCGGCAAGGTGGCCTCGGGCGGCGAGCTGTCGCGCATCGCGCTGGCCATCGCCGTGACCACCAGCCGCCTCGGCACGGCGCAGACGCTGATCTTCGACGAAGTGGATGCCGGCGTCGGCGGCGCCGTGGCCGAAACCGTGGGCCGGCTCATGAAGCAGCTGGGGCGCGACCGCCAGGTGCTGGCCGTCACCCACCTGCCGCAGGTGGCCGCCTGCGCCGACCACCACCTGGTGGTGGCCAAGCAGAGCGACGCCGTCGGGCGCGTCCAGCACGCGTGGCCGCCGGTGCAGGGCGAGCAGCGCGTGGCCGAGGTCGCGCGCATGCTGGGCGGCGAGCGCCTGTCCGGCACCACGCTGGCGCATGCCAAGGAAATGCTGGGCAACCACGCCGCCCGGGCGAAACCCTGAAGACATGGCACTCGAGATCGTCCTGATCACCGGCATGTCGGGCTCCGGCAAGTCGGTGGCCCTGCGCGCGCTCGAGGACGCCGGCTACTACTGCGTCGACAACCTGCCGCCCGAGCTGCTGCTGTCGTTCGTCGCGCTGGAGCAGCAAGCCAGCGCCGCAGCGCGTGGCGATCGCCATGGACGTGCGCAGCGCCACGTCGCTGCCGCTGGTGCCGGCGCAGCTGCAGCGAGCTGCGCCGGCAGGGCGTCGCTGGTGCGGCCGCTGTTCCTGGACGCCACCACCGACACGCTGGTGCGGCGCTTCTCGGAAACGCGGCGGCGCCACCCGCTGTCGAGCAACCGCCCGGGCGCCGAGGCAGCGACAGGCGCACGACCGGCAGCACGCGCTGGTGGACGCGATCGAGCTGGAGCGCGAACTGCTGGCCGACCTGCGCGAGCAGGCGCACGTGATCGACACCAGCGTGATCCGGCCGTCGCAGCTGCAGGCCCACGTCAAGTCGCTGCTGTCGGCGCCGATCAGCCAGCTGACGCTGGTGTTCGAATCGTTCGCCTTCAAGCGCGGCATCCCGGTGGATGCCGACTACGTGTTCGACGTGCGCATGCTGCCCAACCCGCACTACGAGCCCGCGCTGCGCGACCTGACCGGCCGCGACGAGCCGGTGATCGCCTTCCTGCGCCAGCACGCCGACGTGGAGCAGATGTACAGCCACATCGAGCATTTCCTGAACCACTGGCTGGAGCCGCTGGCGCGCGACCACCGCAGCTACGTCACGGTGGCGATCGGCTGCACCGGCGGCCAGCACCGCTCGGTGTTCCTGGTGGAGCAGCTGGCGGCGTCGTTCGGCGCGCGCTGGATCACGCTCAAGCGCCACCGCGAGCTGGACCTGGGCTAGCGCTCGCGCTGCCAGCAGCCTGCGGATCGGCGCGGGCAATCCCAGCTGCGCCCATTCGCTTCCGGCGAACCAGGCGCCCTCGCCCATGCCGGCGGCGACCTGGCGGGAAGCCGCGCCACGACCGGATGCAGGTGCAGGTCCTTGTGCGTGAGCACGTGCACGAAGGCGCGCCGTCCTGCAGGCGCGCCTGCGCGCGGCGCGGGCAGCGCGGCCTCCAGCGCGTCGCGGCTGTCGAACACCGGCAGGCAATACAGGCCGGCCCAGATGCCGGTGGCGGGCCGCTTCTCCAGCCAGACCGAGCCGTCTGCGCGCCTGCGCCTGCAGCAGCCACAGCGACTGCGCGCTGCGCTTGAGCTTGCGGGTCTTGACCGGGTAGTTCTCGGGCTTGCCTTGCGCGCGCGCCGCGCACACATCGGCGCACCGGGCACAGCAGGCAGGTCGGCTTGCGCGACAGGCAGACGGTGGCGCCCAGGTCCATCAGGCCCTGGGTGTAGCGCGGCATGGATTCGCGCCAGCGCCGCGGCGCGGCAGCAGCGCCTGCGCCTGCGTCCCACAGCTCGCGCTCGTTGCCCGCCACGCGCCAGGTCGGCGCCGAAGCCCAGCACGCGCGTCAGCACGCGCTTGACGTTGCCGTCCAGGATGGCGACGCGCTCGCCGAAGCAGAACGACGCGATGGCCGCGGCGGTGGAGCGGCCGATGCCCGGCAGGGTCTGCAGCACCTGCGGCGCTGCGCGGAAATTCGCCGCCGTGCAGCTGCCACCACCTCGCTGCGCGCAGCGGTGCAGGTTGCGCGCGCGGCTGTAGTAGCCCAGGCCGCTCCACAGCGCCAGCACGTCGTCCAGTTCGGCCGCGGCCAGCGCGCGCACGTCGGGAAAGCGCTCGAGGAAGCGGGCGTAGTAGTCCAGCACCGTCGCCACCTGCGTCTGCTGCAGCATGATTTCGGACAGCCAGACGCGGTACGGGATCGCGCGTGTTCTGCCACGGCAGGCCGTTGCGGCCGTGCGTGCGCTGCCAGCGCACGACGCGGCCGGCAAAGCCCGCCGGCGGCGCGTTCATGCGGTCTGCAGCACGGCTCGGCCGGGGCGGCGTCGGCGCCGGGAGTGTCGATCAGGTGGCCGGTCAGCTCGGTCAGCTTGGCATCCAGCTCGTCGAGCGCCGCTTTCCTGCGCCTCGATCTCGGCGATGCGCTCGTCCAGGCCGCTGGCCGCCTGCTGGATGCGCTCGATGGCCTCGAGGCGGCGGCCGAAGTTGCGGCGCCGCTCGCGCAGCTGCGCATCGAGCTGGGCCGCCGCCGACTTGTTCCACAGCTCCACTTCGCCCAGCGCCGATTCGTAGACCACGCGCAGCCGGGTGGCCAGCGCGCGCACCAGCCGGTCGGCGAACTCGGGCTGCGCCAGCCGGAAGCGTGTTGCTCACGCCCAGGTACTGGTTGTGGCTGCGCTCGACCAGGTCCAGGTCGCGTTCGTAGCGCGCCAGGTCCGGCTCGCGCGGCGCCTGCAGCGAAAAGCCGTATTCGGCATTGAGCTGGCGGAAGGTGCCGGTCAGCATCGACTGGATCTCGGCGCTGATGGTCTGGGCCTTGCGCAGGCCTGCGCGCAGCCGGTCGAAGGTGTGACGCATAGGCCTTCTTGCACGCCCAGCTTGATGCCGGGCTGGCGCAGCGCCGCGGTCAGCTCGGCCATCTCGGTCTTCAGCGTGCTGGTGCCCAGCAGCGTGAACACGTCGCGCAGCAGCTTCAGGTGCACCGAGCGCACGGCGTGGATGCGCGCGCCGCTCACGTCGAAGTCGCCCTGCTCCTGCTCGATGCGCGAGCGCATGTGCCTGATCACCGACGTGTTCTTGCCGCGCAGGCCCTTCAGCTCGATCATCTGCTCGGCCAGGTCGCGCCGGCGGATGTTGATGCGCGCGGCCGGCTTCGACGCGCAGCTCGGCGATGCCGCCGGCCACCGCGGAGCGCAGGATCTTCTGGCGCTGGCCCATCACGCCCTGGCCCAGCGCCTGCTCGAGCACCGGCAGCTGGCTGGCCTGCAGCAGCGCCGTGTCGTCGGTGACCTTGGCGACCAGGCCCTTCTGCGCCGACACCGGGATCACCTGCTCGCGCGGCAGGCCCAGGATTTCGGCCGAGGTGGCGCGCTGCCGGTCGATCTGCGCCTGCACCTGCGCCGGCGTGCTCAGCGAGTCCCACATCGTGTCGATCTTGTTGAGCACCACCAGGCGCGAATCGATGCTGTCGGCCTCGGTGATCAGGTGCTCGCGCCAGATCGCCAGATCGGACTTGGTGACGCCGGTGTCGGCGGCCAGGATGAACACCACCGCGTGCGCCTGCGGAATCAGGTTGACGGTCAGCTCGGGCTCGGCGCCGATGGCGTTCAGGCCCGGCGTGTCCAGGATCACCAGGCCCTGCTTGAGCAGCGGGTGGGCGATGTTGATCAGGGCATGGCGCCAGCGCGGCACTTCCACCTTGCCGTCCGCGTCCGACCATCGGGTTGTCCTCGGGCGCGTCGTCGTGCCAGAAGCCCAGCGCCCGGGCCTCGTCCTTGGTCACATGGCGCACCTCGGCGACCTTCTCGAAGGCCTTGGCGAGCTGCGCCGGGATCGTTGACGTCCAGGTCGACGCGGGTCCACTTCTCGGGGCACCATGCGCCATTCCATCAGCGGCCTGCGGCTGCAGCCGCGTCTCGATCGGCAGCAGGCGCAGGCAGGGCGGCACGCTCGCCGTCGTAGCCCAGCTCGGTCGGGCACATC
Source organism: uncultured beta proteobacterium (assembly GCA_963786245.1). Classification (GTDB taxonomy): domain Bacteria; phylum Pseudomonadota; class Gammaproteobacteria; order Burkholderiales; family Burkholderiaceae_C; genus Ramlibacter. Next base: position 246,387 of record CAWAYI010000003.1, on the reverse strand, counting down.
GTGGTGCGGCCGGCGCTGGCGGGCATGATGCGGCGCTTGTAGCCGGCGAAGAAGATCGCGTTGATCAGCTCCGACTTGCCGCGCGAGAACTCGGCGACGAAGGCCACCATGACCTTGTCGGAGCGCATCTGCGTCTCCAGGCGGCGCAGGCGCTCCTCGACGGCGGCATCGAGCAGGTCGTGGTCCTTCAGCCATTCGGACAGCAGCTTCAGGCGCAGGGCGAACTCGCGCCGCCAGGCGCCGTGCTGGTCGAACTGTTCGTTGAAGGAAGTGCCCACTGTGCCCCCGGAGTGGCTTTGAATATAGCATCCGCAGCCTCGCCGGCGCCTCAGGATTTCTGGCAGTTCGGGCAGAAATACGTCGCGCGCTGGCCCTGGCGAATGCTTTTGACGGGCGTGCCGCAGACCCGGCAAGGCTGGCCGGCGCGGTCGTACACCATGGCCTCGAGCTGGAAGTAGCCGGCCTCGCCCGTGGGCGTTGGAAAAATCGCGCAGCGTGCTGCCGCCCTTGGCCACCGCGCGCGCCAGCACCTCGCGCACCGCGGCGCGCAGTTGTTCCGGCGCGCGGCCGGCTGATGCGCGAGGCGCGCAGCGTGGGGCGGATGCCGGCCAGGAACAGCGCCTCGGACGCATAGATGTTGCCCACGCCGACCACCAGGTCGCCCGCCAGCAGCACCTGCTTGATCGGCGCGCTGGCGGCGCTTCAGGCCGGCGTGGAACGACGTCGAGGTCGAAGTCTTCGCTCAGCGGCTCCACGCCCAGGCGGCCCAGCAGCTTGGCCGCTTCGGCGCGAGTCCTCGCCGGCTGGCGTAGACCACGGCGCCGAAGCGGCGCGGATCGTTCAGGCGCAGCATGCCGCGGCTGGTCACCAGGTCGAAGTGGTCGTGCGCGCCGGCCGCGGGCTGGCGCGGCCGCGAAACTCAGGCTGCCCGACATGCCCAGGTGCAGCAGCAGCAGGCCTTCGTCCAGGTCGAGCAGCAGGTACTTGCCGCGCCGCCGCACGCCGCGCACGGTGCGGCCGACCAGCCGCTCGGCCGGCAGCCCCAGCGGCCAGCGCAGCGGCTTGCCCAGGCGCACCGACTCGATCCGGGCGCCGGCGATGCGGTCGGCAAAACTCAGGCGTGTGACTTCGACTTCGGGCAGTTCAGGCATGCAGGCATTCAGCGGCAGGGGCTTGGATTATTATGGTTCGATGAAGCGATTCCCCCTCGCGGCCGGCGCGCTGCTGCTGGCCTTGGCCCAGGCCGCGCCCGGCGCAAATCCGCCGGGCACCGGCGCGGCCGGCGCGCCGAGGCCCCGCCGCCACGACCGCGCTCGATGCCGAACTGTTCTACCAGCTGCTGCTGGGCGAGACTCAATGCCCGCGGCACCGAGCCGGCGGCCGGCTACTCGCTGATCCTGGACGCGGCGCGCAAGACCAACGACCCGGCGCTCTACCAGCGCGCGGTGGACATCGCCTTCCAGGCGCGCTCGGGCGACGCGGCGCTGCAGGCGGCCCGGGCCTGGAAGCAGGCGCATCCCGCACTCGCGCGAAGCCAATCGCTACGTGCTGCAGATCCTGGTCGCGCTCAACCGCGTCGCCGACAGCGCCGAGCCGCTGAAGACCGAACTCGCGCTGGCCGACCCCAAGGACCGCAACGCCGTGCTCGGCCGTCGATCCCGCGCACTACTCGCGCGTGAGCGACAAGAAGCTGGCCGCCGCGGTGGTCGAACAGGCGCTGGCCGAGTACCTGGCGCAGCCCGCCACCGGCGCGCGCCGGCCTGGACCGCGGTCGGACGGATGCGGCTGGCGGCCGGCGACACCGCCGGCGCGCTCGAGGCGGCGCGGCGCGGCCAGGCCGTCAATCCGCAGCGCCGAGGGGCCGGCGCTGCTGGCGCTGGAGCTGATGGACCCCAAGCTGCCGCAGGCCGAAGCCTCGTGCGCCGCTACATGGAAGGCAAGCCGCTGCCGGAATTGCGCATGGGCTATGCCCGCGCGCTGCTGGACGCGCAGCGCTACGCCGAGGCCTCGCAGCAGCTGCAGGTCGTCACCGCCGAGAAGCCCGACTACCCGGAAGCCTGGCTGGTGCAAGGCACGCTGCAGCTGCAGGACAACCAGCGATGCCGCCGCCGAGGCGTCGCTCAAGCGCTACATCGAGCTGGCGCAGGAGCCAGCGCAGCGGCGAGGAGCGCAGCCGCGGCCTGGCGCAGGCCTACCTGTCGCTGTCGCGCATCGCCGAGAAGCGCAAGGACTTCGCGCAGGCCGGCGCCTGGCTGGACCGCATCGAAAACCCGCAGGACCTGGTCGCGGCGCAGAACCGCCGCGCGTCCATCCTGGCGCGCCAGGGCAAGATGGACGAGGCGCGCAAGCTGCTGCGCGCGCTGCCCGAGCGCACGCCCGACGACGCGCGCATGAAGCTGATGGCCGAAGTGCAGCTGCTGCGCGAGCACAAGCAGTACAAGGCCGCCTACGACCTGCTGGCCCAGGCCACCGCCAAGCCGCCGATCGACGCCGACCTGGTCTACGACCAGGCCATGCTGGCCGAAAAAATGGGCAACCTGGCCGACATGGAGCGCCTGCTGCGCCAGGTGATCGCCGCCAAGCCCGACTACCACCACGCCTACAACGCGCTGGGCTACTCGCTGGCCGAGCGCAACCTGCGCCTGCCCGAAGCCAAGCAGCTGATCCAGAAGGCGCTGGACTTACGCGCCGGACGATCCCTTCATCAGCGACAGCCTGGCCTGGGTCGAGTTCCGCATGGGCAACAAGGCCGAGGCGCTGCGCATCCTGGACACCGCCTACAAGGCCCGTCCCGACGCCGAGATCGCCGCCCACCTGGGCGAAGTGCTCTGGAGCCTGGGCCAGCGCGAGCGGGCGCAGGCCATCTGGAAGGAAGGCCTGCTGCTCAACGCCGAGAACGAAACCCTGCAGGAAACGCTCAAGCGCCTGCGCGTCAAGCCATGAGCGTCGCCGCCGCGTGCTGGCGAGGCCTGGCTGCTGGCCGCCGCGCTGCTGGCTGGCGGGTTGCGCGAGCGCCGCCCAGGCCCCCGCGCCTGCCGGCGCCGACACCGGCCCCTGGAGCGGGCGCCTGGCCCTGCAGGTCGAGGACAAGCCAGAGCCAGTCCTTTTCCGCCGGCTTCGAGCTCAAGGGCAGCGCCCGGGCCGGCGAGCTGACGCTGTTCAACCCGCTGGGCGGCACCCTGGCGGTGCTGGCCTGGGCGCCCGGATCCGCGACGCTGCGCGCGCAACGGCCAGACGCGCGAGTTCGAATCGGTCGATGCGCTGCGTCGCGCATGCCACCGGCGCGGCCGATTCCCGTCGCCGCGCTGTTCGACTGGCTGCGCGGAACGAACACCCCCGTGGCCGGGCTGGCAGGCCGACCTGTCGCAGCTGGCGCAGGGGCGCCTGCGGGCGCGGCGCACCGAGCCCCCGCCGGCAGCCGACCTGCGGGTCGCGTTGGACCGGTGAATGCCATGAAGGCGCTCTACGACGTCCCGGCTCCCGGCCAAGCTCAACCTGTTCCTGCACGTCACCGGCCGCCGGCCGGACGGCATGCACCTGCTGCAGTCGGTCTTCATGCTGATCGACTGGTGCGACACCCTGCACTTCGAGCTGCGGCCCGCAGGCGCCCTCAGCCGCGAGGACCTGGCACGGCCGCTGCCGCCCGACGACCTGGTCCTGCGCGCCGCCCGCGCTCTGCAGGTGGCCGCCGGCGCACCGCATGGCGCCCATATTGCCATCGAAAAGCGCCTGCCCGCGCAGGCCGGCATGGGCGGCGGCTCGTCCGATGCGGCCACCTGCCTGCTGGCGCTCAACCGGCTGTGGGGCTTGGGCCTGCCGCTGCCCGCACTGGCAGAAATCGGGCTGGCGCTGGGCGCCGACGTGCCCTTTTTCCTGGCGGGACGCAACGCCTGGGTCGAGGGCATCGGCGAGCGGATGACGCCAGTCGACCTGCCTGCCGCCCGGTTTGCGGTGGTCAAACCGCGCGCAGGGCCTGGCGACGGCGTCGGTTTTCGGCGACCCGCAGCTGAAGAGAAACACCGAGGCTGCTATAATTTCAGGCTTTGCTGCAAACCCGTATGGCTTTGGCCACAACGACTTGCAGCCGTCGCGCAAAGGCTTTGTCCCGGCGTCACCCAGGCCCTCGAATGGCTGGGTTCGCAGGGCTTAGCGGGGCGGATGACGGGCTCGGGAAGTGCGGTGTTTGCGAGAATGCCGCAATCCGGACCAGGAAGTGCACCCTTGCAGGCCGCTGCGGCGGACTGGCTGGTGCGGGAATGCGGCAATTTGGAGGCTCATCCCCTGGTGGGGTGGGCACCCAGCGACGATTGATCGGTGGGCGGCTGATTTCAGCCGTCGACCCGTGTAGGGGAGTCGCCAAGTTGGTTAAGGCACTGGATTTTGATTCCAGCATGCGAAGGTTCGAATCCTTCCTCCCCTGCCAAATATGAGCGACGCGCGGCCGCGTGTCGCGACGCTCGACGTACAGGCAAGTACTTTTTAATCGCTGGGACCGGTCATGCAGGTTGTTCCACATCCCGATTTCATGGTGTTCACCGGCAACGCCAATCCCGGCGCTGGCCGCGGAGATTGCCGGCCACCTGGGCATCTCCCTGGGCGCGGCCAGCGTGGGCCGCTTCTCCGACGGCGAAGTCACCGTCGAGATCAGCACCAACGTGCGGGCGCGCGACGTGTTCGTGGTGCAGTCCACCTGCGCGCCGACCAACGAGAACCTGATGGAACTGCTGATCATGGTCGACGCGCTCAAGCGCGCCTCGGCCGAGCGGATCAGCGCCGTGATCCCCTATTTCGGCTATGCCCGCCAGGACCGCCGCCCGCGCTCGACCCGCGTGCCGATCTCGGCCAAGGTGGTGGCCAACCTGCTGCAGACCGTGGGCGTGGCGCGCGTGCTGACGATGGACCTGCACGCCGACCAGATCCAGGGCTTCTTCGACATCCCGGTGGACAACATCTATGCGTCGCCGGTGCTGCTGGGCGACCTGCGCCAGAAGAACTACGACGACCTGATCGTCGTCTCGCCCGACGTCGGCGGCGTGGTGCGGGCCCGGGCGCTGGCCAAGCAGCTGAATACCGACCTGGCGATCATCGACAAGCGCCGCCCGCGCGCCAACGTGAGCGAAGTGATGCACGTGATCGGCGAGATCGACGGCCGCAACTGCGTGATCATGGACGACATGATCGACACCGCCGGCACGCTGGTGAAGGCGGCCGAGGTGCTCAAGGAGCGCGGCGCGAAGAAGGTCTACGCCTATTGCACGCACCCGATCTTCTCGGGGCCGGCGATCGAGCGCATCGCCAAGGGCACCGCGCTGGACGAAGTGGTGGTGACCAACACCATCCCGCTGTCCGACGCCGCCCGCGGCTGCACGAAGATCCGCCAGCTCTCCGTGGCCCCGCTGATCGCCGAGACGATCCAGCGCATCGCCAAGGGAGAGTCGGTGATGAGTTTGTTCTCGGACCAGGAGAACCTGTTCTGAGGCAACGAGCGGCCGCGCCTTCCGGTGCGGCCTTTTTTAATCGGAATCACACTGGTCGCGGTCGGTTCCTACTGGAGTGAAAACATGAAATTCGTCGCTTTTGAGCGCGCAAAGCAGGGCACGGGTGCGAGCCGCCGTCTCCGCAATACGGGCAAGACCCCGGGCATCGTCTATGGAGGCGAAGGCCAGCCGCAACTGATCGAGCTCGATCACAACGCGCTGTGGCACGCCCTGAAGAAGGAAACCTTCCACTCCACCATCCTCGAGATGGAAGTGGGCGGCAAGACCGGCAAGGTGTTGCTGCGTGACGTGCAATACACCCGTACAAGCAGCAGGTCCTGCACATCGACTTCCAGCGCGTCGACGCCAAGACCAAGCTGCACATGAAGGTGCCGGTGCACTATGTGAAGGCCGAGGAATCGCAAGCCGTCAAGTTCGACAGCTGCGTGGTCAACCACGTGATGTCCGAACTCGACATCTCCTGCCTGCCGGCCGACCTGCCCGAGTTCATCGAGGTGGACCTGTCGGGCCTGAAGAAGGGCATGTCGCTGCACCTGAACGAGATCACCCTGCCCAAGGGCGTCACGGCCGTGACCCGCGGCAAGCCGAACCCGGTTCTGGTGTCGGTGGTGATGATCGGTGGCGAGGAAACCGCCGAGCCGGGCGCCGAAGCGGCAGCCGCCGGCGCCGCTGCGCCCGCCGCGGAAGCCAAGGCAGCGCCGGCCAAGGCCGACGCCAAGGGTGGCGATGCCAAGGCCGCCCCGGCCAAGGCCGACGCCAAGGCCCCCGCCGCCAAGTCCAAGAAGTAATTTCTTCACACCGCTCGCGGTAAACGGCCCACCTCGGTGGGCCGTTTGTCTTTGGAGCATCGCCGCGATAATCCACACCCATGATCAAACTGTTCGTCGGCCTGGGCAACCCGGGCCCCGAGTACGAAGCCACCCGGCACAACGTGGGTTTCTGGTGGGTCGACGCGCTCGCGCGCGAGCTCAAGGTCAACCTGGTCGCCGACCGGGGCTACCACGGCCTGGTGGCGCGCACCGCGCTGCACGGCAGGACCGTCTGGCTGCTCGAGCCGCAGACCTTCATGAACCTCTCCGGGCAAGTCGGTGGCGGCGCTGGCGCGCTTCTTCAAGATCGCGCCCGAGGAAATCCTGGTGGTCCACGACGAACTGGACATCGTGCCCGGGCCAGGCCAAGCTCAAGTTCGGCGGCAGCCACGCCGGGCACAACGGCCTGCGCGACATCCACGCGCAGCTGGGCACCGACGACTACTGGCGGCTGCGGCTGGGCATCGGGCACCCGGGCGTGAAGTCCGAAGTCATCAACTGGGTGCTGAAGAAGCCGGCGCCCGACCAGCGCACCGCCATCGAGGAATGCATTGCACGAACGCTCAAGGGCGTGCCCGGCGCTGCTGGACGGCGAGATGGACAAGGCCACGCTGCTGGTCCACACCAGCAAGCCGCCCCGGCCCAAGCCGCCGCGGCCCGAAGGGTTGCCGGGGACGCCGAAACAAGGAGGGGACGAACCATGAAAACGAATCTGACGACGGCCTGGCTGCTCGCCTTGGCCACGGCAGCGGGGGCTGGCCCGGCCGCCGCGGAGGAAATCTACCGCTGCGGCGACAGCTACAGCCAGAAGCCCTGCCCCGGCGGCAAACTGGTGCAGGTCGAGGACGCCCGCAGCGCCAGCCAGAAGTCGCAGACGGACCAGGCCGCGCGGCGCGACGCCCACGCCGCGGATGCCATGGAAAAAGCGCGCCTGAAGGAGGAAGCCAAGCCGGCGCCGGTAGGCATGCCCCTGCCCAAACCGGACGAGGCGTCGAAGGAGGGCGCGGCAACGGCGACCGGGGCGAAGAAGGCGAAAAAGCCGGTGCACTTCACCGCGGTTTCGCCCCGTCAACCCGGCGACAAGGCCCCGAAGAAGAAGACGAAGCAGGCCGCGAAGCCAAGGGCCGACTGAAGGCGCCTAGCTGCCTGCGCCGCCGGTGACGGGCGGCACCGGGGCCTTCGCGTCCTCGCGCGCCTGGGCCGTGAGGCGCTGGTATTTTTGCCACAGCGTCTCGCGGTCTTCCACATGCAGGGGGTTCACCGGGATGCACGCCACCGGGCAGACCTGCACGCATTGCGGCTCGTCGAAGTGGCCGACGCATTCGGTGCACCGCGCGGGGTCGATCTCGTAGATTTCCGCGCCGAGGTAGATCGCCTGGTTCGGGCATTCGGGCTCGCAGACGTCGCAGTTGATGCACTCGTCGGTGATCATCAATGCCATGCCGGACCCCCCATTGCAGGAAACTTGGCTCGCATAGTTCTGGCATTATCGACGGCTTCATGAGTCTCTTCCTGTTCAAGCGCCTCATCACCCTGATTGCGACGCTGGTAGGCGCATCGGTCGTCGTGTTCCTGGTGCTGGAAATCCTGCCCGGGAACGCGGCCCAGATCCTCATGGGGCCCGACGCATCGCCCGAGGCCGTGCAGGCCCTGGCGGTCAAGCTCGGCATCGACCAGCCCGCCGTCGAGCGCTACTGGCACTGGGTCAGCGGCATGCTCGTGGGCGACCTGGGCCTGAGCTACGCCTACAGCACGTCGGTGTCGGAAATCGTGCTCGAGCGCCTCACGCTGACGGTGCCGCTGGCGCTGATGGCCATGAGCATCACGACGGTGCTGGCGCTCGTGGCCGGCATCTACGCGGCCGCGCGCCACAACAAGCTGGGCGACGTCGGCGTGATGGGCCTGTCGCAGATCGGCATCGCCATCCCGAACTTCTGGTTCGCCATCCTGCTGATCCTGCTGTTCTCGGTGCACCTGAAGTGGTTTTCGGCCGGCGGCTTCCCGGGCTGGGACGAAGGGCATCCTGCAGGGCATCAAGGCGCTGCTTCCTGCCGGCCATCTCGCTGGCCGTGGTGCAGTCGGCGATCCTGGCGCGCATCACGCGCTCGGCCGTGCTGGAGGTGCTGCGCGAGGACTTCGTGCGCACGGCCCGTGCCAAGGGTGTCTCGCGGCGCGGCACGATGTGGGGCCACGTGCTGCGCAACGCGATGATCCCCGTCATCACCGTGATGGGCCTGCAGTTCGCGGAACTGCTGGCCGGCACCATCGTGGTCGAGAACGTGTTCTACCTGCCGGGCCTGGGGCGCCTGATCTTCCAGTCGATCTCCAACCGCGACCTGATCGTGGTGCGCAACTGCGTGATGCTGCTGGCGGCGATGGTGGTGATCGTGAACTTCGTCGTCGACCTGCTGTACGCCGTGATCGACCCGCGCGTGAAGGCCAGCGACATATGACCGGCTCCGTCGACGCCGTCCCCGTCGCCGCGCCCCCGCTGCTGCACGCGCCGGGCTTCTGGAAGCGCGCGTTCGGCCACCGCAGCTTCGTGATCGGCGCCGTCCTCAGCCTGCTGCTGGTGCTGGCCGCCCTGCTGTCGCTGGTGTGGACGCCGCACTCGCCCTACGAAGTCGTCATGGGCGACAAGCTGCTGCCGCCCGGCCCGTCCCTCTGGCTGGGCACCGACCCGTACGGGCGCGACGTGGTGTCGCTGCTGCTGGTCGGCGCGCGCGCCTCCATCGTCGTCGGCGTGATCGCGGTCGGCATCGGCCTGGTCATCGGCACGGCCTTCGGCCTGCTGGCCGCGGCGCGGCGCGGCTGGGTCGAAGAGATCATCATGCGGCTGGCCGACTTCGGCTTTGCCTTTCCGGCCATCCTCTCGGCCATCATGCTCACCGCCGTGTTCGGCGCCGGCATGGTCAACGCCATCATCGCGATCGGCATCTACAACATCCCCACCTTCGCGCGCATCACGCGGGCCTCGGCCAACGCGGTCTGGTCGCGCGAATTCGTGCTGGCCGCGCGCGCCTGCGGCAAGGGCGCGTTCAGCATCACGATGGAGCACGTGCTGCCCAACATCCTGTCGGTGCTGATCGTGCAGGCCACGATCCGCTTCGCCATCGCCATCCTGGCCGAGGCTGCGCTGTCGTACCTGGGCCTGGGCACGCAGCCGCCGCAGCCTTCCTGGGGCCGCATGCTGAGCGAAGCCCAGACCATGCTGTTCCAGGCGCCGATGCTGGCGGTCTTCCCCGGCGTGGCGATCGCGCTGGCCGTGCTCGGCCTGAACCTGCTGGGCGACGGCCTGCGCGACCTGTTCGATCCGCGCCTGGCGAGGAAAAGACGATGCCCTCAGACTCGGTCGCTCCTGGCTCGAAGTCAGACAACCTGCACGTGAAGCTGCAGACCCACCGCGGCCCGGCCTACGCCGTGCGCGACGTGAGCTTTGCGCTCGAGCGCGGCGACACGCTGGGGCTGGTCGGCGAATCGGGCTGCGGCAAGTCGATCACCGTGATGGCGCTCATGGGCCTGCTGCCCGAGAACGCCGAGCTCACCGGCAGCATCCGCTTCGACGGCGAGGAGCTGATCGGCAAGAGCGACGAGGCGCTGTGCGAGATCCGCGGCAACCGCATCGGCATGATCTTCCAGGAGCCGATGACCGCGCTCAACCCGGTGCACAGCATCGGCCGGCAGGTGGCCGAGCCGCTGCGGCTGCACCGCGGGCTGTCGGCGGACGCGGCGCGCAAGGAAGCGATCGCCCTGCTGGACCGGGTCGGCATCCCCGACGCCGCGCGCCGCATCGACGCCTATCCGCACCAGTTCTCCGGCGGCCAGCGCCAGCGCGTCACCATCGCCATGGCCCTGGCCTGCGGGCCGGACCTGCTGATCGCCGACGAACCCACCACGGCGCTGGACGTGACCATCCAGCGCCAGATCCTGGAGCTCATCAGCGACCTGGTGGCCGAGCGCGGCATGGCCCTGATGCTGATCTCGCACGACCTGGGCGTGATCGCGCAGAACGTCGCGCGCATGCTGGTGATGTACGGCGGCAGCGTCGTGGAGAGCGGGCCGACCGACGCGGTGTTCGCGCACCGCATCCATCCCTACACGCTGGGCCTGTTCGCGGCCCGGCCGGGCCTGCGCTCGCAGAAAGGGCAACGGCTGGCCACGATCGCCGGCACCGTGCCGGAACTGGTCGACCTGCCGGCCGGTTGCCCGTTCGCCGGGCGCTGCCGCTTCACCATCCCCGAATGCCACGTCGATCGTCCCGCCGCCGATCGAGATCGAGCCCGGCCACCAGGCGCGCTGCATCCGGCTCGACGCGGTCGCCGCCGCGAAACAGCAGGGGGTGGCCGCGTGAGCGCGCATCTTCCAGTGACAGCCCCGCTGCTGCAAGTGGACAACCTGGTGCGCGAATACGCGATGCCGCGCGAGCGGCTGTTCGAGCCGCCGCACAAGGTCCACGCCCTGAACGGCGTGAGCTTCACCATCGAGGCCGGCCGCAGCATGGGCATCGTCGGCGAATCGGGCTCGGGCAAGTCGACGCTGGCGCGGCTGGTGATGGCGCTGGACAAGCCGACGGCGGGCAGCGTCAAGCTGCTGGGCCGCGACCTGCACGCGCTGCCGCGCGAGGAGTTGCGCCAGGCCCGGCGCGACATCCAGATGGTGTTCCAGGACCCGTACGGCTCGCTCGACCCGCGCCAGACCGTCGAGCGCATCGTGACCGAGCCCCTGGCGGCGCAGGGCGACGCCGGGCGCGACGAGCAGCACCAGCGCGCCGCCGAGGCGCTGGCTTCGGTCGGCCTGCGCGCCAACGACCTGGGCAAGTACCCGCACGAATTCTCCGGCGGCCAGCGCCAGCGCATCGCGATCGCGCGGGCGCTGATCACCCGGCCGCGCCTGATCGTGGCCGACGAGCCGGTCAGCGCGCTGGACGTCTCGGTGCAGGCCCAGGTGCTCAACCTGATGCAGGACCTGCAGGCGCAGTTCGGCATCACCTACATGCTGATCAGCCACGACCTCGCCGTGGTCCATCACCTGTGCGACGACGTCGCCGTGCTCTGGCAGGGACGCATCGTGGAACAGGGCCCGCCCGAGCGCCTGTTTCAGCGCGGCCGAACATCCCTACACCCGGGCCCTGCTCGAGGCCGTGCCGCAGGCCGAGCCCGCCCGGCGACGCGCGTCGCGCGGGCCGAGCAAATCCCTCTTGCCACGTCCGGCCAATCTCGGGGATGATGGCAAGCGCGCCCCCTCGAGGGGCATTCGAACTTTCGTTGTGGTCATTAGTCTGGAGAAGAAAATCATGTTGAAGCGCCGTACCGTCCTCACGCAATCGGCGACCGTGGCCGCCTGGGCCGCCGTGCCGCTGGCGGTTTCGCAAAGCGCGCTGGCGCAGGGCAGGAAGGACTCGATCGTGCTGGGCATGGCGCTGGAGCCGCCGGGGCTGGATCCGACCGCAGGCGCGGCCGCGGCGATCGCCGAGATCGTGCAGTACAACGTGCTGGAAACGCTCACCAAGATCAATTCCGACGGCAAGGTCACGCCCCTGCTGGCCGAAAGCTGGGAGGTCTCGCCCGACCTCAAGACCTACACGTTCAAGCTGCGCAAGGGCGTGAAGTTCCAGAACGGCGAGCCCTTCAACGCGCAGGCCGTCAAGTTCTCGTTCGAGCGCGCGGGCGGCGAAAAGAGCACCAACAAGGACAAGCGCACCTTCGCCAACCTGGGCGTCCAGGTGATCGACGACTACACCGTCGTGCTGCTGAACAAGGAGATCGACCCCGACCTGCCGTTCGTGCTGGGCCAGGCCACCGCCGTCATCGTGGAGCCCAAGAGCGCCGACACCAACGCCACCAAGCCCGTGGGCACCGGCCCGTACAAGCTGGAGAGCTGGAACAAGGGGTCCTCGGTCGTGCTGACCAAGTGGGAGGGCTACCGCAACCCTTCGCCTGGCCAAGATCACCAAGGTCACCTTCCGCTTCATCTCCGACCCGGCGGCCCAGGCCGCGGCGCTGCTGTCCGGCGACGTCGACGCGTTCCCGCGCGCTGCCACCCGCATCGTCCCGCAATTCAGGAACAACGGCCAGTTCCAGGTCATCCTGGGCGGCTCGCGCGCCAAGACCATCCTGGCCATCAACAACAAGAAGAAGCCCCTGGACGACCCGCGCGTGCGCCGCGCCATCCTGAGCGCCATCGACCGCAAGGCCGTGATCGACGGCGCTGCGGACGGCTTCGGAACGCCGATCGGCAGCCATTACGTGCCGGGCGCCGAAGGCTTCGTCGACACGACGGGCGTCAATCCGTACAACGTCGAGAAGGCCAAGCAGCTGCTGGCCGAAGCCGGCGTGAAGACCCCGCTCGAGCTCACCATGACCCTGCCGCCGCCGCCCTATGCGCGCCAGGGCGGCGAGGTCATCGTGTCCCAACTGGCCAAGGTCGGCATCACGGTGAAGACCCAGAACGTCGAGTGGGCCCAGTGGCTGTCCAGCACCTACGGCGGCCCGCACAACTACGACCTGACGATCGTCTCGCACGTGGAGCCGTTCGACCTCGGCAACTACGCCAAGCCCGAGTACTACTGGGGCTACCAGTCCAAGGCCTTCAACGACCTGTTCGACAAGATCAAGAACACCGGCAACGCGAAAGATCGCGCCAAGCTGCTGGGCGACGCCCAGAAGTTGCTCGCCGCCGACGCCGCCAACGGCTTCCTCTTCCAGCCCCAGTTCCCGACCATCGCCAGGAAGGAAGTCAAGGGCCTGTGGAAGGACATGCCGATCTTCTGCAACGACCTCGCGGCACTGTCCTGGTCCTGACGGGTTGCGTGCATGTCTGAGCAGTACCCGGGAGCATTGCACGAGCTGTCCGCACCGACGCTGATCGAGGCCTACCGCCGGCGGGAGATCTCGCCGGTGGAAGTCACGCAATCGGTGCTGGGCCACATCGAGCGCTGGGAGCACCACCTCCACGCGCTTTACCTGCTGCGGCCCGAACTCGCGCTGCAGCAGGCGCGGGCGAGCGAAGCGCGCTGGCAGCGCGGCGCCCCGCTCGGCCCGCTGGACGGCGTGCCCGTCACGATCAAGGACAACATCGCGACCCAGGGCGACCCGACGCCGCTGGGCACGGCCGCCACCGAACTTTTCCCTGCGCTCGCAGATGCGCCGCCAGCGGCGCGCGTGCGCGAGTCAGGCGGCGTGCTGATCGCCAAGACCACGATGCCCGACTACGGCATGCTGTCGTCCGGGCTGTCGAGCTTTCACAAGCTGGCGCGCAACCCCTGGGACCGCGGCTGCACGCCCGGCGGATCCAGCGCGGGCGCCGGCGCGGCCGCGGCCGCCGGCTATGGGCCCCTGCACATCGGCACGGACATCGGCGGGTCGCTGCGGCTGCCGGCCGGCTGGTGCGGCATCTTCACGCTCAAGCCCAGCCTGGGGCGCATTCCCATCGATCCGCCCTACACCGGCCGCGCCGCCGGGCCGATGACGCGCACCGTGGCCGACGCGGCCTGGTTCATGCAGGTGCTGTCGCTGCCCGACACGCGCGACAGCATGAGCCTGCCGTACCAGGAGATCGCCTGGAACCGTTTCGATGCGGGGGTCGAGAAGCTCAAGGGCCTGCGCATCGGCCTGCTGCTGGAGGCGGGTTGCGGCCTGGCCGTGGAAGCCGAGGTGCGCGCCGCCGTGGAGCACGCCGCACGCCTCTTCGAGCGCGCCGGTGCGGTGGTGGCGCCGATGCAGCCCTTCATGACGCAGGCGATGCTGGACGGCATGGACCATTTCTGGCGCATGCGCTCGCATGTCGACATGAGGGCCCTGGCCCCGCAGAAGAAGGCCAAGGTGCTGCCCTACATCCAGCATTGGGCCGACAGTGCCGCGGGAATGGACGGCGAAGCGGTGTTCAAGGCCGCCAGCCAGTTCCATGCGACGCGCGTCGCGACGGTCCATGCGTGCCGCGCGTTCGACTACGTCATATCGCCGACTTCGCCGGTGCCCGCGTTCCCGGCAGCGCTGCCTTCGCCGACGAACGATCCGCTGCGGCCCCTCGAGCACATCGGCTTCACCGTGCCCTTCAACATGTCGGAGCAGCCCGCCGCTTCCATCAACTGCGGCTACACCGCCGGCGGCCTGCCGATCGGGCTGCAGATCGCCGGCCAGCGATTCGACGACCTGGGCGTGCTGCAGGTGTCGCGCGCCTTCGAATTGATCCGCGACGCCCAGCGCCCCTGGCCGCAGCCGCCCTCCGAAGCGCTGCACCATGTGGACTGACTGCCTCGGCAACACCGTCACGCTGGACGACGGGACCGGCCTCGCCGCGCTGAACGATTTCGTCGAAGGCTTCATCGCGAGCGAAGCCCGGGCGGTGAACATCCTCGCGGCCGCCGCGCGAGGACACGAGCGCGATCGTCCAGGCCTGCGCGGCGGCGGTGCAGATGTTCGCCGAAAGCCGCGACGGGCCGGCCAACGCCCGGCCGTTCGTGGATCGCGCGCTGGCGCGCGAGGAAGGCTGCAGCCGCCCGCGAGCGGCGCTTCATCCATGCGGTGCGGGCCTGGGTGGAGGGCGATATCCCGCGGCGCCATCGCCTTGCACGAAGAGCAGGCGCGCGAATATCCCGCGCGACCTCGCTTCGCTCAAGCTCGGCGCATTACCACCTGTTCAATCTCGGGCGATTCGCCCGGCATGCTGCGCATCGCGCTGGCCGCGCTGCCCGCCGCGGGCGACGTGCCCTACCTGCACGGCATGCTGGCGTTCGCGTGGGAGCAATGCCACCTGCTCGAGGAAGCCGAGGCGGCCGCGCGCAAGGCCATCGCGATGCGGCGCAAGGAGCCCTGGGCCCACCATGCGCTCGCGCATGTGATGCTCACGCAGGGGCGCATCGCCGAGGGCCATGCCTTCCTGGAAGACGTGGGCGCCACCTGGACCGGCCTGAATTCCTTCATGGTCACCCACAACTGGTGGCACCAGGCGCTGTTCGCGCTCGAACTGGATCGCCACGACGAAGTGCTGGGCCTGTACGACCGCCGGGTCTGGGGCGTGGCCAAGGACTATTCGCAGGACCAGATCAACGCCGTGTCGCTGCTGGCGCGGCTGGAACTGGCCGGCGTCGACGTGGGCGAGCGCTGGCAGGACGTGGGCGAGTACCTCGCCCGGCGACTGCACGACCACGTGCTGCCGTTCCTGGACATGCAGTACCTTTACGGCCTGGCGCGCGCCGGCCGCCCCGAGGCCGACACGCTCATGCGCAACATGCAGGCACATGCGGCAAGCGCGCCACCGCACGCCATGCAGGCGTGGCAGCGCGTCTGCCTGCCGGCCAGCCGGGGCCTGCTGGCCCACGCGCGCGGCGAATATGCCACTGCCGTCGACGAGTTGGGCCTCGCCCTGCCGCGGCTGGCGGAAATCGGAGGCAGCCATGCGCAGCGCGACCTGTTCGCGCAGGTCCACCTCGATGCGCTGATTCGCAGCGGCCAGCTCAATGGCGCCCAACACCTGCTGGCGCAGCAAGTGCGCAGCCAGCCGGAATCGGCGCGCCTGAAGCGGCAGGCGGCGCAGGTCTATGCCGCTTTGGGGCTGCCATCGGTCGCGACGAGCTTGCGCTGGTCGTAGACCGGCTGGGGCGGCAAGTCCGCCAGGTGCTGCACGTCGGCCCAGGCCAGGATGTCGATGCCGCCGTCGTGGACGCGCACGCGGTTCAGGCCGGCGTTGGGGATGTCGCTCTGCCGCGGCCCGCTCAGGCCCAGCGAGCGCGCCGTGCGGTAGATCATGTCCAGCACGCCGCCGTGCGTCACCACCACCAGCGTCCGGCCACGGTGTGCCGCCACGATCCGCTGCACCGCGTCCATGACGCGCGCATGGAACTGGCGCGTGGTCTCGCCCCCGGGCATGCCGTAGTCCTCGTCGAACCTGAGCCAGCCTTCCCAGGCCTGCGGATGCTGCGCCTGGATTTCGTCGACGCGCATGCCGTCCACGCGGCCGAAGCTCTGCTCGCGCAAGGCGGCGTCGCTCACGGGAGGCAGGCCGAGCTGCAATGCGACAGGCTGCGCGGTCTGCCGGGCCCGCAGGAGGTCGCTCGCATAGAGGTGGTGCGCGCTCTCGCCCGCCAGCCTGGCGGCCAGGCGGCGCGCCTGCTCCAGGCCGATGGCATTGAGGCTCACGTCCACATGGCCCTGGAACCGCAGTTCGCGGTTCCAGTCGGTCTCGCCATGGCGCAGCAGGATCAGCTCGGTCATCGCCTCATTATCCCAGCGTGCCCCGGATGACAGAATACGCGCTTACCCACGAACGGTGCGATGCATGAAGCAGTTGATCCTGTTGCCCGGCCTGGCCGGCGACGAAACCATGTGGCAGGCGCAAGTGGCTGCGCTCGCAGCCTGGAACCCGGTCGTCGCTGGCGTGCACAGGGACCACGACAGGATCGACGCGATGGCGGCGGCGCTGCTGTCCGAACATGAGGGTCCGCTGGTGCTGTGCGGCGCGTCCATGGGCGGCATGGTCGCCATGGAAGCGGCTCGCCAGGCGCCCGGGCGCATCGAGGGCCTGGCCCTTCTGGGCACCACGGCCCGGCCTGAAACGCCGGACATGCGCCAGTTGCGCGAAAACGCGATCAAGCTGTTCGCGCAGGGACGGGTCGCGGACGTCATCGAGCCGAACGTCGCCTTCGCCTTCCATCCCGAGCGGGCCCGGGACGCGGCGCTGGTGCGGTCCTACCTCGACTTCGTCCTGCGGGCGGGCGCGGGGCAGCTGATCCGCCAGAACCGCGCGGTGATCGGCAGGCCCGATGCGCGTGCGCACCTGCCGCGCGTGCGCTGCCCGACGCTGGTGATGTGCGGCGACAGCGACCAGCTCACGCCGCCGCAGTATTCGCACGAAATCGCGACGCTGGTGCCGGGGGCCGAAATCAGGCTGGTGCCCCAGTGCGGTCACATGCTGACGATGGAGCAGCCCCAGTTCGTGAACGAAGCGCTTTCGGCATGGCTCGCGAAGCTGCCGCAGCGGGCCTGACCCGCGCTCGCCTTACTCGCGTTCCAGGCTGCGCACTTTTTCCATCAGGCGCAGCTGCACCGTGGGGGAGACGAACTTGTCCACTTCCCCGCCGAGCACGGCGATTTCGCGCACGAAGGTGCTGCTGATGAACTGGTACTTGTCGCTGGGCGTGAGGAACACGGTCTCCACCTCCGGCATCAGGCTGCGGTTCATGCCGGCCAGCTGGAACTCGTAGTCGAAGTCGGTCACCGCACGCAGGCCGCGCACCATCGCCTTGCCGCCACGCGCCACCACGAAGTCGCGCAGCAGGCCGGAAAAGCTCTCGACGGTGACTTGCGGGAAAGGCTCCGTGACCACCTTGGCCATGTCGATGCGCTCCTGCAAGCGTGAACATCGCCTTCTTGTGGTGGCCCGCGGCCACCGCCACGATCACGCGGTCGAACAGCTGGGTGGCGCGGCGCACCACGTCCTCATGGCCCAGGGTCATGGGGTCGAAAGTCCCGGGATAGACGGCGATCACGTTATGGGCCATGGTGTCTCCTCGACGGGCGGCGGCTGCTTTGACCGTTTGCTGCAGTGCATTATGCAGCGTGGCGCAGCAGGTGCGCGTGCACCGCGCCGGCCCTGAGATGGCGCAGGGCCGCCAGGCCGAACGGCGCGAGGGCGGCCTCGTCCCAGGCCGTGGGCGCCTCCAGGTAGATCAGTCCTTCCGGTGCCAGGGCGGCGACCGATGCGGCAAGCGCCTTGTCCCAGAGGCCGGCATCGAACGGCGGGTCCAGGAAGACCAGGTCGACGCTGCCCGCGGGCAGGCGTGACAGCACGGACAGGCCGTTGGCCCGCTCCACCTGGACGGCAGTCGCGCCGAGCCTGGCCTGCACGGCGCGCAACTGGGCCACCAGGTGCGGGTCCTGCTCGACCAGCAGCACGCTTGCGGCGCCGCGCGAAGCGGCCTCCAGGCCGAGGGCGCCGGTGCCGGCAAACGCGTCGACGCAGCGCCAGCCGGTCAGGTCCTGGCCGAGCCAGTTGAAGAGGGTTTCACGCACCCGGTCGGGTGTCGGCCGCAACCCGGGCTTGTCGGGCACCGCCAGCCTGGTGCGTTTCCACAGGCCGCCGATGATGCGCACTTCGTGGGGCGCGGCAGACGGCGTCGGTTTGCGTCGATTCATGGCAGGCCATGATAAGGAGGTTGCGGGACGAGCGTGCCGCAGTCCGGGGACTGCAGCACGTGTCCGGCACTCCTTTTACTCAACGCCTCCCTGGCGCTTGCCCATCGCGTGACAGCGATGACGCCATTCTGGCGAGGACAAAACCCTTCGTGTTGCGCACCCCTGTCAACATTGACAGGGGTGCGCCGAAAATCGTCCCCCTACTGTTGGCCGGCCGCGACGGCCCCGACGGTCACCGTGACCATGCGCTGCGGCTGCAGCTTGCGGGCGAAGGCCGCCTTGATGTCCGCGACCGTCACTTTCTCGACCTGGCGCGTCCAGGTGTCCAGGTAGTCCAGGGGCAGGTTGTTCCAGGCGACGTTGCTGATGTTGTCCAGCAGCTTGCGGTTGCTGTCGATCAGCAGCGGGAACCCACCCACCAGGAAGTCCTTGGCCGCCTTCAACTCGGCGTCGGTCGGCCCGTCGGCAACGAAGCGCGCCAATACATCCTGCGAAACCTGCACCGCCTGGGCCGCCTGGTCCGGGCGCGTCTGCAGGCCGAGCGTGAAGGCGCCCGCGTGAAGGCCGGGCGAGAAATAGCTGTAGACGCTGTAACTCAGGCCCCGCTTCTCGCGCACCTCATTCGTCAGCCGCGAGACGAAGCCGCCGCCGCCGAGGATGTAGTTGCCCACCATCAGCGGGAAGTGGTCCGGGTCATTGCGCTTGTAGCCCGGCTGGCCGATCAGCACATGGGCCTGGGCGGACGCGAACGGAATGGCACGCACCAGCGGCGCGGCCAGCGGCGCCACGTCGGCCACCGGCGGCAGCGGCTCGCAGCGGCCACTGGTCGCCCGGGCAGGCGCGACAGCAGCGTCTTGACCATGGCGTCGGCCTGTGCGCGGGTGACTGCCCCGACGATGCTCACCTTGGCGCGGCAGGGCTCGACCTCGCGGGCGTAGGCTCGCCGCATGTCCTCCACGCTGATGCGCGCGAGCGTTGCCTCGGTCGTCTCGTAGCCGTAGGGATGCGTGCCGTACACCGCGGCGGCGAAGGCGTGGCCGGCGACGGTGGCGGGCCTGGTGTTGGCTTCGCGGATCGCGGCCGACAGGCGCTGGCGTTCGCGCTGCCAGATGGCCTCGGGAAACGCCGGGTCGGCCAGCTGCCGCGCGCCCAGCTGCAGGGCCTTGGCCAGCAGGTCCGGGTAGTTGAGCGAGCGCAGCGAGAAACTCATGCGGTCGGCGCCGGCACTGGCCCCGAACCCCGCGCCCAGGTCGGCCCAGGCTTCGCTCAGCTGGTTCTCGTCCAGCGCGGCGTCGTAGGGGCCGCCGGCGGAAGGCCGGGCGGCGACGATGCCCTTGGAAGCCATGCCGGCCATGGCGCCGGCCAGGCCCGCCTTGTCGGCGGGGTCGCGCCGGCTGCCGGCGTCGAAATCGATCTGGACGTCCACCATCGGGATCGACGGGCTCTCGACCAGGTACACCTTGGCGCCGCTGGGCTGGGTCCAGTGCTGAATCGGGATGGCGGCCATCGCGCTCGCGCAGCCCAGCAGCAGGGTCGCGGCCAGGGCGCGCAGGGGCGCCGTCGGGGTCAATTGGAAGTGTGACATGGGGGCAAGCCCTTTCAATGACGCATGCCGGGCGGCGGCGTGCGGGGTTTGCGATTGGGATCGACCGGCTGCGGCCGCAGGATGCCCACGGTGAGCTGGTCGTCGCCGAAGTACTTGGCGGCCACGGCCTTGACCTGTTCGGCGGTGACGCCGCGCAGGCGCTGGATCAACCGCTCACCGGCATCCAGCGGCAGGCCCTGGACCCAGTAGCCGCCCAGTTCGCGGGCCTGGTTCATCACCGAATCCAGCTTGTAGACCTCGCCGGCGATCCACTGCGTCTTGACGCGGTTGAGCTCCGCTTCGCTCACGCCGTCGCGCGCCACCTTGGCCACCTCGGCGCGCAGCGCGGCTTCGAGCTGCTCCGGCGTCTTGCCCGGCGCCGGCACGCCGTCCAGCGTGAACAGCTGCGGGCCGCGCCCCCACAGGCCGTTGCTGGCGCCCACGCTGTCGGCCAGGCGGTCGCTGCCCTGGGTCAAGCGCGCGTTCCAGGCGCGCGCCGCTGTAGCCGTCGAGCACGGCCGCCAGCACCGTCAGCGCCAGCGCGTCGTCGTTGTCGGGGCCCGGCTCGAACGACGTGAGCTGCGGCACCTTGAACGCCAGCGCGACGTAGGCCTGCTCGGCCGGCGCCTTGAACTCGATGCCGCCGCACGCCGGCCTGCTCGCGGCTCGGCGCGCGGCTTGCGCGGCGGCACGGCGCTGCGCGGGGATGGTGCCGTAGTATTTCTCGGCCAGCCGGCGCACCTGCGCCGGGTCGACGTCGCCCGCGACCACGACGGCGGCGTTGGCCGGCACGTACCAGCGCTTGTAGAACTCGCGCGCGTCCTGCGGCGGTCATCGCGTCCAGGTCGCTCATCCAGCCGACCACCGGGCGGCGGTAGGGCGAGGCCTGGTACACGGTGGCATTCAGCGCCTCCCACAGCAGCGCAGCGCGGCTGGTCCTCGGTGCGCAGGCGCCGCTCCTCCTTCACCACCTCGAGCTCGCGCCGGAACTCGTCGTCCGGCCACTGGTTGTGGGCGAAGCGGTCGGCTTCCAGCTTCATCACGTCCTCCAGCTTGCCGGCCGGGATCTGCTGGTAATAGCCGGTGTTGTCGCGCATCGGTGAAGGCGTTCTCGCGCCCGCCCAGCGCGGCCACCCGGCGCGAGAACTCGCCCGGCTTGACGTCGGCGCGTGCCCTTGAACATCATGTGCTCGAGCACGTGGGCCACGCCGCTGGTGCCATCGACCTCATCCATGGCGCCCACGCGCACCCAGACCATGTGCACCGCCGTCGGGCGCGCGGCGGTCGGGCTTGACGATCACCGTGAGGCCGTTGTCGCAGCTTGAACTGCTCGACGCGCGCGGGGGGTGTCTGCGCCAGGCGAAGCGGGGCGAACCAGAGGCGAGAGACAGGAGCAAAAAGCTCCAGAAGGCGAGTCGCTGGAGGTGTTTCATAGAATCGTGTGATTCTAAAAAGCCGCAGCAATGTTCAGTTTCTTCAAGAAAAAACCCGCGGCCACGCCCGCCCCGGCGCCCGTGCCTGCGGCGGCGCCGTCGCCAGGGCGGCAGCCTGATCGGCAGCGCGCTGGTGCAGCCGATCGAGGTGCCGGTGCCCGCCCCGGTGGCCCCGGAGCGCCAGCGCTGGCTGGAAAAGCTCAGCTCGGGCCTGCGCAAGACGGGGTCGAGCATTTCGCAGGTGTTCACCGGCGGGCAGATCGACGACCACCTGTACGAAGAGCTCGAATCCGCGCTGCTGATGGCCGACACCGGCGTCAAGGCCACGCAGCACCTGCTGGACGAAGTCAAGCGCCGCGTGCAGGCCAGCGGTGCCACGCGGCCGGTGCAGGTGAAGAACATCCTGACCGATTCGCTCACGCAGTTGCTGCGCCCCCTGGAGAAGGCACTGGTGATCGGCGAGCACCGGCCGACCGTGATCATGGTGGCCGGCGTCAACGGCGCGGGCAAGACCACGTCGATCGGCAAGCTCACGCGGCACCTCGCCAACGAGGGCGCGTCGGTGCTGCTGGCGGCGGCCGACACGTTTCGAGCGGCCGCGCGCGAGCAGCTGTCGATCTGGGCCGACCGCAACACGGTCGAAATCGTCAGCCAGGAAGGCGGGGATCCGGCGGCGGTCAGCTTCGACGCAGTGACGGCCGGGAAGGCGCGCGGCAAGGACGTGGTGCTGGTCGACACGGCCGGCCGCCTGCCCACGCAGCTGCACCTGATGGAAGAACTCAAGAAGATCAAGCGCGTGGTGCAGAAGGCCGACCCCACTTCGCCGCACGAAATCCTTCTGGTGATCGACGGCAACACCGGGCAGAACGCGCTCACACAGGTCCGCGCTTTCGACGATGCCCTGCAACTGACCGGGCTGGTGGTGACCAAGCTCGACGGAACGGCCAAGGGCGGCGTGCTCGCGGCGATCGCGCAGGAACGGCCGGTGCCGGTCTACTTCATCGGCGTGGGTGAAAAGCTGGAAGACCTCGAAACCTTCAACGCGCGCGAGTTCGCGCTGGCCCTGCTTTCATGAATCCATATACGCAACCCCCGGGCGAGCCGCGCCTGACTTCGTTGTCCCATGGCGGGGGCTGCGGCTGCAAGATCGCGCCCGGCGTTCTCTCGGAAATCCTCAAGGGCACCGCCCGCATGCCGATGCCACCCGATCTGCTGGTCGGCATCGAAACGTCGGACGACGCCGCCGTTTACAGGCTCAACGACGAGCAGGCGCTGATCGCGACGACCGACTTTTTCATGCCGATCGTCGACGACCCCTGGGACTTCGGGCGCATCGCCGCGACGAATGCGATCTCCGACGTTTATGCCATGGGCGGGCGACCCATCATGGCGCTCGCGCTGGTGGGCATGCCGATCAACGTGCTGTCCACGCACGACCATCGGCCGCATCCTCGCGGGCGGCGAATCGGTGTGCCGGGAGGCCGGCATCCCCATCGCCGGGGGTCACACCATCGATTCGGTGGAGGCCATCTACGGGTTGGTGGCGCTGGGCCTGGTGCACCCTGGCCGGGTCAAGCGCAACGCCGACGCGCGGCCGGGCGACGTGCTGGTGCTGGGCAAGCCCCTGGGCGTGGGCGTTCTCTCGGCCGCGCTGAAAAAGGATGCGCTCGACGCCGACGGCTACGCGCGCATGATTGCGACGACCACCCTGCTCAACACGCCGGGGCCGGAGCTGGCGGCGCTGGACGGCGTGCACGCGCTGACCGACGTGACGGGCTTCGGCCTGGCCGGGCATGCGCTGGAGCTCGCGCGGGGCGCGCGGGTGTCGGTCCACATCGATTGGGCTCGCGTGCCGCAACTGGCTGGCGTGCGTGAACTTGCCGTGCGCGGCATGGTCACCGGCGCTTCGGGGCGCAACTGGGCGGGCTATGGCCCGGACGTCGCGCTGCCCGCCGGTTTTGCCGCGGCGGACCAGGCGCTGCTGACCGACCCGCAGACCAGCGGCGGCCTGCTGGTGACCTGCTCACCGCAGTCGGTGGACGACGTGCTGGCGGTGTTCCACCGACACGGCTTCGGCGCCGCGGCGGTGATCGGTGAGATCGGCCCGGCCGGCGCGCGGCCGGCCCTGTCGGTGAGCTGACCTCAGCGCGCGGGCAGGTCTGTTTCCGTACGCACCCAATCGCCATAAGCCGGGCTCGCACGCATCGGCGCCATGAGGAATTGCGGCACTTCGTACGGATGGTGCCGCGCAAAGAGCGCGAGCAACGCCGCCTCGCAGCTGGGCAAGGTCTTGATCACCAGCCGCACTTCCGGCGATTCGCACAGGTCGCCCTCCCAGCGGTAAAGCGATGTCATGCCCTCCTCGACCTGGACGCAGGCCGCGAGCCGCTGCGCCAGGATCTCGCGGGCCAGGACGAGCGCGGCGTCCCTCGAGCCGATCGTCGTGGTGACGCTCAAAATGTCTGGTTCTTTACAGTCTTGCATGGCGGGGCCTCCCAGAATCCGCCCATTGTTCCAAATTCCCCAGGGGGAGACATCGATGGGCACCATCACCGAGGCCGTACCGCCGGCGACCGTCCGCAGGGTGGACGTGCTGCTCGCCCGCTATGGCGAGAGCCACCGCAACCCGCGCAACGAGCGCATCCATTTCGTGGCGATCCCGCTGATCATCCTCAGCCTGCTCGGCCTGCTGTCTGCAGTCCATCCATGGCTCGCGTACGGCTTCGTCGGCGCCAGCCTCATCTATTACGCCCGGCTGTCGGCGGTTTTCCTGGCGTCGATGGCCTTGCTGTCCGCCCTGGCACTGGGCCTGGTCCATGCCATGGGCGGATGGGTCCTGCCGCTGTCGGGGGCGATCTTCGTGCTGGCGTGGGTGGCCCAGTTCATCGGGCATCGGATCGAAGGCAAGAAGCCTTCATTCCTTGAGGACCTGCAATACCTGTGGGTGGGCCCGCTGTTCGTGCTGGCCAGGTTGTTCGAGCGGCTGCGCGTGCGGTGGTGAGCCCGGGGCGGGCTCAAGTCGGGGCGGACCCACCCCCGGGCTGGTGGATGAGTTCGCAAGGCAACCCCAACAGGGCCGTGGGCGCGCCTTCCGTGCGGGTCGTGGCCTGGAACCAGACGCCCGCGAAATGGGTCGCCTGCAGGATGACGGAGGCACCCACCACCTTGCGGATGCGCCCGTCGATGACCGGCATGTTCTGCAGCAGCACCGGGGTGAGGACCGGGTCCCACTTGAGGATGCGCACGTAGCCCGCGAAGGCGGTCAGGCCGGTCGGCCCGGTGCCGGCGCGGCGCACGGCAACCTCGATGTGATCCGCCGGCACCAGCATCCGGCGGAGGCCGTCCGAAATAATCCGCAAGTAGTAATTTTCGATGTCGCTGGTCGTCAATTCGGACGAAACCGCCGAATGGACGGGCGGCAAGGCTGGCCTTTCCTTCCTGGAAAAGACACGGCTGATGATCGCCCTCATGGAGTGCCTCCTGCCCTGCGCTCGGGGCGGCGCCCCGGGTGTTACCACATGTTTGGCGGATGCTAAGCCGAAACTCGACCTGAACCGCCGGCCCAAACACCTTTTGATACCCGGGAATACCCTCATTTCTGTATGCTGGGGCATTGAACTTTGGCGCTTAGCACTCCCTCCAAGAGAGTGCTAACATTACGCGCATATATGAAAGGAGTTTCTGGCATGTCCACATTCTTCGGGAACCCCTGGTACAGCCCTGGCGATGGCCAACCCGTGGGCGGTCGTTCCGCCGCTGGGCAATCTGGACGCTTATATCTCGGCGGTGAACCGCCTGCCCATGCTCACCCCGCAGGAGGAGCAGGAGTTCGCACGCAAGTTCAAGGACGGCAATGACCTCGAAGCGGCCGGGAAGCTGGTGCTGTCCCACCTGCGGCTGGTCGTGTCGGTGTCGCGCAAATACCTGGGCTACGGATTGCCGCACGGCGACCTGATCCAGGAAGGCAACATTGGCCTGATGAAGGCCGTCAAGCGGTTCGACCCGGACCAGGGCGTGCGGCTGGTGAGCTATGCGCTGCACTGGATCAGGGCCGAGATTCACGAGTACATCCTGAAGAACTGGCGCATGGTCAAGGTCGCGACCACCAAGGCGCAGCGCAAGCTGTTCTTCAACCTGCGTTCGATGAAGCAGGGCTTCAAGGACGAGGCCGACGCCCAGACGCACCGCGACAGCCTGACCGACGCCCAGATCGACGTGATGGCGCGCGAGCTGAACGTCAAGCGCGAGGAAGTTATCGAGATGGAGGCGCGGATGGCCGGCGGCGACGTGATGCTCGACCCGGCGCCCAGCGACGACGGCGAAGAGGCCTTCGGCCCCATTGCCTACCTGGCCGACGCCAGCCACGAGCCGACGGCCGTGATGGAGTCGCGCCAGCGCGACGCGCTGGCCACGGACGGCATCGCCACGGCGCTGGAGCAGCTCGATCCGCGCAGCCGGCGCATCGTCGAGCAGCGCTGGCTCAACGTCAATGACGACGGCTCGGGCGGCCTGACGCTGCACGACCTCGCGGCCGAATACGGCGTGAGCGCCGAGCGCATCCGGCAGATCGAGTCGGCAGCGATGAAGAAGATGAAGAAAGCGCTCGCGGAGTACGCATAAGTTTTCGCATTCGCCTCGATCGCGCGGGCATGTTCCCAAAAGGCCCGGCAACCCCGGGCCTTTTGCGTTGGGCGGAACAAACGCCGTGCACGAATGTTGTGCGCCCGGCGAGTTGCCTCGCGGGAATGCTGTAACAATGGCTGAGTGAGGAGATTCATTCGCGCATTCGGGGCGTTGGCATTGCTGTGGCTGGCCGCGTGCGGGGCGTCCTGGTCGCAGGACGCCGCCCCACCCGCGGCGCAGTTCGCACCGCCGACGCCGCCCATCGTCCTGCAGGCCCAGCCGGGCGAGTTTTCGCTCGACGGCCTCAGCCGCTACTGGATCGATCGGACCTCGGTTCGTACGCCCGACCAGGTGGAGGCGGCGGCAGGCACCCTGCCCTGGGCCCGGCGCGAGGCCGGCGGGTCCTACCGCATCGACGACGATGCCATGTGGGTGCAGTTCGATGCCGTCAACACCGGGCCGAGAATCTGGTTCCTGCAAATCGCCTCTTCCGGCGTCGATCGGGCACAGCTGTACTACCGCGCCAGTGACGGGCGCTGGGTGGCGCAGGAAGCCGGCGACAGCAAACCGGTTTCGCAGTGGCCGATACCGGGCCGGTTTCCCACCTTCGAGCTGTCCCCGGAAGCGGGCAAGCCGGTGCGTTACTGGCTGCGCGTGGAACATGCGCGGGTGGACTTCGCCGCACCCGTCGCCATCCTCGACCGGTCGAGCCTGCTGGCTTCGCGCGAACTCGAACAGTTCCTGCTGGGCGCGTATTTCGGCCTGTCCATGCTGATCGCCCTGGTGGCCGTGGCAAACGCCATGGTGAACCGCGACCGGAACTTCGCCGTCTACGCCGTGTACGTCGCCGCGCTGGCTGCGGGCCAGCTCGCGTACCTCGGCGTCGGGGCACAGCACCTGTGGGACCACTGGCTCAAGTGGAACGAGGTCGCTACTTTCCTGCTGCCGGGAGTCTCATCGGCCGCAGCGCTATGGTTCGCCCGGACGGTGACGGAGCCAGCCCGCTACTCCCGCGCGCTGGACCTGTCCGTGTGGGCCCTGATCGCCGCGCAGTTGTCCGCCGTGGCGCTGGACACCTTCCTGATGTCGCGCACCTCGTTCTCGCTGGTCATGGTGCTGATCGTCCTGTCGATGGCCGCCGTGGTGGGACTGGTGCTGCTGGCCTGGCGAAAGGGCGAGGACCCGTACGTGCGGCTCATCGTGCTGGGCTTCCTGCCGGTGCTCGTGATGGCGCTGTTCCCGGTCGCGCGCGGCCTGAACCTGATCGCGGCGAGCGCGCTCACCCGCTACGGCGTGGCGATCGGTGCGGCCATCGAGATGCCGATCCTGTTCTACGCGCTGAGCCTGAGGGGCAGCCGCCGGCGCGAAGCCCAGGTGCGCGCGGCCGCGCTCTCCGGCACCGACCCGCTCACGGGGCTGGCGCACAGCCGGCTGCTGCTGCAACGCCTGGAAAACGCCATCGCGCGCTCCAGGAGCATGAAGCACGCCTGCGCCCTGCTGGCCGTGAAGGTTTCCAACTACGAAGCCGTGGCCTCCGAGTTCGGCCGCGAAGCCGCCGACCGCGCCCTGGTGCTCACCGCATCGCTGCTGCGCCACGCGATCACCGACATCGACCTCGCGGCGCGCGTGGGCGACCATCATTTCGCGCTCCTGCTCGAGGGGCCGACCACCACGGAGATCGCGATCAGCCGCGCGCAGCAGGTGGTGGCCAGCGGATTGCGCGAATCGGACGCCCTGCCCGCCGGCACCACGCTCAAGTTCCACGTCGCGGTCGCACTGCTGCCCGACCGCGACCTCGACGCGCAGGGCAGCCTGGACTGGCTGCTCGAAGCCGTCAATGCCATCCACAGCGGCGCGCGCAAGCTGATCCGGCCGCTCAATTTCTAGCCCGGCGCCGCCCGGGACCGGCCGTCCCCCGCGGCGCGATACGATTGAACGATTTCGCCCCCCGGGTCCCACCTCAAGGAAGCACCAACATGATCCATCACCCCTTGCGCCGCACTGTGCTCGCGCTCGCGCTTGCGGCCATCTCCACCGGCGTCCTTGCCCAGAAACGCGCCGCGCCCCAGATTGCGCCCTGGCCCACCAAGCCGGTGCGCATCCTGGTCGGTTTTCCCGGCGGATCGACGCCCGACCTGGTGGCACGCACGATTGCCGAGCCACTGTCGAAGGCCCTGGGCCAGCCGGTGATCGTGGAGAACCGGCCCGGTGCGGGCGGCAACATCGCCGCGGACATGGTGGCCAAGGCCACCGACAACCACACGATCGGCGTGCTGATCAACGGCAACATGACGATCGCGAAGATGCTGAACCCGGCGACGCCCTTCGACCCGCTCAAGGACCTCGCGCCCGTCAGCCTGATCGGCACCGCGCCCCTGTTGCTCACCGCCCCCGCCAATGCGCCCGGCAACACGGCGCAGGAGTTCTTCCTGGCGGCGCGCAATGCGGGCAACAAGTGGAGCTACGGCACGCCCGGCGTGGGGACGGTGGGCCACATCGGCATGGAGCTGCTCAAGACCCGGACCAACATCGACCCGGTGCACGTGCCCTATCCCGGCAACCCCCAGGTCATCAACGCGATGATCGGCGGCCAGATCCAGCTGTCCCTGTTGCCGCCCGGCCTGGCCGCCGCGCAGATCCGGGCCGGCAAGCTCAAGGCGATCGGCGTCACGTCGTCCGGACGCAGCCCGCTGGTGCCCGAATTCCCGAGCCTGGACGAGGGCGGCGTCACGCGCGGCTTCCAGCTCGAGATCTGGACGGCGGCGGCGGCGCCGCAGTCCATGCCCAAGCCGGTCGTTGCGAAGCTCTCCGCGCTGATCGGCGAGATCGCGCGCACGCCGGAAGTGCGCCAGAAGCTGTTCCAGCAAGGCTGGCAGGTGGCGGGCACTTCTTCGGAAGGGCTGGCCAACCGCATCAAGGCCGACACCGCGCTGCTCGGCGGCGTCATCACGATGCGGGGCATCAAGGCCGAATGACCAGGCTTCTCAGGGCGCGCTTCACGATGTAGCGCGTCTGCGGCACCAGCGACTGCGCGCTCCATCGCCCGCAGACCTCCTGGACCCACTCGGGCTGCGTCTTGCCCGCATCGTTGAGCCAGTTCGCCACCGAATTCTGCACGTAGCGGCTGGGGTCGGCCCTCAGCGGCTCCAGCAGCGGCAGCGCGCGCCATGGCTGTGCCTTCAACGCCTCGACCTGCGCGCACCACACGCCGCGCGGCCGGGTCAACTCGCTGGCGAAGCGGCGGATGTTCTCATCGTTGTCGTGGACCCACGGCTGCAGCAGTGCGATGGCTTCGTCGACCGCGCCGGCCACGTCGTCGCGCACCGCCATCCACGCCATTTCGCGCACGCCGAAATGCGGATCGGCCGCGAACCGGCGCAGGCTGTGCAGCTTGTCCGCCAGCGCCATCGGCGTGAACAGGACCCATTGCGTGGCCCACGAGCGCGCCACGTCGCTCGCATGCGTGGCCAGCGCATGCGCCACCGCATCGCGGTCGCGCCGGGGCTCTGTCAGGTCGTACAGGGCGCGCGCTACATGCTCGTGGCGCTTGACGGGCTTGAAAGCGCCCAGCATGGCGAGCGTGTCGGCGATGCGCTCATGCCCCGGCTCCAGCCCGATCTGGCGCGCCACGTTGCGCGTGAGCCGCGCCAGGTCCAGCGCCAGGAATTCGTTGAGGTTGACCGTCGGCACGAGGCCTTCGTTGAGGGCATCCAGCACCTCGGGCGGGATCAGCGCGATCCGCGCCGCGCCCTTTCGCGCCAGGAGGTGCTGGACCATGGCGCCGGGGCCGGGTCAGGCCTGCTTGAGCAGCAGCTGGAGGTCCGAGGCCAGTGCCGGCGCGCCGCTGCCGTAGCGCGTGTACAGGCGCAGCCGCCCTTGCGTGTCGTACACGAAGCTGGCGGCCGAGTGGTCCATGGTGTAGCTGGTGGGCGTCTTGCCCTCGACCTTCTTGTAGTAGACCTTGAAGTCCTTGGCCAGCGCGGCCAGCTGCTCGGGCGTGCCGCGCAGCGCCAGGAAGCTGGGGTCGAAGTTGGCCATGTAGGCCTTGAGCACCTCGGGCGTGTCGCGCTCCGGATCGACGGTGACGAACAGCCCCTGGACCTTGTCGCCGTCCGGGCCCAGCAGCTTCTTCGCCTCGGCCAGTTCGGCCATCGTGGTCGGGCACACGTCCGGGCACTGGGTGTAGCCGAAGAACATCACCACCAGCTTGCCGCGGAAGTCCTTGAGGCTGCGCGGCTGGCCGTTGTGGTCGGTCAGCTGGAAGTCCTTCGCGTAGTCGGCGCCGGTGACGTCGATCGCCTTGAACTGGGGCTTGGACTCCGAGCAGGCCGCCAGCAGGCTGCCGCGGCCCGCCGCGACCGCGATCGCGGCGAGCGAGCGATGAGGTTTCGGCGGTTCATGTGGGTCAGAAAAGGTAGTGGTCCACCAGCAGGGCCGCGAACAGCGCGCTCAGGTGGATGAGGGAAAAGCGGAAGGTCTTGCGCGCCAGCACGTCCGAATAGTCGCGCCACAGCCGAAAGCCGTACAGGCAGAAGCCCCAGCCGAGCACCACCGCCGCGGCCAGGTACAGCCATGAGCTCATGCCGTAGGCAAACGGCATCAGGCAGGCCGCGAACAGCACCAGGGTGTAGAGGAAGACCTGCAGCCGCGTGAACTCGTTGCCGTGGGTCACCGGCAGCATCGGCAGGCCGGACTTGCGGTAGTCCTCCACGCGGTACAGCGCCAGGGCCCAGAAATGCGGCGGCGTCCACAGGAAGATGATGAGGAACAGGATCAGCGCCTCCGGCCCGACGTCGCCGGTCATCGCCGCCCAGCCCAGCACCGGCGGCATCGCACCCGATGCGCCGCCGATCACGATGTTCTGCGGCGTCAGCGGCTTGAGGATCACCGTGTAGATCACCGCATAGCCGACGAAGGTGGCGAAGGTGAGCCACATCGTCAGCGGGTTCACCCACCGGTACAGCACCCAGGAGCCGATGGCGCACAGCACCGCGGCGAACAGCAGCGTCTGCCAGTCGCTCAGTTCGCCCTTGGCGGTGGCGCGCCACGACAGTGCGCCTCATCTTCGCGTCGATGCCTTTTTCGACCAGGCAGTTGAAGACGGCGGCCGCACCGGCCACCAGCCAGATGCCCAGGCAGGCGGCGAGCGCCAGCCGCACGTCCGCCAGCCGGGGCATGCCGGGCACGGCCAGCACCATGCCGATGAGCGCGCAGAACACGATCAGCTGGATCACGCGCGGCTTGGTCAGCGCGTGGAACTGCCGCAGGCGCGACGTCATGCCGAGGCCTCCCGCGGATGCGCGCCGGCTTCGGCCGCGGCGCCGGCACGGCTTTCGCAGCAGCGCCCAGGTCAGCACCACCACCAGCGCCGCAGCCCCGCCGGTGTGCGCCACGGCGACCGCGATCGGCCAGCCGAGCACGACGTTCGACAGCCCCGTGGCGAGTTGCCAGAGCGCCAGCGCGGCGATCCATGCTGCCTGCCTGCGCAAGGCGCCGCTGCGCTGCAGCGCCCAGGCCGCGATGCCCAGCGCCGGCAGCACCGCATAGGCGACCAGGCGGTGGACATAGTGGATGGCGGTCAGCGCGGCGAAATCCAGGTGCTGGCCCGAGCCCGTCATGCCCAGCGCGCGCCACAGCTCGAAGCCCTGCCGCAGGTCCATGTCCGGCCACCAGCTGCCCTGGCAGGTCGGAAAGTCGGTGCAGGCGAGCACAGCGTAGTTGGTGCTGACCCAGCCACCCAGCGCCGCTTGCAGCCACACCAGCGCCAGCGCCGCCAGCAGCCAGGCCCGCGCGGATGGCGCGATGGATGCGCGGCCACGGCCCTGCTGCGAATGCTCGTACGCGACGGCCTGGCGACAAAGCAATGCCAGCAGCACGAGCCCGCCCAGCAGGTGCAGCGTCACGATGGCCGGGAACAGTTTCATGGTCACCGTCCAGGCGCCGAAGGCGCCTTGCAGGCAAACCCAGGCGAGGGTCGCCGGGGCCACCACGGGTTGACCGGCACGCCGCGGCGGCGCTGCAGCCAGCTGGCGGCGGCCAGCGTCACGATCAGCACCCCGACACCGGTGGCCAGGTAGCGGTGGATCATCTCGATCCAGGCCTTGCCATGCGTCACCGGCCCGGTGGGCATGGCGGCCTCGGCGCGGTTGATCTCGGCGTGCGCGCCGCTGGGGCTGGCGTTGCCGTAGCAGCCCGGCCAGTCCGGGCAGCCCAGGCCCGAATCGGTCAGGCGCGTGAAGGCGCCGAACAGCACCAGGTCGAAGGTGAGGAACAGGGTGAGCAGGGTCAGCGCCTGCAGGCGCCGCAACGACCCGCCCTGCTTGTTGCGCAGCCAGACCCAGGACAGCGGCCCGAGCGCGACCACCACGCCCATCAGCATGATGTGCACGGCGGGCGAGAAATCGTAGAGGGGCTGGGCGTCCATGGCGTCAGCTCAGGGTTGCCGGCCCGGCTGGTCCCACGACGCCGAGGCGCGCAGGACGCGTTCGAGGTCGCGCTTGGTCCTGGCCGCTGCGGCGGTGTCGATGCCCTTGAGCACGCCGGGGACGGCGGGTGCGCCCTCTTGCTGCGCGGCTTTCGCCGCCGCGGGAAAGCGCATCATCCAGTTGCCCATGGGGTCGACCAGGTACAGGTGATCGGCCAGCTGGTGGCCTGCGGCGGGCGCCAGCCACTGCGCGAGCTGGCCCGGGTCCACGCGCAACACGGTGGCCTGTGACAGCGCCGGGCGCAGCGATTCGCGCACCGGCGCGCCGTCGGCCACCAGCCAGACCCAGTCGACCCGCTCCTTGTCCTTGCCCAGGCTCTCGCGCAGCTGGCGCTGCAGGTACAGGTGCTGTTCGCAAGACGCATCGCAGGCGCCACCCGCCACGCTGACCAGCAGCCATTGGCCCTTGAGCGACGGCAGCGCGACGGGCCGGCCGTCGATGGCCGTGGCCGTGATGGCGGGCAGCGGGCGCTGCGGCTCGATCAGCTCGCCGTAGTTGCGCCGCGCCTTCGGGGCGGATCACGTAATAGGTGAAATAGGACGCGATCACCGGCGCCGCGCAGACCAGCAGCACGGCCAGCATCCGCCGGCGGCCACGCGCCGTGCGCTGCGCATCGCCCGCCAGCACCTCCTGCGGCGCCGGCAGCGAATGCACGGTCAGGCCCAGCGGCTCGTCAGGCACGTGAAGCCTTTCGGCGCGGGGCGATGAATTGGAACCAGACATAAAGGATTGCGATCAGGGCGCTCAGGGCCCACCACTGGAAGGCATAGCCGTAATTCTTTTCGACGCCGCTGGCGGCCTCGGGCCAGTCGCGCAGCAGGCCCTCGGAGGCCGGTCCGGTCTGCTGCACGGCGACGATCGAGCAGGTCCAACCCGGTTTCGGTGCGGAACTGGGCCAAGTCGAGATTTTGCCGTATCGGGCCGGCTTCCGCGCCGTCGAACTCGTATAGCTTGGCGGGAGGCGGGGCCATGCGCCCGCGCAGCTCGATCACGCCGGCCGGCGTTTCGACGGGCGGCAGCTTCCCGCGCTCGACGAAATTGCGCTGGGCCCAGCCGCGCTCGACCAGCACCGCCACGTCCGCTGCCCTCCAGCTGCAGCGGCGTCACGACATAGAAGCCGGGCTTGCCGTGCATCTGGCGGTTGTCGAGAAAGACCGTGTGCTGCGGCACCCAGGTGCCGCGCAGTACGACGGGCGATGCACGAGGCCGGACAACGGCGCAGCCGCCAGGACGTCGCGCTGGCCGAGCGGCGCCATGCGCCTGGCGCTGCTCGATGGCGGCGTGCAGCGCCAGCTTCTCCTGGGCGCGGCCCAGCTGCCAGGCACCCAGCGACAGCGTCACGGCGATGCCCGCCACGGCGGCCAGGGTGATCAGCCAGAAGCGCCCTGCCCGAGCCCGCAGTCACGGGATAATCCTCGCCATGAAATACCTCGTGGTGCTGGCGTTCGTGGCCATCATCGGCAGCCTGGGCTCGGCCCTGTTCTTCATGATGCGCGATGGCCAGGGCGGCAAGCCCAAGACCAGCAACATGGCGCGGGCGCTGGCGTTTCGCGTCGGCTTTTCGATCCTGCTGTTCGTGTGCATCCTGCTCGCCTGGAAGTTCGGCTACATCCAGCCGACCGGCATACCGGTAACAAAGTAACAATCAAAAGGACAAGGGCCGCTTCAGCGGCCCTTGTCATCTCCTTCGCGTAGCGTTACAGCCAGTAAACCAGGGTGTACAAGCCCAGCCAGACCACGTCCACGAAGTGCCAGTACCAGGCGGCGCCTTCGAAGCCGAAGTGGCGATCCGGCGTGAAGTGGCCCTTCATCAGCCGCAGCGTGATGAACAGCAGCATCAGCATGCCGACGATCACGTGGAAGCCGTGGAAGCCGGTGAGCATGAAGAAGGTCGAGCCGTAGGCGCCCGAGCTGAGCTTGAGGTTCAACTCGCTGTAGGCGTGGAAGTACTCGTAGGCCTGCACGCCGACGAAGGTCGCGCCCAGCAGCACCGTGACCCACATGAAGGCGATGGTGCGGCCGCGGTGGTTTTCGCGCAGGGCATGGTGGGCGATGGTCAGCGTCACGCCCGAGGACAGCAGCAGCGCCGTGTTGATGGTCGGCAGCCAGAACGGCGTCATCATCTGGAACGGCTCGACGATGCCGGCGGGCGAGGCCGTGGTGCCGGGCGCGACGGTGGGCCAGACGGCCTTGAAGTCGGGCCACAGCAGCGCGTTGTCCAGGCCGCCCAGGGCCGGCACCGAATGGGCGCGCATCCACCACAGGGCGGTGAAGAAGGCGCCGAAGAACATCACCTCCGAGAAGATGAACCAGCTCATGCTCCAGCGGAACGAGAGGTCGATCTTGTGGCCGTAGCTGCCGCCTTCGCTCTCGCCGATGGCGTCGCGGAACCACTGGAACAGCACCCAGAACAGCCAGCGAGGCCCGCGAACAGCGCGTACTTGCCCCAGCCGTTGCCGTTGATCCAGTTGGCGGCGCCGAAGAATGACCCAGAACAGCCCGAACGCCGCCATGGCCGGATGGCGCGAGGGCTGGGGCACGAAGTAATACGGCGTGGTGCCTGGGGTGCTTGTACTCATCTTGTCGACTCCTGAATCCCGAATTTCTCTCGTGTTGCCTATTTGCCCACCACCCAGTTCACCAGCAGCATCAGCGCGCCGACGAACAGCACCACGCCCACCAGGGCCACGGCGATGATATGGAACGGGTTGAGCTTGCCCAGGTCCTCCCGGTATTCGCTGTTCTTGCGGATGCCGAGGAACGACCAGGCGACGGTCTTCACCGTTCGCAGCAGTGATGTCTTCTGCGCCGCCATGGCCGGGGCGCTCATGTGCGCGGCCCCCCGGCGGCGGCCATCGCCGCCGTCGGTGCCGGCGGCGTCTTGCCGCCCACTTCGAAGAACGTGTAGGACAGCGTGATCGTCGTCACGTCCTTCGACAGCTTCGGGTCGATCACGAAGGCCACCGGCCATTGCTTCTTCTCGCCGGGCTCCAGCGTGTACTGCTTGAAGCAGAAGCACTCGAGCTTGTTGAAGTGCGCCGCCGCCTGGTGCGGCGCGTAGCTGGGAATGGCCTGCGCCGACATGCGGCGGTTCTGCACGTTCTGGAACTCGTACATCACCGTGGCCAGCTCGCCCGGGTGCACCTGCACCGAACGCTGGGCCGGCTTGAACTCCCAGGGGCCGCGCGCATTGGCGTCGAACTCCACCGTGATGGTGCGGCTGGTGTCGACCTGCGTGTTGAGCCTGACGTCGGCGCCGGTGCTGCCGCCGCCCGGCACCTGCCGCTCGGACAGCGACAGGATGTTGATGCCGGTCACCTCGCAGATGTGCTTGTAGATCGGGATCAGCGCATAGCCGAAAGCGAACATGCCGGCCGCGACCACGGCCAGCTTGCCCACCATCTTCAGGTTTTCGCTGCGGATGCCCATGTGCTTGTGCTCAGTGCCCCAGCCAGCGCCATCTTGGACGATGAAGCCGATGAAGAACACCGCCACGATGGACGCCAGCACGATGCGCCAGGCGCAGGTTGCTCTTCTTCTGCTCGGGGGTCGTCGCCATGGCAGGTGCCTGCATCAGTGGTGCTCGGGCTGGACGCGCGCGTCCAGGATCTTCGTGGCCGTCGCGTTCAGGCGGGGCGGCGTCTCGAAGGTGTGGAAGGGCGCCGGCGAAGGCAC
The DNA here is from genome assembly GCA_963786245.1 of uncultured beta proteobacterium. Lineage (GTDB taxonomy): Bacteria > Pseudomonadota > Gammaproteobacteria > Burkholderiales > Burkholderiaceae_C > Ramlibacter. Next base: position 210,148 of record CAWAYI010000003.1, on the reverse strand, counting down.
TTCCCACTCCAGGCCTTCGGCGCCCTTGCCGTCCGGATCGTTCCACGGGCGCTGCGGCGCCGGCTCGCCCTTGCCGCGCATGACGGGCAGCACGACGAAGAAGAAGAAGTACACCTGCGCCAGGCCGAAGAAGAAGGCGCCGACCGAGGCCAGCGCGTTGAAGTCGGCGAACTGCATCGGGTAGTCGGCGTAGCGGCGCGGCATGCCGGCCAGGCCCAGGAAGTGCATCGGGAAGAAGGTGACGTTGAAGGAGATCAGCGACCACCAGAAGTGGATCTTGCCGCGCGTCTCGTTGTACATCACGCCGGTCCACTTCGGCGACCAGTAGTAGAAGCCCGCGAACATCGCGAACAGCGAGCCGGCCACCAGCACGTAGTGGAAGTGGGCCACCACGTAGTAGGTGTCCTGCAGCAGCAGGTCGATCGGCGCCATCGCCAGGATCAGGCCGGTGAAGCCGCCGATGGTGAACACGAAGATGAAGCCGACGGCGAACAGCATCGGCGTCTCGAAGGTCATCGAGCCCTGCCACATGGTGGCGATCCAGTTGAAGATCTTCACGGCCGTGGGCACCGCGATCAGCATGGTCGCGTACATGAAGAACAGCTGGCCCGTCACCGGCATGCCGGTGGTGAACATGTGGTGCGCCCACACGATGAACGACAGGATCGCGATCGACGACGTCGCGTACACCATCGAGGCGTAGCCGAACAGGCGCTTGCGCGCGAAGGCCGGGACGACCTGGCTGATGATGCCGAAGGCCGGCAGGATCATGATGTAGACCTCGGGGTGGCCGAAGAACCAGAAGATGTGCTGGTACATCACCGGGTCGCCGCCGCCGGCGGGGTTGAAGAAGGTGGTGCCGAAGTGGCGGTCGGTCAGCGTCATGGTGATGGCGCCGGCCAGCACCGGCATCACGGCGATCAGCAGGTAGGCGGTGATCAGCCAGGTCCAGCAGAACATCGGCATCTTCATCAGCGTCATGCCGGGCGCGCGCATGTTCAGGATGGTGACGATGATGTTGATCGAGCCCATGATCGAGCTGGCGCCCATGATGTGCATCGCGAAGATGCCGGCGTCCATCGACGGGCCCATCTGCAGCGTCAGCGGCGCGTAGAGCGTCCAGCCGGCGGCGGGCGCGCCGCCGGGCATGAAGAACGAAGCCACGACCAGCATGCCGGCGGGGATCAGCAGCCAGAAGCTGAAGTTGTTCATGCGCGCGAAGGCCATGTCGGCCGCGCCGATCTGCAGCGGGATCATCCAGTTCGCGAAGCCGACGAAGGCCGGCATGATGGCGCCGAACACCATGATCAGGCCGTGCATGGTGGTGAGCTGGTTGAACAGCTCGGGGTTCACGAGCTGCAGGCCGGGCTGGAACAGCTCGGCGCGGATCAGCAGCGCCAGCACGCCGCCGATCATCAGCATGGTGAACGCGAACAGCAGGTACAGCGTGCCGATGTCCTTGTGGTTGGTCGCGAACACCCAGCGGCGCCAGCCCGGCGGGCGCGTGGTCGTGGTGGTCGTCGTGGGCGTGGTCGTGATGGTCGAGAACGGCGCTCATCTTCGTTTCCTTGAATTCTTCGGCGTGTCGCTGCGGGCGTTGCGCGCGTCACTTGCGCGCGCTGGGCCAGGACTTCGGCCGGCTGCACCATCTGGCCGGTCTTGTTGGACCAGTTGTTCTTGGTGTAGGTGATCACGGCGGCGATGTCGGTGTCGGACAGCTGCTTCCACGCCGGCATCGCGCCGTTGGGCGTGGTCTTGCCGTTCAGCACGACGTGGATCTGCTTGGCCTTGTCGGCGTCCTGCACGATGGGCGAGCCGTCCAGCGGCTTGATCGGGCCGGCGCCCTTGCCGTTGGGCTGGTGGCAGGCGGCGCAGTTGGCGGCGTAGACCTTCTCGCCGCGCGCGCTGATGTCGGCCAGCGTCCAGACCTTGGTCGGGTCGTCCTGCTTGGCGGCCATCTTCTTCTTCTCGCCGTCGACCCACTTGGTGTAGTCCTCGGCCGACACGCACCTTCACGTGGATCGGCATGTAGGCGTGCTCCTTGCCGCACAGCTCGTAGCACTGGCCGTAGAAGTCGCCGATCTTCTCGCCGCGGAACCAGGTGTCGCGCACGAAGCCGGGAATCGCGTCCTGCTTGACGCCGAAGGCCGGCACGCCCCAGGCGTGGATCACGTCGTTGGCGGTGGTGATGATGCGGATCTTCTTGTTGACCGGCACCACCAGCGGGTTGTCGACCTTGAGCAGGTAGTCGTCGGGCATCTGGCCCTTGGCGCCGTCGTTGGACATCTCGCGCTGCGTGCGGTCCAGCGTGGACAGGAAGCAGATGCCCTCGCCCTCGCCCTTGAGGTAGTCGTAGCCCCACTTCCACTGGTAGCCGGTGGCCTTGATGGTCAGGTCGGCGTTGCTGGTGTCCTTCGAGGCGACCAGCACCTTGGTGGCCGGCAGCGCCATGCCGATCACGATGAGGAAGGGGATGACGGTCCAGATCATCTCGACGGTGACCGACTCGTGGAAGTTGGCGGCCTTGTGGCCGACCGACTTGCGGTGCTTCCAGATCGAATAGAACATCACGCCGAAAACGGCGATGAAGATCACGGTGCAGATGATCAGCATGAACCAGTGCAGCCAGCCCTGCTCCGCGGCGATGCGCGTGGCGGCGGCATGCAGGTTGAGCTGGCGGACCGCGGGGCCGCCGGGCAGGTCGTTGACCGCGTACGCCGCCGGGCTGGCCGCGCCCAGGGCGAGCAGCAGCGAAGCCAATTTGTTGGAAATGCTCTTCATAGTTTTCACTGGCTAAAACCTCAAATCAATCCTGTCCCGCAGGGCCCGCCCCCGGGCCCCGTCGCCGTTGAATTCCGTCCGTTCCAGGTAGCCCCCGAGCGGCACGACGCACTGCGGGGGGCAGGTCCGGCCCTCGGCGGGCCGGCGTGGCCGGGCAGGTGCGCTTCAAAAACCAGTGGATGTTCTGGCCCTGGACAATGGCGAACCGAAATGGCGGGTTCGACACAGGTGACGCTCACAAATCAACCGGGGATTGTAGCGCGGCTTGTTCCTGCCACAGCCGGGCTCGCCCTGCCTTGATGTTCCACAAAAGATGGGTTCGTCAGTCCCGCGAAAGCTTGCCCTGCCTCAGCATCTGCCGCATGTCCTGCAGAGACACCTCGCTTTGCTCGGCGACCTTCACCCGGGGCGCGGGCTTGAGCGCATGGCCGTAGATGATCTCGAAAGTCAGCGCCAGTCGGCCGTCGGGCTGGCGCAGGGCCGCCGGCGAGTTCTGCGTCCAGGCGTTCGCGCCAGCGCCGGCCGCGCAGCGCGGCAAAGCGCGCAGGGTGCAGGTTGGCGCCGAGTTCGCGCAACTCGTCCAGCAGGCGTGCGGGCGTCTCCCAGGTCAAGGTGATGCGCTCCATGTCCATCACCGGCTCGGCAAAGCCGGCATGGACCAGCATGTCGCCCCAGTCGTGCATGTCCGTGAAGTCGTGCCCGGACGGCGGCCAGCCCAGTGCGCGGTACAGCGTGCGCAACTCGCGCAGCGTGTCCGGGCCGAGGCAGGAAAACATCAGGAAGCCCTCGGGTGCCAGCGCCCGGTGCCATTGCCCGATCAGCACCTGCGGCTGCGGCGACATGTGCAGCGCCATGTTGGCCCACAGCATCTGCACGGCGCCTTGCGGCAGCGGGCCCTGGTGCAGGGCGGGCGCCGTCATCCGGCGCCACCAGGGCCGGCCGACGGCCTGCGCGGCGGCCGCCCTGCGCTGCGCCGTGTGCTCCACCACGAAGCACTCGTGCGCGGGGATAGCGCCGCTCGATCAGCGCATGGGCCGCGAGCCCGCCGCGCACGGGCTCCCAGTGGCCCCAGGCCCTGGGTTCCAGCCGGATCCATTCCAGCCGTTCTTCCATGCGGCGCGCCACTTCCTCGTGCAACCAGGGCGATCGCGCGGGGGCGGCCGCTTCCCAGCGCCGCGCCGCGACGGGATCGATGGTGGGCGGGTTTTCGGTGGCCATTCGCAACGAGTATATTGAGCCGATGCTGCGCGAGTTGCTTGAAGGTCTTGCGGCCGCCGTGCCCAGCCAGTGCGCGGTCTGCCGGGCCTGGCCGGCCGAACCGGTGTGCGAGGCGTGCGTGGCGCGATTCGCCCAGCCGCTGCCGCGCTGCCGGCGCTGCGCCCTGCCGGTGCCGGCCCACCAGGCCGAATGCGGCTGCTGCCTGGCGGCACCGCCACCGCTCGATGCCTGCCACGCGGCCCTGTCGTACGGCTATCCGTGGTCCGCACTGATCGCCCAGTACAAGTTCAGCGGCCGTGCGGGCTGGGCGAGGAGCTTTGCCACCTTGATGCTCAGCGCGCCCTGGGTCGAGCCCGCGCTCGAGGACGCCGACAGGGTGCTGCCCATGCCGCTGTCGGGCCAGCGCCTGGCCGAGCGCGGCTTCAACCAGGCGCTGGAACTGGCGCGCGCGCTTGCCCCCGGCAAGGCCGAGCCCGGCCTGCTGCTGCGCGTGCGGCACACGGCAGCGCAGTCGGCACTGGACCGCGGCGCCCGTCTCGCCAACGTCCAGGGCGCCTTTGCAGTCGACCCGCTGCGCGCAGGGCAGCTGCGTGGAAAGCGCGTCGTGCTGGTCGACGACGTGATGACCAGCGGCGCCTCCCTCTTCGCCGCCGCCCAGGCTGTGCGGCAGGCCGGTGCCGCGCGCATCACGGCACTGGTGCTGGCGCGCACCGACGAGCAGTGAAGCCGCCGCACAATAGCGGCCCATGTTCCACATCGTCCTGGTCGAACCCGAGATCCCGCCCAATACGGGGAACGTGATCCGGCTGGCGGCCAACACGGGCTGCACGCTCGACCTGGTCGAGCCGCTGGGCTTTTCGATGGATGACCGGCAGTTGCGCCGGGCCGGGCTGGATTACCACGAATACGCGCAGGTGCGGAGGCACGCCAGCTGGGAAGAGTTCCTGGCAGCGATGCGGCCCGACCCGGCGCGGTTGTTCGCCCTGACGACGCGCGGCACCGGTATCGTCCACGATGCGCGCTTCCTGCCGGGCGACTGGTTCGTGTTCGGGTCGGAGACGCGGGGCCTGGCGCCCGGCCTGCGCGACGCATTCCCGGCCGACCAGCGGCTGCGGCTGCCGATGCGGGCCGGCCAGCGCAGCCTGAACCTGTCGAACGCGGTGGCGGTAACGGTGTTCGAAGCCTGGCGGCAGAACGGATTCGTGAGCGACTGAAAGTTGCGGGCCAGGTACCGCCCCGATGGGCGGTCGCTTGCGCCGCCTGCGGGATCGGCACAGAATGCACGCAGGTCATCCACAGGCCAGGGCGGGGGGAAACCATGTATAGCGCCTCGACGCAGCTGCAATCGGCTGGACTCCACGAGCAAGAAGCCAACCTGCGCAAGACGCGCCGCGTGCGCCTGCGAACCTGTGTTGCTGCCGCATGGCTGTGTGCCGCAGCGGGCTCGCAGGCAGACCCGGTGATCGGGATCGCCACCCTGCCAAAGATCTCCGTGGGCGAAGAGCACATGCTGCTCGCCAGGACCGACGGCACGGTCTGGTCCTGGGGCCGCGACCAGTGGGGCCAGCGGGGTCTGGGGGCACAGGGCGGATCATCGGCCACGCCCCGGGCGATTACCACTCTGGCGGGCGTCGTGAGCGTGGTCGCTCGCAGCTCGTTTTCCATGGCTTTGAAGGCCGATGGCACCGTGTGGGCCTGGGGGGATGCGTCCCACGGGCGCACCGGCCCCTATGGCACCTCCAGCAATGTCCCCGTGCAGGTTCGGGGGCTGTCGGGGATCGTCGGCATCGACGCCGGCTGGGGCTACACGGCCTATGCGATCGACTTCAACGGGCGCGTCTACGGTTGGGGCAGGAACACCTACGGCGAGCTGGGAACCGGGTCGGCGACGCCCGCCTCGGTCACTGCGCCGCAACTCATTGCCGGGCTGTCCGGCATTGTCGACCTGCGCGCGGCAGATACCTCGGTGATCGCCCTGAACAGCGCCGGCCAGGTGTCCCAGTGGGCTGCATCGGACCAGCCCGCCGCGATTGCCGTGGTACCGGGCGTCCTGGGCGCCGTGGCCATCGGCGCCGACGGCACCAACAACGCCAACGCGAATTTCGCGGTGCTGAATTCAGGCGCAGTGATGTCATGGGGCGACAACTCCGCCGTGACGCGATGCGGGCAGCCCAAGTCGGGCGTCCCCGTTGTTCCACCTGCCACCCTCACGGGCCTGACCGGCATCGTGTCGGTATCGTCCGGTCCGGACGGGGAGGACGTGATGCTGGACGGCGCAGGGCAGGCCTGGACCTGCGGGGGCGGCAGCGGCGGCCAGCAGGGCGACGGGACCACCAGCGGCACCTCCACGGACGTGAAGGTGGGTCCGCTGCGGGTGACCCAAAGCATTCCCTTCGTCAATGTCGCCATGGGCCGGTCGGCAGCAGCCATCGGCAATGACGGCAGTGTCTGGACCTGGGGGCCGACGGGTTTCGGTGTGCAGGGTGATGGCAACTTCGCGACGTCGAGCCCGATACTGGCGCCGGCGCAAATCGGCATCAACGCGGGCAACCCCGCCACGGTGGCGCCGGTCTATGCGGGAACCCAGACGGCGGAAAGCGTGGACGGCACGAGCACGGTGGATGTCGGCGTGATGTTTGCGCCATCGCACTGGAACACGACCGGCAAGGCCTACCTTGCAGCCCAGCTTCCGGACGGCCAGATCTACGTCTTTTCGGCAGCCACCAGAGCATGGGCCCCCTTCAACCCCGCCGCCCCGCTTCCGGCGGTCTACACGGGAAGCCTGAAGGGCATGCTGCCCATCGCCGTCGGGACCATGGATTTCCGTTGGCTGGCGGGGACACAGGTCCTCGTCGGTTACGGGCTGGACGGCCCTGCGGATGCGGGTGCGGAAATGTTGACGGCGGGCCGATATGCAGTGGCTCTGACGCTGCGGTGATGCCGGCCCCTCAGGGGTAGCGCCGGGACACCGATTCGGCGATGCACACGGGCTTGTCGCCGCCCTCGCGCTCGATCGTCACCAGCCAGGTCACCTGCACACCGTCGTTCTCGACCGGCTCGCAGGCCAGCAGCTTCATGCGGGCGCGCAGCCGGCTGCCCACCGGCACGGGCGCCGTGAAACGCACCTTGTTCAGGCCGTAATTGACCCCCATGCGCGTGTTGCGGATCTCCATCGTCGTCTCGAAGAACTTCGGGATCAGCGACAGTGTGAGGAAGCCGTGCGCGATGGGCCCGCCGAACGGGCCGGCCCGGGCCTTTTCGACGTCCACGTGGATCCACTGATGGTCACCGGTCGCCTGCGCGAACAGGTTGACCTGCTCCTGCGTGATGGTGATCCAGTCGCTGACGGCGACTTCCTGGCCCACCAGCGCGGGCAGTTCGGAGAGGCTCTGGAGGGTTTTCATGCCCCGACTGTAGCAACCGCGCGCTGGCGCCGCGGCCTCAGCTGTCCAGCCAGCGACAGATGCCTTCCCACTGCTCGATGTCGCGGGCGACGCGCCCGGGCGCCACGTCGAATAGCGTCAATCCGCGGGCGGCGAGATGGATGTAGTTCGTGGTGTGCCGAACGTAGCCGAGGACGGGCAGGCCCAGGCTGTCCACGAACTCGTGCAACTTGTCGGCGGCGATGGTGCGCGGGTCGACCCGCATGCCGACGATGCCCACCTGCATCTTGCTCGCCTTGCGGTGCTCGGCCAACTCGTCCAGGAACGTGCGCGTGGCGAAGATGTCGAAGATGCTCGGCTGCAGCGGCACGATGACCTTGTCGGCCAGTTGCAGCACTTCCTTGAAAGTCTTGCCGTGCATGCCGGCCGGCGTGTCGAGCACGACGTGGGTCGTGCCCTTGGGCGGCTTGACGATATGGCCCTCTTTCAGCTCCCAGGTGCTGATCGGCCGCGCGGCCGCGGGGCGCAGCCCCAGCCACAGGCGCGAGGACTGCTGGCGATCGGCATCGCCGAGCATCACGGCATGGCCCTTGCTGGCAAAGTAGCCTGCGATATTGGTGGCCATGGTCGACTTTCCGACACCACCTTTGGGATTGGCAACGACCACGACCGGCATGATGGAGCTCCTTGAACCTTTGCGATATGTTACCGGTATGGCTGAGTCGGCAGAATCAGGGCATTCCAGCGGCATCCTCGTGCTCGCGGCCCATCCCAATTGGCGCGAGTCCCGGGTCAACCGCCGGCTGCTGGCGGCGGCGCAGGCTGCGCCCGGCGTGCAGGTGCGCGACCTGTACGCGCTTTACGCCGACTACGACGTCGACGTGGCCGCCGAGCAGGAAGCGGCGCAGGCGGCCCGGCTGATCGTGCTGCTGCAGCCGATCCAGTGGTACTCCATGCCGGCACTGCTCAAGCTCTGGATGGACGAAGTGCTCACTCACGGCTGGGCCTACGGCCGTGGCGGCACGGCCCTGCAGGGCAAGGACCTGTGGCTGGCCGCCACCACCGGGGGGCCGGAGAGCTCGTACCACCCGCAGGGCTACAACCGCTATTTCTTCGACGCTTTCCTGCCGCCGTACGAGCAGACCGCGGCGCTGTGCGGCATGCGGTTCCTGCCGCCGCTGCTACTGCACGGTGCGCATCGCGCGAGCGAGGAAGCCGTGGTGCAGCACGTGGACGTATTCGCCGAGCGCCTGCGCAGCTATCCGCAATGGCCCGAACTCGACGACCTGGAGCAGAACCCGGCCTGCGACGTCCCCGCCACCGATCGGCCCCGCCATGGTTGAACATGCCCCCGCCTGGCTGACCAGCAGCCTGATCTACCTGGGCGCGGCCGTGATCGCCGTGCCGCTGTCGCGTGCGCTCGGGCTGGGCTCCATCATCGGCTACCTGGCCGCCGGCATCGCGATCGGCCCCTGGGGCCTGGGCCTGGTGAGCAATGTGGAGGACATCCTGCACTTCGCCGAGTTCGGCGTGGTGCTGATGCTGTTCCTGGTGGGGCTGGAGCTGGAGCCGCGGCGGCTGTGGAGCCTGCGCCGGCCGATCTTCGGCTGGGGCGCAGCCCAGGTGCTGGGTTGCGCCGCACTGCTGTGCGCGGCCGCAATGGCGGCCGGGCTGGACTGGCGCGTCAGCCTGGTGGCGGCGCTGGGCCTGGCGCTGTCCTCGACGGCGATTGCGCTGCAGGTGATGGGCGAGCGCAACCTGTTGCCCACGTCGAGCGGGCAAGCGGGCTTTTCGATCCTGCTGTTCCAGGACGTGGCGGCGATCCCGATCCTGGCGTTGCTGCCGCTGCTGGGCGGCATTTCCGATGCCGCGCAAGCCTCGGCATCCGCCCGCTGGCTCGAGGCCGGCAAGATCGTCGCGGTGGTCGGGGGCATCGTGCTGGGCGGGCGGCTCCTGCTGCGGCCCGTGCTGCGCTGGATCGCCAAGAGCAAGACGCCCGAGATCTTCACGGCGGCGTCGCTGCTGCTGGTGGTGGCGATCGCCGCGCTGATGCAGCTGGTGGGCCTGTCGATGGCACTGGGCGCTTTCCTGGCCGGCGTGCTGCTGGCCGAAAGCGAGTACCGGCGCGAGCTGGAAACCGACATCGAGCCGTTCAAGGGACTGCTGCTCGGACTGTTCTTCATCGCCGTGGGCATGAGCATCGACTTCGGGGTGCTGCTCGCATCGCCCCTGCTGATGGCCGCCATCGTGCTGGGCTTCCTGGCCATCAAGGCAGCGGTGATCTACGCGCTGGCCCGGGCGATGAAGCTGCCGGTGCAGGAGCGGCCGGTCTTCACGCTGCTGCTGGCCCAGGGCGGCGAGTTCGCCTTCGTCGTGTTCCAGGCCGCCACGCAGGCGCAGGTGCTGCCCGCGCAGGTCTCCTCGCTGCTGATCGGCGCCGTCGCCGTCTCCATGCTGCTCAGTCCCCTGGTGCTCGTGGCCATCGACCGGCTGCTGCTGCCACGCTACGCCAACTGCAACGTTCCGCAGCTGGAGGAGATCAGCGAATTGCAGCATGCGCCGATCATCATCGCGGGCTTCGGGCGCTACGGGCAGATCATCGGGCGCATGCTCAGCGCCCAGGGCATCTCCGCCACGGTGCTGGACCATGACGCGGACATGATCGAGGCCGCGCGCTCGTTCGGCTACAAGGTGTTCTACGGCGACGCGACGCGGCTGGACCTGCTGCGCACCGCCGGGGCGCAATCGGCGAAGGTGCTGGTGGTCGCGGTGGACGACACCGCCCAGTCGCTGGCCATCGTCGACCTGGCGCGCGAGCACTTTCCGCAGCTCGAGCTGGTGGCCCGCGCGCGCGATGTCACGCACTGGAACGAGTTGCGGGACCGTGGCGTCATGCGGGTGGAGCGCGAAGTCTTCGAATCCAGCCTGCGCAGCGCGCGCACGGTGCTGGAAGTCCTGGGCTTCAGCGCCCACGAGGCCCGCTCCCAGGCCATGCGCTTTCGCCGCCACAACATGGACCTTTTCGAGCAGATGTACCCCCACCACCGGGACCGCGCAAAGGTGATCGCCGTCATCAAGCAGGGACGCCGGCAGCTGGAAGAGCAGATGGCCCAGGAGCGCGCGGAGCGCGACAGGCAGCGCGCCGAGAACCGCGAGCGCCCGCCCGGCTGGGACGACTGAAAGCAAATGCGCGGGCGCCGCGCGTTCCGGCATTTTTCCTAGCGCGCCTAGGCAATTTGCCTAAGCCCTGGGTTGTGACAGATGGTTTCATCGAGCCTCTGCACCACTGCGAGAGGCCGCCATGGATCGCGCTCCCACCCCATTGTCCCCATCCCCGGCCGAAGCCTGTCAGCCGGCGGCCGGGCCTTGCGAGGAACTTGCCCAGGTGCGCGCCGAACTGGCAAGGGCACGCGAGCAGCTCACCCTCAGTGAAAACCGGCTTGACCGGCGCAGCCGCGAGCTGGCGCTGCTGAAAGGCTCGCACGAGCTGCTGGTGTCGACGCTGGATGCGGCCAGCGACGGCATCCTCACGCTGCAGTTCTCGGACGACTCGATGTATTTCAACATCCGGTTCGTCGAGCTGTGGGGCATCCCCGAAGACGAGCTGAGCGATCTCGACGTGGAGCGCCTGGTGGAATTCCAGCTCTCCCAGGTGAAGGATCCGGCGGCATGGAAGGCCCATATCGACCGGCGCCGCCTCAACCCCGACGCCGAGGACCTGACTCTCGTCGAGTTCAAGGATGGCCGCGTCCTGGAGCGCCATGTGATCCCGCAGCGCATCCACGGCAAGTGCGTGGGCAGCGTCATCACCTTCCGCGACATCACGGAACGCCTGCGCTATGAGGAAAGGATGCTGTTCAATCATGCGGTCCTCGAAAACTCGCCCCCGATGTTCTGGATCGACCGGGATTCCGGCCAGCTCAGCTACGCCAACCCCGCGATGTGCAAGCACCTCGGCTACCTGCCCGAGGAATTGCTGGGAATGAAGATCTCCGAGTACGACATGGAATTCGGCGACGACGGCGTCGCCGGGCTCGAAGACAACATTGCGCGGGCCCAGGGGCCCATCAGTTTCGACAGTCGCCATCGTCGCAAGGATGGCGTGGTGAGGGACGTCCGGCTCTGGGCCTTCAAGACCGAAGCCGCCGGCAAATCGATGTTCGTGATCACAGCGCGTGACCTGACCGCGCAAAAGCTGGCGGAGCGGGAAAAGAGGCGCCAGGAAGCCACCCTGAAGTCGCTGATCGATTCGATCTCGGACCTGATCTTCTACAAGGACCGCAACGGCCGGTACCTCGGCTGCAACACGGCCTACGCCGCGGCCGTGGGACGGTCGGTGGACGAGATTCGCGGCCTGACCTGCCACGACCTGTTCGTCAAGGAAGAGGCCGACGCGATGGAGGAGCGCGACCGGCAGTCCATGACGCTGCTGCGGGAGCAGGCCTCCGAGTGCAGCATCATCAACGCCGAGGGCCGGCGCATCGTGTACGACACGGTCGTCTCCCCGCTGTGGGACGAGCTGGGCCAGCCGCAGGGCCTGCTGGGCATCAGCCGCGACGTCACGGAACGCCGGCGCAACGAGGAGGACATCCGCCGCGCCAAGGAGATCGCCGAGGAGGCGACGCGGATGAAGAGCGACTTCCTGGCCAACATGAGCCATGAGATCCGCACGCCCATGAACGCCATCATCGGCCTGTCGCACCTGGTGCTCAAGACCGACCTCACGGCGCGGCAGCGCGACTACATTGCCAAGGTGCAGACCTCGGGCCAGCACCTGCTGGGCGTCATCAACGACATCCTGGACTTCTCGAAAGTCGAGGCCGGCAAGCTGGACCTGGAGCAGGCGGACTTCGAACTGGAGAAGCTGCTGGACAACACCGGCAGCCTGATCAGCGAAAAGTGCCACGCCAAGGGGCTGGAACTGGTTTTCGAGGTGGCGCCCGACGTGCCGCCCAACCTGGTCGGCGATTCGCTGCGGCTGGGGCAGATCCTGCTGAACTACGCCAACAACGCCGTCAAGTTCACGGACAAGGGCGAGATCGTCATCTCGGTGCGCGCCAGCGAGCGCACGGAGACGGGCGTGCTGTTGAATTTCCGGGTGCAGGACACCGGCATCGGCCTCACCGAAGAACAGAAGGGCCGCCTGTTCCAGAGCTTTTCGCAGGCCGACACCTCGACCACCCGCCGGTTCGGCGGCACCGGCCTGGGCCTGGCCATTTCCAAGAAACTCGCCGGGCTCATGGGCGGCGATGTCGGCGTGGAAAGCGAGCATGGCAAGGGCAGCACGTTCTGGTTCAGCGCCCGGCTGGGCATCGGCACCACCGTTCGGCGCGAACTGCTGCCCAACCCCGACCTGCGGGGCCGCCGCGCCCTGGTGGTGGACGACAGCGACCATGCCCGCGCCGTCATCGTCGACATGCTGCAGGGCATGACCTTCCTGACCAGCGAGGCTGCCTCCGGCGGCGCCGCGGTCCATGAGGTCCAGCGTGCCGCACGCACCGGCCACCCGTACGACGTGGTGTTCCTGGACTGGCGCATGCCGGGCATTGACGGCATGGAGACGGCGCGGCGCATCCGCAAACTCGGCCTGGCCTCGCCGCCGATGTTCCTGATGGTGACGGCCTATGGCCGCGAGGAAGTACTCAAGGAAGCGGAAAGCGCGGGCATCGAGAGCGTGCTGGTCAAGCCGGTGAGCGCCTCCATCCTGTTCGACACCACCATGGGCGTGCTCGGCGGGCGGCGCACCGCCCCGCCACCGGACGCGGACGACCCGGGCTCGGCCGACCACCGGCTCGCCGCCGTGCGCGGTGCACGCATCCTGCTGGTCGAGGACAACGACATCAACCAGCAGGTGGCCCGGGAACTGCTGGAGGACGCCGGCCTGGTGGTGGACGTGGCCGACAACGGGGAGATCGCGCTGGCGCAGGTGCAGCGGGCCCGCTACGAACTGGTCTTCATGGACATGCAGATGCCGGTGATGGACGGCGTGACCGCCACGCGTGAAATCCGCAAACTCCCCGGGATGGCGGGCTTGCCGATCGTGGCGATGACCGCCAACGCCATGGAGCAGGACCGCCGCAAATGCATGGACGCCGGCATGAACGACTACCTGGTCAAGCCGATCGACCCGAACGAACTCACGGCCATCCTGCTGCGCTGGGCTCGCCCGCGCGGCCCGGGCACCGCGACACGCGATGCCGCCGGCACGTCCGGCGCGGCGCAGGCTGGTGGCGCGGCCCCGGCGGGCGACCTGCCGACGGGCGTCGCGGGACTGGACACGCAACTGGGCCTGGTGCGGATGATGGGCAAGAAGCCACTGTACGCGGCCATGCTGCGCCGCTACGTGGCGGGCCAGGAACAGGTGGCGCGCGAGATCCGGCTGGCCTGTGCGGCGGGGGACCGCGTCACCGCCGAACGGCTGGTTCACACCACGAAGGCCGTGTCCGGCAACATCGGGGCGACGCTGGTGCAGGAGCGCGCCACGGCGCTGGAATCCGTCCTGCGGGTGGGCGTGCAAGGGCCGGAGGTGGAACAACGCCTGGACGAGCTCGAGGCGCCGCTGGCGCAGCTGGTGGCCGCGCTCAAGGCCTGGGACGGCTGCGTCCAAACCCCTAGCCCCGCTAGGCAAAACGCCTACGCCGACGCGCGCTGCGCGTGATCTGATGAGTTTGATGGACGATCACGCGCCAACAACAACCACTTCGAGGCCATCGGGAGCATTCATGGGTCTGGCACAAGTCACTGACAATTCACCGGAGAGGCCGCAATTCCCGCCGTCGGCGGGCCTGCCCGACCTGGTCAACCGCCTCGCGCAGGAACTCGCCGAAGCCCGGCGGGCGCTGGCAACCGCCACACAGAAACTGGGGACGACCAGCCGCGCGCTCGAAGGCCGCACCCATGAACTGACCGAGGCGCGGTCCGCCCTGGCCCTGCTGCTGGCAACGCTGGACTCGACCACCGACGGCATCCTGGCCATGGGTTACTTCGGCCGCGCCATGCACTACAACACGCGCTTCGTCGACATGTGGGGCATTCCCGCGGACAAGCTGGCCACGCTCAACGACGGCGCGCTGCTGGCCATGCAGCTGTCGCAGGTCAAGGACCCGCAGGGTTTCCTGGCCCTGGTGGAGGAACGCAAGGCTCATCCCGATGCCGGGCAGTTCCACATCGTGGAGATGACCGACGGGCGGATCTTCGAGTGCCACGTGATGCCCCAGCGCATACGCGGCAAGCGCGTGGGCTCGGTGACGAGCTACCACGACGTGACCGAACGCGAGCGCCTGGGCCGGGTGATCTCGGCGCTGGAGGCCGAACTGCCGCGCGAAGTCGCCGAGGCCCGGGCCTCCAGCTACTAGCCTCAGCGCTCGAGCGCGCCGCCGGCCAGCCAGCGCGCGCCGCGCCGGTAGAGTTCCTCGACGACGGGCCCCTTGAGCATGGGCATGTCCATCTTGACCTGGTAGCCAATGCGCGTCTGGATATACGCCAGGTGCCGGTAGCCTTCCGGAAAGGTCGCGAGCGCCGCGGCGTCGAGCGTGAGCCGGGCACCGGGGTCGAGGGGGTCGATCCGGTCCTTCTCGTAGATCGGCTGGCGATGCAGCAGCTTCCAGCGGCCTTCGTGCCGCGTCACGAAGTCGTAGAAGCGGCCGGTGCAGGTCACGTCGCACAGCACCGGGCCTTCCGCGCCCTCGACCATGCCGCGCTGCGAGATGGTCATCTTGGTCTGGGCGACGGCGCGGTCGCCCGCCACCTCGATGGCCGAGCCGCCCAGGAAATGCAGGATGCTCACCCCCTTGGCCCAGCCCTCCTGCGTGACCCGGATGAACTGTGCGAACGGCCCCTGGAACCAGGTTGCCATCATCACGCCGTCCGGGTGCCAGACCGTTGCGAAACGCTCCCAGTCGCCCGCGTCGCGCCAGACCGCCCAGCGCTCGATCATCTCGCGGACCAGGAGCTTGTCCTGCATTTCTTCGGTCATGGCGATTCCTTGGGTGCGAGCAGATGTGTCCTCGGCGTGGCTGCGAACGGCAGGACGCTCAGACGCGTTCCAGGATCACCGCAATGCCCTGCCCCACGCCGATGCACATGGTGCACAGCGCGTAGCGGCCCCCGGTCTTGTGCAGCTGGTTCACCGCGGTCGTGGCCAGCCGCGCCCCCGAGGCACCCAGCGGGTGGCCCAGCGCGATCGCGCCGCCGTTCGGGTTGACGCGCGGGTCGTCGTCGCGCAGGCCGAGCAGGCGCAGCACCGCCAGGCCCTGCGCGGCGAAGGCTTCGTTCAACTCGATCACGTCGATCTGCTCGAGCTTGACGCCCGTGAGCGCCAACACCTTCTGTGTCGCCGGCGCGGGGCCAATGCCCATCACGCGCGGCGGCACGCCGGCGGTGGCCATGCCGACCACGCGTGCGCGCGGCGTCAGGCCCTGCTTCGCCGCGGTGGACTCGTCGGCCAGCAGCAGCGCGCAGGAGCCGTCGTTCACGCCGCTGGCATTGCCCGCGGTCACGGTGCCGTCGGGCCGGACGACGCCCTTGAGTTTGGCCAGCGCTTCCAGGCTGGTTTCGCGCGGGTGCTCGTCCCTGGCAACGACGACCGGGTCGCCCTTCTTCTGGGCGATGGTGACCGGGGTGATCTCGCTGTCGAAGTAGCCGGCCTTCTGGGCCGCCACGGCCTTGAGCTGCGAGGCCAGCGCCATGCGGTCCTGCGCTTCGCGTTCGATCTTGTGTTCGGCGGCGACGTTCTCGGCGGTCTCGGGCATCGAGTCGACGCCGTACATCTCCTTCATCAGCTTGTTGACGAAGCGCCAGCCGATGGTGGTGTCGTAGATGGCGGCTGCGCGCGAGAACGCGCTGTCGGCCTTGGGCATGACGAAGGGCGCGCGGCTCATGCTCTCCACCCCGCCGGCGATCATCAGCGTCGCCTCCCCGGCCTTGATGGCGCGCGCTGCGCTGCCCACGGCATCCAGGCCGGAGCCGCACAGGCGGTTGATCGTGGCGCCCGGCAGTTCCACCGGCAGGCCCGCCAGCAGGCTGGCCATGTGGGCGACGTTGCGATTGTCTTCGCCGGCCTGGTTGGCGCAGCCGAACAGCACGTCGGTGACGGCCTGCCAATCGACCTTGGGATTGCGCGCCATCAGCGCGCGCAGCGGAATCGCCGCGAGGTCGTCGGTGCGGATGGACGAAAGCGCGCCGCCGTAGCGCCCGAAGGGCGTGCGGATGGCGTCGCAGATGAAGGCTTGCTGGGTCATGGGGGCTCCTTTGCTGGATTCAGGCGGTGCGGGCGGGCGGCGATGCGGCGATCGGCAGCCCGACGAGTTGTTCGAGTTCGCCGTGGGAAAGGCCTTCGACGATGTCGATCAGCTCCAGCCCATGCGGCGTGCACCGGAAAGTGGCGAGGTCGGTGTAGATCCGCCTGACGCAGCCGATGCCGGTCAGCGGATAGGTGCAGCGCGCCACCACCTTGCTTTCGCCCTGCTTGGTCAGCAGGTCCATCATCACCCACGACTGCTTGGCGCCGATGGCCAGGTCCATCGCGCCGCCGACGGCAGGAATGGCGTCCTTCTCGCCGGTGTGCCAGTTGGCCAGGTCGCCCGTGGCCGAAACCTGGAAGGCGCCCAGCACGCAGATGTCCAGGTGGCCGCCGCGCATCATCGCGAAGCTGTCGTTGTGGTGGAAGAAAGCGCCGCCGGGCAGCAGCGTCACCGGCTGCTTGCCGGCGTTGATCAGGTCGTAGTCCTCGCTGCCTTCCGCCGGGGCGGGGCCCATGCCGAGGATGCCATTCTCGCTGTGCAGGATGACCTCGATGCCCTGCGGCAGGTGATTGGCCACCAGCGTGGGCATGCCGATGCCCAGGTTGACATAGGCGCCGTCGTGGATGTCGCGGGCCACCCGCTGGGCGAGTTGGTCCTTGGTGCGTTTGCGGTAGGTCATTCCGTTCAGGCAGCCTGCCTGAAGCCGCCGGCCCGCGTCGCGACGCGCTCCACTCGCACGATCCTGCTCACGAAGATGCCGGGCGTCACGATGGCTTCCGGGTCCAGGGCGCCCAGCGGCACGACTTCGTGCACGCTGGCGATGGTGCGCCTGGCCGCCATGGCCATCACCGGCCCGAAATTGCGGGCGGCCATGCGGTAGGTGAGGTTGCCCCAGCGGTCGCCGCGCTCGGCCTTGATCAGGGCCAGGTCGCCGTGGATCGGGTACTCGAGCACGTAAGGCCGGCCGTCGATCTCGCGCGTCTCCTTGCCCCGGGCCAGGTCCGTGCCGAAGCCGGTCGGCGTGAAGAACGCACCGATGCCGGCGCCGGCCGCGCGGATGCGCTCGGAGAGGTTGCCCTGCGGCACCAGCTCCAGCTCGATCTTCCCCGCCCGATAAAGCTCGTCGAAGACCCAGCTGTCGGCCTGGCGCGGAAAACTGCAGATCACCTTGCGCACGCGGCCGGCCTTGAGCAGCGCCGCCAGCCCGTGGTCGGCGTTGCCCGCATTGTTGTTGACGATGGTGAGGTCGCGAGCGCCCTGGCCGATCAGGCCGTCGATCAGTTCGCCGGGAATGCCGGCCGTGCCGAAGCCGCCGATCATCACCGTGGCGCCGTCGGGCACGGCGTCCAGCGCCTGCTCCACCGAGGTGGCGATCTTGTCGATCATGGAAAGGTCATCCAAAGGCTGGAAGCGGCCCGCACGGCCGCTTGCCAGATGCCCTATCGTACCTGCCGGCCAGTCCGGCCGCAGCGGCCGCCTAGCCGCGCTTGAAGCCCATGACCAGCAGCACGCCGCCGATCACCACCGCCCCGATGCTGAGCCACTGCGGGACGTTGACCGACTCCTGCTCCTGCACCTGCAGCTTGATCGGCCCGAGCTGGGCCTTGGTTTCGTTCTTGGTGAAACTGAAGCCCCCGGTGAAGAAGCCGGCGAGCCCCAGCACGATGAGGATGATTCCGGTGATGCGCATGGCGTTCATGGCGGGCCTTTCTGAGCCAGAGTTCGGGGAAGGGTCGCGGCCTCCGGCAGCGCTGCGCGGACCCTGCAGGCAGACTAGCACGGCGCCTGCGGCTCAGCCGTAGGACAAGGCCGCCGCATGCTACCCTGCGCGCCATGTTCAATCCTTCGCAAGACGACGTGCGGCGTTTCTTCTGCGCCGTGCACGCCAAGTCACGCGCGGGCCAGCCGCTGGACGCGCTGGAGACGCTGGCCGGCCAGTGGCTGCAGGAGCACCCGGAATACGACCCCGACCTGCAGGACGTCCAGGCCGCGCTGGCGCGCAGCTACGAAGGCCAGGACGGCCAAGGCAACCCTTTCCTGCACCTGGCCATGCACCTGTCGATCAGCGAGCAGTGCTCGATCGACCAGCCGCGCGGCATCCGCCAGGCGGTGGAACTGCTGGCCGCGCGGCGCGACTCGCTGCACGACGCGCACCACGAGGCCATGGAATGCCTGGGCCAGATGCTGTGGGAGAGCCAGCGTTCGGGCCGCCCGCCCGACGGCGCCGCCTACATCGAGTGCGTGCAGCGCCGCGCCACCCGGGATTAGCCAACGCGCCAGCGTTGCCCAAGTACAAGGCCCCGCATCGCGGGGCCTTGTTTACTCCTCTGCCCGCAGGGCGTTACCGGAACCGGTGTTCCGGCACCGTCTTCAGGTCGCCCTCCAGCGAGCTCACGTAGGCGGCGAGCGCCTTGAGTTCGGCGTTGGAGAACTGCTTGGCGATGGCGCCCATGACGCCGTTGGTGCGGCCGACGGTCGGGTTGTTCTCGGTCTTGTAGGCCTTCAGCGCGACGAACAGGTAGTCGGCGTGCTGGCCGGCGAGCTTCGGGTAGGTCGGGTCGATCGGCTTGGCGAAATTGGCGCCGTGGCAGGAAACGCAGGCGGCCTTCTGCAGCAGGCCGGCGACCTGCGTGCTGGGCGTCTTGTCGGCGGCCGCGGGCAGGGTCTGCGAGGCGTCCTTGCCCAGCGTCTCGTAGTAGGCGGCGACGTCGGCGATGTCCTGCTCGGACAGCGTGTCGGCGATGCCGCGCATCGTGGGGTGCTTGCGGTCGCCCTTCTTGTAGGCGGTGAGCGCCGCGGCGATGTACTTGGCGCTCTGGCCGGCGATCATCGGCACCTTGTAGACCTCGGGGAAGCTCGCCTGGTAGCCCTTGATGCCGTGGCAGCCGACGCACATGGCCACCTTGGCCTCGATCGACTTGGTGCCGCCGGCCCCGGGCTGGGCCGCGGCGGCGGGAGCCGGTGCCGGCGTTTGTGCGAGAGCCGTGCCGGTCACGGAAGCGACAGCCAGGGCGAAGAGCGTGGTCAACAACTTGTTCATTTTGCGAGCACAATCGGGTGTGAAGGACAGTTTCTGATCAACCTTCAATTATATCCGGCGCGCTTTTGCCGCCCTTTCAACGCCACACCCCCATGAAGTTCCAAGGCTCCCAGAACTACGTCGCCACGCAGGACCTGATGCTGGCCGTGAACGCGGCCATCACGCTCAAGCGCCCGCTGCTGGTCAAGGGCGAGCCCGGCACCGGCAAGACGATGCTGGCCGAGGAAGTGGCCCAGGCGCTGGACGTGCCGCTGCTGCAGTGGCACATCAAGTCCACCACCAAGGCGCAGCAGGGCCTGTACGAATACGACGCCGTGAGCCGCCTGCGCGACTCGCAGCTGCGGCGAGGCGCGAGCGCGTCAAGGACATCCACAACTACATCGTCAAGGGCGTGCTGTGGCAGGCCTTCACCGCCGACCAGCCGGTGGCGCTGCTGATCGACGAGATCGACAAGGCCGACATCGAATTCCCGAACGACCTGCTG
The DNA here is from genome assembly GCA_963786245.1 of uncultured beta proteobacterium. Taxonomy (GTDB): domain Bacteria; phylum Pseudomonadota; class Gammaproteobacteria; order Burkholderiales; family Burkholderiaceae_C; genus Ramlibacter. Next base: position 190,000 of record CAWAYI010000003.1, on the reverse strand, counting down.
CGCGAGCTCGACCGCATGGAGTTCTACGTGTACGAGACGCGCGAGCTGGTCAAGGCCAGGCACCGGCCGCTGGTGTTCATCACCTCGAACAACGAGAAGGAACTGCCCGACGCCTTCCTGCGCCGCTGCTTCTTCCACTACATCAAGTTCCCCGACGCCGACACGATGAAGCTGATCGTCGACGTGCACTTCCCGGGCCTGAAGAAGGAACTGCTCGACGGCCGCGATGAAGACCTTCTACGACGTGCGCAACCTGCCGGGCCTGAAGAAGAAGCCCTCCACCAGCGAGCTGCTCGACTGGCTCAAGCTGCTGGTGGCCGAGGACATCCCGCTGGAGGCGCTGCAAAGCAAGGACGACAAGGTGGCCGTGCCGCCGCTGGTGGGCGCGCTGCTCAAGAACGAGCAGGACGTGACCCTGTTCGAGAAACTGGTGTTCATGCAGCGGCACAACCGCTGAACACCTCCGGCCGGGGAGGGGCTTTGCCGTGAATCCATTGCTGTTCGAAGGACTGACCGACGCCGTCGGCTTCGTCGGCGGCGTGCTGGTCGCGTACTGGGTCGGCCAGCTGTTCGGCGTCGACCCGCTGGCGCACGGCTACGGCACCGCGGCCATCGGCGGCATCGTGCTCGCGGGCCTGGGCGGCGGCGTGGGGCTGCAGCTGGCCCGCCGCTGGCGCGCATCGCGCAAGAAGGGCGAGTGATGCGCCGGCCCGAACCCTGCACGCTCGAGACTGCGCGCCGTGCGGCTGGAACCGCTGTCGGCGGACCACGCCGCCGGCCTCGAAGCGGCCGCGCGCGACGGCGAGCTGTGGAACCTGCGCGTCACCTCGGTGCCCGCGCCGGGCGAAATGCCCGCCTACATCGCCGCCGCGCTCAAGGGCCGCGACGACGGCCACATGCTGCCCTTCGTGGTGCGCGACGTCGCCAGCGGCCAGGTCATCGGCAGCACCCGCTACCACGACATCGTGACGCCCATCGAGCGGCTGGAGATCGGCTACACCTGGTACGGCAAGAGCTGGCAGCGCAGCCACGTCAACACCACGGCCAAGCTGCTGCTGATGACGCATGCCTTCGAGACGCTGGGCGCGCAGCTGGTGGGCTGGCGCACCGACAACTACAACTTCGCCAGCCAGCGCGCGATCGAGCGGCTGGGCGCGCGCAAGGACGGCGTGCTGCGCCACCATGCACTGCGGCGCGACGGCACGGTGCGCGACACCGTGATGTACAGCCTGGCCGCGGGCGAATGGCCCGAAGTCAAGGCCCACCTTCAGTACCAGCTCGCCAAGCCCCGCTAAAGAGATGCTCGCCTTCCAGACTCCTGCCAGTGCACCCCGGTGGAAACGCTGGTTCGTCTACTCGCCGCTTGCGCGCATCGCCATCTTTGCGCTGCTGGCTGCCGGCGTCCTCATGCTGCTGAGCCTGCTGGCGGCGGCGCTGGGTCTGGATGCAAAGAACGCGCCCCCGGGGCCGCGGGGCGTCTCCATCTTTCTGCGGTACCTCGTGCCTTTCCTGGGCGTGTACCTGTTGCTGGCCTGGCTGATCGAGCGCCGCCGTCCCTCGGAACTGGCCTGGAACAAGGTCCTTCCGCACGGGCTTGCCGGTCTCGGTGCCGGCGCACTGTTCATCAGCAGCGTGGTGGGCGTGATGTGGCTGGCCGGCAGCTACGAAATCACCGGCACCAACCCCGACGTGAACTGGGTCAGGCCGTTGCTGACGGCGGGGCTCGGCACCGCGATCGCCGAGGAGATCGTGTTCCGGGGCGTCCTGTTTCGCATCAGCGAGGAAGGCCTGGGCACCTGGCCGGCCCTCGCCATCTCGGCGCTGCTGTTCGGCGGCGTCCACATGATGAACAGGAACGCGACCGTCTGGAGCTCGGTCGCGATCGCCATCGAGGCCGGCGTGCTGCTGGGCCTGGCGTACCACGTCACCCGCTCGCTGCCCCTGGTGATGGGCATCCACATGGCCTGGAACTTCACCCAGGGCACCGTCTACGGCATCCCCGTTTCGGGCCACGCGGCACCGGGCTTCCTGGTGTCGGAGCGGCCGGGGCCCGACTGGCTGACCGGCGGGATTTTCGGCGCCGAGGCGTCGGTGGCCGCCGTGGCGATCAGCCTGGTCGCGTCGGCGGCCATGATCGTGCACGCGCGCCGCTCGGGCAGCATCGTCGTGCGCAAATGGCGGGAGCGCCGGATAATGGAATCCCCCTCGCGAGGCGCCCCATGCTGATCGATTTCTTCTACACCCTGCGCAGCGCCAAGCTGCCGGTCTCGGTCAAGGAATACCTGACCCTGGTCGAGGCGCTCAAGGAAGGCGTGGTCGGCCCCAACAGCGACGACGGCTACAAGATCGACGACTTCTACTACCTCTCGCGCACCACGCTGGTGAAGGACGAGAAGCACTACGACAAGTTCGACCGCGCCTTCGCCGCCTATTTCAAGGGCGTGGAGATGGTGGCCGACTTCACCAAGGACGTGCCGCTGGAGTGGCTGCGCAAGAACCTGGAGCTGGAGCTCATCGCCCGAGGAGATCGCCAAGATCGAGAAGATGGGCTGGGACGAGCTGATGGAGACGCTGCGCAAGCGCTTCGAGGAGCAGAAGGAGCGCCACGAGGGCGGCAGCAAGATGATAGGCACCGGCGGCACCTCGCCGTTCGGCGCTTTCGGTTTCAACCCGCAGGGCATCCGCATCGGCCAGGACAGGAGCCGCAACAAGAGCGCGGTGAAGGTCTGGGACCAGCGCGCCTACAAGGACTACGACGACTCCCAGGAACTGGGCACCCGCAACATCAAGATCGCGCTGCGCAGGCTGCGCAAGTTCGCGCGCGAGGGCGCCGCCGACGAGCTGGACCTGGACGACACCATCAAGTCGACGGCCGCCAACGCGGGCTGGCTCGACATCAAGATGGTGCCAGAGCGGCACAACAACGTGAAGATCCTGCTGCTGATGGACGTGGGCGGCACGATGGACGAGCACATCCACCGCGTCGAGGAGATGTTCTCGGCCGCCAAGGCGGAGTTCAAGCACCTGGAGTTCTATTACTTCCACAACTGCGTCTACGACTTCATGTGGAAGAACAACCGGCGCCGCTTCTCCGAGAAGTTCGCGACCTGGGACATCATCCGCAAGTACAACAAGGACTACAAGCTGATCTTCGTCGGCGACGCGACGATGAGCCCCTACGAGATCCTGCAGCCCGGCGGCAGCGTGGAATACAACAACGAGGAAGCCGGCGCCGAGTGGATGCAGCGCCTGACCAACGCCTTCCCGAAGTTCGCCTGGATCAACCCGGAACCGCAGGGCGTCTGGCAGTACCGCCAGAGCATCAGCGTCATCCAGCAGCTGGTCAACCAGCGCATGTACCCGCTGACGATCAAGGGCCTGGAAGACGCGATGCGGCTGCTGAGCAAGTAGCCGCCCCTCTACAATCCCCCCTCGTCCCGCTCCTCGTAGTTCAATGGATAGAACGGGCGCCTCCTAAGCGCCAGATACAGGTTCGATTCCTGTCGAGGGGACCATGGCCCGCACGCGGCCATGAACCGCCCCCGGCTTTCGCCAGGAGCGGCCCAGGTCAGGCGACCATCAGCAAGTCCGCAGCGACGGCGACGCCGTTGGCCGTGCCGATGACAACGGCGCCTACAGCGAAACTGCCGTCCGCGTCATAACTCACGACACCCGTATCGGAAGCCACAGCCAGCACCCCGCCGGTCGCGGAACCCGCGCCGATGACCAGGGCAGCGATGTTGGCGGCCGTGTCGACGACGATGTGGTTGCTCCAGGCGCCGGCGCCCAGAAGCGCAGCCCCTGCGGCATTGATCACGGTGACGGCTCCCGGTGCGTAGTCGGCACCATTGAGGCCGATGCCCCCTACGCTGAAGTCGAGCACGTCCTGCGCGGAAGTGAACCCGGTGACCGTGTCCGCATCCGCGTTGGACGCGCTGTTGATCACCACGTGGTCCGCCGCGGCATCGCCGCCGATGCTGATCGCATCCTGCCCGCCGCCGCCGGTGATCGTATCGGCACCCGCGCCGGCAGTGACGGTGTCGGCACCGGGGCTGCCGTTGAACGTCTGGCCGCCGGAACCCAGCACAACCGCGACGGCCCCCGTGGCCGTGATCACCGTCGCGCCATTGGCGAGGGTGATGATGTCCGTTGCCGGAACCGTGCTGCCCACGAGGGTCACGGCTTCGAAGCCCGTCAGCGACGTGAGGCTAGTGGCCGCGCTCGCGATTCCGACGTTCAACGTGTCGGCCGATCCCGCCCCGGCGAAGGTCTGGGTCGTGAGGTTCGCCGCCGAGTCGGTGATGCTGAAGTTGGTGCCCGACAGCGAGAAGCCGGCGTCGCCCTTGACCGTGGTGCAGTCGGCGAAGTTACCGGTAACGGTCGTGGTGCCCGTCAGGCTGATGGTGCCGCTGACGACCCCGTTGAAGGCGATCAGCGCGGCCGCGGTCAGGCTTGCGTCGGTAAGGTCCACGTTCTCCGAGAAGTCCAGGCCGGTGATCTCCGTACCCGGCGCCGCCTGGGAGGTCTGCACGTCCGCCAGGGTCCCGCTGAGCGTGGTCGCCGCGCTGGCGTCGATCAGGCCGGTCGTGCCGCCGTTGATCGCATTCAGCGTAGTGGCTGCCAGCGTGGTGTCCGTCAACGTGACGGCCGGGTTGCTCAAGCCCGTGATGCCCGTGCCGACCGCGGCCAGCACCGTGGCGACGTCGGCCGCGGTCCCGGTGAGCGACGTGATCGTGGTGGCATCGATCACGGCGGTGGTGGCGATGTCGGCAGCCTTCAGGTCCGCCGCCAGCGCGCTGGTACCAGAGAGCGTCACCGCCTCGTCGCCCAGACCCGTGATGGTGGTCGCTGTGTTGGCCGCGTAGGCGGCGGCAACCTCTGCCGCCGTGCCCGTGATCGTCGTCACCAAGCTTGCGTCCACCGCCACCGTGGTCTTGCCGTCCACCGTGGTCAGGTCGGCTGCCGCGGCCGTGGTGTCGGTCACGGTGACGCCATAGGCGTTGGTGGCCTCCGTGAGCGTGACCAGCGTGGCCAGGTCGCCTTCGGTGATGGTGGCTGTCACGATGCCGCTGGTGGCAGCGGCGATGCTGTTCGCATCCGCCACCGAGGCGCTGCCCGAAACGGTCACGGCTTCGTTGCCCAGGCCGGTGATGGTGCCGGCGGTGTTGGCCGCGTAGGCGGCAATCACTTCCGCTGCCGTGCCCGTGAGGGTGGTCACGGCAGCCGCATTGACCGCCACCGTGGTCTTGCCGTCCACCGTGGTCAGGTCCGCTGCCGCTGCCGTGGTGTCGGTGACGGTGATGGTGTAGGCGTTGGTGGTCTCCGTGAGGGTGACCAGCGTGGCCAGGTCGCCTTCGGTGATGGTGGCCGTCACGATGCCGCTGGTGGCAGCGGCAATGCTGTTTGCGTTGGCGACCGAGGTGCTGCCCGAAACGGTCACGGCCTCGTTGCCCAGGCCCGTGATGGTGCCGGCCGTGTTGGCCGCGTAGGCGGCAATCACTTCCGCCGCCGTGCCGGTGAGGGTGGTCACCGCGCTGGCGGTCACCGCCACCGTGGTCTTGCCATCCACCGTGGTCAGGTCGGCTGCCGCCGCCGTGGTGTCGGTCACCGTGATGGTGTAGGCGTTGCCGGTGCCGGTCAGGGTGACCAGCGTGGCCAGCGCGCCTTCGGTGATGGTGGCCGTCACGATGCCGCTGGTGGCGCCATCGATGGTGTTCGCGTCGGCCACCGAGGTGCTGCCCGAGACGGTCACCGCCTCGTTGCCCAGGCCGGTGATGGTGCCGGCGGTGTTGGCCGCGTAGGCGGCAATCACTTCCGCTGCCGTGCCCGTGAGGGTGGTCACCGCCGATGCGGTCACCGCCACCGTGGTCTTGCCGTCCACCGTGGTCAGGTCGGCTGCCGCCGCCGTCGTGTCGGTCACCGTGATGGTGTAGGCGTTGCCCGTGCCGCGTCAGGGTGACCAGCGTGGCCAGCGCGCCTTCGGTGATGGTGGCCGTCACGATGCCGCTGGTGGCGCCATCGATCGTGTTCGCGTTGGCCACCGAGGTGCTGCCCGAGACGGTCACCGCCTCGTTGCCCAGGCCGGTGATGGTGCCGGCGGTGTTGGCCGCATAGGCGGCAATCACTTCCGCCGCCGTGCCCGTGAGGGTGGTCACCGCAGCCGCATTGACCGCCACCGTGGTCTTGCCGTCCACCGTGGTCAGGTCCGCTGCCGCTGCCGTGGTGTCGGTGACGGTGATGGTGTAGGCGTTGGTGGTCTCCGTGAGGGTGACCAGCGTGGCCAGGTCGCCTTCGGTGATGGTGGCCGTCACGATGCCGCTGGTGGCAGCGGCAATGCTGTTCGCGTTGGCGACCGAGGTGCTGCCCGAGACGGTCACCGCCTCGTTGCCCAGGCCGGTGATGGTGCCGGCGGTGTTGGCCGCGTAGGCCGCAATCACTTCCGCCGCCGTGCCCGTGAGGGTGGTCACCGCCGATGCGGTCACCGCCACCGTGGTCTTGCCATCCACCGTGGTCAGGTCGGCTGCCGCCGCCGTGGTGTCGGTCACCGTGATGGTGTACGCATTGCCCGTGCCGGTCAGGGTGACCAGCGTGGCCAGCGCGCCTTCGGTGATCGTGGCCGTCACGACGCCGCTGGTGGCGCCATCGATCGTGTTCGCGTCTGGCCACAGAAGTGCTGCCCGAGACTGTCACCGCCTCGTTGCCCAGGCCGGTGATGGTGCCGGCCGTGTTGGCCGCATAGGCGGCGATGACCTGAGCGGCCGTGCCCGTGAGCGTGGTCACCGCAGCCGCGTTGACCGCCACGGTCGTCTTGCCGTCCACCGTGGTCAGGTCGGCCGCCGCCGCCGTGGTGTCGGTCACCGTGATGGTGTAGGCGTTGGTGGTCTCCGTGAGCGTCAGCAAAGTAGCCAGGTCGCCTTCGGTGATGGTCGCCGTCACGATGCCGCTGGTGGCAGCGGCAATGCTGTTTGCGTTGGCCACGGAGGCGGTGCCCGAGACGGTCACCGCTTCGTCGCCCAGGCCCGTGATCGTGCCCGCGGTGTTGGCCGCGTAGGCGGCGATCACCTCCGCCGCCGTACCCGTCAGCGTGGTCACCGCGCTCGCGGTCACCGCCACCGTGGTCTTGCCGTCCACCGTGGTCAGGTCCGCTGCCGCCGCCGTCGTGTCGGTCACCGTGATGGTGTAGGCGTTGGTGGTCTCCGTGAGGGTGACCAGCGTGGCCAAGTCGCCTTCGGTGATGGTGGCCGTCACGATGCCGCTGGTGGCAGCGGCGATGCTGTTCGCGTTGGCGACCGAAGTGCTGCCGGAGACGGTCACCGCCTCGTTGCCCAGGCCCGTGATGGTGCCGGCGGTATTGGCCGCATAGGCCGCAATCACTTCAGCCGCCGTGCCCGTCAGCGTGGTCACCGCAGCGGCATCGACCGCCACGGTCGTGACCGCGTCCACCGTGGTCAGGTCGGCTGCCGCCGCCGTCGTGTCGGTCACCGTGATGGTGTAGGCGTTGCCCGTGCCGGTCAGGGTGACCAGCGTGGCCAGGTCGCCTTCGGTGATGGTGGCCGTCACGATGCCGCTGGTGGCGCCATCGATCGTGTTCGCGTCGGCCACCGAGGTGCTGCCCGAGACAGTCACCGCCTCGTTGCCCAGGCCGGTGATGGTGCCGGCGGTATTGGCCGCGTAGGCCGCAATCACTTCAGCCGCCGTACCGGTGAGAGTCGTGACTGCGGCGGCGTCCACCGCGACGGTCGTGGCCGCGTCCACCGTGGTCAGGTCGGCTGCCGCCGCCGTGGTGTCGGTCACCGTGATGGTGTAGGCGTTGCCCGTGCCGGTCAGGGTGACCAGCGTGGCCAGGTCGCCTTCGGTGATGGTGGCGGTGACCACCCCGCTCGTATCGCCGTCGATCGTGTTCGCGTCCGCCACCGAGGTGCTGCCCGAGACGGTCGCATCGTAGGCCCCCGAGGTGCTGATGCCCCCGCTGATGACCGCCAGGATTTCCGCCGAGCTGCCGGTGAGAGTCGTCATCGCTGCGGCGTTCACGATGCCGGTGGTGAGCGCATCCAGCGTGTTCAGGTCCGCGGCCGCCAGCGTGGTGTCGGACAGCGTCACGGCTTCGTTTCCGAGGCCGGACACCGTGCCCGCAGTGTTGGCCGCATAGGCGGCCGTGACGTCGACAGCCGTGCCCGTGAGCGTGGTTGCCGCGGCCGCATTCAGGACGCAGGCGACCGTTCCGTCCAGCGTCAGCAGGTCGGCCGCGGCAAGGGTCGTGTCCGTGAGGGAGACGCCGCCCAGGCCGTCGATGGTCAGGCCCAGCAGCTGCGTCATGCTGCCGGCCAGGACCTGGCCCGTGGCCAGCGTGATCTTCGTGGCGGTACCGCCGAAGTCCGCGGTGTGCGCGCCGGTCAACCCACCCCGGAAAAACGTCGCCACCGATGCTCCGGGCGTGCCGGACCAGGAGAGCGTGATGTCGCCCGCGGCGTTGCTCTGGAAGGTGACCACGCCCGCGAGGTCTTCGTAGACCCGGAAGTACGGGCCCCCAGTGCCGCCCGGCGGCGGCACGGCAACACCGGGCGCAATCAACCCGGGGATCGCGCCCGCGATCAGATCGGCCAGGTTGGAGCCGGTGAAGCCGAACACCGCCATGGCGAAATTGCCGGAGATGGCGCCGGCTTCCAGCGCGGCAGTGGCCTCGCCCTGGGTCACAACGGCGACCTGCGACAGCACGGTGATGTCGGCCGCCGCGTCGGCCGCGGCGTTACCGGCCGCGATGACGGCGGCGACCTGGCCGGCCGACGCGGCAACGCCGGCGGCGCCCGATTCGGTGGCCGCGGCCTGGATGATGGCCGTCAGCGCCGAGGTGCTGGTGAGGTCCAGCGTGCCTGCGGCGATCGCACCCGCGATGGCGCCGACGACGGCGCCAAAGGACGTCGGTGCGCCCGGGCCATTGGCCGCGTCGATGGTGGCCGTGAGCTGGTTGAGGAGGTTGTACAGCTGCACCGAGACCTTCTCCAGGGCCAGCGCCTCGTCCTGCGCCGCCTGCGAGGCGCTGCCGTCGGCCAGCACGGCCATCGGGTCGTACGACAGCAGGTTGACACCGGGGGGAAGGCCCAATGCCGCCTGGAGGGTGGCGCAAGCGTCTTCCATCGTGCCGGCCAGCCCGCTTGCCAGCAGGGCCTGGACGATCGTGGTCATCGGCGACACCACCGTGGAGCCGGCCGGCGCTATCATGGTGCCGTTGAAGGCTTGCCCCGTCATGATGTCGATGCCGCCGGTAATGACGATCTGGCCGGGTTCGCCATCGGCCGGCAGGACGAAATTGCCGTACCCGTCGGTCGTGGTCGAGTACTCGTCGCCGTTCAGCACGCCGTCGCCGTTGGTGTCGACGAAAACGGTGGCGTGCGCAACGTAGCCGTCGATCGCCGACGAATGAAGGCCCGAGCTGCCCAGGTCTTCCGCGAGCGCCTGCAGGCCTTCGATGCCGTTGCTCAGGCTGGTGTCGCTGGAACCGATGTTCTGCAGCATGTTCTTCACGGCGGCTTGCACAGTGGCGCCGCTGAACAGGTCGGCTTTGCCCAGGCTTTCCAGCGTGGCGTTGAACGATTGCGCTGCGCCGGCGCGGTTGTCCAGCACGCCGCCGATGCTGCCCTGCAGGCTGATGCAGAACTCGAAGATCTTGGCCCACGTGTCGATGCCCTGGGCGCGCAATGACCCCATGATCTCGGTCGCTTCCGCATCGGTCAGCACGATGCCCAGGCCGTTTAGGGCCAGGGCCTTCGCAGTCGCTGCGAGGCCCTGCGTGGCCTCGACGTAACTCATATAAGCCTCGACCTGGGCGGCCACGAGGGAGTAGCCTCCCCCGTCCTGGTCCACCAGGGCTTCGAACTCAGCCAGCAAGGCGGCACTCGCCGCGTTGCCGGTCGCCAGGATGTAAGCTTCCTGGAGGATCGTGGAAGTGTTGGATGCGGCCATGGTTACTGCTCCTCTCGTGGCGACCGAGCGAGTCGGTCTGTTGTCGGTGTGCCGATGAGCGGAGCCATAAGCGCCGGCCACTCAGCTGGACCGGCCATACTAAGCTACGCTTGTTACTCTTCGCAATATGGAACTGTGCATTTCTCCTCACTCTGTGGGTTAGGTGTTGCATGAAGTTAAGCGATGCATCTTTCTATTGCAGCCGCATAGGGGCTAACCCGGGGTTTCGTGCCCAACCCCAGAGGATCGTCCTACAAATCGTGGGGCTCTTCTCCTACACGGCCGCTGTCTTCCGTCGGTAACCTGAGGGTGCACTTAGCAGCCGGTTACCGCTGTGACGGCGTCATTGCAAGCCCGTCATTGCGCTGTCAAAAGACAGGCCTACGATCAAACTTCCAGCTCAAGGTGCGAATCGAAGAACCACGAGAGCGAGAGACAAGCAGCGAGGTTTCAACATGACGTCCGCAGACTTCCGCGTCGAAAGCAATCACCCCATCTCGGGCCGGCTGTTGCCGTCCTCCGGGTCCCTGCAGTACCTGTTTTCCGACCGGTCCCTGGCCGTCGCGATGGCGGCCAAGAGCACCACCCGGCCGATGGGCCAGGAAATACGCGTCGTCCACGTGCCCACGGGCGAAGTCGTCTTTCGCAAACCCGCTTCCTCCCGGCTTGCGTCGGGCGACGAAGCCTGACGTTTCAGCGCCCTGCCGGCCGCAAGGCGCGGCTCAGCAACATCACCGGCACCAGCCCCACCAGCACCAGTGCGAGCGACGGCAGCGCAGCCTCGCCCAGGCGTTCGTCGCGCGCCAGCTGGTAGGCCACCACGGCCAGCGTGTCGGTATCGAATGGCCGCAGCACCAGCGTCGCCGGCAACTCCTTCATCACGTCCACGAACACCAGCAGCGCGGCCGCGGCGCTGGAGCGCCGCAACAAGGGCCAATGCACGCGGGCGAGCAACCCTAAGCCCCCGGCGCCCAGCATGCGCGCGCTGTCGTCGAAGCTGCCCGGAATGCGCGAATAGCCGCTTTGGACCGACTGCAGCGCCACCGAGACGAAGCGCACGAGGTAAGCCCAGACCACGCCCAGCACGGTGGCCGTGACCCAGCCGCCGACGCCGGACTGCGGCGCGGCCTCTTGCAGCCAGCCGACCGGCAACAGCAGGCCCACCACGATCACGGCGCCCGGCACCGCGTAGCCGAGCGCCGCCAAGTTGCACCACGCCGCGCGTGACCGCGCCCGGCGCTCGCCGCAGGCTGAACGCCATCGCACAGGGCGATCGCAACCGCAAACGGCCGCGGTGACCGCCCCCAGCCTGACGCTGTTGATCGACCACTGCACGAAACGGTCCCATGGCAACACGGACCAGTCCGCCGCAAGCGGGCGCAGCATGAAGAGCACCGGCAGCACGAACCCCAGCAGCACCGGCACGCCGCACAGCAGCCACGCCAGCATCATGCGGCCGCCGCGCAGCTGCATGGCCTGCGCGTCTGCCGACCCGGCGCGGGCGCCGCGCGGCGCGGCAAAGCGCATGCGCCGCTGTGCCCGGCGCTCCAGCGCGAGCAGCACGGCCACCACCAGCATGAGCAGCGTGGCCAATTGCGCCGCGGCGATGCGGTTGTCCATTGCCAGCCACGCCTTGTAGATGCCGGTGGTGAAGGTCTGGATGCCGAAATAGCTGGACACGCCGAAATCGGCCAGCGTCTCCATCAGGGCGAGCGCCACGCCCGCGGCGATGGCAGGGCGCGCCAGCGGCAGCGCGACCCGGCGGATGCGCCGGCGCAGCGGCGCGCCCAGCAGCCGCGCCGCTTCCATCAGGTGCCCGGCACGCTCGGCCAGCGCCGTGCGCGCCAGCAGGTAGACATATGGGTAGAGCGAGAAGATGAAGACCAGGGCCGCGCCGCCCACGCTGCGCACTTCCGGAAAGACGCGCCCCTGCAGGCCGAAGCTGGCGCGCACCCAGTTCTGCAAGGGCCCGCTGAACTGCAGGTAGTCGGTATAGGCGTAGGCCACGACATAGGCAGGCATGGCCAGCGGCAGCAACAGAGCCCATTCGAAGGTCCGGCGGCCCGGAAAGTCGAACAGCGTCACGGCGGCCGCTGCCGCCCCGCCCACCAGCGCGACGCCCACGCCGACGACGACGCACAGGCCGAGGCTGGTCCAGGCATAGCCGGGCAGCACCGTGCCGGCCATCTCGCGCAGGATCTGCGCGCTATGCCCGTCCCATTGCAGCCACGAGGCGAGTACCGCCAGCACGGGCAGGACCAGCAGCGACGCCAGCAACAGTAAGAAGAGGTCTTGGAGCCGGCGCACGCTCATGGCGGAAGCGGGTGAATGCCTATTCGATGCAAATGAGAATTGTAAGCATCTACAATGGGTCTCATGTTCGTCGAAGTCTCCAGGCTGAGCGTCCGGTACCCGGGCCGCACCCAAGCGGCGGTCGATGACGTGTCGTTCGGCCTGCGCGCCGGCGACATCGGCGTCTTCATCGGCCCCTCCGGATGCGGCAAGACCACCTTGCTGCGCGCAGTGGCGGGGCTCGAACGCGTCACGGCCGGCGAGATCCGCATCGAGCGCCAGGTCGTGGGCAGCGACAGCGTGCACGTGCCGGCCGAATCACGGCGCATCGGCATGGTGTTCCAGGACTATGCGCTGTTCCCGCACATCGACGTCGGGCGCAACGTCGGCTTCGGCATCCATCACCTGCCCAAGGCGCAGCGCGTGGCGCGCGTGGCCGAAGTGCTGGAGCTGGTCGGGCTGGGCGGCATCGAGCGGCGGTTCCCGCACGAGCTGTCGGGCGGCCAGCAGCAGCGCGTCGCGCTGGCCCGCGCGCTGGCGCCCGAGCCCCGGCTGCTGCTGCTCGACGAGCCCTTCTCCAACCTGGACGTCGAACTGCGCGAGCGGCTGGCGCACGAGATCCGCGCCATCCTGAAGGCGGCCCGCGCCACCGCGCTGTTCGTGACGCACGACCAGCTCGAGGCCTTCGCCATCGGCGACGTCATCGGCGTCATGCACGAGGGCCAGCTGCACCAGTGGGACGACGCCTACACGCTCTATCACCGCCCGGCCACGCGCTTCGTCGCCGACTTCATCGGCCACGGCGTGTTCGCGCCGGCCACGCTGCGCGAGGTGGACAACCAGGTCATCCTGCAGACCCCCCTGGGCGAGCTGACCGACGTCGCCGAATGCCCCCTGCCCTGCGCCTTCGCGTCGGGCGAATGCGACGTGCTGCTGCGTGCCGATGACATCGTGCACGACGACGAAGCCCCGGTGAAGGCCGAGATCATGCGCAAGGCCTTTCGCGGCTCGGAGTTTCTCTACACCCTGCGGCTGGCCAGCGGGCAGATCGTGCTGGCCCATGTCCCCAGCCACCACGACCACAGGATCGGCGAGTGGATCGGCATCCGCGCGGAAGTCGACCACGTGGTGACGTTCAACCGGGCCTGCCCCCTCAAGGGCGGCGGGCTGTGCCAGATGCCGTGCGAGCATGCGGGTGCGGCGCGGCAAATGGCCGCCTCAAGCCCGGCGCAGACCGTCGACCGCTGAGCGCAGGTCGGCGGCCCACTCGCGCCGCCCGCGCCCCTGCGCAGTCTGCGGCTCGCCGTAGTGGACGATCGCCGTGAGCGGCGGCCCGCTCAAGGTGCGCCAGATCGAGCCGGCCAGCGAGTCGTCGCCGACATAGCAGGGCGCCAGGCTCAGCGCCCTTGTGCGGGTGTCGACAAAGCTCAACGCGACGGGCTGTACCGGCGCATCCGCGGAGATCGCGGCCTGCACCAGGTTGGCGTGGAACGGCAGCAGCGCCACCCCGTCGCTGGTCGTGCCCTCCGGGAACACTGCGACGATCTCGCCGCGCTTGAGGCTCTCGGCCATGCGGTGCACGACGCGCATGGCGTCGCGCCGCGACTCGCGCTCGATATAGAGCGTGCCCCCGCCGGTGGCCAGGCGCCCGACGAGCGGCCAGTGGCGGACCTCCGCCTTGGCGACGAAGCGGCAATGGCGAGCGGCGTGCATGACCAGGATGTCCAGCCAGGAAATGTGGTTGGCCGCCAGCAGCATCGGCCCGTCGGCGGGCGGGCGGCCGCGCAGCTCCAGGTGGATGCCCAGCAGCGTGAGCATCTCGATGGCCCAGGCTTGCACTCGCGCATTGCGCCGCGGCTCGCTCCAGCGCGGAAAGAGAAAGGCGACGATCGCCAGTCCCGAGAATGCATGGGCCAGACCCCGCCCCAGCCTCCACGCGGCGCGCAGCGAGTTCATGGCAGGTTCAGGCCTTGTCCCAGCCTTCGTAGGCGATCTGCCCGGCAGCGATGGTGCAACGCACGCGGCCCGGCAGCGCGTAACCGGAGAACGGCGTGTGCTTGCCCTGGCTGCGCAGCGCGCCGTCCGTGATCGTCCATTCGGCCTGCGCGTCGAAAACGCAGACATCGGCGACGCCACCCTCGACCAGCTGGCCCGCGCTGTCCTGCAGGGTGCCGAGCGCCGCGCCCAGCACGCGCGCAGGCTCGCAGGTGAGCACGGCCAGCGCGCGCGCGAGCCCGATGCCGCTTTCCTGGCCCCACTTCAGGGCCAGGCCCAGCAGCAGTTCCAGCCCGGTGGCGCCGGCCTCGGCTTCGGCGAACGGCAGCGTCTTGGCGTCTTCGTCGACCGGCGTGTGGTCGGACACCAGCGCGTCGATGGTGCCGTCGGCCAGGGCCTCGCGCAATGCATCGCGGTCACGCTGCTGGCGCAGCGGCGGGTTCAGGCGCATGCGGCTGTCGAAGTAGCCGATGTCCACGTCGGTGAGGTGCAGCGAATTGATGCTGACGTCGCAGGTGACAGGCAGGCCCTGGTCCTTGGCCTGGCGCACCAGTTCGACGCCGGCCGCGCTGCTGAGGCGGCACAGGTGCACGCGCGCGCCGGTGGCCTTCATCAGCTCGAAGATCGTGTGCAGGGCGATGGTCTCGGCGGCCACCGGCACGCCCGACAGGCCCAGGCGCGTGGCCAGTGGCCCGCTCGCGGCCACGCCCTTGCCCAGGTGCAGCTCCTGCGGCCGCAGCCAGACCGCGTAGCCGTACGTGGATGCGTATTGCAGCGCGCGTTGCAGCACCTGCGTGCTTTCCAGCGGCACCTCGGCCTGGCTGAAGCCGACGCAGCCCGCTTCGGTGAGTTCCACCATCTCGGTGAGGGTTTCGCCCTGCAGGTTGCGCGTGAGCGCGCCGAGCGGGAACACGCGCGCCTGGTGCAGCTTCTCGGCGCGGAACTTCAGCATCTCGACCAGGCCGGGTTCGTCCAGCACCGGGTCGGTGTCGGGCGGACACACCAGGCTGGTGACGCCGCCGGCCACGGCCGCCGCCATCTCGCTTTCCAGCATGCCCTCGTGTTCGTGGCCGGGCTCGCGCAGCCGCGCGGCCAGGTCCACCAGCCCGGGCGCGACGATGCAGCCGGCCGCGTCGATCACCTTGCTCGGCGCGAAGCCGGGCGCGACCTTGCCGATCGAGACGATCCGGCCGGCGCCGATGGCGATGTCGCAGATTTCGTCGAAGTTGGTGGCGGGGGCGATCACCCGGCCGTTCCTGATCAGGATCTTCATGCTTCATTCCCCGCCACGATGCTCATCACGGCCATCCGCACCGCGATGCCGAAGGTGACCTGCGGCAGGATCACGCTCTGCTTTCCGTCCACCACCGCGGAATCGATTTCCACGCCGCGATTGATCGGCCCCGGGTGCATCACGATCGCGTCGGGCCTGGCCAGCCGCAGTTTTTCGGGCGTGAGCCCGTAGCTCTTGAAGAACTCCTGCGACGACGGCAGCAGCGCCCCGCTCATGCGCTCGTTCTGCAGCCGCAGCATGATGACGACGTCGCAGCCCCGGATGCCCTCTTCCAGCGAATGGCACACCCGCACGCCCATCTGCGCCATGTCGGCAGGCACCAGCGTCTTGGGCCCGACCACCCGCACTTCGGCGCAGCCGAGCGTGGTGAGCGCATGGATGTCGGAGCGCGCGACGCGCGAATGCAGCACGTCGCCGACGATGGCCACGGTGAGGTTGGCAAAGTCCTTCTTGTAGTGCCGGATGGTGTACATGTCCAGCAGGCCCTGCGTCGGGTGCGCATGGCGCCCGTCGCCCGCGTTGATCACATGCACGTGGGGCGCCACGTGCTGGGCGATGAGGTAGGGCGCGCCGGATTCGCTGTGCCGCACCACGAACAGGTCGGCGGCCATCGCCGACAGGTTGGCGATGGTGTCCAGCAGGGATTCGCCCTTGGACGCCGAGGATCGCGCGATATCCAGGTTGATCACGTCGGCCGACAGGCGGGTCGCCGCGATCTCGAACGTGGTGCGCGTGCGCGTCGAATTCTCGAAGAACAGGTTGAAGACACTCTTGCCGCGCAGCAGCGGCACCTTCTTCACCTCGCGGTCGCTCACGCTGACGAAGCTGGCCGCCGTGTCGAGGATGTGCGTGACGATGTCGCGCGGCAGGCCCTCGATGGACAGCAGGTGGACCAGTTCACCGTTCTTGTTGAGTTGGGGGTTTCGCTTGTAGAGCATGCTTCTTCTCGTCCTATGATCCTTCGACCTTGAAGCTGAAGCGCCCCGCGTCGTCGTGCGCGAGGGCCAGCGACTGCGAGGCCGGCAGGCTCACGCGCGCCGCCGCGTAGTCGGCTTGCACCGGCAGTTCGCGCCCGCCGCGGTCGACCAGCACCGCCAGCTTCACGCTGGCCGGCCGTCCATAGTCGAACAGTTCGTTGAGCACCGCCCGGATGGTTCGCCCGGTGTAGAGCACATCGTCCAGCAGGATGATGTGCGAATCGTTGACGTCGAAGCCCAGCTGCGTCTGCTGCCCGGCGCCGGACAGGCCGCGCTGGGCGAAGTCGTCGCGATGCATGGACGAAGAGATCACGTTGACGTCGCCCGGCAGCGCCAGGTCCTTGTGCAGGCGCTCGGCGAGCCAGGCGCCGCCGGAGGTGATGCCGACCAGGCGCGCCTGCGGCAATCCCAGGGGCTGCACGCCGCGCAGCAGTTCGCGATAAAGCGCTTCGGCATCCAGGACGAGGCTGCTCATCTCGAAACCTCCGCGCAAAGCGCCGCGGAATTCGCCTCGGGTGTGGCCCATCGGCTCATGGCAAGCTCCTCAAAAATTGTTCAAGAATCACGCAGGCGGCACCCGCGTCGGGGTCGCTGGCGCCGGCCGCGAGCGCTTCCGTGGTGCTGTAGCGCTCGTCAACCTCGAACACGGGCAACTGCAGCCGGCTGCGCAGCTGGCGCGCGAACTTCTTCGCCCTTGCCGTATTGTCGTGGCTCGCACCATCGGGATGAAATGGCACGCCGACCACCACGGCGTCGGGCTGCCATTCGCGAACGCGCTCCTGCACCTGGGCCAGCCGCGCGTCGCCCTCGGCCCTGATCGTGGCCTGCGGCGTGGCCGTGCGCAGCAAGCGGTTGCCCACCGCCACACCCGTGCGTTTCAGGCCGAAATCGAAAGCAAGAAAGGTTTGGAAGTGGGGCGGAACGTCGAGCACCCCGGTGCTCATGCGTGCCCCGCGTCGGGAGAAAGCATCCAGGCCTGCAGGCCCAGCAGCGACAGCGCCTTGTCGTAGCGTTGCTCGATCGGCGTGTCGAAGATGACGGCGAGGTCGGCGCCCACGGTGAGCCAGCTGTTCTCCGCGATTTCCGATTCCAGCTGGCCCTCGCCCCAGGCCGAATACCCCAGCGAGACGAGGACCTTTCGCGGTCCGGCGCCGGTGGACAGGGCCTCGAGCACATCCTTGGACGTGGTCATCTCCAGGCCGCCGGGGATCGTCATGGTGGATGCGTACACCGGCTCGGTGGGCTCGGCGCCGGAAGCGAAGACCGCTTCGTGCAGCACGAAACCGCGCTCGGTCTGCACCGGGCCGCCCTGGAGCACGGGCGTGCGTGCGAGGTCGTCGCGTCCAAGGGGCAGTTCCACTTTGTCGAACAGGTGGCCCAGGTTGATGTCGCTGGGCTTGTTGATGACCAGGCCGAGGGCCCCACGGGCGCTGTGCTCGCAAAGGTAGACCACGCTCTTGGCGAAAGCCTCGTCCTCCATTCCCGGCATCGCGATCAGGAAATGATGCGTCAGGTTGATCGAGGCATCGTCGGCAGGCATGATTGAATTTTAACTCCGGCGCGCGCAGCTTGCCGGCGCCCGATGGTAACGACCTATCCTGCCGGCCTGATGTGGTTCCGCCGCGACCTGCGCGCCCACGACAACACCGCCCTCGCGCATGCCCTGCAGGCGTGCGGCCAGGTTCACTGCGCCTTCGTTTTCGACCGCGACATCCTGGATGCGCTGCCGCGGCGGGATCGCCGGGTGGCGTTCATCCGCGATTCGCTGGCGCAGCTCGACGCCGCGTTGCGCGAGGCCGCCGGCTCTCCCCATGCCGGCCTGATCGTGCGCCATGCCGTCGCCGCCGACGAGATCCCGCGTCTGGCGCGTGAACTGGGCGTCCAGGCCGTGTTTGCCAACCACGACTACGAGCCCCAGGCCGTGGCTCGGGACACGTCGGTACGCACAGCCCTTGCCGCAGCCCGCATCGCCTTCCACACGTCCAAGGACCATGTGGTGTTCGAAGGCCGGGAAATCGTGGCCCAGGCCGGAAACCCCTACACCGTGTTCACGCCTTACCGCAAGGCATGGATGGCCAAGGTGGACCCGGCCGCGCTGGAGCAGCGCGGCGCAGCGCCGAAGGGCCCGCAACTGGCACCGCGGCCAGCGGGCCTGCGGGGCGATGTGCCGACACTGGCCGAACTGGGATTCGTCGACGCCAGCCTGCAGGACATCGGCATCCCCGCCGGGGCGGCCGGCGGCCGGCTGTTGTTCGACGACTTCCTCGAGCGCATCGAGTCCTACGACAGGACGCGCGACTTCCCGGCGGTGAAGGGCCCGAGCTACCTGGGTGTGCACCTGAGGTTCGGGACGGTGTCGATCCGCGAGCTGGCCGCGCCGGCCCTGGCGCTGGCACAAGCGGGCAACGCCGGCGCGCAAACCTGGCTCGGCGAGCTGGTCTGGCGCGATTTCTTCTTCCAGATCCTTGCCAACTTCCCGCATGTGGCCGACCAGCGCGGCCTGGGCCGCTGCTTCAAGCCCGCCTACGAGGCCATCGAGTGGGACGAAGGGCCGCATGCCGATGCCCTGTTCGCGGCGTGGCGGGAGGGGCGCACCGGCTACCCGCTGGTCGACGCCGCCATGGCGCAGCTCAATCGCACCGGCTATATGCACAATCGCCTGCGAATGGTCGTCGCGAGCTTTCTCACCAAGGACCTGGGGCTGGATTGGCGGCGCGGTGAGCGCTACTTTGCCGAACAGCTCAACGACTACGACCTGGCTGCGAACAACGGCGGCTGGCAGTGGGCATCGTCGACGGGCTGCGATGCGCAGCCCTATTTCCGGATTTTCAACCCAGTGAGCCAGAGCACCCGGTTCGACCCCGCGGGCAAATTCATCCTGCGCTACCTGCCCCAGCTGGCAGCGCTGCCGGTGGCGGCCCTGCATGCGCCATGGACGGCGAACCCGGTCGAGCTGGCGGGCGCCGGGATCACGCTCGGCAAGGACTATCCCATGCCGGTGGTGGACCATGCGCAGGCCCGGGAACGGACCTTGCGCCGATACGCCGTCGTCAAGGACGCCCGTGCCCCCGGGTGACCCCGGGCGGGACGCTACGCCGGAATGGCGATGCTGCTGTAGTGCTTGACCAGGCTGAGCAGCTCTTCTTCCGAGTAGGGCTTGCCCAGATAATGGTCGACACCCAGTTCCTTGGCGTGTTCGCGATGCTTTTCGGCGATGCGCGACGTGATCATGATGATCGGCAGGTCTTTCAGGCGCGCGTCGCCGCGGATGTTGCGCGCGAGGTCGAAGCCGTCCATCCGCGGCATCTCGATGTCCGACAGCACCACGGTGGGCTTTTCCTCGGCCAGCCGCTCCAGGGCCTGCAGGCCGTCGGCCGCCATGGCCACACGATAGCCTTCGCGCTGCAGCAGGCGCTGCGTCACGCGCCGCACCGTGATCGAATCGTCCACCACCAGGATGAGGGGAATCTGCGGTGCTGCGGGCGCGGCCGGTTCGGCCGGCCTGCCGGCCTGTTCCAGCATGTCGGGCTGGGCATGGTCGGCGCTGAGCGCGCGAGCCTGGTCGCCATACACGGCCGTCAGCGCCACCGGGTTGTAGATCAGCACCACCGCGCCCGAAGCCAGCACCGTCATCCCGGCCAGGCCGGGCAGGCGGGCGAGCTGCGGCCCGAGGTTCTTCACCACGACTTCCTGGTTGCCCAGCACTTCGTCGACGTGCACGGCAATGCGCTGCGCAGCGCTTCGGAACACGACCACCGGCAGCGTCCTGCCTTGCGGTTCCGTGCTGCGCTGGGATGCCTGCAGCAAGGCGCCGGACCAGTAGAAGGGCAGCTGGTCGCCGCCGAGTTCGTACAGGCCGCTGTTGTACGCCTGGTCGACTTCCTTGGCCGTTGCCCGGCGCACGATTTCGACCACGTTGGCCGGCACGCCCACGGACAGGCTGCCGCTGCGGATCATCACCACCTGCGTCACGGCCGTCGTCAGCGGCAGCACCAGCCTGAAGCTCGTGCCCTTGCCGGTCGTGGTGTTCGTTTCGATGCGGCCGCCCAGCGCGTTCACTTCCGCGCGAACCACGTCCATGCCGATCCCACGTCCCGACAACTCGGTCACGTGCGTCGCCGTGGAGAACCCGGGCATGAAGATCAACTGCGCGGCTTCCTGGTCCGAGAGGTCCTGCCCGGCGGCGGCCAGGCCCTGCTGGATCGCCTTTTCGCGGATTCGCGGCAGGTCCAGGCCCGCGCCGTCGTCGCGGAATTCAACCGAAACGTCGTTGCCTTCGTGCTGCAGGTTGACCAGGATGGTGCCGATCGGGTCCTTGCCCGCCGCGGCGCGGTCGGTGGGAAGTTCGATGCCGTGCGCCACGCAGTTGCGCAGCAGGTGTTCGAACGCCGGCGTCATGCGGTCCAGCACGCCGCGGTCCATTTCAATGGAGCCGCCGGTGATGTCCAGCTTCACCTGCTTGCCGGTTTCCTTGGAGGCGAGGCGGATCACGCGGTACAGCCGATCCGAGATGCCCTCGAATTCCACCATGCGCGTGCGCAGCAGGTCGCGCTGCAGCTCGCGGGTTTGCCGCGCCTGCGCGATCAGGTCGTCTTCGGTCGATTCCACCGTGCGCTGGAGGTTGCGCTGCACCGTGGCCACGTCGTTGACCGACTCGGCCATCATCCGCGTCAGCTCCTGCACGCGCGTGAACCGGTCGAATTCCAGCGGGTCGAAGCCCGCAGCCGAGTCCTTGGCCTGCGCGAGCCGTGACTGCATCTGCGATTCGGCCTGCAGTTCGATGTCGCGCAACTGGGAGCGCAGACGGTCCAGGTTGCCGGTCAGGTCGGTGAGCGAGCCGCGCAACTGCCGCAGTTCGGCCTCCAGGCGCGAGCGCGTGATCATCACCTCGCCGGCCTGGTTGACCAGCCGGTCCAGCAGCTGCGAGCGCACGCGCACGGCCTGGTTGGCGGCGAGGCGCTGGGGCGCCAGGTTGGTCGTGGCGGGGCGCGCGAGCAACGCCCGCTGGGGCGCCGCCTGCGCGGCCGGCGCCGGTTGCGGGACGCCCGGGGCCTCCCCGGAAATCTCCGGCATGCCGGCGCTGGCTTCGGGCTCTCCAGCCGGCACGGCTTCGGCCGCGGCCGGCATGGCGCCCATGGCGCGCAGCGCGTCGAAATTCCCCTGCATCCCGTCGAAGCGTTGCAGCAGGGCTTCGAGGTCGCCCACGGCGACGCCTTCGGCGCCGAGCGACTCGATCTCGGATTCCATGCGGTGGGCCAATTCCCCCAGGCGCAAGGCCCCGGCCAGCCGCGCGCTGCCCTTGAGGGTGTGCAATGCGCGCAGCACTTCGTCACGGGCGCTGCGGTTGTCCGGGCGTGCCACCCACTGGCGCAGGGCGCCGCCCAGCTGCGGCATGAGTTCGGCCGCCTCATCCTCGAATATCGGGAACAGGTCCGGGTCGATCGCGTCCGCGACGTCGATGTCTTCATGGTCCTGGTCGAAGTCGGCCAGCGCTCTCGCCGGAACCGCCGCGACGGTCGTGACGGGCGCAACCAGGACGGGCTTGGCCGCCACCGGGGCAGGCTGCGGCACCATCGGCTCCGCGACCGGCTCCACCGGTGCCGCAACCGGCGGTTGTTCGGCGGTCGGCCCCGGTTGGGCGGCGCGCGGCTCCTCGAGCGGAACCCGCGCCGAAGGATCGATCAGTTCCAGGCCTTCGAAATCGCTGTCCGATTCCGCCTGGTCGGCCCGCTGCGGGATGTCCAGGGTTTTCAGCGCGCGCACCGCCTGGATCACGCCCGGGTCGGGCTCCTTGAGGAACCCGGCCGCGAACTGGTGCAGCAGGCGGCGGATTTCCTCGGCGGCATCGACGAAGGCCTGGCCGTGCTGGGGCGTGCCGTAGGCCAGCGACTGCGTCTGCAGCAGCGCGCTTTCCATCGCGCGCGCGATGTCGGACAGCGTGTTGAAGCCCACCGTGGCGGAGCTGCCCGCCAGCGCGTGGGCCAGGCCCACCGTGGAATCGCGCACGGGCTGGTTCAGCTCCAGCGCCCACTCGGCCACTTCGGTGGCCAGGCGCCGCGACCACTCGTCGGCCTCGTTCAGGTAGACGTTGTAGAGCGGGATGCCGATGCGCAGCGGCCCGATCACCTTGACCTGTTCGTCGATGGTTTCGCGCGCTCGCGCCGCGTCGTCCACTTCGATCGCCGGTTCCTGCGCGGGCAGGCCGAATTCGGCCATGTCGATCTCGAGCTCGCCGGCGGACGACACTTCCAGCCCGACGGGCGGCGGGACGGCCGGCGCGGCTTCTTCGGCCGGCGCCTCGGAGGCGGAGAGCGCGGAAAGGCTGCCGAAGTCGATACCCTCGATCTCCATCGCCGCTTCAGCGGGCGGCACCGGGCCGGGCGCCGCCGCGACGGGGGCGATGTCGAAGTCGAAATCCGCGGGCAGCTCGTGCGCCTCGATCTCCGCGACCTCGGGCGCCTCCCCACGGATCACCTGGGTGGTGTCGAACGAAATCGGCTCGCCCTGCGGTTGCGTGGCAGGCAGTTCCGGCAGCACGGCCGCCTCGGCCTCGGCCGGCGGCACGATATCGAAGTCCAGCGAGATCGATTCCATCGAGACGGTCTGCACCGGCTCGGGCTGCGGCGGCGCAGCCTCGGGCGCAACAGCCTCGAACGCGAAGGGCTCCGGCGGCGCCACCTCCAGCACCTCCTCTTCGACTGAGGGTTCGTCCGGCGCCGGTTCCTGCGCCTGCGACTCGGCGGCCGGCAGCGCCAGCGGCACCAGCCGCTGCTCGGTGCGCAGCGCGTCGGCCGGGCCGCGGAACAGTCCGGCCTTCCAGGCGCCATCGCTGTTGGCTGCAATGTCCTCGACCCAGCGCGAGAACCCGCGCATCGCATCGCCGGCCAGCCTGCGCAGGTCTTCGGTCGCGGGCTTCTGGTCCGCCAGCCAGGTGTTGAGCACCTGCTCGAGCGACCATGCGGCTTCGCCGAATTCGGTCAGGCCGACCATGCGCGAGCTGCCCTTGAGCGTGTGGAACGCGCGGCGCAGCGTGGTCAGCTCGGAAACGTCGCCCGGGTGGGCGGCCAGCGCCGCGATGGCCGCCAGCCCGTTCTGAACCACCTCGCGCGCTTCCTCCAGGAAGATGTCGCGCAGGTCGTCCTCTTCGATATCGGCCTCGGGCGCCGGTGCCGGCGTGGCAGCCGGGGCGGGCTGCACGGCGGCTGCCAGGCTGCTCATGGCGGCCTCGGCGGCGTCCGCGTCCTGCGCCGTCACCGCGGCGACCACCTCGCGCACCGCATGGGCAACGCCCCTGTTCTCGGCAAGCGTGGCGTGGGCCTCGATGCTTCCCAGCTTGTCCGTGAGGTCGCCGAAGCCCGACGTAGCAGCCTCGCTGACCACCGACATCACTTCCTGCGAGAGCTCGTCGCCGGCGGTTTCGGACTCCGGCACCGCGTGGCCGACCCGGCCCATCAGGGGCCGCAGCTCGCCGGTGCTGTCGTCGTACACGAACAGCTTCTTGGCCAGCGACGGCTGGTAGTTGAGCATGTCGATCAGGAAACCGAGAGCGCCCAGGTTGTTGCCCAGCTTGTCGAAGGTGCCGGCCGCGCGGGCCTGCTCCTCGTCGATCTCGGTGACGATGATTTCCTCGACGCTCTCGCGCATGCGCAGGACGGCCTGGGCCGCCTGGTCGAGGCCGAGCACCGACAGCACGCCGCGCATCTGCGAGAGGTGGGACGGCGCATCGCGCAGCGGCGCCTTGTCCTGCGGGTGGCGGAAGAACTGGTCGAGCAACTTCTCGAGTTCGCCCAGCGTGCCGCGCAACTCGCCGACGACGCTGCCCATGGTCTGGCGGTCGCTGACGCGGCGGTACAGCTCCTCCATCCAGGGCTCGAGCGCCTCGGGCTGCCCGCCTTGCCGGACCGTGTCGAGGCGCTCGGCGAGCCGGGCCGTGCGCGCGGCCAGCTGCGTGTCCGCAGGGTCGAGGTCCTCGAACGCGGCCTCCAGGTAGAGCACCGCCGTCGCCACTTCCATCGCCAGTTCGGCGGCGGGCGGACGGCCCGACTTGCACGACCGCATCGGTCACGCTGGTCAGCGCCTGGGCCAGCGGCGCGCTCGCCGGATGCAGCTTGGTCAGCGAATCGCTGACCAGGTGAAACTGCTCGGCCAGCCCCTTGAGCTTGCCGGCGTCGCCGCCGGACAGGCTGGACCAGGTTTCCTTGGCCGCGGTGATGCGCTTGCGCGCCTGCGACAGCAGCACCGGATCGAACCGGCCGTATTGGGCGGTCCTGGTAATTGACCGGCGCGAAACGCGCGAGCCCCCAGGCCTGCCGCACGGCCGCGAGCGAAGGCGCGTCCGCGGCTTGCGCAGGCACGGCCTGCGAGCAGAAGAAGACCAGGTCCTGCGCCAGGCGGTCGGACACGCCGAGTTCGCCCTTGGCCAGCGAGGCGTACTGCAGCAGCACGCGCGAGCCGGCGCGCTTCACGTAGAGGTCGAGCGGCAGCAAGCCCTGGCCCACGGCCTCGAAATAGGCTGCGCAGATCTTCCAGAAAATCCTGGGCTGGCGCGCCTCCTGCGTGGCCGCGAGCGACAGGCTGACCCGGGAGAGCTCGCTGGCGGCCTGCGCGTCGCCGGTCTTCACCACCTTCAGCACGGACTGGTCCATGCGCGAGCGCACGGCCGGGTCGTACACCCTGCGCTTCGCCCACGGCCGGCGTCGCCGGGTCGTTCCAGCGCCACTCCATGCCCCACAGGTCGGCGGGATGGATGCGGTCGGCGCCGGCCAGCTCCTGCACGTCGCGGTATTGGGGAAACAGCGCCACGGCCGAGGCGGGCTTGCCCAGCAGCACGCCTTCGAGGTATTCGGTCAGCGCGAAGCCGGCGCGCTCCACCTTGGCCGACGCGGCTTCGTTGCACAGCTCGGGCTTCTCGACGAACTTCTGCACCGCGGCTTCCATGCAGCGCAGCATGTGGGCCGGCGCGCCCAGCCCGACCATCTCGAGTGCGCCGACGGCCTGGTGCAGCTGCTGCCGCGCGATGCGCAGGTGGCCGCCGTCGACCGACGCCATGTCGGAGCCGCGCGCCAGCGCGGTGTCGCGCACGAAGCGGCGCAGCGCGGCCGACGCCGAATCGAGCGACTTGCGCAGTTCGTCCAGCACCCAGGCCAGCGGGCCCAGGTCGTTGGTGGCCAGATCGATTTCGGTTGAATCTTCCATTACTCACCCATGCAGTGCATTGCGGGGGCCACCGCGGAACCGGCTCTGCCGGGCCGCTGGTGGCGCCCCCTTGAGGGGGAGGCGCCGAAGGCGCTTCGGGGGTGGGCCATTCAGGCGATCTTGAACCGCGACACCGACTGGCGCAGCTCTTCGGCCATGCGCGACAGCTCGCGCACCTGCTGCGCCGTGGAACGCGTGCCTTCTCCGGTCTGTTCCGTCACCGCGAAAATGTGCTGGATGTTGCCGGCCACCACGTTGGCCGATTCGGCTTCCTTGGACGCCGATGCCGAAATCTGCTCGATCAGCTCGGCGAGATGGCGCGACACCTGGTCGATCTCGGTCAGCGCCGTACCCGCGTTGTCGGACAGTTTCGCGCCTTCCACCACACCCTGCGTGGAGCGCTCCATGGCGGCCACCGCGTCCTGCGTGTCGGTCTGAATGGCCTTCACCAGCGCCGAGATCTGGCGCGTGGCGTCCGCGGAACGTTCAGCCAGCCGCTGCACTTCTTCGGCCACCACCGAGAAGCCTCGTCCGGCTTCACCGGCCGACGCCGCCTGGATGGCTGCGTTCAGGGCCAGCACGTTCGTCTGTTCGGTAATGTCCGAAATCAGTTCGGTGATTTCACCGATCTCCTGGGACGATTCGCCCAGCCGCTTGATCCGCTTGGACGTTTCCTGGATCTGGTCGCGGATCGAGTTCATGCCGCCGATGGCGTTCTGCACGGCCGCGAGGCCCGACTCGGCGGCCTGCAGCGATTGCCGGGCCACCTGGGCCGACTCCTGCGCCTGGCCCGACACCTGGTTGATTCGGCCTGCCATGTCGAGCACCGACTGGCCGGTTTCGCGAATTTCGCGCAGCTGCTCGGTGGAGGCCGCCAGCAGCTCGGTCGACGTGCTTTCCACCTGGGCCGTCGTCTGCGCCACCTTGGTCGCCGTGTTCTGCACGTTGCCCACCAGCTGCCGCAGCTCTTCCACCGTGTAGTTCACCGAGTCGGCGATGGCGCCCGTGATGTCCTCGGTCACCGTGGCTTCCTGCGTCAGGTCGCCTTCGGCCACTGTCTGCAGTTCGTTCATCAATCGCAAAATGGCCGCCTGGTTGGCGTCGTTCACGCGCTTGGCTTCCTGCTCCTGCTGCTCGGCTTCCAGCCGCTGCTGTTCGGCCACCGTCTGGCGCTTGCGGCTGTCCTGCAGCTGCACGTAGGCCAGGCCGACCGAACACAGGATGGCGAAGGCCGCCGCGATACCCAGGGCGACCAGCGCGCCGACGCCCAGGCCGGTCTGCGCGGACAGCTTGCCCTGCAGGTCTTCCATCGAGCGGCGCAGCGGTTCGCTGTCCGCGATGATCGCCGCCTGCGCTTCGCGCGCGGACACCAGGCCCTGCAGGTTGCCCAGGATGGCGCCGGCCTGCGTGCGGGTCTGCTCATACAGCTTCATCAGCGCTTCCAGGCGCTCGCGCGTCTGCGGGTCCTTGGAGCCGGCCAGGCGCAGCTCGGGGCTGCCGTCCAGCAGGCCCTGCGCGATTTCCTTGAAGGAGTTCAAGTCCTTGCCCAGCAGGAACACCGCCTCGGGCGACACGCCTTCCATCGTCAGGAATTCGTTGGCGGACTTGCCGATACGCTGCGTCAGCATCACCAGCTGGCCGGCGGCGGAAATCTCGGCCGGCGCGGCGTTCTGCTGCAGCTTGAGCGACGACACCGTCTCCGCGATTTCCAGCAGGTCGGACGACTGGCGGTTGATGGTGCGCAGCGCGTTGCCCACCTGCGTCAGGATCTTCTGCTGGCCCATCACGGTGCCGGCGTTCTTTTCGGCGCGCTCCATCAGCGGAACGATCTTCGCCACGTCTTCCTGCATGTCGGCCAGCACCGGCTGCAGGCGCAATGCCTCGTCGCCGGCCTGCAGGCCGCGCACCGTCCGCGCCAGCACGTCGGCACTTTCCTTCACGTCGGGGAAGGCCTGCGCGCTGCCCACCAGGGCCTGCGACACCGACTTGGCCAGGCGTTGCGACTGCATCAGCGACTGGCCGGTACCGGCCACCTGCTGGGCGACCGTGTCCGCCTGCCGCACCGCGAAAACGGCCACCGAGCCCAGCACCACCAGGGCCAGGGCCAGCAAGGTGAACAGCATCCGCTGGTGCGTGACGATGGTGCGCCGGCCCAGCAGCGGCACCGAGATCAGCTCCGCCTCTTCCGCCGATTCCAGCGGCTCGACCGAATCGTCCTGCGCCACGCTGTCGGGGTCGGCCGGCGCCATCGCGACCGCGTGGCTGCCCGCGTCCATGGAATCGGTGGCCATCATCGGGTCCATCGAAGCGTCGGGCATGGCGAGGCTCAGGTCCCCGCTGGTTTCCGCGTTCGGCTCGGCGGGACTTTTTCGAAAACAGGTTTTTGAGTTGGTCAACGACGGACATGATGTGCAGGCCTTCCGGGGAAACTAGGCGCTCACGCGCCAATGCTCAGGAACTGGGGTTGTTGCGACAGCGCCTGCAGGTTGATTTCCTGCCAGTACGCACCATTGGCATCGGTGTAGCCGCTGCCGAAATAGCCGGGCGAGCCTTCAGGCGCCTCGGCGGAGGAAGAAAAGGCATCGAGGTTGCGCAGGCCCGCGAGCCGGTCGATCAGCAGGGCGCAATTGACTTCGAGCACCGCGTTGAGCGCGACCAGGCGCGACTCGGCGCGCGTCGCATCGGAGCGCATGGCGGGCGCGCGGCCGGCCACGAAACTGGCCAGGTCCACGACGCCATACAGGCCGCCGCGCAGGTTGGCCACGCCCAGGAACCAGGCCTGGGTATAAGGCACCGGCTGCGGGCTGGCAAACGGAAAGATCTCGCCCGACTGCGCCAGCGGAAACAGGTACTTCGCGCCGGCCGACTCCACGGCCAGCCACGAGGCCTGCACGCCCTCGGTGCGGGCCGCCTGCAGCCGGCTGGCCAGCCGGCTCTGGAGTTCTCGAAGGGCTTCGCGATTGGCCATGGACTGCGGATGCCGGCTTCAGCCCAGGGCCTTGATCTTGGCCACGAGTTCGTCGGCATCCACCGGTTTGGTGATGTAGTCGCGCGCGCCCTGGCGCATGCCCCACACCCGGTCGGTTTCCTGGTTCTTGCTGGTGCACATGATGATCGGCACGTCGGCATACAGCGGATCGCGGGTGATCGCGCGCGTCAGCTGGAAGCCGTTCTGCCCCGGCATCACCACATCCATCAGGATCAGGTCGGGCTTTTCCTCGGCCAGGCGCCGGAAGGCGTCCTCGGCGTTCTCCGCGGTCTTCACGGCGAACCCGTTCTTCTGCAGCAGGTCCGTCATGAACATCAGTTCGGTCTTGGAATCATCCACAACGAGGACTTTTTGTATTCCCATCACATCACTCCTTCTTTTGCGGCCCCGAACTGTTGCACGGTCTGCAGCAGCTGGTCCTTGGTAAACGGTTTCGTCAGGTAATCCTGTGAGCCGACCATGCGGCCCCGGGCCTTGTCGAACACACCATCCTTCGATGAAAGCATCACAACGGGGACGGAGGCAAACCTGGCGTTGCGCTTGATGATCGCGCAGGTCTGGTAACCGTCGAGGCGGGGCATGAGGATGTCGCAGAAGATCAGGTTGGGCTGGTAGTCGTTGACCTTGGCCAACGCGTCGAAACCGTCCTCGGCCAGCAATACGTCGTGGCCGCCCTGCTTCAGGAATATCTCCGCACTTCGCCGGATCGTGTTGCTGTCGTCGATCACCAGCACCTTGAACCCAGTCGTGCTCACTTGACGCTGCTCCTCATTTGTAACTGCTTGGGTGCGGCATCATCCGAAGATGTAACGAACGCCGCCCTTTTAAATCTGCACCATCTCAAAATCTTCCTTGCGGGCACCACACTCGGGGCAAGTCCAGTTCATCGGAACTTCGGACCAGGGGGTGCCGGGAGCGATGCCGTGATCAGGGGCTCCGGTGGCTTCGTCGTAGATCCACCCGCAAATCAGACACATCCATGTTTTCGTATCGGTCACAGCTTAAAGGGCCTTCGAATAGAATGCAACGATTGTATCGAGGCCCTTCGCAGCTCCCTTGCACAGCGTGCCAATGGCTGTAAGAAACAGGCCTATGACAAACCCCAATTTCCCTGCCGATTCCACCGCCCCGGAAGATCGCGATGACGACGACGCGAACCCCGCGTGCGTCATGGTGTTCAACGCCAGCGACCCGAGCGGCGCGGGCGGACTCGCGGCAGATGTAACAGCCATCGCGTCCGTGGGCGCGCACGCCCTGCCAGTTGTAACGGGCGCCTACGCGCGCGACACGGCGGAGGTGTTCGATCATTTCGCCTTCGACGAGGACGTGGTTGCCGAGCAGGCGCGCGCCATCCTCGAGGACGTCGCCGTGCAGGTGTTCAAGGTGGGCTTCGTCGGCAGCCCGGAGAACATCAGCACGATCGCGGAGATCGCGGCCGACTACGCCGAAGTCCCGCTGGTCGCCTACATGCCCAATCTCTCGTGGTGGGAAGAAGGGCAGATCGATCTTTACCTCGACGCGTTCCGCGAACTCATGCTGCCGCAGACGACCGTGTTGGTAGGAAACCACAGCACCTTGTGGCGCTGGCTGCTACCCGAATGGAGCAGTGACCGCAGCCCCACCGGGCGCGACATCGCGAAGGCCGCTTCGGAGATGGGCGTGCCCTACACCCTGGTCACGGGCATCCCGCTGCCCGAACAGTTCATCGACAACGTGCTGGCCACGCCGCAGGCGGTGCTGGGCAGCGAGAAGTTCGAACGCTTCGAGGCCGTCTTCGAAGGCGCGGGCGATACGTTGTCGGCGTCGCTCGCTGCGCTGGTGGCCAGCGGCACCGACCTGGCCGCGGCGGCCACCGAGGCGCTGGGTTACCTCGACCGCTGCCTGGACGCGGGCTTCAGGCCGGGCATGGGCAACGTCGTGCCCGACCGACTCTTCTGGGCCCAGCCGGAAGGTGAAACCGAACCACTCACCGAGGAAGAAGCGCAGGCCTTGCAGGTCTTCGACATGCCAGCACATGACACCAAACACTGACCGAAACGAGCAGCTCTTCGAGCGCGCCAAGCAATTGATTCCCGGGGGCGTGAACTCGCCCGTGCGCGCCTTTCGGGCCGTTGGCGGCACGCCGCGGTTCGTGGCGCGCGCACAGGGCGCCTATTTCTGGGACGCCAATGGCAAGCGCTACATCGACTACATCGGCTCGTGGGGGCCGATGATCCTCGGCCACGGCCATCCGGCCGTGGTGGAAGCGGTGCAGAAGGCCGTGCTCGAAGGCTTCTCGTACGGCGCCCCGACCGAGCGCGAAATCGATCTCGCGCAGGAGATCATCGACCTCGTTCCGTCGATCGAAATGGTGCGGCTGGTCAGTTCGGGCACCGAAGCGGCGATGAGCGCGATCCGGCTGGCGCGCGGCGCGACCGGGCGCAGCAAACTCATCAAGTTCGAAGGCTGCTACCACGGCCATGCCGACGCATTGCTGGTGAAGGCCGGGTCGGGCCTGGCCACGTTCGGCAACCCGACCAGCGCGGGCGTGCCGCCCGAGGTCGTGCAGCACACGCTGGTGCTCGAATACAACAACGTCGCGCAGCTCGAGGAAGCCTTCGCCCTGCACGGCAAGGACCTTGCCTGCCTGGTGATCGAGCCGATCGCCGGCAACATGAATTTCGTGCGGGCCAGCGTGCCTTTCATGCGCCGCTGCCGCGAGCTGTGCACGCAGCACGGGGCGCTGCTGGTGTTCGACGAGGTGATGACCGGCTTTCGCGTCGCGCTCGGTGGCGCGCAGAGCGTTTACGCCAAGCAGATTCCGGGTTTCAAGCCGGACCTGTCGGTGTTGGGAAAGGTGATCGGCGGGGGCATGCCGCTCGCCGCTTTTGGCGGGCCCCGGGCCGTCATGGAGCAACTGGCCCCCCTGGGGCCCGTGTACCAGGCGGGCACTTTGTCCGGCAACCCGGTCGCCACTGCCTGCGGATTGGCCACATTGAAAGAAATCCGGAAAGCGGGATTTTTTGATGGTTTGGCGGCCAAAACGCGCACGCTCGTCGACAGCCTGAAGGCCGCCGCCACCGAAACGGGGATTCCGTTCAGCGCGGATTGCGAAGGCGGGATGTTCGGCTTCTTCCTTTTGCCGCAGCTGCCGCAGAACTATCCGCAGGTCATGAAGAGCGACGGCGCGCGGTTCAACCAGCTTTTCCACGGCTTGCTGGACCGCGGCATCTACATTGCGCCGGCGCTTTACGAAGCCGGATTCGTCAGCGCGGCCCATTCGCAGGCCGATCTCGCCGAAACGGCTTCAGCGGCGAAAGACGTTTTCGCCCGGATGGGCCGGCCCTAATGCCTGAAGTGCCGCACGCCTGAAAAGACCATCGCCACGCCGCGTTCGTCGGCGGCGGCGATCACTTCCGCGTCGCGCATGCTGCCTCCGGGCTGGATGACGCTGGACGCCCCGGCATCCACGATCACGTCCAGGCCGTCGCGAAACGGGAAGAAGGCGTCGCTGGCCGCGGCGGTCCCCTGCAGCGACAGTCCCGCGTGTTGCGCCTTGATGCTGGCGATGCGGGCCGAATCCAGCCGGCTCATCTGGCCCGCCCCCACGCCCATCGTCATGCCGCCCTTGCAGAAGACGATCGCGTTGGACTTGACGAATTTGGCCACCTTCCACGCAAACAGCAGATCCTGCAATTGTTCGGGGGTGGGTTGTTTTTTGGTGACGACTTTCAGGTCGGCCAGCGTCAGCTCATGGTTGTCGGCGGTCTGCACGAGCAGGCCCGAGCCCACGCGCTTGATGTCCATGGCATTGCGGCCGTTGTCCCAGTCGCTGGCGCCGCCGGGCGGCAGCGCGATCTGCAGGATACGCACGTTCACCTTGCCCTTGAACGCCTCCAGCGCGTCGGCCGTGAACTCCGGCGCCATCAGCACCTCGACGAATTGCTTAGCCACCTCCTGCGCCGCCGCGCCGTCGACCTTGCAGTTGAACGCGATGATCCCGCCGAACGCCGACGTCGGGTCGGTCTTGAAGGCCTTGCCGTAGGCCTCCAGCGCGTCCTTGCCCAGCGCCACGCCGCAGGGGTTGGCATGCTTGACGATGACGCAGGCGGCGCTTGCGAAGCCCTTGACGCATTCCCACGCCGCGTCGGCATCCGCGATATTGTTGTAGGAGAGCTCCTTGCCCTGCAGCTGGCGCGCGGTGACAAGGGAGCCCGGGGCAGGCTGCAGGTCCCGGTAGAACGCGGCCTGCTGGTGCGGGTTCTCGCCGTAGCGCAGGTCCTGAAGCTTGACGAAGCGGCCGTTGGACTGGGCGGGGAACGGGCTGCGCGCCCCGCCCTCCTGGATGCTGGAGAGGTAGTCGCTGATCGCGCCGTCGTAGTTGCTGATGCGGTTGAATGCGGCCACCGACAGCGCGAAGCGGGTCTTGTCCGACAGCTTTCCGGCGGTCTTGAGCTCCTCCAGCACCTGCGGGTACTGCCCCGCGTCGGTGAGCACGCCAACGTCTTTCCAGTTCTTGGCGGCAGAGCGGACCATCGCCGGCCCGCCGATGTCGATGTTCTCGATGGCGTCTTCCAGCGTGCAGCCCGGCCTGGCGACCGTCGCCTCGAAGGGATAGAGGTTGACGACGAGCAGGTCGATGGTGTCGATGCCGTGGGCCTTGAGCGCCGCCATGTGTTCGGGCAGTTCGCGCCGGGCCAGCAGGCCGCCGTGGACCTTGGGATGGAGGGTCTTGACGCGGCCGTCCAGCATCTCGGGGAACTGCGTGAGCTGCGCCACCTCGGTCACGGGCAGGCCCTGCTCGGCCAGCAACTTGGCCGTGCCGCCGGTGGAGATCAGCCGGATGCCCAGCGCGTGGAGCGCCTGCGCGAATTCGACGATGCCGGTCTTGTCCGAAACGGAAATGAGTGCGTTCATGGTTTCAACAGCCTGTGTTCAACGAGCTTCTTGCGCAGCGTGTTGCGGTTCAGGCCCAGCCATTCAGCCGCCCTGGACTGGTTCTGGTCGGCCTTGGCCATCACGACTTCGAGCAGCGGTTTTTCGACCACCTTGACCAGCATCTCGTACATGCCATCGGGCTCGGTGCCGCGCAGGTCCCGGAAGTAACCCTCCAGGCTGGCGCGCACGCATTCTTCTATGTGTTTCTTGCTCATGCGTCTGCTTCCACCGCTTCCTCTGTGTCCGCCCGCGCGGCCGCGGCCGGCATCCGGTCCATGTCGCTGCCCAGCTCGTCGAAGAACCCCGCCACGGCGCGCAGCTGCTCGGCGCAGT
Source organism: uncultured beta proteobacterium (assembly GCA_963786245.1). Taxonomy (GTDB): domain Bacteria; phylum Pseudomonadota; class Gammaproteobacteria; order Burkholderiales; family Burkholderiaceae_C; genus Ramlibacter. Next base: position 156,048 of record CAWAYI010000003.1, on the reverse strand, counting down.
CCTCGATCAGCGTTCATGCGTGAGCGGAACGCGGCGCCGCCCGGCAATGCCTGCACGTACCAGCCGATGTGCTTGCGCGCGCTGCGCACGCCGGTGTACTCGCCATACAGGTCGTAGTGATCCTGCAGGTGTTCGAGCAGGAGGCGCCGCACCTCGGCCACCAGCGGCGGAGCGAGATGCGTGCCGTGGGCGAGGAAATGCGCCACCTCGCGGAAGATCCAGGGCCGGCCCTGCGCGGCGCGGCCGATCATGATCGCGTCCGCCCCGGTGCAAGCGAGCACTTCGCGCGCCTTTTCCGGTGAATCGATGTCGCCGTTCGCCACCACCGGCACACGCACCGCGGCCTTCACCTCGGCGATCGTGTCGTACTCCGCGTGGCCGCCATAGCCCTGCTCGCGCGTGCGGCCGTGCACGGTGAGCATCTGCACGCCTGCGTCCTCGAACGCGCGGGCGAGCTGCACCGCATTCCTGTGCGCCTGGCACCAGCCGGTGCGCATCTTCAGCGTGACGGGCACGCCGTGCGCCGCGCACGCCCGGACCACGGCCCGCGCGATGGCGATGGCAAGCGCCTCGTCCTGCATCAGCGCCGACCCCGCCCACTTGTTGCAGACCTTCTTGGCCGGGCAGCCCATGTTGATGTCGATGATCTGCGCGCCGCGCTCGACGTTGTAGGCGGCCGCTTCGGCCATCATGGCCGCGTCGGTGCCGGCGATCTGCACGGCGATCGGGCCGGGCTCGCCTTCATGGTTGGCGCGCCGCGATGTCTTCAGGGTGTTCCACAAATCGCGCCGCGACGTCACCATCTCGCTCACCGCGTAGCCTGCGCCGAGCTTGCGGCACAACTGGCGGAACGGCCGGTCGGTCACGCCTGCCATCGGCGCCGCGAACAGGTTGTTCGCAAGGAGGTAGGGACCGATGTTCATGCGTGGAGGAAGAAGCGCTGCTGCTGAAAAATGAGGCACGATTGTATGCCCGCGGCATTTCAGCCATTGAAAAAAGAAATGGCTTGTGCGCCTACAAGTTCACGGTGCATCTCTGCCTATACTGACTTCCGTCAAGCCTGCCGCCGCCCGCGGGGGGCAAACTCCCATCGAATGCACGACTGGCTCGACCCCCTTCTCGCGGTGATGGCCCTGCCGCAGTACGGATTGAGTACGCTTTTCATTGCGTCCTTCATTTCCGCGACGCTGCTGCCCGTCGGCTCGGAACCCGCGCTGTTCGGCCTGCTCAAGCTCAATCCCGACCTCTTCTGGAGCGCGGTCCTCGTGGCCACCGCCGGCAACACGCTGGGCGGCGCGCTGGACTGGTGGATGGGCTACGGCGCGCGCGAGGTGGTGGACAAGTACCGCCATTCGAAATCGCACGTGAAGGCGCTTGACTGGCTGGAGCGCCTCGGGCCGAAGGCCTGCCTGCTGGCATGGCTGCCGCTGGTGGGCGATCCGCTGTGCGCCGTCGCCGGCTGGCTCGAGCTGTCGTTCTGGCCTTGCCTGGGTTACATGCTGATCGGCAAATTCCTGCGCTACGTCATCATGACGTCAGTGCTGCTCTATGTGTTTCCGGGTGCGATCCCCGGCCTCACGGGCTGAAGCTCAGACGTTGAACAGGAAGTTCAGCACGTCGCCGTCCTTGACGACGTACTCCTTGCCTTCGCTGCGCATCCTGCCGGCATCCTTGGCGCCCTGCTCGCCTTTGTAGGCAATGAAGTCGTCGAAGGCGATGGTCTGCGCGCGAATGAAGCCGCGCTCGAAGTCGGTATGAATCACCCCGGCCGCCTGCGGCGCCGTGTCGCCGATGTGGATGGTCCAGGCGCGCACCTCCTTCACGCCGGCGGTGAAGTAGGTCTGCAGCCCCAGCAGCGTGAAGGCCGAGCGGATCAGGCGATTCAGGCCCGGCTCGTCCTGGCCGATCTCGGCCAGGAACATCTGCTTGTCCTCGTCGCTCATGTCGGCCATCTCGGCTTCCATCTTGGCGCAGATCGCCACGACCGGCGCGTTCTGCTTCGCCGCGTATTCGCGCAGCTTGTCCAGGTAGGGGTTGTTTTCGAACCCGCTCTCGTCGACGTTGGCCACGAACATCGCAGGCTTGGCGGTGATCAGGCACAGCGGCTTCAGGATCGCGCTTTCTTCTTCATTGAACGACAGGCTGCGCGCAGGCTGGCCCTCGTTCAGCGCCGCCTGCACCTTCGTCAGCACGTGAACCAGCTTGGCTGCTTCCTTGTCGTTGCCCGACTTGGCCGCCTTGATGGAGCGCTGCAGCGTCTTGTCCACGGTGCCCAGGTCGGCCAGGCACAGCTCGGTCTGGATCACTTCGATATCCGACACCGGGTCGACCTTGCCGGCCACGTGGATGACGTTCGGGTCGTCGAAGCAGCGCACCACGTTGACGGTTGCGTCGGTCTCGCGGATGTGCGCCAGGAACTGGTTGCCCAGCCCTTCGCCCTTGCTCGCCCCGGCCACCAGGCCGGCGATATCGACAAACTCGACAATGGCTGGCACGATGCGTTCAGGCTTGACGATATCGGCCAGCTGCGCCAGCCTCGGGTCAGGGAGCTCCACGATGCCCACATTGGGCTCGATCGTGCAGAAAGGGTAGTTTTCCGCTGCGATTCCCGCCTTGGTCAACGCATTGAACAAGGTGGATTTGCCAACGTTGGGCAACCCTACAATCCCGCACTTCAAGCTCATGTCAGTTCCACAAAATCCAGCCGGAAAGTGTATGCGATGCGTCGCGGCACCCGTCCGGGCGGGCCTGTGGCACGGGCTGGGCCTGCTGCTGGCGTTGACGCTGGCCGCAGCCGCGTCGCTGGCGCAGGCGGCGGCGCCGCGCATCCCGGTGCTGCAACTGACCGGCTCGGAGCCGGTCGTGCCCGCCACCGTCACGGGCCAGACCTGGCTGGACTCGCGCGGCACGGCGACTTTCGAGCAGGTGCTCCAGTCGGGGGGCAGCACTTCGAGCCGGCCCGGCCCGATGTCATCCATGCGTTGGGTGAGCAGGGCGCCCTTTGGCTGCGCTTGCGCCTGCAGCGCAACGACTCCCACGGCTGGCTGCTCGCCTTCCCGATGCCGGCGCTCGATGCGGTCACCGTCTGGCAGCAGGACGCCCGCGGCCAGTGGCTGTCGCAGACCGCCGGCGATACGCTGGCGGTGTCGGCCTGGCCCGAGCCGGGGCGCTATCCGCATTTCCGGCTCGAACTGCCCCCCGGACAACCGCGGGATGTCTACGTGCGCATCCGGCACCTGACTTCCGCCGACTTTCCGGTGCAGCTGATCTCCGAAGTGGCCTACGACCAACGCATCCAGGTCGAGTACCTGGGACTGGGACTGACCTTCGGCGCGCTGATGCTGCTGATCTCCGCGTGCGTGGTGCAGAGCCTGGTCTACCGCGATGCCATCTATGCGTGGTACGCGCTGTATGCCTCGGTCACGGCCCTGGCCGTGGCGGCTTACGCCGGCGTCGCCGCCCACCTCCTGTGGCCCCAGTTCGGCGCCCTGGGCGACTCGCCGCAGGGCTGCCTGGCGCTGCTGTTCGCGGCCGCCTCCGTGCTGTTCGTGCGCAGCCTCACCGGCATCTCGGCGCGCTATCCGCTGGTCGACCGCGCGGTGTTCGTCGCTGGCCTGGCCGGCATCGGGATGGCCGCGCTGTTTGCCCTCATGCCCAAGCCGGCCGGCCTCGCGATGATGGCGGCCTATCTCGCCGCCACCACGCTGACCAACATCGGGATCGCCTACGCGGCCTGGCGGCGCGGCGACGTGGTGGGGCTGTGGGTGCTGGCGGCCTACCTTCCGCTCACATTGGCGCTGGGCATGACGCTGGTGCGCCTGGTCGGGTGGCTGCCCGTCTCGTGGGGCACGCAGTACGCCATCGTCGTCGCCATGACCATCAAGCTGCCGCTGCTGCTGGTGGCGCTGAACCTGCGCTCGCGCGAGCGCCACGGCGCGCAGATCCGGGAACTGGCGCTGTCCAGCCAGGACGCGCTCACCGGCCTGCTCGCGCCGCACCTGTTCCACGACCGGCTGCGGCAGGTGGTGGCGCGCTGCAAGCGCGACAAGGACAACTCCGCGGTCGTCTTCATCGACCTGGTGAACTATCCCCGCATCAAGGACTACTACGGCTCGGCCGTGGCCGAGCAGAGCCTGCTGCGCAGCGTGATCAAGCTGCGCCGGTTGCTGCGCGACGTGGACACCGTCAGCCGCATCGGCGAGGCGCGTTTCGGCCTGATCCTGGAGGGCGTGACTTCGCGCGTCGCCGTCACCGACCGGGCCGCGCGACTGATCGCCGCGGGGCTGATGCCGCTGCAGGGCCTCAAGCCCGATGTCACGCTGCAGTTCCATATCGCCGCCGTGCTGCTGGAGGAGCGCATGGCCGAGGCGCCCGAACTGGTGGAGGCCCTGGACGACGTCCTGGCCGGCATGTCGCCGCGCACGCGCCGCCCGATCCGGTTCCTCGAGCCCGAAACCACCGAGCCTGCGCCGCTGTCCCCGGATTCTTCGCTGCTGGAATCGGACAGCGTCGCGCCGCGTCCGGACCTCGGCGCGCTGGAAGGCGCAGGGGTCAGTCGAAGCGCCAGTCGGCCGTGACCGGCTGGCCCACCCGAAGAAGCTGCCCGTCGCCCCGCACGACGATGGCGTTCATGCCGAAGGTCACGGCGCCCTTGAACAGTTCGTTGCGCCGGTAAACCTGCAGGGTGTCGCCCACTTCCGGCGAACTCGCGCCGTCGCCGGGTCGATGTTGGGGATGGTGCAGCGCGCGCAGGGCTTCACCGGCCGCAGCTGCACTTCGTCGCCCGCGGCGATGCGCAGCAGCCCCAGGCGATCCTCGTCGTGCGCCTGCACCCCGGCGATCACGATGTTGGGCCGGAAGCGCTCGATGCCCACGGCCGGCGTGGCCCGCCACCGCCAGCCGCGCGTTCAGCTCCGCCAGCGAGTCCTCGCCGAGGACCAGCAGCGGAAACCCGTCGCTGAACTGGTTGGGCGCTTGCGCGTCCCCCGTCCACTGGCGGCTGGACAGGCGCCGGTAACTCGGGATCGAAGCGCACCAGCCGGAGCTTGCGGCCCAGGAAATCGCTGAACCACTGCGCCGCCACGTCGCCCATGTCGTAGGCGTCGACTTCGTCGTCCCAAACCTTCGCTTTCACGGGCGCTTCGGCCCCATCGATGGCCAGGTGCAGCGCCAGCATGCCCGGAGCGCGCAACACCACCTCGTAATGCTTGAGCTGCGGCCGCACCAGCGCCATGCGCGGCAACTCGCGCTGCGAGACGAACTCGCCCTCCTCGTCCACGACCATCCAGGCGCGGTCCAGGTCCAGCCCGGTCTCGGTCAGCACGGCCTCGCGCCACCTCGACGCCGGCGCAGGACTTGACCGGGTAGACGAACAGGCGTGCGATGCGGGCGGTGACGTCGGGCGTGGATGAACTCATGGGATCAGGGATGCAGGAACTGCGGCCAGCCGCGATTGTGCCCGCCTCCTACAATCCCCCCATGCCGCAAGCCCTTGATGTCTGTATCCGTGGCGCCGGGATCGTCGGGCGCACCCTGGCCTTGCTGCTGGCGCGCGAACGCCTGCACGTCGGCCTGGTGCGGCAGCCCCCCTTCGCGGGCGGCGCCACCAGCGACGTGCGCGCCTATGCCCTGAACACCGCATCGAAGGAACTGCTCGAGAAGCTGCGGGCCTGGCCCGACGCCCAGCACGCCACCCCGGTGCTCGCGATGGAGGTGCACGGCGACGACGGCGGCGCAGTGCAATTCAGCGCGCAATCCCAGGGCGCCCCGGCGCTGGCCTGGATCGTCGACGTGCAGGCCCTGCAGGAACGGCTGGCCGACGCCTTGCGCTACCAGCCGCTGGTCGAGTGGCTGGAGGCGCCGCAGCCGGCGCCGCTCACCGCGATCTGCGAAGGCAAGGCCAGCACCACCCGTTCGGAGTTCGGCGTGCAGTACAGGGTCACGCCCTATCCGCAGCGTGCCATCGCCACGCGGCTGCACTGTGAAAAACCCCATGGGCAGGTCGCGCGCCAGTGGTTTGCCAACAGCGAGATCCTGGCTTTCCTGCCCCTGGGCGGCTCCGGCCCCGCAGCCGACGGGAACTCGGTCGCCGTTGTGTGGTCAGTTCTTGAGCAGCGTGCGCCCGACTTGTTGGCGCTGGACGCCGCCGCATTCGAGACAGCACTGGAAGCGGCCAGCCACTCAAGCCTGGGCAAGCTGACACTGGCGGGCGACCGGGCTGCCTGGCCGCTGCTGCTGGCGCAGGCCGACCGCTGGTGCGGCCCCGGCTGGGTGCTGGCGGGCGATGCGGCGCACACCGTGCACCCGCTGGCGGGCCAGGGCCTGAACCTGGGACTGGCCGATGCCAGGCAGCTGGCCGAGGTGCTGCGCCAGCGCGAAGCCTGGCGCAGCGTGGGCGACGAGAAACTGCTGCGCCGGTTCGAGCGGTCGCGCAAGGCCGACGTGCTGGCGATGGGCGCCGCCACGGACGGGCTGCAGCAGCTGTTCGCGCAGCAGGCCGAGCCCTGGGCCAGCCTGCGCAACTGGGGCATGAGCGGCTTCGACCGCAGCGGGCCGCTCAAGCAATGGGTGGCGCGGCGCGCGATGGGCCGGCTTTGAATTTGAAGTAATGGAACAACAATGAAATCGATCAGGAACGCTGCGCTGGCAGCCCTCGTGGCCCTGGGCCTGTTCGCGGCCGCCGCGCACGCGCAGGAAGCCGCCATCCGCAAGAACCTGCCGGAACGGCTGCCGCAGCTGGGCAAGATCGACGAGGTCAGCAAGACCCCGATGCCCGGCCTGTTCGAGGTGCGCGTCGGGACGGACCTCTACTACACCGACGCCGAAGGCAACTTCCTGCTGCAGGGCCACCTGATCGACGCCAAGGCGAAGCGCAACCTGACCGAGGAGCGGCAGGAAAAGATGCTGGCCATCGACTTCGCGAGCCTGCCGCTGAAGGACGCCTTCACCATCGTGCGCGGCAACGGCAAGCGCAAGATGGCGGTGTTCGAAGACCCGAACTGCGGCTACTGCAAGCGGTTCGAGCGCGACCTGCAGAAGGTCGACAACGTCACGGTGTACATGTTCCTGTACCCCATCCTCGGTCCGGACTCGGTCGACAAGTCACGCAACCATCTGGTGCGCCAAGGACAAGGGCAAGGCCTGGCTGGACTGGATGGTGCGCGACCAATCCGCGCCCTCGCTCACCTGCGACAACGCAGCCGTGGCGCGCAACGTGGAATTCGGCAAGAAGTACAGGATCAGCGGCACGCCGACCCTGGTGTTCGCCGACGGCACACGCGTGCCCGGCGCCATCCCGGCGCAGCAGGTCGAGAAATTCCTGGCCGACGTCAAGCAGTGACCGCCGCCACGCCCCGCAGCGCGAGCCTCCATTACCGCGTCGAGGCGGCCGACCTGCACGCGCACCTGTTTCGCGTCACCCTGAGCATCGACCAGCCCGCCGCGCAGCAGCGCGTGTCGTTGCCGGTCTGGATTCCGGGCAGCTACCTGGTGCGCGAGTTCTCGAAGAACCTGCAGAAGCTGGCGGCCCGGCAGGACGGCCGCGCCATCGCCGTGCAGCAGCTGGACAAGTGCAACTGGCAGGTCGAGTGCGTGCCCAGCAGCCCGCTGGTGCTGACCTACGAGGTCTATGCCTTCGACAACTCGGTGCGCACGGCCTGGCTGGACACGCAGCGGGGGTTTTTCAACGGCACCAGCCTGTGCCTGAGGGTGCACGGGCAGGAGAGCGTGGTCCATTCCCTCGAACTGGTGGCCGGCAAGGCCATCGCCCACTGGGAGGTCGCGACGGGCCTGGCGCCGCACCGCATCGGCAAGCGCGGCTTCGGCACCTACCTGGCCGCCGACTACGACGAGCTGGTGGACTGCCCGGTGGAGATGGGCGCCTTCTGGAGCGCCGAATTCAAGGCCGGCGGCGTGCCGCACCGCCTGGTGGTGGCCGGCGCCAGCGAGTCGTTCGACAGCGCCCGCCTGCTGGCCGACGTGCACAGGATCTGCGAGACCGAGATCCGCTTCTGGCACGACCGCAAGCGCCCGCCGCACAAGAATTACCTGTTCATCCTCAACGCGGTGGACGACGGCTACGGCGGCCTGGAACACCGCAACTCCACCGCCCTCATCGCGTCGCGGCGCGACCTGCCCCGGCTGGGCGAGGCGCGGCAGACGCGACGGCTACATCACCTTATTGGGCCTGATCAGCCACGAGTACTTCCACACCTGGAACGTCAAGCACCTGCGGCCCGCCGAATTCACGCACTACGACTACACCGGCGAAAACTATACGCAGCTGCTCTGGTTCTTCGAGGGCTTCACCAGCTATTACGACGACCTGCTGCTGCGCCGCGCCGGCCTGATCGACGACGCCGCCTACCTGAAGCTGCTGAACAAGACCATCAACCAGGTGCTGCAGACGCCGGGGCGCGAAGTGCAGGCCGTGGCGCAGGCCAGCTTCGACGCCTGGGTCAAGTACTACCGGCAGGACGAGAACACCGCCAACGCGACGGTGAGCTACTACACCAAGGGCGCCCTGGTGGCGCTGTGCTTCGACCTGACCCTGCGCGCCGAGGGCCACACGACGCTGGACGAGGTGATGCGCGCCCTGTGGCAGCGCTGCAAGGCCGGCCCGATGACCGAAGCCGACTTCGCCGCCGTGCTCAAGGAGCTGGGCGGACGCGCCTTCACCCGCGAGATCGCGGCCTGGGTGCATGGCACGCGCGAGCTGCCGCTGGAAGAATTGCTGCGGCCCCACGGGGTGGTCGTGCTCGAGGAGCCGGCGCAACTGCAGCAGCGGCTGGGACTGCGCGTGACCGAGACGGCGGGCATCCAGATCAAGACCGTGCTGCGGGGCGGCGCCGCCGAGCAGGCCGGCATCGCGGCGAACGACGAATGGCTGGGCGTCGAAGTGGCCGGCACCGGCTGGCGCATGGCCAAGCTCGACGACCTGCTGCTCTACGCCGGCAGCCACCGGAAGGTGACGGCGCTGGTGGCGCGCGACCGCCGCCTGCTGCGGCTCGAGCTGAACCTGCCGGCGGCGGTCACCACCTGGCGGCTGGTCCTGCGCGACGCCGCCCGGGCCCAGCCATGGCTGGCGCCGCACGCCTGACCGCCGGTTTCGGCCGCCGGCTGCTGGCGCTGCTGGCGGCCGTGCTGCTGGTGCACCTGCTGGCCCTGCAATGGCTCGGCGACCAGCTGGAGCAGGTCCGCCGTGCTGCGGCCGCTGGCCACGCCCATGTTCACGCGCCTGCTTCGGCAGGACACCGCGGTGGCCGTCGTGCCGCCGCGCCCTGCACCGTCGCCCGTCGCAAGGCCGCGGCGCGTCGCCACGCGCTCCGTGGCGCCCGCGGTCCCCGCGCCGCCGGAGCCTGCCGCCTCAGCGCCGCCGCCCGAGAGCGCGGCCCCGCCCGAGCTGCCGCCTTCGCCGCCGCAGGAACAAGCCGGTGGCCAGACGCGCCGGCAGGCCGTGGCCAGCAGCCCGCCCGCCACCCGCGGCAGCTGCGGCGTCTTCACCCGCTTCGGCGAGCGCAGCCGCCGCTGCGGACAGCTGGCCGGCGGACACCCGCCTGAACTACCGGCTCGGCGGCCATTTCCGCAGCGGCGACCTGCACGGCAACGCGCGCGTGCAGTGGCAGCGCCAGGGCGACCGCTACGAGACGCGGGTGGACATCGACGTCACGCTGCTCGCGTCGCTGGTGCTGACCAGCCAGGGCGAGGTCACGCCGCAGGGCCTCTTTCCCCGGGCCTACGAAGAGTTGCGGCGCAGCGGCCCGCGCGGCGCGCGGCTGGGCGACGAGACCATCACCCTCGACGACGGCCGCAGCGTGCCGCGGCCGCCGGGCGTGCAGGACACGGCCAGCCAGTTCGTGGAGCTCAGCCATCGCTTCGCCACCGGCCAGGAGGCGCTGGAGGTGGGCCGCAGCGTGAGCTTCTGGATGGCGCGTCCCGGCGGGGTCGACCTGTGGACCTACGACATCGTCGGCCGCGAAACCCTGCAGACGCCCGCAGCTCGGCCCGGTCGACGCCTTCCACCTCAAGCCGCGGCCGATCGCCAATCCGCGCGGCAACATCACCGCCGAAATGTGGTTCGCGCCCAGCCTGCAATACCTGCCGGTGCGCATCCGCGTCAGCATGGGCGAGGCACGTACGTCGACCTGATCGTCGACAAGATCGAGCAGCGCTGAGCGGGCGGACCGCTACAGATTGCGCTGGTCCAGCACCCGCTTGGCCTTGCCCAGGCTGCGCTCGACGCCGCCGCCGGCGCGCAGCTCGATGCGCGCCGAGGTGCCGATGTAGGTCTTGATCTCGTGCGCCAGCATCTGCGCGGCGGCCGTGCGCCTCGCTCGAGTCGTGCGGCGACGTCCGGGCGCGTCTCCACGGCCACCGTCAGCGCGTCCAGCGGGCCCTCGCGCGTGAGGATGCACTGGTAGTGCGGCGCCAGTTCGGCGCGCTTGAGGATCAGCTCCTCGATCTGCGTCGGGAACACGTTGACGCCGCGCACGATCATCATGTCGTCGCTGCGGCCGGTGATCTTCTCCATCCGCCGCATGGTGCGCGCCGTGCCGGGCAGCAGGCGCGTGAGGTCGCGCGTGCGGTAGCGGATGATCGGCAGCGCCTCCTTGGTCAGGCTGGTGAACACCAGCTCGCCGAACTCGCCGTCGGGCAGCACTTCGCCGGTTTCGGGATCGATGATCTCGGGATAGAAATGGTCTTCCCAGATCGTCGGGCCGTCCTTGGTCTCGACGCATTCGTTGGCCACGCCCGGGCCCATCACTTCGGACAGGCCGTAGATGTCGACGGCGTCCATGCCCATGCGCTGCTCGATGGCCGCGCGCATGTCGTTGGTCCAGGGCTCGGCGCCGAAGATGCCCAGGCGCAGGCTGGACCGCGCCGGGTCCAGCCCCTGGCGCTCGAACTCGTCGGCGATCGCCAGCATGTAGCTGGGCGTGACCATGATGATGTCGGGCCGGAAGTCGTTGATCAGCTGGACCTGGCGCTCGGTCTGGCCGCCGCCGAAGGGCACCACCGTGAGGCCGAGCTTCTCGGCGCCGTAGTGCGCGCCCAGCCCGCCGGTGAACAGGCCGTAGCCGTAGCTCACGTGCACCAGGTCGCCCGGCCGCGCGCCCGACGGCGCGGATGCTGCGCGCCATCACGTCCGCCCAGGTGTCGATGTCGTTCGCGCGTGTAGCCCACCACCGTGGGCTTGCCGGTGGTGCCGCTGGACGCGTGGATGCGCACGCATTGCTCGCGCGGCACGGCGAACATGCCGAACGGGTAGCTGTCGCGCAGGTCCTGCTTGGTGGTGAACGGAAACTTCGCGAGGTCGGCCAGCGACCGGCAGTCCTCCGGATGGACGCCGGCCGCGTCGAACTTGGCGCGGTAGACCGGCGAGTTGGCGTACGCGTGCTGCAGCGTCGCCTGCAGGCGCTTGAGCTGCAGCGCCCGCAGCTCGTCGACGCTGGCCTTCTCGATCGGCTCCAGGGGAAAACTCTTTCATGTCCGGCTCCGGCAATGACGTGGCCCTTGATCTGGGTGCTCTTGCCGCGGAACATGGCGACCACCTCGCCGCGCTGGTTGGTCACCTTCATGTCGTAGATGCCGTGGCGGCCCTGCAGCACCTGCTCCACGCCTTCGCAGGTCAGCACGTCGCCCAGCCGGCCGGGCTTGAGGAACTCGATGCTGCAGCCGGCGGCCACCGTGTTGCGTGTTGCGGCTGTTGCAGGCGTACGCGAAGGTGGAATCGGCCAGCGTGAAGATCAGGCCGCCGTGGCAGATGTCGTGGCCGTTGAGCATCGGCTCGCGCACCGTCATGCGCATCACGGCGCGGCCCGGCTCGCAGCGGACCAGCTCGATGTCCATGAAATCCCTGGTGGCGCGGTCGGCGGCGAACATCGCCTCGCCGACGCGGGCGGCCAGCGCGCGTTCGTGCATCATTCGCCCTTGAACTGCGCCGGGCGCTTTTCGCGGAACGCCATCACGCCTTCGATGTAGTCGTGCGTCTTGCCCAGCGCCGACTGCGTGTCGCGCTCGGCGTCGAGCTGCGCGTCGAGGTCGCGCGACGCGGCGGCCCGCAGCAGCTGCGCGCGTCGCGACCAGCGCGCGTGGTCGGCATGGCGGCCAGCCGCTGCGCCAGCTTCATCGCCGCCTCGACGCAGTCCTCGCCCTCGGGCGCCACGTCCCAGATCATTCCCCACTCCTTGGCGTCCTGGGCGCTCAGCTTGTCGCCCAGCATCGCGGCGCCCATGGCGCGCGCCAGCCCCAGCTTCTTGACCAGGAACCAGCTGCCGCCGGCGTCGGGGATCAGCCCGATCTTGCTGAAGGCCTGGATGAAGCTCGCGCTGGGCGCGGCGACCGCCAGGTCGCAGGTCATCGCCAGCGACGCGCCGGCGCCGGCGGCGACGCCGTTGACCGCCGCGACCGTGGGCACGCGCAAGGCCTGCAGCCTGCGCACCGTGGGATTGAAGGCCTGCTCGATCACGGGCCCGGGGTCGGCGCGCTGGACCAGGTCCGGGCCCGGCTCGAAATCGAACTCGGCCAGGTCGGCGCCGGCGCAAAAGCCGCGGCCGGCGCCGGTGATCACGAGCGCGCGGATCGCCTTGTCGGCCTCGATGCGGTCGAGCGCGGCCCACAGCTCCCGGTGCATCTGGCGGGTGAAGCTGTTGAGCGACTGCGGCCGGTTCAGCGTGATCAACGCCACCGCGCCGCGGGTTTCGTACAGGACGGTTTCTTCTGTCATTCGAGGCTCCAGTTGCCCTGGCCGGTCAGTCTCCTGGACGTTACTCTAGCATTGACCGACCGATCGGTCGGCTAACTTCGCCCGTTCGGTATAGTCGAAAAATCCAGAACAAGGAGATCGCCAATGGCCTACGAACTCATCGAGGTGCGCACCGAAGGCGGCAAGGTCGGCATCGTCACGCTGAACCGCCCCAAGCAGCTCAACGCGCTGAACAACCAGCTGATGGACGAGCTCGGCGCGGCCCTCAAGGCCTTCGACGCCGACGAGGCCATCGGCTGCATGATCATCACCGGCAGCGAGAAGGCCTTCGCCGCCGGCGCCGACATCGGCGCGATGGCCAGCTACGGCTTCGCCGACGTCTACAAGGGCGACTACATCACCCGCAACTGGGAGACCATCCGCTCGATCCGCAAGCCGGTGATCGCCGCCGTGAGCGGCTTCGCGCTGGGCGGCGGCTGCGAGCTGGCGATGATGTGCGACTTCATCATCGCCGCCGACAACGCGAAGTTCGGCCAGCCCGAGATCAAGCTGGGCATCATCCCCGGCGCCGGCGGCACCCAGCGCCTGCCGCGCGCGGTGGGCAAGGCCAAGGCGATGGACATGGCGCTGACCGGCCGCATGATGGACGCCGCCGAAGCCGAGCGCGCCGGGCCTGGTCAGCCGCGTCGTGCCGCTGGACAAGCTGATGGACGAGGCGCTGGGCGCGGCGCTGCACGATCTGCGACTTCTCGCAGATCGCGGTGATGGCGGCCAAGGAGTCGGTCAACCGCGCCTTCGAGAGCGGCCTGTCCGACGGCGTGATGTTCGAGCGCCGCATGTTCCACGCCCTGTTCGCCACCGCCGACCAGAAGGAAGGCATGGACGCCTTCGTGAACAAGCGCAAGGCGCAGTTCAAGCACCGGTGAGGCGCGGCTTCGCTATAAGGCGCTCGGCGCTATAGCTCAGTCGGTTAGAGCGCGGCATCATAATGCCGCGTCCGTGGTTCGAATCCGGCTCGGCGCTTTAGCTCAGTCGGTTAGAGCGATGGAATCATAATCCACAGGTCCGCGGTTCGAGTCCGTGAAGCGCCACCAGACACTCGACGCCGCGGCGTTGACATCGAAGGCACTGTCGCGCACAGTGCCTTTGTCATTTGACAGCCTCTGGATCTACACCATGAACCGCTGCAGGATTCGCTCTTGCCTTCGCCTTGGCGCCTCGCCTGTGCCGCCGGCCGCGGCCTTCGGCGCCAGGGCCATCGCAGCGCGACGCCCCCAAGGACGTCGTGCTGGGCACAGATCGTCGTCACGGCGCCGCCCCAAGTCACGCTGGACGGCAAGCCCGACCGGCTGTCGCCCGGCTCGCGCATCCGCGACCTCAACAACATGCTGGTGCTGTCGGGCGGCCTGGTCGGCAAGACGCTGCCGGTGGTCTACCGCCGCGACGCCGCCGGCCTGGTGCACGAGGTCTGGATCCTCACGCGACGAGGAGTACGGCAAGCTCGGCGGCGCCGCGGCCGGCGGCGGCGCCGACGGCTACCAGCGCTTCGCCGAGCTGCTGGCCATCGATCTTCGGCGCCGCGCCGCTTCGATGACGGGAGCGCGCGCCATGACCAAGAAAGTCTTCATCAAGACCTTCGGCTGCCAGATGAACGAGTACGACTCGGACAAGATGGCCGACGTGATGAACGCCGCGCAGGGCTACGAGCCGACGCAGAACGTGGACGAGGCCGACCTGATCCTGTTCAACACCTGCTCGGTGCGCGAGAAGGCGCAGGAGAAGGTGTTCAGCGACCTCGGCCGCGTCAAGCACCTGAAGCAAAAGGGCGTGCTGATCGGCGTCGGCGGCTGCGTCGCCAGCCAGGAAGGCGCGGCCATCATCGAGCGCGCGCCCTACGTGGACGTGGTGTTCGGCCCGCAGACGCTGCACCGCCTGCCCGAGCTGCTGCGCAGCGCGCGAGCGCAGCAGCGCCCGCAGGTGGACATCAGCTTTCCCGAGATCGAGAAGTTCGACAACCTGCCGCCGGCGCGGGTGGACGGCGCCACCGCCTTCGTCAGCATCATGGAAGGCTGCTCCAAGTACTGCAGCTACTGCGTCGTGCCCTACACGCGCGGCGAGGAAGTCTCGCGGCCCGTTCGACGACGTGCTGGTCGAAGTGGCCGGCCTGGCCGACCAGGGCGTGAAGGAAGTCACGCTGCTGGGCCAGAACGTCAACGCCTACCGCGGCAGGATGGGCGACACGCGCGGAGATCGCCGACTTCGCGCTGCTGATCGAGTACGTGGCCGACATCCCCGGCATCGAGCGCATCCGCTACACCACCAGCCACCCGAACGAGTTCACGCAGCGCCTGATCGACGTCTACGCCAAGGTGCCCAAGCTGGTGAGCCACCTGCACCTGCCGGTGCAGCACGGCAGCGACCGCATCCTGATGGCGATGAAGCGCGGCTACACGGCCATGGAATACAAGAGCACGGTGCGCAAGCTGCGCGCGATCCGCCCCGACATGGCGCTGTCCAGCGACTTCATCGTCGGCTTTCCCGGCGAGACCGACGACGACTTCGCCAAGATGATGAAGCTGATCGACGACGTCGGCTACGACAACAGCTTCAGCTTCATCTTCAGCCCGCGCCCGGGCACGCCGGCCGCCACGCTGCACGACGACACGCCGCACGAGGTGAAGCTGCGCGCGGCTGCAGCAGCTGCAGGCCGTGATCGAGGACAACATGCGGCGCATCAGCGACAGCCGCGTCGGCACCGTGCAGCGCATCCTGGTCGAGGGCCCGTCGCGCAAGGACGCGAGCGAGCTGGCCGGGCCGCACCGAGTGCAACCGGATGGTGAACTTCAAGGGCCCGGCGCGCGCTGGTCGGGCCAGATGATCGACGTGCGCGTCACCGAAGCGAATTCGCATTCGCTGCGGGGCGAAGTGCTGGTGAAGGAAGAGGCGGCCGCGTAGCCTCCCTGCCTCTGGTCCGGACCGGACCGGGACGGGGCATTCGCGCCACAGGGCGCCCCTCAGCCGTCCCGCAGAAGCGCAAACCCTCTAGCGCGGCATGCCCGGCATGCCGCCTTTCATCCCGCCCATGCGCTTCATCATCTTCATCAGGCCGCCGCCCTTCATCTTCTTCATCATGCCCTGCATCTGCTCGAACTCGTTGAGCAGCCGGTTGACTTCCTGCACGTGAACGCCGGCGCCGGCGGCGATGCGGCGCTTGCGGGTGGCCTTGATCAGCTCGGGCTTGCGCCGCTCCAGCGGCGTCATGCTCTGGATGATGCCTTCCTTGCGGCGGATGTCCTTCTCGGCCTTGTTCATGTCGACCTGGCCGGCCTTGGCCTGCATCGCGGCGGGCATCTTGTCGATCAGGCTGGACAGGCCGCCCATGCCCTTCATCTGCTGGATCTGGCCCAGGAAGTCGTTCAGGTCGAAGCCGCTGCCGCTCTTGACCTTGGCCGCGAGCTTCTGCGCCGCTTCCATGTCGACCCCGGCCGTGACCTGCTCGACCAGCGCCACGATGTCGCCCATGCCCAGGATGCGGCCGGCGTGGCGCTCGGCGTCGAACACTTCCAGCCCGTCGATCTTCTCGGTGACGCCCGCGAACTTGATCGGCGCGCCGGTGACCTGCCGCACCGACAGCGCCGCGCCGCCGCGCGAATCGCCGTCCATCTTGGTGAGGATGATGCCGGTCAGCGGCAGCGCCTCCTTGAAGGCCTTGGCGGTGTTGACGGCGTCCTGGCCCTGCATCGCATCGACGACGAACAGCGTCTCGACCGGGTTGAGCGCGGCGTGCAGCTCCTTGATCTCGCGCATCAGCGCCTCGTCGATCGCCAGGCGGCCGGCGGTGTCCACCAGCAGCACGTCGAAATACTCGCGCTTGGCGAAATCGAGCGCGGCCTTCGCAATATCCACCGGCTTCTGGTCGGGCGAACTGGGGAACCACTCCGCGCCGGCCTGCGCGGTCACGGTCTTGAGCTGCTCGATCGCCGCCGGGCGGTAGACGTCGCCGGAGACGGTCAGCACCTTCTTCTTGCGCTTTTCGATCAGGTGCTTGGCCAGCTTGGCGGTGGTGGTGGTCTTGCCCGCGCCCTGCAGGCCGGCCATCAGGATCACCGCCGGCGGCTGCGCCTGCAGGTTGATGTCGGCCACGCCCTGGCCCATGGTGGCCGCGAGTTCGCGGTTGACGATGCCCACCAGGGCCTGGCCGGGCGACAGCGAACCCAGCACCTCCTGGCCCAGCGCCTTTTCCTTGACGCGCGCGATGAAGTCGCGCACCACGGGCAGGGCGACGTCCGCCTCGAGCAGCGCCATGCGCACCTCGCGCAGCATGTCCTGCACGTTGGCTTCGGTGATGCGGGCCTGGCCGCGGATTTCCTTGGCCAGGCGGGAGAGTTTGTCGGTGAGGGTGGAAGCCATATAAGAGAATGCCCCGGCGTTGACCGGATCGGTGGGCTTCGGGCGGGAAGCAAGGCTAAACTGTGACCCATGATTCTAGCCAGTGCGTCTTCTGCGAGCGTGGTGCTGACGCTGGCGACCGCGGCGGCCTATGCCGTTCCCGCCGCCGGCGCGGCCCGCCTGTCCGAGCGCGCCGCGCGCATTGCCCTGCTGGTCGCATGGCTGCTGCACTTGGTCTTGCTGGCCTGGGGCCTGTTGGCGGAGCCGGCGCGCTTCGGCTTCGCGCCTGCGCTGTCGGTCACCGCCTGGCTGGTGCTGACCGTGTATGCGGTGGAACGCCAGCTGTTCCCGCAATTGCAGGCGCGCTGGGCGCTGGCGGGCCTGGGCAGCATCACCGTGCTGCTGGCGCTCGCGTTTCCCGGCACGCCGCTGCATGTGTCAGCGTCGCCCTGGCTGCCGCTGCACTGGGCGCTGGGCATCGCTTCCTACGGCCTGTTCGCCGCCGCCGTGGTCCACGCCTGGCTCATGAACCGGGCGGAGCGGCAGATCCGGCAGGCCGCCGACCCCCACGCGGGCCTGCCGCTGCTGACGCTCGAACGCCTGACCTTCCGCTTTGCCAACGCGGGCTTCGTGCTGCTTTCCGCCACGCTGGTGGCCGGCCTGTTTTTCAGCGAGATGCTCTACGGCCAGGGGCACACCGGCATCCGCTGGGACCACAAGACCGTGTTCTCCATCCTGGCCTGGGTGGTGTTCGCAGGCCTGCTGCTGGGCCGGCTTCGCTTCGGCTGGCGCGGCCGCAAGGCGGTGCGCGTGCTGTACATCGGGTCGCTGCTGTTGCTGCTGGCCTACGCCGGGTCCCGCTTCGTGCTCGAAGTGGTGCTCAAGCGGTAGCGGCACGGCCGGGGCCCAGCCATGAAGTACCTCATCCTCCTGGCGGTCGTGCTTGCCGTTGTCTGGTACTGGCGCCGGGGCCGCGACGCCGAGCTGCCGCGAGACGCGCGGCGGCCGCAAGCCCCGCAGCTGCCCCAGGACATGGTGCAGTGCCCGGTCTGCTCGGTCCACCTGCCGCGTATCGACGCGTTGCCGGGCCCCGACGGCCGGCTGTACTGCTGCGCCGAACACCGCCTGCGCGCGGGAGGCTGAAGATGGCGGCCGCGCCCCCGGACCCCGGCTTCGCGCCGCTCTCCGCCGAATTGACGGCGGATTCGCCGTTCGCGCGGCTGTGGCGCGGCTTCATGTCAGCGCGCGTGGCCATTGCGCTCGTGCTGCTGGTGCTGCTGTCCGTGCTGTTCGCGCTGGTGCCGTCGCTGAACATCAGCCGCTGGCTGATCGGGCTGTGTGCCACCTACCTGGCCGCCACGCTGGCGGTGCGGATCTTCACCCGCCCGTTGCCGCCCGGGCGCGCCTTCGATCCCCAGTGGGTGTCCACGATCGGGATCGACCTGCTGGCGTTTTCGACGCTGCAGTTCCTGCAGGCCGGCGGCATCAACTATTCGCCGCTGTTTGCGCTGCCCGTACTGATGGGTTCGGTGCTCGGCTCGGCGCTGCTGGCGCTGGGCACCGCCGCCGGCGTTGCCCTGCTGCTCCTGACCGACGCCTGGGTGCTGTCGCTGCACGTTCCCGCCGAAACCGCCGCCCGCTTCCTGCAGGCCGGCCTCACCGGCAGCGGCTACTTCGCGCTGGCCTTCCTGGCCAACCAGCTGGCGGCCCGCCTTGCGCGCGAGGAGCAGGCCGCGCGCCACGGCCAGCGAGCCGCCCGCGTACAGGCCCAGGTCAACGAGCTGGTCATCGAAACGCTCACCGACGGCGTACTGGTGGTCGACGCCAGCGGCCGCGTGCACGCCGCCAACCCGGCGGCGCGCATGCTGCTGGGCTTCGGCCTGGCGGGCAGCCGCGCCGCATTCGCGCTGACGGACCGGCCGGCATGGCGCCCGATGATGGAGCTGGCGCAGCTGACCTTCGGCGAACACACCGCGCAACTCGCCGAGGTCGCGCTGGAAGAACAGGGCTCGAGCCTGCGCCGCATCCACGTTCGCACCCGGCTCACGTCCCACGACTACCCACGCCGACGCCTCTGCGTGATGTTCCTGGAAGACCTGCGCGAGATGGAGGCGCGCCTGCGCACCGAGAAGCTCGCCGCGATGGGCCGCATGTCGGCTGCGGTCGCCCACGAGATCCGCAATCCGCTCGCGGCCATCGCGCAGGCCAACGCGCTGATGGAAGAAGACCTGCGCGAGCCGGCCCTGCGGCAGCTGAGTTCGCTGGTGCGCAAGAACGCGCAGCGGCTGGCGCAGATCGTCGACGAGATCCTGGACATCTCGCGCGTGCAGCACCAGGGGCCGGCCGCGCCGCCGGCGCTCGACCTGGACGCCGCCGTGGCCGTCTGCCTGCAGCGACTGGGCCATGCAGACGGGCAGTGGCGGCCGCCTGCAGCTGTCGCTCTGGCGCGCAACGCGCGCGTGCCGTTCGAGGCCGACCACCTGCGCCGCGTGCTGGTCAACCTGCTGGACAACGCGCTGCGCTACGCCGGCGAGAAGCCCGATTCGATCCGGGTGTCCACCCAGATGGCGGCCGGGCAGGTCACCTTGCGCGTGTGGAGCGACGGCGCGCCGCTGGAGCCCACCGTGGAGCGCCACCTGTTCGAGCCGTTCTTTTCCTCGGAAAGCCGCTCCAGCGGCCTGGGCCTGTACATCTGCCGCGAGCTGTGCGAGCGCCACGGCGGCGAGCATCGGCTACGAGCGCAGCATCGCCGGCTCGGCCAGCAATGCGCGCGAGGGCAACGAGTTCCGGGTGAGCTTCCGGCCGCCGGTGGCGGCCGCTGGCAGGCGCCGCCTCATTTGACACAATAGCCGCCTGATGTCCGACCACCGCGCCCGCGCAGGTCCTGGTCGTCGACGACGAGCCCGACCTGCGCACCCTGTACGAGCTCACGCTGCTGCGCGAGGGCTACCGCGTCGATGCCGCCGGCACGCTGGCCGAGGCCTGGGAGCAGCTGCAGGCCAAGAAGTTCGACGCCGTGATCACCGACATGCGCCTGCCGGACGGCCTGGGGCTGGAACTGCTGCATCGCATGCTGGCGCAGCAGCGCAGCGAGCGCTGCATCGTCATGACCGCCTACGGCTCGGCCGAGAACGCGGTGGAGGCGCTCAAGGCCGGCGCCTTCGACTACCTCACCAAGCCGGTGGACCTGAAGCAGTTCCGCACCGTGGTCGCCTCGGCGATCCAGGAAACGGCGGCGCCCACGCGGGCGCGTGCCGCGGCCCCGGCGGCGCGCGCGCGGCCGGCGCCGGCGAGCGGGCGCCGACGGGCCAGGGGGCGCTGCAGCGGCTGGTGGGCGAATCCCAGCCCATGCGCAACGTCAAGGAGCGCATCGCCAAGGTGGCGCGCAGCATGGCGCCGGTGCTGGTGCGCGGCGAGTCCGGCACCGGCAAGGAACTGGTGGCGCGCGCCGATCCACGCCTGCAGCCACCGCGCCGAA
Source organism: uncultured beta proteobacterium (assembly GCA_963786245.1). Taxonomy (GTDB): domain Bacteria; phylum Pseudomonadota; class Gammaproteobacteria; order Burkholderiales; family Burkholderiaceae_C; genus Ramlibacter. Next base: position 135,478 of record CAWAYI010000003.1, on the reverse strand, counting down.
GGCCCGTTCGTGGCCGTCAATTGCAGCGCCATCCCCGAATCGCTGCTCGAAGCCGAATTCTTCGGCGCGAAGAAGGGCTCGTACACCGGCGCCAACCAGGACCGCGAGGGCTACTTCCAGGCCGCGCGCGGCGGCACGCTGTTCCTCGACGAGATCGGCGACCTGCCGCTGGCCATGCAATCGAAGCTGCTGCGCGCCATCCAGGAGCGGCAGGTGCGCGCGCTCGGCTCGACCCAGGAAGACGCGGTGGACGTGCGCATCGTCAGCGCCACCCACAAGGACCTGGCCGCCGACGTGCATGCCGGGCGGTTCCGCCAGGACCTGTACTACCGCCTGAACGTGATCGAGATCCTGGTGCCGCCGCTGCGCGAGCGGCGCGAAGACCTGCCCGCGCTGTGCGAGGCCCTGCTGGCGCGCATCGCGCAGGAGTCGGGCATGCCGCTGCCGGTGCTGTCGCCGCTCGGTGGTCGAGCAGCTGTGCGCGCATCCGCTGGGCGGCAACGTGCGCGAACTGGAGAACCTGCTGCACCGCGCCGTGGCCCTGAGCGACGGCGAGGAGCTGCAGGTCGACTTCGCGCCGACCCAGATGCCGCCGGCCGTTGCCGCCGAGGCCGCCGCGGCCCCTGCTCCAGCGCACGCGCCGCCGGCGCCGGTGCGCCGTGCCCGCCGACCTGCAGGCCTACCTGGACCAGCAGGAGCGCGAAATCCTGGTCAAGGCCCTGCACGAAAGCGGCTTCAACCGCACCGCCGCGGCGCAGCGGCTGGGCCTGTCGCCTGCGGCAGATCCGCTACCGCATCGCCCGGCTGGCCATCGCGGCGCCCAACGGCGACGAGCCGAATGACGAGCGGCCTGACAGCCCGGCCCGCGGCCTGTGGCAGGCCGGCTGGTACCGCTTCGCGCGCAAGCTCGCGTCCCCGAACTTCGGTGCCCGGCCGCCCGGGCGCATGCATCGACCTGATCGTCGTGCATTCGATCAGCCTGCCGCCCGGCCTACGGCGGCGACGAGGTGCAGCGGCTGTTCACCAACACGCTGGACTGGAACGCCCATCCCTACTTCAAGACCATCGAAGGCATCACGGTCTCGGCGCATTTCTACATCCGGCGCAACGGCGAGCTCTGGCAGTTCGTCAGCTGCGACGACCGCGCCTGGCACGCCGGCGCCTCGCACTACCGCGGCCGCGACGACTGCAACGACGACTCGATCGGCATCGAGCTCGAAGGGCTGGAGGGCGACGCGTTCGAGCCGGCGCAGTACGAGGCCCTGGCCGGCCTGTGCGCCGCGATCGCGCAGCGCTACCCGATCGAGCACATCGCCGGGCACGAACACATCGCGCCGGGCCGCAAGGGCGACCCGGGCGCGGGCTTCGAGTGGGCCCGGCTGCGGCGCAGCCTGGCCTGGCCGCGCACTGTTTTCCCGTCCTGACCGCCTGTGCACGGACGGCGCAGGGCTGGCGCGCCCGGGCGCTCGACCATGGAAAACGCTCAACAAGCTATCCACAGGGATATGCACCGCACTCCCAGGCAAACCACTACCTATAGTGCTTGAAAGCCCGAAAGCCCCATATATAGTGTCCTCGAGTCGGGCAGCCGGGTACTACTCCGGCGCCCTGCCGACACCGAATCATCCAGACAACGCGCGAAGAGGAACACATGCAAATCGCTTTGAGCACGTCAGTTCCCCACACCGGCCCGCCGCAGGCACGCACACCGCCCGCTTCCGCCGCGCGGCCGACGCCGCCGCCAACCCGCTGGCCCACTACCAGATCATCCGCCGCAACGGCGCCGTGGTGCCGTTCGAGCCGAACAAGATCGCCATCGCGATGATGAAGGCCTTCCTGGCCGTGCACGGCACGCAGGGCGCGGCGTCGGCCAGCGTGCGCGAAACCGTCGACGGCCTGACCCAGGCCGTGATCCGCGCGCTGGTGCGTTCGCGCCCGGGCGGCGGCACCTTCCACATCGAGGACGTGCAGGACCAGGTCGAACTGGGCCTGATGCGCGGCGGCCACCACGAGATCGCCCGCGCCTACGTGCTGTACCGCGAGCGCCGCACGCAGGAGCGCGCCAAGCAGACCGTGCAGGAAGCGCCCGCAGGCGCCCGACGCTGCACGTGCTCGACGGCGGCCAGCGCGTCCCGCTGGACCTGGACCACCTGAAGGGCCTGATCGAATCGGCCTGCCAGAACCTGGGCGCCGACGTCAAGCCCGACCCGATCATGGCCGAGACCATGCGCAACCTGTACGACGGCGTGCCGATGGACGAGGTCTACAAGGCCTCGATCCTGGCCGCCCGCACGCTGATCGAGAAGGACCCGGACTACACCTACGCCACCGCGCGCCTGCTGCTGCACACCATCTTCAAGGAAGTGCTGGGCCGCGACCTGCCGCCGGCCGAGATGGCGCAGCAGCTACGCCGACTACTTCCCCGGCTTCATCAAGAAGGGCGTGGACAACGAGCTGCTGGACGAGAAGCTGCTGCAGTACGACCTGAAGCGGCTGGGCGCGGCGCTCAAGGCCGAGCGCGACCTGAAGTTCGACTACCTGGGCCTGCAGACCCTGTACGACCGCTACTTCCTGCACGTGCGCAAGACCCGCATCGAGCTGCCGCAGGCCTTCTTCATGCGCGTGGCCATGGGCCTGGCGCTCAACGAGATCGACCGCGAAGCCCGCGCCATCGAGTTCTACGAAGTGCTGTCGAGCTTCGACTTCATGTCCAGCACGCCCACGCTGTTCAACAGCGGCACGCTGCGCTCGCAGCTGTCCTCCTGCTACCTGACCACGGTGCCGGACGACCTGGACGGCATCTACGAGTCGATCAAGGAAAACGCCCTGCTGTCCAAGTTCGCCGGCGGCCTGGGCAACGACTGGACCCGCGTGCGCGCGCTGGGCTCCCACATCAAGGGCACCAACGGCGAGTCGCAGGGCGTGGTGCCGTTCCTGAAGGTGGTCAACGACACGGCCGTGGCCGTGAACCAGGGCGGCAAGCGCAAGGGCGCCGTCTGCACCTACCTGGAAACCTGGCACCTGGACATCGAGGAGTTCCTGGAGCTGCGCAAGAACACCGGCGACGACCGCCGCCGCACGCACGACATGAACACGGCCAACTGGATCCCCGACCTGTTCATGCGCCGCGTGATGGAAAAAGGCGAGTGGACGCTGTTCTCGCCCTCCAACGTGCCCGACCTGCACGACAAGTTCGGCGTCGAGTTCGAGAAGGCCTACGTGGCCTACGAAGAGAAGGCCAGGCGCGGCGAGATCAAGCCCAGCAAGACGGTGCAGGCCACCGACATGTGGCGCAAGATGCTCACCATGCTGTTCGAGACCGGCCATCCCTGGATCACCTTCAAGGACGCCTGCAACGTCCGCTCGCCCCAGCAGCACGCCGGCGTGGTGCACTCGTCCAACCTGTGCACCGAGATCACGCTCAACACCAGCGACACCGAAACCGCCGTCTGCAACCTGGGCTCGGTCAACCTGCTGCAGCACCTGAAGGACGGCGCCGGTCGACCACGACAAGCTGAAGAAGACGATCACGACGGCGATGCGCATGCTCGACAACGTGATCGACATCAACTACTACGCCGTCAAGAAGGCGCGCGACTCCAACCTGCGCCACCGCCCGGTGGGCCTGGGCGTGATGGGCTTCCAGGACGCGCTGTACGAACTGCGCATCCCCTACGCCTCGCGAGCAGCCGTCGAGTTCGCCGACCGCTCGATGGAAGCCGTCTGCTACCACGCCTACTGGGCCTCGACCGAGCTGGCCCGCGAGCGCGGCAAGTACTCCAGCTACAAGGGCTCGCTGTGGGACAAGGGCATCCTGCCGCTGGACACGCTGGACCTGCTGGCGCAGCAGCGCGGCGGCTATGTCGAGGTCGACCGCTCGGCCACGCTGGACTGGGACGCCCTGCGCAAGAAGATCGCCAAGGACGGCATGCGCAACTCCAACTGCGTGGCCATCGCGCCGACGGCGACCATCTCCAACATCATCGGCGTGGACGCCTCGATCGAGCCGTGCTTCGGCAACCTGTCGGTCAAGTCCAACCTGTCGGGCGAGTTCACCGTCATCAACCACTACCTGGTGCGCGACCTGAAGCGCCTGGGCCTGTGGGACGACGTGATGGTCATGGACCTGAAGCACTTCGACGGCTCGCTGCGCCCGATCGACCGGGTGCCGCAGGAAGTCAAGGCGCTCTACGCGACGGCCTTCGAGGTCGAGCCGGTCTGGCTGGTGGAAGCCGCGGCGCGCCGCCAGAAATGGATCGACCAGGCGCAGTCGCTCAATATCTACATGGCGGGCGCCTCGGGCAAGAAGCTGGACGACACCTACAAGCTGGCCTGGCTGCGCGGCCTGAAGACCACCTACTACCTGCGCACCAGCAGCGCGACGCACGCCGAGAAATCGACGGTGCAGTCGGGCCGCCTGAACGCGGTGTCGTCGGGCGCGGCGCGCGGCGGCATGAGCGCGCTCGAAGCCGCTGCCGCGGCGGCGCAGGCGCAGATGAACGCGGCGGCGCCGGCGACCGACATCAAGTTCTGCGCGATCGACGATCCGGGCTGCGAAGCCTGCCAGTGACCATGAAGGAAGACACGCGTCGCGAAATTCTGTCGGTGTTCTCCGACACATCGCGATGCAATTGAGCAACACAATCGGGCAGTGATGTGAACGGACACTTTGCATTTCGCATCACTGCTCACATAATCCGAGCATTGGAAAACTTATGTTGACCTGGGACGAAGAAGTCAAGCCCACATCGCCAGCATCGAACAGCGGTTCATTCACGCCGAACCGCGAGGTGAGCCACTCCCTCTCGCAGGCGGGTCACTCTCCCCAAATTCCGCAACCCGCGCTGCGCGCCCTCGACGATGTCGCGCTCGCGCCGGTGCGTTCGCACCGCCGCCCGCGCACGCGCCGGCCGCGCAACCGGCCAGCGCACCGCCGCGTCAACGCCGCCGACAAGCGCATCATCAACGGCCAGACCGACGTCAACCAGCTGGTGCCGTTCAAGTACAAGTGGGCCTGGGAAAAGTACCTGGCCGCCTGCTCCAACCACTGGATGCCGCAGGAAGTCAACATGACGCGCGACATCGCGATGTGGAAGGACCCGAACGGCCTGACCGAGGACGAGCGCCGCATCATCAAGCGCAACCTCGGCTTCTTCGTCACCGCCGATTCGCTGGCCGCCAACAACATCGTGCTGGGCACCTACCGCCACATCACGGCGCCCGAGTGCCGCCAGTTCCTGCTGCGCCAGGCGTTCGAGGAAGCGATCCACACCCACGCCTACCAGTACATCGTCGAGTCGCTGGGCCTGGACGAGGCGGAGATCTTCAACGCCTACAACGAGATCCCGTCGATCCGCGACAAGGACCAGTTCCTGATCCCCTTCATCGAGGCGATCATGGACCCCAACTTCCAGACCGGCACGCCCGAGAACGACCAGACGCTGCTCAAGAGCCTGATCGTCTTCGCCTGCCTGATGGAAGGCCTGTTCTTCTATGTCGGCTTCACCCAGATCCTGGCGCTGGGCCGGCAGAACAAGATGACCGGCGCCGCCGAGCAGTACCAGTACATCCTGCGCGACGAGTCGATGCACTGCAACTTCGGCATCGACCTGATCAACCAGCTCAAGCTCGAGAACCCGCACCTCTGGACTTCCGAATTCAAGGCCGAGATCAAGGCGCTGTTCCAGAAGGCCGTCGAGCTCGAATACCGTTATGCCGAGGACACCATGCCGCGTGGCGTGCTGGGCCTCAACGCCTCCATGTTCAAGGGCTACCTGCGCTACATCGCGAACCGCCGCGCCACGCAGATCGGCCTGGAAGCGCTCTATCCCGAACGAGGAAAACCCGTTCCCCTGGATGAGCGAAATGATTGACCTGAAGAAAGAGCGCAATTTCTTCGAAACCCGCGTGATCGAGTACCAGACGGGTGGCGCGCTTTCCTGGGATTGAAGCCAGGAACGAGGTTTGAGATTCGCCCGCTTTGGCGACCAGCCGCAAGAGCCAGGCGCCAGGGCGGGCCACGGTGTTCATGGAGCTGGGCTTTGGCCCAACTTCATGGATCGCTTCATGCAACCCAACAAGCATGGAGTGCTTCTTTGGTTGATGTTGATCAACTTGAACAGGAGATAGAAATGGCAACTGCAAAGAAATCGGCCGCAAAGAAGGCCCCGGCAAAGAAGGCCGCGAAGCGGCCCGCCGCCAAGAAGTCCGCGGCGAAGAAGGCTCCGGCGAAGAAGGCCGCAGCGAAGAAGGCTCCGGCGAAGAAGGCCGCAGCCAAGCGCCCGGCAGCCAAGAAGACGGCTGCCAAGAAGGCTCCGGCGAAGAAGGCCGCAGCCAAGAAAAAGGCGCCTGCGAAGAAAAAGGCTGCGAAAAAGACAGCAGCCAAGAAGCCCGCCGCGAAAAAGCGCCGCGGCCAAGAAGGCAGCGAAAAAGCCCGCCAAGAAAGCAGCGAAAAAACCTGCTGCCAAACCGGTAGCCAAGGCGGCCCCTGCGGCCCCGGCTATGCCGGCGGCACAGACCACGCTGAACCCGCAGGCTGCCTGGCCGTTCCCGACGGCCAGCAAGCCGTAAGCGAAGGCAGTCCCGCCGCAAGGCGGGTCGCCCCGCTCAAGCCCGGCGCCGCAAGGTGCCGGGCTTTTTCTTTGGCGCTGGCGCCGACGGTTGAGCACGCGGCCGAATTTGTAACCTCCGCCCCACCGGTCACGCGATTCATCCCACAATTGTTCCCGGTACGCATCCTCAGCCCATGAACCCCCTTCGCCCGCCAGCGACCGCACGCCTGGCTCCGCGCCGGCTCGAGCGCAGCCCGGAGCTGCGCCGCACGTGGCTGTTCGGAGCGGGCGCCGATCCGGCGATGCACGACGAGATGGCGCGCAGCGGCGCCGACGTGCTGATCCACGACCTGGAAGACTTCACGCCGCCGGAGCAGCGCGCCGAAGCGCGCGCGCTCGCGCCTGCGCTTTACCAGCGTTGGCGGGATGCCGGCGCCCTGGTGTGCGTGCGCATCAACACGCTGGAGAGCGTCGGCTACATCGACCTGCAGGCCGTGATGCAGGCGCGCCCGGACATCGTGGCCTACCCCAAGGCGTCCGGCGTGTTCCACATCCGCGCGCTGGACGTCACGATCACCACGCACGAGGCGGCGCTGGGCATCGAGCGCGGCGCCATCGAGATCCTGCCGGTCTGCGAGACCGCGCTGGGCGTGGTGAACGTGCGCGAGATGGCCGGTGCGAGCGCCCGCGTTCGCTGCGCGCTGCTGGGCGCCGAGGACCTGGCGGCCGACCTGTGCGCCGAGCGCACCCGCGAGGCCGTGGAGCTCGAATACGCGAGAAGCCGTTTCCTGCTCGAGTGCCGCGCCGCCGCCATTGAACCCGTGGACGCGCCCTACACGTTCGCCGACAGCGCGGGCGCGGCCGATGAGGCGCGCCGGTCCCGGCGCCTGGGCTACCGCACCAAGAGCGTGGTGCGACCGGAGCAGGTGGGCCCGGTGCGCGAAGCGTTGGTGCCCACGCCGCAGGAAATCGCGCACGCCCGCAAGGTGGTCGCGCAATTCGAGGCCGCGCGCCGGCGCGGCGAGGTCCGCGTGCTCGTGGACGGGTGGTGGATCGAGGAGCCGACCTACCTCAACGCGCGCCGGCTGGTCCGCACCTCATGAACGCGCGGCCGGCCTGGCGTCCGTGACGTTGCGCATCTGCGCGCCCGTGAACGCTAGCGCTCCCCTGCCGCCAGTGCCATGCGGCGGCGCAGCCGCTGCGCTTCCTCGTCCGCCCCGGCCTGTTCCGCGCGCGCGGCCTGCACCCCGAGCCATGCCAGCAGCGGCCGGCGCCAGCCCTGCGCCGAGGCGGTCTCGCTCGCCAGCGCCAGCACGGCCGGCGCGGCCCGCCCGGTGCGAAACAGCACACCGGCCGCGACGAGGCGCGACAACGGATCCTCGATCGCCTGCACCGCGGCGGCGTCGCCCTGACCCGCCGCCACCGCGCGATGCTGGGGCGGCAACAAGGGCACATCCGGCGGCGCGATCCGGCCCGCCAGGTAATCGGCGTAGGCGCGCTCGGGCGCGGGCGCATCCGCGCGCAGCCGCTCGAAGCCGTCGCAGGGTTCGAGCACCAGGCTGGCCACGCGCAATGCGCAGCGCGTGAGCTCGGCCCGGGCCACCAGGGCGGGCTGGCCGGTAGCGGCCAGTTCGCGGCGGGCGCGCTCGAACTGCGGACGCCTCGACCCGCGCGTTGCCGGCCATGTAGGCCTGGACGTAGCGCTCCAGCCCGTCGTGGGCGTTCATCTGCCAGTCGGGCGCGCGCGGCTTGTTGCCGCAGCCGGCGAGCAGGGCCAGCGGCCAGCAGCAGCGCGAGGCCCGGCTTCATGGCAGCTTCACCTCGGTGTCGCGCGCGAACGGCCACTTGCGGTTCAGCTCGTTGATCAGGCCTTCGATCTTGCGCAGGTTGGCCTCGACGTCGGCGCGCAGCGCCCCAGGTCGTTGGTCGCGCCGCGCACGTTGGCGCCGATGCCCTGCGCCTCCACCAGCACGGCGTCCACCTTCTTCAGGCTGGTGCGCGTCTCGGCCAGCAGCGCGTTGAGCTGCGCCACGGTGGCGCGCGCGTCCTTCATCACGCCCTCCGGCCCGAACACCTGGCTGTCGGCCTTGGCGGCCAGGCGTGTCCATGCGCGCCAGCAGGGCGTTGGTGCGATCCAGCGCGGCGATCAGCTTCTGCGCATCGGCGTCGTTGCCGAACACCACGCCGAGCGCGCCGCGCGGGCCCTTGAGCCGGTCCGTGACGTCCTGCAGGTTGCCCAGGCGTGGCCCGCAGCGCGGCGTCCTGCGCCGTCATGCGCGCTGAGGTTCTCCAGCACCTCCTTGGCCGAGGCCAGCACGCGGGGCAGCTCCGCCGTGGCGTCGCCGCGCAGCACCGGGCGCTCGGCGCCGTCGGGCAGCGGCGGGTCGGTCAGGATGCCGCTGAAGGCGCGGATGTTGGTGCCGCCGACCAGCCCGCGCACCAGCGTGAACACGCTGGACGTGCGCAGCCAGTGCGCATCCTTTTCGCGCACGTCGATCACGATGCGCACGTTGCCGGTCGGGGCCAGCTCGACGCGCCGCACCCGGCCGATCGGAAAGCCCGAGAAGGTCATGTCCATGCCGACCACCACGCCCTCGGAGTCGTCGGCCACCAGCACCAGCGTCTGCGTGGGCTCGAACACGCCGCGCGCGTACAGCAGGTACAGCACCGAGCCGGCGACCAGCAGCGCCGGTGAAGACCAGCAGCAGCGCCGCCTTGAGCTCCAGGTGGCGGACCGGGCGCGCCGCGGCGGGCTCGGAATTCTGGGCGGGCGTGTCGGGCGGTTCGGGCATGGGCGTCAGTAATAGTTGCCGGCCAGCGACGCCGCCTCGAGCAGCAGCAGCACGGCGAACATGCGCACCAGGCCCTGCAGCGCGGCGGTCTCGCGCGAGCCGTCGCCCTCCACGTCGTACAGGCCCGAAGCCATCGGAATGATGGACACGGCCAGGCTGAAGAACAGGGTCTTGAGCACGAAGATCAGCGACACCGACGGGTTGAACACATGGCCGAACACATGCGTGTAGCCCGCGACGCCGGCCAGCGTCCAGCCATAGACCGCGAAGTAGGCCAGCACCAGCGCCACCACGCAGCTGAGCGCGGCCAGCGTGATGCGTGGCGAAGATGCCCGCCAGGGCGCGCGGCAGCACCTGCGTCACGACCGGGTCGACGCCGCGCGCGCAGCAGCGCGTCGAACTGCCCGATGCGCCGCATCTCCGCCAGCGCGGCGCCGTTGGGAATGGTGCAGCGCAGGGCCACGAACAGCGCCGCCGTCAGCGGAATCAGCTCCAGCACCAGCACGCGGATCACCATTTCCAGCGCGTACTGCGACAGCCCGTAGCTCAGCGCCGTCACCACCACGATGCGCGTGATGACCAGCGTGAGCAATGCGCACAGCACGGTGAACCACCACAGGATCGGCGCCGTGTCCACGTAGATGTGGCGCATCAGCGCCTGGCGCGTGGTCGCGTCGCCGTAGCTCGAGGGCGACGATCGCCAGCACCAGCACCGAGGCGCCGAAAAAGACGATGCGCCACCATCCGGCCAGCCAGCGCAGCGGCGCGAGGCCGACCTCAGTGAGCTTTTGCGCGGTCGGGGAAAGCGAGGTCATGGCCTGAAATCATAGGCCACCGCGCCGTCTTGCCTGCACCCGCCTCAGCGCCAGGCGCCGGTGGCGGCCAGCACGGGGGACGGCTCGGCTTCGCCCCAGCGCAGCGGCAGCGCCGCCGGCAGGCGGAGCGCGGACTCCACATGGAAGCGCATCAGCCGCTGCGCGCCCTGGAAGGCGCGGACGTCCGGGCCGTCGTGGATGACCTCGCCACGCGCCGCCACCTGCAGCAGGTCCCCCTGCTCGAAATCGATGAACAGCAGCCCGCAGCGCGGATTGACCGCCAGGTTGCCCAGGGTGTTGAAGAAGAAATTGCCGGGGAAGTCGGGCACCGTCAACATGCGGTCGCCGTCCACGCGCACGAAGCCGGGCTTGCCGCCGCGGTGCGACACATCCGCGCCGAGCGCCGGCTGCCCGCTCGTGCCCGCGCCGGGATGGGCGGTGGCGATGAAGAAGGTGTCGGCGCTTTCGGCCAATGCACGCGCCGGAGCATCCAGGGCGTCGAGCCGGTGGACGGCCGGCGCTGCGGGCAGCCCGGTGAATTGCGGACGACGGGCCTGGATGTACTTGGGGCAGTTGCCGAAGCTCTGGGTGACTTCGACCTCGAACCCGCCTTCGTCGCACCGTGCCACACGCCCGTTCAGCCGGTTGCGCCGCCGGGTGTGCGGCTCGATGCCCAGCAACCCGATGGGCGCGCCGTCGGCAAGATGGCGCCCCAGCGGGTCGTGCGCGAGCGGCCGGGCCCGCACCGACAGCCGCCGGGGATCGGGTGATGTGGCGAAGCCGGGTTCACCCGCGAGCACTGAAGCCCAGGGCTGGCCCTGCGCGTCGATCGTGCCGGCCACCAGGAAAGGCAGCAGGGCGAAGAACTCGCGGTGCTGCTGCGGCATGTGGTCCCGGATGACGCGCGGGCCGGCCTCGGCCAGCCGGGCACGCCAGCCCGCGAGTTCCTGCAGCGCGAGCTCGCCTTCGTGGAAAGTGGCGGGGTTCATGTCCCGCTCAGGCCGCGAGCCCGACTTGGGAACGCAGCATGGGCACGAACCCGGGCAGCGCCTCGACGCGCGCGAGCCAGGCGCGCACGTTGGGGTAGGCCTCGAGCGAGACATTGCCTTCGGGCGCATGCGCCGTATAGGTGTAGTTGGCGATGTCGGCCAGCGTCGGCGTGTCGCCGACGAGAAACCGGCGCGAGGCCAGTTCCTGGTCCATCACTTTCAGCAAGGCGTGCGCACGCGCGATCGCGGCAGCGGGATCGTCGGCCCGCTTGAAGAGCACGATCACGCGCGCCGCGGCGGCGCCGAAGGCCAGCGGCCCGGCGGCGACGCTGAGCCAGCGCTGCACCTGCGCCGCGGCGAACGGCTCGCGCGGCAGCCACTGCCCGGGCGCGTAGCGGCCCTCGAGGTAGACCAGGATCGCGTTGGAGTCTGCCAGCGTGACATCGCCATCCTCGAGCACCGGGACCTGGCCGAAGCAGTTCATGGCAAGGAAATCGGGCTTCTTGTGCGCGCCGGCGGCCATGTCGACGTCCACCAGCTCGCAGGGCAGCCGAAGCAGGGACAGGAAAAGTTCGACCCGGTGGCAGTGGCCCGACAGCGCCATGCGATGGAGCCGGACGGGACGGGAAGGCGCAGTGTTGGGGCTGGCATTCATGGAAGTTCTCCGCAGGAAAAGAAAGGAAGCCGGATTGTGTTTGCTGCGTGATTCATAATAAATACCGCATCCTGCACAGGACTGAACCGATTTATGGATTAATTCGGCCATGGACAAATTCAAGGCCATGCAGACATTCGTGCGGATCGCCGATGCCGGGAGCCTCACGGCTGCCGCCCGCGATGGCGGCTCCTCGCTGCCCGCCGTCGTGCGCTCCCTCGCCGCCTACGAGGCCCACCTGGGCGTGCGCCTCTTCAACCGGACCACCCGGCGCATCTCGCTCACCGAAGAGGGCCGGCAACACCTGGACAACTGCCGCGAGGTGCTGGCCGCACTGGAAGCATCGGAGGCCACGCTCAGTGCCGGCGCGGGCGAGCCGGCCGGCCACCTCACGATCACCGCGCCGGTGCTGTTCGGCCAGATGTGGGTCGCGCCCGCCGTCACACGCTTCGTGCGCCAGCACGAGAAGATGCGTTGCAGCGTCGTGCTGCTCGACCGCGTGGTCAACCTGCTGGAGGAAGGCATCGACGTCGGCATCCGCATCGGCGCGCTGGAGGACTCATCGCTCGTCGCGTTGCCGCTGGGCCAGATCCGCCGCGTGGTGGTTGCCCATCCGGCCTACCTGCGCAAGCACGGCGTGCCGCGGCACCCGCGCGAGCTGCAGCGTGCCAACTGCATCCGCATGATCGCGGGCAAGCCGACCTGGGGCGACTTCCAGGAAAACGGCCGCGCCTTCCGCCTGCCCGTCTCGGGCAACCTGGAGTTCAACCATGTGTTGCCGGCGGTGGAGGCTTGCGCGGACGGCGCCGGCTTCGGCATGTTCTTTTCCTACCAGGTCGCGCCGTTCATCGCGCAAAAGCGCCTGAAGGTCGTGCTGGAGAAGTTCGAGCGGCCGCCGCTGCCGATCAGCGTGGTCTATCCGCACGCGCGTCTGTTGCCGGCGCGCACCCGCCTGTTCATCGACTGGGTCCGCAGCGACATCACGGCCTTCCGGCCAGGCTGAGGAATTTGTCACGGCGCACCGTCGCCTGTGCCCGCGCGTAGCGCTGCCCTTACAGCGCATTACAAAAAACGCGTGGGCAACGCGCACGCTTTACCTGCCCTTTGCGATCTTTTGCGGGGCTGGAGCGTTCTTAGCTTCGGGAGCGATCACCATGAGTGCTGTGCGCGCGTTTCGTTTTTTTCTTTTCCGGCTGTTACCGCTGCTGGCCATCGGGCTGCTCGGCGCGCGAGCCATGGCGCAAGCCGATCCGCCGGGCCGGATCGGGCGCCTGAACCACGCCGAAGGCCCGGTGGTCTTCTCGCCCGCCGGCGACAACGAGTGGACCGACGCGGTATTGAACCGGCCGCTCACGCGCGGTGACCGGCTCTGGACCGATCGCGGCTCGCGCGCGGAAATCCAGGTCGGGTCCTCGGCCGTGCGCCTCAACGGCCTGACCCATCTCGAGGTGCTCGCGCTGGACGACCAGTCCACGCAGCTGAGCGTGACCCAGGGCACGGTGTACGTGCGCGTGCGCAGCCTGCCCGAAGGCGAGAACTTCGAGATCGACACGCCCAACCTGGCCTATCGCGCGGCCTATCCCGGCGACTACCGCATCGACGTCGACGCTGCCATGGGGACGACCCGCGTCACCATCCACTCGGGCACGGGCGCGGTCTACGGCGAAGGCGGCCAGGTCCTGGCACTCGGCGGGGGCCAGCAGGTCACCTTCCGCACCCGCGCGCTGGCCCAGGTCGCGGCGCAGGAGTCCCCGCCCCAGGACAACTTCGACCGCTGGGCCGCCGACCGCAACCGGCGCGAGGACCAGTCCATCTCCGCGCGTTTCGTCCCGCGCGAAGTGGTGGGTTACCAGCAACTCGATGCGCACGGCCAGTGGACCCGGGACGCAACCTACGGCGCGGTGTGGTTCCCCCAGGGCGTGCCGGTCAACTGGGCGCCCTACCGCGCCGGGCATTGGGAATGGATCTCGCCTTGGGGCTGGACCTGGCTGGACGACGCCCCGTGGGGCTTCGCGCCTTTCCACTATGGCCGCTGGGCGCTGGTCAATTCGCGCTGGGCCTGGGTGCCGGGGCGCATCGGGCTGAAGCCGGTCTATGCGCCGGCCCTTGTCGCCTTCATCGGGGGCAGCAGCGGCGGCGTCGACTGGAGCGTCGCGATCGGCGCGGGCCGGCCCAGCGTGGCGTGGTTTCCGCTTGCGCCCGGCGAGGCCTGGCAGCCGGGCTATCCCGCCAGCCCCGTGTATATGAGCAACGTCAACCGCAACCTCACGGTGCAGGCCGATGCCAGCTATGCGCACCAGCGCCGGCCCGAAGCCCTCACCGCGATTCCGGCGGAGGACTTCCATCGGGGCCGGCCGGTGCGGGCGGGCTGGCTGCGCGTCGCGGCCAACACGCTGACCAACGCGCAGGTCGTTGCACCGCCGCCGATGCCCGAAGCCAGCGCCGTGCCCGATCGCCGGCGCACGGCCGCAACGGCGCGCGTGACGCCGCCGGCGCAGGCGCAGGCGCGCCAGGCGGTCGCTGAAGCGGCTTCGGCCCGGCGCCCGGAGCCGCCCGTGCGCGAAGCCGCTCGTCGCCCGGCCTCCGCGCCCGCGGTGGCACAGGCGCCGGCACCCGCTCCCGCCCCAAGGCTGCCGCGCCGGCCAGGCCAGTCGTGGCGGCGGCGCCACCGACAGCGCCGGCGAAGGCGAAGGCAGGCGAAGGCGGTCGAACCCGCCACGGCCCAACGCGCCCGGGTCGAACAGGCACGGGTCGAACAGGCCCGCGCCGAGGAACAGGCCAGGCGGGAAAAGATCGCGCGGCGTGCCGAGCAAGCCAAGCGCGAGCAGCTCGCCAGGCGCACCGAGCAAGCGAAGAAGGAACAGCTGGCCAAGCGCGAACAGGCGCGGCGCGAACAGTTGGCCAAGCGGGCCGAGCAATTGCGGCGCGAAGACCTGGCGCGCCGCGCCGACCAGTCCCGGCGCGAGGCCGTCGCCCGCCGCGACGAGCAGCAACGCCGCGAAGCCCATGCCAAGCACGTCGAGCAGGCGCGCCTGTCCGCCGAGCGCGACGCGCAGGCGCTGCGCGAGCAGCGGGTCCAGCGCGAGGAGCAGCAGGCCCGGCGCGAGGCGCAGGAGCGCGAGCAGGCGCAGAAGGCCGCCTTGGCCCGCCAGCAGCAGGCGCTTGCCGAGCAATGGCGCCGCGACCAACAGCTGTGGGAACAGCAGCAGCGCGAACGCAGCCGCCAGCGGCCGGACCTGCGCGATGACCGGCGCTCGCGTTCGCCGGATTCGCAGCGGGGCATCCCGATCCTGAACGCGGGGCCGATGAGCTGAGCTTTACACCGCCTTTGCAGCCTTGGCGCACCATCACGCGTTGAGGGAACATGGAGACCGCGATGAACACGAACCCGATTGCCCGCTTTGTCCTTTCACGCATCCTGCCGCTGCTGCTCGCCTTCACCGGCGCGGCCTACGCGCAGTCCCCGGCCGACCCGCCGGCCCGCGTCGCCAGCCTGAGCCAGATCGAAGGTTCCGTCGTCTTTGCGCCGGCGGGCGAAACCGAGTGGATCGATGCCACGCTGAACCGCCCGATCACGCGCGGCGACCGGCTCTGGACCGACCGCGGCGCGCGCGCCGAAGTGCACGCGGGATCGGCGGTGCTGCACATGGACGGCCGGACCTACCTGGACGTGGCCGAACTCGATGACGACATGCTGCAGGCCAGCCTGAACGAAGGCAGCGTCAACGCGCGGGTGCGCGAGATCGACAGCGGCGAGAACTTCGAGATCGACACGCCCAACCTCGCGTTCCGCGCTTCGCGCCCGGGCGACTACCGCATCGACGTCGATCCGGCGCAGGGCACCACCCGCGTGACGGTGCGCAGCGGCGCTGCCGCTGGTCTACGGCGCGAACGGCGCAGCGCCAGCAACTGGCCGCCGGGCAGCGGTGACGTTCGCCGGCACCGACCTGGAGCGCAGGTGCACGCGCCGGCCTTGCCGGGCCGATGACGGCTTCGACCGCTGGGCGGCCGACCGCAACCGCGCCGAGGACCAGTCGGTCGCGGCCCGCGTACATCCCGCGTGAAGTGGTCGGCTACCAGCAGCTCGATCCCTACGGCAGCTGGGCGCAGGACCCGAGCTACGGCGCCGTCTGGTACCCGCGCGTCACGGTGGCCGACTGGGCGCCCTATCGCTACGGCCACTGGGAATGGATCTCGCCCTGGGGCTGGACCTGGATCGACGACGCGCCCTGGGGCTTCGCGCCATTCCACTACGGCCGCTGGGCGATGATCGGTTCGCGCTGGGCCTGGGTGCCCGGGCGCATGGGGCCGCGCCCGGTCTATGCGCCGGCGCTGGTGGCCTTCGTGGGCGGCGGCGGCGTCAACTTCAGCCTGTCGATCGGCGGCGGGGATGGCATCGGCTGGTTCCCGCTGGGCCCCGGCGAAGCGTGGCAGCCGACCTATCGAGTCAGCACCCTGTACCTGGACAACGTCAACCGCTATGCCGGCGCAAACCGTCGCCAGGCCGGCTTCTACGTCCACCAGCAGCGCCCCTCTTCCTGGACCAGCGTGCGCATGGAGGATTTCAGCCGCGGCCGGCCGGTCAACCGCCATTGGCAGCCGATGCACCAGGCCGACGTGGGCCGGTTGCAAGTGCTCACGCAGCCGGCGCTCCCCCAGCCTCGCCGCTTCGTCGAGGCGACGCGGACAGCGCCCGCGCGCGTGCTGCCGCCGCCCGTCCTGGCAGCGCCCGGCTTTGTGGTGCAACCGCGCACGGTTTTCCAGGGCCAGGGCGGGCGCGGGCAGCGGGAAGCCGCGGAGAGTCCGCGTCCCGTCGCCGTGCCGCGCCCGCAGGAGGCGCCACGCCCGCAGCAATTCCAGCAGCCGCGCCGGTTGGAGGAACAGCAGCCGCGGCGGGCGGAGGACCAGCAGCCCCGCCGGCTGGAGCAGCAGCAGCGAGCGATCCAGGAGGATCAACAGCGTCGGCTGCAAGTGCAGCAGGAACGCTCCCAGCGTGAGCAGGAGCGGATGGCGCAGGAACAGGGACGCCTCCAGCGCGACCACGCACGGCAGCAGCAGGCCGCGCAGGAACAGGCAGTGCGGCAGCAAGCGCAAATCCAGGAAAGGGCCCAGCGCCAGCAGTTGCAGGGCCAGGAGCAAGCCCAGCGCCAGCAGCAGGCGGCGCAGGAGCGCGCCTTGCGCCAGCAACAGCAGGCCCAGGAAAAGGCGCAGCGCCAGCCAGCGCCGCCCCCGCAGGTGGTGCGCGAGCAGCCCCAGGGGGCTGGGGCTCCAGTCCAGCGCGAAAGAGGCGGGCGCGGGCGCGATCAGCGTGACGACGACCGCTCGCCAGGCGGCGAGGACGGTGGCCGGGGCCGCGGGCAAGGCCGCGGCGGCTGATTCAGGTCAGTTGACGGATTCGGGGAACGAGCGGACCAGCGAACTGGCGGCCTTGTCTTCTTCCGGCGGCAGGTAGATGGTGGTGCGGTCGATCTTGGCGTCGTAGGCGGCGAGTTCGGCGCTGGCGCTGCGGATCACGGCCCTGTCCAGCGGATGGCACTGGCGCTGGCTCAATCGCCTCAGGGATTCCGACTGGTCGATCATCTGGCGCACCGACCCGGGGTCGGTCATCAGCGCAAAGGGATTGCCGGCCATGATTGCTGCTCTCATTCGCTCAACTCCTGTAGGTGCGGATTCAAAGTCGTTTGAAAGCACTGTGGCAGGAGGCCGGCGTTTGTAACGTCATCTGGTTTCGTTACACCTTGTAGGACGCTTCCTCACGCGCTGCGGAGGATGTCCAAACGCGCCAATCGTGCGTTGCACAATAAGGCCCATGCCCTACATGCCGCCCTTCATCGCCCCGACGCGCCACAGCGACCCGGATGCCGCGCTGGCGCAGGTTCGCGCCATCTATTCGCAGCAGATCGAGCACTTGCGCGGGGCGATGCAGCGGTTCGTGGCGGGCGAGGCCCTCCCCGGCCACGTGCGCGCGTGCTACCCGTTCGTCCGCATCCATACCGATACCGTGGTGCGGCAAGCCGCGCTGGAGAATTCCGGCCTGTCCTACGGCTTCGTGGCCGGTGCCGGCCGGTTCGAAACCACGCTGACCCGGCCCGACCTGTACGCCAATTACTACCTGGAGCAGTTCCGGCTGCTGCGCCAGAACCACGGCGTTGAACTGGAAGTGGGCACCAGCACCCAACCCATCCCCATTCATTTCTCGTTCGCCGAGCATGACCATATCGAGGGGTCGCTGAGCCCCGAGCGGCGCCTGTTGATGCGGGACGCCTTCGACCTGCCCGACCTGGGGGCGATGGACGACGGCATCGCCAACGGCACCTGGGAGGCGCGCCCGGGCGAGGCGCAGCCGCTGGCCCTGTTCACGGCCGCCCGCGTGGACTATTCGCTGCACCGGCTGCGCCACTACACGGGCACGGCGCCGGACTGGTTCCAGAACTTCGTGCTGTTCACCAACTACCAGTTCTACATCGACGAGTTCGTTCGTCTCGGCCACGAGGAAATGGCGAACCCCGACAGCGCCTACACCGCGTTCATCGAACCGGGCAACGTGGTCACGAGGCGTTCCGGCCTGCCCGCCGAAGCCGGCGATGCGCTGGGCGCCGTGCCGCCCCGGCTGCCCCAGATGCCGGCTTACCACCTGACGCACCCCAACCATGGCGGCATCACGATGATCAACATCGGCGTGGGGCCGGCCAATGCGAAGACCATCACCGACCACGTCGCCGTGCTGCGCCCGCACGCGTGGATGATGCTCGGGCATTGCGCGGGCCTGCGCAACAGCCAGCAACTGGGCGACTACGTGCTGGCCCACGCCTACGTCCGCGAAGACCATGTGCTGGACGAGGAACTGCCGCTGTGGGTGCCCATCCCCGCCCTCGCGGAAATCCAGCTGGCGCTGGAAAAGGCGGTGGCCGACGTGACCGGGTACAACGGCGCGGATTTGAAGCGGATCATGCGCACCGGCACGGTGGCTTCGACCGACAACCGCAACTGGGAACTGTTGCCCGGCAACGTGCCGCAGCGCCGCTTCAGCCAGAGCCGCGCCGTGGCGCTGGACATGGAAAGCGCCACCATCGCAGCCAACGGCTTTCGCTTCCGCGTGCCCTACGGCACCTTGTTGTGCGTGAGCGACAAGCCGCTGCACGGCGAGATCAAGCTGCCCGGCATGGCCAACCAGTTCTACCGCGAGCGCGTCGACCAGCACCTGCGCATCGGCATGCGCGCCATCGAGATCCTGCGCGCCGAAGGCAGCCAGCGGCTGCACAGCCGCAAGCTGCGAAGCTTCGACGAAGTCGCGTTCCAGTGAACGTGCGCTGATTGCTCTGCGTCAGCGCTTGCGCACAGGCGCGGGCGCGACAGGGGCGGGTCCGAATTCCGGCAGCGGCCGCCTGGCCACCGCCAGCGCGTCGTCGTAAGGCATGCCCAGGCCGCGCAGCACCGTGGCGGCGACGGCCACCCCGTGGTTCGCGGGCGCCACGCCAAAGGCGATGCTGCGCATCGCCTGTGTCACCGTGCCGTTGATCAGGTCCATGGCCGCCGCTTCACTGGCGATGCGAAACGCCTTCTGCCGGATACCCAGGCGCAAGTCGGCCAGCGCGTACTGCTGGACTTCCTGCAGAACCAGGGGCGCAGCGGACGCGACGTCCAGCAGCAGCAGGGCCCAAGCCGGGCTTTGCTCGGCCAGCCAGAAATAGCGCCGGTTTCCGATGGCCATGCGCTCCGCGCCTTCGCGGACCTGCTCGTGGCTCTCCGAGATGCGCCGGCACAAGGTGTGGGCCAGCCACAGGGCGACGGCCTGCACCACTTCTTCCTTGGTCTGGAAATGGTTGTACACGGTGCCGTTGGCCACGCCCGCCACCGCGGCGATCTCCTGCACGGCCGCCTGCTGGACCCCGCGCGCGGAAAAGACCTGCACCGCAGCGTCCAGCAGCTGGCGCCGGGTGCGCTCGCGCTTGGGCAGCCCCGCCGGCGCGGCGCGGAGCACCTCGGCCAGCGGCGAGGGCAGCGGGGGCATTGACGCGCTCGCGGAAATTGACATAATCCTCATTTTTGAACGATATGTTCAATTTTGATGGCAACCTCCATTTTAAGGGATTGACGAATGAAATCTGCAATGCACCTGGGTTATCTGGTTTTCGGCGCCGCGCGCCCGGCCCGCTGGGCCGACTTCTGCAGTGCGATGCTGGGGCTGCCTGCGTCCGTGGCCAGCAGCGACGGCAGCCGGGGCTGGCGCATCGACGGCGCGAGCCACCGCCTGATCGTGCAGGAAGACCGCTGCGACGACTTGCTGGCGCTGGGCCTGGACTGCGGCGACGAGGCGGGGCTCGAGGCGCGCGTCGCATTGTTGCGCTCGGCCGGCTGCGAGCCTGCTGCCGGCGGCGCGGCCCTCGCGCGGGCGCGCCGCGTCGAACGCGTCGTGCGCGTGACCGACCCGGCGGGCAACACGGTGGAGCTGTTCCACGGACTCGAGCAGGCGGGTACGCCATTCGAGTCGGGCGACTTCCCCGGCGGGTTTCGCACCGGCGACCTGGGCATCGGCCATGCGGCGCTGGTCAGCCGTGACCTCGACGCGATGGAAGCCTTCTATACGGGCGCACTGGGTTTTCGCGTCACGGAGCGCCTTTCCACCAAGGCCGGCCCGATCGCGATCCGCGGCGTGTTCCTGCACTGCAACCGCCGCCACCATTCGCTGGCGCTGTTCGACCTGCCTTCGCGCAAGCGCTTGCACCATTTCATGCTGGAGGCCAACGCGCACATGGACGTCGGGCGCGCGTTCGAACGGACCAAGGCAGCGAAGGTGCCCCTCAGCCTGGACATCGGCCAGCACCCCGACCCCGACGGCACGTTCTCGTTCTACGGCGCCACGCCATCGGGGTTCGACTTCGAGATCGGCGCCGGCGGGAAGGAGATCGACCCGGCGCGCTGGGACCAGACCAGGACCTCCGTGACCAGCAGCTGGGGCCACCGGCCGCAGGTCGGCCTGCAACTGCGCATGGTCCGCGACCTGGTGGCCAACAAGCTGTGGCGTTGAGACTTTTCCATTGCCGGGCAGGCCGCCGGCGAGGCGATCTTCTTAATTAGCTCAGCTACTATTAATGTCAACTCATTAAAACCATTGGCCAAACGGCGCGCCGCTGCGCAAAATGACGCATCACCCACCGGCAGGAGATGGCCATGCTCATCGGCGTACCCAAGGAAATCAAGAACCATGAATACCGCGTCGGCCTGACGCCGGCGAGCGTGCGGGAACTGGCGGCCCATGGCCACCAGGTGCTGGTGCAGACCGGCGCCGGTGTGGCCATCGGCCTGACCGACGAGCAGTACCAGGCCGCCGGCGCCCAGCTGGTCGCCGAGCCGCGCGAGATCTTTGCCCGCGCCGAGATGATCGTGAAAGTGAAGGAGCCGCAGCCGGACGAATGCGCGATGCTGCGACCGGGCCAGATCCTCTACACCTACCTGCACCTCGCGCCCGACCCGCGGCAGACCCGGGCGCTGGTTGAATCGGGCGCCGTCTGCATCGCGTACGAAACCATCACCGGGCCCGGCGGCGGCCTGCCGCTGCTCGCGCCGATGAGCGAAGTGGCCGGGCGCATGTCGGTGCAGGCCGGGGCGCACTACCTCGAGATCGCCCATGGCGGCCGCGGCCAGCTGCTCGGCGGCGTGCCGGGCGTGGCGCCGGGCCACGTGGCCGTGATCGGCGCCGGCGTGGTGGGCACCAACGCCGTGCAGATGGCCGTCGGCTTCGGCGCCCGGGTGACGGTGCTGGACAAGAACGTCGATCGCCTGCGCCAGCTGGACCTGGTGTTCGGCAACCGCATCAGCACCGTGTACTCGACCGCGCAGAGCATCGAGGAAGCCGTGCTGGACGCGGACCTGGTGATCGGCGGCGTGCTGGTGCCCGGGGCCGCGGCGCCCAAGCTGGTGACGCGCTCGCAGATCTCGCGCATGAAGAAGGGCGCGGTGGTCGTCGACGTGGCGATCGACCAGGGCGGCTGCTTCGAGACGTCGCGCGCGACCACGCATGCGGAACCGGTCTACATCGTGGACGGCGTGGTGCACTACTGCGTGGCCAACATGCCGGGCGCCGTCGCGCGCACTTCGACGTTCGCCCTGAACAACGCCACCATCGGGCACGCCGCCGCGATCGCCGGCAAGGGCTGGAAAGCGGCGCTGCGCGACGACGGTCACCTGCGCCGCGGGCTCAATGTGTGCCAGGGCAAGGTCACGCACGAAGCCGTCGCGCACGACCTGGGCTACGCCTTCGTCGATCCGGAAACCCTGCTGGGTTAGCGGGCCTCGAAAGCCGTCGCCATCGCTTCGCCGAGCCGCACCGGGCGCGAAGGCGACCAGTCCGGCACGAACGTCAGCACGTTCTTCGGGAACAGCATCACCACGGTGGACCCGAGCATGAAGCGCCCCATCTCCGCCCCCTGGTGCAGCGTGATGTCGTCCTTGTCGTAGCGCCACTCGCGGATGCCGCGCGTGCGCGGCGGGTTGACCACGCCATGCCACACCGTCGCCACGCTGCCCACGATCGTCGCGCCGACCAGCACATTGACGAAGGGCCCGTGGGCCGTGTCGAACACGCAGACCACGCGCTCGTTGCGCGCGAACAGGCTGGGCACGTGCCGCGCGGTGAGCGGGTTCACGGAAAACAGGTCGCCCGGGATGTAGATCATGCGCGCCAGGCGCCCATCGCAAGGCATGTGGATCCGGTGGTAATCCCGGGGCGCCAGGTACAGCGTGGCGAAGTGCCCATGGTCGAACTGGTGGGCGAGCTGCTGGTCGCCACCGAGCAGCGCGCGCGTCGAATAGCTGTGGCCCTTGGCCTGGAAGATCTGGTCGCGCTCGATCGGCCCGAACTGGCTGATGGCCGCGTCCACCGGGCAGATGAAGGGCGCATCGGCGAAGGGCCGCGCTCCTTCGCGCAGCGGCCGGGTGAAGAAATCGTTGAAGGTGGCGTAGCTTTCGATCCGCGGATCGGCCGCCTCGCTCATGTCGACGCCGTACTTCGCGACGAACTTGCGGATCACGGCTCGTGTCAGCGCGCCGCCCCGCAGGTTGGCGCCCATGCCGGCCAGCACGGTGAGCAGCCGCTTGGGCATCAGGTATTGCGGCGTCACGGCAAGGCGGTTGGGCAAATCGGTCACCGGTGGGTGGGTAAACCGAAAATTCTAGGGCACGCGGTCGCGTCGCGGGCGCTGGGACACAATAAAGGCATGACGGAGCCTCTGTTCCAGGCGCGCGAGCTCAGCAAACGCTATGGCGATACCGAAGTGGTCAAGGACCTGTCCTTCGAGATCGAGCCGGGCGAATGCCTGGGCGTGATCGGCCCGAACGGCGCCGGCAAGACCACCACCATCCGCATGTGCCTGGGTCTCACCATGCCCGACCACGGATCGGTCTGCGCGCTCGGCCTGTCGATGCCGCGGGATGCGCTGGCCATCAAGGCCCAGCTTGGCGTCGTCAGCCAGTTCGACACGCTCGACCCGGACTTCACCTGCGCCGAGAACCTGCTGGTGTACGGCCGCTACTTCGGCATGAAGGATGCGCAGATCCGCGAACGCATCCCGCGGCTGCTGGAATTCGCCGCGCTGACGCACAAGGCCGACGTCCGGCCGGGCGAGCTTTCCGGGGGCATGCGCCGGCGCCTCAGCCTGGCGCGCGCGCTGGTGAACGATCCGCGCCTGCTGATGCTGGACGAGCCGACCACGGGCCTCGATCCGCAGGCCCGCCACCTGATGTGGGAGCGCCTGCAGCTGCTGCTGCAACAGGGCAAGTCGATCCTGCTGACCACGCATTTCATGGACGAAGCCGAGCGGCTGTGCTCGCGCCTGCTGGTGCTGGACCATGGCAGGAAGATCGCCGAGGGCCGCCCGCGCGACCTGATCGCGCAATACCTGGAGCCCGACGTCGTGGAAGCCTACGGCAACGGGGCGCTGGCGCTGGTCGATTCGCCGCTCAAGGCCCTGGCCGCGCGCGTGGAGGTCAGCGGCGAAACCGTCTTCTTCTACACGCAGGACGCCAAACCCTTGCTGGACGCCCTGGCCATGCAGCCCAAGCTGCGCACCTTGCATCGCCCTGCCAACCTCGAG
Source organism: uncultured beta proteobacterium (assembly GCA_963786245.1). Lineage (GTDB taxonomy): Bacteria > Pseudomonadota > Gammaproteobacteria > Burkholderiales > Burkholderiaceae_C > Ramlibacter. The sequence goes on along the minus strand of CAWAYI010000003.1, from coordinate 111,584 downwards.
GATCTGTTCCTGAAGTTGACCGGCCGGCAGATCCGGGAAGAAGGCTAGCGATGAACCCCTCCATCTGGCGCGTGCCCGACCTCTCTTTCCGCTGGTGGCCGGTATTCCTGCGCAACCTGCTGGTGTGGCGCAAGCTGGCCATCCCCAGCCTGGTGGGCAACATCGCCGAGCCGCTGATGTGGCTGGTGGCGTTCGGCTACGGCATGGGCGCACTGGTCGGGCAGGTGCAGCTGGGCGGCACGAAGGTGCCCTACATCCTGTTCCTGGCCAGCGGCTCCATCTGCATGAGTTCGATGAACGCGGCCTCGTTCGAGGCGCTCTATTCCGCCTTTTCGCGCATGCACGTGCAAAAGACCTGGGACGGCATCCTGAACGCGCCGGTGAACCTGGACAACATCGTGCTGGCCGAAATGCTGTGGGCCGCGTTCAAGGCGCTTTTCACCGTCACCGCCATCCTGTTCGTGATGCTGGGCCTGGGCATCAGCGCCAGCCCCAAGCTGCTGGCGGCCTGGCCGGTGCTGCTGGGCGCGGGCATCACCTTTTCGTGCATTGCGCTGATTTTCAACGCGCTCGCCAGGGGTTACGATTTCTTCACCTATTACTTCACGCTGTTCCTCACGCCCATGATGTTCCTCTCCGGGGTATTCTTCCCGCGCGAGCAGTTGCCCGCGCCGCTGCGGTCGGTGTCGGACTGGCTGCCGCTGACCAACGCGGTCGAGCTGGTGCGCCCGATGTTCATGGACCAGTGGCCGGCGCATCCGGTGCGCAGCGCGCTGGTGCTGCTGGCCTATGCCGTCGGCGCCTTCTGGGTGGCGCTGGCGCTCACGCGCCGGCGGTTCCGGGCCTGACGGCATGAGCGCGAGCCTGCTGCCGCCCGACCTGCTGGCCATGATGGACCGGGGCGTCTCGGTCATCGTCGGCTCGCGCGACGCGGGCCTGCGGCCCAGCGTCATGCGCGCCGTCGGCAGCCACATCGGCCAGGACGGCCGCACGATCACGGTGTTCGTTTCACGGCGCCAGTCGCGCCAGCTGGTGCAGGACATCTCGGCCACCGGGCACGTGGCCGTGGTCTTCAGCGAACCGGCCACCCACCGCTCGGTGCAGGTCAAGGCCAGGCGGGCGTCCCTGCGGAACGCCGACGCGGCGGACGAGCCGGTGCTCGCGCGCTACCTCGCCTCCATGGAGACGGAAATCGGCCGCGTCGGTTTTGCCCCGCCGCTGACCCGCGCCATGCTCGCGCACAGGATCGACGACCTGGTGGCCATCAGCTTCGAGCCCGAGCTGGCGTTCGACCAGACGCCGGGGCCGAAGGCCGGCGCGCGGCTTGCGGGGAGCGGCGCATGAACGCCCCGCAGCTCGGCGACATCCGCCCCTGCCTGGAAGGCGCCATTCCCGCGGTAATGTCGACCTGCGCCGCCGACGGCATGCCCAACGTCGCCTACATCTCGCAGGTCTACTACGTCGACGAGCGGCACGTGGCGCTGTCCTTCCAGTTCTTCAACAAGACCCGCCAGAACATCCTGGCCAACCCGCACGCCACGGTGCTGGTGCTGCATCCCCAGACCGCGGCGTTCTTCCGGCTGCATATCCGCTACCTGCGCACCGAAACGCAGGGGCCCCTGTTCGAGGGCATGAAGGCCCAGCTCGCCGGCATTGCCTCGCACACCGGCATGGAAGGCGTGTTCCGCCTGCTCGGGTCCGACGTTTACGAAGTCGAGCAGATCGAGGCGGTGGAGGGCGAGCCCCTTCCCGCGCCGCCTGCGCGCAGCGGCATGCTCACCGCGGTGCGCCGCTGCAGCGAGCGCCTGTCGCGCTGCACGTCGCTGGACGACGCGCTGAGCAGCGTGCTGGCGACCTTGTCGGACTACATGGGCGTGCGGCACGCCATGGTCCTGATGCTCGACGCTGTCGCGCAGCGCCTGTACACCGTCGCCAGCTGCGGCTACCCCACTTCCGGCGTCGGGTCGGAAATCGGCGTGGGCCAGGGCGTGATCGGCGTGGCCGCGCGCGAGCGCACGCCGGTGCGCATCACCCACATGACCAACGCCTCCCTGTACAGCCAGGCGATGCGCAGCAGCTTCGAAGCCAATGTGCCTGACATCGAAGCGGCGACCGAAATCCCCTACCCGGGCCTGCGCGCAGCCGCACAGCCAGCTGGCCGTGCCGGTGATTTCCGCCGGGCGGCTGCTCGGCGTGCTGTTCGTCGAAAGCCCCGACGACCTGCAGTTCGGCTTCGAGGACGAGGACATGCTGGTGGCGATGGCCGGCCACCTGGGCGCGGCGATCGACCTGATGCAGGCCAGCACGGAAGCACCGGAGACCGCCGCGCCGGCGGCGTCGCCCCCGGCCGCAGCCGGCGCCCCGCTGCAGCTGCGCCACTTCGGCAGCAACGACAGCGTCTTCATCGGCGACGCCTACCTGATCAAGGGCGTGGCCGGCGCGATCCTGTGGAAGCTGCTGCAGGACCACGTCCGCCAGGGCCGCACCGAATTCTCCAATCGCGAGCTGCGGCTGGACCCTTCCATCCGCCTGCCCGACGTCACCGACAACCTGGAGGCGCGGCTGGTGCTGCTGCGCCGGCGGCTGGCGGAACACGGGCCGCACCTGCGCATCGAGAAGACCGGGCGCGGGCGCTTTCGGCTGGCGTTGCAGCGGCCGGTGCAGCTGACCGAAGTGGCCTGACGCCTCAGGCGGCCGAGCCCAGGCTGCGCGCGAGCTTGGTCCACTCGCTATCCGACAGGTGCGGGCGCACCGTGTCCAGGACGGCCTGGAAAGCCGGCGCCGGGGCGTGCTGGCGCATGCCGGCCAGCATCCCGGCGCGCTCGGCCGGGTTCATGAAGGGCACCATCCAGCGGGCCACCATCATCATCTCGGCCGGCGGAATCGACGCCACCAGCCGCTCGTGGAGGTCCACCAACTCCGCGTCGGTGTAGCGGGCCCACAGCACGGCGTTGTGCGCGGTTTCCTCCACGTGCATGTGCTGGAAGTTCTCGGCGACGAACAGCGAAAGCGCGCGGTACAGCTCGAGCGCGGCCGGTGCGCGCTGCGCCGCCGGGCTGGCGCGCAACGCGGCGACCGCGTCGGCCAGCGCCGCGATGTTCTTTTCGTGTTCCTCGTGCTCGTGCGCGATGCGGTCGCTCGCGCCCGGGGCCCGCGCCTCGATCGCCGCGTGGACGAATTCATTTTCGTGCTCGAGGTGCGACTTGCAGAAGTCCAGCAGCTGCAGCACGCGCTCGGTGACCTGGGCCAGGTCGAGCTCGTCCTCGGCGTCCATGCGGCCCACCGCCAGCAGGGTGTCGGCCATCAGGGCACGGATCGCCTTGTGGATGGTGCAGTACATGTCCATGCGCGCCGGGCCGGTCGCCGCGACCTGCCGCATCTCGTTGGTGTCGATCTTCATTTCGGTTTCCTCTTCGGATGAGGCGCGGCGCACCATGCGCCGTCACCATGCGAAGAAGTCTAGGAATGAAGGCGGCCGCGCGCCGCTAAGAATTGCTTAAGCAATCCCTAAAGATTCCCTAAATTCCGCGGCGGCTGGCGTTTGCAGCGCGCCGATGTGAATTTCTTCACTGCCTTGCCGCTGCGCGGCCTTGATCATGTCGGCGGCCTTCTCGGCGATCATGATGATCGGCGCGTTGGTGTTGCCGCCGACGATGCGCGGCATGATGGATGCGTCCACCACGCGCAGCCCGCGAACACCCCGGACCCGCAACTGGGCGTCCACCACGTCGTCCTCGCCATGGCCCATGCGGCAACTGCCCACGGGATGGTAGATCGTGTCGGCATGGTTGCGCACGAATTGCTCGATCTCCTCGTCGGTGCGCGCACCGGCCGAGGCGGGCAGTTCGCGGCCGCCGTAGCCCGCGAGGGCGCTCTGGCCGAGGATGTTGCGCATGATCTTGAAGCCCTTCACCAGGAGCTGCGCATCGCCTTGCTCGCCCAGGAAATTCGGGTCGATCAGGGGCGCGGCCATCGGGTCGTTCCCCGCCAGTTGCAGGCTGCCGCGGCTGGCCGGCCGCAACACGCACACGTGGCAGGAGTAGCCGTGGCCGAACACCGTCTTGCGCCCGTGGTCCACCAGCTTGCCGACGACGAAGTGCAGCTGCAGGTCCGGAACCGGCTCGTCGGGATGGCTCTTGATGAACCCCCCGGCCTCCGCGAAGTTGGTGGTGAGCATCCCGCTGCGGGAATTGCGCCATTCGAAGATGCCTTTCACCCCGCGCACGAGGCCCGTGAGCGACAGGCCGAACAGGTCGGTGAGCTGCGGGGCGTCCACCACCTGTATCACGTCCACATGGTCGTGCAGGTTGCGCCCGACGCCGGGCAGGTCGTGCAGCACGGGAACGCCGTTGGCCTGCAGGTGCGCCGCCGGCCCGATGCCCGAGAGCATCAGCAGCTGGGGCGACTTCAGCGCGCCCGCGGAAACCAGCACTTCGCGCGCGGCCTTCGCCTGCTTGAGCACGCCGCCCTGCCGGTATTCGACCCCCGCCGCGCGGAGCCCCTCCATCAGGACGCGCGTGGCTTGCGCATTCGTGATGACCTGCAGGTTGGGCCGGTTGGACGCCGGCGCCAGGTACGCCTTGGCGGCACTGAAGCGCTCGCCGTTCCTGTGCGTCACCTGGTACATGCCCACGCCCTGTTGTTGGGCGCCATTGAAGTCCGGGTTGTGCGCAAACCCGGCCTGCATCGCCGCCTGCACGAACACCGGCCCGAACGGGTTGGGGCTGCGCAGGTCCATCACGTTGAGCGGCCCGCCGGTGCCGTGGAATTCGTCGGCGCCGCGCTCGTTGTGCTCGGCGCGCTTGAAATACGGCAGCACGTCGCTCCAGCCCCAGCCCTCGTTGCCCTGGGCGGCCCAATGGTCGTAGTCGCTGTGATGGCCGCGGGCGTAGATCATGGCGTTGATCGAGCTCGAGCCGCCCAGCACCTTGCCGCAGGGCTGGTAGCCGCGGCGCCCGTTCAGGCCCGGCTGCGGCACGGTCTGGAGGGCCCAGTTGGCCTGGCCGTTCTTGGCCATCGCCGCCAGCCCCGCCGGGCAATGGATCAGCACGCTGCGGTCGGGCGGCCCCGCCTCGAGCAGCGCCACCTTGACCCCGGGGTCTTCGCTCAGGCGGGCGGCCAGCACGCAGCCGGCGGAGCCGCCGCCGATGATGATGTAGTCGAAATCAGCTGCCATGGCGCAGAACCTTTTCACAGGACCGGCCACCACCATACCCCGAAAATTCCGTCACCGGCCGCCGGGGCCGCAACAGGCGAGGCGGGGCCGCCACTTGCCGGCCACCCCGGGCTACTCCCGAGCCGAGCCGCGGCCTGATTTGATCTAATGGGAACCCCACACCCGGGAGCACCCATGGATTACACCGAAACGCGCCGCCACGAGCTGCGCAAGCGCCGGCTGTTGATGGTCGACGGCAACCTGACGCTGAATTCCCAGACCACCGAGGCGGGCGCCAGCGCCCGCGCCTACCGCAACGGTTATTGGGGCTTCGCGTCTACCAACGACGCCAGCCCGTCCAGCCTCGACCGGTTGACCACCCAGGCCGCGCAGAATGCCGCGGCGATGGCGCGCTTCGGCGCCAAGGACACGCGCCCGCTGCCCGGTGGCGCCTACCGGGGCGAGCATGTGTTTCGCGGCCGGCCGGCGCTCAGCCAGAAGGACTGCGTGGACCGCATGGCGGCGCTGCACGCCTGGTGCAAGCAACGCTACCCGGACCTGGTGTCCACACGTTTCCTGATGCACGACGAGCACCACAGCAAGTGGGTGGCCAACAGCAACGGCAGCGAAGTGCTCAACAGCATCCAGCGCGCGGCCTGCGGCGTCACCCTGACGGCGATCGGCGACAGCGGCACGCCGGTCGAACTCTACGAACCGCTGTCGGCCAAGGGCAGCCTGGCCGACCTGGACCTGTCGCGTCGAGGCGCTGGCCGGCTGGCTCGACGAGCTGCACTCGCACCTGCAGGCCAAGCGCCATGCCGTCGCCGCGCGCGGCGGCCAGCACACCATGGTGCTGGCGCCGGAGCTTGCCGGCATCCTGGCGCACGAGGCGATGGGCCACCCCTGCGAAGCGGACATCGTGCTCGGCGGCGCCGTGACCGGCGACCTGGTCGGCCAGCGCGTGGCCAGCGAGCTGATCACCATGGTGGACGTGGCCCACACCTTCGACGGCCAGGAAACCATGATCCCGGTCTACGCCGACGACGAGGGCACGCCCGCGCGCGACGCCGTGCTGATCAAGGACGGCGTGCTCACCGACTTCATGAACAGCCGCGAGACCGCGCAGCGCCTGGGCCTCGCGCCCACGGGCAGCGCCCGCGCCTACGCGCCGAACGACGAGCCGCTGGTGCGCATGCGCAACACGGTCATCCTGCCGGGGCACGCGCAAGCTGGACGACATGATCGCCGAGGTGGACGACGGCTACCTGCTGCTCAAGACGTCGAACGGGCAGGCCGACTCCACCACCGAGTTCATGTTCGGCATCCCGCTGGCCTACGAGATCAGGGGCGGCAAGCTCGGCCGCGCGATGCGCGACACCACGCTGTCCGGCTCGGCCATCAAGGTGCTGCAGTCCGCCGACGCGGTGTCCGACGACATGTCCTGGAACTGCTCGGGCTACTGCGGCAAGAAGCAGCCGATGGTGGTGTCCATGGGCGGCCCGGCGCTGCGCGTGCGCGCCCACCTGGGAGGCGAATGATGGACGACGCCGCCTGTCCTCCAGGACACCGCCGAGCGCGCCCTGGCGCTGATGCGCGCCGCCGGGCTTCGAGCATGCGCAGGTCACCGCCGGCCACACGCCAGCTCAACGAGCTGAACGTCAACCACAACGAGCCCAGCCTGCTGCGCAGCACCGACTCGCGCAAGCTGTCGCTGCTGGGCATCGTCGATGGCCGCATGGCGAGCACCGAAGTCGCCGACCTCGACCCGGAGGCGGTGCGCGCCCGCGTCGCGGGCCTGTTCGCCGACGCCGGCTCCGCGCCGCGCGACGAGGCCAACGCGGTCTCGTCGGGGCAGCGCGCGCGCATCGTCAAGGGCCCGCAGGAGCCGCGGCTGGACCTGCTGGCCGCCAAGATGGGCGAGCTGCTGGAGTTCCGCGCCCGCGAGACGCCCAGGATGATGGTGGACGAGGCCGACGCCAAGCACACGCTGTACCGCTGGCACACCCTGACCACGGGCGGCAGCGACCTCGGCGGCAGCCTCGGCTGGTACGGGATGGGCGTGTTCGGCACGGCGCGCGACGGCAAGCTGTCGAGCTCGTTCAACTACACCGGCGGCGACTGGACGAGCTGGACGGCGCGCCGGCGCATTCGCACTTCGGCATCGGCGAGATGATGCGCGACACCGAGCGCCAGATCCGTACCGAGCCGCTGGGCGCCAAGTTCGTGGGCGACGTGGTGCTCACGCCGAATGCCGTGAGCGACCTGCTGGCCTGGTTGCAGGGCCAGCTGGGCGACACCCAGCTGATCGCGGGCAGCTCGCTCTATCGCGCGAGTGTCGGGGCAGACAATTGCCTCGCCCCTGCTCACGCTGCGCAGCCGCTTCGACGCGCCGGGCGTGGCGCCCGTGTCCAGCGACGGCTTCGACGCGGCGCCGCTGGACGTGGTGAGCGCGGGCCGGCTGCAGACGCTGACGCCCAGCCTGTACGGCAGCCGCAAGACCGGCCTGCCGCACGGCCGGTGGCTCCCTCCGGCTGGGAGGTCGCTGCCGGCGACACGCCGCTCGCGGGCCTGGTGTCGCAGGTGCAGCGCGGCGCGGTGGTCGGCCGCCTGTCGATGGGCAACCCGGCCGCCAACGGCGACTTCTCGGGCGTGATCAAGAACAGCTTCTCGGTCGTGGACGGCGCCCTGGGCCCGGCGCTGTCGGAGATCATGGTCACCGGCAACATGGCGCGCATGCTGCGCGACATCGCTGCCGTGAGCCGCGAGCGCATCGACAGCGGCGGCCTGCTGCTGCCCTGGGTGCGCATCGCCAACCTGCATTTCTCCTGACCTCATGAGCACCACCGCGCCGCCGCCCGAAGGCACCATCACCACCGAGCGGCGCGGCGCGCTGCTGCTGGTCGGCATCAACCGCCCGGCCAAGTACAACGGCTTCACCCCGCGCATGTTCCGCGAGCTCGGCGAGGCATACACGCTGCTGGACGACGACGATGAATTGCGCGTTGGCGTGCTGCACGCCTTCGGGCGGCACTTCACGGCCGGCCTGGACCTGCCCACCATCGCACCGCTGATGCAACGCGGCGAAAAGGCGATCCCTTCGGGCCTGGTCGAGCCCGCGGACCTGGGCACGCCCGGCTACCGGCGCCGCCGCAAGCCGCTGGTGGCCGCCGTGAAGGGCATCACCTTCACCCTGGGCATCGAGCTGATGCTCGCGGCCGACATCGTGGTCGCGGCCGACGACTGCCGCTTCTCGCAACTGGAGGTCAAGCGCGGGATCATGGCCACCGGCGGCGCCACGCTGCGCATGGCCGAGCGCGCCGGCCTGGGCAATGCGATGCTGCACCTGCTGACCGGCGATGAATTCGGGAGCAGCGAAGCGCTGCGCCTGAATTTCGTGCAGCGCGTGGTCCCGGTCGGGCAGGAACTGGAGGAGGCGCTGCGCATCGCGCGGGCCATCGCCGGGCAGGCGCCGCAAGCCGTCGTGGCGACGCGCCTGAACACGATCAAGGCGGTGGAACAGGGCCCGCTGGCGGCCATGGAGGAATTCATCGACGTCCAGCGGCACCTGTCCAACAGCGAAGATGCCGCTGAAGGCGTGCGGTCGTTCATCGAAAAGCGCCCGGCCCGTTTCACCGGGCGTTGAACCTCCCCGCATCGCGCGCCTAGCCCGCGGCCGCCTGCAGCGCGCCCGGCACTTGGGCCAGCAGGGCCGAGCCGCCCTCACCCGTCAGGCCGATGGCCACGGCCCCGAACAGGCTCGCGGTGACCAGCGATGCCAGCACGACGGAAGCGGCGCGCGCCAGGCCGGAAGAAGGGATGTAGCGCAGGTTCATGGCAGACCTCCTGGTGTCCTCGAAGTTTCAGTTTGTGCATCAATCATCGGCGGGGAGCCCTCTGTCGTCCAATGAAATCGGTCCGCTCGATTGATTCCTGATCGGCATCAGTTGCCCGGCCGCGCCGATTTAAATTGCACACAATTCAATTTGACGCTATAATTCAACCATGCCGCAGAAAATCGATCCCACCCAGGCCCTGTTGCTGGACAACCAGCTGTGCTTTGCGCTGTATTCCGCATCGCTCGCGATGACCAAGCTGTACAAGCCCCTGCTCGATGAAGTGGGCCTGACCTATCCGCAATACCTGGCGATGCTGGCGCTGTGGGAGCGGGACGGCCTGATGGTGTCCGAGTTGGGCGAGCGCCTTTGCCTGGATTCGGGCACGCTCACGCCGCTGCTCAAGCGCATGGAAGCGGCGGGCCTGATCGCCCGCATCCGCGACGTGCAGGACGAGCGGCGCGTGCACATCTCACTCACCGCCGCGGGCCGCAAGCTCAAGGCCCGGGCGCAAAAGATCCCCGGCTGCATCCTGGCCGCCAGCCAGTGCTCCATCCCGGAACTGGTGCAGCTCACGCACCAGATCCGCGGCCTGCGCGAACGCCTGGCCGGCTGATCCCCTTTCCCCGTTTCGTTTTTCAATCTGCTTCGTTTTCGGAGCCAACTTTCAAGGAACCCCCATGTCCCAACTCGAAAAAGTCCTCTACACCGCCAGGGCCCATACCACCGGGGGCCGCGACGGCGCCTCGCGCACCGATGACGGCCGCCTGGACATCAAGCTCTCGCCCCCGGGCATGGGCGGCAGTGGCACCAACCCGGAACAGCTGTTCGCGGCAGGCTATTCGGCCTGCTTCATCGGCGCGATGAAGGCCGTCGCCGGCAAGATGAAAGTGACCCTGCCGGCCGACCTGGCGGTGGACGCCGAAGTGGACCTGGGCCCGGTGGCCAATGCCTACGGCATCGCCGTTCGCATGAACGTCAGCCTGCCCGGCATGGACCGCGCCGCGGCCCAGGCGCTGATCGACGCGGCGCACAAGGTGTGCCCCTACTCCAACGCCACCCGCGGCAACATCGATGTCAGGATCGCACTCATTTAAGTTCCCCCCCGAAGCGCCTGCGGCGCCTCCCCCTCAGGGGGCGCCACCAGCGGCCCGGCAAAGCCGGTTCCGCGGTGGCCCACGCAAATTCCGGGAGCACGAAACTCGTGTCACGGACGCGGCCTGCCTGTGTTGAACGGGCGGGCCGTTTCGATTAGGGTGCAGCCATGACCATTTACACCCTCCTCGTGCGCCAGGACCAGCTGGGCACCACCCGCATCGCCGAGCGCGAGCCGGCGCCCCTTTCGGACGGCCAGGTCCGCGTGCGCGTCGAGTCGTTCGCGCTCACGTCCAACAACATCACCTACGCCGCCTTCGGCGACGCGATGAACTATTGGCAGTTCTTCCCCACGGGCGAGGAAGGCTGGGGCATCGTCCCGGTGTGGGGCTTCGGCACCGTGCTGCAGTCGCTGCATCCCGGCGTCGCCGTCGGTGAGCGTCTTTACGGCTATTGGCCCATGGCCAGCGAGGCCGTGCTGCAGCCGGCTCGGGTATCGCCCCACGGTTTCAGCGACGCGGCGCCGCATCGTGCTGGCCTGCACGCCGTCTACAACCAGTACCTGCGCTGCAACACCGACCCGTTCTACACTGCCGACAGCGAAGACGCGCAGGCGTTGCTGCGGCCGCTGTTCGTGACGTCGTGGCTGATCGACGACTTCCTGGCCGACAACGACTTCTTCGGCGCACGGACGATGCTGCTGTCCAGCGCCTCCAGCAAGACGGCGTATGGCACGGCGTTCCAGTTGATCCAGCGCCCCGGCATCGAGGTGGTGGGACTGACGTCGGCCGGCAACAAGGCCTTCTGCGAGAGCCTGGGCTGCTACAGCCGCGTGCTGGCTTATGAGGAGCTCGGCCAGGTGCCGGCCGATGCCGCCTGCGTCTACATCGACTTCGCCGGCAACGCGGACCTGCGCCGGCAGGTCCACACCCGCTTCGCCAACCTGAAATACAGCTGCTCCATCGGCGGCACGCACGTCGAGCAACTGGGCGGGGCCCGCGACTTGCCGGGACCGCGCGCGACGCTGTTCTTTGCGCCGGCGCAGATCAAGAAACGCCAGGCCGACTGGGGCCCGGCCGAGCTCGGCAGGAAGCTGGTGCAGGCCTGGCAGTCGTTCAGCAGCCGTGCCACCGGCGCGGCCGACCCGTGGCTGACCGTGCAGCACCACGCCGGCGTGCAGGAAGTGCAGGCGGCCTACGCGCAGGTGCTGGCGGGGCGGGGCGATCCCCGCGTCGGGCACATCCTGTCGCTGGCCGGCACAGCCCGGTTGCAAGCTGGCGATCAGCTTGACGGGGGATGATGGGAGGCAGATGCTCCTGCGCCCATGAAGCTCGCCCTCCTGTCCGACCTGCACGCCAACCGGCACGCCCTGCAAGCCTGCCTGGCCGACGCGCGGACACGCGAGGCGTCGCAGTACGCCTTCCTGGGCGACCTGGTGGGTTATGGCGGCGAACCGGGCGCAGTACTGGACACCGTCATGGAGATGGCGTCGCGAGGCGCTTGGGTGCTGCGGGGCAACCACGACGACGCGGCGCTTGCCCCGCTCGCGAACACGGGCCGCGCCGACCATGCCGGCGCCGTGTGGACCGCCGGGCAGCTCACGACAGCGCAGCGCGATTTCCTGGCCGGGCTGCCGATGACGCTGCGCCACGAGTTCATCCTGCTGGTCCATGCCAGCGCGCGCGAGCCCGAACGGTGGACCTACGTGGTGGATGCCCAGAGGGCGGCGGACAGCCTCGACTTCGCCGGCGATGCCACGCACGTCTTCGGCGGCCACGTCCATGAGCAGCGGCTGTTTTTCCAGGGCTCGGTCGGCAAGACCATGGCTTTCGAGCCGACGCCCGGCATCGCGGTGCCGGTTCCCCGCCATCGCCGCTGGCTGGCGACCGTGGGCTCGGTCGGCCAGCCGCGCGACGGCCGCAGCGAGGCGATGTACGCCCTGTTCGACAGCGACGCTCTCAAGCTCACGTTTGTGCGCGTGCCGTACGACCACGCGGCGGCGGCGCGCGCTGTCCGTGCAGCGGGCCTGCCTGAATCGGACGCGCCGAGGCTGGCCGAGGGACGCTAGCGCGAATGAAACTGCTCACGCCCGGCACCGAGATCGACGGCTTCCTGATCGGCGACTGCCTGCATTCCGGCGGCATGGCCCACATCTACAAGGTGGCGTACGCCGATCCCACGCGCCAGGCCGCCTTCCCGATGGCGATGAAGGTGCCGCGCATGACGGGCAGCGACGGCGCGGAAACCATCGTCGGCTTCGAGGTCGAGCACCAGATGCTGCAGGTGCTGACGGGCCCGCACGTGCCCCGCTTCGTGGCCGCGGGCGACCTCGCGCGCCTGCCCTACCTGGTGATGGAATACATCGAGGGCCGGACACTGCAGCATTGGCTGGACCAGGCGGCCAGCGAGCGCAAGCGCCCCGGCGCCGACGAGATCGCGCGCCTGGGCGCGGCGACGGCCGCGGCGGCGCACAGCATGCACCAGCAGGACGCGGTGCACCTGGACCTGAAGCCAGGCAACGTGATGGTCCGCCCCGATGGCAGCGCCGTGCTGATCGACTTCGGCCTGAGCTGGCACGCGCACTATCCGGACCTGCTGGCCGAGGAGATGCGCGTGGCCATCGGCTCGCCGCCGTGGATCGCGCCCGAGCAGGTCGTCGGCGTGCGCGGCGACCCGCGCAGCGATGTCTTCGCGATCGGCGTCATGCTCTACGAGCTGGCCACCGGCGAGCTGCCCTTCGGCGACCCGCAGACCCGCGGCGGCATGCGCCAGCGCCTGTGGATGGACCCGCCGCCGCCGCGGGTGCTGCAGCCCGGGATTCCCGCCTGGTTGCAGGAAGTGATCCTGCGCTGCCTGGAACCGGAGGCGGACCAGCGCTACGGCTCGGCGGCGCAACTGGCCTTCGACCTGGCGCAACCCGGACCAGGTGCGCGTGGGCGAGCGCGGCGAGCGCACGCGCCGCACGTCGTTCTGGGCGCACTTGAAGCTCTGGATCAGGGCCGCCGGCCTGCACTACCAGCCCAGCCCGCTGCCCAGCGCGCAGATCGACCAGGCGCCGATCGTGATGGTGGCCGTGCCCTGGAAAGACGCGAGCGACGCGACGCTGTTTTCGCTGCGGCGCGCGACGGCCCGCTCGCTGGGCATCCGGGCGGGCGCGCGCCTGGCCTGCGTCACCGTCATCGGGCCGGGCGACACCGACGCCACCGATGCCCGCATGAGCGAGGTGCAGGTCCATCGCTGGCAGCTCGACCGGCTTGCGCCAGTGGGCCCAGGGCCTGGACCTGCACGCCCATCCGGTCTCGTTCCACGTGCTCGAGTCAGGCGACGTGGCGGATGCGCTGGTGCGCTACGCGCAAGCCAACGGCGTCACCTTGATGATCCTGGGCGCAGCCACGCATGGCCTGAAATACCAGCGGCTGGTCGCTACCGTGCCGGTGCGCGTGGCCATGGAGGCACCGTGCAGCGTGATGCTGGTCAAGCAGCGGCTGCCGTTCGAGCGGCTGGGAACCAGCCCGCACGATGCCGGGCGGACAGAGGCGACAATGCCCTATGTCCACGACGCATCCATATGAAACCCTGACACCGGACGTCGTCATGGACGCGCTGGCCTCGGTCGGCCTGCACGGCGACGGCCGGCTGATGGCCCTGAGCTCCTACGAGAACCGGGTCTACCAGGCCCACCTCGAAGAACCCGTCGAAGGCCATGACGCGGTGGTGGCGAAGTTCTACCGGCCCGGCCGCTGGAGCGAAGCGCAGATCCTGGAAGAGCATGCCTTTTCCGCCGAACTCGCCGCCGCCGAAGTGCCGGCGGTGGCGCCGCTGCTGCTGCACGGCGCGACGCTTGCACCAGCACGGCGGCTTTGCGTTCAGCGTGAGCCCGCGCCGCGGCGGCCGCGCGCCCGAGCTCGACGACGCGGAAGTGCTGGAGTGGATCGGCCGCTTCCTGGCGCGCATCCATGTGGTGGGGGCGGCCCGGCCGTTCGGCACCCGGCCCGCGCTCGACCTTCAATCCTTCGGCACCGAGCCGCGCGACTGGCTGCTCGGGCATCACAAGATCCCCCTGGACGTGCAGTCGGCCTGGGAAAAGCAATGCCAGCTGGCCCTGCGCCATGATCGAGGACACGGCGCTGGGACAGCGCAAGGACAGCGGCACCAAGATGATCCGCCTGCACGGCGACTGCCATCCCGGCAACATCCTGTGGACACCCGATGCAGGCCCGCATTTCGTCGACCTCGACGATGCGCGCACCGGCCCGGCCGTCCAGGACCTGTGGATGCTGCTGTCGGGCGATCGCTCGCAGCGGCAGCGCCAGCTCGGCGCCCTGGTGGACGGCTACGAGACGATGCGCGAATTCGACCGGGAGGAACTGGCGCTCATCGAGCCGCTGCGCACGCTGCGCCTGATCCACTACAGCGCGTGGCTGGCGCGGCGCTGGGACGACCCGATCTTCCCGATCAATTTTCCGTGGTTCGGCTCCAGCGACTACTGGCAGGGCCAGGTCCAGATGCTGGAAGAGCAGATCGAGGCGATGGAGGAGCCGCCCCTGGTGGTGTAGCGCTTCAGCGTACCGGATTTTCCAGCACGCCGATGCCGTCGATCTCGACGCGCACGACGTCCCCGGCCTTCAGGTATTTCGGCGGCTTGAAGCCGATGCCCACGCCGACCGGCGTGCCGGTGGCGATGACGTCGCCCGGGTAGAGCGTGATGCCCGCCGACAGCGTTTCGATGAGCGTGGGGATGTCGAAGATCAGGTCCGTGGTCGAGGCGTTCTGGCGCTCCTCGCCGTTCACGTAGCAGCGCACGCCGGTGCGCGTGCCGTCGCACTCGTCGGCGCTCACCAGCCAGGGCCCCATGGGGCAGAACGTGTCGAACGACTTGCCCAGGTGCCACTGCATGTGGCGGCTCTGCCAGTCGCGCGCCGTGACGTCGTTGATGATGGTGTAGCCCCAGACGTGCTGCATCGCGTCGGCGGCCTTGATGCCCTTGCCGCCACGCCCGATGACCACTGCCAGTTCGGCTTCGTAGTCGATGGCGGTCGAGACTTCCGGGACGATGACGATGGCGTCCTTCGGCCCGACCACCGACTCGGGCACCTTGGTGAAATAGATCGGCACGGCCGGCACGTCGCCCCCGGCCTTGGCGCTGCTGTCGAAGCCGCTGCCGGCGAATTCCTTGGCGTGGGCGTGGTAATTCTTTCCTACGCAGAAGATGTTGCGGCGGGGTTTCGGCAACGGCGCGGTGAGCCGGACCTGGTCCAGCGGCACGGCGGCCCCCAGCGCCGGCAGGGCTTCGCCGCGCGCCAGCGCCTCGACCACGGGCAGTGCGCCGAAAGCGCGCTGATGAGCTGGCAGCTCGAACGGCCGGACCTCTTTCAGGTCGGCGGACACCAGCCCGACCGCGGGCTGGCCCTGGTGGATAAAAGCAGCAATCCTCATGGGGAAAACTCTCTCTGCAATGACGATGTGAATGTAGCATGCTAACCAATTCCCCTTCTTCCTCCGGAGTCATCCACATGCATCGCCGCTACGCCATGGCCGCCGCCCTGCTGCTTTCCGCCGCCGCGCTGGCACCCGCCCAAGCCCAAGCCCCGTTCCCGAGCAAGCCCATCACCATGATCGTTCCGTTCCCGCCGGGGGGCCTGGCCGACATCGTGGCGCGCCCCGTCGCCGAGGCCATGTCGCGCGACCTCGGCCAGCCGGTGGTGATCGAGAACAAGGCCGGCGCCGGCGGCGGTATCGGCATGGGGCTGGCGGCCAAATCGCCGGCCGACGGCTACACCGTGCTGCTGTCCCTGTCCTCGCTCACGGTGCTTCCGGAAGCCGACATCGTGCTCGGCCGCCAGCAGATGTTCGCCCTCAATTCGCTGCGCCCCATCGCGCGCTTCACGGCCGACCCCACGGTGCTGGCGGTGCGCGCCGACGCGCCGTGGAAGACGGTGAAGGATTTCGTCGAGGACGCGAAGAAGCGCCCGGGCGCCATCAACTACGGCTCGTCCGGCAACTACGGCACGATGCACGTGCCGATGGAAATCCTGGCGCAGAACGCGGGCATCCGGATGACCCACGTGCCGTTCACCGGCGCCGGCCCCGCCGTCATCGCGCTGCTCGGCGGCCAGATCGACGCCGTCTCCTCCGGGCCCGCCACGGTGCTGCAGCACGTGAAGGCCGGCAAGCTGCGCGTGCTCGCGCATTGGGGCAACGGCAAGCTCGAGTCCCTGCCCGACGTGCACTCGCTCAAGGAAGCGGGCTACAACGCCGAATACGCGCAATGGTCCGGCCTGTTCATCCCGGCCGCCACGCCCGAGCCCATTGCGCAGCGCCTGCGCGCCGCCGCGCGCGCCGCGGCGACGGACGCCAAGGTCAAGGAAATCATCCTCAACGCCGGCAGCCCCGTCCTGTACCAGGACACGCCGGACTTCGAGAAGTACGTCCAGGCCGACGCGAAGCGCATGGCCGAAGTGGTGAAGAAGATCGGCAAGGTGGAGTGAGTTGGCAGCTAGGAGACAGGTCATGTCGAAAACGCTTCGTTCCTGCGCGGCCTTCGTCGCTGCGCTCCTGCTGGCCGGCACGGCCGCCGCCCAGTCCTGGCCGACCCGGCCGGTGAAGATCATCGTGCCCTTCGCCGCGGGCGGGCCGGCCGACAACTACGCGCGCTTCCTGGCGCAGCGGCTGCAGGATGCGCTGGGGCAGGCTTTCGTGGTCGACGACAAGCCGGGCGGCGGCTCGGTGATCGGCACCGACATCGTCGCCAAGGCCCCGGCCGACGGCTACACGCTGCTGCTGATGTCGAACACGCACACGGTGAACGAGACGCTGCTGCCCAACAAGCCCTTCAACCTCACCAGGGACTTCACGGGCATCGCACCGATCAACTATTCGGACCTGGTGCTGGTGGCGCACCCTTCGCTCAAGGCCGGCAGCATCAGGGAATTGCTCCAGCTGGCGAAAGCCCAGCCGGGCAAGATCAACTACGCGTCTTCCGGGCCGGGCACCCCGTACCACATGGCCGGCGAGCTGTTCAAGAGCATGGCCGGCGTCTACCTGGTGCACATCCCCTACCGCGGCAGCTCCGGCGCGCGCACCGACGTGATGGGCGGGCAGGTGGACCTGATGTTCGACGCCGTGACCACCATGGCCGAGGTCGTGAAGTCCGGCAAGGTGAAGGCGCTGGCCACCACGGGCCTGCAGCGCTCCAGCGTGCTGCCCGACGTGCCCACCGTGCACGAAGCGGGCGTGCCCAACTACGAGGCCACGATCTGGCTCGGCCTGCTCGCGCCCAAGGGCACGCCGCGCGCCGTGATCGACCGCCTGAACGAGGCCGTCTCGAAGATCGCCAGCCAGCCCGAGGTCCGCCAGGCGTGGGGACGGCAGGGCGCGACGCCGCTGGTGATGACGCCGGCGGCATTCGACAAATACATCCAGGACGACATCGCCAAGTGGTCCCGCGTGATCAAGTCCGCCAACATCAAGGCTGAATAGCGTGGCAAAGCAGATCCGTGTGCTCAGCGGCGGCGCCGCGCAGGGGCTGGTGACACAACTGAAGGGCCGCTTCCTGGCCGAGAGCGGCTGCGCGGTCGAGGGCACCTTCGGCGCCGTCGGCGCGATGCGGGACAAGCTCCTGGCCGGCGAACCGTGCGACGTGGTGATCCTCACCCAGGCGCTGGTGGACCAGCTCGCCGCCGATGGTCGCGTCTTGCCAGGCAGCGCGCACGCCTTTGGGCGTCGTGAAGACCGGGGTGGCCATCAAGGCCGGCGAGCGCAAGCCCGAGGTCGCGAGCGCCGCGTCGCTCAAGGCGGCGCTGATGAAGGCGCAGGGCATCTACTTTCCGGACCCGCTCAAGGCCACCGCGGGCATCCACTTCATGAAAGTGCTCAAGACGCTGGGCATCGACGGCGAACTCGCGCCACGGCTGCGCCCGTTCCCCAACGGCGCCACGGCCATGCGCGAGATGGCGCAGGCCAACGAGGCCGGGCTGGTCGGCTGCACGCAGGTCACCGAAATCCTCTACACGCCGGGCGTGCAGCTGGTGGGCCTGCTGCCCAGCGAGTTCGAACTGGCCACTGTCTACACCGCGGCGGTGTGCACCGGCGCTGTCGACGCCGAAGCCGCCGCCGGCTTCATCCGCCTGCTGGCGGGCGAAGGCGCGGCGCCCCTGCGCGCCGCGGGCGGTTTCGAGAAGCGCTAGGGCCTGCGCTCAGGCCAGCAGCGCATTGACGCGCCTGACATAGGCGGCCGGGTCTTCGGGCATGCCGCCTTCGGCCAGCAAGGCCTGGTCGAAGAGGATGTGGGCCAGGTCGTCGAAGTGCCCGGAGCCTTCGAGTTTCTTGACCAGCGGGTGCGCGGCGTTGACTTCCAGCACCGGCTTGACGTCCGGCACCTTCTGTCCCGCCTGCTTGAGCATGCGCGCGAGCTGCATGCTCATCCCGCTGTCGGTGACCACCAGGCAGGCCGGTGAATCGACCAGGCGCGTGGTGACGCGCACGTCCTGCGCCTTGTCCTTGAGCGCCTCCTTCAGCCTGTCGAGCACCGGCTTGAAGGTTTCCGCGGCTTCCTCGGCGGCCTTCTTCTCGTCCTCGTCGATCAGCTTGCCCAGGTCGACGGCGCCCCGGGCCACCGATTGCAGCGGCGTGCCGTCGAATTCGTGCAGGTAGTTCAGCGCCCACTCGTCGACCCGGTCGGTCATCAGCAGCACCTCGATGCCCTTCTTGCGGAACACCTCGAGCTGCGGGCTGTTCTTCGCCGCCGCGAGCGTGTCGGCGGTGATGTAGTAAATGGCCTCCTGGCCCTCCTTCATCCGCGCCTTGTAGCCGGCCAGCGAGACGCTGGGCGTGTCGGAGTCGGTGGAAGCGAAGCGAAGCAGCCCGGCCAGCCGGTCGCGGTTGCCGAAGTCCTCACCCAGGCCTTCCTTGAGGACGGCGCCGAACTCCGCGTAGAACTTCGCGTACTTGCCCTTGTCTTCCTCCGACGCGCCTTCTTCCTTCTCCGCCTTCGCCATTTCCTCCAGCATGCCGAGCACGCGCTTGGTCGAGCCTTCGCGGATGGCCTTCACGTCGCGGCTTTCCTGCAGCAGTTCGCGGCTGACGTTCAGCGGCAGGTCCGAGGAATCGATCACGCCCCGGACGAAGCGAAGGTAGGCCGGCAACAGCGACTCGGCCTCGTCCATGATGAAGACACGCTTGACGTACAGCTTGACGCCCGCCGCCTTTTCGCGGTTCCACAGGTCGATCGGCGCGTGCGCCGGGATGTAGAGCAGCTGGATGTATTCGGTCGAGCCCTCGACCCGGTTGTGGGACCAGGCCAGCGGCGCCTCGTGGTCGTGGCTGATCTGCTTGTAGAACTCCTGGTACTGCTCGGTCGTGATGTCCTTCCGGGGCCGCGACCACAGCGCGCTGGCCTGGTTGACGGTTTCCCACTCGCCGGTGAGGACCATTTCGCCGCCCTTGGTGCTACCGGAGGGGCCGTTCTCTGTCTTTTCGCCTTCTTTCCACTCTTCCTTGCGCATCAGGATCGGCAGGGCGATGTGGTCGGAATACTTGGCGATGATCGACTTGAGCTTCCAGGTGGACAGGTAGTCGCCAGCGTCCTCGCGCAGGTGCAGGGTCACGCTGGTGCCGCGCTGCGGGCGCGTGATGGTCTCGACTTCGAAGTCGCCGGCGCCGGCGCTGGTCCAGCGCACGCCTTGCTCGGGCGGCAATCCGGCACGGCGGGATTCGACCGTGATCCGGTCCGCGACGATGAAGCCGGAATAGAAACCCACGCCGAACTGGCCGATCAGCTGGGCGTCGGCCTTCTGGTCGCCCGACAGGCGGCTCACGAATTCGCGGGTCCCGCTCTTGGCGATGGTGCCGAGGTTGTCGATCGCTTCCTGTTGCGCCAGGCCGATGCCGTTGTCGGTGATGGTCAGCGTGCGCGCCTGCGGGTCGAAATCGACCCGCACTTCCAGGGTGGGCGCATCCTCGTACAGCGCCGGGTTGTCCAGGGCCTCGAAGCGCAGCTTGTCACAGGCGTCGGAGGCATTGGAGATCAGCTCGCGCAGGAAGATTTCCTTGTTGGAATAGAGCGAATGGGTGACCAGGTGCAGCAGCTGGGCGACTTCGGCCTGGAAGGAGAGGGTTTGTTTCTGGCTCATTGGAGGATGTGCGAACAGTGAAGTGCGGGGAGGAACTTGGGGCGGCGGCCGGCTTTTCAAGACCGTTTCGGCCCGAGGGGGATCGCCCGCGCCGAACATGGGATTTTCGCCTGTCCGTGAAGAAATGGACGAGCTGCCCACTTTGACCGGGAAGCGTGGCGCACCGGTCTGGACAAGCGACGGCGGGTTGTTACATTACGTCCGTGCCCGCTGCCTTGGGGATATCGGGCAGTGTGCACCCCTGATGTGCCTCAACGACGATGGACCCATTGCCCGCATATGAACATTGACCTGCTGCCGTTTTCCTCGTTCTTGCTGGAGTCCTGCGGCACGGGTCCGGCGGTCGGCGAAGCGCACACGCTCACGTTGCCGCTGGAGCTCGCGCCGGTGCGTTCCGCGTTCGCACGGGCAATGAGCGGGAGCGCCGCAGTTGTGGCCCAGGTGGCGGCGGCCGGCTCGATGCGCGTCGAAGTGCTGGATACCAGCGGCCCGGTCGTCACGATCACTTTCGGCTAGCAGCAGGCGCCGCCCCCAAAACAAAAAACGCCCCGAGGGGCGTTTTTGCTTTTCTGCCGGAGGCGGTTTCACATGTGGCCGACTTCACCGGAGGAGATCTGGCCCAGGCGGACCGCTTCTGCGGCCTGCGCGCGCAGGACCTTGGCGTCGACGGTGGACTTCAGCGGCGCTGCGACGCGCGAGCCTGCCGGCTCGATGCTGCGCGTGGCGGCGACGGTGGCGGCTTCGGCTTGCACTTCGGCGCGGGTGCGGCTGCCCTGGAACTGGACGGCGTACTGCGACGCGTCGGCATCGTCGGCGCGCGCGCCGGTGGAAGCGATGGCAGCGAAAGCGGCGATGGCGAGGATGGCTTTGGAATTCATGATCAGGACCTTTTTTCAGTGATGGAGATAAACCGGAAATTTCGGCTGCTGTTTGTTCTCGTGAGGGCCAAGCATCAACCGTGATTGAACTTTAGGCGCCGCCATTTAGCTGGTGCTTAGCGTTGGCTTAGCTGGGCGTTAGCGGCGCGCCGGGGTCATTGCCCGTTGACGGGCGTGCCGGCCAGCGTGGTGCCGCCGTAGGAATGGGGCAGCTGCGAGAGGTAGACCGAGCCGCTGTCCTCGGCGTTCATCGCCGCAACGAAGTCGCGCTCGGCGCGGAACTCGGCCTGCACCTGCTCGCGCGTCTGGGCCGACTTGAACTGCGCCAGCTGGTTGTAGCTGATGGACCAGGGATTGACGCCGGCCCGCTTGTATTGCGCCAGCTCCGCCTGCACTTCGGCGCGCGAGCGCACCGACTGGAATGGCGTGTTGTCGATGGTGATGTCGTCGGCGCGGGCAGCGGTGCTGGCGAGCGCAGCGAAAGCGGCAAGGGCGATGAGAGACCTGGAATTCATGATGGGACCTTTCGTGGGGATCAGACTTGATGCGGTTTCGCTGGTCGTTGCCGACGTCAACATCACCGTGATTCCACTGTAGGTCGGCCCCTTTAGGCGGCCCTTAGCGCTTCCTTAGCTGCGCGTTAGCGCGCCGGGGAACTACGCCAGTTCGACGCGCGCGACGAGGCCGCTGCGGTCCTCGCGATTGCGCAGGCTGACGCGCAGCCCGCAGCGCTGCGCCGCCGCCTGCGCGATCGACAGGCCCAGCCCGCTGCCGCGCGCATTGCTGCCCGGCACGCGGAAGAAGCGGTCGAACACGCGCGCGAGCAACTCGGCAGGAATGCCCGGTCCCGTGTCGACCACTTCGACGGCCGCGCGGCCGCCTTCGTTGACCACGCGCACATCCACCACGCCGCCCTCGGGCGTGTAGCGCAGCGCGTTCTCGATCAGGTTGTCCAGCACGCTGCGCAGGTCGCCCGGAGCGCAGCGAAGCGGCGCGACGGGCGGGCCGGGCGGCGCATCGACCAGGCCCAGGTCGATGTTGCGCTGGTCGGCCAGGGCAATCAGCGCGTTGATGCTCTCGCGCACCTGGGCGTTGATGTCCACCGCGCCGGCGGATTCGAACACCGGTGCCTCCTGGCGCGACAGCTTGAGCAACTGGTCCACCAGCCGCTGGGCGCGGCTGACGCCGGCTTCGAGCTGGCCCAGGCTCTGCGCGCAGGCGCCCGCGGGCATGTCGCCGCGGACGTTTTCCAGCTGCAGTGCCACGGCGGTGATCGGTGTGCGCAATTCGTGCGCGGCATCCTGCACGAAGCGGCGCTGCGTGGCGAACGCGTCGCGCAGCCGGGTGAGCAGGCTGTTGAACGACGCCACCAGCGGCTTGAGCTCGTGCGGCACGCGGTCCAGCGGCAGTTCGGAGATCGTGTGCTCGTCCTGCAGCGCGGCCTCGCGGCCGATGTCCTGCACGGCCCGCGACATGGCGCCCGACACGCCCCACAGGATCAGGATCGCCAGCGGCAGCAGGATCAGCACCGGTGCGATCGCGGCGCCGGCCCGCTCGGCCGCCAGGTGGGCGCGGAAGGTGCCGCTCTGGAACACCTGCACGCGACGGCCCCCGTGGCCACCGGGCTCGCTTGCATAGACACGCCAGGAATCGCCGTCGACGCGCAGGTCGCTGAAGCCCGGCTGCGGCTGCAGTTGCTCCGGCAGCTTCGGCCAGGACGTCGCCACCAGCCGCCCGTCCGCCCCGTAGACCTGTACGACGTACGAGCCCCACTTGTGCACCCGCTCGGCTGTGGGGGCCGGCGGCATCATGTGGTCTTCCTGCGCGGCGATGGACTGGCCGAGCTGCTCCATCTGGCTGTCCATGAACTCGCGCACCATCTGGCTGTAGCTCCAGTAGGAGAACGCCGCGGAGGCCGCGCCGACGAGCAGGAACAGGGGCACCAGCCACATGAGCAACACGCGCTTGAGCGAGCACATCCTGCCCTGCGGGAAAACGTGGAAACGCGAGCCGCCTTGCGGCCCGGTTTCGCGCGGGCAGGCGGGAAGGTCGCCCGCTGCCGAGGCGGCGTGGAACTTCATCATGCTTCGCTCCCTGTCTGCGCCGGCGCGGCGGCGATGCGCCAGCCCAGGCCGCGCACGTTGCGGATCGCGTCGGCGCCGAGCTTGCGGCGCATGCCGTGGATCAGGACGTCCACGGCGTTGCTGCTCACCTCTTCGCCCCAGCCGTAGATGCGGCTTTCGAGCTGGTCGCGCGACAGGATGGCACCGGGGCGCTCGAGCAAGGCATGGAGCAACGCAAATTCGCGGGCCGACAACTGCGACCGCTCTCCCTGCACCAACACCTCACGCGTGGTGAGGTCCAGTTGCAGCCCGTTGCCGCCGATGATGGAGTGCGCGCTGCCGTCGCGCCGGCGGATCACGGCCCGCATGCGCGCGAGCAATTCGCGGAATTCGTAAGGCTTGACCAGGTAATCGTCGGCGCCGATGTCCAGTCCCGTGATGCGGTCGTCGATGCCGTCGCGTGCGGTCAGCACCAGCACCGGGGTGTGGTCACCTGCGCTGCGCGCCTTGCGCAACACCTCGATGCCGTCGCGCTTGGGCAGCCCCAGGTCCAGCAGGACGCAGGCGTAGCCGCCGTCGGCCATCGCGCTCTGGGCCAGCAGTCCTTCCTTGACCCAATCGACCGACCAGCCGTTCGCGCCCAGCGCCTGCTTCAGGCTCTGGCCGATCATCTCGTCGTCTTCCACCAGCAGGATTCGCATTTACCACTCCCGGCGCCACGTTAGCGTGCCCTCCCAGCGCGCCTCGCGCCGGGCCTCATGGAACAGGACGGCGCCGGCGAACAGTACGCTCGCGAACAGTGTCGCCTCCAGCCAGACCCCAGGCCAGGGCGCGGCTTGCGACAGCGTAGCCGCTTCAAGGGCAACTGCGACGAGCGCCCCCTTGCTAAATAAGGCCGCGCCCACAGCGGCGCTGCGCAGCGCCGGAAACGGACCTGCCAGAGCCAGCGCGATGCCCACCGGTACGGCCATCAGGTGCCAGGCACCGGTGGCCAGGTCCTGCGGGGTCCCGCCCAGCGGCAGGCCCAGCCCTCCTGCCGTCCAGAATCCGAAAACGATGCTGGCCAAGCCGGAAATGACCATGAGAACGACCGCAAATCGGTGAAATAGCGCGTCCATGGAGTGCCTTTGTAACAGAGACATCAAGGATAGCGGGGCCTTGTTAGCTGGCGATTAGCATCGATGTTTCGTCGTAAGTCGTGATTTTTTAACGGTTTTTTTTCACGCTAGGGCAATTCCTTCAGGCCGTTAGGTTGATTTCGTAAGCTGGAGGAGCTAACATTCGTTGCCTTTTGATACATTTACGACTTCTCGATACAGCCCTGCAGCATGGGGCACAGCTTGTTAAGTCTCGACTTACTTTGGGAGCCCCCATGAAGAACCGCAATATCCTTACCCAAGCCCTCCTCGCCGCCGCCCTGTCCGCGGCTGCCGGGCTGGCCACTGCCAGCGACACGCAGAACCTGACCGTGAACGCTACCGTCCAGCAGAAGTGCAAGTTCTTTGGCGCCGCCCAGACCGCCGCCTTCGGCAACATCGACCCCTCCGGCACCAGCAACGTGACGGCCAGTGCGACCGTCCAGTACAAGTGCACCAACGGGACCACGCCCGGCTCGCTGGCCCCCACCAGCGGCGGCCTGTCGCGCACGATGAGCGACGGCGGCACCAACTCGCTGTCCTACACCCTCTCGCTCGCCGCCCTCACGGCCGGAACCGGCTTCGGGAGCGGCACGGAGCAATCGGTTGCCGTCACGGCCACGATCACGCCGACGCAGTTCCAGAACGCGGTGGCTGCGACCTACGAAGAAGTGGTCGAACTGACTGTCACGCCTTAAGCAGGTTCCCACTGGCCATCTTCGGCCGTTCAGGGCAGCATCGGTGGCCTGGCATACGAAGATGAACAAGCGCACATTCCTGGTTTTCACGGCCGCCCTGGCGCTGCTGGGAGTTCCCGCATCGGCCTGGAGCAACGGCAACAGTTGCGGGTTCCAGGCCAAAGGCCTGAGCATGAACTTTGGCTCGCTGGATCCCTCGAGCGGTGCCAACGTCACGCGCGCCATCAGCGCGGCAACGCTCAACGCCAACCGGATCGGGGACTGCGCGCCGGGGCAGACCATGGTGGTCTCCGGCGGCAACGGCCAGAACTTCGGCGGCGGCTCGCGGCGCATGAGCAACGGCTCCAGTTTCATCCGCTACAGCCTTGCGCTGCCGACCGCGGGCCAGAGCGGCCCGGGCAACGGCAACTACATCGCATTCACCTTCAACGGCACGGTGTTGGGCACAGACTACGAAAACGCTTCGGCCGGAAGCTATTCCGATACAGTCGTCATCACGGTATCGCCGTGACGTTTATCCGGGCCCGAGCGGCCCGCCCCTGGGACATGTTCTTGCTGTCGCATCGACTTTTCGCGTGCGCCGTCGCCACGCTGGCTTTGCTGCCTTGCGCGCCTGCGGCGCTCGCCGGCGACTTCACAGTGAACCCGATCCGGCTGGAACTGGGCGCCAACGCGCGCAGCGGCGTGATCTCCGTGAGGAACGAAGGCACCACGCGGCTCGGTTTCCAGGTGCAGGGCATGGAATGGACACAGGACGCCGAAGGCAAGGACCAGTACGCGGATTCGCGCGACCTGATCTTCTTTCCGAAGCTCATGGCCCTTGAGCCCGGCGAGGAGTCGCTGGTGCGGGTCGGCGTCAAGAACGCGGTCGTGCCGATCGAAAAGACCTACCGGCTTTTCATCCAGGAGTTGCCCGGTCCGCCCCAGGAAAAACCGGCCGAGGGCAAGAGCGCCCGGGTCGGGGTTCTGATCCGATTTGGCGCGCCGATCTTCCTCGCGCCCCTGAAGGCCGAGGACAGCGCGGAAATCACCGCGCTGGAAATGGTGAAGGGAACGCTGTCGCTGAAGGTGAGGAACACCGGCAACCGGCACCAGGTCATCGAAGGCATCCACCTGCGGGGCATGGATGCAGGCGGCACCGAAATCTTCTCCCTGACGCTGGCCGACCGTTACCTTCTGGCTGGCGCCGCCAAGAGCTATTCCACCACCATCGCCACAGACCTGTGTTCGAAGATCGCGGGCCTGACCGTCGAACTCAAGACCGACAAATTCGGCTTGAAACGCAAGCTCGACGTCACCCGCGCCATGTGCCCGTGAACGGGCGGGCCCGCTTCCGCCTCGCGCCTGCAGCCGTTGGTTCCGGCGGCCGGGCAAGATTCGCCCGCGTGGCCTTGACCCTGGTTTGTTGGCTGGCGCTGCCAGTGGCCGCCCAGTCGCCGGGCGCCGCCGGGGCCAGCGCCGCCGCGGCCGCCGAACCGATGGTGGTTCGCGTCACCCTCAACACTGAAGACAAGGGCGACCATTTCGTGGCCCGCATGCCCGACGGCGATTTCCTGGTCAAGGAGGCCGACCTGAAGGCAATGGGATTCAAGGCGCTCACGGGCCGCGTCACCATGCTGGACGGCGAGGCCCACCGCTCCTTGCGCTCGATGGAAGGCGTGCGCCCGGTGTTCCAGGCGCGGGGGCTGGTGCTGGCGATCGAGGCCGACCCGAAGCTGCTGCCGGCGCGCAAGCTCGACCTGGCTGCCCGCCAGAGTCCGCAGGGCATCGTCCCCGACAACCCGAGCGGGTTCTTCAACTACGCGCTGAACTGGTCCGATGCCTCGGAATTCACCGGCCGCCATTTCGCCTTCACCGGCGAGCTGGGGCTGCGCCGCGGCGATTACCTGCTGGTGTCGGACGGCAGCACCGTCGTGCTGCCCGGGGGCCGGAGCAAGTTCGTGCGGCTGATGTCCAACGTCACCCGCGACGATCGCGACACGCTGCAGCGCTGGGTGGCGGGCGACTTCCTCACGCAATCGCGCGAGTTCGCGAGCGGCGTCACCCTGGGCGGCCTGAGCCTGTCGAAGCTCTACAGCATCAACCCGTACCTGATCCAGTTCCCCACGCAGACCATCACGGGCACTGCGGCCCTGCCGAGCGAGATGGAGATCTACATGGACGGGCAGCGGATCCGCACCGAGCGCATCCGACCCGGCGAGTTCGAGCTGCGCGACCTGCTGGCGTACGGGGGCGCGCGCTCGATCCAGGTGCTGCTGCGCGATTCATTCGGCCGCGTCCAGCAGTTCGATTATTCCTTCTACTTCAGCGACCGGCCGCTGCAGCACGGCCTGCACGAATACAGCTACAACGTCGGCGCCTTCCGGCGCGACTACGGCCTGCTCAGCAACCGCTACGGGACAGCGGCCTATGCGATGTTCCACCGCTATGGCGTCACCGACGCACTGACCTTGGGCATGCGCGCCGAGGGCACGCGCCAACTGGTGAACGCCGGGCCCTCGGCCACGTTGGTGCTGGGCACGGCGGGCGTGCTCAATGCCGCCCTGGGGGCGAGCGCCATCGCCGGCCACAGCGGCGCGGCGGCTTCGCTGGCCTACAGCTACCAGACCAAGGGGTGGAGCACGTCGCTGTCGCTGCGGCGAGACTGGCGGGAATTCGCGACCCTGGGTGAACCCCCCACGGTGAGCAACCGTAAATTCGAGGCGAGCTTCAACGCCAGCTACTACG
Source organism: uncultured beta proteobacterium (assembly GCA_963786245.1). Classification (GTDB taxonomy): domain Bacteria; phylum Pseudomonadota; class Gammaproteobacteria; order Burkholderiales; family Burkholderiaceae_C; genus Ramlibacter. Next base: position 83,869 of record CAWAYI010000003.1, on the reverse strand, counting down.
TGCCCGGCGGCGGCACCGTGTCGCTCAATCACGGCGTCCTCAAGACCGTCGCGGGCCGCACGGCCTCGCCCTCGTCGCCGGGACGGCCTTTCAGCGTCTCCCTGTTCGACGACCGCCGTGCGAGCAGCCTGGCCTACACGGTTCCGCTGTTCTCCGGGAAAGTCTCGCTAACCACGAGCATCTCGCACACCAAGGACCGCAGGGGCAGCCGCAATGAAGCGTTCGCCGGCCTGATCTACCTCATCGACAAGGACTACACGACCACGGCGAACGTGCGGGCCGACCGCGACAACCGGTCCGCGGCCATCCAGCTCACGCGCAACCAGCCCATCGGTGAAGGCCTGGGCTACCTGGTGTCGGCCGATCGCGCCGACGGTCCCGGGGGCGCGAGCGGGCAGGGGCGTTTCAACGTCCAGTACAACGCGCCGCTGGCGGTGCTGCGGGGCGAGTTCGGCACGGTGCACGACCACGCCCGCACCCGGGACGATGCGCGGCTGTCCGTTGCCGGCGGCATCGCTTACGCCGGCGGCCATGTGGCGCTGGGCCGCCCCATCGCGGAGAGTTTCGGCATCGTGAAAGTCGGTGAGATTGCCGGGGTGCGGGTGCTGGTCAACGACCAGCCCATGGGCACGACCGACAGCAAAGGCACGGTGTTCGTGCCGACCCTGAGTCCGTACGTGGATAGCGAGGTGAGCATCGCGCCGTCGACGGTCCCGATCGACTACTCCTTCACCACCACGCGCCGGAAGATCTCGCCTTCGCTGCGCAGCGGCGCATTGATCGAATTCGCGCTGACCCGGATCCAGGCGTTCACGGGGACGCTGGCGTTCCCGAACGGGCCGCAGGGCGCGGCCAAGCCGCTCGAGTTCCAGGAAGTGACGCTGGAGACACCTGCCGGCCCGATCCACCTCCAAACCGGCAACGGCGGCCAGTTCTACCTGGAAAACCTCAAGCCGGGCGACTACACGGCCCGTTCGCTGGCCAATGGCACGCCATGCACCTTCACGGTCACCATCCCGCGATCCGACGAGACATTCGTGGAGTTGCCGCAGGCACTGTGCAGGCCGCAGCGGTGAGGCGGGCGGCGCGCCCGGCTCAGATCGGGACGACCGACATCTGCACCGGCCAGGCGTAGGTGCCTTGCCGGGCGCCGGCCGCGAGCTCGAAGCGAAAGCCCAACTCCAGCGTCGCATGGGTCACGCCCTGGGCGGCGCCACTTTGCGGGACGATGCCGCCAGCCGCGCCGATCTGGACTTCCCTGCCCAAGCCGCTCACGCGCGTGTGGCGCACGAAGTCCCCTTCGCTGGCGAACACGAGCATGTAGCCGGCCTGGCTGTTGCTGCGGATCGTCACCTGGGCGCGGCCCGGCACGTCAACGTAGCCGCGCGCAATGTCGGCGTCGGTGATCACTACGGTCGCGGGCTGGGCCAGCACCTTGAGCGTAGCGCGCTTGGCGATCGTCGCCGTGACGGGGAGCCTGGCCTCGCTGGCGGCCACGCCGGGGGGCATCGCGGCCAAGCCGAGCGCGGCCAGGGCCACCGCCCGCGCCGCGTTCCGAATTGCCCGCACTTTGCCTTCCATGGTCGCGTTCCCCGCCGTCCTGATGACTTCGTTGGAACAAGAATAGACGGCGGCGGGCAAACCGCACTAAGGAAAATGCTCTCCTGTTCTTAGGAATATTTCCTGGATTTTCAGCCGAAGCGCTTCAAGTTCCGGCTCGCCGAAGCGGGCTGCTCGCTCAGCGCGGCTGCGACTCGACTTCCTTCACCCACCGCTCGACCAGGCGCCGGCGCTCGCTGGCCCTGCCGTATTTCTCGAAGTCGTACTTGATCAGGCGCACGTCGTCGATGGCCGGGATGCGCGGGTCGGGCTTGAAGGTCTTGTTGGCCGGCACCTGCAGGCTGTTGGCGCGCGCGCCGACCTGCTGGCCGTCGCGGCCCATCAGCCAGTCGTAGTAACGGCGCGCGGCCTCCCGGTTGCGCGAGCCCTTCACCAGCGCGATGCCGCCGATCTCGTAGCTGGTGCCCTCGCAGGGGGCCGCGGCGTAGACCGGGAACTTGTTGGTCAGGCGCTCGTTGTCGAAGCCGAAGATGAAGCTCACCCCGATGCCGACCTCGCCCTTGGCGACGCTGCGCGCCTGGGCGGTGCCGCTGCGGGTGTACTGGGTGACGTTGCGGTGCAGCTTCTTCAGGTAATCGAAGGCCTGCATCCTCGCCCATCAGCTGGACCAGCCCGGCCAGGATGGTGTAACCGGTGCCGCTGGAGCCGGGGTGCGAAGTTTCGATCTCGCCCTTGTAGCGCGGGTCGAGCAGGTCCTTCCAGCATCGCGGAGCGGGCAGCTTCTTGCGCTTGAGCACTTCCTCGTTCCAGCCGAAGCCGATCGCGCTGGTGTAGAAGCCGCCCACGTAGTTCTGGCTCATCGCGTACTGCCGCACCGCCCAGCCGTGCAGGTCGGCGAGGTAATCGGGGCGGTAGGCGTCCAGCAGCCGCAGTTCCGCCGCCTGGTAGTACGGATCGCCCGTGCCGCCCCACCAGATGTCGGTCTTCGGGTTGGCCGCCTCGGCGCGCAGCTGCGCCAGGGCCTCGCCCGTGGCCTTGCGGGTCTGCAGCACCTTCACGCCGGTGGCCCGGGTGAATTCCTGCGCGGCCAGCTCGCACCACGATTGGTCGGTGCTGCAGATCGCGTTGACGGTGCCCGTCTGGGCGTGCAACGCACCGGAAATCGAGGCGAGCGCGAGGGCCATGGCCGCGAGGATCTTCATGGGCATCTTCATGCGCCGCTCCCTAGAAATGTTCGTGCGGGCCGAGATAGCGCCATTGCCCGACCGGCAGGGAACCCAGCACCACGCTGCCGATGCGGATGCGCTTGAGCCCGACCACCTTCAGGCCCACCTGCTCGCACATGCGGCGGATCTGGCGCTTCTTGCCTTCGGTCAGCACGAAGCGCAGCTGCTCGGGGTTCTGCCATTCCACCTGCGCGGGCTTGAGCGGCTGGCCGTCCAGCGAAAGCCCATGGCGCAGGCGCGCGAGCTGCGCCGCCGGAAAGGCGCGCTGCACGTCGGTCGCCACGTCGCCTGCGGCGAGGCGTACGTCACGCGCACCAGGTATTCCTTTTCCATGCCGCTGTCCTCGCCGATCAGCTGGCGCGCGATGCGGCCGTCCTGCGTCAGCACCAGCAGGCCGATGGAGTCGATGTCCAGCCGGCCGGCCGGCGCCAGGCCGCGCAGCTGCTGCGAGGCGAAGCGCAGCCTGGCCGCATCGCCCGCGCCAGTGGTTGCGCGCCTGCACCAGCGTCACGGCCGGCTGGTGGCCGTCCTCGGCCTGGCCGCTGACGTAGCCGATCGGCTTGTTCAGCAGGATGGTGACCTGCTGCTGTTGCTGGCCGCGCGCCTTGGGATCGACCTCGATGCGCGCATCGGGCGCGACCTGCAGGCCCATGGTCGCGAGTTCGCCGTTCACGCGCACCCAGCCCTTGCGCGATCCAGTCGTCGGCCTCGCGGCGCGAGCACAGGCCGAGTTCGGCCATGCGCTTGTTCAGGCGGGTCGTGCCCGCCGCCTTGGGTTCCGTCATTCGGCCGATGCTACCCGGGCGAAAGCGCTGGAACGCAGCGCCTCCAGGTCGAGGATGCGCAGGCCGCCGTACTCGACGCGGATCGTGCCCTGCGCCTCCAGCGCGGTCAGCGCCTCGTTCACGCGCTGGCGCGACAGCCCCACCAGGTAGGCCAGTTCCTGCTGCGTGATGCGCAGCACGTCGCCCACGCCGGGGAACAGCACCGGGTTGAACAGGGCCGCCAGGCTGCGCGCGACGCGCAGGTCGGGGTTGTGCATGCGGTCGATCTCGCGCGCGGCGATGAACTGCGCCAGCCGCTCGTTGAGCTGGTTCATGACGAACCGGTTGAAGCCGATCGAATGGTCCAGCAGCCAGTGGAAGGTGTCGACCGGCAGACCGGCCACCACGCTCTTGCGCAGCGCCTGGATGTTGTAGCGGTAGGCTCTCGCGCTTGAGCGCCGTGCCTTCGCCGAACCAGCCGCCGGGCGGCACGCCGGTGAACGTCATGGTCTGGCCCTGGTCGTTGTCGCTGCTCATCTTGAGCAGGCCCTCGACCACGCCGAACCAGTAGGTCACCGGCCGGCCCACGCGGCAGACGAAGTCGCCCGGCATGGCGTCGCCCACCTTGAGGTGCGCCGGCCACGCGCTCGTACTCGTCCGGGCTTGAGCACCTTCAGCCAGGGAATGCCCGCGAGCTCGGCCGGCGTCGGGTCGCGGCGTCGCTGGTGCAGGGTCAGGTCCTGGTTCATGGCCGGCAAATTGTCGTCCCAAAGGCAGTTGGCTCCAATTGCGCAAACCCGCGCCGGGACTTTGACGCTCGTCATGCTACGGACAGCCCCTACTAGGACATTCCCTAGGAATGTCGTTGCAAAGACAACATGACGTCAAAGTGAGTCCTAGCATTCGCCCAAGTTCGCCCAAGCAGGTGGAACAAGGAAACGCAATGGAGACGACGTTCCCGCGACTGCTGCTCCAGCACGCGGCCCAGCGCCCGGCCGATCCGGCGATGCGCGAGAAGGAATACGGCATCTGGCAGACCCGCAGCTGGGCCGCCATGGCGCAGCTGGTGGAGCAACTCGCCTGCGGCCTGCACCGGGCGGGCCTGCAGCCCGGCGAACACATGGTGGTGGTCGGCGCCAACCGGCCGCGGCTGTACGCGACCATGCTCGCCGTGCAGTCGCTGGGCGCCGTGCCGATCCCGCTGTACCAGGACGCCGCCGCCGCCGAGTGCGTTTTCCCGATCAACAACGCCGAGGTGCGCTTCGCATTCGCCGAGGACCAGGAGCAGGTGGACAAGCTGCTGGAGATCCGCGAGCCAGTGCCCGCGGCATCGACAGCCATCTACTACGACGACCCGCGCGGCCTGCGCAAGTACAGCGAGCCCGGCCTGCAGTCGCTGGACGACGCTGATCGAGGCCGGGCACGGCGTTCGCGCAGGAGCATCCGTCCTTCTTCCGCGACCGAGGTGGACAAGGCGCGCCCCGACGACGTGGCCGCGATGTTCTTCACCTCGGGCACCACCGGCAATCCCAAGGGCGTGGTGCACACGCACCGCACCCTGCTCGACCGCGCCCAGGCCGGCGCGCAGTTCGACAAGCTCACGCATCGCGAGGAAGTGCTGGCCTACCTGCCGCCGGCGTGGATCGGGCAGAACATCTTCAGCTATGCGCAGTGGCTGGCCTGCGGCTACGTGGTCAACTGCCCCGAATCGGCGGCGACGGTGGTGATCGACCTGAAGGAGATCGGGCCCACCTACTACTTCGCGCCGCCGCGCGTGTTCGAGGGCCTGCTGACCACCGTGATGATCCGCATGGAGGATGCGGGCTGGCTCAAGCGCAAGATGTTCCACGCCTTCATGGACCTGGCACGCCGCGTCGGGCCGGCCCTGATGGACGGCAAGCCCGTCGGCATCGCTCGACCGGCTGCAGTACGGCGCTGGGCGACCTGCTGGTCTACGGGCCGCTGCGCAACAACCTGGGCTTCTCGCGCGTGCGCGTCGCCTACACCGCCGGCGAGGCGATCGGCCCGGACCTGTTCACCTTCTACCGCTCCATCGGCATCAACCTCAAGCAGCTGTACGGCTCGACCGAGACCGCGGTGTTCGTCTGCCTGCAGCCCGACGACCAGGCCAAGGCCGACACGGTGGGCATCCCGATCAGCGGCGTCGAGATCAAGGTCGCCGACAACGGCGAGATCCTGGTGCGCTCGCGCGGCCTGCTCAAGGAGTACTACAAGAACCCCGCGGCCACGGCCGAAGTGCTCACGGCCGACGGCTGGTACCACACCAGCGACGCCGGCTTCCTGGACGCCCAGGGCCACCTGAAGATCATCGACCGCGTCAAGGACGTCGGCCGCATCCACGGCGGCGCCAACGACGGCGCCATGTTCGCGCCCAAGTACGTGGAGAACAAGCTCAAGTTCTTCCCCTACATCAAGGAAGCGGTGGCCTACGGCGACGGGCGCGAACGCGTCTGCGTCATGATCAACATCGACTTCGACGCGGTGGGCAACTGGGCCGAGCGGCGCAACCTGCCGTATGCCGGCTACACCGACCTGGCGCAAAAGCCCGAGGTGTACGAGCTGATCAAGGACTGCGTGGAGAAGGTCAACGCCGACCTGGCCGCCGACGAGCGGCTGGCCGGCTCGCAGATCAGCCGCTTCCTGGTCCTGCACAAGGAACTGGACGCCGACGACGGCGAACTCACCCGCACCAACAAGGTCCGGCGCGGCTTCATCGCCGAGAAGTACCAGGCTGCTGGTCGACGCGCTGTACGGCGGCAAGACCGAGCAATACATCGAAACCCAGGTGAAGTTCGAGGACGGCCGGACCGGCAGCGTCAACGCGACGCTGCGCATCATCGACACCCGCATCTTCCCGCCCGTGAAAGCAGCAGCATGAGCACTGTGACATTGCGCGCCGAGCCCGGCCGAGCCGGTGTCCGCCCGAGATGGCGGCGCGGCTGGTCGAGCAGTCCAGCGCCAACCAGCCGATCGCGCCCGCCCGCAAGACGGGGGAGGTGATCCTGAACGTGCAGAACATCTCGCTGTCGTTCGGCGGCGTGAAGGCGCTGTCCGACATCTCCTTCAACGTGAAGGAGCACGAGATCCGCGCCATCATCGGCCCGAACGGCGCCGGCAAGAGCTCGATGCTCAACTGCATCAACGGCGTGTACCAGCCGCAGCAGGGCTCGATCACCTTCCGCGGCCAGACCTTCAAGCACATGAACAGCCACCAGGTGGCCGTGATGGGCGTGGCGCGCACCTTCCAGAGCCTGGCCCTGTTCAAGGGCATGAGCGTGCTGGACAACATCATGACCGGGCGCAACCTGCGCATCAAGAGCAACCTGTTCCTGCAGGCGCTGCGCATCGGGCCGGCCGAGCGCGAGGAGATCCGGCACCGCGAATTCGTCGAGCACATCATCGACTTCCTGGAAATCCAGGCCTTCCGCAAGACGCCGGTGGGCCAGTTGCCCTACGGCCTGCAAAAGCGCGTCGACCTGGGCCGCGCCCTGGCGATGGAGCCGCAGGTGCTGCTGCTCGACGAACCGATGGCCGGCATGAACGTGGAAGAGAAGCAGGACATGTGCCGCTTCGTGCTCGACGTGAACGACGAATTCGGCACCACCGTGGTGCTGATCGAGCACGACATGGGCGTGGTCATGGACATCAGCGACCGCGTGGTGGTGCTGGACTACGGCAAGAAGATCGGTGACGGCACGCCCGACGAGGTGCGCAACAACCCCGACGTGATCAAGGCGTACCTCGGTACGTCGCAATAAGGACAGATGCAATGGGTGCTCTCGGCTCTCTGATTGAAACGGTGCTCGGCGGCTTGATGGCCGGCATGCTCTATTCGCTGGTGGCGCTGGGCTTCGTGCTCATCTTCAAGGCCTCCGGCGTCTTCAACTTCGCGCAGGGCGCGATGGTGCTGTTCGCGGCGCTGGCGATGGCGCGCTTCACCGAATGGCTGCCGCAGTGGACCGGCATCGACAACCTGTTCCTGGCCGGCCTGGGCGCCTTCATCATCGCCGGCGCGATCATGTTCGTGATGGCCTGGCTGATCGAGCGGCTGGTGCTGCGCCAACTGGTGAACCAGGAAGGCGCCACGCTGCTGATGGCCACGCTGGGCATCGCGTTCTTCATCGACGGCCTGGGCCAGACCATCTTCGGCAGCGACATCTACAAGATCGACATCGGCATGCCCAAGGACCCGGTCATGGCCTTCGAGAGCGTGTTCCCGGGCGGCATCCTGGTGAACAAGGAAGACCTGGTCGCAGCCGCGATCGCCGCCGGCCTGGTGTTGCTGCTCACCTTGTTCTTCCAGAAGACCGGCACCGGGCGCGCCCTGCGCGCCGTGGCGGACGACCACCAGGCCGCGCAATCGATCGGCATTCCCCTGAACCGGATCTGGGTGATCGTGTGGTGCGTGGCCGGGGTCGTGGCGCTGGTGGCCGGAATGATCTGGGGCAGCAAGCTGGGCGTGCAGTTCTCGCTGGCCACCGTGGCATTGCGCGCGCTGCCGGTCGTGATCCTGGGCGGGCTGACATCCGTTCCCGGCGCCATCATCGGCGGCCTGATCATCGGCGTGGGCGAAAAAGTCTCCGAGGTCTACCTGGGCCCGTTCGTGGGCGGCGGCATCGAGATCTGGTTTGCGTATGTGCTGGCGCTGCTGTTCCTGCTGGTGCGGCCGCAGGGCTTGTTCGGCGAGAAGATCATCGACCGCGTCTGAAGAAACGAGCCCCCAATGATTTACAGAGAAAACGGCCAGTTCAAGACGACCTACCGGGCCGACCAGCAGATCTTCCCGATCGCGCAGGACCGGCTGTTCATCTACGCGGTGCTGCTCTTCGCTTTCGTCGTCGTGCCGGGCATTGCCAGCGACTACATGTTCCGCGCCATCCTGATCCCGTTCGTGATCATGTCGCTGGCCGCGCTCGGGGTGAACATCCTGGTCGGCTACTGCGGCCAGATCTCGCTGGGCTCGGGCGCCTTCATGGCCGTGGGCGCCTATGGCGCCTACAACTTCTTCATTCGCATCCCCAACCTGCCGCTGATCCCGGCGCTGATCCTGGGCGGGCTGTGCGCGACAGCGTTCGGCATCCTGTTCGGGCTGCCCAGCCTGCGCGTGAAGGGGCTGTACCTCGCCGTCGCGACCCTGGCCGCGCAGTTCTTCTCCGACTGGATGTTCCTGCGCATCAAATGGTTCACCAACTACACGCCCTCGGGCTCGGTGTCGGTGTCGGGGATGCAGGTGCTGGGTTTCCCGATCGAAAGCCCCACGAGCAAGTACCTGCTCTGCCTCGCCGTCCTGGCCGTGATGGGCCTGATGGCCAAGAACCTGGTGCGCAGCGCGATCGGACGCGAGTGGATGGCCATCCGCGACATGGACGTGGCGGCGGCCGTGATCGGCATCCGCCCGATGTACGCCAAGCTCAGCGCCTTCGCCGTCAGCTCCTTCATCATCGGCGTGGCCGGCGCCTTGTGGGGCTTCGTCTACCTCGGCGCCTGGGAGCCGGCGGCTTTCTCGTCGGACATGTCGTTCCGCCTGCTGTTCATGGTGATCATCGGCGGGCTGGGCTCGATCATGGGCAGCTTCTTCGGCGCGGCCTTCATCGTGCTGCTGCCGATCGCGCTCAACCAGTTCCTGCCGGTGCTGCTCGGCTGGTTCGGCATCGAGATCTCGACAGCCGGCATCTCGCACGCCGAGCTGATCATTTTCGGCGCGCTGATCGTGTGGTTCCTGATCGTGGAGCCGCACGGCCTGGCGAAGTTGTGGTCCACCGGCAAGCAGAAGCTGCGGCTGTGGCCGTTCCCCCATTGATGAAGAGTCCTGGTCTTTCAGGCAACCCCGGCACCGCAAGTGCCTTACACAAGTAGGAGACGTTATGAAACTGCGCAATCTTGCTCTGGCCACCTGCCTGGCTGTCGTGGGTATCACGGCATTCGCCCAGGCCAAGGAGCAATTCTTCCCGGCCCTGCCGTACCGCACCGGGCCATTCGCGCCCAACGGCGTGCCATGGGCCAATGGCTATCTCGACTACCTCAAGCTGGTCAATGCGCGCGGCGGGATCAACGGCGTGAAGATCATTTTCGAAGAGTGCGAAACCGCCTACGACACGGCCCGCGGCGTGGAATGCTACGAACGCCTCAAGGGCAAGCATGGCGGCGCGACCCTGTTCCAGCCGCTGTCCACCGGCATCACCTTCGCCCTGACCGAGAAAGCGCCGGTCGACAAGATCCCGCTGATCACCGCCGGCTACGGCCGCAGCGAAAGCCAGGACGGCGGCGTGTTCAAGTGGAACTTCCCGCTGGCCGGCACCTACTGGCTGGCGGCCGACGTGCTGGTGCAGTATCTCGGCAAGAAGGAAGGCGGCCTGGACAAGCTCAAGGGCAAGAAGATCACCCTGGTCTATCACGACAGCCCGTATGGCAAGGAGCCGATCCCGCTGCTGCAGGAGCGCAGCAAGATGCATGGCTTCGACCTGCAGCTGCTCCCGGTGGCATCGCCCGGCATCGAGCAGAAGGCCACCTGGCTGCAGATCCGCCAGAACAAGCCGGACTACGTGCTGCTCTGGGGCTGGGGCGTGATGAACTCCACGGCCATCAAGGAAGCCCAGGCGACCGGTTATCCGCGCGAAAAGATGTACGGCGTGTGGTGGTCGGGCGCCGAGCCTGACGTCAAGGACGTCGGCGAAGGCGCGAAGGGCTACAACGCGATCGCGATGCAGCACGGCGCCGAGCCGCAATCGGCCGTGGTCAAGGAGATCCTGGAGAAGGTGCACGACAAGGGCCAGGGAACGGGCCCGAAGGAAGAAGTCGGCCAGGTGCTGTACATGCGCGGCGCCATGAGCGCGATGCTGGGTGTCGAGGGCGTCCGCGCGGCGCAGGAGCGTTTCGGCAAGGGCAAGTGGATGAGCGGCGAACAGGCGCGCTGGGGCCTGGAGAACCTCAACCTGACCCAGGCCAAGCTCGACGCGCTCGGCTTCAAGGGCGTCATGCGGCCGATCAGCACTTCGTGCATGGACCACCTGGGCGCCAACTGGGCCCGCATCCACACCTGGGACGGCAAGGCCTGGCACTTCACGTCCGACTGGCTGCAGGCCGACGAGCAGGTGCTCAAGCCCCTGGTCAAGGCCACGGCCGACAAGTACGCGGCCGAGAAGAAGCTGGCGCGGCGCACGCCGGCGGACTGCCAGTCCTGATCGGCTGCGCCGATCAGACTGGCCTGGCCAGCTACTGACGGCACCCTCCCCAAAGCCCCTCCCACAAGGTTGGGAGGCGCCGCATAGGCGGCGCGGGGGAGGGGCAGCGGCTCTCACGAGCCGCCAATCGACAGGAACGCTTGCGCTCCTGTCGATTGGTGAAACCAAGGAATTCCATGGATCCAAAGAAAATCGTTCTGAACGTCAACGGCATCGAGGTGATCTACAACCACGTGATCCTCGTGCTCAAGGGCGTGTCGCTGCAGGTGCCCGAAGGCGGCATCGTGGCCATCCTGGGCGGCAACGGCGCGGGCAAGACCACCACGCTGCGTGCCGTGTCCAACCTGCTCAAGGGCGAGCGCGGCGAGGTGACCAAGGGCTCGATCGAATTGCGCGGCGAGCGCATCGAGAACCTCACGCCCGCCGACCTGGTGCAGCGCGGCGTGGTGCAGGTGATGGAGGGGCGGCACTGCTTCGCCCACCTCACCATCGAGGAGAACCTGCTGACGGGCGCCTACACCCGCAGCAACAAGGCCGAGGTGGCGGCCAACCTGGAAAAGGTCTACACCTATTTCCCGCGGCTGAAGACGCGCCGCAGCTCGCAGGCCGCGTACACCTCGGGCGGCGAGCAGCAGATGTGCGCCATCGGCCGCGCGCTGATGGCCAACCCGAACATGGTGCTGCTCGACGAGCCCTCGATGGGGCTGGCGCCGCAGATCGTGGAGGAAGTGTTCGAGATCGTGAAGGACCTCAACCAGAAGGAGAAGGTCACCTTCCTGCTGGCCGAGCAGAACACCAACATGGCGCTGAAGTATTCCGACTACGGCTACATCATGGAAAGCGGCCGCGTGGTGATGGACGGGCCGGCCGCCGAGCTGGCCACCAACGAGGACGTCAAGGAGTTCTACCTGGGCGTGGGCGGCGGCGAGCGCAAGAGCTTCCGCGACGTCAAGAGCTACAAGCGGCGCAAGCGCTGGCTGGCGTGACTCGGCCTTCGGCGCTCTAGGCGCCACCGCGTCCGGCAACCGTTCCGCCCCGTGAACGAGGACTGCATGACCGACTTTTTCGACGCGCTGGAAACAGCGCGACCCGGCACAGCGCGAAGCCCAGTTGATGGCCGCACTGCCGCGGCAGGTGGCGCACGCGCAGCAGAACTCGGTCCGGCGTTCGCACAGATCCTGGACGGGCGTCGACGCCGCGGCGGTCACCTCGCGCGAAGCGCTTGGCCCGCTTGCCGGTCACGCGCAAGCCCGAACTGCTGGAGCGCCAGAAGGCCGAACGCGGCAGGCCGACCCGTTCGGTGGCTTCTCGACGCTCGTGCGCGGCCCGGAGATGCCCCGCATCTTCGCCTCGCCCGGGCCGATCTACGAGCCCGAGGGCAGCGCGCAAGGACTACTGGCGCATGGCGCGCGCCATGTACGCCGCGGGCTTCCGCGCCGGCGACCTGGTGCACAACTCGTTCAGCTACCACATGACGCCCGGCGCGTTCATGATGGAATCCGGCGCGCATCGCGGTGGGCTGCACGGTGTTTCCCGCCGGCGTGGGCCAGACCGAACAGCAGCTGCAGGCGATCGCCGAACTGCGGCCCGACGCCTACCTGGGCACCCCGAGCTTCCTGCGCATCCTGGTCGAGAAAGCCGCGGAGGCCGGCTCCGACATTTCCAGCCTTGCGCAAGGCGATGACCGGCGGCGAGGCCTTGCCGCCGAGCCTGCGCGCTGGTTCGCCGGGCACGGCATCCGGGTCTTACCAGAGCTATGCCACGGCCGACCTCGGCCTGATCGCCTACGAGACCGAGGCGCGCGAGGGCCTGGTGCTCGACGAGGGCATGATCGTCGAGATCGTGCGCCCCGGCACCGGCGACCCGGTGGCCGCCGGCGACGTGGGCGAACTGGTGGTCACCACCCTGAACCCGGCGTACCCGCTGATCCGCTTCGGCACGGGCGACCTCTCGGCCGTGCTGCCGGGCCGCTGCCCGACCGGCCGCACCAACGCCCGCATCAAGGGCTGGATGGGGCGGGCCGACCAGACCACCAAGATCCGCGGCATGTTCGTCCACCCGGCCCAGGTGGCCGACATCGCGCGCCGCTTCCCGGAGGTGCTCAAGGCCCGGCTGGTGGTCAGCGGCGAAATGGCCAACGACGTGATGACGCTCAAGGTGGAAGCCGCTTCGGCCCCCCAGGGGCTGGATGAGCGCATCGGCGAGGCCATCCGCGACGTCACCAAGCTGCGCGGCGACGTGCTGCTGGTGCAGCCCGGCAGCACTGCCCAACGACGGCAAGGTCATCGAGGACGCGCGCAGCTACAAGTAGTTGAGCCAGCTCAAGTCCGGCGAAGCTAGGGCTTTCCCCGGACGCGGGGTACGTAGTTCCCGGGATGGCAAGCGGTGGGAGCCCCTCTACGATTCGCGGGTCCCCCTACAAGGAGTCCCCGAATCATGACCACCAAGCTCTTCAAGTCCCTCGCGCCCCTGGCCCTGCTGGCGGCCGCCGCTTTCGGCGCGCACGCAGCCGACTTCCCCGCCAAGGACAAGCCCATCACCATCGTCGTGCCGTTCGCTGCGGGCGGACCGACCGACCGCGTGGCACGCGACCTGGCCGAAGCCATGCGCAAGCCGCTCGGCGGCGCCACCATCGTGGTCGACAACGCCGCCGGCGCGGGCGGCACGATCGGCGCGAACAAGGTCGCCAAGGCCGCCGCGGACGGCCACACCCTGCTGCTGTACCACATCGGCATGGCCACGTCCCCCGCGCTGTACCGCAACCTGCCCTACAAGACGCTCGAGGACTTCGAGTATGTCGGCCTGGTCAACGAAGTCCCGATGACGCTGATCGGCCGCCCGTCGCTGCCGGCCAATAATTTCGCCGAGCTGCGCACCTGGATCAACGCGAACAAGGGCAAGGTCAACCTGGCCAACGCCGGCCTGGGCGCGGCATCGCACCTGTGCGGCCTGCTGTTCCAGATCGGCGCTGAAGATGGACATGACCACCGTGCCGTACAAGGGCACCGGCCCGGCCATGACGGACCTGATCGGCGGCCAGGTCGACCTGATGTGCGACCAGACCACCAACACCACCGGCCAGATCGAGGCCAAGAAGGTCAAGGCCTACGCCGTCACGACGACCAAGCGCCTGACCACCCCGGGCCTGAAGGACCTGCCGACGCTGCAGGAAGCCGGCCTGAAGGACTTCGAGGTGACGATCTGGCACGGCCTGTATGCGCCCAAGGGAACACCTCCGGACGTCCTGAAGAAGATCAACGACGCGCTCAAGGCGGCGCTGAAGGACCCGGACTTCATGAAGAAGCAAGAGGGCCTGGGCGCGGTGATCGTCACCGACAAGCGCATCGAGCCGGCCGAACACAAGAAATTCGTGGCCGCCGAAATCGCGAAGTGGAGCCCGGTCATCAAGGCCGCCGGCGTCTACGCCGACTGAAGGCGCCCGCGCCGTCCGCCACGAGGCCGCCTGCGGGCGGCTTTTTGCATTCACAATGTTGAGAACCCCAAAAAGGAGACCCCCGTGAAGTTCTTTTCCCCGACCCCCGGCGTTTCGTCCTCGCGGCGATCGTGGCCGCCGCCGGCCTGTCCGCGCTGCCCGCCGCCGCCCAGGGCGCCTGGCCCACCAAGCCGGTCAAGATCGTCGTGCCGTTCGCGGCCGGCGGCACCACCGACATCCTGGCGCGCGCGATCGCGCCGGAGCTGTCCAAGGCGTTCGGCCAGCAGTTCATCGTGGACAACCGCGCCGGCGCCGGCGGCAATGTCGGCGCCGACATCGTGGCCAAGTCGCCGCGCCGACGGCTACACGCTGCTGATGGGAACCGTGGGCACGCACGGCATCAACCGCGCGCTTGTACGCGAAGCTGCCCTACGACCCGATCAAGGACTTCGCGCCGATCACGCTGGTGGCCGGCGTGCCCAACGTGATGGTGATGCAGACGCGAGAAGGCCCGCAGCCTGGGCATCAACACGCGTGGCCGACTTCATCAAGTACGCGAAGGCGCAATCCGGGCAAGCTCAACATGGCGTCCAGCGGCAACGGCACGTCCATCCACCTGGCCGGCGAGCTGTTCAAGAGCATGACGCGGCACCTACATGGTCCACTTCCCGTACCGCGGCTCCGGCCCGGCGCTGCTGGACATGGTGGGCGGCACCATGGACGTGATGTTCGACAACCTGCCCTCGTCGATGCCGCAGATCAAGGCCGGCAAGCTCAAGGCGCTGGCCGTGACCAGCCTGCAGCGTTCGGCCGCGATGCCCGACGTGCCGACCATCGAGGAGGCGGGCGGCCTCAAGGGCTTCGACGCCACTTCGTGGTTCGGCCTGCTCGCGCCGGCCGGCACGCCGCCGGACATCGTCAATCGCATCCAGCAGGAAACGGCCAAGGCGCTGAACACGCCGGCGATCAAGGAAAAGCTGCTGTCACAGGGCGCCATCCCCAGCGGCAACACGCCCGCCGAATTCGCGCGCCACATCGACGCCGAGCACAAGAAGTGGGCGCCAGGTGGTGAAGGCCTCCGGCGCGAAGGTCGACTAGCCAGCCCCCTGCAGAATCCGCTGGCGGAACCTGCAGGTGGACGTCACACGCCCCAGACGATTTCCTTGCCGGCCTTCTCGCAGCGGCGCAGCATGTCCAGGAAGGGCACGGCGCGCTGGCGCAGGGAAACGGCGTCGAACTTCGGCGGCGTCTCGCCCTTGGCACGGGCCTCTTCGACCAGCGCCTTCTGGTCGGCCTCCTCTTTCGCCATCGCCGCTTCCAGCGCGGCCACGGCGGCGGGCATCTGTTCGGGCAGGACGATGCCCGTCGGGCCGGCGTCCTTGCCGATGATCTCCAGCACGCGGCGGCCGTTCGGCTCGAGCATGATCAGGTCGCCGGCGGCCTTGGACTTGAATTTGTAGAGCATCGGACGGTACATGTAGCCACGGTTGAAGGGATAGGACGATTGTGCGCCCTTGAGCGCCCCCGTCTGCAGCTGGCCGTCCGGCCGCGTCGCCAGGATCTGGTGCAGCCCGATCCAGCCCTGCTCGAACGTCATCGCGCAGCCGGCCAGGTAGAGGCGGTAGGCGCGCAGCACCTTGGCGGCATCGATTGCGCTGCCGGTCGTCTCCAGCACGCGCTGCGCCTCGTCCAGCCGCGCCTCGAGGGCGTCGGACCAGGCCCACAGCGTGCGCGCGTAATGCGGCCGCAGGTTTTCGGTGTCCACCATTTCCAGCCCGGCGACAGCCATGTCCTTGAGCACATGGCTGATGTGCAGCAGCTCGCCGCCGGGGAAGATGTATTTCTCGATGAAGTCGCCCATGCCGGCGCCGAGCTGTTCCGACTCGATGCTGCCCGCCGTGATGCCGTGGTTCATGACCAGCCCGCCCGGCTTGAGCAGGCGCTGGATCTTGGCGAAATAGCCGGGCATGTTGCCCCGCCCCACGTGCTCGAACATGCCCACCGACGCGATCCTGTCGAAGCCCTGCGCCTCGTCCAGGTCGCGGTAGTCGCGCAGTTCCATGCGCACGCGGCCCTGCAGCCCCTTTGCCTCGATCAGGCGCTGCACATGCGCGTGCTGGTTCTTCGACAGCGTGATGCCCGTGGCATCGACCCCGTAGTTCTCGGCGGCCCACATCAGCAAGCCGCCCCAGCCCGCGCCGACGTCCAGGAAGCGTTCGCCGGGCTTGAGCATCAGCTTGCGGCAGATGTAGTCGAGCTTGGCCTCCTGGGCCTGCGCCAGCGACATGGACGTGTCGCTGTAATAGGCGCATGAGTAGACCCGGCGCGGGTCCAGCCAGAGGGCGTAGAAATCGTCGGAGACGTCGTAATGGAACTGCACCTGCTGGGCGTCCTTGAGCGGCGTATGCAACGCCAGCGAGCGGGCCCGGCGCAGCACATGGGTCCACCAGCCGGTGTTGCTGATCACCGGGGTGCCGGGAAGCAGGCGCGCCGCGACCGCCATCAGGTCGCGCATGCGCCCCTCGAGCTGGACCCGGCTTTCGACGAAGTCCTCGGCCATCCGGCCGATCTGGCCCGCCGCCATGGTGGCGAGGCCCGACCAGTCCTTGAACGAGAGCGTGACGGCGGCCGCGGCCGGCCCGACCCGCCGGCCCTTGGGCAACTGCACCGCCACCGGCACGGGCAAGGTGGCGAGTTGCGACTCGATCTTGCGCAGGAGTGTGTCCATCCGCAAATTCTTGCGAAGCTGCGCCATGGCCGTCAACTGCCGCGCTGTAGGACGGTTTCGCTTTCTCTGCAATGGTTGCGCAGGGACAAGGAACGGCGCGGCGGGGCAACCCCGGTTGACAGCATTTCGTTTAGACCTAAACTATTTAGATGCCACCCCGAATCCCCGCCATGGACATGGAAGCCCGCGCCCACAGCGAGCACCCCGAAGCGCTTCGCCTCTGGCTGCGCCTGCTCACCTGCACCCAGATCGTGGAAAAACGCGTGCGCAGCCGGCTGCGCGAGCAATTCGACACCACGCTGCCGCGGTTCGACCTGATGGCCCAGCTCGAGCGCGCCCCCGACGGGCTGAAGATGAACGAGCTCTCGCGCCGCATGATGGTCACCGGGGGCAACGTCACCGGGATCACAGACCAGCTGGTGGCCGAAGGCCTGGTCGACCGCGTCGACGTCGAGGGCGACCGCCGCGCCTATCGGGTGCGCCTCACGGCCAAGGGACGCAAGCTGTTCCACGACATGGCGCACCAGCACGAGAGCTGGATCGTCGACGCGTTCGCAGGCCTCTCCGACAAGGACATCGCGACCCTGCACAAGCTGCTCGGCAAGGTGAAGGACCATGCGCAGGCGCACGCGGAGGTGCTGTCATGACCAGCGCGGGCAACGGCGTGGCGTCCGCCCAGCACGATCGCTTCGCGCACGACCGCCTGCCCCCGCCCGGGGCGCGGCCCACGATGCGCTACGACCTGCCCGAGCTGCAGTTGCCGGACCGCCTGAACCTGGTGGAGGAACTGCTGGACAAGGCGCCCGCCAAGGGCTTCGGCGACCGGCCCATGCTGCGGTCCGGCCACCTCACTCTGACGTTATGCCGAGGCGCGCGACCAGGTGGACCGCATCTGCCGGGTGCTGACCGAGGACCTCGGCCTGGTGCCGGGCAACCGGGTGCTGCTGCGGGGGGCAACTCGATCGGCCTGGCGCTGGCCTGGCTGGCGGTGGTGAAGGCCGGGCTGATCGCCGTGGCGACCATGCCGCTGCTGCGCGCCCGTGAGCTCGGCGACATCATCGACAAGGCGCAGCCGGCGGTGGCGCTGTGCGACATCAAGCTGCTCGATGAGCTGGAACTGGCCCGCCAGGACCGGCCCGTGCTGGCTCAGGTGGTCGCCTTCAACAGCAGCGATGCGCCGGGGTCGCTGGCCGTGCGGGCCGCCCGGAAGGATGGCGGCTTCACCGCCTGCCCGACCGCGGCCGACGACATCGCCATGATGGCATTCACCTCGGGCACCACCGGCAAGCCGAAGGCCGCCGTGCACACCCATCGCGACGTGCTGGCGTCCTGCGAAGCCTGGCCGCGGCACGTGCTGCGCGCCACGCCGGATGACATCGTGGTGGGTTCGCCGCCGCTGGCCTTCACTTTCGGCCTGGGCGGCCTGCTGATCTTCCCGATGTGGGCCGGCGCCAGCGTCTACTTCCCCGACGTTCCCTACACGCCCGAGGTCATGGTGCGCATGATGAACGACATCGGCGCGACCATCTGCTACACCGCACCGACCTTGTACCGGCAGATGGCGCCGTTCGCCCGCCAGCACGGCGCGGGCAAGCTGCGCATCTGCGTGAGCGCCGGTGAAGGCCTGCCCGATGCCACCCGCCAGCTGTGGAAGCAGGCGACGGGCATCGAGATGACCGACGGCATCGGCGCGACCGAGATGTTCCACATCTTCATTTCCGCCGCCGGCGCCGACGTGCGGCCAGGCGCGATCGGCAAGGCCGTGCCGGGCTACACGGCCAGGGTCGTCGACGACGAGGGCCGGGAAGTGCCGCGCGGCACCATCGGCAAGCTGGCCGTGATCGGCCCGACCGGCTGCAAGTACCTGGATGACCCGCGCCAGGCCAACTACGTCAAGGACGGCTGGAACCATCCCGGCGACGCCTTCATGCAGGACGAGGACGGCTACTTCTTCTACCAGGCCCGCGCCGACGACATGATCATCACCGCGGGCTACAACGTGGGCGGCCCCGAAGTCGAAGATGCCCTGCTGCGGCACCCGGCCGTGGCCGAGTGCGGCGTGATCGGCAAGCCCGACGCGGAGCGCGGCATGATCGTCAAGGCCTTCTGCGTGCTCAAGCCGGGCTACGCACCCGACGCCGCGATGGTCAAGATCCTGCAGGACCATGTGAAAGCGACCATCGCGCCGTTCAAGTACCCGCGCGAAATCGAATTCCTGCCCAGCCTGCCGCGCACGGAAACCGGCAAGCTCCAGCGCTTCAAGCTGCGGCAGGCCTGAATTCCGGCGGCGGCCTGGGGCGCCGATAATCGCCCCATGCCCGCCTATTCCTTCGAAGCCCTGGACGCCCAGGGCGAAACCCGCCGGGGGGTGATGGAAGCCGACACCGCCAAGGCCGTGCGCAGCATGCTGCGCAGCCAGGCGCTGGTGCCGCTGGAAGTCCTGCCGGTCAGCTCCGGGGTGGCCGCCAACGAACAGAACTTCGGCTGGGGCCAGCGCGCCTTCAGCCGGGCGGTCTTCTCCTCCACGGGCCTGGCAATCTGGACCCGGCAGCTGGCGGGGCTGGTCACTTCCGGCCTGCCGCTGGAGCGCGCACTGACGGCGCTGACCGACGAAACCGAAAACGAGCGCGAACGCCACCTGGTGGCGGCCCTGCGCGCCGAGGTCAACGCCGGGTCTTCCTTCGCCAAGGCGCTGGCGCGCTTCCCGCGCGAATTTCCCGACATCTTCATCGCCGTGGTGGGCGCCGGCGAGCAAAGCGGCAACCTCGGCCTGGTCCTCGATCGCCTGGCGGACGACCTGGAGGAGCGCCAGGCGCTGCAGGCCAAGCTGCTGGGCGCGGCCCTCTACCCGGCCATCGTCACGGTCGTGGCCATCGCGATCGTGCTGTTCCTGGTGGCCTACGTGGTGCCGCAGGTGGCCAACGTCTTTGCCGGCACCAAGCGTGCCCTGCCCTTCCTCACGGTGGCGATGCTGGCGGTGAGCGCGCTGGTGCGCAGCTGGGGCTGGCTGGTGGCGCTGCTCGCCGTCGCAGGCGCCGTCATGCTTCGCCTGGCGCTGCGCAACGAGGCCACGCGCGAGCGTTTCGACGCCGCGTGGCTCAAGCTGCCGCTGGTGGGCCGGCTCTCGCGCGGCTACAACGCGGCGCGCTTCGCCAGCACGCTGGCGATGCTGGCGGGCGCGGGCGTGCCCATCCTGAAGGCCCTGCAGGCCGCCGCCGAAACCCTGGGCAACCGCGCGATGCGGGCCGACGCCATGGATGCGCTGGTGCTGGTGCGCGAAGGCGCGCCGCTGGCTTCGGCCATCGCGCAGAAGAAGCGCTTCCCCGGCCTGCTGCCCATGTTCGCGCGGCTGGGCGAACAGACCGGCCAGCTGCCCATGATGCTGCAGCGCGCCGCCAACCAGCTGGGCGCCGAAGTGCAGCGCCGCGCGATGCAGCTGGCCACCATCCTGGAGCCGCTGCTGATCGTGGCGATGGGCTTCGTGGTGATGCTGATCGTGCTGGCGGTGCTGCTGCCGATCATCCAGCTCAACCAGTTCGTCAAGTGATGGACGGACACTGACATGGCCGTGTCTCTGGACAACAAGCTGGTGGTCGCCATTTCGTCGCGCGCGCTGTTCAACCTCGAGGAGGAGAACCGCGTCTACGAATCGGGCAATCCGCAGGCCTACATGAAGCTGCAGTTCGAGCGCCTGGACCTGCCCGCGGGGCCCGGCATCGCCTTCTCGCTCATCAAGAAGCTGCTCGCCTTCAACGACACCACCACGCAGCGGGTGGAAGTGGTGATCCTCTCGCGCAACGACCCGGTCTCCGGCATGCGCATCTTCCGCTCCGGGCTGGCCAACGAGATCAAGCTCGAACGCGGCGTGTTCACCCAGGGCCGCTCGCCGTTTCGCTACCTGCGGCCGCTGGGCGCTCACCTGTTCCTCTCGGCCAACGCGGAAGACGTGCGCGAGGCCCTGGCCGCCGGCTTCCCGTCGGCGCGGGTGCTGACCGAGTCCGTGCTCGCGGGAAGCAACTACCCGAACGAGGTGCGGATCGCCTTCGACGGCGATGCAGTCCTCTTTTCCGACGAAGCCGAACGGGTGTTCCAGGCACAGGGCCTGGACGCCTTCCAGCAGCACGAGCTGAGCAAGGCCGCGCAGCCCCTGCCCGAGGGACCGTTCAAGCCCCTGCTGACGGCGCTGCACCGCCTGCAGCAGGCCGGCACGCCGCGCATGCGCATCCGCACCGCGCTGGTGACGGCCCGCAGCGCCCCGGCGCACGAGCGCGCCATCCGCACGCTGATGAACTGGGACATCCGCGTCGACGAGGCGATGTTCCTGGGCGGCCTGCCCAAGGGCGAGTTCCTGCGCGAATTCGAGCCCGACTTCTTCTTCGACGACCAGACCGGCCACGTCGACCATGCCGCGCGCCACGTGCCTTCGGGCCACGTGGCCAGCGGCATCTCCAACCTGTAGCGCCGGACACGCGCGCGCGACTGCCGCGCTACGATGGGTATTCCCTGCCGAGGAACCCTGCGCATGAAACTATCCGACAAGCTGGCCCTGCTGCGATCGACCACGCGAAAGATCTGGCAGCTGACGACGCCCTATTTCCGCTCGGAGGAAAAGTGGAAGGCACGCGGGATGCTGGCCGCCATCGTGGCGCTCAGTTTCGCGGCGGTGTACAACGCCGTGCTTTTCAACGACTGGCAACGCACCTTCTTCGACGCGATCGAAAAGCGCAACCAGGCGGAGTTCGGGGCGCAGCTGCTGCGCTGGCTGTACCTGGGCTTCGCGTACATCCTCATCGCGGTCTACAAGTTCTACCTGACGCAGTTGCTGGAGGTGCGGTGGCGCGCCTGGATGACCACGCACTACCTGGAGCGCTGGCTGTCCGGCCAGGCCTTCTACCGGATGGAACTGGCCCGTTTCTCGGGCAAGGCCGGCGTGCCGGACAACCCCGACCAGCGGATCCAGGAAGACCTGGCGATGTTCACGGACTACAGCCTTTCGTTGACCATGGGCGTGCTCAACGCCGTGACCACGTTGTTCAGCTTCATCGGCGTGCTGTGGGCCCTGTCCGGCGGGTTCTTCTTCAGCGTCGGCGGCAACGACTACGAGCTGCACGGCTACATGGTGTGGGCCGCGGTGGCCTATTGCATCACCGGCAGCGTGCTGGCCCACTACATCGGCCGGCCGCAGATCGGCCTGAACTTCCAGCAGCAGCGCTATGAAGCCGACTTTCGCCACCACATGGTGCGCGTGCGCGAATACTGCGAGGCCATCGCGCTGGACAAGGGCGAGGGCGTGGAGCGCGGCCACCTCGACCGGCGCTTCCTGGCCGTGGTGGCCAACTACCTCAAGCTGATCAGGGCGCGCAAGAACCTGATCTGGTTCTCCAGCTTCTTCGGCCAGGCCGCGCTGGTGTTTCCCTACCTGGTGGCCGCGCCGCGTTTCTTCGGGGGCGCCATCACCTTCGGCCAGTTGCAGCAGATCGCGTCGGCCTTCGGCGAGGTGAACGACTCGCTGTCCTGGTTCATCGACAACTACAGCCGGCTCGCCGTCTGGCGGGCGACCGCGGACCGCCTGACGAGTTTCGAGGAAAGCGTGGCCGCGCAAGCCGCGGCGCAGCGGCCCCAGCGGGTGGAAGGTTCTCCCGAGCTGGCCGCGCACGACCTGACGTTGGCCCTGCCGAACGGGGCGACGCTGCTCTCAGGCCTGACGCTGCGCGTGTCGCCGGGCGACTCGGTGCTGCTGAAGGGCCCCTCGGGCAGCGGCAAGTCGACGCTGTTTCGCGCCTTCGCCGGCATCTGGCCTTTTGCCGAGGGCAAGGTCGAAATGCCCGCCGACCGGATGTGCATCCCGCAGAACCCGTACTTCCCCGATGGCCCCTTGCGCGACGCGCTCGCCTATCCCGACCCTGCGAACCGGTACAGCGACGACGCCTTGCGCCAGGCCCTGGAGGACGCCCTGCTGCCGCAGTTCGCCGCGCGGCTGGGCGACGAAGACGCATGGAGCCAGAAGCTCTCGGGGGGCGAGCGCCAGCGGCTCGCATTGGCGCGGGTGTTCCTGAAGCAGCCGGCCTGGGTGCTGGCCGATGAGGCCACCAGCGCGCTCGACGAGCAGGCGGAGCACACGCTGTACCAGCGGCTGCTGGCGATGGTTGGGCGCAAGCACGGCGCCATCGTGTCGATCGCGCACCGGCCTGCCCTTGACCAGTTCCACCAGCGGCGCTGGCAGCTGGAGGAAATTCCAGGCGCCGGCGCCGGCTACCGGTTGCGGCAAGCCTAGGCCGTGCCTTCGCCGCGCCAGCGCTGCCAGCCACGCAGGCGCAGCTCGCACGCGGGGCAGCGACCGCAGCCGTAGCCCCACGCGTGCCGGTGTTCGCGGTCGCCGAGGTAGCAGGTGTGGGTGTGCTCCACGATGAGGTCCACCAGCGCCTGGCCGCCGAGCTGCTGCGCGAGCCGCCAGGTCTCGGCCTTGTCGATCCACATCAGCGGCGTCTCCACCAGGAAGCGCCGGTCCATGCCGAGCGACAGCGCCAGCTGCATGGCCTTCATGGTGTCGTCGCGGCAGTCGGGGTAGCCGGAAAAATCGGTCTCGCAAACGCCCGTCACGAGGACTTCCAGCCCGCGCCGGTAGGCCAGCGCCGCGGCCAGCGTCATGAACAGCAGGTTGCGGCCCGGCACGAACGTGTTGGGCAGGCCCGACTGCTCCATGGTGAACTCGATCTCGCGCGTGAGCGACGTCTCGCTGACCTGGCCCAGCACCGCGAGGTCGAGCACATGGTCCTGGCCCAGCCTCGGCGCCCAAAGCGGGAATTGCGCGCGCACCTCCTGCAGCACTTTCAGGCGGGCCTGGAGCTCGACGCGATGCCGCTGGCCGTAGTCGAAGCCGATGGTTTCCACCCGCTGGTATTTTTCGAGGGCGAGCGCGAGGCAGGTCGTGGAGTCCTGGCCTCCGGAAAAGAGAACGAGTGCGGCGGTGTGCATGGTGCGGGAAGTGTGGCCGCCATTGTGCCCCCCTGCCGGAGAGCGCGGGGTCAGCGCGAGACGCCGCGCGCCTCCCGGCGGGCGATCCAGATCGTGGACGCGCAGATCACCACGCCGCCGACCAGCGTCGAGCGGCTGGGCGTGTCGGTGAACACCAGCCAGCCCAGCAGCGAAGCCCACACCAGGTCCAGGAACTTGACGGATTGCGTGGCGGAGATGTCGGCGATGCTGAACGACCGCGTCAGGCAGTAGTGGCCGGCGCTGCCCAGGATGCCGCAGACCACGAACGCCATCCATTGGACCCCGCTGGGCCATTGCCACACCGGCAACGCCAGGGGCAGGCTGAACAGGGTGATGCTGATGGATTGCCAGACCACGATCACCGCCGGCCGCTCGGAGCGGGTCAGTGCCTTGGTCATCAGGAACGACGCGGCGAACACGGGAGACGACGCCAGCATCAGCAATGTGTAGGCGCCGCCGCCGCCGCTCAATTTCGGCGCGACCACGATCAGCACGCCGGCGAAGCCGATGAGCGCGCCGACCCAGCGGTCCCAGCGCATCCGCTCGCCGAAGAACCAGGCGGCGCCGAGCATGATGAAGATCGGGCCGGTGAATCCGATCGCGGTGGTGTCGGCCAGCGAGATCGAAGGCAAGGCCAGGAACCACAGCACCAGTCCGACCGTGTGCACGGCGCCGCGCGAGAACTGGCTGCCGATGTTGTTCGGCCGGTACGCCGCCAGGCCCGCCCGCATGACGAGCGGCACCATGACCAGCAGGCTGCACAGGTAGCGCAGGAACTGCGCTTCGAAGGGATGCAGTTCCTGCGTGAGCTTGCGGATCGTCGCGTTCAACAGCGTGAACAGCAAGCCGGCTGCGGCCGACCACAGCAGGCCGCGCACGACCGGATCCAGCCGCGATGCGCGCCACTGCGCGATCGTCGCGCGCCGCGCCAGCACATGGCGCCTGGCGCGTCCACCGTCCTCAACTGCCACGGCTCGTCTCCATTGCTTCCGACTATACGCGGGCCGTCGCGAAGGCGTCCTGCAGCCTTGGCCGCCCTGCCGTATATTGGAGCGGTCTTCAGGGCGGGGTGAAATTCCCCACCGGCGGTAGGCGGCGAGAAAGGCGCGAGCTTTTCGCAACCGCAAGCCCGCGAGCGCCCCGCGACGCAAGGAGCGGGGGTCAGCAGACCCAGTCCAAATCTGGGGCCGACGGTCAGAGTCCGGATGAAAGAAGATTCGCTGCGGGTCACTCCGCGGCGATGTGCCGCCGCATTTTCTTCGCGCGAAGGAAAGGCGTTGGCGTTCTTGTGTGCCTTGAAGCGTTTTTGTCCAACCCACAGGAGCGTTTCATGATGGTTTCCACTTCCACCCCGGCGTCCAGCGACGCCATCGACCTCGCGCCCATGCCCGAGGTCATCGCACAGGTCCGCGCGGGCCGGCCCGTGCTCGTTCTCGACGACGCGCAGCGCGAGAACGAGGCCGACCTGATCTGCGCGGCCGAGCTGGTCACCCCCGCCGTGATGGCGATGTTGATCCGCGAGGGCAGCGGCATCGTCTGCCTTTGCATCCCGCCCGACAAGGCAAGCGCGCTCAGGCTGCGCCCGATGGTCGAGGCCAACCGGTCCCGCTTCGCCACCGCCTTCACGCAGTCGATCGAGGCGGCGCACGGCGTGAGCACAGGCGTATCGGCCGCGGACCGCGTGCAGACCATCCAGTGCGCGCTGCGCACGACGCTGGAGCGCAATGAAATCGTGAGCCCGGGCCATGTCTTCCCGCTGATTGCGCGGCCGGGCGGAACGCTGGAGCGCGATGGCCACACCGAAGCGGCGGTGGACCTGGCCGTGCTGGCCGGCCTGGCGCCGGCGGGCGTCCTGTGCGAGCTGATGAACCCGGACGGGACGATGGCACGCGGCGAACAGGTCGCGCGCTTCGCGCGTGAGAATGGGTTGCGGTGCACCACGGTGGCGGCCATTGCCGCCTGGCGCCGCGCTCTTTGAGCCTCAGGCCAGGCCGACAACGTCCTCCGGGGCATCGGCCGGCTTGATGGTTTCGGCTTGAGCCTGCTCGGCAGGCGCGAGCTCGTCCGGTTGCGCGTGCTTGACCACGGTGACCGGAATGGTCGAGTCGTGGGCCAGCACTTGCGATACGGAGCCCAGCCGCGCCCCGGCCAGGCCGCCGCGGCCCCGGGCGCCCACGATGATGGCATCGCAGGCATAGCGCTCGGCGATCTCGAGCAGGGTATGCGCCGGGTCGCCCGAGGCGATCTCGCACTCGTAGCCGACGCCCGCCGCATCGCACAGCTGGCGCGCGCCTTCGAGCAGATGGTCGCCCGCGCTCGCGCTCACGCCCTGCACGCGTTGCGGGTCCCGGATCGTCAGCATCTCGTACAGCGACGCGGGCTCCTGCACGTTGGCCAGCACGAAGTCGGCATTCAGCCCCTGGCGCCGCAAGCCGAGGGCGTGGCGCACGGCATCGAGCGAGAGTTCGGACCCGTCGACGGGTATCAGAACCTTGAACATCAGCGGCCTCGCTTTCATGGGGTGAACACTTCCACCATAGCCACTGCGCGCCGCAAAGGCAAGGCCTGACCCACGTCAAGAAATGCGCTTGCGGCGAATCCTAGAATGGTCCGGCCGACTGCCCTCGCGCCCGGCAGGCGCGCCGCGCCACGGCGGCTTGTTGAAAGATGCGACCCATGTTCGCGCGCGCCGGCTGGAACATTTCCGTTCCCCGTTCGTTCAACCCCTGTGAAAGCGGAGCCGGACGTGACTGACCCCGGTCGCCCCGACGCTGAGCTGGTCTTGCTGGCGCAGAAGGGCGACCATGCCGCCTATGGCGCGCTGGTCCGCCGCCACCAGGACCGTATTTTTCGACACCTGCTGAACCTGACGGGATCGCGCGAGGAAGCTTTGGAACTGGCGCAGGAAACATTCATCAAGGCCTGGGAAGCGCTGCCGGCGTGGCGGCCCGACGCCCAGTTCCATACCTGGGCGTACCGCATCGCCTCCAATGCCGCGCTGGACGTGCTGCGGCGGCGCCAGGTCGTGCAGTTCGTCGCCCTGGAAGAAGACTACGATGCCCCGGCCGACCAGCCCGGCCCGCAGGCGCAGCTGGAGGCCCGGCAGGCATTGCGCGGCCTGGACGCGGCCCTGGCGCGCCTGCCGGCCGACCAGCGCGAGATCGTGCTGTTGCGCGAAGTGGAAGGGCTGAGCTACGACGAGTTGTCGGAAACCCTGGGCATCGACCCGGGAACGGTGAAATCCCGGCTGGCGCGGGCGCGTGCTGCGCTGGCCCTGCTCTTTGACAGGACAAACCATGAATGACACGGACCGCGCGCAATGCCCGCGCATCGAAGACATCTCGGCGCTGGTCGACGGCGAACTGGGGGCGTCCGCCGCGCGGGAGCTGAAGCTGCACGCTGCGCAATGCGCGGAATGCGGCCCGGTCCTGCTCCGGTTCACATCCATGCACATCGAATTCCAGGCGCTGCGCGATGCGCGCAGCGATGTCGATATCGCCTCGCTGGTCCTGCCCCGGCTGCCTCGGCCGAAGCCGAGAGCGCAGCCGCAGGTGCCCAGGCGCCGCCCGTCCCCCTGGAGCGGCTTGGCCCAGCTGGGACCGAGGGCCGTCGGCGGTGCAGCGGCCCTGGGCCTCGGCGCCTGGCTGGGGCTGTCGCTGGTCGCGGGAGGCGCCGGCGCCTTGCGCCCGGCGGCCATGTCGGTCTTCGACGGCGAGCCGCCCGGCGCCTATTGCGCGGGGCTGCCGTCGTGTACTTCGCGAGGGAGATGACATGCAAAACCGCAGCCTTCTATATGCGCTCGCTGTGTCGGTGCTTCTCAACCTCGGCGTCGCAGGCGCCGCCGGTTACCAGGCGTGGGCCCGCAACCGCACTCAACCCGCGAACGAGCTGGCTGCCCGGCTCGACCTGGACGCGGCGCAGCGCACGCGCTGGCAAAGCCTGGAGGAGAGCTTCGTACGTGAACTCGACGCGGGCTGGCAGGAGATCGCCTCGCATCGCGCGGCGCTGGTGCGGGAGGTTTTCGGCGAGCGCCCGGACCCGGCACGCATCGAGGCCGCGCGCGCACGCATCGCCCAGATACAGGCGCTGCAGCAGCAACGCGTGATCGCGCAGTTCCTGCGCGAGCGGGAGGTCCTGGATGCCAGGCAGCGGCAGGTGCTGGTCGACCTGTTGCTGCGCGAGGAGCACGCCGCGCCGCGCGAGCGCCAGTTGCACGGCACGAAATGACTCCGCACCGGGAACATTCCGGCGCGCGGTTCGTTAAAGCATGCAGGAGGGCGGCGATGGGCCGCTCACCCATCCATCAAGGAGAACCTGCAAATGAATCCCGTGACCCGCCACCCCTACCGCCGCTATCTCACTGTCGTCGCCGCTGCCCTCGCCCTGGCTTGGGGAAGCGCCGCCCAAGCCCACTGCGACACCCTGGACGGACCCGTCGTCAATGAAGCCCGCAAGGCACTGGACACCGGCAACGTCAACCTGGTGCTCGGCTGGGTGCAGAAGAAGGACGAGGCCGAAATCCGCAACGCCTTCCAGCAAGCGTCCAGCGTGCGCAAGACCGGCGCGCCGGCAAAGGAGCTGGCCGACCGCTACTTCTTCGAAACGCTGGTCAGGGTCCACCGTGCCGGCGAAGGCGCGCCCTTCACCGGCCTGAAGCCCGCGGGCGAGGTCGAACCCGCCATCGCCGCCGCCGACAAGTCGATCGAGACGGGCAAGCTCGAACCGGTGGCCAAGCTGGTCAAGGAACGCATGGAAGGTGGCCTGCACCAGCAGTTCGACTCGGTTGCCGCCAAGAAGAAGTACAACGCCAACGACGTGGCCGCCGCCCGGTCCTTTGTGGGCGCCTATGTCGAGTACGTGCATTACGTCGAACGGCTCTACGATGCCGCCGGCGTGGCAGACGCTGCGCATGCGCAGGAAAAGCCCGCTGCCAAGGCCGTCGGTCACGCGCAGGAAAAGCCGGCCGCCAAGGCCGCCGGCCACGCCCACTGACCTTCGGGCCGCCCATCGAACGCCCCTGGTGCCAGCCGGCGCCAGGGGCGTTTGCCATCCGGGGCCCAAGGTCTCGCCAACTTCTCCTTGAAACATGGGCGAAATCCCTTATGATTAGCACTCGCATGGAGATGAGTGCTAACAGCAGAGTCATCTCCTCAAGTTAATGAGCGCTAACTTCGTTGGCGCTTTTTATCGTTCACCAGTTTCAAGTCAAGGAGATGCAATGAAACTTCGCCCCCTGCACGATCGCGTGATCGTCAAGCGTATCGACAGTGAAACCAAGACCGCCTCGGGCATCGTGATTCCCGACGCCGCCGCCGAGAAGCCCGACCAGGGCGAAGTCCTGGCCGTCGGCCCCGGCCGCAAGAGCGACAAGGGCGAGCTGATGGCCATGAACGTCAAGGTCGGCGACCGCGTCCTGTTCGGCAAGTACAGCGGCCAGACCGTCAAGGTCGACGGCGACGAACTGCTGGTCATGAAGGAAGACGACCTGTTCGCGGTCGTCGAGAAGTAATTCAAGGTTCAGCGTTCAACGCTCAACACCCAACCTGTATTTGGAGAATTTGATATGGCAGCTAAAGACGTAATTTTCGGCGGCGACGCCCGCGCGCGCATGGTCGAGGGTGTGAACATCCTGGCCAACGCGGTCAAGGTGACCCTGGGCCCGAAGGGCCGCAACGTGGTGCTCGAGCGCTCTTTCGGCGCCCCCACCGTGACCAAGGACGGCGTGTCCGTGGCCAAGGAAATCGAGCTGAAGGACAAGCTGCAGAACATGGGCGCGCAGATGGTCAAGGAAGTCGCTTCCAAGACCAGCGACATCGCCGGTGACGGCACCACCACCGCCACCGTGCTGGCCCAGGCCATCGTGCGCGAAGGCATGAAGTACGTGGCCGCCGGCATGAACCCGATGGACCTGAAGCGCGGCATCGACAAGGCCGTGCACGCCCTGGTCGAGCAGCTGAAGAAGGCCTCCAAGGCCACCACCACCTCCAAGGAAATCGCGCAGGTCGGCTCCATCTCGGCCAACAGCGACGAAGCCATCGGCAAGATCATCGCCGACGCGATGGACAAGGTCGGCAAGGAAGGCGTGATCACCGTCGAAGACGGCAAGTCGCTGGAGTCCGAGCTGGAAGTCGTCGAAGGCATGCAGTTCGACCGCGGCTACCTCTCGCCCTACTTCATCAACAACCCCGAGAAGCAATCGGCGTTGCTGGACAACCCCTTCGTGCTGCTGTACGACAAGAAGATCAGCAACATCCGTGACCTGCTGCCGATCCTGGAGCAAGTCGCCAAGGCCGGCCGTCCGCTGCTGGTGATCGCCGAGGAAGTCGAAGGCGAAGCCCTCGCGACCCTGGTGGTCAACACCATCCGCGGCATCCTGAAGGTCGTGGCCGTCAAGGCACCGGGCTTCGGCGACCGCCGCAAGGCCATGCTGGAAGACATCGCCATCCTGACGGGCGGCAAGGTCATCGCTGAAGAAGTGGGCCTGACGCTCGAGAAGGTCACGCTGGCCGACCTGGGCCAGGCCAAGCGCATCGAAGTGGGCAAGGAAAACACCACCATCATCGACGGCGCCGGCGCCGGCGGCGACATCGAAGCGCGCGTCAAGCAGATCCGCGTGCAGATCGAGGAAGCCACCAGCGACTACGACCGCGAGAAGCTGCAAGAGCGCGTGGCCAAGCTGGCCGGCGGTGTTGCGGTGATCAAGGTCGGCGCCGCCACCGAAGTCGAGATGAAGGAAAAGAAGGCACGCGTGGAAGACGCGCTGCACGCCACCCGCGCTGCCGTGGAAGAAGGCATCGTGGCCGGCGGTGGCGTCGCGCTGCTGCGCGCCAAGCAGTCTGCCGGCACCATCAAGGGTGACAACCCCGACCAGGAAGCCGGCATCAAGCTGGTGCTCAAGGCCATCGAATCGCCCCTGCGCGAGATCGTGGCCAACGCCGGTGGCGAGCCGAGCGTGGTGGTCAATGCCGTGCTGAACGGCAAGGGCAACTACGGCTTCAACGCCGCCAACGACACCTATGGCGACATGATCGAAATGGGCATCCTGGACCCGACCAAGGTGACCCGCACGGCGCTGCAGAACGCCGCGTCCGTCGCGTCGCTGATGCTCACGACCGAAGCCATGGTTGCCGAAGCGCCGAAGGACGAAGCCGGTGCCGGCGGTGGCGGCATGGGCGGCGGCATGGGTGGCATGGGCGGCATGGGCGGCATGGACATGTAACGCCCTTCACTCAGAAAACGCTGCGCGTTTTCGTGCAGTGGCCTAGTCAGATCAAAAAAGCCGGGCGAAGCCCGGCTTTTTTCATTGGGGGTGCGCTGCATGTTATTTCGCGCACCGGGGCGACGAAGGCCGCCCTGCCCAGCGGCTCGTCCTGGTCTATTGCGGGCCGGGCATCACCGTGGGCGCATCGGGCGTGGTCTCGACGCCGCCGTACTGGTTGGCGGGGCCGGTGGGCTGGACGAAGAAATAGAGCAGGATCAGCAAGCCGACGAACGGGAATCAGGCCGAGCAGCAGGAACCATGCGCTCTTGCCGATGTCGTGCAGGCGGCGCGCGCCCACCGCCAGGCCGGGCAGCAGCAGCGCCAGCGCGGCCAGTCCCGTACAGCGATGTCGCTGCAACGATGCCGATCACGACCATCACCACGATCTGGAACAGGAAAAACCACCAGAATTCCGGCCGGGCGGCGCGGCCCGAGAAGTCCACGTACTTGTTGAAGCAGGTCTTGACGGCTTTCTGGATGTCATCCATGGCTCTCGCTCCTCAGGCGTTGGGGAAAATTGCCCGCGCATGATATGCGTTCGAAGGCGCGCGCGCGGATAGCCTCGCCGCCGCCGCTCACCGCGCGGCAACATCGGCGCAGCAGCCCCGCCGTCGAGGCGATCGAGGCCCGCCGTGTCGCCGCTGGCCAGGCGCGGCGCGATGTCGAGCGCCAGCACCTTGCCCAGTTCCACGCCCCATTGGTCGAAGCTGTTGATGCCCCAGATCGAGCCGCTGACGAAGACGCGATGCTCGTGCAGCGCCAGCAAGGCGCCCAGGCTGGCCGGTGTCAGCGCATCCAGCAGGAAGAACGTGCTGGGCCGATTGCCCGGAAAATCCCGGTGCCCGCCATCGTCGGCCTTGCCCTGCATCAGCGCCTGGGCCTGCGCCAGCGCGTTGGCCAGCAGCAGGTCGTGGTGGCCCGCCAGCGCGTGGTCCGGCATCTTCACCGCGATGAATTCGACCGGCACCACGTCCGTGCCCTGGTGCAGCATCTGGAAATACGCGTGCTGGCCGTTGGTGCCGGGCTCGCCCCACAGCACCGGCGACGTCGCGCAGTCGACAGGACGCGGCCCTCGGCATCGACGCGCTTGCCGTTGCTCTCCATCTCCAGCTGCTGCAGGTAGGCCGGCAAGCGGCGCAGCGCGCTGTGGTACGGCGCGATGTTGCGGCTGGCGAAGCCG
The DNA here is from genome assembly GCA_963786245.1 of uncultured beta proteobacterium. Taxonomy (GTDB): domain Bacteria; phylum Pseudomonadota; class Gammaproteobacteria; order Burkholderiales; family Burkholderiaceae_C; genus Ramlibacter. Next base: position 51,519 of record CAWAYI010000003.1, on the reverse strand, counting down.
TGGAAGTTGCGGTACCAGACATCCAGCAGGCCCAGCCGCACCGGCAGGTTGGGCTCGAGCGGCGCGGCGGCGAAATGCCGGTCCATCTCGTGCGCGCCGGCCAGCAGTTCGCGAAAACCCGCCGCGCCGATGGCGATGGCGACGGGCAGGCCGATCGCCGACCACATCGAATAGCGCCCGCCCACCCAATCCCAGAAGCCGAAGGTGGTCGAAATGCCGAACTCGCGCGCCGCCGCGACGTTGGTCGTGAGCGCCGCGAAGTGCCGCGCGACGTCGCGCCCGCCCTCGGCCTCGAACCAGGCGCGCGCCGAGCGCGCGTTGGTCATGGTTTCGATGCGTGGTGAAGGTCTTCGAGGCCACCAGGAACAGCGTGCTGCCGGGCCGCACCTTCCTGCAGCACGGCGGCGAGTTCGTGGCCGTCGATGTTGGAGACGAAGTGGAAGCGCTTGCCCGGCAGCACGAACGCGTCGAGCGCGGCCACCGCCATCTGCGGGCCCAGGTCCGAGCCGCCGATGCCGATGTTCACGACGTCGGTGATGGCGCGTCGGCGCGCACCTGCTCGGCATAAGCGAGCATGGCGTCCAGCGTGGCGTGCACGCCGTGCCAGGTCGGGGTCGTCGCTGCAGCCGCGGCGGCGTGCGCAGCAGCCAGTGCTTGACCGCCCGCTGTTCCGTGTTGTTGATCGCTTCGCCGGCGAACATCGCGTCGCGATGGTGCTCGAACCCGCATTCGCGCGCGAGCTCCACCAGCAGCGCCTCGGCCTGGCGTATCGATGAGGTTCTTGGAGAGGTCGGCGAACACATGCGGCGCCTCCTGGCTGAAGGCTGCGAAGCGACCCTCGTCGCGCCGGAAGGCGTCGCGCAGGTCCAGCTTGTTGCCGATGGCTTCGATAATGGTCCCGCAACGCGGCCCAGGCCGGGGCCTGGTCGCAGCGCGGCCGGGTCGTGTCTTGGTTCATGCGGGCATTATCGGGCGCACCGCCACATCCGTGGGGTTGTCCGCGCTACGTCACCTGCACCACCGACACGCCGTGGTCCGCCAGCCGCAAGCCCCACGTCGCTGCCGACGTCCAGCACACGGGCCAGGTCCGGCGACACCACGAAGATCGGCCCCAGTTCGGTCTCGAAGGTGTACTCGTAATTGCTGCCCAGGTAGGCCAGCTTGGCCAGCCGCGCGCCCAGCCCGGTGCCGGGCGGCCCGATGTGCCAGGCCTCGGGCCGCACCGCGACCTTCACCGCGCCTTCGCACCATGCCCTGGCGCGGGCTGGATGCGCAACGGGCCGAGCGCGACCGTGCCGGCTGCGTCGGCCCGGGCCGGAAACAGCATGGCCTCGCCCATGAAGCCGGCCACGAACTCGCGTGGCCGGGAATTCGTAGAGCTCCTGCGGCGTGCCCTGCTGCGCGATGATGCCGTGGTCCATCACGATGATCTGGTCGCTCACCGCCAGCGCCTCGCTCTGGTCGTGCGTGACGTAGGCCACCGTGAGCTTGAGCCGCTGCTGCAGGGAGCGGATTTCCTCGCGCATCTCGCGGCGCAGCCGCGCGTCGAGGTTGGACAGCGGCTCGTCGAACAGCAGCACCGCCGGCTCCAGCACCAGCGCGCGCGCCAGCGCCACGCGCTGCTGCTGTCCGCCCGACAGCTCGCTGGGCAAGCGCGTGTCGAAGCCCACCAGGCCGACGTTGCGCAGCGCTTCGACGCCCCGCGCGCGGGCCGCCGCCTTGGGGATGCCGGACATCCTCAGGCCGTACATCACGTTCTCCACCACGTCCATGTGGGGGAAGAGCGCATAGCTCTGGAACATCATGCTCACGTTGCGGTCGGCCGGCCCGAGCGTGGTGACGTCCTTGCCGTCCACCAGGATCCGGCCCGAGGTCGGCGACTCCAGCCCGGCGATCATGCGCAGCGTGGTGGTCTTGCCGCAGCCCGATGGGCCCAGGATGGTGGTGAGCGTGCCGCGCGGCACGGTGAAGCTGATGCCCTTGACGGCCAGCGGCGCCGTGGGCTCGGTGCCGTAGCGCTTGGTGACGTCGCGAAACTCGATGCCGGCTTCGGTGGAAATGCTCATGTCACGCCCTGCGTCGATGGCAGCGCCGCCAGCGGCGCTGCCTTGCGGCGGCCGAGCTTGCGCTCGCCCACCAGGAACTGGATCAACGCGGTGGCCGCGCTCATCAGCACGATCAGCACGGTGCAGTAGGCCAGCGCGACGCCGTAGTCGCCGTTGCCGACCCGCCCGATGATGTACGTCGTGGCCAGTTCGTTCTCGGCGGTGACCAGGAAGATCACGGCCGACACGGTGGTGATGGCGCGCACGAAGCTGTAGACCAGCGCCGCCACCAGGGCGGGCTTGAGCAGCGGCAGCACCACATGGCGCAGCGTCTGCATGCTCGATGCGCGCAGCATCAGCGAAGCCTCGTCCAGCGACTTGTCCAGCTGCTTGAACGCCGCCGTGCCCGCGCGCACGCCGACCGGCAGGTTGCGGAACAGGAAGCACAGCACGATGATGAGCCCGGTGCCGGTCAGCTCGAACGGCGGCACGTTGAAGGCCAGGATGTAGCTCACGCCCAGCACCGTGCCGGGAATCGCGAACGCCAGCAGCGCCGAGAACTCGAACAGGCCCTGGCCCTTGAACTCGGTGCGCGCCAGCAGGTAGGCGATCAGCAGGCCCAGCGCGGCCGTCATCGGCGCCGAGATCGCCGCGAGCTTGATCGTGGTGAAAAACGAATTCCACGCCGTGCCGGCCCACACCAGGCCGAACTGGCCCCATTCCAGCGCGAACGCGGTGCGGAAGTGGTTCAGCGTCAGCGTGTAGTCGCGTCCCCAGGTCTGCACGAACCCGCCCGCGAACGCGAACAGGTACACCAGCATCGTGAAGGCGATCCAGGGCAGCGCCACGCCGTTGACGATGTGCCGCACGCGCGGCGGCAGCGGCATCGCGATGCCGGCATCGCCCTTGCCGCTGACGGTGGTGTAGCTTTGCCGGCCCAGCACCGCGCGCTGGATCGCGAACACCGCCAGCGCGAACAGCGTGAGGATCCACGCCAGCGACGCCGCGCGGCCCTGGTCGTACTGCGCGCCGACGATCGCGAAGAAGATCTCGGTGGACAGCACGGAGAACTGGCCGCCGACCACGATCGGGTTGCCGAAGTCGGCCATGCTCTCGATGAAGCCGACCAGGAAGGCGTTGGCCAGGCCCGGCGCCAGCAGCGGCAGCGTCACGGTCATGAAGGTTCTTTGCGGGTCCGCGCGCAAGGTCTGCGCCGCTTCTTCCAGGCTGGGCGCCACGCCCTGCACCACCCCGCGCATGATCATGAAGGCGATCGGCGTGAACGCGAAGGTCTGCGCGATCCACACGCCGAACCAGCCGTAGAACCAGCGCGAAGGCTCGAGGCCGAACACCGTCTCGAGCAACTGGTTGACGATGCCCGCGCGGCCGAACAGCAGGATCAGGCCCAGGCCCACCACGAACGGCGGCGTGATGATGGGCAGCATCGCCAGCACGTTCAGCGCGCCGCCGTAGCGCTTGCCCGAACGCTCGGCCATCAGCGCCATCAACGTGCCCAGCACCGTGGTGGCGGCTGCCGTGAGCAGGCCCAGGAACAGGGTGTTCCACGCGACGCCGCAGCGCACGCCGCCCACGATGCAGCCCAGGCCGAAATTGCGCTCGTTCGCCACGCGTTCCCACAGGGCGCCGAATGCGAACTTGCCCTCTTCGGTGAACAGCGCACTCGAGAGCGCCTTGAGCACGGGAAAGAGGATGAACACGGCCATCAGCGTCCCGCAGCCCGCCACGGCCGCGGCGATGAACAGGTCGCCCTTGAAATAGCCGCGCCGCGCGATGCCGAAGGCCGTCAGCACGACGAGCGAAGCCAGCGCGACGAAGGCGCCCCAGCCCATGCCGAACTGGTTCTTTCCGAGCTCGCCGATCACGGCCGTGAGCGCTTCGCTGCTCCAGCCCTTGGCGCCGATCAGGAAGCCCGAGAGGGCGAGGCCACCGGCGCCGAGCAGGCCGCCCAGCATGAGCAGGGTGCCCTGACCCTTGCCGGGCGTGCGGGTGGCGGCGAATCCGGCGATGGCCAGGCCCGCGACGCCGAACCACAGCCAGCTGCGGCCGTGGCGCGCCGCCTGCACGATGCCGTTGGCGGTCTCTTCACCGCCGAACACGCCGGGAATGGCCATCAGCCCGTTGCTGTCCTGCAGCGCATACCAGGGCAGCAGCAGGTAGCCGAGCGCCCCCAGGGCCAGCCACGCCCAGATGACGCCATTCGCCGAGGGCCGGCGCGGCGCGGCGCGGGCCGCGCCCGCGGCACCGAGTTCGCCTTCCAGCGCCGGGGAAGTCATGGGGACGGGCGCCGGGGTTCAGCGCGGCAGGGAGTTCACTTCCTTTTCCCAGCGCGAGATCAGCCGCCGGCGCTCGGCGCTTGCGCCGTACTTGGCGTAGTCGTAGTTGATGAACTTGATCTTCTTGAAATCCGGCACGCGCGCATCGACCTTCGCGGCCTTGTTGCTCGGCACCTGGAACTGCTTGGCGGCCGCAGCCATCTCCTGGGCGGCCGGGGTCAGCGCCCATTCGTAGAACTTTTTCGAGGCCTCGAGGTTGCGCGAGCCCTTGATGATGCTCATCGAACCGATCTCCGCGCCGGTTCCGTCGGTGGGCGTGATCGTTTCGACCGGGAAGCCCTGCATCTTTTCGCCCGGGCCGTCGTGCACGAAGCTGATCGAGACCGCGGTTTCGCCGCGGGCCACGGCCTTGATGGGGCCGGTGCCCGAGCGCGAATAGGCGCTGACGTTCTTGTGCAGGCCCTTGAGGTATTCGAAAGCCTTGTCCTCGCCCATCAGCTGCACCAGCGTGGCGATCATGGTGTAGGCGGTGCCGCTGGAAGCCGGGTTGGCGACCTGGATGTCGCCCTTGTATTCCGGCCGGGTCAGGTCGGCCCAGGTCTTGGGAACCGCCAGCTTCTTCTTGGCCAGCAGTTCGGGGTTGTAGCCGAAGCCCAGCGGGCCCGAGTAGATGCCCACGGTCCTGTAATTCGATTGCCGCGCCTGCTGCTGCGCCCATTCGTGCAGCTGCGGCAGCGACGGTGACTTGTATTCCAGCGTCAGCCCCTGCTCGGCGGCCTGCAGGTGCGGGTCGCCGGTGCCGCCGAACCAGATGTCGGTCTTCGGGTTCTCCTTCTCGGCGATGATCTGGGCCAGCGCCTCGCCCGAGCCTTTCATCGAGACGTTGACCTTGACGCCCGTGGTGCGCGCATACACCGTGGACATCATGTTGCACCACTCGGCCTGCACCGAGCAGATGATGTTGACCTGGCCTTGCGCCGCGGCGCCGAACGACAGGCCGGCGAGCGTGGCGGCCGCGAGAAGCTTCTTCTTCATGGGAACCCTCGGAACGTAACTGGATTACGGCTCCAGCATAGCGACGGCGGCCCACCGTCGAGCATGGGGAAAACACCAGTGACGCGCTCCGCTCCATGGCTAAATCCGGGGGGCCGGCCAGCCCGCATGAAACTAAGTTACAGTACCGTTTCGCTATCGATTCGCTCTTCCCACGCAGACCATGAGCTTCGACCTCGTCCTGTTCGGCGGCACCGGCGACCTCGCCTGGCGCAAGCTGATGCCCGCCCTGTTCCAGGCCTTCCGCCACGGCAGCCTGCCCGAGTCCGGCCGCATCATCGGCGTGGCGCGCGACGACCTCGACGACGGGCAATACCGCGCGCTGATCCGCGCCCGCTTCGACGAGGTCGAACTGGCCAAGCGCCCGACTCCGGAAGAGTTCGACCGCTTCGCGGCGATCCTGCATTTCCTGCGCATGGACCTGTCGCGCCCCGAGGATTACCAGCGGCTGGCCGCCACCTTGCACGAGCGGAACGCCGGCACCGTCGTCATGTACCTGGCGACGGCGCCGTCGCTGTTCACCATTGCCTGCGAGCAGCTGGCCGCGGCCGGCCTCAACACGCCCAACACCCGCCTGGTGCTCGAAAAGCCGCTGGGGCACGACCTCGCATCGAACCGCGCGATCAACGAGACGGTGCGGCGCGTGCTGAGCGAAAAGCAGATCTTCCGCATCGACCACTACCTGGGCAAGCCGTCGGTGCAGAACCTGTTCGCGCTGCGCTTCGGCAACGCCCTGTTCGAGCCGCTGTGGCGGCGCGAGACCATCGCCAACATCCAGATCACCATCGCCGAGGACCTGGGCGTCGAAAAACGCGGCGCGTTCTACGACAGCACGGGCGCGCTGCGCGACATGGTGCAGAACCACGCACTGCAACTGCTCTGCGCGCTGGCGATGGAGCCGCCGATCAACGCGCACGCCGACGCGATCCGCGACGAGAAACTCAAGGTGCTGCGCTCGCTCAAGGCGTGGACCCCGCAGGCGCTGGCCCAGGACGTCATCCGCGGCCAGTACATGGCCGGCGTCGTGGGCGGCGAGACTGTGCCCGGCTACCGCGACGAGCCGGGCGTCAACCCGGACAGCACCACCGAGACCTTCGTCGCGCTGCGCGCGGAGATCGCCAACTGGCGCTGGGCCGGCGTGCCCTTCTACATCCGCACCGGCAAGCGGCTGGCGTCGCGCGACGCCCGCATCGTCGTCAACTTCAGGCCTGCGCCGCATGCGATCTTCCGTTCGCCGCTGGGCGCCGCCAACCGGCTGGTGATCCACCTGCAGCCCAAGGACGGGCTGGAGCTGCACCTGCTCGCGCAGGGCCAGGACCAGCGGCAGGCGCCCCGAAGCGCAGCGCCTTCCCTGGCGCCCGTGCACCTGGACCTGGATTTCGACAAGCGCTTCGGCTCCGGGCGCGTGGGCGCCTACGAGCGCCTGCTGCTCGACGTGATCGACGGCCGGCTGAACCTGTTCGTGCGCAGCGACGAGCAGGAAGAGGCCTGGCGCTGGGTCGAGCCGATCATGGAATTCTGGCGGCACGACCCCTCGGGGCCCCGGCCGTACGCAGCCGGCACCTGGGGCCCGAGCGCCGCCAGCGCGATGATCGCGCGCGACGCCCATTGCTGGAGCGAGGAGTGCTAGACCGCATCAAGGCATCGCTGCCTTCCCTGGCGCCCGCCGAACAGCGCGTGGGCAAGCTGGTGCTGGGCGACCCGCGCGCCTTCGCCAACCTGCCGGTGAGCGAGCTGGCCGACCGCGCCCACGTGAGCAAGCCCACCGTCGTGCGTTTTTGCCGCAGCATGGGCTACGACGGCCTGTCGGACTTCAAGCTCAAGCTGGCCGGCAGCGTCAGCGAAGGCGTGCCCTTCATCCACCGCAGCGTGGACGCCGACGACAAGACCAGCGACGTGCTGGTGAAGGTGATCGACAACACGGTGGCGGCCTTCCTGAAGTACCGCAACGACGCCTCGACCTTCGCGATCGACAAGGCGGTGGAGGCGCTGGCCGCGACCTGCAAGACCGGCCGGCGCATCGAGTTCTATGGCGTCGGCAATTCCGGCATCGTCGCGCAGGACGCGCAGCACAAGTTCTTCCGCCTGGGCGTCAACACCATCGCCTACAGCGACGGCCACATGCAGGTGATGAGCGCGACGCTGCTCGGCCCGGGCGACTGCGTGGTGGTGATTTCCAATTCGGGCCGCACCCGCGACCTGATGGACGCCTGCGACATCGCGCGCAAGAACGGCGCCACCACCATCGTGATGACGGCCACCGGCTCGCCGCTGGCCGCGGCCGGCCACATCCACCTGGCGGCCGACCATCCCGAAGGCTACGACCGCTACAGCCCCATGGTGTCGCGCCTGCTGCACCTGGTGATCATCGACGTGCTGGCGACCACGGTGGCCCTGCGCATCGGGCCGCGCCTGCAGCCCCTGCTGCGCGAGATGAAGAACAACCTGCGCAACAAGCGGTACGCATGAACGCTGCCGCGCCGTGCATGGCGTCGCCGGCCCCCTGCTATAGTGCCCCGGCCCGCCCCTGTCACGAGCCGTGTCCCTCACCTCTCCGATCTTCATCCACGCCTGGTGGCGGTCGAGCAGCACTTATGTGTGGGCCAAGCTGCGCCAGGACGGTGCGCTTTGCTGCTACTACGAGCCCCTCAGCGAGCAGATTGCGGCACTGGGTCCGGACGCCGTCGAATCATCCGCCGCCAGGGCCGTGCGGACCGCATTGCGGCACCCGGTCCCGGACCGGGCCTACTTCGCCGAGTATCTTGAATCCGGCATGTCCGCCGTTGCCCTTTATTCGCGAAGGCTTGCCTATGACCGGTACCTCTTGCGCCCGGGCGACGAAGACGCCGGGCTGCGCAGGTACCTGGATGAACTGATCGACATTCCCGCACGCACCGGCCGCAGGGCGGTCCTGTGTTTCTGCCGCAGCCAGATGCGCAGCGCCTGGATGAAGCAGGCTTTCGGCGGCCTTCACGTTGCGCAAATACGCAACCCCCGGGACCAGTGGGCCTCGTTCCAGGTCGACCCCTACTTCTTGCAGAGATTGCTGTTCCTGGCGTTCAAGCTGTACGCCGCTTTCCCTGCCGCCTTTGCCCACATCGCCCGGTTCGCCGAGCAGGCGCAGGCGCTTTCCTCCCCCGCCGCGCGCGCGTCACCCGCCAAAGGCCGGCAGATCACGCTTGGCAAGCGCGACGCATTGCGGTTGTTCCTGCTGGTCTGGATGGCCTCGGCGCTGCAGTCCATCGGCGCCTGCGACTTTGTCCTCGATGCAGACCGTCTTTCTGCCGACGCTGCCTGTCGCGACGAAGCCGTCGCATGGTTCAGGAGTGCGGGCTGCAACGTCGATTTCAGCGATTGCGCGACTCCTTCTTCGGCCACGCCGGGCTCAGCGGGAGATGAAATGTTCCGCAGGGCCATGGCCGATTCCGTCAGCGCCATCCGCTCAAATGCATCCAGCCTAGTCGTCGCCGACACTCGCGCTGTCGCCGATCGCCTGTCTTCGCTTTCTGGCGCAAGCAGAAAGATTCTGGAAGACTTGCTGGCGGCATGACTTGCGCCCGCCGGGCCCGCGCCGCCAACCTGATGGCGTCGTGCAAGGCGGGGTTCGTCTATCCGATCTTCAGGCCGTTGCGCAAACGCGCGTACACACACATGTTTCGCAGGGAACCGTCAGGAGCCCGGCTTTGATTGCGCAGCGTGCCTTCCAGCGTGAAGCCGCTGCGCAGCGCCACCTGGCGGGACGGCTCGTTGTCTTCGTCGGTGACGATCTCGAGCCGCACGGCGCGAAAGTTCTCGAAGGCATAGGCAACGATCGCCGATGCGGCTTCCGTGACGTACCCTTGCCCATGGCAGGATGTGCGGCACCAGTAGCCGACTTCCGCCTTCGGGACTTTCCAGTCGACGCGGTGCAACCCCGTCGCACCGATCAGGCGGGAGCTGTCGCGAGCGAAGATGAGGAACGGAAAATCCTTGCGCGCGGCGAAGTTCGCCGCGGCCGTGCGGGCCCAGGCCTCCGACGAGGCCACGCTTTGCTCGCCGGCGACCCACGGCAGCGACGCGAGGAAGCGGCGAAGCTCGGGCAGTGACTCGTTGATGGCGGCGTGCAGCGCGACGCCGTCGCCGGGACGGGGCGGGCGCAGGTGGAGGCGGTCCGTCGTTATCGATCCGGGCAAGTCCAGCAGGATGGGGTTGCCGATCTCCGCGGTCAAATCCGCCCTTCCTCCACCGCGTGGCAGGCGATCTTGATGCCCTCGATGTCCAGCAATGCGGGCCGTTCGGCCTTGCAGCGCTCGTTGGCGTGCGGGCAGCGGGGATGGAAGGCGCAGCCGGTCGGCGGGTTCAGCGGGTTGGGCACCTCTCCCTGCACCGGCGTGCGCGAGCGGCCGGTGTCGTGCATCTTGGGGATCGCGTCCAGCAGCATGCGCGTGTACGGATGGCGCGGGTGGCCGAACAGCTGCTGCTTGCCGGACAGCTCGACCAGGCGGCCCAGGTACATCACGCCGACCTGGTCGCTCACATGCCGCACCACGGCCAGGTTGTGCGAGATGAAAAGGTAGGTCAGCCCCCGCTGGCGCTGCAGGTCCTTCATGATGTTGAGGACCTGGGCCTGCACGCTGACGTCCAGCGCCGAGGTGGGCTCGTCGCACACCAGGAACTCGGGCTCGGTGGCCAGCGCGCGCGCGATCGAGATGCGCTGCCTCTGCCCCCCGGAGAACTGGTGCGGGAATTTCTCCATGTCCATCGGCGACAGGCCCACGGACTTCAGCAGCTCGCCCACCCTGGCCTCGAGCTCGGCCTCGTCGGTGATGATGCCGTGCTCCTTCAGCGGCTCGCCGACGATGTCCTCCACGGTCCAGCGCGGGTTCAGGCTGGCGTACGGGTCCTGGAAGATCATCTGGATGCGGCGGCGCAATTGCCGGCCCTGCGGCGTCCTGAAGGTCGCATGGGCGTCCTGCCCGTCGAAGTTCAGGCCCCCGCGCGTGGGCTCGTACAGGCCCACCAGCAGGCGCGCCACGGTGCTCTTGCCGCAGCCCGATTCGCCGACCAGCGCCAGCGTCTTGCCCTTCTCGATCTCGAAGCTCACGCCGTCCACCGCGTGCAGCAGCTGGCGCGGCCGCCGTTCGATCACGCGATTGAGCCACGGCACCGACACGTCGAAAGTCTTGGCCAGGTCGTGCGCCTGGACCAGTGGCGCGTGGGGGATGGCCGCGCTCATGCCGTCGCTCCGGCATGCGCGTCGTGCAGCCAGCAGGCCGCGCGCGTGGCGCCGGCTTCCAGCAGGTCGGGCCGCTGGGTGTGGCAACGCTCGAATGCGCGCGGGCAGCGCGGGTTGTAGGCGCAGCCGGCGGGGATGGCGTTCAGGCGCGGCATGGCGCCGTCGATCTGGTGCAGGCGTTCGCGCTCGATGGTGATGTCCGGGATGGCGGCCATCAGGCCCATGCTGTACGGGTGCGCGGGCTGGTTGATCACATCGTGCACCGGCCCGATCTCGGCGATGCGGCCGGCGTACATCACGGCCACGCGGTCACAGGTCTCCGCGATCACGCCCATGTCGTGCGTGATCAGCATGACGGCGGCGCCGCGGTCCTTGCAGACGCGCTTGAGCAGCTGGATGATCTGCGCCTGGATCGAAACGTCCAGCGCCGTGGTCGGCTCGTCGGCCACGATCAGCTTGGGTTCTGCAGCCAGGGCGAGGGCGATCACCACGCGCTGCCGCATGCCGCCCGAGAACTGGTGCGGGTAATGGTCGACGCGCTCGGCGGCGGCAGGGATGCCGGTGTCCTCGAGCAGGCCGATCGCACGCTTGCGCGCCTCGGCAATGTCCACGGGAAGATGCGCCTGGATGGTTTCGGTGAGCTGGCGGCCCACCGTGTACAGCGGGTTCAGCGAGGTGAGCGGGTCCTGGAAGATCGCGCCGATCTTGCGCCCGCGGATGTGCCGCATCTGCTCGTGCGCGAGGTTGTCGATGCGCTGGCCTTCCAGCATGATCTGCCCGGAGGCGATCCGGCCGGGCGGCTCCAGCAGGCCGATGATGGACGCGCCGGTGAGCGACTTGCCCGCGCCGGACTCGCCGACCACGCCCAGGATCTCGCCGGGCGCGATCTCGAAGCTGATGTCGTCGATGGCGCGCAGCGTCCCGCGCCGGTGCGGGAATTCGACGATGAGGTTCTGGACTTGGAGCAGGGACACGCTAGCGCAGCCTCGGGTTGAGGGCGTCGCGCAGCCAGTCGCCCAGCAGGTTCACCGACAGGGCGATCAGCACCAGCATCGTCCCGGGAAACACGGTGATCCACCAGTTGCCGGAAAAAAGGAACTTGTTGCCGACCTGGATCAACGTGCCCAGGGAAGGCGAGTTGGGCGGCGCGCCGACGCCCAGGAACGACAGCGTGGCCTCCGTGATGATCGCCGTGGCGACCTGGATGGTCGCCAGCACCATCACCGGGCCCGAGGATGTTGGGCAGCACGTGGCTTCTCATGATGCGCAGCGGCGCGACGCCCGTGACGCGCGCCGCCTGCACGTACTCGCGGCTGCGCTCGACCAGGGTCGAGCCGCGCACCGTGCGCGCGTACTGCACCCAGCCCCGCCCCGGCCAGCGAGATCGACAGGATCAGCACGCCGAACACCACGAATTCGCTGGCATTGGGAAACAGCGCGCGGCCCACGCCGGCGATCAACAGGGCCACCAGGATGGCGGGGAACGACAGGATCACGTCGCAGACCCGCATGATGAACGCATCGAGCCGGCCGCCGACGAAGCCTGCGAGCAGGCCCAGGCTCACGCCGATCAGCACCGACAGCACCACCGAAGCGATGCCGACCAGCAGCGAGATGCGTGCGCCGTACATCAGCGCCGACAGGATGTCCCGTCCCTGGTCGTCGGTGCCCAGGAAGTACTTCGGCGTTGCCGCCCTCGGCCCATGCGGGCGGCAGGAAGGCGTCGCTCAGCTCGAGCGTCGCCAGGTCGAACGGGTGGTGGGGCGCCACGACGTTGGCGAACACCGCGCCGAACACGCAGACGAACGCCACCAGCGCGGCGACGACCGCCACCGGCGAGGTCCGGAAGCTGTAGCCGATGTCGCTGTGCCAGGCCCTGTGGAACCAGGTTTCCGTGCTGACCGCCATCACTTGACCGTGATGTACTTCCACGGCATGCCGTTGTCCGGCCATTGCACCAGCTCGATGTTCTTCTTCGCGCCCCAGTTCAGCGCCTGCTGGTGCAGGGGAATGTGGCCGACGTCGTCCTGGTGGATCTTGATGGCTTCGTGGATCATCTCGTTGCGCTTCTTCTGGTCGGTTTCGGAGCCGACCTTCTCGGTCAGCTCATCGACCTTCGGGTTGCTGTACGAACCCAGGTTGAACTGGCCGCGGCCGCCCTCGCCCGGCGAGGACATGATCGGGTAGAGCACGTTGTGCGCGTCCACCGTGCTGGACGTCCAGCCCAGCATGTAGAAGCTGGTGTCGCGGCGCAGGATCTTCGGGAAATACGTGCCCTTGGTTTCGACCTCGAGCTTGATCTTGACACCCACGCGGGCCAGGTTGGCGGCGACGGCCTGGCAGATCGCGCCGTCGTTGACGTAACGGTCGTTGGGGCAGTTCAGCGTCACCTCGAAGCCTTGCGGATAACCGGCCTCGGCCAGCAGCTTCTTGGAAGCCTCCGGATCGAAGGGCAGGCGCTTGGCCAGGTCCGGCGCGAAACCGTTGACCTGCGGGGGGAACATCTCGGCGATCGGCGTCGAGGCGCCGCGCATCACCGTGCGCTTGATGCCTTCGATGTCGATGGCCTGGTAGAAGGCCTGGCGCACGCGCTTGTCCTTGAAGGGGTTCTTGCCCTTCACGCTGGAGAACTGCAGTTCGTCGCGCTTCTGGTCCATGCCCAGGAAGATCACGCGCAGCTCGGGGCCCTGCAGGACCTTGAGGTTGGAGGCGGACTTGATGCGGTCCACGTCCTGCACCGGCACCGGCTCCATCAGGTCGATCTCGCCGGAGATCAGCGCGGCGACGCGGGTCGCATCGTTGCCGATCACGTTGAAGACCACTTCGTCGACGTTGCCCTCGACCTTGCCCCAGTAGTTGCCGTTGCGAACGAACGTCGTGCGCACGTTCGGCTGGCGCTCGCGCACGCGGTACGGGCCCGTGCCGTTGGCGCGGAACGACGCGGCATTCTCGATGCCCTTGCGGCGGTCGACCGGCTTGGTGGCCTGGTTGGTCTCGCACCACTTCTTGCTCATGATGTTGAAGTGCGTGAACAGCTCGGGCAGGATCGGGAAGGGGCTGCTGGTGACGATGTCGATGGAGTGGTCGTTGAGCTTCTTGATTTCCTTGATGATGCCGACATAGCTCTTCATGTCCGAGCCCTCGCCCTTGGCGCGCTCGTAGCTGAAGATCACGTCATCGGCCGTGAACGGCGTGCCGTCGTGGAACTGCACGCCCTTGCGCAGGTCGAAGTGCCACACCGTGGGCGCGGTCTGCTTCCAGCCCGTCGCCAGCTGCGGCTCGATCTTGTAGTTCTTGCCGCGCGTGGTGAGCGACTCGTACACGTTTTCGTTGACGGTGATCTGCAGCGACTCGTTGAGCGAGTGGGGGTCCAGCGACAACGCGTCCCCCTGGTTGGCGATCTTCAGCGTGACGGCGCCGGCGCCGAAGCTGGCGGCGGCCATGGCGGCCAAGAGCAGGGTGGGTTTGAAGTTCATCTGGGGCTCCTCGAAAGAATGTTGGGATTGTCAGCTGGAAAGGGGCATGGACTGCTCGATGATGCCGGCGTGCAGCGCCGAGCCGAGCGGGAGGATGTCGTCGTTGAAATCGTAGCGGCCGTTGTGCAGGAAGCAGCTGCCCTCGCCGCCCTGGCCGATGCGCATGTAGGCGCCCGGCTTGGTCTGCAGCATGAAGGAGAAGTCTTCGGCGCCCATGCTCGGCTCCATGTCGCGCACCACGTGCTCGGCGCCGACCAGGCTTTCGGCCACGTCGCCCGCGAAGATCGCTTCGGCGCGTGGAATTGATCGTCGCCGGATAGATGCGCTCGTAGTTGCACCGTGGCCGTGGCGCCCATGCCCAGCGCGATGGCGCTGCACAGCTCGCCCAGCCGGCGCTCGATCTGGGCCTGCACGTCCGGGCTGAAGGTGCGCACCGTGCCCACCACCGTGGCCTTGCCGGGGATCACGCTCATGGCGTGCAGGTCACCGGCCTGCATCGGCGCACAGGCTGATCACGGCGCTGTCGATCGGGCGCACGTTGCGCGAAACGATGCTTTGCACCGCGGTGATGATGTGCGCGGCCACCAGCACCGGGTCGATCGCGAGGTAGGCGTGCGCGCCGTGCCCGCCGCGCCCGGTGATCTCGATGGTGACGCGGTCGGCCGCCGCCATCATCGGCCCGGGATTGAGGCCCACCGTGCCGGGCTTCATCGCCGGCCAGTTGTGCATGGCATAGATGGCCTCGACCGGGAAGCGCTGGAACAGCCCTTCCTCGATCATCTGCTTGGCGCCGGCGAACCCCTCTTCGCCGGGCTGGAACACCAGCACGGCGGTGCCGTCGAAATTGCGCGTCTCGGCCAGGTAGCGTGCCGCGCCCACCAGCATGGCGGTGTGGCCGTCGTGGCCGCAGCCGTGCATCATGCCGTTCTTCGACGACTTCCAGGAGAAGTCGTTCTGCTCGACCATCGTGAGCGCGTCCATGTCGGCGCGCAGCCCCATCATGCGGCCGCTGCTGGTGCGCTGGCCCTTGATCACGGCGACGACGCCGGTCTTGCCGATGCCGGTGTGGATCTCGTCCACGCCGCACACCTTGAGCGCTTCCTTGACGCGGCCGGAGGTATAGACCTCCTCGAAGCCGAGTTCGGGGTGGGCATGCAGGTCGCGGCGCAGCGCCATCAGGTCCGGCAGGAACTGCGCGATGTGGGCAAAGGCGCGGCCATTGGCCTTGAGGCGAGGCGCAAGCATCAGTGCGCTCCCGCGTTGGCCACGCGCAGGCGGGGATCGACCGCGAAATACAGCAGGTCGACCACCAGGTTGATGACAACGAAGATCAGCGCGATCAGGCACAGGTAGGCGGCCATCACCGGGATGTCCGCGAAAGTCACGGCCTGGATGAACAGCAGGCCCATGCCCGGCCACTGGAACACCGTCTCGGTGATGATCGAGAAGGCGATCAACGTGCCCAGTTGCAGCCCGATGATGGTCATGACCGGCACCAGCGTGTTCTTCAGCGCGTGGCCGAAGTGAATGGCGCGGTCCGGCAGGCCGCGCGCGCGCGCGAACTTGATGTAGTCGGTGCGCAGCACTTCCAGCATCTCGGCGCGCACCAGCCGCATGATCAGCGTCAACTGGAAAATGGCCAGCGTGATCGCCGGCAGCACGATGTGGTGCCAGCCGTCCACGGTGAGCAGGCCGGTGTTCCACCAGCCCAGCGGCGTCACGTTGCCCCGGCCGAAGCTGGGGAACCAGCCCAGCAGCACGGCGAACACCAGGATCAGCAGGATGCCGATCAGGAACGTGGGCAGCGAGACGCCCAGCAACGAAATCGTGAGGAAGACCTGGCTCATGAACGAGCCGCGCCGCAACGCGGCATAGACGCCCATCGGGATGCCGATCAGCACGGCGACGACAGCGGCGACCAGCGACAGTTCCAGCGTGGCGGGAAAGCGCTCGCCGATCAGCCGCGAAACCTTGGCGCCCTGGCGCAGGCTCAATCCGAACTCGCCTTGTGCGGCATTGCCCAGGAAATGCCAGAACTGCACGAAAAAGGGCTGGTCCAGTCCCAGGTCGGTGCGCAACTGGGCGATCTGGTCGGGCTTGGCGTCCTGCCCGAGCAGGAACACCACCGGGTCGCCGACGTACTGGAACAGCATGAAGGCAATGAACGCCACTGCGACCATGACGATCACAGCCTGGAACAGCCGGCGCAGAACGAATGCGAGCATCTCGGGGGAACAGTGTGGACAGGCCCTGGCGTGGGAGGAGAAGCGATGCTAGCAGAGCAAGGGTCGGGCCGACACAGGGGTTTCCTTCAGGCCTAAAGAATCGGGCGGCGTTTCGCCCGGCACGGCCGGCTCGCCGCTAGTTCTTCCTCGAAGCTGCGCGAAGGCCCAGGCGAACCGGGCCATACCAGGCTTGTGCCGTGCTGCGGGTGTTGTCGCTGTCGCTCATGATGCCGACGCCCACCAGGGCCCCGGGCGGCTCGCCGAATGCGCGCTCGTAATCGGCGCGGATGTTGCGCTCGTAGTCGAGCCACTGGTTGAGCTTCTGCGCGCCGGATTCCACCACCAGCGTGCGGACACGGCTGGTGCGCGGGCTGGTGATCACCGTGCCGGTTTCGCGCTGGTTGCACCACACGTACATCAGGGTGGCATACGGCATCTCCTCGCCCGTCATCGTGTGCACGAGCTCGGACAGCATGGCGTCGCGCGGCGAAAACCGGGAGCGGTCGCCCTCGAAGAACAGCACCACGCGCACCGGCGAGTCGTCGGCATCGCGCAGGGCCATGTCGGCGCCGGCGATCAGCTGCGGAACCTTCCAGGAAAAGCGCACGCCCGCAAGTTCCCCCGGCTCGATGCGGACCTTGTTGCGCAGCATGCTGGCCGACGATGCGGCGAGGACGGCGATGGCATCGCGACCGTCCTTGCGGGCATAGTCGAAGCGCGTCGGCGTCTTGCCGGGAAAGGCGTAGTGACGCCAGCGCGCTGAATGAGTGGGTGCGGCGGCCTCGAAACCGCCGGACTGCGCGGCCCAGGGGCTGCCGCCGATCTCGGAATGGGGCGAGCCCGCCGGCATCACGGCGCATCCGCCCAGCAGGCTGGCGGCAAGAGCCCAAGCGCGGCCCTTGCACAGTGCGCAATCCTCATCGATTCCCCAACGTCCTGTAGAGCGCCCATTATCGCCGAGGGCGCCTCGGCGGAAGGCCCATAAAAAAAGCCGCCCGAAGGCGGCTTTCTCAAGTTTCTTCTTCCAAAGCCGGCACAAGGCCGGCCCGGCGATCAGAAGCTGTGGCGAACGCCGAGATCGAAGCCGGTGGACGAGGTGTTGGCACCCGTCACCGCGCCGTTCAGGGCTTGGGTCGAACCGCCGCTGTTCTTCACGCGAGCAACCGTGGTGTACACGGCGGTGCGCTTGGACAGGTTGTGCACGTAGCCCAGAGCCAGCTTGTTGGCCTTGGGGGTGCCAGCGGAGTCGAACTTGTAGGTCGAAGCAGCGAGGCGGATTTCGCCGGCGCCGACGGGCACCAGCGCGCCGAGCAGCCAGCCCTTGCCGGTCAGCGACACGATGGATTCGCGCTTGTCACGGCTGTATTCGCCCATCAGCTTGGCCATGCCGAAGTCCCACTGGCCGCCGATGTTGACGGTCTTGACGTCGCCGGTGGTGGCGGTCTGGGCGTACTTGGTGCTGGCAACAGCCAGGGCCACGTTGAACGGGCCGTTGGCGAAGCCGAGGCGCAGGCCGGCGCCGTTGCCGTCCTTGTCCGTAGCCGGGCCGGATGTTGTTCTCGCCCATGTAGTACTGGACTTGGCCGTAGAAGCCGCCCAGGTTACCCGGCAGGAAGTAGCCGATGCTGTTCGAAGAGCGAACGTTGATCGGGCCGGTGATGGCCGAGTTCGAATTCAGGACCTGGGTGGTGCCCACGCCGTTCGTGCCGAACGGATCGAACACGGTCAGGTTCCAGAATTGCGGGGTGTAGTCACGACCCAGGCGCAGTTCGCCCCAGCCGCCGGCCAGGCTCACCGTCGAACGACGGTTGAAGGTCAGGCCTTGGCTGCCGTTCATGCCGGCCAGCGCGCCGCCGGATGCCTGGTTGTTGGTGTTGGTGGCGGCGCCGGTGCCGTTGTCGTTGTTCAGGCCGGCTTCCAGCCAGAAGGAGGCGGACATGCCGCCGCCCAGGTCTTCCGTGCCACGGAAGCCGAGACGCGAGCTGTTGTAGCCCGAGTTGGTCAGCTGGGTCTTCTTGGACACGGTGCCCTTGCCATAGGCAACGGTGGCGTCAACGATACCGAACAGCGTGACGGACGATTGGGCAGAAGCCATGCCGGCAAGCGATGCCAGCACGGCCAGAGCAATCAGGGACTTTTTCATGCAAGTTTCTCCAAGGTTAAACATAGGGCTCCGGTGCGAAGGGGTCACGAAATGCAGGCACTCTTGTGCTCCCGCCGGATCCCCGGGCCAACCTCCTTTTGGGAAGTTGTCGTTATTGCACCAGAGGGGCCTTTCTTTCGCAAAGTATTTAGCCATTCGGGCGGACGTTTCGTTGCACCCGGACAACAGAAACGAACTGCTCAGTGGAACCCACGCAACACGGCCTGTTTTTGTTTCGGATAGCGAAAACCCGTGCGTGAAAACCCTTGACTCGCGGCCAGGCACGCCCGTGTTTTCCGGCCGCCACGTAAACTCGCCTGCCATGGACCGATTTTTGGCGCCGCGGACAGCGCCCTCAGGACCCTTTTCGCCAAGCCGCGTGCCGCGCGCGCCTGCCCGGTCGTGCCGGCCGATGAAACCCGGCTGGGCGCCGACGAGCGCCGGCACGCGGCGGCGCTGATGCGCGTCAACCATGTCGGCGAGGTGTGCGCGCAGGCGCTGTACACGGCGCAGGCCGCTGGTCACGCGCGATCCGGCCTTGCGCGCGCCATTTCGAGCGGGCCGCGCCGAGGAAACCGACCACCTGGCCTGGACGGCGGAACGCCTGGCCGAACTGGGCGCCCGGCCCTCCCTGCTCAATCCGCTCTGGTACGCCGGCGCCTTCGGGCTGGGCCTGCTGGCCGGCCGGCTGGGCGACCGCCTCAGCCTGGGCTTCGTGGTCGAAACCGAAAAGCAGGTCGAAGCGCACCTGCAGAGCCACCTCGACCGTCTGCCGGCCGCGGACCACGCATCGCGCGCCATCGTGGTCGCAGATGAAGGACGACGAAGCGGCGCATGCCGCGCAGGCCCTGCACGCCGGGGCGCACGAGCTGCCGGGGCCGGCCAAGGCGCTGATGCGCGCCGCGGCCAAGGTCATGACGACCACGGCGCACTACATTTAGCACGGGTCAACGCGGTCCCGGCGGACATGCGTCCGTGACTCGCTCCCGGCGCCTCAGGCCGCCACCACCTCGAAGCTGGTCGTGATCTGCGGCCGTCTTGCCCAGCATGATGCTGGCCGAGCAGTACTTGTCGTGGCTCATCGCGATGGCGCGCTCCACGGCCGCGCGGGCAGCTCGCGCCCCGTCACCGTGAAGTGCATGTGGATCCTGGTGAACACCTTCGGGTCGGTCGGGCGCGCGCTCGGAGGTGAGCTTGACCGAGCAGCCGCGCACGTCGTGGCGGCCGCGCTTGAGGATCAGCACCACGTCGTAGGCCGTGCAGCCGCCGGTGCCGGCCAGCACGGTTTCCATCGGCCGCGGCGCCAGGTTCTGGCCGCCGTTCTCCGGCTTGGCCGCGTCGGGCGCGCCATCCATCACCAGGACGTGGCCGCTGCCGGTTTCGGCCACGAAACCCATGCCCGACCGCGCGCCCGTCGCGCCGGTCCAGCTCACCGTGCATTCCATCGTTTCGTCCTATCAAAGCCACTTGCGGCGAATCAATTCCGCTAATAGTGCGGCGGTTTGTCTCAGCTTGAGACAGATGAGCGTGCTGCAACGCAGCAAAACTCGGGCTATACTGAATTCGCAGCATAACGATTTTCGTTATGCACCGCTGATTGTCTCCTCCACCTCTCCTTTGGTGGATTCAGCCCCCGGATCGCAAGGTCCGGGGGCTTTTTTCTGCCCCGAACATGCGGTCGCCGCTTATCGATGCTTTGGTTATGAAAAAGCACCTGCACGCCCGCCGATTACCTCAAGAAGATCCTGACCGCGCGGGTCTACGACGTGGCGGTCGAATCGGCGCTGGAGCCGGCCAAGAACCTGAGCCGGCGCCTGCACAACAAGGTGCTGCTCAAGCGCGAGGACCAGCAGCCGGTCTTCAGCTTCAAGCTGCGCGGCGCCTACAACAAGATGGCGCACCTGACGCCCGAGCAGCTGCAAGCGCGGCGTGATCTGCGCTTCGGCCGGCAACCACGCCCAGGGCGTCGCCCTGTCGGCGCACCGGCTGGGCGCGCGCGCCGTGATCGTGATGCCGACCACCACGCCGCAGCTCAAGATCGACGCGCGTGAAGGCGCTGGGCGGCGAAGTGGTGCTGCACGGCGACAGCTATTCCGACGCCTACCTGCATGCGGTGGAGCTGGAGAAGGCAGCAGGGCCTGACCTTCGTCCACCCGTTCGACGACCCGGACGTGATCGCCGGCCAGGGCACCATCGCCATGGAAATCCTGCGCCAGCACCAGGGGCCGCTGGACGCGGTCTTCGTCGCCATCGGCGGCGGCGGCCTGATCGTCGGGCGTGGCCAACTACATCAAGGCCGTGCGCCCGGAGATCAAGGTGATCGGCGTGCAGATGAACGACTCCGACGCCATGGTGCAGTCGGTCGCGGCGAACAAGCGCGTCACCCTGGCCGACGTGGGCCTGTTCTCCGACGGCACCGCGGTGAAGCTGGTGGGCGAGGAGACCTTCCGCGTGGCGCGCGACCTGGTCGACGAGTTCATGACCGTGGACACCGACGCCGTGTGCGCCGCGATCAAGGACGTCTTCGTCGACACGCGCAGCATCGTCGAGCCGGCCGGCGCGCTGGCGGTGGCGGCCATCAAGCAGTACGTCGTCGAGACAGAAGACGCGCGGCGAAACCTATGTCGCCATCCTGTGCGGCGCCAACATGAACTTCGACCGCCTGCGCTTCGTCGCCGAGCGCGCCGAAGTCGGCGAGGAGCGCGAGGCGCTGTTCGCCGTCACCATCCCCGAGGAGCGCGGCAGCTTCAAGCGCTTCTGCGAACTGATCGGCACGCTGCCCGGCGGCCCGCGCAACGTCACCGAATTCAACTACCGCATCAGCGACGCGGCGCAGGCGCACGTGTTCGTCGGCCTGACCACCCACGGCAAGGGCGAGTCCGCCAAGATCGCCGCCAACTTCGGCCGCCACGGCTTCGACGCGCTGGACCTCACGCACGACGAGCTGGCCAAGGAGCACATCCGCCACATGGTGGGCGGCCACTCCGCGCTGGCCCACGACGAGCGCCTGCTGCGCTTCGTCTTCCCGGAGCGTCCCGGCGCGCTGATGAAATTCCTCTCGCACATGCGGCCGGGCTGGAACATCACGCTGTTCCACTACCGCAACCAGGGCGCCGACTACGGCCGCATCCTGGTGGGCCTGCAGGTGCCGAAGCCGGACAACAAGGCCTTCAAGGAGTTCCTCGACACCCTGGGCTATCCCTATGTCGAGGAAACCGGCAACCCCGTCTACCGGCTGTTCCTGCAGAGCAGCCCCTAGGAGCCTGCGCGGCCCCGCCGGGCCGGCATTGGCCTACCATCGGCGCGTGAGCTTCCTGCGCCAGTACCTCTTTGCCATCCAGTCCTTCACGCGGGTGCCGGTCACCGGCACGCTGGCCGACTGGGTGGGCTCCAGCCCGGACATGCTGCGCGCCAGCGCGGCGCATTTTCCCGGCGTGGGCTGGCTGGTGGGCATCGTGGCCTGCGCGGCCTTTGCCCTGCTGGGCCTTGCGCTGCCCGATACGCCGCTCACGCCGCTGGCCGCCGCCGTGGGCTGCACAGTGGCCACGGCCTGGATGACCGGCGCAGTGCACGAAATCGGCCTGGCGCGCACCGCCGACGGCCTGGCGCGGATGCAACGGCGCCGCGGGCGCTGGAAGCGATGAAAGATCCGCGCATCGGCCCCTTCGGCGCCCTGGCATTGGCGCTGGCACTCCTGGCCAAGGTATCGCTGCTGGCCGTGCTCGCGGCCCAGTCGCCGACGGCCGTCATGGCGGCGCTGCTGGCCGGCCACGTGCTCTCCCGCTTCTGGCCGCTGCTGCTGGCGCGCGGCTTGCCTTACCTCGGCGAAGCCGGCGTGACGGGCGTTGGGCCCCTGGCCGGGCGGCTCGAGCCCCGCGCCCTGGGCGTCGCCGGCGGCTGGTCGCTGGCGGCGCTGCTCGTCGCGTTGCTGGCCCAGGGGCCGGTTTTTGCGATCTTCGCCCTCCTGGGCAGCGCGCTCGCGCTGCTGTGGGTGCGAAAGCTCTTCAACCGGCGGCTGCAGGGATTCAACGAACACGGCCTGGGCGCGGCGCAGCAGGCCTGCGAAACCGCGTTCTACCTGGGTGCCGCGATCGGGCTGGGCATCGGCTAGGCGGCTCTCAGGCACGCGCGATCCAGCGCTGGCGGGCCGCCATCCGCTCGACATCGCGCCAGTTGGCGCATTCGGCTGCCAGGCGCGGCCACAACCGCAGCAGCACTTCGCATTCGGCCAGCGTGTCGGCCGCCGCCTGGTGGCGCACCAAGCAGCGGATCCCGAAGTGCGCCATCCACTCGTCGAGCGAGCGCGCCGGTACCTTCTCGTGCGTCACCGCGCACAGGTGTTCGATGTCCAGCCAGGCCGGCGACCAGCCGGCAGCGAGGTCCGCGTCGAGATGGCGCTCGATCAGCGCCCGGTCGAACGCCGCGTGGAAGGCCAGCAGCGGCGAATCGCCCGCGTAGTCCCGCAACGCGCGCAAGGCGTCGCGCGCCGGAACGCCGTCGCGCTGCCGCTGCGCGCCAATGCCGTGCAGCAGGATGTTGTCCACCGCCGAGGCCTGTTGCTGGCGCAGCACCACTTCGAAGCTGTCGCCGGGCACGACGGCCAGGCGCTTGCCGGGCCAATCGACCCGCAGGGCGATCGCGGCAACGGCCAGCAGCCGGTCGCGCGCCGGGTCCAGTCCGCTGGTCTCCACATCCAGCACCACCCAGCGCGACTCATCGACCATGCGGCCGCGCCTGCCGAGCCAGCGGGGCCAGTCCACGCTATCTCTCGTAGTCCAGGTGCAGCCGCTGCTGCAGGGAGCGCGCCACGCGGAAGGATTCCTTGAGGATGCGCCGGTCGATGTCGTTCAGGCTCGCCACCGCCAGCCGGTTCGGCTCGTCCATGGCCGCGGACCCCTCGAGCTGCACCCGCAGCCGCAGCATCTGCAGGAATTCGAAGCCGCCGGCCCACGCTTCGTACTCCGAGGCGGCCAGGCCCATCAGGGTGCCGGCATGCTCCAGGCGCTCGCGCGTGGACGTCCGGGCGCTGCCGTGCGCCAGGCTGTAGAGGCGGCCGGCGTCGACGAAGATCGCCGTGCCCTGCAGCTTGAGGTCGACTGTGCCGCGCTCGTCCACGTCGAGGCCGCCCAGCCAGTTCAGCGGCGCACCCCGCGACAGCGCGTTCTGGGCCATCTGCTTGAGAAAGCGCGGCGTGCGCCGCGCCGCCTCGAGCACCTCGGCCTGCAGGTGCTGCGCCAGCTCGGTGTATCCGGCCAGGCCGCGCAGGTCGAAGTAGATGCTGGCATTGAGCAGGTCCTGCGGCGCGCCATGGTCGATCCACGCGGCGAAGCGCTCGCGCCATTGCTGCAGGGTCAGGCAGCACGCGGGCTCGCCGGCCATGATGTGGCCGCGGCACAGCGGATAGCCGCAGGCATCGAGCGCGAGGTTCACGTCGCGCGCGAACGCCAGGATGGTGGCACGCTGCGCATCGGTCGTCCCGTCCGGCAGGATCAAGGCGTTGTCCTGGTCGGTGGCAATGGTCTGTTCGCTGCGGCCCTCGGAGCCCAGCGCGAGCCAGCAAAGCGCGGACAGGTCGACGCGATGCTCGGCGGCCTTGAGCTCCAGCAGGTGCTGCGTCAGCACATCGTTCAGGTGGCTGATCAGCGAGGTGAGCTGGCGCGCCTGCACCCCCTGGCTGAGCAGGCTGCGCGCCAGCCGGCGGATGTCCTGCGCGACCAGCCTGAGCGTGCTCACGTCGCGCGCCGCCCGGATCGACGTGCTGACCTGCTTGAGCGAAAGGCGCTGCATGGCGAAGAGGTCGCGCTCCGACACCAGGCCGATGGCCACGCCATCGCGCGTCACCGGCACGTGGCGCACCCCGTGCTGCGACATCAGCAACGCCGCGTCGTGCGCGGTATCGGTCGCCGTGAGGGAATGCACCGGATGCACCATGACCTGCCCGATCGGCGTTTCGAGCGGCTTCCCCGCCAGCGTGATGCGCCCGATCACGTCGTAGCGGGTGAGGATGCCCAGCGCCCGGCCGTGCGGGTCCACCACCAGGATGGAGCCGATGCGCTTTTCGTGCATCTGCTGGAGCGCTTCGCGCAGCGGCGTTTCCGGGGCGCAGCTGACCGGCGGGCGCGACACCAGGTTGCCCAGCGGCGTCTCCAGCGATTGCTCGGCCAGCGTCTGGGACGAGTACGCCACCTGCAATGCCTGCCGCGACAGCTCGAGGAAACCGGCGATGCGCCGGCGCAGGAAATCCGAGAACACCGGGCTGGTTTTCGCCAGTTCGCGCATGGCTTCGCACGGCAGGGCCAGCACGAAAGTGTCGGCGACCGCGCTGTAAGTGGCGGTGACGGCGCGCCGCGCCACCGCGGCGCCCACCGGGAACAGGTCGCCCGCTTCGTACTGGAACGCGCCGCCGGAAACCTCGGCCAGCCCCCGCACGCCCGTCACCGATCCCTGGCGGATGAAGAAGAGCTGGCGCACTTCGCCGTCGGAAGGCTGCACCAGCACTTCGCCCGGCGCGTAATAGCGCTGCTCGCAATGGGTCAGGAAGAAATCCAGCCCGGCCGGCTCCATCTGCGCAAAGGGCGGGCGGCGCGAGAGCTCCTGGCGGAAATTCGCCAGCAGGCTGGGCGACGGAACCTGCTCGGCGGCGGCCGGCGCGGGTGCCGTCGGGGCCTGCGCCATGGCTATCGGCGGATCGCCGGCAACTCGAGCGTCAGCACCGGCGGCCCGTCGGTGCTGGCGGCCAGGACGGCGCGGCGGCTTTCGACCGACTGCAGCACCAGGTCCTGGTCAACGGCCGCGCCGACGCGAAACGGCTTGGCCGGGTGGCCATCGACGGCGATCAGCGCGGCCCCCTGATGGGACTTGCTGGCCACCACGCCCACCAGGGCAAAGCGGCTGGACAGGCTGGCGACGGGGCGCGGCGGCGGCCGGGCTGGCGCCCAGCAGGCGCGCCACGGCGACCGGGTCGGCCGGGGCCGGGGTGCGCAGGGCCATCGGGGCGGCGGCCGCGGAGCCTGCGCGGCTGGTCAGTTTGAGGCCCCAATACACGGCGCTGGCCGCCACCAGCGCCCACAGCACGAAGGTCGCGCCGGCCACGGTCCACCTGCTGTGCAAATTGCTCACCATGTGGCGATTATCATTGATGCGATTGCACCCACACTACACACCATGAAGTCCCTCGCCATTCCCATGCGCCGCGCCGCCCAGGCCGGCTTCACCCTCATCGAGCTGATGGTGGTGCTGGTCATCATCGGCGTGCTCGCGGCGCTGATCGTGCCCAACGTGCTGGACCGTGCCGACGACGCGCGCGCCACCGCCGCGAAGACCGACGTCAACAACCTGATGCAGGCGCTCAAGCTCTACAAGCTGGACAACCAGCGCTATCCCACCGCCGAGCAGGGCCTGCAGGCGCTGGTGGCGCGGCCGACCGCGGCGCCGGTGCCGCCGAACTGGAAGCCCTACGTCGAGAAGCTGCCGAACGACCCCTGGGGCCGCCCCTACCAGTACCTCAACCCCGGCGTGAAGGGCGAGATCGACGTGATGTCCTTCGGCGCCGACGGCCAGCCGGGCGGCGAGGGCAAGAATGCCGACATCGGCTCCTGGCAGTAGCCTGCGGCCGATCCGCCGGCGCGCCCGGGTTCACGCTGCTCGAACTGCTGGTGGTGGTGGCGATCATCGCCATCGCCTCGGCCGGCGTGAGCTTCGCGCTGCGCGACTCGCAGGCGACCCAGCTCGAGCGCGAGGCGCAGCGGCTGGCGGCGCTGCTGGAATCGGCGCCGCGCGCAGTCGCGCAGCAGCGGCGTGCCGGTGCGCTGGTACCGCCACGCCGGGCGGCTTCCATTTCGACGGGGTGCCGCCCAACGCGCTGCCGGAGCGCTGGCTGGCGGAGACCACCCAGGTGCGCGGCTCGCGCCACGCTGCAGCTGGGCCCGGAGCCCATCATCGGCAAGCAGGCAGTGGTGCTGGGCTCGACGGCGGCGCCCAACCGCAGCCTGCGCATCGCCACCGACGGCCTGCGGCCGTTCGCCGTGACGGCGGGGGAAACCCCGTGAGCCCGAGACAGGCGCCAGCGCGCGGCTTCACGCTGATCGAGGTGCTGGTGGCGCTGGCCATCGTGGCGATCGCGCTGGCAGCGGGCCTGCAGGGCCACCAGCGCCCTGACCAGCAACGCACTGCGCCAGTCGAGCGTGCTGCTGGCGCACATCTGCGCCGAGAACGAGCTGGTGAAGATCGCGGCTGGCGCGGCAGATGCCGGGCATCGGCGACACCAGCGTGGCCTGCGAGCAGGCCGGCCGCAGCTTCGAAGTCGCCGTGTCCGTGCTGCCCACGCCCAACCCGAGCTTCCGCCGGGTCGACGCGCAGGTGTTCGACGGCGGCGCGCCGGTGCTGCGCCTGTCCACCGTGGTCGGGAGGTATTGATGACGCCGCCGCGCTGCACGGCTTCACGCTGGTGGAACTGCTGGTGGCGCTGTTCGCCATGGCGCTGCTGGCGATCATGAGCTGGCGCGGCCTGGACGGCATGGTGCGGGCGCAGACGCAGACCGAGGCCCGCTCCGACGAGGTGCTGACGCTGCAGGTGGGCCTGGCGCAATGGGCCGCCGACCTGGACGCGCTGACCCAGCTGCCGCAGACCACGGCGCTCGACTGGAACGGCCGCGTGCTGCGCCTGACCCGCCGCAGCACTGCGGCCGCGACCGACGGCGTGCTGGTGGTGGGCTGGACCCGTCGCGTGGTCAACGGCGCCGGCACCTGGCTGCGCTGGCAGTCGCCGCAGCTGACCACGCGCGGCGAGCTGGAAACGGCCTGGCAGCAGGCCGACATCTGGTCGCAGAACCCCGGCGAGGAAGAGCTGCGGCGCGAAGTCGCCGTGGTGCCGCTGGACGAGTGGCAGATCTTCTTCTTCCGCGAGGACGCCTGGACCAACCCGCTCTCCAGCGACATCCGGGGCGCATCGGTCGCCCCGGCGGGCGCGGCACCCCGCACCGCGCAGAACATCCCGGACGGCGTGCGGCTGGTGCTCACGCTGCCGCCGGGCCAGGCCATCGGCGGCACGCTCACCCGCGACTGGGTGCGTCCGACCCTGGGAGGCGGCAAGGGATGAGGCCCTCGCGATCGCCTGCCCGCGACACGGTGCGGCGCCATCGCGGCGCCGCCCTGCTCGCGGCGATGCTGACCGTGGCGCTGGTGGCCACCTTCGCCGCGGCGGCGCTGTGGCAGCAATGGCGCAGCATCGAAGTCGAGGCGGCCGAGCGCGCCCGGGTGCAGTCGAACTGGGTGCTGACCGGCGCGCTCGACTGGGCCCGCCTGCTGCTGCGCGAAGACGGCCGCACCGCCGGCCCCGACCACCTGGGCGAGCCCTGGGCCGTGCCGCTGCAGGAGGCGCGACTGTCCAGCTTCCTGGCGGCCGACCGCGGCAACAACGCCGAGACCGGCCCCGAAGTGCTGGAAGCGTTCCTGTCCGGCCAGATCATCGACCTGCAATCGCTGCTCAATGTCTCCAACCTGGTGGACAACACCGGCAAGGTCTCCGAGCGCGACGTGGCCAGCTTCAGGCGCCTGTTCGACCTGCTGGGCCTGCCCCTGGCCCAGCTCGACCTGATGGTGGAGAACCTGCGCTTCGCCTCGGACACCAGCGCGAACAACCGCTCCTCGCCGATGGCGCCGCTGTGGCCGCAACGGGTGGAGCAGCTGGTCTGGCTCGGATTGCCGCCGGCCACGATCGCGGCGCTGCAGCCCTACGTCACGGTGCTGCCCGAGCGGACCAACACCCCGGTGAACCTCAATACCGCCATCGGCCGAAGTGATCTATGCCAGCGTGGATGGGCTGAGCATGGACGATGCCCAGCGCCTGGTGACCGCCCGCGAGCGGGCGCCCTTCCGCACCATCCCGGACGCGCAAAATGCCATCGGCGCCTCGGACGCGACGTTTGCCACCGGGCAGGCCCACGTGGGCGTCGGCTCGCGCTTTTTCGAAGTGCGCGCCCGCCTCCGGCTGGACCAGCTGGTGGTGGAGGAGCGCTCGGTGCTGCGCCGCGACGGCCTCGACGTGAAAGCGCTGCTGCGCGAGCGCGGCATCGCCGATACCACTGCGCTATCTCAAGCCGCCGCGAAACGGTAGCGCCGTCGCGGCCGGGGCCGGGCCAGATGTTCCTACAATGCCCCATCCATGAGCGCACTGATCGTCTACCTTGCCGCGCAGCCCGCGAGCGCCCAGTCCGAATTCGATTACGCCGTGACGGTCGACGGCAACACCGTGGAAAGCCACGGCACCGCCCCGGCGGCCCTGCTGCCGGCGCCTGGCCGCGCCGGGACCGAAGTGGTGGCCGTGGTGCCGGCGTCGATGGTCTCCTGGCACCGGGTCGAACTGCCCAAGGGGACGTCGGCGGCGTCGCCGCGGCTGCGCGCCCTGCTCGACGGCCTGCTGGAAGACCAGTTGCTGGACGAACCCGAAACCCTGCACTTCGCGCTGCAGCCCCAGGTGCGCCCGGGCGTGCCGGTGTGGGTTGCGGCCTGCGACCGCGCCTGGCTGCGCGCGGGCGTGCAGGCGCTGGAAGCGGCCGGACGCCCGGCGTCGCGCATCGTTCCCGAATTCGCGCCCGAGGGCGAGCCGATGCTGTACGCGCTGGGCGACCCGCAGCAAACGCCGCTGCTGGTGGCCGCCGGCGCCGGCCGGCGTCACCGTGCTGCCGCTGGCGTCGCAGGCGCTGCCGCTGCTGCCGCCCCTGCCCGAAGGCGTGCCCTGCGTGGCCGAACCGGCCGTCGCCGCGCTGGCGGAGCAAGTGCTGCAGCGCCAGCCCGGCCTGCAACAGGCGCCCCAGCGCTGGCTGCAGGCGGCGCAGTCGCCGTGGGACCTCGCGCAATTCGAATTCTCCAGCTCCGGCCGGGCCCGGGCGCTCAAGAAGCTCGGCACGGCGTGGGCCGACCTGCTGGCCGCGCCGCAATGGCGCCCGGCGCGCTGGGGCGCCGTGCTGCTGGTGGCGCGTCAACCTGGTGGGCCTGAACGCCTGGGCCTGGCGTGAACGCTCGCTGCTGGAAGACAAGCGCGTGGCGGTGCAGCGCACGCTGACCCAGACCTTTCCCCAGGTCAAGGTGGTGGTGGATGCGCCGGTCCAGATGGACAAGGAAGTGGCGGCGCTGCGGCAGACTCACCGGCGCCACGTCGGGCCGCGACCTGGAAGCCATGCTCGGCGCGCTGAGCACCGTCGCGCCGCCGCAGCGTCCGGCCACCGGGCTGGAATTCGCCGCCGGCGAGCTGCGCGTGAAGGGCCTGGCCGCCAGCGCCGACGAGGCGCGCAACATGGCTGCGGCACTGAAGGGCCAGGGCTACGCCGCGGTGCTGCAAGGCGAGACGCTGGTGATCACGCAGGAGGGCGCGCCATGAACTGGACGGCCATGCTGAAGGAACGCTGGGAAGGGCTGGGGCCGCGCGAACAGGCGCTGGTGGCCGGCGCGGCCGCGCTGGTCGCCGCGGCACTGCTGTGGCTGGTCGCTGCTCGGGCCCGCGATCGCGACGCTGCGCACGGCCGAGGCCAGGCACCGCGCGCTCGACGCGCAGCTGCAGCACATGCGAAGCCTGCAGGCGCAGGCCCAGGCCCTGCAGGCCCAGCCGAAACAGGGCTACGACGAAGCACTGCGCCTGCTGGAACTCTCGGTTCGGCAGCGGCTGGGCACTACGGCGCGCATGGTCATCGCCGGCGAGCGCGTGACCGTCACCCTCTCCGGCACGGCGCCCGACGCGCTGGCGCAGTGGCTCACGCAGGCGCGCGTCAACGCCCGGGCGCTGCCCAGCGAAGCCCGGCTCCTGCGCAATCCGGCGGCCTGTGGGAAGGCACGCTGGTGCTGACCCTGCCGCCGCGCTGACGCGCGCTGGCGCACCGGACGTGGCACGCGCGATCCCCCTTACCACTCCCCCTGCCCCCTGGGCCTGGGCCTTCGGCGGCGTGGCGCTGGGGCTGGCCTGCGCGGCACTGCTGTTCGCGCCGGCACGCTGGCTGGCCGGCGCCGTGCAGCGCGCCACCGAGGGGCGGCTGCTGCTGGGCGAGCCGCGCGGCACCGTCTGGACCGGTTCGGCCCAGCTCACGCTCACCGGCGGCGCGGGCAGCACCGATGCCGTCGCGCTGCCGACCCGGCTGGACTGGCGGGTGCGCCCGCGCTGGGACGGCCTGGCCGCCGAACTGGAATCGGCCTGCTGCACGGCGCAGCCGGTGGCCCTGCGGCTGCTGCCGCGCTGGGGCGGAATGCAGGTGCGCGTCGCCGATTCCAGCTCGCAGTGGCCGGCCGCGCTGCTGGCCGGGCTGGGCACGCCCTGGAACACGCTGCAGCTCGACGGCGACCTGCAGCTTGCCACCGAAGGGCTTTCAGTAGAATGGGTGCAAGGCCGGCTGGCCATCGCCGGGCGGGCCGAACTCACGGCGCAGCGAATGTCGTCGCGCCTGTCTACCTTGAGGCCCATGGGCAGCTACCGCATCACCGTTCTTGGCGGCGCCACGCCGACCCTGCAACTGGACACGCTGGAGGGCAGCCTGCAGCTGAGCGGCAGCGGCCAGTGGGTGGGCACGCGCCTGCACTTTTCGGGCACCGCCAGCGCCGCGCCCGAGCGCGAAGGCGCCCTGTCGAACCTGCTGAACATCATCGGGCGGCGCAGCGGCGCGCGCTCCATCATCACGATTGGCTAGGATGAACATCTCCCCCTCCCTCCGCCGGCTGGCCTTCCTCTGCCTGGCTGGCACCCTGATGGCCGCGCCCGGCCTGTCCCTGGCCCAGCGCTCGAGCGAGCCGGTCACGCTGAACTTCGTCAACGCCGACATCGAGGCCGTGGCCCGCACCATGGCGACGATCACCGGGCGCAACATCGTGGTCGACCCGCGCGTCAAGGGCACGATCAACCTGAGCACCGACCGGCCGGTTTCGCCCGCCGCGGCCTTCAACCAGTTCCTGGCGACGCTGCGCCTGTCGGGCTTCACGGTGGTCGAATCGGCCGGCCTGCTACAAGGTGGTGCCCGAAGCCGACGCCAAGCTGCAGGGCGGCGCCGTCTCGGTGGGCACGCCCGATCGGCCGGCAACCAGATCGTCACGCAGATCTTCCGGCTCAACTACGAGATCGGCCGGCAACCTGGTGCCGATCCTGCGGCCGCTGATCAGCCCGAACAACACCATCAACGTCAACCCCGGCAACAACTCGCTGGTGATCACCGACTACGCCGACAACCTGCAGCGCATGGCGCGCATCATCGCCGCGCTGGACGTGTCCAACGCCACCGACGTGGAGGTCATCCCGCTGCGCACGCGCTGGCCACCGACCTGGCGCCGCTGGTGCAGCGCCTGGTCGAGTCGGGCGGCGCCGCCGCCGCGCCCGGCGCGCCGGCCAGGGCCAGGCCGACACCTCGTTCCGCACCACCGTGCATCGCCGAGCCGCGCAGCAACACGCTGATCGTGCGCGCCGCCAACCCGGCGCGCCTGAACCTGGTGCGCTCGCTGGTCGACAAGCTGGACCAGCCCGAGCGCGGCAGCAGCGCGGCAGCGGCAACATCTACGTCGTCTACCTGAAGAACGCCGACGCGACCAAGCTGGCCATCACGCTGCGCGCGGCGCTGGCCGCGCACCTCGGGCCCGGGCGGCGGCGGCGGGTTCGCCGGCACCGCCGCAGCGCGCCAGCGCCGGCGACGCCAGCGGCTGGCGGCGCGCCAGCCCGGCGACGGCGCCGACGCAGCGCCTCGGCGCAGCCCTCCACCGGCGGGCAGATCCAGGCCGACCCGGCGACCAACTCGCTGATCATCACCGCCGCCGAGCCGCAGTACCGCCAGCTGCGCGCCGTGATCGACCAGCTCGACGCGCGGCGCGCCCAGGTGCTACGTGGAAAGCCTGATCGTCGAAGTCAACGCCGACAAGGCGGCCGAGTTCGGCATCCAGTGGCAAGGCGCCGCTCGGCAGCAAGGGCGACAAGAACATCGGCGTGCTGGGCACCAACTTCAGCGTCGGCGGCGCCAACATCATCCAGCTGGCCGCGTCCGCCGCCAGCGGCACGGCGCGCTGCCCTGCCACGGGCCTGAACTTCGGCGTGGCGCGCAACATCAACGGCGTCTACGTGCTCGGCGTGCTGGCGCGCTTCCTGCGAAACCAACGGCGACGGCAACATCCTGTCCACCCCCAACCTGCTGACGCTGGACAACGAGGAAGCCAAGATCGTGATCGGCCAGAACGTGCCCTTCGTCACCGGCCAGTTCACCAACACCGGCGCGACCAACGGTTCGGTCAACCCGTTCCAGACCATCGAGCGCAAGGACGTGGGCCTGACGCTGCGCGTGCAAGCCGCAGATCAGCGAGAACGGCACCGTGAAGCTGCAGATCTTCCAGGAGGTCTCCAGCGTGCAGCCGTCGTCGATCAACTCCGCCAACGGGCCTCATCACCAACAAGCGCTCGATCGAGTCCAGCGTGCTGGTGGACGACGGCGCCATCGTCGTGCTGGGCGGCCTGCTGCAGGACGAATACGCCGGCAACCAGGAGAAGGTGCCGGTGCTGGGCGACGTGCCCGTCTTCGGCAACCTGTTCAAGAGCGAAACGCGCAGCCGCAAGAAGACCAACCTGATGGTGTTCCTGCGCCCCGTCGTGGTGCGCGACGCCGCCGACAGCGACGCCCTGTCGCTGGACCGCTACGACCTCATGCGCGGCAAGCAGGAGGCGGCGCAGCCGGCGTCCAGCATCGTGGTGCCGGTCAACACCGGCGCCGGTGCTGCCGCCGGCGCGCCGGCCCGAGCAGCCGGCCACCGCGCCGGCGACGTCCGCGCCGGTGCCCGCGCCGAAGGTGATCCCCGCTCCGCTCGGCCAGTAGTGTCCATGCGCTACCCGCTGCCCTACGCCTTCGCGCGCGGCAACCAGCTGCTGCTGGAAGACGACGGCCACGCGCTCGTGCTGTGGCACGCCTCCGCGCCGGCCACCGCACGCCCTGAGCGAAGTGCATGCGCAAGTACGGCGTGCGTTCGACTGCAGGCGCTGGACGCCGCCGCGCTGGCGCAGCGCATCAGCGCCGCCTATGCGCAGGGCGAATCGAGCGCCGCCACGGTGGTCAGCGAAGTCGCAGAACGACGCCGACCTCTCGCGCATGATGCAGGAGCTGCCGGCGGTCGAAGACCTGCTGGAAACCAGCGACGACGCGCCCATCATCCGCATGCTCAACGCGCTGCTGACGCAGGCCGCGCGCGACGGCGCCAGCGACATCCACATCGAGCCCTACGAGCGCCACTCCAGCGTGCGCTTCCGCGTCGACGGCACGCTGCGCGAAGTGGTGCAGCCCAACCGCGCGCTGCACGCGGCGCTGATCTCGCGCCTGAAGATCATGGCCGAGCTCGACATCGCCGAAAAGCGCCTGCCGCAGGACGGCCGCATCTCCCTGCGCATCGGCACGCGCGCGGTCGACGTGCGCGTCTCGACGCTGCCCAGCGCCCACGGCGAGCGCGCCGTGCTGCGCCTGCTGGACAAGAGCGAGAGCAAGCTCAGCCTGGAATCCGTGGGCATGCACGGGCGACACGCTCAGCCGCTTCCTGGCAGCTGATCGCGCAGCCGCACGGCATCATCCTGGTCACCGGGCCCGACCGGCTCGGGCAAGACGACCACGCTGTACGCGGCGCTGCAGCGGCTGGACGCGGGCAGCAGCAACATCATGACGGTGGAAGACCCGATCGAATACGAGCTGCCCGGCATCGGCCAGACCCAGGTCAACGCCAAGATCGACCTGGACTTCGCCAAGGCGCTGCGCGCCATCCTGCGCCAGGACCCGGACATCATCATGATCGGCGAGATCCGCGACTTCGAGACCGCGCAGATCGCGATCCAGGCCTCGCTCACCGGCCACCTGGTGCTGGCCACGCTGCACACCAACGATGCGGCCAGCGCCGTGAACCGCCTGATCGACATGGGCGTGGAGCCCTTCCTGCTCAGCTCGTCGCTGCTGGGCGTGCTGGCGCAGCGCCTGGTGCGCAAGCTGTGCCCGCAGTGCAGCGTGAAGGCGGATGGCGCCTGGACGGCGCCGGGCTGCGCGGCATGCGGCCAGACCGGCTACCAGGGCCGCACCGGCATCTTCGAGCTGATGGTCGCCAACGACGCCATCCGCGCGCAGATCCACAACCGCGCCTCCGAGGCCGACATCCGCGCGGCGGCGCTCAAGGCCGGCATGACCCTGATGCGCGACGACGGCGAGCGGCTGGTGCGCGAAGGCGTCACCTCGCGCGAAGAACTGGTGCGGGTCACGCGCGAGTAACGCGCTCGGGTGCGTGCGGCTTGCCGGGGAGTTCCACCGGCACGACGCGCCGGCCGTCGTCGTCCCGCGAGGGCGGTGCTTTCGGTTTCGGGTCGCCCGGCTGCGGGTCGGGGTTGATCAGCGGCGGCGTCGGCTCGGGCGACGGCACTTCGGGGTCGGGCAACATGGCTCAGCCCCTCTGCTTTTTCAGGCCCTTGACGCCGTCGGCGATGCCGGGCCCGGTATCGATCACCGGGTCGGCCTCTTCGTCTTCGATGTCGGCCGCCATCCGCTCGGGATGCGCGGGCAGTTCCGGGCGGTGCCGGATGTCGGGAGTGGCGCGCGTGTCACTGGCAGCGGGGTCCGCGCGGCCGGGCTTGTCGCGAAGCTCATCGGCCTTGGCTTGCGGAAACTTGCGCTCAGGCAGGCGTTCCACCATCTCGTCGCCGAGCGGGGTGCGGTCATTGGGCGGCATGGGGACTCCTTTGCAGGAATTCTGGAACGCGGCAGCGGCGCCGACACTCGGCGACGGGCGCGATCGGGTGTCAGCACTGGTCCTACGGCCGGCCAAGCCTCATCCGCGAGCGTCCGCGCCCTGTTCCATGCGTCGCGGTGCGCGCGCGGGCCTTTCCGGACGTTGCCTGGCCTCGGCGAATGCGATCCGGAAGAGTTCATCGGAGACCAGCCGCGCGTCGGTGACGCACGACTCAATCTCTTCAATGCCTGGATCGGGCGACTCAGACGGAAGCACTGTTCTTTTTCTGAATGCCAGCGCTGTCTCCAGCGTCAGCAATATGCCTGCCGCTTTTTGCCAGGCAACGAACGAAGGAGCGGCGGGGATGGGTTTCGACATGATTGCCTCTGCTTGATCTGGCCTCCAATCTAGCGAGCGAATGAACAGCGCTCTGTACGCTGACGCACGCATGAGCTTCGGCAAGACGGCGTCTTGATGCGCGTCAAGCTTGGCCGTCTTTTGCGCTCTTCGGGCCGCGATACGGAACAGAAGACTGGCGGCCGGGGGCCAGTCGAACGTGATTGGCTATAGAGTGCAAGTGGAGTCCATTCCTATGGATCATCGCCTCGGCCCCATCGTAAGACGAGCTTGCATCTGCCCAGCCTTCATGTCCGCTTGCCTTCTTGCGACGCAGGCCGCAGGAGCAGCCGGCCCTCCTGACCCAGCGGAAGATCCTGACTTCTATGCGCCGGCCCTCGCAGCCGCGCCGTCCGGTGTCTCGCAGGAAATCCCATCGAGGCCCGACAACCAACCGCCCAACCTTCGGATGCGCAACGCCCTGATCATCGGGTCCGGCGCGACGCTCATCACCGCCTACGGCATGTCCAAGTGGTGGCAGTCCGGCTTCGGGAGCGGTTTCAAGACGACCAACGAAGGGTGGTTCGGCCGGAACACGGAGTATCGGCGGCGCGGACAAGCTCGGCCACATGTACTTCAACTACGGCTCCGTTCGACTGCTGACGCCCCTCTTCGAAGTCGCGGGCAACAGCCACGATGCCTCGGTCTCGCTGGCGGCATGGACGGCGCTGGGAATCTTCACGGGCGTCGAGGTGGCGGACGGCTTCTCACGCAGGTGGAGATTCAGCCCGCAGGATGCGGCCATGAACGTGGCCGGCGCGGTGCTTGGCGTGGTGCTGGAGACCCATCCGGAGCTCGACGAAAAGTTCGATTTTCGCGTCGCCTATCGCCCCTCGAAGGACTCCGGCTTCAATCCGTTCGGTGACTATTCCGGCCAGAAGTATCTCCTGGTGATCAAGGCGGATGGCTTCGCAGCGTTGCGCCAGAACCGGGTCCTGCGCTACCTGGAAGTCGGGGTCGGGTACGGGGCGCGGGGGTTCGATCCTGGCGGTGAACGCCGCCGTGACATCTATATCGGTTTGAGCCTGAACCTGTCGCGCCTGCTGGCCGATGGCTTCTACGAAGGCCGCATGCACTCGACGCCATTCCAGCGCGGGACCGATCGCCTGTTCGAACTGGTTCAGTTCCCGACGATCGGCTATGCGGGGCGGAGCCTGGATTAGGGCTGCTGCGCCCCTGCCACCATGCCGCCCCCGTGCGCCCGGACAGGCAACAGGCGGCTCACCACTTCATCTCGCCCTTGTTCACCTTGGCGCCGATGTCCAGCGCAATGCCCAGGCCTGCATCCGGGTAGGCCTTCTTCATCGCGTCGATGAGCGCGCCGCTGTTGGCGGCCTTGGGCAGCTCCTGCTCGTAGCGCGCCAGGTAGGCCTGGCTCCAGCTGATCTGCGAAGCGTCCTGCTTCGCTGCCGGCGCGCTGTGACCGGGGATCACGGTGGCGGGTTGCAGCGCAGCCATCGCGCCAAGCTTCTTCGCACCACTCGGCGCGCTCCTGGACGCTCTGCGCGTCGGCAGTCCACAGGTGCAGGCCGGCATAGACGTTCACGCCGCCGGCAACCGCCTTGAGCGACGGAATCCACACATAGCTGCGATGCGGCAGGCTGTCGTCCAGGCCGCGCACTTCCAGCGCCTGGCCTTCCAGCGTGATGACGTTGCCGGACAGCACTTCGGGCAGCGGCACGTTCTTCGGCGCGTTGGCGCCCATGCGCGGGCCCCACACCTGCAGCTTGGTGGCCAGGGTCGCCTGGATCTTCTTGAGCGTCGGCGCGGTGGTCACGACCTTGGCATCGGGGAAGTACTGCTTGAGCACCTCGATGCCGAAGTAGTAGTCGGGGTCGGCCTGGCTGATGAAGATCGTCTTGAGCGTCTTCTTGCTGTCCAGCACCATGGCCGCGATGCGCAGCGCATCGGCACGGGTGAAGCCGGTGTCCAGCAGCACGGCATCGGTCTGGCCGGCGACCAGCACGGCGTTGACGTGGAAGCTGCCGGCATCGGCGTTGTAGACCTGCAGGGTCAGCGGGGGCGTCGTCGTTTGTGCCGAGGCGTTGGTCGCCACCACGCCGAGCGCCATGACGGCGGGAGCGATCAGTCGGGCCAGGGTCTTGAAGTGGGTCATGTCTCTGTCTTTCGATGGGTTGGAAGGAGGACCAGACTGTATTGGCCATGCTTCAAGAGATAAACAGTAGACTTATCAACAGATTGTCTACTGAATCGGCCAAATCGGCCGTGCCGCCCCATGGATCGAATTCGCGCGATGCAGGTGTTCACCGAGGTGGCCGATCGCGGCAGCCTCACCGATGCCGCAGCAGCACTGGACATGTCGCGCGCGATGGTGTCGCGCTACCTGGAGAGCCTGGAGACCTGGCTGGGCGCTCGCCTCCTGCATCGCACCACGCGCCGCGTGAGCCTGACCGACGCCGGCGCCGAGGCCATGCAGCGTTGCCGGCAAGTGCTGGAGCTGACGCATGAAGTGCAGGCCGCGGCCGGTGCGCGCAGCACGGCGCCCAGTGGCAAGTTGCGCATCACCACAAGCGCGTCGTTCGCGCAGGCTCACCTGGCGACGGCGGTATCGGATTTCCTGAAGCAGCATCCGCTGACGCAGATCGAACTGATCGCGCTGGAGCGCTCGGTGAACCTGGTGGACGAGCGCATCGACCTGGCCGTGCGCATCAGCAATCAGCTCGATGACACGCTGGTGGCCCGCCGCCTGGCCACCTGCCATTCCGTGCTGTGCGCCGCGCCGGGCTACCTGGCGACTCACGGCAAGCCCAGGACGCCGGAGCAGTTGCGCACGCATCACTGCATTACGCATGCGCACGTGGGCCGCACCGAGTGGCGCCTGCGGCGCGATGGACAAGCCGTGAAGGTGCCGGTGAGCGGGCCGCTGCAAAGCAACGAAGTGGCCGTGACGCACCGCGCCGCACTGGAGGGCTTGGGCATTGCCCAGTTGCCCACTTACTTCGTCAGCGATGACCTGGCGCAGGGCCGGCTGGTGCGCCTGCTGCCCGGCTATGAGCCGGAGACGCTGGGCATCCACGCGGTGTACCTCTCGCGTCAACACCAGCCGCTGCTGCTGCGTGTGATGCTGGATTTCCTGGCGGAGCGCTTCGGCGGCAATGTGGCGCCCTGGGATCGGGCTACGAAAGGCGTGAAGGTGACTCGGGTCCGGCCTGACAGGTGAGGTGCTGGCCGGCAGTCAGGGCTTCATGCCGCTGGCTATTGCGTCCTGGTCTTTGTCTGCAGGCGCATCACTGTCCTCGAGCACCGGGTCGGCGCTGCTCGAATCTCCCGGGTTCATCGCGGCGCCCGCGGCGGCACCACCCAGTGCGCCGGCAACGGCACCCAGCGTGCCACCCACCACCACACCCACCGGGCCGCCCGCCACGACGCCGATGGTGGCGCCGATAGCCGCACCGCCCACCACGGCGCCACCCGCCAGCACCGACTTGGCCTCGCGGTCGGCTTCCCCGGGCTCCATCGGCATCTGTGCCGCAGGGTCCGGGTCCTGCGACGGAATCCCGTGGCCGGGACGGGCCTGCTCGGCAAGATCCTCGTCGCGAGGTGCGGTTTGCGACGGCGAAGTGGCGGATGAGTTCATATAGGTCTCCTCGGGAAGTTGCGATCGAACGAGCACGAAGCTCGATCGAATCGCATCCCTTTTGTACGACCCGTCCCGCACCGGTGGCGTCCTCCTGCAGGCCGAGGCGATGTAGGCCATCGAGACTGACGCATTTGGAATCGCTTTCGAGGCTCGCGACCGCTCTTTTCTTTCGCTGTCTTCTTGGAGCGATCGCGCAAGCTCTACGGGAAAGCGCAACGGCTTGCAGTGCGCGAACACATGCAAGCCGTTGATTGATTTGGTGGCCTGGGGCGGAATCGAACCACCGACACGCGGATTTTCAATCCGCTGCTCTACCAACTGAGCTACCGGGCCAGAGCCGACGATTATAGCAGCCCGAACCGGGCCCGCCGCCTCAGCCGCCGCGCTTGCCGCGCGACAGGTCCACGCCCAGCTGCTTGAGCTTGCGGTACAGGTGGGTGCGCTCCAGGCCGGTCTTCTCGGCCACGCGCGTCATCGAGCCGCCTTCCTTGGCCAGGTGGAATTCGAAGTAGCGACTTCTCGAATTCGTCGCGCGCATCGCGCAGCGGCTTGTCCAGCTCGAACAGCTGGCGCGCCTGCGGGCCCAACTCGCACCACGGGCGGCAGGCTCTGGCCGCCGGTCATCGCGGCTTCCACCGTCGAGTTCGGCCGCGGGCGACGGCGCTGCGCCGGCGCACGCCGGGCTTGCGCGGGCGCCGCGCCGTTGTTGCGCGACAGCCCTGCTTCCACCGCCTTCAGCAGCTTCTGCATGGTGATCGGCTTTTCCAGGAACGACTGCGCGCCGATCTTGGTGGCCTCCACCGCGGTCTCGATGGTGGCGTGCCCGCTCATCATGATCACCGGCATGCTCAGCAGGCCGGTGGTGGACCATTCCTTGAGCAGCGTGACGCCGTCGGTGTCGGGCATCCAGATGTCCAGCAGCACGAGGTCGGGCCGGTTGCGGCCGCGCGCG
The DNA here is from genome assembly GCA_963786245.1 of uncultured beta proteobacterium. GTDB lineage: Bacteria > Pseudomonadota > Gammaproteobacteria > Burkholderiales > Burkholderiaceae_C > Ramlibacter. The sequence continues at coordinate 11,415 of CAWAYI010000003.1, read as the reverse complement.
GCGCGCGCCTGGGCGGCGTTCTCGGCCAGCTCGACGTTGTGGCCCTCGTCGTTGAGGATTTCCGAGAGCAGGTCGCGGATGCCCAGTTCGTCGTCGACCACCAGTATGTTTGCCATGTCTTTCCTGAGAACCGTCTCTTCGCTTACCGAACCGGCGCCGCCGACCGCGCCGGCACGCCGCAGCTGGGGCTGTTGTTATGCCGCAACTGCGAATGATAGCGACACTTGGGCGCCCGGACGACGCCGTCTTCCACGCGGTTCTTCAGGTCGACGCGCGCGCCGTGCTCGTCGGCGATCTTCTTGACCACGGCCAGCCCCAGCCCGGTGCCCTTGGCCTTGGTCGTGACGTAGGGCTCGAACGCGCGCTTGAGGATGTGGTCGGGAAAGCCGGTGCCGGTGTCCTGCACGATCAGGCGCGCGCGGCGCGACGTTTCGTTCCACTGCGTGCGCACGGTCACCTCGCGCGCGGGCGGCGCCTTCGGTGGCGTCCTGCGCGTTCTGCAGCAGGTTGTGCATCACCTGGCGCAGCTGCTGCGCGTCGCCCATGATCTGCGGGCAGCTCCGGGTCCAGCTCCATGCGCACCGGCACATGGGCCGACGCATCGCCGCGCTCGCCGCCTTCGCGCGCGTACAGCTGCAGCACGTCGCGACACCAGCGCGTTCAGGTCCACCGGCTTGAGCTCGGCGGCCGGCAGCCGCGCGTAGTCGCGGAACTCGTTGACCAGCCGCTTCATCGCGTCGACCTGGTCGACGATGGTCTGCACCGACTTGGTCAGCGATCGCCTGCTCGGCCTCGCCCACCTTGCCGGCCAGCTTCATCTCCAGCCGCTCGGCCGACAGCTGGATCGGCGTCAGCGGGTTCTTGATCTCGTGCGCCAGCCGCCGCGCCACCTCGCCCCAGGCCTGGGCGCGCTGCGCCGACACGATCTCGGAGATGTCGTCGAACACCAGCAGCCGCGCGCCTTGCCGGGCGATCGCGGGCATTTCGGCGCCGCGCGCCACCAGCGTCACGGCGTGCTGCGGCGAGCCGGGCTGCGCGGCGTTGAGCTCGAACGACTGCTGCCAGTGGTCCAGGCCGTGCTGCTTGCGCTCGTTCATGTATTCGTCGAACTGCTGCTGCACCGCGTGCGCCGAAGGCCTCGAGCCCCTCGCACGCTGGCCAGCGGCTGGCCCTCGTACGCGGCCAGCGGCACGCGCAGGATGCGCGTCGCGCCGGGGTTGGACGACTGGATGTTGCCCTTCGCGTCCAGCACGATCACGCCGGCCGTCAGGTTGTCCAGGATGGTCTGCAGGTTGGCGCGGGCGCGCGTTCACCTGCCCCATGCTCTTGTCCACCGCCGCGCGCGCGTCGGCCAGCTGCTGCGTCATCTCGGCGAACGATCGCGTCAGGCCGCCGAGTTCGTCCTTGCCCTGCAGCGCGGGCTTGGGCGACAGGTCGCCGGCCGCCACCTCGCGCACGCCGGCGGCCAGCAGCAGCAGCGGCCGCGCGAGCTGGTTGCCCAGGATGATCGGCCAGCAGCACGGCGCCGAACACCGCCAGGAACAGGCTCAGCGTCAGCGTGCCGATGTACATGCGGCGCAGGCCCTCGCGGGCCAGCGCGCGCTCCTGGTACTCGCGGTTGGCCTCCTGCACGGCGATGGCGTTGGCCACCAGCGTCGGCGGCAGCACCTGCGTCACCTGCAGGACGCGCGGCTCGCCCAGCAGGCCCAGGCTGGGCTGCGGACACCACGGCCAGCGCCTTGATGCGCGCGCTGCTCACCGGCGTTCAGGCCGGGCTCGTCCAGCCCTTCGATCACGGCCAGCGACCGCTGCGGACCGCACGTTGCGCAGCTGCTGCGGCGTCGGCCGCTCGGGGTTGAGCTGGAAGCGCGACTGCCCGGCGCTGGCGATCAGCTGGCCGCTGCCGCTCCACAGGATCACGTCGTTGGCCGCCAGCTGCTCGCGCAGGCGCTCCAGCGCCAGGCCGGCCGACGCATCGGGCGTCTCGCGCCAGCTGCGCCGCGGCCGCGCGCGTCTTGTTGGCCAGGTCGTTGGCCAGCGTGTCGAGCGTGGCGCGGCCCAGGTTCAGGCCGGCGTCCAGCGCGCCCTCGACCTTGACGTCGAACCAGCTCTCGATCGAGCGCGAGACGAACTGGTAGGACACGACGTAGATCAGCATGCCCGGCAGCAAGCCCACCAGCGCGAAGATGGCGGCCAGCTTGACCAGCAGCCGGCTGCCGAACTTGCCCTGCCGCAGGCGCGAGACCAGCCGCACCGCCACCCAGATGATCACCAGCAGCAGCACGCCGGCCACCACCATGTTGACGACGAACAGGCGCCCGTAGTTGCGCTCGTACAGCTCGCGGTTGTTGGTGGCCTGCGTCAGCAGGAACAGCAGCACGATGCCGATGGCCACGATCACCGCCACGGCCACGCCGACGGCCCAGCGGAAGGCGCGCGAGCTGCGCAGCGGGAAGCGCGACGAAGCCTCGGCGCGGCGATGGCGTGCTCACCGCGCCGCTCTCGAGCGTCAGGCGCTGGTTGCGCATGGCCGCGATGTTCCAGTCGGCGTGGCCCGACGGCGCCGATCTGGAACGGCCGCGGCAGCTGCGACACGTCCAGCCGGAAGCGGAAGTCGACGTTGTAGCGCGACTCGGGATCGACGTCGCCCGCCTCGGCGATCTTCCAGTGCGAGATGCGCTGCACCGCGGCCATCGCCTCCTCGCGCGTGTCGAAGGTCTGCCCCAGGGCCAGGCCCGAGTTGCCGATGGGCGTGGGCGAAACCACCAGCCGCCAGCGCCGCGTCAGCGGCTGGTAGGACAGGCGCATGTGGCGCGCGGCGCGTCGCGACCTGCTTGTCGTACCAGTACCAGCGGTCGCGGAACAGCGCGGCTTCGGCCACGAAGAACATCGGGATGCCCTTGGCCAGCGCATCGTCGATCACCGTGGGCAGCTCGAACTTGACGCTGGCCGACAGCAGGATGCCCTCGTCGGTGCGCTCCAGCCGCAACTGGGTGACTTCGGTCGCGGGCGCCTGTGCCGTGGCCGGCAGGGCCGGCCGCCACAGCAGCCAGCATGCGCAGCACGACCCCGAGCGCGCGCTCAAAGGCCCGGCGCAGGTCCAGGCCCTGTGCGTCTTCTCCAGCAACGCGTAATAAAAACCGTCGTGATCACCTTCCAGATTGTCCGGGACGGCATCGGCCTTTGCCCCGCTTTGGGGCAGTAAATGGCCCGGGGCGGGCCGCAAAACGGCCGTCTGTGTTGTGCGCAAGAAACGTTTGCGCCTGGGCCTCGCCCTCGGCGCGGAACACCGAGCAGGTGCAGTAGAGCAGGCGCCCGCCCGGCTTGAGCAGCGGCCACAGCACGTCCAGCAGGCGCGCCTGCACGCGCCGCCAGCTGCGCGATGTCGCTTTCGCGGCGCAGCCAGCGCACGTCGGGGTGGCGGCGCACGATGCCCGAGGCCGTGCACGGCGCATCCAGCAGGATGGCGTCGAAGGGCTGGCCGTCCCACCACGCGGCGGGCTGGCGCGGCGTCGCCGGCGACGACGTCGGCCTGCAGGCCCAGGCGCTGCAGGGTGTCGTGGATGCGCTCGCAGCGCGCCGGGTCGATGTCCAGCGCCGTGACGTCGCGCGTCGGCCAGCTCCAGCAGGTGCGCCGTCTTGCCGCCGGGCGCGGCGCAGGCGTCGAGGATGCGCAGCGGCGCTCGTCGCGCCGGCGGCCGGCCCAGCCCTTGCAGCAGCAACGGCGCGGCGAGCTGCGCCGCGGCATCCTGCACCGACACCACGCCGTCGTCGAAGCCGGGCACGTCGTGCACCGGCCGGGGCCGCGCCAGCACCACGCCGTACTCGCCCACCGGCGTCGCCGCGATGCCCGCTCGCCGCAAGCGCGTCCAGGTACTGCGCCGCGCGTGGCCTTGCGCGCGTTCACGCGCAGCGTCATCGGCGGCCTGGCTGTTGTTGGCCTCGCAGGATGTGCTGCCAGTGCTGCGGATGGTCCTGCTTCAGCCGCTCGATCCACCAGCGCGGATGGTTCCAGCGCGCCACCGGGTCGCTGTCGGTCGCGCGCGACCAGCGCGTCGCGCTCGCGCAGGAAGCGGCGCAGGCAGGCGTTGATGAAGCTGGCCTGGCCCTGGGTCGCCGCTGCTGCGCTTGGCCGCCTCCACCGCCTGGTCCACCAGCGTGAACACCTCGTAGGGCGCGTCGGCCTCGCGCCAGCACAGTGCGAGCGCGGTGCACAGCAGCGCGTCGGCCGGCGGCGGCGGCGGCGCGCCGCGCCAGCAGCTGGCGCAGGGCCTCGGCGCGGCCGAGGTGGCGCAGCGCCTGGAACGCCAGGGCCTGCGCGCCGGGGCGCAGCGCGGCGTCGCACGCTGGCCAGCGCCGCGGTCGCCGACTGGCCGCTCGCGCACCGCGGCCACGACGTCGGCGGCCGCCTGCAGCAGCCGCCACAGCGGCGCCGATGAAGGAGGGCCGCCCGGTGCACCGGCGGGGTCGTTGACGGTCCGCCATCGTCCGCGCCTAGGCGAGGCCGCGCCGGACGACCTGACGCCGCGGCCCGGCTTGAAGCCGAACAGCCAGGCCAGCAGCACCGCCGGAAACTGCGCGATGGCCTCGTTGTAGCGGCCGACGGCCTGGTCGAACTGCTCGATCGCGCGCGTGCGTCTGCGATGCACGATCTGCGCGCGCCGCGCCGTCAGCGTCTCGGGCAGGCGCGGGCCGGCCAGGTCGTGCGCGTCGTCGCGCTCGGCGCGCTCCCAGGCCATGGCCAGCACGTCCTGCGCCGCGCTGAGGGCGGCGATGCCGTCGGGCTCCAGCGGCCGCGTGCGGGCGGCGGCCAAGCGACGCGGCGAACTGCGCCGCCGCGCCGTGCAGCCCGGCCCAGAACGTGCCCTCGCCGTCGAGCGGCGCCGGCTGCGTCGCGTCCGGCGGCGGCAGGCACTCGCGCACCAGGGCGACCTGCTTGGACAGCTCGGCCTCCAGCGCGGCGAAGGCGGTGTTGGCTTCGGCGCGCAGCCGCATCAGGCGGTTGTAGGCGCCCACCGCCCAGAACAGCAGGACGGCGGCGACGCTCCAGAGAACGATGGAAGATGGCATGCGGCGGCGGCAGACTCCCAGAAAGAAAAAACGCCCCGACCCGTTGACGGGCCGGGGCGCTCAGTTTACGGTGAAACCGGTGCTTACTCGGCCTGCGCGCCTTCGCTGGCCTCGGGCGCCGCGGCGCCCTCGGTCACGCTGGCCAGTTCCGCCGCCTCGGACTCGGCGATGGCGCGGCGCTCGGCCTCGTCCATCTGGTCCTTGGCCTTGCGCGCCTGGTGGTACGCCATGCCGGTGCCCGCGGGGATCAGGCGGCCGACGATGACGTTTTCCTTCAGGCCGCGCAGCTCGTCGCGCTTGCCCATGATCGCCGCTTCGGTCAGCACGCGCGTGGTTTCCTGGAAGGAAGCCGCGGAGATGAACGAGTCGGTCGACAGCGAGGCCTTGGTGATGCCCAGCAGCAGGTTGCTGTAGGTCGGCGGGATCTTGCCGTCGGCGCGCAGCGCGTCGCTGGTGTCCAGGATTTCCGAACGCTCGACCTGCTCGCCGGCGATGTAGTCCGACTCGCCGACGTTCTCGACCACGACCCGGCGCAGCATCTGGCGAACGATCACCTCGATGTGCTTGTCGTTGATCTTCACGCCCTGCAGGCGGTAGACGTCCTGCACTTCGTCGACGATGTAGCGCGCCAGTTCCTCGGCGCCCAGCAGGCGCAGGATGTCCTGCGGATCGGCCGGGCCGTCCACCACCGACTCGCCCTTGTTGACCACCTGGCCTTCGTGCACCAGGATGTTCTTCTCCTTGGGCACCAGCTCTTCCCAGACCTTGCCGTCCGGGTCGGTGATCTGCATGCGGATCTTGCCCTTGGTCTCCTTGCCGAACGACACCGTGCCGGTGATCTCGGCCAGCACGCCCTTGTCCTTGGGCGAACGCGCTTCGAACAGCTCGGCCACGCGCGGCAGGCCGCCCGTGATGTCGCGCGTCTTCTGGCCTTCGATCGGGATGCGCGCCAGCACTTCGCCGCCGCCCACGTCCTGGCCGTCGCGCACCTGGATCAGCGCGCCGACCGGGAAGCCGATCGTCACCGAGTGGTCGGTGCCGGGGATCTTCACCTCGTTGCCGGCGGCGTCGATCAGCTTGACCTGCGGGCGGATCAGCTTGGCCGAGCGCTTCGGGTCGAACTTGATGACCACCAGCGTCGACAGGCCGGTCACTTCGTCGACCTGCTTGGCGACCGTCAGGCCTTCCTCGACGTTCTCGAACTTCACCTTGCCGGCGAACTCGGTGATGATCGGGCGGGTCAGCGGGTCCCAGTTGGCCAGCATCGTGCCGGCCTTGACCGACTGGTCGGCCTTCACGGCCAGCATGGCGCCGTACGGCACCTTGTGGCGCTCGCGCTCGCGGCCGTGCTCGTCGTGGATGATGATCTCGCCCGAACGCGCGATCACCACCAGCTCGCTTCTTGCTGTTGGTCACGTAGCGCATCGTGCTGTTGAAGCCGATCACGCCGTTGGACTTGGCTTCCACGCTCGAGGCGATGGCGGCGCGCGAGGCGGCGCCACCGATGTGGAACGTGCGCATCGTCAGCTGCGTGCCCGGCTCGCCGATCGACTGCGCGGCGATCACGCCCACGGCCTCGCCGACGTTCACCAGGCCGCCGCGGCCGAGGTCGCGGCCGTAGCACTTGGCGCACAGGCCGAAGCGCGTCGCGCAGGTCAGCGCGGTGCGGACCTTCACTTCGTCCACGCCCGCCGTTTCCAGCTCCTCGATCACGTCCTCGTCCAGCATGGCGCCGGCCGTGGCGATCACGGCACGCGTCTCGGGGTGCACCACGTCCTCGGCCGCGACGCGGCCCAGGATCCGGTCGCGCAGCGACTCGATCACCTCGCCGCCCTCGACGATGGCGCGCATCAGCGAGCCGTCGTGCGGTGCCGCAATCCTCCTCGATCACGACCAGGTCCTGCGTCACGTCGACCAGGCGGCGCGTCAGGTAGCCCGAGTTCGCGGTCTTCAGCGCCGTGTCCGCCAGGCCCTTGCGGGCGCCGTGGGTGGAGATGAAGTACTGCAGCACGTTCAGGCCTTCGCGGAAGTTGGCCGTGATCGGCGTCTCGATGATCGAGCCGTCCGGCTTGGCCATCAGGCCGCGCATGCCCGCCAGCTGGCGGATCTGCGCGGCGGAACCGCGGGCGCCGGAGTCGGCCATCATGTAGATGGAGTTGAACGACTCCTGGTCCACTTCGTTGCCGTGGCGGTCGATGATCTTTTCCTTGGCCAGCTGGGCCATCATGACCTTGGACACTTCGTCGCCGGCCTTGCCCCAGATGTCCACCACCTTGTTGTAGCGCTCGCCGGCGGTGACCAGACCCGAGACGTACTGCTGCTCGATCTCCTTCACTTCCTTCTCGGCGCGGCCGATGATCTCGGGCTTCTGCGGCGGCACCAGCATGTCGTCCACGGCGATCGAGATGCCCGCCTTGGTCGCCAGGCGGAAGCCGTTTTGCAGCAGCTTGTCGGCGAACACCACGGTTTCCTTCAGGCCGCACTTGCGGAACGAGGCGTTGATCAGCTTGGAGATTTCCTTCTTCTTCAGCGCCTTGTTCAGGTTGGAGAACGGCAGGCCCTTGGGCAGGATCTCGGACAGCAGCGCGCGGCCGACGGTGGTCTCGACGATGCGAGGTCGAGGGCACGAATTCGCCGGTGTCCTTGTCCTTGTTCCACTCGGTCAGGCGCACGTTGACCTTGGCCGTGAGCATCGACCTGGTCGGCGTCCAGCGCGCGCTGCACTTCGCCGATGTCGGCGAAGATCATGCCCTCGCCCTTGGCGTTGGTGCGCTCGCGCGTCGTGTAGTACAGGCCCAGCACCACGTCCTGCGACGGGACGATGGACGGCTCGCCGTTGGCGGGGAACAGCACGTTGTTGGAGGCCAGCATCAGCGTGCGGGCTTCCATCTGCGCTTCCACCGACAGCGGCACGTGGACGGCCATCTGGTCGCCGTCGAAGTCGGCGTTGAACGCCGCGCAAACCAGCGGGTGCAGCTGGATCGCCTTGCCTTCGATCAGGATCGGCTCGAACGCCTGGATGCCCAGGCGGTGCAGCGTCGGCGCGCGGTTCAGCATGACCGGGTGCTCCTTGATCACCTCTTCCAGGATGTCCCACACCACCGGCGTGCCCGATTCCACTTCCTTCTTCGCCGCCTTGATGGTGGTGGCGATGCCCATGGCTTCCAGGCGCGAGAAGATGAACGGCTTGAACAGCTCCAGCGCCATCAGCTTGGGCAGGCCGCACTGGTGCAGCTTGAGCGTCGGGCCCACGGTGATGACCGAACGGCCCGAGTAGTCGACGCGCTTGCCCAGCAGGTTCTGGCGGAAGCGGCCGCTCTTGCCCTTGATCATGTCGGCCAGCGACTTCAGCGCGCGCTTGTTCGCGCCCGTCATCGCCTTGCCGCGGCGGCCGTTGTCCAGCAGCGTGTCCACGGCTTCCTGCAGCATCCGCTTTTCGTTGCGCGCGATGATTTCCGGGGCCTTGAGCTCCAGCAGGCGGCGCAGGCGCGAGTTGCGGTTGATGACGCGGCGGTACAGGTCGTTCAGGTCGGAGGTCGCGAAGCGGCCGCCGTCCAGCGGCACCAGCGGACGCAGGTCCGGCGGCAGCACGGGCAGCACGTCCATCACCATCCACTGGGGCTTGATGCCGGACTTCTTGAAGGCTTCCAGCACCTTCAGGCGCTTGGCGTTCTTCTTGACCTTGACTTCGGAGCCGGTCAGGTCGCCGCGCAGCTTCTCGATCTCGATGTCGATGTCGATGCCTTCGAGCAGGTCCTTGATGCCTTCGGCGCCCATCTTGGCGACGTACTCGTCACCGTATTCCTTGCGCTTGGCCTCGTAGTCGTCCTCGGACATGATGCTGAACTTCTTCAGCGGGGTCATGCCGGGGTCGGTCACCACGTAGGCTTCGAAGTACAGCACGCGCTCGATGTCGCGCAGCGTCATGTCCAGCACCAGGCCCAGCCGCGACGGCAGCGACTTCAGGAACCAGATGTGCGCGCAGGGCGCGGCCAGGTCGATGTGGCCCATGCGCTCGCGGCGCACCTTGGTCTGCGTGACTTCAACGCCGCACTTCTCGCAGATGACGCCGCGGTGCTTCAGGCGCTTGTACTTGCCGCACAGGCACTCGTAGTCCTTGATCGGGCCGAAGATCTTGGCGCAGAACAGGCCGTCGCGCTCGGGCTTGAAGGTGCGGTAGTTGATGGTTTCCGGCTTCTTGACTTCGCCGAAGGACCAGGAACGGATCTTCTCGGGCGACGCCATGCCGATGCGGATGGCATCGAAATGCTCGTCCGGCGTGAACTGCTTGAACAGGTCGAGTAGTGATTTCATGTGACTCTGTTCCCTTCCGAATTAGGAGCGTTCGAGTTCCATGTCGATGCCCAAGGAACGGATTTCCTTGACCAGGACATTGAACGATTCCGGCATGCCGGCTTCGATGGCGTGCTCGCCCTTGACGATGCTCTCGTACACCTTGGTGCGGCCCTGCACGTCGTCGGACTTGACGGTGAGCATTTCCTGCAGCGTGTAGGCGGCGCCGTAGGCTTCCAGCGCCCACACTTCCATCTCGCCGAAACGCTGGCCGCCGAACTGGGCCTTGCCGCCCAGCGGCTGCTGCGTGACCAGGCTGTACGGGCCGGTCGAGCGCGCGTGCATCTTGTCGTCCACCAGGTGGTGCAGCTTGAGCACGTGCATGTAGCCGACGGTGACGGGACGCTCGAACTGGTCGCCCGTGCGGCCGTCGTACAGCATGCGCCTGGGTGCGCGTGGCCGTGAGGCCCTTGCGCTTGGCGATCTCTTCCGGGTAGGCCAGCTTGAGCATGCCGCGGATTTCCTCTTCCGAGGCGCCGTCGAACACCGGCGTCGCGAACGGCACGCCCTTGGCCAGGTTCGCCGGCCATCTCGAGCACGTCCTCGTCGGACAGCTTGGCCAGGTCTTCCTTGCGGCCGGACGCCGTTGTACAGCTGGTCCAGGAACTTGCGCAGCTCGGCCGCCTTGGCCTCCTGCTGCAGCATGTCGCCGATGCGCTGGCCGATGCCCTTGGCGGCCCAGCCCAGGTGCACTTCCAGCACCTGGCCCACGTTCATGCGCGAAGGCACGCCCAGCGGGTTGAGCACGATGTCGCACGGCGTGCCGTCGGCCATGTAGGGCATGTCCTCGACCGGGACGATCTTGGAGACCACGCCCTTGTTGCCGTGGCGGCCGGCCATCTTGTCGCCGGGCTGCAGGCGGCGCTTGACGGCCAGGTAGACCTTGACCATCTTCAGCACGCCGGCCGGCAGCTCGTCGCCCTGCGTGAGCTTCTTGCGCTTTTCTTCGAAGGCCAGGTCGAAGCTGTGGCGGGTCTGCTCCAGCGAGTTCTTGATCGACTCGAGCTGGTTGGCGACCTCGTCGTCGGCCGGGCGGATGTCGAACCAGTGGAACTTCTCGACCGAGGCCAGGTAGGCCTTGTCGATCTTCGTGCCCTTGGCCAGCTTCTGCGGGCCGCCGTTGGCGACCTTGCCGTTCAGCAGCTTCTCGATCCGGTCGAACGCGTCGGCTTCGACGATGCGCAGCTGGTCGTTCAGGTCCAGGCGGAAGCGCTTGAGCTCGTCGTCGATGATCTGCTGGGCGCGCTTGTCGCGCTGGATGCCTTCACGGGTGAAGACCTGCACGTCGATCACGGTGCCTTGCGAGCCCTGGTCCACGCGCAGCGACGTGTCCTTCACGTCGGAAGCCTTCTCGCCGAAGATGGCGCGCAGCAGCTTTTCTTCCGGCGTCAGCGTGGTCTCGCCCTTGGGCGTGACCTTGCCCACCAGCGTGTCGCCCGGCTGCACTTCGGCGCCGACGTAGATGATGCCGGACTCGTCCAGGCGGTTCAGTTGCTGCTCGGACAGGTTCGGGATGTCGCGCGTGATTTCCTCGGCGCCCAGCTTGGTGTCGCGGGCCATCACCACCAGTTCCTCGATGTGGATCGAGGTGTAGCGGTCTTCGGCGACGACGCGCTCGGAGATCAGGATCGAGTCCTCGAAGTTGTAGCCGTTCCAGGGCATGAACGCCACCAGCATGTTCTGGCCGAGGGCCAGTTCGCCCAGGTCGGTCGAAGCGCCGTCGGCGATCACGTCGCCCTTGGCCGATCTTGTCGCCGCGCTTGACGATGGGGCGCTGGTGGATGTTGGTGTTCTGGTTGGAACGCTGGTACTTGATCAGGTTGTAGATGTCCACGCCGACTTCACCGGCCTGGGCTTCCGCGTCGTTCACGCGCACCACGATGCGGGTGGCGTCGACGTAGTCGACCACGCCGCCGCGGGTCGGCGGTGACCACGGTGCCGGAGTCGACCGCGGAGACGCGCTCGATGCCGGTGCCGACGAAGGCCTTTTCC
>CAWAYI010000002.1:0-286978 GCA_963786245.1 uncultured beta proteobacterium | reverse complement strand
CCAATGACCATCACCCGCCGCCACTTCGCCGCCCAACTCCTGGCCGGCAGCGCCTTGCTAACAGCCCTCCCCGCCCTCTCCCAACCCCGCACCATCCGCCTCCTCGTCGGCTTCCCTCCCGGCGGCGGCACGGACGCCGTCGCCCGCCTCCTCGCCGAGCGCCTCAAGGACGAACTGGGCGCCAACGTCGTCGTCGACAACAAGCCCGGCGCGGGCGGGCAGCTGGCGGCGCAGGCGCTTGAAGGCGGCGCCGGCCGACGGGTTGACGCTGTTCCTGTCGCACGACCACAGCATCTCCATCCTGCCGCTGGTCACCAAGAACGCGGGGTTCGACCCGGCGGCGGACTTTGCGCCGGTGGCGGGCTTTGCCACCTTCGTCAACGCGTTCGCGGTGTCGGGCGGCACGCCGGCGCGCACGTTCGCCGATTACGTCAAGTGGATCCAGGAGGGCGGCGACAAGGCCGGCGGCAACGCGGCGCGCAACCGCGGCACCGTGGGCGTGCCGGCGCCGGCTTCGACGCCGGAGTTTCTGGTCAAGCTGATTGGCGAGAAGTACAAGCTCGACCTGGCGGCCGCGCCCTACCGCGGCAGCGCGCCGATGATGGGCGACATGCTGGGCAACCAGATCGCCGCGGGCGTCGGCTCGGTGCCCGATTTCATCGAGAACCACCGCGCCGGCAAGCTGCGCGTGGTGGCGGTGCTGGGCCGCGAGCGCCAGGCCGTGCTGCCCGACGTGCCCACCTTCCGCGAGCTGGGGCTGGCCGGCTTCGAGGACGTGCCGTACTACGGCGTGTTCGCGCCCAAGGGCGTGCCGGCGGCTTTCGTCACCGAGTTCGGCGCGGCGATGGCCAAGGTGCTGGCGCAGCCGGCGGTGCGCGAGCAGATGCAGCGCATGGGGCTGGCGCCGGGGTACATGAGCGCGCAGGTGCTGGGCGAGCGCGAGCGGGCGTACACGGCGGCGTGGACGCGGATCATCAGGGAGAAGGGGTTCGCGCCGCAGTAGGTCTTGCCCCTCACTCCAGCCCTTTTCCCGATGGGGCGAGGGAGCATGAGACCCTTAGCTGGCTCGGCGGCGCTTCCTCCGTTTACCTGCCAGCCATTCCTCGATCCTCTCCGAGCGCAAGCGCCTTAGATTGGCACCGTCCCACCCAAACGCTGTGCCACCCCAGCGCCTCCCCAGGTAACGAGTGCGCCGGGCCTGGTTCCATCCGTCCCACGATTCCGGCAGGGGCACGGCCTGCGCGGTAGCGTCAGGCCGTGCGAGCATGAACCACTCCAATGGTTGGCGCCGTTTCGAATCCTGAATCAAGCCGCTCCCTCTCGTCCCGGCGAAGGCCGAAGCGCGCTCCAGTACCGCGGCCGCATGGTCGGCTGGCAGGCTGGCCACGGCACGGGCAAATTCCCCAACCGTCGCGTCCTCCAATACCAGGGAGTAGGCGTCCCATTCGTGGATGTTTTCGTACCGGAAGGGCTCGTACTCGGGTGACTCGATGAACCCTCGAAACGCCGAGTACAGCGTGTCCACGGCGTCATAAGCTCGCATCGAGGTCGTTCGATCGAACTGGTCAGCTCCTGACCTCCAGGCGAGCCTGAAAGCGCCTTCGTCCCCGCCCTGCGAATGCCAGTGCATATGGCCGTCCGGCCCTTCAGGGTCCCAGCTGAATCCGCACTCCTCCACGCCAGTGGTGATGGCCTCCAGGAACCGGATGAGCGACGGAAAGGCGCAAAAGACGGACGAGAAGTAGACGGTCTGCTCCACGCTCGACGTCGAATGCCTGCGTTCCGGCCCCAGGGAATCGCCGGCGCCCGGCCCGACCTCTCGGACCCAGGTGGTGTCCCCACCCATCCGGAGGTCCAGCTCGATGTAGTCGGCGGTGCTGTGATAGAAGCGGGCCTGCATGGTGCCGGGCTGATGGCGAAAACCGAGTGCGGGCGTGCGCGGTGCGTCGGACTCACTGGTGCTCATGACGCGCTCCGCTCGGCACACAGGAGGGCGCAGCGGTGGTTCGCGTAGTCCCACCCACTGAAAGCCTCGCCGGTGCCGGTGCTGACACTGGCATCTTCACCAAACATCGCGAAGAAGTGCCATAGCTCCTCCGCGCTCATTCCTGGCTTGTAGTTGTCTTCCAGGAAGGAATCGATGACGCGCTTGCAGTGCGCGACGGCGTCTTCGTAGCAGTCGAACGTGCGGCCTGCCGACGACGCCCCGTCACTCGGCGCACTGAAGTTGTCGATGCAGGTGATTTGAAAAGCCAAGTTGATCTCCTTTCGTTGGGGAGCGCTCCGCGCGATCCCCTGGGTTGCTGTTGCGGCTCATGGCGTGACGCCAAGCAGCTTCGTACGGCCGCAGCACCTTGACGATGGGGCCGATGTTTGCCTGGTTCACAGCTGCGATCACGACAGCCAGGTCGCCGGGGCGGCAGTTCATGCCTCACCTCGATGGATCTTGAGCAGGTGCTCCCGCGTCAACGGCTCTGGTCCGCTTGCAGGTGGACAGCCTGCCTTGTCTTGGCGGAGGCTCGCGCGCAGCGCATAGGCTTCCTCGAACAACTGCAGCAGGCGGGGTGTCAGGTGCTGCAGGCCTCGCACCACTTCGGCGGCGTGCTCGAAATAGGCGAGCTTGCGTTCGAGTTCCCACGGCGGAGGCGAGGCCACGATCTCGCGCAGGTTGCAGGTCTTGTCGGCGGCCTTGAGCCAGGCGGCCCCCTTCGACTTGGCAGGTGCATTGACGACTTGCAGCCGCTTGCGCGCTTCCTTGGGAACAGATTTGTCATCCGTGACCTCGAAGACGATGCCGGCCACGACGGGCCCGAAGCGCGCCTCGAGTTCGGAGATCGGCGTGGGCGTGTCCTCCACCACGTCGTGCAGCAGCGCCGCCTGCAGCACCGAGACCTCGTCGATCCCGGCTTCGCTGGCCAGCAGGTTGGCCACGGCGATGGGGTGGTTGATGTACGGTGCCGCGTCCTGTCCCTTTCGGGGCGCGCCGAGCCGATGTTTTTCGGCCGCGTACGTGGCGGCGCGCAGCAGTTCCGAGCAAGCAGATGAGTGAGCAGTCATGGAGAACCTCCGGTAGTTGAAAGTGAAGTCATACGGTCACGACTGCGTTCGGTGTGAACGCGGTCGTCGCCGTACGGCGAGAAAGCGGATCCCTGCCCCCCGTGGAAATGGGGCGCTGGGTTCAACCCAGCCAGCATTGAGTCTTCGCCGCTGACCAACCGTATACGGGGCTGTTCCGTCTGCCGCTGCGAAGCTGGCGCGTGCCAGTCGCTGACCTGTCGGTCGCGGGCCGCGCTTGTTTGGGGCGCAGCACCCAGCCTGTCTTGCCCGGAGGCTTTGGCGCAGCACGATCGCTGCTCATGACACCTTCGTTGCATCACGCAACTAACTATAGCGTTGTTTGTGGCATGATGCAACTAACACGGTTGCCGACGCGTCATATGAACAACACTCGCTACCCCATGCCCTTCACCCGGGTGGAGTTGTGCATCTTTGCTTTCGCTGCGGAAGAACTGGCTGTTCTCCAGGTTCGGCGTGAGGCCGCGCCTGCCAAGGGCAAGTGGGCGTTGCCAGGCGGCGTGCTGCGCATTGACCTTGACCAGGATCTTGAAGGCGCCGCCCAGCGCATCGCGACGGAACGACTGGGGACGCGCGTGCCTTGCCTGCGGCTGCAGACCGCGGTTGGCGGCAAGGCCCGCGACCCACGCTCGCCCTGGACGCTCAGCATCGCGTATCGGGGCGCCGTTCTCGCGGAGTCGCTCGCCGTGTCACCGGGCAAACGGGTCGAGGCCCTGCGCTGGGCTGTCGCAGATGCTGCTGCCGCCGACACGAGTCTGGCGTTCGATCATTCCCACATCATTGCTGCCGCGCTGGAAGACTTGCGCGGCGAAGTCGAAAACCTGGAGCTGCCTTGGGACCTGTTGCCGGCGGAGTTCACGCTGGCTGATTTGCAGCGCTATTGCGAAGCAGTGTTGGGGCGACCGCTGGACAAGTCGAGCTTTCGCAGGCGGCTCGCTGATCGAGACTGCGTCGAGCCGGTTCCCGGCCGACTACATGGGGCAGCGCATCGGCCGGCACAGGTGTACCGCGGGAGAGCGGCTTAGCCCGGCTTTTCGCGGGGGGCGAGGCAAACTCGCATCCAAACTCGCAAGAACTCACGCAAAAATTGCTAAAAATCCTTTGCTGACATAGACTTGCGCATGGTCGCCAAGTCGCAAAAATTCGGGTTCTACGACGATCCGGCGCAGATGGAACCCCTGCTCCCCGGCGAGCGCGCACTCGCGCCGTTGCTCGAGCAGGCGCATGACCTGCAGCGTGAAGCGCTGCGGCTTGCGGGCAGCAAGGCGCCGTCCGGGCTTCGGGTGCTCCTGCGCGCCATGAACTCGTATTACAGCAACAAGATCGAGGGGCAGCACACTTTGCCCATCGACATCGAGCGCGCGCTGCACAACGACTACTCCCTGGATGCCGACAAGGCCCGGCGCCAGCGGCTGGCCCTGGCCCACATGGATACGGAAGCCGCGATCGAGACGCATTGGCGCCAATGGTCCGACGGCCATGTGTGGTCGGCCAGGATGGTTCGTGAGATCCACCAGGATTTGTTCGCACGCCTGCCGGAGGCTGACCGCACCTTGCCTGAAGGCGATGCGCTGGCACCGGGCGCGCTGCGCGACCGCAACGTGAGCGTCGGTGTGCACGCGGCGCCGGCCCACGGCGCCATCCCGGCCATGCTCGACCGCTGGGCGTCGTTTTATGGTGGCGTGCGGCGGGGTGAACTGCAGATCGTCGCTGCCGCGGCGTCGCATCATCGCCTGGCATGGATCCATCCGTTCCGGGACGGCAACGGCCGCGTCGTTCGGCTGCATACCCACCTGGCGTTTGGTGCGCAGGGCCTGACCAACGGGCTCTGGTCGCCGTTGCGTGGGTTCGCCCGCACGCACGAGGCCTACTACGCCCACCTGGCCGCAGCCGACCAGCCGCGCGCCGGTGACCTGGACGGCCGGGGCAACCTGTCGGAGAGCGCGCTGGTGGCGTGGATCGGCTACGTGCTGGCGCTTTCCATCGATCAAGTCAGTTTCATGGCCGGCCTGCTGGACGTGGACGGCATGAAGGAGCGCATTGCCGCCTGCCTCGCTTATGAAGAACAGGTCGTCAGGCAAGGCGTGCGGACGGAAGCCCAGCGCGCGCTGCATTACCTGTGGCTCACGCGGACGGAACTGGAGCGCAGCGAGTTCAAGGCGATGCTCGGCCTGGGCGACCGGCTGGCCACGGCGCAAATCTCCGCGCTCCTCAAGCGCGGCCTGCTGGCCACCGATTCGCCTCACGGCAAGCTGCGCTTTGGCGTGCCGCAGCACGCACTGCGCTTCTATTTCCCGCGCCTGTGGCCGGAGGCGGAAGCGGGCGCCACCTAGCGAGGCAGAGTGGTAAAGTAAGGAATCCTTGTTTCCTTGGATTCCCCATGCTCGCGAAGATCACTTCCAAGAACCAGCTGACCTTGCCCAAGGCAGTGGTGGCCGCCGTCGGCGCGACGGAGTATTTCGACGTCGAGGTGCTGCGGGGCCAGATCGTCCTGACGCCGGTGCGCATCCAGCGTGGGGATGCCGTGCGCGCCAAGCTCGCGCAGCTTGGCCTCGCCGACGTGGACGTGGCCGATGCCGTGCGCTGGGCGCGTGAAGGCGCTGCGGTCCATGGCGTGGCCGAGCCCCAGCCCGCCTACGGCACGGGCACGCAGGGGGCGCCCAAGAAAGCGACGAAGAAGAAGCCGGCGCAACGGAAATGAAGGCGGCACCGCGCGTGGTGCTCGACACCAATGTGGTGTTGTCGGCGCTGCTGTTCGGCGGCGGGCCGCCCGCGCAGGTGCGTGCGGCCTGGCAGGCAGGGCTCATCGTTCCCCTGGCTAGTGCGGCGACGGCACAGGAGTTGGTGCGCGTGCTCGCCTACCCGAAGTTCAAGCTGACGGCGGCCGAGCAGCAGGACTTGCTGGCTGACTACCTTCCGTGGGTGCAGGTCGTGCGCATCCCGGAGCCGCCGCCCGTGGCTCCGCCCTGTCGGGATCCGTTCGATTTGCCGTTCCTGCACTTGGCGATTGCCGGCAAGGCGAAAGCGTTGGTGTCGGGCGACAAGGATCTGCTGGCCCTGGCTGGCGCGCGCGGCCTGTGCCCGGTGCTCAGCGTCGAGGCGTTCTGCCGCGAGTGGGCGTAGGGGAGGGAGAGAGGGAGTCGGGGCTGACCATGAAATACGAAAGTCACGCTTTCTATTTTCATGGTGAAGTGCTACCATCCCCGGATGTTGCCCCGCCCCGCCCTCGAGCAGTCCGTGCGCCGCGCGCTGGGCCGCTCGCGCGGCGTCGCGCTGGTGGGGCCGAGGCAGGCGGGCAAGAGCACGCTGGCGCAGCGGTTCGTCCCGCGCGATTCGCCCAACTACTTCGACCTGGAATACCCGCTGCACGCGCAGCGGCTCGCGCAGCCCGTGCAGGTGCTGGAGCGGCTGCAGGGGTTGGTCGTCATCGACGAGGTGCAGCGTCAGCCCGAGCTTTTCCCGTTGCTGCGCGTGCTGATGGACCGCTCGGACGCCCCCGGCCAGTACCTCCTGCTGGGCAGCGCCTCGCCCAGCCTGGCCCGGCAGGCCGGCGAGTCGCTGCTCGGGCGCGTCGAAACGGTGGAAGTCGGGGGCTTCGACCTGCAGGAGGTGATTGGGCGCGGCCGGCGGGTGGCAGGACGAGGTGGCGGATCGCCTGTGGCTGCGCGGTGGTTTTCCGCCCTCATACCTCGCCGCGAATGACGCCGACAGCTTCGCGTGGCGGCAGGGCGCTATCGCACTGCACGTGAACAGCGACCTGCCGCAGTTCGGCCTGGACGTCGCGGCGCCGGCGATGCTGCGCTTCTGGACCATGCTGGCGCACTACCACGGGCAGATCTGGTCAGCCGCCGATCCCGCGCGGTCGCTGGCGGTGTCGCAGCCCACGATCCGCCGCTACCTGGACATCCTGACGCAAACGATGATGGTGCGCCAGCTGCAGCCCTGGCACGAGAACCTGGGCAAGCGGCAGGTGAAGGCGCCGAAGATCTACTTCCGCGACACCGGTTTGCTGCACGCGCTGATGGGCGTGGAATCGATGGCCGCAGCTGCTCACCCATCCGCGCTCTGGCGCCAGCTGGGAAGGGTTTGCGCTGGAGCAGGTGCTGCGCCTGGCCCAGCCGGACCAAGCCTGGTTCTGGGCCACGCACCAGGGCGCGGAGCTGGACTTGTTGATGTTCAAGGGCACGCAGCGCATCGGCGTCGAGTTCAAGCGTGCAGACGTGCCCCGCGCTGACGCCGTCCATGCGCATCGCCATGGACGATCTGAAGCTCGATGCGCTGTACGTGGTGCATCCCGGACTGCATCGCTTTGCACTGGCCGACGGCATCGAGGCCGTGCCGCTGTGGGCGATGCTGCCGGCGGGGTAGGGTGCCCTACCTGTTCGTGTGCGTGCTGTCGTGCCAGCAGGAATCGGGCTGGCCGCTCGGCCCGCTGGCGTTGTCCTTGGCGGGCTTTTCGGCCTTGCGTCCCATCTTGGAAGTGCGGCCCGTGCTGGGGCGCGGGTAGAGGGCGCGCAGGGCGTCCTTGGCGCGGTCGCCCAGGGTCTTGTCGCCGGGCTGCAGCTGCGCGCCGGGGTGCTCGAGGCTGAAACTCGCGATGCGGGGGGTGATGCTGGCCATGATGGGCTCCTGATATTGAAGAGTATCGCCAGCCGCCCCGGCTTTGGCTGTAGGCCAACATCCTGTCGCTGTGCTTGACATGTCTCACGCCGCTCGCCCTGGCCGCATAATCCCGCGAACAACTCGACAAGGGCTGCGTCATGGGGATCCTGCTTCTCGGTCTCGTTCTGTTCCTGGGCGTGCACTCCACGCGCATCTTCGCGGACGGCTGGCGCACCGAAATGGTCGGCAAGCTCGGCCCGCTGCAGTGGAAGGGCCTGTACACCGTGGTGTCCATCCTCGGCTTCATCGTGCTGGTCTGGGGCTTTCGCATGGCCCGGCAGGACACGCTGGTGCTGTACGCGCTGCCGAAGTGGATGAACCACGTGACGGCGTTGCTGATGGTGTTTTCCATGATCCTGTTCGTCGCCGCCTACATCCCGGGGAACTGGTTCAAGGCCAAGCTGCATCACCCGCAGGTGCTGTCCGTGAAGATCTGGTCGGTGGCGCACCTGCTGTCCAACGGCGTGGCCGCGGACGTGGTGCTGTTCGGCGCGTTCCTGCTCTGGGCGGTGCTCAGCTACCGGGCCGCCCGCCAGCGCGACCGCGCCAACAACACCGTGTACCCGCCGGGCAACGCCATCGGCACCACCATCACCGTGGCGGCCGGGCTGGTGGCCTGGTCGGTGTTCGCGATGCTGCTGCACGGCCCGCTGATCGGCGTGCGGCCGCTGGGGTATTGATGCAAGTCCATGTGCTGCGCCTCGCGCCCGGGGACGACCTGCGCGCTGCGCTGGAAGCGTCGTTTGCCCAACTCGCCAATACCCACGGCATCGCCGCGGCGTGCATCGTGTCGGCGGTGGGCAGCCTGTCCGAAGCCGTGCTTCGCTATGCCGACAAGTCCGGCGGCACCGAGGTGGGCGGGCCGCTGGAGCTGCTGATGCTCTCGGGCACGCTCAGCCCCGACGGCGCGCACCTGCACGGCAGCGTGGCGGACGCGCAGGGCCAGGTCAAGGGCGGGCACATCCTGCCGGGCTGCATCGTGCGCACCACGGCCGAAGTGGTCATCGCGCTGCTGCCGGGGTGGGAATTCCGGCGCGAGCTGGACGCCGCCACCGGCTACAGCGAACTGACGGCCCAGCGCGCCCCCGCGCCGATGAGCCCGGGCGACAGCGGGCCGTGACCGCCGTCGCCGTCATCGACTTCGAAACCACGGGCCTGTCGCCCGGCATGGGCGACCGCGCCACCGAGATCGCCGTGGTGCTGCTGGAAGGCGACCAGGTGGTGGACCGCTTCCAGAGCCTGATGAACGCCGGCGTGCGCATCTCGGCCTTCATCGAGGCCTACACCGGCATCAGCAACGCGATGATCGCCACCGCGCCGCGGGCCGAATCGGTGATGGCCGAGGCCAGCCGCTTCGTCGGCGGGCGGCCGATGGTGGCGCACAACGCCTCGTTCGACCGCCGCTTCTGGATGGCCGAGCTGCAACGCGCGGACCGCCCGGCCGACGAGCCTTTTGCGTGCACGATGCTGCTCGCGCGCCGGCTCTACCCGCAGGCGCCCAACTATCGGCTGGGCTCGCTGGCGGCGTTCCACTCGCTGCCGACGAATGGCCGCGCCCACCGGGCCATGGCCGATGCGGAAGTGGCCGCGGCGCTGCTGGGTTGCATCCGGCGCGACCTGCGCCAGCAATACGGCGTGCCCGAGCCGCGGCACGAGCTGCTGGTGAAGCTGCAGGCCTGTGCGCGCAAGGCGGTACCGCGCGCCATCGAACAGCACCTGGCCGCGGCCTGACTTGTGTCAGGAGTGCGGGCCGGCGCGCTTGCCCGGCGGGCGCAGCGGGGCTATCGTTCCCAGCCCGACTCCCTCATGAGGCAAGCGACATGGCCAGTTCACCCCAACTTCCCACCAGCGTCATCTCCCACGTTTCGCTGGGCACCAACGACTACCCGCGCGCCAAGGCGTTCTACGACGCGGTGCTGGCCACGCTGCAGATCCGCTGCGTGATGGACTTCCCCGGCGGCGCCGGCTACGGCCGCGCCTTCCCCGAGTTCTGGATCCAGTCGCCGCACGACGGCGGCCGCGCCAGCGTGGGCAATGGCGTGCACATCTCGTTCCTGGCGAACTCCATCGACGAAGTGAAGGCCTTCCACGCCAAGGCGCTCGAACTCGGCGGCAAGGACGACGGCGCGCCCGGCCATCGGCCGGAGTACACGCCCGAGTACTACGCCGCCTTCGTGCGCGACCTGGACGGCAACAAGATCGAGGCGATGCTGATGGCCAAGGCCGGATAGGCGAAGCCGTCCGACAGCCCAGCCCGCGCGGCGCTCCCAGAATGGGTCATGGCCTTTCCATGAAGGAGTACCTTGTGACCAAGCAATCGAAGCACCCCAGCCCCGCCGACAAGCAGGCGCCGCACACCGGCAAGGTGGAGAACGACTTCAACAAGCAGGGCGAGCAGGTGCCCACGCAGAAGCACGAAGGGCGGCGCACGCCGGACAGCCGGCACGACCGCGAAGCGCAGGTGGGGAACAACCAGTCCAAGCAGCGCCGCAGCGCGCCGGACGGCGGCGCATCGCCCAAGGGGCAGTGAGCCGCGGCTCAGGTGCCGGCTGAGCGCAGGGCGGGGCCCTGCAGGTCGGCGAATTCGAAGCGGCGCGGCAGCCCCAGCTCCGAGCCCTTGGGGCGCCAGGTGCCGTCGGGCTGCTTCACGAACAGCTGCTGCCCGGCCATCAGCCGGCGCAACATGGGCTCCAGCTGGCCCAGCGTGGCCGGGTTCAGCCACGCGGCCACGACACTCCCTGCATCAAACGAATCTTGAACGTACTGCATGGCACTCCGGTGCGTTTGGCTGTGACGGGTTCCCTGGCTATCTTCTGGCGTCTTCTGGAGCGTGATTCTGCGCGGCAAGCCAGCCCAATGGTGTCGGCGGCATGACAAAACGGCCGTAGGCGGGCCACTTTGTTGTATGCACGCAAAAGTCGATGCCGGTCCGGTTACAGTTCCAAGGTCATGCACAAGCTCTGGGTCCGCTCCCTGCTCCTCCTCCTGGCGGGCATCCTGTTCTTCGGGGCCATCGGCCTGATCGCCACCTGGGCGCCCGACCAGCCTGTGGAAGAGCTGAAGGCGCGCTGGGCGCGGCCGCCCTCGCGCTTCATCGAAATCAACGGCATGCAGGTGCACCTGCGCGACGAGGGGCCGCACGACGATCCGGCGCCCATCGTGCTGCTGCACGGCACTTCGGCCAGCCTGCACACCTGGGAAGGCTGGGCCCAGGCGCTGCGCGACAAGCGCCGCGTGATCCGCGTCGACCTGCCGGGCTTCGCGCTGACCGGGCCCAACCGCGCAGGACGACTACTCCATGGACACCTACGTGCTGTTCGTGCGCGCGCTGGTGGACAAGCTGGGCGTGCACCGCTTCGTGGTCGGCGGCAATTCGCTGGGCGGGCAGATCGCCTGGTCCGTCGCGGCGGCGCTGCCGGAACGGGTGGCGGGCCTCATCCTGGTGGACGCCAGCGGCTACCCGCCGGAGTCGCTCAAGTCCGAGCAGTCCATTCCCATCGGTTTTCGCATCGCGA
The DNA here is from genome assembly GCA_963786245.1 of uncultured beta proteobacterium. Lineage (GTDB taxonomy): Bacteria > Pseudomonadota > Gammaproteobacteria > Burkholderiales > Burkholderiaceae_C > Ramlibacter. Next base: position 275,726 of record CAWAYI010000002.1, on the reverse strand, counting down.
GCACGCCCGGGCTGCGGCTGCTGGCGCAGTACACGCTGCCGCGCGGCGTGGTCGAGCGCAGCGTGCGCAATGTGTACGGCGACCCGTCCAAGGTGACGCCGGAGCTGGTGGACCTGTATTCGGCGATGACGCTGCGCGAGGGCAACCGCCGCGCGCTGGGCCGGCGCATCGAGCAGGGCTACACGGGCAACACCGCGCTGCTGAAGGACATCAAGGCGCCGACGCTGATCCTGTGGGGCGGCCGCGACCGGCTGGCGCCGCTGGAACTCGGCCAGCGCTTTGCGAAGGACATCGCCGGCGCGAAGCTGGTGGTGTTCGAAGACCTGGGCCACGTGCCCCAGGAGGAGGACCCGGCCCGCACCGTGGCCGAGGTCAAGCGCTTCCTGGGGCCTTGAAGCCGCCCAGGCCACCCCAGGTGCGGGTGGTGAGCACCTTGTCCAGGTGCGCCAGCATGGTGTCCCAGCCCTTGCGCGTGCGGTCCGCGTTGACCTCCGCCGTTTCGCCCTGGCCCAGGTCGTGGGTGAGGACCAGTTCGCACAGGTTGGGCCCCATCGGCACGATGTCGATGACCACATGGGTGGGCGCGTCGGAATAGGGCTCGACGCTGAAGTCGAAGACCAGCCGGTGCGGCCGCTCGATCTCGGTGTAGGTGCCGCGGTGCTGGGCGTCGAAGAAGCTCTCTTCGCCGTCGGCCGTGGGCCGCCGGTCCGTCACGATGAAGCCGCCGCCGACCCGGGGGTCGATCTCGCAATGCAGGATGTTGCCGGTGCGGGTGGCGAAGAGGAAGCGCGCGGCCAGCGCGGGGTTCATCCAGGCATCGAACACCCGCTCGGACGGCACGTTGTAATTGTGCGTAACCCGCACGGTGACAGATTTGGCCATCCTTCGTTTATCCGATGCGCCATCCCCCCTGTCAAGTCAAGCGAGCTACTTACTGTCGGGCAGCTCGATCTTGACTTCGAGCACTTCGAGGTTGTCCTGGCGCTCGACGTGGACCTTGATGTCCTGCGGGTCGATCTTGACGTACTTGGAAATCACGGCGACCAGCTCGCGCTGCAGCGCCGGCAGGTAGTCCGGCTGGCCGCGCGTTGCGGCCGCTGCGCTCGTGCGCCAGGATGATCTGCAGCCGCTCCTTGGCGACGCTGGCGGTCTTCTTCTTTTCGCCCAGCAGGAAGGAGAGGAAGGACGCCATGCTTCACTTGCCCCCGAACAGGCGCTTGAGGAAGCCTGCCCTTTTGCGCATCGACGAAGCGCATCGGCTTGTCCTCGCCCAGGAAGCGGTCGATCACGTCCTTGTAGGCCTCGGAGACGTCGCTGCCCTTCATGTGCACGGCGGGCGTGCCCTGGTTGGAGGCCTGCAGCACCGTTTCGCTTTCGGGGATCACGCCGATCAGCTTGATGCGCAGGATGTCCTGGATGTCCTCCAGCGACAGCATCTGGCCCTGGTCCACGCGGTTGGGGTTGTAGCGGGTGATCAGCAGGTGCTCCTTGACCGGCTCCTTGCCCTCGATCGCGCGCTGGGTCTTGCTGGCCAGCATGCCCAGGATGCGGTCGGAGTCGCGCACCGAGGAGACCTCGGGGTTGGTCACCACCAGCGCCTCGTCGGCGAAGTGCATCGCCATCAGCGCGCCGGTCTCGATGCCGGCGGGCGAGTCGCAGACGATGTACTCGAAGCCCATGCTCGGCCAGGTCCTTGAGCACCTTCTCCACGCCTTCCTTCGTCAGCGCGTCCTTGTCGCGCGTCTGCGAGGCGGCCAGCACGAACAGGTTGTCGCACTGCTTGTCCTTGATCAGCGCCTGGTTCAGGTTGGCCTCGCCCTGGATCACGTTGACCAGGTCGTACACCACGCGGCGCTCGCAGCCCATGATCAGGTCGAGGTTGCGCAGGCCGACGTCGAAGTCGATCACGGCGGTCTTGTGGCCGCGCAGGGCGAGGCCCGATGGCGAAGCTGGCGCTGGTGGTGGTCTTGCCGACCCCGCCCTTGCCGGAGGTGACGACGATGATTCTTGCCATGGGGGGATATCCTTTGGGTGTCAGCTTGAGCGGGTCCATCACCAGCTTGCCTTCGACGCCGCCGACCAGGCGCACCTGGGTGGGCTTGGACAGCACGTCGGCGGGCAGCGGCACTTCGCTGGTGCGGTAGACGCCGGCGATGGAGATCAGCTCGGGCTCCAGGCACAGCGAGAAGATGCGCGCCTCGGTGTTGCCGCGCGCGCCGGCGATGGCCTTGCCGCGCAGCGGCGCGTAGACGTGGATGTGGCCGTCGGCGATGACCTCGGCGCCGGGGTTGACCATGCTCAGCACGACCAGGTCGCGCCCGCGCGCGTAGACCTGCTGGCCCGAGCGCAGCGGCTTGTCGATGACCAGGGCGCAGGTGGAAGGCGGCTGCGGCTCGGCCTGGCTAGCGGGCGCCGGGCGGAGGCTTGGTGCGTTGCGGCGCTTGATCCGCAATGGCGCGATGTCGTCGCATCCGGCGCCGCGGCCAGGCCCGCCGCCAGCGCCGCCTCCATCTGCGCCGCGTTGCCGCCGCGCACCGCCACCGGCAGCACCCGGTAGCCGCGCAGCAGCGCAATCAGGGCCGCGAAGTCGAGCGGCGCCTCGCCCTGCGCCTGCAGCGGCGACAGGTCGAGCACCAGCGGATCGTGGTCGAAGAAATCGGGGATGTCGCCGAAGCGGGCCGACAGTTCGCGCCGCCAGCGCGGCGAGGTCGGTGGACTTGAGCAGCAGCGCGACCAGCGGGCAGGTTGGCGCTCTTGATCTCGAACGTGGCAGGGGCGCGTCCTGCGAGGGCAACGGTCATTGAACTGTAACGATGGCGGTGGCCAGGGCTGATCCGAAAAGCGGCGAATCTTAACAGCCGCACGCCAGCGCCGTCCTACAGATTCTGTTGCCAAATGCACATGCCGCGCGTGGGCCGTGCGGACCACACTGGTGATGCACGTACTGCGAAGGAGTCGCCATGAAGATGCACCACACACCGACTCATTGGTTGCTGGTTGCGCTCGTGCTCGCCGCGTTCCTGCTGACGCTGAACGAAGCGCACGGACAGTCCGGCGCCGCCGCCGTGTTCGAGGGCCGGCCCGCGATGGCCGGCGCGCAGGGCGGCCTGGGCGCGCAGGCCGGCGTGCCGCAAGGCGGGCTGGGCGTGCAGGGCAACGAGGCCGCCGAACGCAGCGTGCGTTCGCGCGCGCCATCCGAACTCGACCAGGTGCGGCAAGCGCGGCGCGGCGGGCCGGACGCGGTCGCGCCGGTGGACGACCTGGCCGCGAAAAAGGAAGTCGCTCCCGCCCGCGACCCGGGCCTGGCGAAGGACCAGCGCAGCGCGGTGAAGAAGAGCAAGCGCGCGGTCAAGCGCACCATCAACCGCGCCCGGCACGGCACCAGCGAGATCGACGCCGGCTGAGGGCAAGGCCTTACGCAGGCTATGTTTACATGAGGGGGTTAACATCCCCCATGCAAGACACCAAACTGACCGGCATCGTCCACGCCTATTTCGGCGCCTACGAAAGCGAAAACCGCGAAGTTGCCGAGACCCTGCTCTCCGACGACTTCACCTTCACCAGCCCCAACGACGACGCGATCGACCGCGCCACGTACTTCGAGCGCTGCTGGCCCCAGAGCGACATCGCGCGCGACCAGCAGATCGAGAAGATCGTGGTCGAGGGCGACAAGGCCTTCGTCACCTACCTGTGTTCGTCGGCCGGCGGCAAGTCGTTCCGCAACACCGAGTTCCTGACCTTCGTGGACGGTCGCATCTCGAGCGTGAACGTCTATTTCGGCCCGTCCTACCAGGACGGCGTGCTGCAATAACAGCACCTGTCATGACACTTCCCGGTCAGGAATCGACGGCGCTCCCCTTGTCCGGTGACGCCCTGGCCCGCGAACCGAACACGCGGCGATAGCACGCCAGCCAGGCGGCCTCGTCGCTGTCCGCTGTCGGCGCCTCGGCGCGCGGCAGGCCGGGCGCGTAGTGCAGTTGCGCCCCGTCCCACTCCACCGATCGCTCGGGCGTGAGGATGGCCCAGCGCGACGGCGGCGAGCGTTTGGCGAACCACGGCGCGACCGCCTCGACGATGTGGTGCGTGGGCTCGAACCACGCCAGCTGCAGCGGCGGCTCCTGCCCGTCCGGCACGGCATGGAAGCGAACGAACGCCTTCATCTTGTGGATGTCGCGACGCACGGCCTGGCCCATCTGGTGGGCGTGCAGCATGTCGGGGTCGATCGGGTCGTTGCGCAGCCCGGGCTCGTGCACCAGCCGCCACAGCAGCCGGTACAGCAGGGCGAAGCGCTCGGGGTCGTGGTGCAGCACGACGATCTCGCACAGGCGCAGGAACGAAGCTGGGCACGATGGCCGATAGCGGCCCGGCCACGCCCTGCGGGCCGGCTGTCGGCCGCGGCCACGGCGTCGGCGAACTGGTCGGCGTTCTGCGCCCGCACCGGGCGCCAGTGCACCTCCTCGGGCGGCACCTGCTGGGCCAGCAGCGCGCGGGCTTCTTCGCGGAAGCCCGCGAGGTCGGTTTCGCTGGCCAGCCGCGCTTCCATGTCAGGCTTTCGAGCTCGGTTGCGGCATAGTCATCGCAGGGTGCTCCCTCGGCCCGCGGCGCGGGCCAGCTTCCTGGCGTGCGTCTCCATCACCAGGTACAGGACGGCCGCCACCATGAGCGGGACGATGTAGTAGATGGCGCGGTAACCGAGCAGCGCGGCCAGCAGCCGCCCCTCGGACACCTGGTGCGACAGCAACGCCAGGAACACGAATTCGAAGACGCCCAGGCCCGCCGGCACGTGCGGCGATCACGCCCGCGATCGCGCCGACCAGCAGCACCGTGAGCACGTCCGTGTAGGCGACCTTCTGCTGCAGCAGCACGTAGATGATCCCGGCCATCAGGCTCCAGTTGACGCAGGAAATCAGCATCTGCAGCAGCGCCATCCGCCACGGCGGCAGGTACAGCTCGTGGCCGCGCACGGTCCAGACATGGTCGCCCAGGCGCACGCAGGCGACCACGTAGCCCAGCGACACCAGCACCAGCAAGGCGCCGACCCACTGCAGCCCGTGGTTGCCCATGTGCCAGCTCGGCGGCAGCGCGATCGGATGGATCAGGAACAGCAGGCCCGCCAGCAGCTTGTAGCCCAGCCAGTTGGTCAGCATGCTCATCGAGACGATGCGGGTGATCACGCCCTTGTCCAGGCCCAGCCGCGAATAGAGCCGGTAGCGGAACCCGACGCCGCCGACGATCGAACCGATGGACAGGTTGAAGGCATAGCTCACGAAGTTCACCGCCATCACCGTGAGCGTGGGCAGGTTGTGGCCGGTGTAGCGCCGCCCGATCAGGTCGAAACAGCTGTACAGCAGGTGGCTGCCCGCGGCCAGGACGATGGCGGCGGCCAGCGCGGGCGGCGGCGTGTTGCGCACCGAGTCCAGCACGTCGTCCCAGTCGATGGTGCGTGCGTATCGCACCAGCAGCCAGACGACGGCGGCGAAGAACAGCAGCGACAGGCCGCGCTTGGTCCAGGTCCACCAGGGGTGCGGGCGCAGCGGCAGGCCGAAGGGCACGGCGTTGGTCGGCGGCGCGGCGCGGCGCGGGCGCGGCTTGACCAGGGCATTGCGGGGCAGCGTGCGCGTCCCCACCGCTCACTCCTTGCCGCCCGCGGCGCCGGCGTGCCGCAGCCGGCTGGCCAGGAACAGGCGCGGCGCGTGCCGCGGCAGCCACGAGGCCCATCCCGGGTAGCGGCGGGTGAAGTGGTAGGCCAGGAAGCTGCGCAGCAGCGGCCAGCCGCGCAGGGGCCCCAGATCCGCGTGCCCGATCTGTTTGCAGCTGTGCGCCATCAGGCGCTCGAGCTTCTCGCTCAGGTCGCCGTTGAACTCGCGGTCGCGGATGATGACGTTGGCTTCCAGGTTCAGCGCCAGGCTCAGCGGGTCGAGGTTGCTCGACCCCACGGTGGACCACTCGTCGTCCATCAGGGCCACCTTGCCGTGCAGCGGCCGCTCGCAGTACTCGTAGATGCGCACGCCCGCGCCGAGCAGGTGGTGGTAGAGCATGGTGGCGGCGGTCTTGACGATGGGCATGTCGGGCTGGCCCTGCAGGATCAGGCGCACATCGACGCCGCGGCGCGCGGCGCGCCGCAGTTCCCGCATGAAGCGGTAGCCCGGGAAGAAATAGGCGTTGGCGATGATCACGCGCTGGCGTGCGGCGCGGATCGCGACGCGGTAATGGTGCTCGATGTCGCTGAAGTGCTCGCCGTTGTCGCGCACCACCAGCATCGCCGCCGCCGCGCCCGCGGGCGGCAGGTCGTGCGGGCTGGCGCGCAGCTGGCGGCGCGAACGCCACCACTTGCGCTGCGGCTGGTAGCGCTGGCCCTGCGCCAGCGCGGTGTGGGTGAAGCGGTGGATCTCGGCCACCAGCGGGCCGTGGATCTCGACCGAATAGTCCTGCTTGGCCTCGGGACCGAAGTCGGCCAGGTGGTCGGCCGAGTAATTGATGCCGCCCACGAAGGCGATCACGCCGTCGACGACCACGATCTTGCGGTGCATGCGGCGCAGCATGTTGGTGCGCCAGCCCAGCACGCGCTGGCCCGGGTCGAACACGTGCACGCGCACGCCGGCCTCGATCAGCGTGTCGATGAAACGGTCCGAGAGGTCGGGCGAGCCGAAGCCGTCGATGGTCACGTCCACCTGCACGCCGCGAAGCGCCGCGGCAAGCAGCGCCTGGTGCAGCTGCAGGCCCACCTTGTCCTCGAACAGGATGAACGTTTCCAGCACCACCTCCTGCTTCGCATTGGCGATGCAGGCGAAGACGCGCGGGAAGAATTCCTCCCCGTTTTCGAGGAGGGCGATCCGGTTGCCCTCGATCCATCGGCTCATGGCAGGCCCCTAAAGGTGGATCTCGGCGGCCAGCGGCGCGTGGTCCGACAGGTGCGACCAGGGGCTGCGCGGCAGCACCACCGGCAGGTGCACCGACGCATTGCGCACGTAGATGCGGTCCAGCGCCAGCAGCGGAAAGCGAGCAGGGAAGGTCTTGGCGGGCTCGCCGTAGGCGGTGACGAACACCTCCTTCAGCTGCGCCTCGCGCCACAGCAGGTCGTGCGCGCGCCGGCGCCAGTCGTTGAAGTCCCCGGCCACGATCAGCGGCGCATCGGGCGGCACTTCGGTGTGGACGATCTCGCACAGCAGTTCCAGCTGCTGCTGGCGATGCGCCTCGGCCAGGCCCAGGTGCACGCAGATGGCGTGCACCTCGGGCCCGTGCCCGGGGATCTGCAGCACGCAGTGCAACAGGCCGCGCTTTTCCGGCCCGGTGATCGACACGTCGTGGTTCTGGTAATGCACGATCGGGAACTTCGACATGATCGCGTTGCCGTGGTGGCCCTTGGGATAGACCATGTTGCGGCCGTACGCGAACTGCGGCCAGATGCTGTCGGCGAGGAACTCGTAGTGCGGCGCTTCGGGCCAGCCGTTCACCTTCTTCTCGTGTTCCTCGTGGGTGCCCAGCACTTCCTGCAGGAACACGACGTCCGCGCCGACCTTGCGCACGGCGTCGCGCAGTTCAGGCAGGATGAACTTGCGGTTGAAGGTGGTGAAGCCCTTGTGGGTGTTGACCGTCATCACGGTCAGCGACGGGGCGGTGGCCACGGTGTCGGTCATAGGCAGTCTGGAGGTCTCGCATGTGGGGGAGACTTTTCTTGTACTGCCGGGCTGATTTGCGGGGTGTAGGACAGTGCGCAGACTTCTTGTCGCCCCTGCGCAGGGCCGCGCCGCGGACGCGACTGCGGCGTCAGGCGTGTCGAGACGGGTCGATGTTGCGCGCCGTGCCGAGCAGCGTTGCGCACAGGCTCTCTTCGCCGGAGTCGCTCACGGCGAAGACATCGGCCGCGCACACCGTCAGCAATTTGCCCGCATCCACGACGCGGCCGCGTGCGCGCAACAGCTTGCCGCGCGCCGGCCCCACCAGCTTGATCGTTGCGTCGACGGTGGCGTTGGCCCAGCCCGGCGGCAACATCGAGCCGGCCGCCGAGACTGCGGCGAAGTCGGCGATGGCGAAGACGGGCGTGGCCTGCAGCTGGCCAGGGCGGAAGGTGAACGGCTGGGCCACGGGAATCTCGAGCTCCACGCGGCCGCGCTCGACGTGGGTGAAGCGCAGGCCGAGTGTCTGCGCCATCGGCATGGCCAGCACGAGGCTTTGCAGTTGTTCCAGGGCGTCGGGGGCGGTCGTCGATGTCATGCGCGGTCCTTGCGTGGGCGAAGAAGCGAGATTAGGAAGATTCAGCCCGCGCGCGAGTTGCCAAGGCGACTGGCGCACTGCTGCGCTGACGCGCAAGCGACAGTCGCGGCGACTATTTCGGCCGGGGCTGGCGCAGCCCGGGGCCGGTCCCGGTGAGCCGGCCGGTTCGCAGTTCGCGCACGGCCGCCGCCACCGTGCGCGCCACGTTGCGCACCTCTTCCTGCACGGCCGTGTCCGCATCGAGCGCGTCGTGGCTGAGCGCGTACGGCTGGTAGTAGCCGATGTAGCGGTCCAGCCGTGCCTGCGCGCCCGCATCGACCAGGCCCATCCAGTCGAGCCAATCGCAAAGCGCGCGCCGCACGTCGGCGACGCCGGCGACGTCCCCATGCACCACCACACCGTAAGTGCGGCCCGCCAGGTGCTTGGGATAGTCCCAGCCCTTGAGCTCCAGTGCCCTGGCTTCTTCGGGCTTCTTGCCGTGGGTGGTGGTCGGGTCGGGGTTGCCGCCGTCGGCGCAGACCAGCCGGTCCATCATCAGCTTGAGCGGGCTCGAGACCTGGTACCAGTTGACCGGGGTCATCAGGATGACGCCGTGCGCGCGCACCCACAGCTCGTAGATCTCGTTCATCCAGTCGCCGGTCTGCCGCAGGGCGTGGTTGGGGTAGCAGCTGCACGGCCAGTGGCACAGCGGCATGGCGGTGGAGACGCAGCCCTTGCACGGATGGATGTGGCGGTCGTAGTCGGAGGTCACGCGGCTGAGGTCGAGCACCTCGACTTCGATGCCATCGGCCGCCAGGACTTCCTGCGCGATCTGCACCAGGCGGAATGTCTTGGAGATCTCGCCGGGGCAGGTGCCGTCGTTGCGCGGCGACGCGCACACCACCAGCACGCGCGACGGCGTGGCCGGCTGCGACCACGCCTGCTGCGCTGCGATGAGCTTGTCGCGCGTGGCGCGCCACTCCACCGACAGGTCGTAGTCCGGGTCGGCGAAGCCGGGGCCGGCCTTCGCCGTGAGCGGGGCCTTGCGGCCCTCTTCGTAGGCTTGCCACGCGGTTTCTTCCAGCCGGGCCAGCGCCTCGCTGTCGGCCTGGTACGCAGGGTCGAAGAACACTTGCATGAAGCGCTCGTGGAACGCGTCGCGCGCCACGGGGGCCGGCGCCTGGCCTTTGCGGACTGGGGTCATCGGTGCAGTTTAGGCAAGCCGTGCGCGCCGTGGGGCTCAGCCGCGGGCCCATGGGTCATTTCCTACACGGGGCGGGGCGGCTGTCCGATAAGACGGTCCCGCCGCGGCTCCTACGGTTTGCATTCGCCCCCGCTTCGCGGGTCTCGCAACCCCCCAAGCTCAAGCAAAGGATATGCAATGAACAAGTCCACCTACCTCCCCCTGCTGCTCGCCGGCCTGCTGGCCGCTGCCGGCGCCCAGGCGCAAAGTACCCCGGCTGCCGGCAGCTCCGACGGCCCGCCCAAGGCCGGCGAGGCCAGCAACCAGACCCTGGGCGCGCCCAACGCCAGGACCACCAACTCACCCGTGACCGAAGCGCCCGTGGCCGACAAGGACGCCGTGCGCCAGCAGGCCCAGGGCATGGGCTCGGCGGCCGCGACTTCGAGCATCGCGCCGAAGGCGGGCGAAGCCAGTACCTTCGTGCAAGGCAAGCCGAACGCCGACCCGAATGCGACCCCGCATGCGTTGACGCGCGCCGAAGTGGTGGCCGAGCTGAAAAGCCGCCGCGCCAACTTCGAGGCCGAGCGCCGCGCCATGCGCAACCCGGACGCGAAGTACGGCGTGCGCGCCACCGTGACGCAATAAGCGCCTTCGCGCGCCCATGAAAAAAGCCTGCGCCGGAGACGGCGCAGGCTTTGTCACGTGGGCGGAAAGGCTCAGATCCTGTGGCCGCCGTGGTGGCGCATGGCACCGCCGCGGTGGCCGCGTGCGGTTTCCGCGTCGAAGACCTTCTTCTGCTCGGGCGTCAGCGCGGCGTAGAACGCCTTGGTGGCATCGGCGCGCTTGTCCATCTCGGCCGCGCGCGCGGTGTGCATCGCGCGCATGCGGTCGATGCGCTCGGGCGTGGTGAGCTTGGCGAACTCGGCGCGGTCCGGGCGCTGGAAGTTCGCTGTCGGCTTCATGGCCGAGGTGTAGGCGTTCCAGGCCGGTTCCTGCGCGGCCGTGAGCTGCAGCTTCTGCTTGAGCGCCGCTTGCCTGCGGGCCATGTGCTCCTGCATGCGGGCCGGGTCGAACCGGCCATGGTGCTCGCGCGCCATCGGTGCGGGGCCGGTGCCAGGGGCTGCGGGGGCGGGCGTTTGCGCGCCGGCGGCCAGGCCGAGGGCCAGCAGGGCGGCGGCGACGAGGTGCTTGTGGGCGTGTTTCATGGGTAGCTTCCTTCCTTGTGAGGCCCGCGCCCGGATGGGTTGCAGGTTGAGGGAGAGTCTGGGGGGCGGATGTAACGGGGCCATGCAGGGAAGGTAGCTGATGTGTAAAGGTCGCTCGCTGTGGGAGCCTTCCTACCGGAGGTTCGCAGGATTGGCCACAGGCGCCGCCGCGGGGATTGTCCAACATGACGGCAACACATTCGCGAAGGGCAGCCCATGAAATACCCGAACCTGACGAGGACCGCGGCTCTGGCGGCGGCGCTGGCGGCGGGCTGCGCGCTGGCCCAGACCCGCCCGTCCCCCGCCGAGCCTGCACCCGTGGTGACCGACGTGGGGCCTGCGCCCGCGCAGGAGCGCAGCAGCATGGGCGCGATCGTGCTGGAGAACTCGCTGGTGCGCGCCCAGCGCGACCGCGATTTCGAACGGGCCTCGGCTCGCACCGGCGTGGCGTCGGTCGGCCGTGGCGTGCTGCGCGCGACGAGGAAGGCGCAGGCCGAAGCCGACTTGGCAGAGGCCCGCCAAGCCGAAGCCGCCGAACTCTACCGCCGCGGCGCGGCGGGCATGGACAGCAAGTAGGCGCGGCTCAGGCGCGCAGGCCGGCTAGGTCGTCGAGGATGGGGCACTCGGGGCGGTCGTTCCCCTGGCAACAGTGCACCAGGTGCTGCAGCGTCCGCTGCATCGCCTGCATGGCCTCGATGCGCTGCGCCAGCTCGTCCGAGTGGCGTTGCGCGATGCGGCGCACGCTCGAGCTGGCGCGCCGGCGGTTGTGCCACAGGCCGGCCAGCTCGGCGATGTCGTCCATGGAAAAGCCGAGCTCCCGGGCGCGCTTGATGAAGCGCAGCGTGTGGACTTCGGCCTCGCTGTACTGGCGGTAGCCCGAGTCCGTGCGACCGACCGTCGGCAGCAGGCCCAGCGATTCGTAATGCCGCACCATCTTGGCCGACACCCCGGACAGCCGGGACGCCATGCCGATGTTCACGGGCCACGCCAGCGCTGCGGCGTTCATGCGGCGACCGGGTAGCCTTCGTCGGCGATGGCCTTGGCGATCGCCTCGCGGGGCTGCGCCGATTCCACCTGGACCTTGCCGCCGGCGAGGTCGACCTTCACCTGGGCGGTGGGGTCGACCGACTTGACGGCCTGGGTCACGGCGCGTTCGCAATGGCCACAGCTCATGCCTTGCACGTCGAATGTCTGGTTCACGATGTACCTTTCGAAGGGATTGGGAATGAGCATAGCCTGAACCTTGCCACCGTGGGAAGGTCAAGCGAACACCCCGATGTCCTCCCGTGGCGAGGGGTTGATTTAGGTCAAGGCTTGACCTTGCCATGATGGCAAGGTGCATGCTTCTCTCATGGATACCACCACCTCCTCCACCCTCACCCCCACCCTGGACCTCGGCGTCGGCGGGATGACCTGCGCCTCCTGCGTCGCGCGGGTGGAAAGGGCGCTGAAGAAAGTGCCGGGCGTGCAAAACGCCAGCGTCAACCTCGCCACCGAGTCGGCGCGCATCACCTTCGCGCCTTCGGACCAGATGGAGGCGCGCCTGCGCCGCGCGGTGCGCGACGCCGGCTACGAGCCCCGCAACGCGGACGAGGACTTGCCCGATGACCTGTCGCCCTGGGCCGGCTTCGCGCCGGTGGCCATCGGCCTGGCGCTGTCGCTGCCGCTGGTGATCCCGATGCTGGGCGACCTGGCCGGGCAGCACTGGATGCTGCCGGCCTGGCTGCAGTTCGTGCTGGCGACGCCGGTTCAGTTCATCCTCGGCGCGCGCTTCTACAAGGCCGGCTGGCACGCGCTGAAGGCGGGCACCGGCAACATGGACCTGCTGGTGGCCATCGGCACCAGCGCGGGCTGGGGCCTGTCGGTGTGGCTGTGGCTCAGTTCAGGCGCGCCGCATCTCTATTTCGAGGCGTCGGCCGTGGTGGTGACGCTGGTGCTGCTGGGCAAGTGGCTGGAAGCGCGCGCCAAGCGGCAGACCACGGCCGCGATCCGCGCGCTGCACGCGCTGCGGCCGGAATTCGCCCACGTGCTCTCGGCGAGCGGAGAGGAGTCCGACATCCCGGTGGCCGAAGTGCTGGCGGGCGACCTGCTGGTCGTGCGCCCGGGCGAGCGCGTCCCGGCCGACGGCGTGGTCGCGCAGGGCCAGACGCAGGTGGACGAATCCATGCTCACCGGCGAGCCGCTGCCGGTGGCGAAGGCCGAGGGCGACAAGCTCACGGGCGGCACCATCAACGGCGACGGCCGCGTGGTGATGCGCGTCACGGCCGTCGGCAGCGAATCGGTGCTGGCGCAGATCATCCGCCTGGTGGAGGACGCGCAGGCCGCCAAGGCGCCGATCCAGCGGCTGGTGGACCAGGTCTCGGCGGTGTTCGTGCCGGTGGTGCTGGTCATCGCCCTGGTCACGCTGCTGGGCTGGCTGTGGGCCGGCGCTGCCGGTGGAGACGGCGCTGATCCGCGCCGTCGCCGTGCTGGTGATTGCCTGCCCCTGCGCGCTGGGGCTGGCCACGCCCGCGGCCATCATGGCGGGCACCGGCATCGCGGCCCGGCACGGCATCCTGATCAAGGACGCACAGGCGCTGGAGCTGGCGCACAAGGTGGACATGGTGGCCTTCGACAAGACCGGCACGCTCACGGTGGGCCAGCCGCGGCTGGTCGCGTTCGTCGCGGCGCCGGGCGTGGACCGCATGGAGGCCCTGGCTGCGGCGGCCGGCCTGCAAAGCGGCAGCGAGCATCCGCTGGCGCGGGCCGTGGTGGGCGCCGCCAGGGACGAGGGCGTGGCGCCGCCGCCCGCCGCCAACGTGCGCGCCATGCCCGGCCGCGGCACCGAAGGCGAAGTGGGCGATGCCAGCTACCTGATCGCCAGCCTGCGCTGGCTGGAGGAACTCAGCGTCGCGCTGGGCAATCTCCAGGGCGAAGCCGATCGCCTGCAGCAGCAGGGCGCCACCCTGTCGGCGCTGGTCAGGCGCGATGCGCAGGGCCTGTCGCTGCGCGCGTTGATGGCCTTCGCCGACGAGCCCAAGGCCGGCGCGGCGCAGGCATTGGCGGCCTTGCGGTCGCGCGGCCTGCGGCTGGTGATGATCTCGGGCGACAACCGGGCCGCGGCCCTGGCGATGGCGCAGCGGCTGGGGCTGCGCGCCGACGAAGTGATGGCCGACGTGCTGCCGGGCGACAAGGCGGCGAAGGTGGCCGGCCTGAAGGCCGCGGGCGACGTGGTCGCGATGGTGGGCGACGGCGTCAACGACGCGCCCGCGCTGGCCGCCGCCGACGTCGGCCTGGCGATGGGCACGGGCACCGACGTGGCGATGCACGCGGCCGGCATCACGCTGATGCGCGGCGACGTGGGCCTGGTCGGCGCGGCGCTCGACATCTCGCACCGCACCGTGCTCAAGATCCGGCAGAACCTGTTCTGGGCCTTCGCCTACAACGTGGCCGGCATTCCGCTGGCGGCGCTCGGCTACCTGAACCCGGTGGTGGCGGGCGCGGCGATGGCGCTGTCGAGCGTCAGCGTGATGTCCAACGCCCTGCTGCTCAAGCGCTGGCGGGCGCGCGCCGCTTGACATTCGTCAAGGCTGGGGCGGGCGCGCGATCTGAGAAGCTGAACGCCACCATGCCGACCCTGACCCTGCAGATCATCCGAGACGAGCACTCCGCGCTCGCCGCCGTGCTGCGCTCGCTCACCATGATGGTCGAGCGCGGCCCGCAGGACGAGCCCGAGCGCTTCTTCGACGTGCTGCGGGCGATGCTGTTCTACATCGACGAGTTTCCCGAGCGCCTGCACCACCCCAAGGAGAGCCACCTGCTCTTCCCGAAGCTGGCGCGGGTGGCGCCCGAGCTGGCGCCGGTGATCGCCCAGCTCGACGCCGACCACGTGCACGGCGAAGGGCGCGTGCGCAACCTGCAGCACCTGTTGCTGGCCTGGGAGCTGATCGGCGACCTGCGCCGCCCCGCGTTCACCGAAGCCGCGCTGAGTTATGTGCGCTTCTACCTGGAGCACATGCGGACGGAGGAGACCGAGTTGCTGCCCGCCGCCGAAAGGCTGCTGGCGCCGGCGGACTGGGAGGAGCTCGACGCCGCGTTCATGGAGTCGCGCGACCCGCTGGCCGGCGGCGCGCGCGATCCCGCCTATGACCGCCTGTTCACCCGCATCGTGATGACCGCGCCCGCGCCCATCGGCGTGGGACCCTGAGCTCGCCCGGCGGTCAGGCCAGCGCCGGGTAGTCGGTATAGCCGTGCGCCCCGCCGCCGATAGAAGGTGCTCTTGTCGGGCACATTCAGCGGTGCGTCGCGATGCATGCGGTCCACCAGGTCCGGGTTGGCGATGAAAGCCTTGCCGAAGGCGACCAGGTCGGCGCCCTGCGCGAGGGCCTGCTCCGCCAGCGCCTTGTCGTAGCCGTTGTTCACCATCCAGGCGCCCTTGCCGCCGGCCATCCGGTAGGCATCGCGCATCGCCGCGTAGTCGAACGGCCGGTCGTCGATCTCGCGCGCGCCGCCGGTGGCGCCTTCGATCACGTGGATGTACGCCAGGTCCAGCGGCGCCAGCTGGCGCACCACGTACTCGAAGAGGGCCTGCGGGTCCTCGTCGTCGATGTCGTTGGCGGGCGTGACCGGCGAGAGGCGCACCCCGGTGCGGCCACCGCCGATTTCTCCGGCGATGGCGCGCATCACCTCGAGCAGCAGGCGGGCGCGGTTCTCGATGGGGCCGCCGTAGTCGTCGCGGCGCTGGTTGGCGCCGGTCTTGAGGAACTGGTCCAGCAGGTAGCCGTTGGCGCCGTGGACCTCCACGCCGTCGAAGCCGGCCGTGGTGACGGCATGCCGGGCCGCGTGCCGGTAGTCGTGCACGATGCCGGGCAGCTCCGAGAGCGTCCAGCGCGCGCGGCTCGCGAGGTGGGAACGAATGCGCCCACGCCATCCTTGATCAGGTAGGTCTTGGTCTTGGCGGTGATGGCCGACGGCGCCACCGGCTTCCCGCCGTCGGGCTGCAGGTCGTTGTGCGAGACGCGGCCGACGTGCCACAGCTGGGCCACGATCCGGCCCTTGCGCTCGTGCACCGCCTTGCGTGACGCGCTTCCAGCCGTCGAGCTGTTCGGTGCCGTACAGGCCCGGCACGTCGGCATAGCCCTGGCCCTGCGCGCTGATGGCGGTGGCTTCGGTGATGAGCAACCCGGCGTTGGCGCGCTGCGCGTAGTACTGCGCCATCAATGGCGTGGGCACCGCGTCGGGCGCGCGGTTGCGCGTGAGCGGCGCCATCACGATGCGGTTGGGCAATCTCAGGCTACCCGCATGCACGGGATCGAACAGGCTTGGCATGGTGGAGGCTCCTTGCATGGCAGTGCCCTGCCGTTGCTTCCAGCGTAGCCGGGTTGCGGTGACCTTGTGGCGCCAAGTCGAACGCTGTTTGCGCTAGCGCAAGGCCCGGCGCAGCCGCGGATTCGCCACAATGCGTGCATGAAGAGGCTCGTGAAGTGGCTGGTGGGAGTTGTCCTGGTGCTCATCCTGGGACTGGGCGCGGTGGCCTTGGCGCTGCAGCACTGGGTCGGCAGCGAGGATTTCCGGGGCCGCACCGCCCGCCAGCTCTCCGGCGCGCTGGGCGTGCCGGTCCAGCTGGGCGGCATCTCCGTGGATGTGTGGCCGCTGCCGGCGGTGGCGCTGGACCAGGTGCAGGTGAAAAGCCAGCCGCCGTTGACGCTGGAGCGCATCGAGGCGCGGCCGGTGTGGGCCGGGTTGCTGCGGGGCCGGCTGGAGGTCGCGACACTGGTCGTGCGAAACGCCGTGGTGCCGGAGCAGGCCGTGACGGCCATCATGGCTTCCTACCAGAAGGCACAGCGAACGGCGGGGCGGGCCGAGCCCGGCAAGACTTCCGGCGGCGGGATGGCTTTCCTGCCGCGCCGCACCCTGCTCGAGCAGGTGACATGGGTGCCGGCCCGCGGCGCGCGCATGACGGTGGACGTGCAGGCGCGGCTCGATGACGACGGCCTGCCGGCATCGGCCAGCGTCGACGTGCTCAAGGGCCGCTTCGAAGGCGCGAAGGCGACGCTGCTGCGCGAGCCCGGCCACTGGACGCTGAAGGCCGCCATCGGCGGCGGCACGGTGTCGGGCAAGCTGCAACTCAGGACGGGCGCCAGGGGCGGCTCGCTGCTGCAGGGGCAATTCGATACCGCGAACGTCGAGGTGTCGGCGCTCACGGCGCCCAGCCGCACGCTGACCGGAAGGCTGGAGGCGCACACCACGCTGCGAGTCGGAATTTCGCGAACCCGGCGCGCTGGCCGACGCGATGCAAAGCCAGACCCGGTTCACGGTGCGCAACGCCGTCGTCCATGGCATCGACCTGGCCAAGGCCGTGAAGTCGGTGGGCCTGAACCGCGGCGGCGAGACGCGGCTCGACACGCTGGCCGGCAACGTGGCGACGCAGGGCCGGGCGGTGCAACGTCACCAACCTTGTGGCGACCTCCGGCGCGCTCTCGGCCAACGGCAACGTCGCCATGGCCCCGGACAAGACCTTGAGCGGCCGCGTGACGGTGGACCTGGCGTCGGCCGCGGCCGGCGGCACCCTCGGCGTGCCGCTGGCAGTGGGCGGCACGCTCGACTCGCCGAGCGTCACGCTCACGCGCGGCGCGTTGCTCGGCGCGGCGATCGGCACCGCGGTGGCGCCCGGGCGTCGGCACGGGCGCCGGCGCCAAGCTCGGGGACCGGCTGGGCGAAGGCCTGAAGGGCCTGTTCGGCAAGTGACTTGCCGGCAAATGGCAACCGTCCTACAGCGCGCCGCGCCGGCTGCTGATCGATTGCCGCAGTCACCGCCGTAGCATGGCCTGACAGGCATGTGCCTGCATCGAAGGCATCCCACCATGCACGTCTCCACGGTCGAGACCGTCCTGGAATACCAGGTCAAGGAACCTACCCATTTCTGCTTCAACATCGAAGCGGCGCACTGGCCGACGCAGAAGATCCTGAGCGAGCGGCTGGCCGTGTCCTCGGGCGTGGACGTGCACAGCTTCACCGACCACGTCAGCGGCAACCGGTTCTTCCGCTTCGACGCTTCGCCCGGGCCGCTGCTGGTCGACTACAAGGCGGAGGTCGAGGTGTACTCGGAGAACGTCGACGAGCACCTGCCGGAAACGCCCGTCGGCCAGGTGCCGGACGAGATCTTCCATTACCTGATGCCCACGCGATATTGCGAGTCGGACCTGCTGGGCGCCGTCGCGCAGCGACCTGTTCGGCAAGGAAGAAGCCGGGCATCGGGCGCGTGCGCAAGATCGTGAAGTGGATCCACGACGCGATCGAATACCGGCCCGGAAGCACGCAACGCGACCACCACGGCCCAGGAGGTGTTCATGCAGCGCGCCGGTGTGTGCCGCGACTTCGCGCACCTGGGCATCACGTTCTGCCGCGCGCTCAACATCCCGGCGCGCATCGTGGTGGGCTATGTGTGGTTCGACGAGCCGCCGCAGGATTTCCACGCGACGTTCGAAGCCTGGATTGGCGGGCGCTGGCTGCTGTTCGACCCGACCGGCATGGCGCCGGTGGACCGGCTGGTGCGCATCGGCACCGGCCGCGACGCCAAGGACGTGGCGTTCAGCACCTTCTTCGGCGAGGTCGAGATGACGCGCATGGAGCTCAGCGTGCTCGAGCACGAGCCGCGCAAGACCGCCGACAGCGGCAAGGAAGTGCTGGAACTGGCGGCGGTGGGCGTCGGCCTAGTCCCGGTAGCCGGGGTCGAGGCGGTCGAGCTTGCGGATCAGCGCGGGCCAGGCGATGTTGGCGCCCTGGCCGGCGGTGACGGTCTTCATCACCTGGGCCATGCCGCTCCAGGATCCTGCGGATTCACGTGCACCAGTTCGCCGCCGGCCTGCGCGTCGATCTGGATGCGGCAGGTGTTCTCGAACGTGTACATGCTGAGGAACGCATCGGGGATGGTGCGGCCCACCGTGAGCAGGCCGTGGTTGCGCAGCATCAGGAAGTTGGCCGTGCCCAGGTCCGCCTGCAGCCGCGGGCGCTCGTCGTCGCGCAGCGCGACGCCCTCGTACGCGTGGTAGGCCAGCGACGACAGCACGAAGGTGCTTTGCTGGCTGATGGGCAGCACGCCGCATTTCTGCGCGCTCACGGCCACGCCCGCACGGCTGTGCGTGTGCAGCACGCAGCCCGCGTCCTCACGCACGGCATGGATGCAGCTGTGGATGGTGAAGCCGGCGGGGTTGACCGGGAAGGGCGAGTCGATCACCTTGTTGCACTGCTGGTCGACCTTCACGAGGGACGACGCGGTGATCTCGTCGAACATCAGGCCGTAGGGGTTGATGAGGAAATGGTGCTCGGGGCCGGGGATGCGCGCGCTGATGTGCGTGAACACCAGGTCGCTCCAGCCATACAGCGCCACCAGCCGGTAGCAGGCCGCCAGTTGAACGCGCAGCTGCCACTCGTCGGCGCTGACGACCTGCTTGAGCGAGGCGATTTCCATGACTTGTCTCCTTGGGGGTGTGCACCAGTCTGCGGTGAGGCTTCATTCTTGGCCGGGGCTTGACGAGCAACTGTCAAGAAATTGACAATCTGCGATCCCCCCTGTCCCTCATGCGCCAATGAAATCCACGCTCGAGCTGCTCGCCCCGCTGTCCGCCAACCCCTGGTTCGGAAGCCTTCCCCTGCGCGAGCGCCGCGCCATGCTGTCGGCCGGCGAGATGCAGCGGCTGCGGCCCGGCGAAATGCTGTTCCGCCAGGGCGACGGGGTCGCGCCGGGGAAGGGCGCGTTCTACGGGCTGGTCAGCGGGGCCTTCAGGATTTCCAGCCTGCGCGAGGACGGCAAGGAGGCGATCCTGGTCGTGCTGGAGGCCGGCAACTGGTTCGGCGAGATTTCACTGATCGACCAGCAGCCGCGCACGCACGACGCGACGGCGATCGGCGCCGCCGAAGTGCTGGCCGTGCCGCGCGCGGCGTTCGACGCGCTGATGAAGCGGCCTTCTTTCTCGCAGGCGGTCTGCCGGCTGCTGGCGGCGCGCATGCGCTCGCTCTACGGCATGGTGGAGGACGCGACGCTGCGGTCCACGCGGGCGCGTGTCGCGCGGCGGCTGTTGCTGCTCGCGCGCGGCGACGCGACCCAGCAGCGCGACGCGCGTGCGGTGGTGCCGGTGTCGCAGGAGGCGCTGGCGATGATGCTGGGCATCACGCGCCAGACGCTGAGCAAGGAGCTCAAGGCGCTGTCGCAGGGCGGGGCCGTGGTGCTCGGCTATGGCCGCATAGAGATCGCATCGGCGGCCCTGCTGGAGAAACTTGGCGCGGCCGGCTAGCGCCCTGATCCCGCCGGCACTAGGTCGTCGCGAGCCGTGCCGCCGCCCAGAGCACCTGGTCGATCACGGCCTGCACGTTCTTCTTCGCGGCCTCGGCCACCAACTGGCCCTGGGCGTCGAACGCATCGGCCGCGCGGCCGAGCGCGTAGTTCTTCGGCGCCACCCAGCACTGCAGGTTGAGCAGCAGCGGCACCAGGTGGCTTTGCGAGCGCAGGCCGCCGAGCGCGCCCGGCGAGGCGCTGAGCACGCCCACCACCTTGCCGCGGCTGGAGCGGAAGTCGTCGTTCCATACCGGGTCCGACTTCACCGGGCTGGAGATCCAGTCGACCGTGTTCTTCAGCAGGGCCGGGTAGCTGGCGTTGTACTCGGGCGTGCAGATGATCCAGGCCGGGTGCTCGTACGTCAGCTGCTTGAGCTTCATCACGTCGGGCGGCGTGCCGCGCGCTTCGAGGTCGGCGTTGTACATCGGGCACGTCGAAGTCGGCCAGTTCGAGGTGGGTGACCTCGGCGCCGCTGGCGCGTGGCCATGGCGGCGGTGACTTTGGCGAGCTTGCGGTTCCAGGAGTTCTGGCGGGTGCTGCCCGCGAAGACGAGTAGTTTCATGGGCGGGATTGCAACACAAGGCCGGCGCACGATTCCTGGCGCCGCAGCTAAAATCGGTCCCTTTCACGGGCCTGCGGCCCGCCGCGCCCCTGGCGCCCCTCCCCATGCTTTATCCTGAAGAATTCGACGTGATCGTGGTCGGCGGCGGCCATGCGGGCACCGAAGCCGCCCTGGCCGCAGCGCGCATGGGCTGCAAGACGCTGCTGCTGACGCACAACATCGAGACGCTGGGGCAGATGAGCTGCAACCCGTCGATCGGCGGCATCGGCAAGGGCCACCTGGTCAAGGAGGTCGATGCGCTGGGCGGCGCCATGGCGATCGCGACCGACGAGGGCGGCATCCAGTTCCGCATCCTCAATTCCAGCAAGGGCCCGGCCGTGCGCGCCACCCGGGCCCAGGCCGACCGCATTCTCTACAAGGCGGCGATCCGGCGCCGGCTGGAAAACCAGCCCAACCTCACGCTGTTCCAGCAGGCGGTGGACGACCTGATGGTGGAGGGTGACCGTGTCGTCGGCGCCGTCACCCAAGTGGGCATTCGCTTTCGCTCCCGCACCGTGGTGCTGACGGCCGGCACCTTCCTGGACGGCCGGATCCACGTCGGCCTGAACAACTACCAGGCCGGCCGGGCCGGGCGACCCGCCGGCGATCTCGCTGTCGGCGCGCCTGAAGGAGCTGAAGCTGCCGCAGGGCCGGCTGAAGACCGGCACGCCGCCGCGCCTGGACGGGCGGACCATCGACTTTTCCAAGTGCGAGGAGCAGCCCGGCGACGGTGTGGCCGCGGATGGCTCGACGCTGGCTCGGTTCCGGTGTTCAGCTTCATGGGCCATGCGGCGATGCATCCGCGGCAGGTGCCGTGCTGGATCACCCACACCAACGAGCGCACCCACGAAATCATCCGCTCCGGGTTCGACCGCAGCCCGATGTTCACCGGCAAGATCGAGGGGGTCGGTCCGCGCTACTGCCCGAGCGTCGAAGACAAGATCAACCGCTTCGCCGACAAGGAAAGCCACCAGATCTTCCTGGAGCCTGAGGGCCTGACCACCAACGAGTTCTACCCCAACGGCATCTCGACCAGCCTGCCGTTCGACATCCAGTACCAGCTGGTGCGCTCGATGGCCGGGCTGGAGAACGCCCACATCCTGCGGCCCGGCTATGCGATCGAATACGACTACTTCGACCCGCGGGCACTGAAGAGCAGCTTCGAGACCCGGTCGATCGGCGGCCTGTTCTTTGCCGGCCAGATCAACGGCACCACCGGCTATGAAGAGGCGGCGGCGCAGGGCTTGTTCGCCGGAGTCAACGCGGCGCTGCAGTGCCGGGGCGAAGAAGCCTGGCTGCCGCGCCGCGACGAGGCCTACCTGGGCGTGCTGGTCGACGACCTGATCACCAAGGGCGTGACCGAGCCTTATCGCATGTTCACCAGCCGCGCCGAGTTTCGCCTGCAGCTGCGCGAGGACAACGCGGACATGCGCCTGACCGAAGCCGGCCGCCGCCTGGGACTGGTCGACGACGCTCGCTGGGATGCCTTCAACCGCAAGCGGGACGCTGTTTCACGTGAAACACAGCGGCTGGCCGCGATCTGGGTCAGCCCCCGCAACCTGGCGGCCAGCGAGTCCGAGCGGGTGCTGGGCAAGGCCATCGACCACGAATACAACCTGGCCGACCTGCTGCGCCGGCCCGACGTGGGGTATGCGGCGCTGATGTCCCTGGACGGCGGCGCCTACGCCAGCCCGGACGTTTCACGTGAAACACTGGCGGAGCTGTTCGAGCCGGTGGTCGAGCAGATCGAGATCGCCGCCAAGTATTCCGGGCTACATCGAGCGCCAGAAGGATGAAGTCGAGCGGGCCGCCTATTACGAAAACCTCAAGCTGCCGGCGGACCTGGACTACATGCAGGTTTCGGCGCTGTCCATCGAAGTGCGGCAGAAGCTCAACAAGCATCGGCCGGAAACGCTGGGCCTGGCCTCCCGCATTTCGGGCGTGACCCCGGCGGCAATCTCCCTGCTGCTGGTGCACCTGAAGAAAACCAAGTTCAAAGGCTTCGCGGCTCAGCCGGCCAACGAGCCGAACCAAGCGGCCGCGTGATGCGGGCGCTGGAAGCCGGGCTGCGCGAGGGGCTCGACAGTCTGGGCCTTTCGCTGGGCGACGCCCAGGTCGGCCAACTGCTGGACTACCTGCAGCTCATCCAGAAGTGGACCCAGGTCTACAACCTGACGGCCGTGCGCGACCCGGCGGAAATGTTGACCCATCACTTGCTCGACAGCCTGGCGGCCGTGATGCCGCTCAGGCGGCAAACCGCCGGTGGCCCCGTTTCCCTGCTGGACGTCGGTTCGGGCGCCGGCCTGCCCGGCGTGGTCATCGCCATCTGCTGCCCCGAAGTGAAGGTGGACTGCGTCGATACGGTCGCCAAGAAGGCGGCTTTCATCCAGCAGGTGGCGGCCGCGCTCAAGTTGCCGAACCTGCGCGGCCTGCATGCCCGGGTGGAAAACCTGGCCGGCCCCTACGAAGTGATCTGCTCGCGCGCGTTCGCGTCGCTGGCCGATTTCGTGACCTGGTCCGGCGGCGCACTGGCGGAGCAGGGCGTGTGGCTGGCCATGAAAGGCAAGCTCCCCCAGGATGAAATCGCCACCCTGCCGGCCGACGTGGTGATGTTTCACGTGGAACAACTGCAAGTGCCCGGCTTGGACGCCGAGCGCTGCATCGTCTGGATGAAACGCGCCCCCCGGTAACGTAAACTCGGCCATCAAATCCGCATCCGTGCCCGGGGGAAATCCATGTTTGGCGTAGCAGACTACGGCGCTTTTGTCGCCGCGATCATCATTTTTCTGGCCATTCCCGGCCCCGGCAACCTGGCACTGATCACCTCCACCGGCAAGGGCGGCGTTGCCGGCGGCCTGGCAGCGACCTTCGGTGTGATTGCCGGCGACCAGGTGCTGATGTGGGCGGCGGTGGCCGGCGTCGCCGCCTTGCTCACGGCGTACCCGGCCGCTTTCCATGCGGTGCAATGGCTGGGCGCGGCCTATCTGGCCTGGCTCGGCGTCAAGATGCTGCTGGCCAAGCCCGGCGCCAAGCCCATCCTGAACATCGAGCCGCGCCACTATTTCAAGCAGGCGGGGCTGATCACGCTGCTCAACCCCAAGGCCATCGTCTTCTACATGGCGTTCTTCCCGCTGTTCGTCGACCCGGCGCAGCACCAGGGCCTGCTCACCTTCGGCGTGATGGCCGCGACCATCGCCACCCTGACCTTCATCTACGGCCTGGTCGTGGTGCTGCTCACGCACCATCTGGCCGAGCGCATGCGCGCGAACCCGATCATCGGGCGGGTGCTGGAGAAGGTGGCCGGCGTCTTCCTGCTGGGCTTCGGCATCAAGCTGGCGATTTCCAAATAAGTCCGATGGCAAAAATATTCTGCGTCGCCAACCAGAAGGGTGGGGTTGGCAAGACGACGACGACGGTCAACCTGGCGGCCGGCCTGGCCAAGGTCGGCCAGCGCGTGCTGATGGTCGACCTGGACCCGCAGGGCAATGCCACCATGGGCTCGGGCGTGGACAAGCGCAAGCTCGAACTGACGGTGTACGACGTGCTGCTGGAGTCGGCCTCGGTCGCCGAAGCGCGGGTGAAGAGCGAGAAATGCGGCTACGACGTGCTGGGCGCCAACCGCGACCTGGCCGGCGCCGAAGTGGAACTGGTGGACCTCGCGCACCGTGACCAGCGCCTCAAGCAGGCGCTGGCCGCCGTCGACCCAGGACTACGACTTCATCCTGATCGACTGCCCGCCGTCGCTGTCGATGCTCACGCTCAATGGCCTGTGCTCGGCGCACGGCGTGATCGTGCCGATGCAGTGCGAGTACTTCGCGCTCGAGGGCCTGACGGACCTGGTCAACACCATCAAGCAGGTCCACGCCAACATGAACAAGGACCTGCAGATCATCGGCCTGCTGCGCGTGATGTTCGATCCGCGCATCACGCTGCAGCAGCAGGTCAGCGACCAGCTGAAGTCGCATTTCGGCGAGAAGGTGTTCAACACCGTGATCCCGCGCAACGTGCGCCTGGCCGAGGCCCCCAGCTACGGCCTGCCCGGCGTCATCTTCGACCCGGCGGCGCGCGGCAGCATCGCCTTTGTGGAATTCGCCCGCGAGATGGTCGAGCGGATCGGCAAGATGTAAAACGAAAAGCCTCGAAGCTGGCTTTAGGGCTGGATTCGATGCTATCTATTCAATAGCAAATGAAGCCCTCGAATGTCCTGATCCTGCCCGGCTGGGAAAACAGCGGGCCGCAGCACTGGCAAAGCCTGTGGGAAAAGCGTCATGGCTATGTGCGCGTGGAACAGCACGACTGGATCAAGCCCCTGCGCGGCGACTGGGTGGCCCGCCTCGAAGAGATGGTGTTGACGCGCGACGAGCCGGTGGTGCTGGTGGCGCACAGCCTGGGCTGCATCCTCACGGCGGCCTGGGCGGCGCTATCGAAGAACACGCACCGCGTGAAGGCGGCGTTGCTGGTGGCGCCGGGCGACGTCGAGCGGCCCGAAGTGCGCGAAATGATCCCGACCTGGTCGCCGATCGAATTGCGCGCGCTGCCGTTCCCGAGCGTGCTGCTGGCCAGCCGCGACGATCCCTATTGCGAATTCGAGCGGGCGCGCCTGTTCGCCTACGCGTGGAACTCGCAGTTCATGGACTACGGCATGTGCGGGCACATCAACGCCGATTCCGGACTGGCGAGCTGGCCCGAAGGACATGTCCTGCTGCAGGACCTGATGAAAGACTAGAGATATGAAGCCCCCACGCTCACTGACGATCGCTGCCCCCCGAGGGGGCGCAGGCCTGCCTTGGGGCGGCCCGGCGGAGGCCTTATGGTGACCAAGAAACCCAAGGGCCTGGGCCGCGGCCTCGAAGCATTGCTCGGGCCGACGGCGCAGGAAAGCGCCGCGGGCGACACGTCCGCGACCAGCCCGGGCCTGCCGGCGTCGCTGCTGTTGACCGACATGGTGCCCGGCACCTACCAGCCCCGCACGCGCATGGACGAAGGCGCGCTGTACGAACTGGCGGAGAGCATCAAGGCCCAGGGCATCATGCAGCCGATTCTTGTTCGTCGCATCAGCGACGAACAAGCCCGGCTGCGCCGCAAGAAGGAGTCGCAGGGGCCCTCCCCTGCGACGGGCTCGGCAAGCGAGGGAGCAACGCGCCCCCTGTACGAAATCATCGCGGGCGAGCGCCGCTACCGTGCCGCGAGGCTGGCCGGCCTGGACAGCGTGCCGGTGCTGGTGCGCGACGTGCCGGACGAATCGGCGGCCGCCATGTCGCTGATCGAGAACATCCAGCGCGAAGACCTGAACCCGCTGGAAGAAGCGCACGGCCTGCAAAGGCTGGTCAAGGAGTTCGGGCTGACCCATGAGCAGGCGGCGCAGGCGGTGGGGCGCTCGCGCAGCGCGGCGAGCAACCTGCTGCGCCTGCTGAACCTCACCGACCCGGTCCAGACCATGCTGATGGCGGGCGACATCGAGATGGGCCATGCGCGCGCGCTGCTCGCGCTGGAACGCGCGGCGCAGATCACGGCGGCCAACCAGGTCGCCGCGAAGAAGCTGTCGGTGCGTGAAACCGAAAACCTGGTCAAGAAGCTGGGCGCGGAATTCAACCTCACGTCGCCCAAGCCGAAGAAGGAAAAGTCGCGCGACCTGCGGCGCGTTGAAGAAGAGCTGTCCGACCTGCTCACCGCCGAAGTCGACGTGCGCGTGAAAAAGCGCGTCAAGCGCAACGGCCGTGTCGAGGAGATGGGCGAGGTCGCGATCCAGTTCGGCTCACTGGAGGAGCTCAACGGGCTCATCGACCGGCTGCGCGGCTGAGCGCGACGCTGCCGATCCTTGTCGCCGATCAGACTTCGGCGCGAAACGCGAGACCTATACTCGCGTTGCCTGGAGCGGCCAGGCTCAAGGAGGATCCCATGAAGCCATTTTCCCCGTACAGCCCCGTTGCCGTCTTGTTCGCGGCGGGCTGCCTTCACATTTCCACCGGCGCGTTGGCCCAGAACGTGAAACCCCCCAAGGTCCAGCTCTGGATGGACGTGTCCACCGGCACCATGGCGGGCATGCCGGAGATGGATTCCATGCCGGGCATGGGCGCGATGATGGGGGGGCTCATGGGCGGCCGCGGCGGCGGCGCAGGCAACAGCAACACCACCTACGGCATGGCGCGTTCGATGAACATCATGCCGCCGCGCGTCCTGGACATCGCGCTGCACAACACACGCAAGCCGGGCGTCGAGGCCTCGCAGGCCATTCCGCCCGGCATGAAGATGGGCGAGAGCCTGCCGTTGGTGCCGCCCAAAGCGCAGGTGCGCGAGCGCGAGCCGGGCGAGATGCCGCAGGAGTACAAGCCCGAAACGCCGAAGGGCCGCATCCTGATCTACTGGGGCTGCGGACAGCAGGTGCAGGCCCGGACAGCCCCGCGTGATCGACCTGGCGCGCGGCAACCCGGCCGAGTTCGGCACGGCCCTCGCGGGGCGTTATGCGCCCGATCGCGGCGCGCGTGTCAGCCCCGCCTATGCGCTCTATCCGAACGAGAAGAACACGGTGACCCTGGCGCGCGACAGCTCGCTGGTGGGTGAGCACAAGGTGCTCGGCGATACCATCCCGGCTTCGATGAAGTTCACGCTGGGGTCGGCCCAGGACCTCATGCCGGCGATCGAGCTGGAAAGCCGGGGCGCTGTCGCCGACAGCATTGCAGCCAGCTGGCGGCCCGTGACGAATGCCCGCGCTTACTTCCTGCACGCGATGGGCCAGGTGGGCGACGACATGGTGCTGTGGTCGAGCTCGGAGACGGGCGACACCGGGATGGGGATGTTCGACTACCTGCCGAACAACACGATCGACCGCTGGCTGAAGGAGCGCGTGCTGCTGCAGCCGGACGTCACCCAGTGTGCCGTGCCCAAGGGCATCTTTGCCGGCGCCGCGTCCGGCGGCCGCGGCAGCGAAGGCGGCATGTTGCGCATGATCGCCTATGGCAGCGAGAGCAACTTCGCCTACCCGCCGCGTCCCGCCGACCCCAAGGCGGCGTGGGAGCCGGAGTGGGCGGTGCGGGTGCGCGTGAAGGCGCACACGATGGCGATGCTGGGCCAGGAGAACGAGCGGTCCGCCCGCGGAGAGCGCAGCCAACGCGCCCAGCGCGGCCAGCCCGAACCCGGCAGGACCGAGGAAGCGGAAACGCCGTCGCAGGGCGGCCTGCCGATCCCGAACCCGGCGGGCATCCTCAAGGGGCTGTTCGGCCGCTAGAGCTGGAAGATCTTCCCGGGGTTCATGATGTTCTTCGGGTCGAGCGCGCGCTTGATCGTGCGCATCATGTCCACCGCGCCGGCGCCGGTTTCCGTCACCAGGAAGTCCATCTTGTGCAAACCCACGCCGTGCTCGCCGGTGCAGGTGCCTTCCAGGCTGAGCGCGCGCGTCACCAGCTGGTGATTGAGCTTTTCGGCGATCTCGCGCTCCTGCGGCTTGTTCGGGTCGAGCAGGTAGCCGAAGTGGAAATTCCCGTCGCCCACGTGGCCCACCAGGAAGTAGGGCAGGCCGCTCTCGTCGGCTTCCCTCACCGAGTCCAGCAGGCAGTCCGCCAGCCGTGAGATCGGCACGCAGGTGTCGGTGGAAATCGCGCGGCAGCCCGGCTTGGACTGGATCGCCGCGAAATAGGCGTTGTGCCGCGCCGTCCACAGGCGCGTGCGCTCTTCGGGCGTCGTGGCCCATTCGAAGGCGTTGCCGCCGTGTTCGGCGGCGATTTCCTGCACCTGCTCGGCCTGCTCCTTCACCCCGGACGGCGAGCCGTGGAACTCCATCAGCAGCAGCGGCTCTTCGCGCAGGCCCAGCTTGCTGTGCGCGTTGACCATCCGCACCGTGTTGTGGTCGATCAGCTCGACCCGCGCGATCGGCACGCCCAGCTGGATGACCTGGATGGTGGTGCGCACGGCCGCCTCGATGCTCGGGAAGGAGCAGATGGCGGCCGAGATGGCTTCGGGCAGCGGGTACAGGCGCACGGTGACTTCGGTGATCACGCCCAGCGTGCCTTCGCTGCCCACCATCAGGCGGGTGAGGTCGTAGCCGGCGCTGGATTTCTTGGCGCGCGTGCCGGTGCGGATGACCTCTCCGCTGGCCGTCACGACTTCCAGGCTCAGCACGTTCTCGCGCATGGTGCCGTAGCGCACGGCGTTGGTGCCGCTGGCGCGCGTGGCGGCCATGCCGCCGAGGGTGGCGTCCGCGCCCGGATCGATCGGGAAGAACAGGCCCGTGCTCTTGACGGCCTCGTTCAGCTGCTTGCGCGTGACGCCCGGCTGCACGGTGACGGTGAGGTCCTCGTCGTTGATCGACAGGACCTTGTCCATGCGGCCGACGTCGATGCTGATGCCGCCCTGCACCGCCAGCAGGTGGCCCTCGAGCGAGGTTCCGACGCCGAACGGGATGACGGGCGTGTCGTACTGGCTCGCCAAGCGGACCGCATCGGCCACGTCCTGCGTGCTCTCCGCGAACACCACGGCGGCCGGCGGCGGCGCCTCGAACGACGACTCGTCGCGGCCGTGCTGCTCACGCACGACCATCGCCGTGGAGCAGTTGGCGCCGAAGCGCGCCTTCAACGCGTCGAGCAGCGCCTGGGGCACCTGGCGCAGGTGGATCTCGGGGACGAGGTGGGACAGGCCGGTGGGCGCGTTCATGGGGGAGTCTCCTGTACACCCCAGTTTAAGGCTTGGCGCCGATTTCCCCAGGCGGCAGGCTGGCCCCAGCCTGACAATCCGCCGCGAACCTTTGGCCTAACCGCCGGGGCGCGGCGGTCGGCGCGTCACTTGAGTGCTTCGTCGAAGCCGGGGCTGGAGATGGAGCCGTCGGGTTCCGGCTCGGTGCCGGGCTTCGATTTCAAGGCGGTGCGATGCGCCAGCAGCAGCGTCGGCGCAACCGGCGCGAGCCGGGGGAGCGGGAACGAGATGGCGCGGGCGGAAGGCACGGAGCTGCGCGACGGCAGCGCCGCGCTGCCCAGGGCCAGCGACGCGAAGAGCGCCACGCTGCAGGCGTCGAAATTGGGAAGGCGTCGTCGTTTCACATTCATCGGAAAGATTCTCCGGAAGTGGAAGGACTGGCCATTGCAGCCCATGGCCGCCGCCGCGGCCAGCCTTTTTGCCTCGCGTTGCGTCGGAAACATCCCGTGCGTCCGCGTAACGCACAATCCGTGCAAGAACTTCTGGAAAGGCTGCACATGGGAAAACGCCTGACGCAAATCGCGACCCGCACCGGCGACAACGGCACCACGGGCCTGGGGGACAACACCCGCGTCTCCAAGGACAGCCTGCGCGTCCACGCCATGGGCGATGTCGATGAACTCAACTCGCAGATCGGCGTGCTGCTGTGCGAACAGATGCCCGACGGCGTGCGCGAACTGCTGGTGGAAATCCAGCACCAGCTTTTCAACCTCGGCGGCGAGCTGTCGATCCCGGGCTTCGAGCTGCTGAAGGCCGAAGCCGTGCTGGCGCTGGATGACGCGCTGGCGCACCACAACGCCCAGCTGCCGCGCCTGGAGGAATTCATCCTGCCGGCGGGCAACCGCGCCGCGTCGCAGGCCCATGTCTGCCGCACCGTCGCGCGCCGTGCGGAGCGGGCCGTGGTGGCGCTGGGGGGCGCTGAAACCCTGCGCGAGACGCCCCGGCAATACCTGAACCGGCTGAGCGACCTGCTGTTCGTGCTGGCCCGCGTGCTCAACCGCATGAACGGCGGCGACGACGTCTACTGGAAGAGCGAAAAGCTGAAGCGCGCGGCCGACTGAGTGCTAGCCGCGCTGCAGCACCGCCATGGTGATGCGCGCGACGCAGGTCAGGTCGCCGGCGTCGTTGGTGAGCTCGATCTGCCAGACCTGCGTGCTGCGGCCGATGTGCACGGGCCGCGTGATGCCGGTGACCCAGCCTTGCGTCGTGCCGCGCAGGTGGTTGGCATTGATGTCCAGGCCCACGGCGCGGTGCCCTTCAGGGCAGGAATAGGCCGCGCCGCAGGAGCCCAGGGTCTCCGCCAGCACCACCGACACGCCGCCGTGCAGCAGGCCGTACGGCTGCCTGGTGCGCCCGTCCACCGGCACGCGCGCCCGGATGAAATCGTCACCGACTTCGAGGAACTCGATGCCCAGCCGCTCGACGGCGGTGTCCTTGTGGATGGCGGCGAGCACCTCGATCGATACCGGTTGCTTCCAGATGCGCATGAACGTCCTTCGTAGTAGATGGCTGCTACCCGCTGCGCCGGCGCACGGTGGATTATTCGCGGGCGGGTCCGCGGCGTCGCGCGGCAACCCACGAGCATAACCAAAGGAGCCATCGCCATGAACCCCAGCACCACAGCCCTTGTCCTGATCGAATTCCAGAACGACTTCACCACCCCCGGCGGCGTGTTCCACGACGGCGTCAAGGACGTGATGGCTTCCACGGGCATGCTTGCCAACACGGTCGCGACCGTGAAGCAGGCGCGCGCCGCCGGCGTCGCCGTCATGCACGCGCCCATCGTCTTCGCGGAGGGCTACGGCGAAATCACCGGCCATCCCTACGGCATCCTGAAAGGGGTGGTGGACAACAAGGCTTTCCGCAAGGACAGCTGGGGCGCCGCCATCGTCGACGCGCTCAAGCCGCAAGCCGGCGACATCGTCATCGAAGGCAAACGCGGCCTGGACGCCTTCGCCAGCACCAACCTGGACTTCATCCTGCGCAGCAAGGGCATCCGCACGGTGGTGCTGGGCGGTTTCCTCACCAACTGCTGCGTCGAGTCGACCATGCGAAGCGCCTACGAGAAGGGCTTCGACGTCATCACGCTCAAGGACTGCACGGCCACGCTGAGCCGGGAGGCGCAGGACATGGCGTTCACCCACAACTTCGGGATGTTTTCTCACCCCATGGGCCACGGCGAGTTCCTGGAGGCCCTCGAGCCCGTCACCGCCTAGGAAGGCGGCCGCGCGCCCAGGGCATCAATGCGACTGCTGGCGCGCCCGCCCGGTGGCGTGAATCGCCGGCGGCCGCTCGCCCGCGCCGTGGGCGGCCCAGCTGGCCGGCAGCCGGGCCAGCACCTGGCCCGCATCGAGCGAGCGGATCGGCACGTTCACGTCCAGCGGAATGCGCTGGTGCGCCTGCAGCGCCATGTAGCGCAGCGCGCTCACCCGCAGGAACGACGAGAAGTTGCCCACGGCGCCGCGCGCCGCCACCAGCTCGTCGTAGAGCTTCTCGATGAGCTGCACCACGCCCATGTCGTCGCGCAGGCCGATTTCCTCCAGCACTTCCCAGTACAGGTTCTCCAGCCGGATGCTGGTGACGACGCCGTGCAGGCGTACCGAGCGGGTCCTCGACGCATAGCTCTCGGGGTTGGCGCTGATGAAGATCTCGCACATGCCAGGCTCCTGTGGAACGGGCCGCGCAGCGCCGGCACGTTCGGGTGATGCTCCAGGCGGCATTGTGGCCGCCTGGGTGCAGCCAAAGGTAGCAGCCGGTTACTTCAGGCCGGCTGGCGCACCGCCGCCGGCTCGCGGTTGAGCAGCGCGTACAGCAGGATCGCGCCGAAGGTCGCGGTGCCGATGCCGCCCAGCGCGAAGCCGCCGAACTTGAGCGTGAAGTCGCCGGTGCCCAGCACGAGCGTGATGGCCGCGACGATCAGGTTGCGGTTCTGCGAAAAGTCCACGCGGTTGTCGACCCAGATCTTCGCCCCGGCGGCCGCGATCAGGCCGAACACCACGATCGAGACGCCGCCCATCACCGGCAGCGGAATGGCCTGGATCACCGCGCCGAACTTCGGCGAGAAGCCCAGCACGATGGCGATCGCTGCCGCCACGATGAACACCGCGGTGGAGTAGATCTTGGTGGCCGCCATCACGCCGATGTTCTCGGCGTAGGTGGTGACGCCGGTGCCGCCGGCCGCGCCGCTGACCATGGTGGCGATGCCGTCGCCGATGAAGGCGCGCCCGATGTAGGGGTCGAGGTTGCGGCCGGTCATGGCCGTCACGGCCTTGATGTGGCCGAGGTTCTCGGCCACCAGGATGATGGCCACCGGCACGATCATCAGCATGGCGGCGCTGTCGAACACCGGCGCGGCGAAGGCCGGCGCGCCGACCCATGCGGCATTGGCGATGCCCGAGAGGTCCATCGGCTTGCCAAAGCCCAGGCCGTTGGCCAGCACCGCGTAGATGACGCTCGCGATGACCAGGCCGATCAGGATCAGCAGGCGCTGCACCATGCCGCGCGTGAACACGGCGACCATGCCGACACAGACGAAGGTCACGCACCTGCATCCACGAATCGAAGTTGCTGGCGGCCATGTTCTTGATCGGGATGCTCGCGAGGTTCAGCCCGATCACGGCGACCACGGCGCCGGTGACGACCGGTGGCATCACGCGCTCGATCCAGTGGGTGCCGACGGCCTGCACGATCGCGCCGATGATGGCGTACACCAGGCCGCAGGCGATGATGCCGCCCAGCGCGACGCCGATGTTGCCGTTCGGCCCCTTGCCCGCATAGGCGGTAGCCGCGATCACCACGCCGATGAAGGCGAAGCTCGAGCCGAGGTAGCTCGGCACCTTGCCCCCGGTGACCAGGAAGAAGATCAGCGTGCCGACGCCGCTCATCAGGATGGCGACGTTGGGGTCGAACCCCATGAGGATGGGCGCGAGCACCGTGGCGCCGAACATCGCAATCACGTGCTGCACGCCCATGGCCGCGGTCTGCGGCCATGGCAGCCGTTCATCGGGCGCGATGACGCCCCCCTGCTGCAGCACGTCGGAAGGCTTCTCTGTCCAGTCGAACATTCCCATCTCTCGCTCCTTCTTGTGAAAGTGCAGCGATGCTATGGGCAATGCCCCTGCCGCGCAAGCAAATGCGCGGCGCCGCGGTCACGCTTCGCGCAGGTACGCGGCCGCGTTGGCCGAGAGGCCCGTCTTGACCTGGCGCGTGATCGCGTCCGCGAACACTTCCTCCCGGCCGGCCACGAGCGCGTCGATCACCTGGCGCGCCACGTCGTCCGGGCTGGTCTTGGGCACGGGCACGTGCCTGGCCATGTCCGTGTCGATGAAGGCCGCGTGCACGCCGACGACGAGCGTGCCTTGCGGGCGCAGCTCGTTGCGCAGGCCGTTCGTGAGCGACCAGGTGGCGGCCTTGGAAGCGCAATAGCCGCCCATGGCCGGCATGTTGATCCAGCTCAGCACCGACAGCATGTTCACGAGCGCCCCGCCGCCATTGGCCTTGAGCACGGGCGCGAAGGCGCGGGTCATCGCCAGCGTGCCGAAGAAGTTGGTGTCGAACTGCGCGCGCGCGGCGGCGGCGGCGCCGTCGCCAAGGAACGGCGAGCGCTGCGCGATGCCGGCATTGTTGACCAGCAGGCTGACATCGCCGCAGGCCCGGGCGGCGGCCTGCACCTGGGCCTCGTCGGTGATGTCGAGGCGGATGGGCACGGCGCCTTCGAGCGTGATGCTCGAAGGGTCGCGCGCAGCGGCATACACCTTGCGCGCGCCGGCGGCGAGCAGCGCACGCGCGAAGGCGAGGCCCAGGCCCCGGTTGGCGCCGGTGACCAGCGCGACGGTTTCGGTGATTTCCATGATGTGCTCCGTGAGTCGAGGGAAGGGAATTCGCCGTAATATGATGATCGTCATATTTGAGGGCGAAGGGAAAAGGCGCCGGGCCGGTGACGGCCTCACGCCTTGATCTGGGCTTGCAGGTTCTTGCGTCCGGCCTCGAGCAGCGCGGCGGACAGTTGCGGATCGTCCACGGCGCGGGCCAGCACCAAAGTGCCGACCAGGCCGGCGAGCACGGCTTGCGCCTGCTGCAGGCGCCCGGCGCCGCGGCCGGGCGTGAGCTCTTCGATGAGGGCAAGCAGGTCCTGGACGCGAGCGCTGGCCGCCGCGCGCACCTCGCGGTCCTGCCGCGGCACTTCGCAGCCGATCGCGGCGACGGGGCAGCCGAACTCGGCCGCCTCCAGGTGCTCGATGGAGAGGTAGGCGTCGATCAGGGCTGCAAGGCCGCGCCCCGGCGGCGCGGCCAGCGCGATCCCGCGCAGCGCGGCCACGCCGTCCGCGCCGGCACGGTCGGCCGCCTCCGCGAGCAGCGCCGTGCGCGAGTTGAAATGCGCATAGAAGCCGCCGTGCGTCAGCCCCGCCTCCTTCATCACGTCCGCGACGCCGACGCCGGCGTACCCGTGCCGGCGGATGGCGCGCGCGGCGGTGCGGACGATGCGGTCGTGGGTTTCTTCCTTTCGGGTGGCGGGCAGCGGCATCGGGGCATCCAGTGATATGACGATCATCATATCGCGAAGAGCGCGACCTTGCCGAGGACCGCCGCATCCTTGAGGATCTTGCGGTGGCCCAGGCCCTGCGTGGGCAGCAGCTCGGCGCCGCGGATGGCATGCGCATACGCCATGCCGTCGGCGAAGACGTTGATGCTGTCCTCGCGGTCGTGCACCACGAGCGTGGGCACGCGGATGCGCGGGCCGACGGCTTCGGGCTCGAACTGGGGCATCAGGACGCCCTCACGCGCTTCGATCCGTTTCTGCATGGCGGCGCGCGTCGTCTCGGACAGGCCGAAGACATGCGCGAAGAGGCGTGTGTACTCGCGCGGGGAGGCGGGCGGGGCCAGCAGCACCAACCGCTCCGCGGGCAAGCCCCGGCCGGCGGCATAGGCCGCGGCGTTCGCCGCCAGCGAATGGGCAACCACGGCGCGCAGGGTATGGCCCTCCTGCAGCAGCCGCGCGGCCACGTACTCGATGGCGCGTGCGAACTGCGGCAGGTTGCTCACCGAGCCGCCGCTGCGGCCGTGGGCGGGCATCTCGACCAGCACCGGGCGCAGGCCCTGCTGCGCGAGGGCTTCGGCGAGTGGCAGCATCTGCCGGGCGTGTCCGCCCCAGCCGTGGACCAGCAGGACGACGGGCGCATGCGGCGCCACGCGTTGCGAGTAGACCGTGACGCTCGCCAGCTCGAAGGGCCAGTTCTCCACCCGCCAGCTCGCGTCCCAGGGTGCATGCCGCGCCAGCCACCTGGGCGGCAATGGCGTGCCGAACAATCGATAGGCCGCGCGGACGGCGAGGGCCGGCCACAGGCGCTGGGATGTGCCCAGCGCGAGCCGGAACAGGCGAATCCCGGGGCTGGCCTGGTAGAAGGCCGAGGTGGCTTCGATGGCGGTGCGAGTCATGGCGGTCCCCTTCAATAAAAGATCATGTCTTCGTTGGTGCGCGGCAAGCCGCGCAGCGATTCGAGCGCGGCGCGAACGGCGCGCCAGCCACCGTAGGCGGCGGCAATGAGCAGGAGGGTGAACATGGCGATTCCTTTCTTCGCACGACTGTGCGAAATGTAGGCAGGTTGCGGGGCGGGACGAACGTGTCTCGAATCTCTATTTCCGGTAGGTTTCCAGCAGCCGGCGCCAGGTGGACTGGGCCCGCTCGGCGGCACGCGCGTCGCGCAGGAAGCGCGCGTCGTGGATCAGCCCCAGCACGAGCGCACAGGCTTCGCTGGCCAGCTGCTCCGGGTCGGTGTCGGGCTTGAGGTGCCCGGCGTCGATGGCCAGCTGCACCGTTCGGCGCAGCGCGGCGCGCCAGCGAGTGACCTCGGACAGCAGCAGGTCGCGCAGCGGCCCCTCTCGGTCGTCCAGTTCGAAGGCGCCCGCCGAGAAGATGCAGCCGCTGCGCGCCTCCACGTCCCGCGTGCGGACGATCCAGCGATCCATGATCGCCTCCAGGCGCGGCAGCCCCTTGGGCAGTTGCATCGCCGGGACGAACACGTCGGCCAGGAAGCGGCGGCCGAACTCCTCGATCACCGCCTTCTGCAGGGCCTCACGCGAGCCGATGCGCGAGAACACGCCGCTCTTGGACAGGCCGATGCGGTCGGCCACCGCCTGCAGGGTGATGGCCTCGAGCCCTTCCGCGGACGCCAGGTCGATGCCCGCGCCGACGATGGCGGCGTAGGTCAACTCGCTTTTCTGGGTCTTGGCGTCCATGCGACGGAATATAGCACGATCGTGCGAAACTGCAAGTCACCCTGTCGCTGGTAGGCTTTTGGCCATGACCGCCCCTTACGTTCCCCAGATCCGCCTCTACCAGGATTGGCTGCGCGCGAAGCGCGGCCTGTCCTTCGACGACTACGACGCGCTCTGGCGGTGGTCGGTTTCGGACCTGCCCGCGTTCTGGCAAAGCGTGTGGGACTACTTCGAACTGCGCTCGCCCACGCCGCACCGGGCAGTGCTGTCCCAGCCGCGCATGCCCGGCGCGAGGTGGTTCGAGGGCGCGCAGTTCAACTACGCGCACCAGGTGTTCCGCCACGTCGACCAAGCCCATGCAGCCGGGTTCCCGGCGGTCATCAGCCGCAACGAAAGAGGCGACCACCGCGAACTGGCCTGGCCCGAACTGCGCCGGCAGGTGGCTTCGCTCGCGTTGCACCTGAAGCAACAGGGCGTGCAGCCGGGCGACCGCGTGGCGGCCTACCTGCCGAACATCCCCGAAGCCATGGTCGCCTTCCTCGCCGTGGTCAGTATCGGCGGCATCTGGAGCATCTGCGCGCCCGACATGGGCACCAACGCCGTGCTGGACCGCTTCCGCCAGATCGAGCCCAAGGTGCTGATCGCCTGCGATGGCGTGACCTACGGCGGGCGTGACTTCGACCGTGTCAGCGTGGTGCGCGAAATGCGCGCGGCCCTGCCCAGCGTCACCCACATGGTCCTGCATCGCAACCTCGGCGTGGACGATGCTGCGCTGGAGGCCGCTGGCGCCCTGGACCGACCTGGCGCAGGCGACAGCGCGCAACGACGCAGAAACGGCGGCGTTCGAGCCGGCCTGGCTGCCATTCGACCACCCGCTGTGGATCGTCTATTCCAGCGGCACCACCGGCCTGCCCAAGCCCATCGTGCACGGGCACGGCGGCACGGTGCTGGTCGGCCTGGCGCTCAAGGTGCTGCACAACGACATCGGCTGCAGCTACGACGCCAACAGCTGGGGCGAGCGCTACCACTGGTACAGCTCCACCGGCTGGGTCATGTGGAACGCGCAAACCAGCGGCTTGCTGGGCGGCACGACCTGCTGCATCTACGACGGCAACCCCGGGGGCACGAAGGACAAGCCGGACTGGACCGTGCTCTGGCACTTCGCGGCGGAGCTGGGCGTCACCTTCTTCGGCGCCGGCGCGGCGTTCTTCGCCAATTGCATGAAGGCGGGCGTGGACCTCGCGTCCTGCGGCGACCTGCGCAGCGTGCGTGCGCTCGGCACCACCGGATCGCCCTTGTCGGAGGACGCGCAGCGCTGGGGCACGCAACAATTCGAGCAGATCGGCCGGCCCGGCATCTGGTGGTGCAACATTTCCGGCGGCACCGATTTCGCGGGCGCCTTCATCGGCGGCCACCGCGAACTGCCCCTGGTCCCCGGCGAGATGCAATGCCGCCTGCTCGGCTGCGCTGTCGAAGCCTGGAACGAGCAGGGCGAGCCCGTGATCGGCGAAGTGGGCGAGCTGGTCTGCACCCAGCCGATTCCTTCCATGCCGCTGTACTTCTGGAACGACGAGGGCAACAAGCGGCTCCTGTCTTCCTACTTCGACACCTACCCCGGCGTGTGGCGGCACGGCGACTGGCTGAAGATCCAGCCGTCCGGCGGTTGCATCATCTACGGCCGCAGCGACGCGACCATCAACCGCCACGGGCTGCGCATGGGCACCAGCGAGCTGTACAGCGCCGTCGAGGCACTGCCCGAGGTGCTGGACTCGCTGGTGGTGGACCTGGAGTACCTGGGCCGCGAAAGCTACATGCCACTGTTCGTCGTGCTGCGCCCCGACGTGGCGCTGGATGGGTCCATGAAGGAAAGAATCAACAACGCGATCAAGACGGCGCTGTCGCCACGCTTCGTGCCCGACGCCATCCTCCAGGTCGCAGAGGTCCCGCGTACGCTCTCGGGCAAGAAGCAGGAGTTGCCGATCAAGAAGCTGCTGCTGGGGCAGCCGCTGGAGAAGGTGGTCAACCGGGACGCCATGGCCAACCCGGGCTGCCTGGACTGGTATGTCGCGTTTGCCAACGAGCGGCTGGCCGGCGGACACTAGCCCTGGTGCGTGGGCAGCGCCTCCAGCGCATCCATGAAGGCGCGCACCTTGGCCGGCATCAGCCGGCGCCCCGGCAACAGCGCGTAGATGCGCAGCGGGGCGCAACGCCACTCGGGCAGCAGCCGGACCAGCCGGCCCTGCGCCAGCGCCGGCGCACAGAACGTCGCCGTGATTCGCGCGACGCCCAGTCCTGCCAGCGCCGCCTCCAGGCGCACGCCCGCGTTGCCGCTGCGCATGCGCGGGTTGCGCACTTCCACCTTGGACGCGGCGCCGTCGGCCGACGTGAATTCCCAGTCCGCGTCGTCCGCGCCCGCGAGCAACGGCAGCGAATGCAGGTCCTCGGGGCCGGCCAGCGCCGGGTGTTGGGCCAGCAGTTGCGGCGCGGCAAAGAGTGCCCGCTCCAGCGAGAACACCCGGCGCGTGACGGTGCTCGAGGGCGCGAAGGTGTGGTCGATGGACGTGAAGGCGATGTCGTAGTGGCGCTCGAACAGCGGCACGCGCGCATGCTCCACGTCGATGTTGACCTTCAGCTGCGGGTGCTCGGCCATGATGCGGCAGGCCACCGCCGCCAGGTGGTGCGCGCCGAACTCGTAGGGCGCCGCGATCCGCAGCGTGCCCTGCACCTGCGCGCCTTTGGCGACCGCGTCCACCGCGAGCTCGCGCAATTGCGAAAAGGGCTTGGAGATGTCGCGGTAGAGCGATTCACCCGCCTCGGTCAGGCGCAGGCTGCGCGTGGTGCGCTCCAGCAGGCGGGTGCCGATCTGCTCTTCCAGGCGCGCCACCGACGCGCTCAGGCTCGATTTGGGACGGTCGAGCGCGCGCGCGGCGGCGGTGAAGCCGCCGTGCTCGACCACCTGGCAGAAAGCGTCGAAGTCGTCCCAGTTCATTGTTCAGGATTCGGAACACAGAAGCCAGCGCAAGCGGTTGATCCGCGCGCCGCACGTTCCTACGATTGTCCCATCCCAAAAACACACGCGGGCATCGGCCCGCGAGAACCCATGTTTCTGAAGAATTGCTGGTACGTCGCCGCCTGGGACCATGAGCTGATCGACGGCAAGCTGCTCGCGCGCACGCTGCTCGAGGAGCGCGTGCTGCTGTACAAGGGCGAGAGCGGCCAGGTCGTGGCGCTCAAGGACCGCTGCTGCCACCGCGGCGCGCCGCTGTCGCTGGGCCGGCGCGAGGGCGACTGCATCCGCTGCATGTACCACGGGCTGAAGTTCGACGCGACCGGCAAGTGCATCCAGATTCCCGGCCAGGACAACATCCCCGCCAAGCTCGGCGTGCGCAGCTACCCGGTGGTCGAGCGCGACCACCTGGTCTGGATCTGGATGGGCGAGCCCGAACTGGCGAATGCCGACGACATCCTCGACTTCCCGTTCCTGCGCGACCCGCAGTGGAAGGGCATTCCGGGCTACCTGCATTACGACGCCAACTACCTGCTCATCGTCGACAACCTGAGCGACTTCGCGCACCTGGCCTTCGTGCACACGAAGACGCTGGGCGGCTCGGAGGAATACGCGTACGTCACCAAGCCACTGGCGATGGAGCGGCTCGAGCGGGGCTTCCGGGTCGAGCGCTGGCACATGAATGCGCCGCCGCCGCCCTTCCACAAGAAGGTGCTGCCGGCTGCGGAGAAGACGCAGAACGTGGACCGCCGCAACATCGGCCACATGCACATCCCCGGCAACTTCTTCCTCTACACCACGTTCACCCCCGCGGGCAGCGGCGCCGAGAAGGGAAATACCGAGGGGGCGCGGGATTACCGCAACTGCCAGTTCATGACCCCCGAGACGCGCAAGACCACGCATCACTTCTGGATCTACCTGAACAACTTCGAGGGCGAGGACGCCAACATCTCGCGCTCGCTGCACGCGAGCCTGATCGAAGGCTTCCTGGAAGACAAGCACATCATCGAGGCCCAGCAGCGGGCCATGGACGAAGACCCCGATTTCAAGCTGCTGGCCGTGGTGGCCGACGCGCCGCTCGCGCATTTCCGGCGCACGCTCGACCAGCTGGTCGCGAAGGAGGCGGCGCCGGCGCTGACGGCGTGAATCGCGGGCGGCGTCAACCGGCCCGGCGGTTGACCAGCACGATGCCCGCCGCCACGCCGCACAGGGCCAGCACCAGCTGCAGCGTCAGCGGCTCCTTGAGCAGCGCCACGCCGAACACCAGCGCGAACACCGGCGTGAGGAAGGTGAACGACGACATCTGCGTGGCCGGGTAGTGCCGCAGCATCCACATCCACGTCGAGGTAGCTGGCGAACGCGCCGATCGCGGTCTGCAGCGCGAGCGAGCCCCAGGCGTAGGCCGAGTAGTGCAGCGACCAGGGCTCGCCCAGCGCCAGCGACAGCAACGGGCGCCGACCAGCGCCGTGACGGCCACCTGGTAGAACAAGGTCTTCTCCGCGCTGACCTTGCTCATGGCGCGAGGCGCGGATCACCAGCGTGGTCAGGCCCCACAGCACGCCGGCCGCCAGTGCGAGCGCGTCGCCGCGCAGCTGGCGCGGCGTGCTGGCGCCGCTGAACCCTTCGCTGAACGCCACCGCCACCGCGGCGAAGGCGATCAGCAGCCCGGCCCATTGCAGCGGCCGCAACTTCTCCGATGGCACCAGGCGCGGCAGCAGCAGCGCCACCACGAACGGCGAGGTGTAGAGAAACACCGTCAGCCGCGACGCCGTGGTGTCGCGCAGGCCCAGGTAGATGCAGCTGAACTCGCCGGCGAACAGCCGCCGGCCAGCAGGCCCGGGCGCAGCGTGCCGTCGCGGTGCGAACAGCTTGACGCCGCGCGCGGCGCACCACAGCCACAGCAGCGCGGTGGCCCCGGCGAAGCGCAGCGAGGCCTGCCACAGCGGGCGGCACCTCCCCGACGGTGGTCTTGATCAGGATCTGCTGGAAGCCCCAGAACAGGCAGCAGGCCAGCAGCAGCGAGATCGCCAGCGTGTCCAGGTGGTGTCTTGCGTTCGATCATCGGATCGATGTTAGCTGCTCGCGTGCCGCGCGGTGACGCGCTTCATCGAGCGAGCGGAGCCTCGCGCACGGTAGCGCGGCGCCCGTGCCCACGCCAGGGCGGGCACGACCGATTCGACGTCGGGTACCTGCCGGGCCGCCTGCTCCAGCTGCGCGGCCTGCTCGCGCGAGGCGCACGCATCCTTCCAGGAAGACCCAGCGCCGCTGGATCGTCACCCACACGCTGGTGCGCTCGATGCCGGGCACCGCGCCTCAGCGCCGCTTCCGGACCTGCGGCGCCAGGCTGCTTGTCGTAGCGATAGGCATTGCTGTCCTTGCATTTGCCGGCGAGCCAGCAGCTGGTGCCGCGCTCGATGCGGTAATGCGCTTCGCGCCGCTGTTCATCCACGGTGAACAACGGACCCAGTGGCGCCGGGCACTGGCCGGCAGGCCCGAGGAGAGCCGGAAGAAGGGGTCGTCGAACCAGTTGCCTGTGCTTCCGGGCGGCCGCCTGCTGGGCTTGCCGGCCGGCGGGCAGAAAAGGCAAGCCGCGCCAGCCGGAGCGAAATGCCCTCGATCCCCAGCTCACCGGCTGCGCGAGCTTGCTCCAGCAGTTGCGCTGAGCGCCACTTTTTCCGAGGCGCGAGCGAGCGCAGCATGCGCGCGTCTCGTGCTGGCGGCCTCGTCCACCAGCGGGCGCACCAGGCGCTTGCCGGCGGCGGTGGCCATCACCAGGGTGCAGCGCTGGTCCGCTGGCGTCGGCCTGCAGCGCCACCCAGCCCTGCTCGGCCATGCGCTGCACCAGCTTGGTCACCGTGGGCTGCTTGGACAAGCACCTCATGGGCCAGCTGGCCGACCGTCAGCGGCTCGCTGTCGTGCAGCGTCGGCCAGCACCCGCCATTCG
Organism: uncultured beta proteobacterium; assembly: GCA_963786245.1. GTDB lineage: Bacteria > Pseudomonadota > Gammaproteobacteria > Burkholderiales > Burkholderiaceae_C > Ramlibacter. Next base: position 233,380 of record CAWAYI010000002.1, on the reverse strand, counting down.
ATGGAGCTGAGGCCCGCCGCGCGCACCTGGGCGTCGAAGTCCTTGTACAGCGCATGGTTGGCCTGGCCCGAGCAGGTAGCCCAGGTAGCCGTCGACGAAGCGCGGTGCCTGCCCATGTCGGCTTTTCACAGCGGATGCTCGGTATAGAACGCCCGCCGTGGAACAGCAGCGGCGAGCGCGCCCGCGCGCCAGCTGCAGCGCTCGACCTCGCCGACGAAGATCACGTGGTCGCCTTCCTCGTAGCGGCTGCGGTTGAAGCATTCGAAGGTGGCCGCAGCGCCGGCCAGCAGCGGCGCGCCGCCCGTGCCTTCCGACGAAGCTCACGCCGGCCCAGCGGTCGGTGCCCTTGAGTGCGAAACGCTCGGCCAGCGCCTTCTGGTCGGCCGCCAGCACGTTGATCGCGTAGTGCGAGCCGGCGCGGAAAGCCGGCAGCGAAGCCGCGGCCTGCGACAGGCTCCACAGCACCAGCGGCGGATCGAGCGAAACCGAGTTGAAGGAGTTGGCCGTCGAGCCCGATGACCTTGCCGTCCGCCGTGCGCGCGGTGACGATGGTCACGCCGGTGGCGAACATGCCCAGCGCGGTGCGGAACTCGTGGGTCGGAGAAGCTCGGCGGCTGGGCTTTGCGGGGTGGGTTCATCGACGCAGATTACATGAATCTTCATGTAGTATGGCCGAAACCGGAAAACCATGCTGCAGGAAACCATAGAGCCCGCCTGGGTGGATGCCTTCGAAGCCGTGCTGGCGCGCTGTGCGCTGCGGCCGGGCGACACCGTGGCCGTCCTCAGCGAAAGCCAGAGCCGTCCGGTGCTGCCGCAGCTGGCGCGGCTGGCCGCCGCGCGGCTGGGCTGCCAGTGCGTTCGAGATTTCGGTGCCGACGCTGTTCGATGCGGCGGGTCCGCCGGTGCGCTCGACCGGCGCGTCCACCGCGCTGCAGCAGATCGCGCCCGTCATCGCGGCGCTCGCCGGCAGCACCCTGGTGGTGGACTGCACCGTGGAAGGGCTCATGCACGCGCCCGAGCTGCCGGCCATCCTGCGCGGCGGCGCGCGGGTGATCTACGTGAGCAACGAACATCCCGGAAGCGCTGGCGCGGCTGCTGCCCGGACGACGCGCTCGAGCCGCTGGTCAAGGGGCACGTCAAGCGCCTGCGTTCGGCGCGGTCCATGCGCGTCGACCTCGGCCGCCGGGACCGACCTCGCGATCTCGATGGCGGGCGCCACCTGCGGCGGCAACTGGGGCTACACCACCCGGCCCGGCACCATGACCCACTGGCCCGGCGGTCTGGCGCTGGCGTTCCCCGCGGCCGGCAGCGTCAACGGCACGCTGGTGCTGGCCGAAGGCGACGTCAACCTCACCTTCAAGCGCTATATCGAGCGCCCGATCACGCTGCGCATCGAGAACGACTACGTGACGAAGCATCGACGGCGCCGGCGTGGACGCCGACCTGATGCGCAGCTACATCGCCGCCTGGGCGGATCTGGAAGCGGGCTCCGAGAACAATGCCGGCCGGAATGCCTATGCGGTCAGCCATGTCGGCTACGGCCTGAACGCGGCGGCGCGCTGGGACAGCATGGCCCTGTACGACAAGCGCGACTTCAACGGCACCGAGCTGCGCGCCTTCGCCGGCAACTTCCTCTACAGCACGGGCGCCAACGAAGTGGCCGGGCGCTACACGCGCGGCCACTTCGACCTGCCGCTGCGCAACTGCACGGTCGAACTCGATGGCGTGGCGGTGGTGGACGCAGGGAGGCTCGTCGCATGAACGTTCCCAGCTTCACCATCCTGGGCAGCGGCCCCACGATCCTCATGCTGCACGGCATCGGCGGCGGGCACCTGGCCTTCGCGCCCCAGGTGGAGACGCTGGCCTCGTCGGGCTACCGGGCGGTCGCCTGGGACATGCCCGGCTACGGCCGCAGCGCGCCGATCGAACCGTACACGTTCAAGGGGCTGGCCCACAGCTGCATCACGCTGATCGAGGCGCTGCTGGCCGGCGACGAAAAGGCTCTGCCGCGGGAACTGCAAACAACGACAGGCGCGCCGGCTTGATCCTGCTGGGCCACAGCATGGGCGGCATGGTGGCGCAGGAAGTGATGGCGCGCCGCCCCGAGCTGGTGAGCAGGCTCATCCTCTGCGGCACGTCGCCGTCCTTCGGCAAGGCCGAGGGCGACTGGCAGCGTGAGTTCATCGCGCAGCGCACCGCGCCGCTGGACGCCGGCAAGAGCATGGCGGACCTGGCCGACGTGCTGGTGCCGCAGATGGTGGGACCGGCTCGCTGCCCGAAGGCGTGCGGCTGGCCACGCATTGCATGAGCCAGGTGCCCGCGTCCACCTACCGGCGCGCGCTCGAAGCCCTGGTCACCTTCGACCGGCGCGCCAACCTGCCGCAGATCCAGGTGCCGACCCTGCTGGTGGCCGGCGAGCACGACCGCAATGCGCCGCCGGCCGTGATGAAGAAGATGGCCGACGCGATCCCGCACAGCACCTACCTGGAAATGCGCGGCATCGGCCACCTGCAGAACCTGGAAGCGCCGGACGACTTCGACGGCCTGGTGCTCAACTTCCTGGCGCTGCCGCGCGAACTGCTGCACTGACGTTTTCCCTGAGGATTGCCATGGACGCCCTGAACTTCACCCCCGCCGTCGGCGACCTGCCGTTCACGGCCCGGCAGCGTTCGCTGCTGTCGCTGGCCAACGAGCTGGGCCGCACGAGATTCGCGCCGCGCGCGGCGCAATGGGACGAGAGCGCGAGCTTTCCGTTTGCCAACTACGAGGACCTGCGCGCGGCGGGGCTGCTGGCCCTGTGCGTGCCCGAATCGCACGGCGGCCTGGGCGCCGACTACCCCACGTACATGATGGTGGCGGCCGAGATCGGGCGCTTTTGCGGCGCGACGGCGCTGACCTACAACATGCACATCTGCTCGACGATGTGGACCGGCGTGCTGGCCGACGGCATCGCGATGACCGACGCGCAGCGCGCCGAGCATGCGCGCCGGCGCGAACTGCATTTCAAGCGGGTGGTGCGGGACGGGGCCGTGTACGCACAACCCTTCTCCGAGGGCAGCGCCGCCGCGGCCGGCCGCGCGCCCTTCGGCACCACGGCGCGCAAGGTGGACGGGGGCTGGGTCGTGAACGGGCGCAAGATCTTCGCGTCGCTGTCCGGCGCCGCCGACTACTACGGCGTGCTGTGCACCGAAGACAAGGGCGACGAGAAGCCCGACGCGCGCGACACCCTGTACCTCGCCGTGCCGGCGACGAGCGAGGGCTTCTCGATCAGCGGCGACTGGGACCCGCTGGGCATGCGCGGCACCGTGAGCCGCAACCTGGCGTTCAAGGAAGTGTTCGTTTCCGACGACGAGCAGCTCATGCCGCGCGGCGTCTACTTCAAGGGCGCGCAAACCTGGCCGGCGATGTTCTTCACGCTGGCGCCCACCTACCTGGGGCTGGCCAACGCCGCGTACGACTTCACCGTGAGCTACCTGCGCGGCGAGATCAACGAGGCCACCGGCGAGCCGTGGCGGCCGGGCGAGCGACAGACCGTCCGCCGCATGTACCCGACCAAGCAGATCGCGGTGGCGCAGATGCGCATCCAGCTCGAGGCGATGAAGAGCCTCTTCACGCGCGCCATCCTGGAAGCCGGCCCGAATCCCACCCAGGAAGCGCGCATGCGGCTCTACGCCGCCCACTACAGCGTGATGGAAGGCGCCAACGACATCGCGCGCCTGGCCATCCGCACCTGCGGCGGCCAGAGCATGATGAAGCACCTGCCGCTGGAGCGCATCTACCGCGACAGCCGCTGCGGCTCGCTGATGCTGCCCTGGACGGCAGAACTGGTCCTCGACCGCATGGGCCGCGAAACGCTGTACGAGCCGGGCGAGAGGGACGAGTGAGGCGCGGCGCTGCGCAGCGCCGCCTTGTGCCGGGCCAAAAGGGAAATTAAACTCCCAGCAGCCAGATCAGATTGGCTTATGAGAGGGAGTCCGTGAGCACCTTCGACCCCGACGCACTGGAGTGCCTTGCCGCCATCGTGGAGGAAGGCGGCTTCGAGCGCGCCGCGCAGCGCCTGTCCATCACCCAGTCGGCGGTCTCGCAGCGCCTGCGCGCGCTGGAGGCGCAGGTGGGCACGGTGCTGATCGTGCGCAGCCGCCCGTTGAAGCCGACGTCGGCGGGCCAGCTCCTCCTGAAGCACACCAAGCAGATGCGGCTGCTGCGCGCCGACCTGGAACGCGACCTCAAGGAACTGGCGCCCAGTTCCACCGGCGGCGCGCGCGAGGAAGAGCGCATCTCGATCGCGGTCAACGCCGACAGCATCGCCACCTGGGCCCTGCCCGCGCTCAACGACCTCGCGCGCCAGGGACTGCCGATGGAGATCATCGCCGACGACCAGGACTTCACCCAGGAGTGGCTGCGCGAGGGTCAGGTCCTGGGGTGCGTCACCACGCTCAAACAGGCGCTGCGCGGCTGCAAGGTGGTGCCGCTCGGTGCCATGGAGTACGTGGCCGTGGCGCAGGCAGCATTCGCCGCCGAGCATTTTCCCAAGGGCCTGGGGCCGCACAACTTCCGCGAAGTGCCGTTCATCGCCTTCAACCGCAAGGACGACATGCAAAGCGAGTTCGTCGGCAAGGCCTTCGGCCTGAGGCGCGTGACGCTCAACCAGTTGTTCGTGCCGAGTTCCGAAGGCCAGGTGCGGGCGGTGCTGGCCGGCTGGGGGGCGAGCGTGGTGCCCGAGCTGCTTGCACGCGGGCTGATGCAGCAGGGGCAGCTGGTCAACATCGCACCCGCCCACCGATTGCCGATCCAGCTGTACTGGCACTGCTGGAACCTCGAATCCGAGGTGCTCGATTCATTGACCGCGGCGCTCACGCAGGCCGCGGCGGCGGCGCTGGCGAATTAGGGCGAGCCCTGGCCGCCCGGCGCCAGGAGCGTTTCGCGCAGGGCCTGCGCCTTGTTTTCGTCGAACATGCCTTCGGCGCGCGCGAGCACCTTGCCTTCGCGATCGAGCACCAGCACCCAGGCGTGTTCCGTCCCGGTCAGGCCGGCGGCGCGGATGAACGCCTGGCGGTCGGTGAACACCGGGATCAGCCGCGCGGGATCCTTCCCGGCGGGATGGCGCGCCAGCATCCGGCTTTCGATGTCGTTGCGCGCGCTTTCGTTGCCCGGGTCGTTGAACACCGGCATCTTGAACCACGGGATGGTGGGGTCGTGGTCCAGGCGCAGGCCCTTGATCCAGCTGTCGACTTCCGTGCGGTGGCCGGTCTGGAAAGCGACCAGCGCCAGCGTGCGCTCCGCCGGCAGGCCATGCGGCAGCACCACCAGCTGCTGGTCGAGGCGCTTGGCGGTGAGCGTGGGCAGGCGGCCCATCAGGTTCGATTCGCTCGGTGCGGCGATGGCCAAGGCGAACGCGCCGGTGACGGCGGCGAGCCAGGCGAGGGTCGGGGTCCAGTTGGTTCTATGCATGGTGACCTCCTGATGCATCAGTGTTCCATGCCGACCTTGTCCGCATGACGTCGGGGATGTAAAGAACTCCGGGTAGATGTGTGCGCACGGCCCGCTTTCGGTGCGAAACCTCACAAGGAAGGAATCCACTATTTCCATGCAAGTTCCGCGCCCCGCCGTGGCGCCGCGCAGATCGCGCGCTCACAGCGGGCGCGGCCCGACCTCGATCACGAGCTGGTCGCGGAAACCTTCCTGCTCACCGCGCGCGGCGTAGCCCAGCGTGTTGGCGATGACGCGGCATCCCGCCGCCATGTAGTCCTGCTGGCAATGCAGGTGGCCGTGCAGCCAGAACTGCGCCAGCGGCAGCAGCTCATCCATGGAATTGCAGAACCCCGCCGTGCCCGGCGTCAGGCCGTAGCGCGGGTCGGCGCTGCGCAGGCTTGGTGCGAAATGCGTCACCACCACGGTGCTGCCCTCGAACGGCTCGGCCAGCGCATGGCGCAGCCATTGCCCGCATTCGAGCGACTGCTCGCGCCAAGCCGGTGCCAGCAGCGGCTCCCCGTGGCGCGTGGAGCCCATCTTCTGCAGGTAATAGTTGGCGGCACGGAAGGCTTTCTCGCGCTTCTTGAGCACGTCGGTGTACGGTCCGGCCCGGTCGCTGTCGGTCACCAGCGCGTCGAAGTCGGCCCAGAGCGTGGTGCCGATGAAGCGCACGCCATCGCGTTCCAGCACCTCGCGTTCCAGCCAGGTGATGCCCAGCCGCTCGCAGGTTTCGCGCAGCCGCGCATGCGCTGCGTCGAAATCGAGGTTGTCGTATTCGTGGTTGCCCGGCACGTACAGCACCGGCACCGGCCAGCCGAGCCGGGGCGAGAAGCGTTCCAGGCCGAAGTCCTGGCCCGTCAGCAGGCTGCCCCGCTGGTACGAGCCGATGTCGCCGGCCAGCACCAGCAGCTGCGCCTCGGGCGCCGGCTGGGGCCGGTAGTGCGGATGCACTTCGAGGTGCAGGTCGGACAGCAGCTGGATCTTCATCCGGCCATTGTGCCGACCCAAATCAAGGCCCAACCGGCGACGAGCCGCCTCTAGCCGGTTGCGCCCCCTGAGGGGGCAGGGCGAAGCCCGTGGGGGCTCAAACCATCGCCGGCTCCATGGCGCCCAGCTGCATCACCTCGGACAACAGGTTGTAGGCGTTGGCCCAGGCGTCGCGCACCTCGGGCGTGAACTTCGCGCCCAGGCCGCGCTCGAGCGTCCACAGCAGGGCGCTGCCGACGGTGGCGTAGTGCTCCGCGCGCACGCCATAGCCGACGTGGCGCGCACCCAGCTGGCGCACCACGGGCGCGAGCGTCTCCAGGTTGCGCAGGCCGGCCACGGCCGCGCCGATCATGCTCATCAGCATCTGGCCCTGCTTGGTCATCTCGCCCTTGAACATGGACCGCAGGCTCGGGTCCAGCGTGAACAGGCGGTCGTAGAAGATGCCCGCCGCGGCTGCGGCGATCGGCTTGATTTCGGCAAAGGATTTCTGGACGAGGTCGATCTGGTGGGGCGTCATGGCGATGTTCCTGGGGAGGGGTTGAAGAAAGGGGGGATCAGGTGCTGGACTGCAGGATCTGCTGCACGCCCTTATTGATGGAAGAAGCGGCAGGCTCGCGCGCAGGCTCGCCGCCGCAGGCCGTGAGGGCCATGGCCGCCAGCACTGCGGCCAGCGACAGGTTGAATTGCCGCAAGCGCCGCGCGAGGCGCATCGAGTGGGGTTGAAGAAGTTTCATGGGAATCTTCAATACAAGACCCATGCCAGTTGCCAAGTCCAATGAAATCAAGGACTTGCGCGGCCACGCCGGTGCGGGCCTGTCGGCGATCGCAGACAGTGCCAGGCGCGAAAAGGGCGCAGGCCCTTTCAGATCAATGACTTGCGATGTCGGGCAATGCCGACACCTTCAGGTGCCCGGTTTGAACGCGCCCGGTTCCAGCTGGTGCCGCCCGAGCAGCGCATAAAAATCGGTGCGGTTGCGCTGAGCCAGCCGGGCGGCCTGGCTGACGTTGCCGGCGGTGAGCTTGAGCAGCTGCGTGAGGTAGTCGCGCTCGAACTGCCGGCGCGCCTCGTCGAACGGCAGCATCTCGCCGGCCTGGTTGGACAGGGCGCGCTGCACCAGGCCTTTGTCCAGCAACGGCGCCGTGGCGAGCACCACGCATTTCTCCACCACGTTCTGCAATTGCCGGACGTTGCCCGGCCACGCGGCGCCCATGAGCAATTCGACGGCGCCCGGCCCGAAGCCGGAGACGGACCTGCCGTAGCGCTGGGCGAGCGCGGCCATGAAGTGCTGCGCGAGCAGGCCGATGTCCTCGCGCCGCTGCGCGAGCGGGGGCAGCACGAGGCTGACCACGTTGAGCCGGTAGAACAGGTCTTCCCGGAAACGCCCGGCGGCGACTTCGTCTTCCAGCTTGCGGTGCGACGCGCAGATCACCCGCACGTCCAGCCGCACGGCGCGCTCGGCGCCGACGGGTCGCACCTCGCGCTCCTGCAGCACGCGCAGCAGCTTGACCTGCGCGGCCAGCGGCAGCTCGGCGATCTCGTCGAGAAAGATGGTGCCGCGCTGGGCGTCGAGGAACAGGCCCGCGCGGTCGCGCGCGGCGCCGGTGAATGCGCCCTTGACGTGGCCGAAAAGCTCCGACTCGACCAGGTTCTCCGGGATGGCGCCGCAGTTGACGCCGACAAAGTTCTCGCGGGCTCGCGCGCCGGCCGCGTGGATCGCACGCGCCAGCAGCTCCTTGCCGGTGCCGCTCTCGCCCTGGATCAGCACCGAGGCATCGGTCTGCGCCACCATCCGCGCCTCGGCCAGCAGCTGCTGCATGCGCGGGCTGCGCGTGAGGATGGCCTCGCGCCAGGCCTCGCCGCTGTGGGCGCCCGCCTCGTCGATCGGGATGTTGGCACCCAGCGCATTCGAGGCCGCCAGGGCCCGGTCCACCTCGGCCATCAGCTCGCGCGCCTCGAACGGCTTGGCGAGGTAGCCGAAGACGCCGCGCTGCAGGGCCCTGACCGCGTCGGGAATGGTGCCGTGCGCGGTGAGCATCAGCACCGGCAGCAGCGGGTGGCGGCGGTGCGCGGCCTCGAACAGTTGCAGCCCGTCCATCCCGCCCATGCGCAGGTCGGTGATCAGCAGCTGCGGCAGCTCCCGGTCCAGGCGCGCCAGCGCCGCTTCGCCGGAATCGGCCTCCACCACCTCGTGGCCCTCGGCGCGCAGCCGCAGCTGCAGCAGCCGCAGCAGCGCCGCGTCATCGTCCACGATCAGGATGCGCGCCATGCGTGAACGCCCTAGCCCGCCAATGGCGCGTGCAGGCGCACCTGGAATGTCGCGCCCTGCCCGGGCTCGCTGCTGACCTCGATGCTGCCGCGGTGCAACTCCACGCACTCCTTGACGATGTGCAGGCCGATGCCGGTGCCCTGGATGTTGCCCACGTTGGTGCCGCGGTGGAACGACTCGAACAGGCGCGGCAGGTCGGCCGGCGGGATGCCGATGCCGCAATCGGCGACCGACAGGTGCAGCTGCTCGCCCTCGGCGGTGGCGGTGCAGGTCACGGCGCTGTCGGGCGGCGAATACTTCAGCGCATTGCCCAGCAGGTTGACCAGGATGTGGCCCAGCAGCTTGCCGTCCACCAGGCGAGCCTGCTCGACCCCTTCGCACCGCATGGCGATGCGGGAGGCCTGGGGGTGGGCCTGGTCCATCTCGGTGGCGACCTGCACCAGCAGCTCGGGGACGCTGCGCGGCTTGGGCTCGAAGGAAAAGCTGCCGGCTTCCAGCCGGCTGGTCAGCAGCACCTGCTCCACCATCTTGTTCATGCGCGAGACGGCGTCCTTGATCAGGCCGACGATCTCCTTGCGCTCGCCTTCCGGCAGGCGCGGGCCGTAGTCGTCGAGCAGCTCGATCGACGACAGGATGGCGGCCAGCGGCGTGCGGAATTCGTGCGAGGCGACGGCGACGAAGCGCGACTTCAGCTCCGACAGCTCCCGCTCGCGCGCCAGCGCCGCGCGCATGTCCTGTTCGATCTGGCGGCGCTCGGTGACGTCGGTCAGGAAGTTCAGCGTGGCCGGCGAGTCCTGCCACTCGAACACCACGGCGCTGATTTCCAGCCAGCGGGCCTCGCCGTTGCGGTGCAGGACGCGGAACTGGTAGTGGTTTTCCACCGGCTCGCCCTTGAGCCGGCGCAGGTGGTTGCCCAGCACGCGCTCGCGGTCGTCGGGATGGATGAACTCGATGAAGGGGCGCGACTTCGCGGTCTCGTCGTCCAGCCCCGTGAGCGCCAGCGCCCGGGGGTTCGCGTACAGGATGCGGCCGGCGGCCGTGACAAGGATGCCCTCGTTGACGTTTTCCACGACCTTGCGGTACTTCGCCTCGGAATCGGCCAGCGCCTTCTCGGCCGCCTTGCGCCGCGAAATGTCGCGGATGAAGGAGCTGAACGTGTGCCTGTCGCCGGTTCGCACCGGCCAGATCGACAGCTCGGCGTGGAATTCCTCGCCGCTGCGGCGCAGCGCCAGGGTCTCGACGCGCCGGTTGAAGATCTGCGCCGTGCCGTCGCGCAGGAAGCGCTCGATGCCTTCCTGGTGGTGCTGGCGAAAGGCCGGCGGGACGATCAGCTCGGTCAGCGTGCGCCCCAGCGCCTCCGGACGGCTCCAGCCGAACATCCGCTCGGCGGCGGCGTTCCAGTCGATGATCCCGCTGCGCTCGTCGATGGTGATCACCGCGTCGTTGGCGCTGGCGATCAGGGCTTGCATGCGCTGGGTCGCGTCGCTCAGGCTGCGCTCGGCATCGGTGCGGCGGCTGATCTCGTCGCGCAGCTGCGCCGTGGTGTCGAATTGCCAGGAGACGTCGCGCGCCATGTGCGTGACGCACGGCCCCGCGCCGGGCAGCAGGCTGGGGAATGCCCGCTCGCGCACGCGCGCCGTGCGGCCCGGCTGGCCGCCGGCGGCCGGCAACTCCACCCGGTATTCCTGGCTGTAGGCCACCTCGGCCACCTGCTGGCGGGCGCGGCGCAACCGTTCGCGGTCTTCGCCGGGCAAGCGGTCGAGCAGTGCGTCGCAGCCCCCGCCGAGGCCCTCGGCGCCTACGCCCCAGAAACGCCTGAAGGCGGGGTTGGCGTAGACCACGCGCCCGCTGCCAGCGTCCCACACCCACAGCATCTCTTCCAGCCCATCGGCCACCTGGGCCAGCCATTGCAGGGGCTGGCTCGCGGGGGTGATGGCGTCCTGGGACGGCTGGCTCATCGTCGGAGCATAGCGCCAACTTTCGGATATGCCCGTGAACTATCGACCTGCTTGTAGACCCGCACATGCGCGCAGCCCGCAGGCCACCATGCGTGAGTTGCATCAACGACCCCGGCCCTTTGGGGTTGCAACCCTAGGGAAAACCCTTATTCTGGGTCCATCACTACTTTCACCCCCCGCGGTGACCCTGCCATGTACGCCCTGTTTGCCCAATTTGCCCGCCTCCTGCCTGCCCCCCAGGGGCAAGGCGGCGTTGCCCGCCGCCTGATGGAAAGTGCCGAAGCGCGCGCCGGTTCGAACCCCCGGCAAGCCGAGGAATTGCGCATCGCCGCCAGCGCCTACCTGCGCGTGGTGCGCTGAGCGCGGGCGCTCCCGCCGGCGCCAGGCGGACGCCTCAGGGGCGGTCTGCGCCGAAAGCCTGGGTGGCCGACGCCGCCACCGCCAGCCGCAGCCACGCATGGTCGCTGCGTTGTTCCTGGCGCCGGTGCCAGAGCGAATCGATCAGCACCGGCGCCACCTCGAACGGCAGGTTCCGCAGCACGAACTCGTGCGCCATGCCGGTGATCCTGACGAAATGGCGGGGCAGCACGGTGAGCAGGTCCGAGCCCACGACGACCCGGCCGGCCGTGAAGAACTGGTTGACGGTCAGCACGATGCGGCGCTTCCGCCCGAGCGAAGCCAGGGCCTCGTCCACGAACCCGAACGGCCTGCCGGAGAAGCTGACCAGCAGGTGGTGCGCCTCGCAATAGCGCTTGACCGTCAGCGGCCCTCGGGCCAGCGGGTGGTCGCGGCGCATCACGCAGACGTATTCGCCGGCAAAGAGCCGCTGGTGGTCGAAAGGCGCGAGCCCGCCTGCCTGGGCCTGGGCCGTGAGGTCGGCCAGCACGGCCGGGAAGAATCCCACCGCCAGGTCCATCTGGCCCTCGTCGAGCAGGCCGCGCGGGTCCCGCGTGGTCAGCGGCAGGATGCGCATCGACACCCCGGGTGCGTCGCGCTCGAGGATCTCCACCAGTCCCGGCACCAGTTCCGCCGCGGTGGCGTCCGCCATGCCAAGGACGAAAGTGTTGGTGGCTTCCGAAGCGACGAAGTCGCCGGGCGTGAACGAGGCTTCCATCTGGCGCAGGGCGTCGGCGATGGCCGGCCAGAGCGCCAGCGCCCGCGGCGTCGGCTCGACGCCATAGCCGCTGCGCACGACCAGCTTGTCGCCGACCGATTCGCGCAGGCGGTTGAGCGCGTTGCTCACGGCCGGCTGGGTCATCGCCAGGTTGCGCGCCGCCCGCGTCAGGTTGCGCTCGGTCATCACCTCGTCGAAGACCCGCAGCAGGTTCAGGTCGAGCGTGCGGAAGTTGGGGGCTTTCATCATTGCTGTGAATGATAGTCATCATGAATCTAAATTGGCAAAATATCAGGGCAAACCCTAGTATTGCGGTACGCACTTGGCAATCCCGCCAGGCGTCCTGAACAAGGGAACAACCATGACCAGCTATGCCCACGTGAACCACCCCGCCGAACACCCCGGCGTGGTTCGCGCCCAACGGATCGCCACAAGCGTCCAGGAGGCTGCACGCGGTTTCGACGGCACCCGTGCCGGAGCCAGCCTGCTGCTCGCAGCCATCGTCGCCGCCTTGATGGTGGTCGCCAACCAGGTGATCGACACCTGGACCGAGGGCCATTTGATGGCAGCCTGGATCGTGATGTGGGCGGTTGCTTTCGCCGCGCTCGCGCTGCTGGCTGCACCGGCCAAGCGCTCCGCTGCCGCCCTGCGCACGGGCCTGAAGAAATGGGCCGCCGCGCGCAAGCAAGCTGCCGAGGACGAGAAGCTGTGGAGCCTGGCGCTGACCGACGCGCGCGTGATGGCCGATATCAGCCGCGCCATGAGCGCCGACGCGCTGCGCGACATCAAGGCTTACTACTAGGCGCCGCGCCATGAGCACCCTCGCTCGAACCAGTTGGCTCAGCCTGGCGCTGCAACGCCTGCCCCGCCCGGTGCTGGCCATGCTGGACGGCTGGTCTTCGCGGCTGGCCCTTCGCCGGCGGGAGCGCCGCCGCCGGGTACTGCGCCTCGCCCGAGTTGCAGCGCCCGTCTACCGACTCAAACCCTGGCGCGATTGACCCGCGCCGCCATGAAAAAAAGCCACCCGGGGGTGGCTTTTTCCTTGGGGCGGGCCCGCGTCAGGCCGCCAGGCGCTTCTCGATCAATGCCCGCGTCTCGGCCAACTCCTTCGGCAGGTGATAGGCCAATTGCTGGAACAGTTCGGCGTGCAGATGCAGCTCCTTTTCCCACGCGGCCTTGTCGATGCTGATGACGGTCTTGAACTGCTCGCGGCTGAAATCGAGGCCGGTCCAGTTCAGGTCCTCGTAGGCGGGGCTCAGGCCGAACACGTGTTCCTGGCCCTGCGCCTTGCCCTCCAGGCGGTCGATCATCCACTTGAGCACGCGCATGTTCTCGCCATAGCCCGGCCAGACGAACTTGCCGTCCTCGCCCTTGCGGAACCAGTTGACGCAGAAGATCTTCGGCAGGGTGTGGCCGCTGTCCTCCAGCTTGTGCTCCATGTCCAGCCAGTGCTGGAAATAGTCGCTCATGTTGTAGCCGCAGAACGGCAGCATGGCGAAGGGGTCGCGCCGCACCACGCCGACCTGGCCGACGATCGCGGCCGTGGTCTCCGAGCCCATGGTGGCGGCCATGTACACGCCTTCCATCCAGTTGCGCGACTCGGACACCAGCGGCACCGTGGTGGAGCGGCGCCCGCCGAAGATGAAGGCATCGATGGGCACGCCGTTCGGGTCGTCCCAGGCGCTGTCCAGCGCCGGGTTGTTGATGGCCGCCACGGTGAATCGCGCATTGGGGTGCGCGGCCTTGGCGCCGGTCTCGCGGCCGATGGCAGGCGTCCAGTCCTTGCCTTGCCAGTCGATCGCGTGCTCGGGCTCCGGGCCCATGCCTTCCCACCACACGTCGCCGTCGTCGGTCAGCGCGACGTTGGTGAAGATCACGTTCTTGTCGAGGCTGGCCATGCAGTTCGGGTTGGTCTGCGTGTTGGTGCCGGGGGCCACGCCGAAGTAGCCCGCCTCCGGGTTGATGGCGTACATCTTGCCGTCCGCATGGGGCTTGATCCAGGCGATGTCGTCGCCGATGGTGGTCACCTTCCAGCCTTCGAAGCCCTTGGGCGGGATCAGCATGGCGAAGTTGGTCTTGCCGCAGGCGCTGGGGAAGGCCGCGGCCAGATGGTACTTCTTGCCCTGCGGGTTGGTGACGCCCAGGATCAGCATGTGCTCGGCGAGCCAGCCCTGGTCGCGGCCCATGGTGGAGGCGATGCGCAGGGCAAAGCACTTCTTGCCCAGCAGGGCGTTGCCGCCGTAACCGGAGCCGAACGACCAGATCTCGCGCGTTTCCGGGTACTGCACGATGTACTTGGTCTTGTTGCAGGGCCACTTCACGTCCTGCTGGCCCGGCTCCAGCGGGGCGCCCACGGTGTGCACGCAGGGCACGAATTCGCCCTCGACGCCGAGCACGTCGTACACCTCGCGGCCCATGCGGGTCATGACCTTCATGTTGACGACCACGTAGGGGCTGTCGGACAGCTCGATGCCGATGTGCGAGATCGGCGAGCCGAGCGGCCCCATGGAAAACGGCACCACGTACATGGTGCGCCCGCGCATGCAGCCGTCGAAGAGCGGGTGCAGGGTGGCGCGCATCTCGGCCGGCGCCATCCAGTTGTTGGTCGGGCCCGCGTCTTCCTTCTTTTCGGAGCAGATGAAGGTGCGGTCCTCCACGCGCGCCACGTCGCTCGGGTCGGAGCAGGCCAGGTAGGAGTTCGGGCGCTTGACGGGGTCGAGCTTGCGGAAAGTGCCCGCGTCCACCAGCTGGGCGCACAGTCGGTTGTATTCTTCCTCGCTGCCGTCGCACCACTGGATGCGGTCCGGCTTGCACAGGGCCACCATGTCGGCCACCCAGGCAACCAATCTTGCGTTGCGCACGTAGGCAGGGGTGTCCAAATTAAGCCCCTGCATCACCGGAGAGTTCATCCAAAGCTCCTGAAGTAAAACCTGATTTCAAAAAGGAGCTCCCACCTTGTGTCGACGAATCGAGGCCTTTTTGAAACCGGGCTTGGCGTGTGACGGGCGGGTGTTGCGGGGTCGGCAACGGGTGGGCGTGAAGGGGTGTTTCACATCCGCAGGTCAGCTGGTTCACCCAATTTTAGGGACCGGGGGGGCATCATGACCCCGGGAAGGGGGGAAAACAATGCAAAACTTGCATGAGGTTATGCAAATCACCTTTAACTTGGAAAGGGGCGGAAATGCGCCGCCGTGAATGGCTCGCCAGCATGGCGGCGGGCTGGGCAGGCCTGGCTGCCAGCTCTTCAGCGGCGCCGCGGGCCCCGTTGATCGCTGTTGCCGCCAGTGTGCAAGGCGCCGTCGGGGAGATCGCCGCGGCATGGTCGCGCGAGAGCGGAGTGCGCCTGGACATCGCCTATGGCTCATCGGGCAACCTGGTGCGGCAGATCCAGCAGGGCCTGCCAGCCGAGCTCTTCCTGTCTGCAGACGAGCAATTCGCGCTGAAGCTGGCCGAGGCAGGCTTCGCCCGTGACGGCGGTGTCGTCTATGCCAGCGGCCGGCTGGCCCTGGTGGTGCCGAAGTCTTCCGCGATCGAACTCGACCCCCAGCTCAATGGCCTCAGGGCGGGCTGGGCCGGGGTCAGGAAGTTCGCCATCGCCAATCCGGACCTCGCGCCCTATGGCCAGGCCGCGCGCGAGGTGCTGCAGCGCGCGGGGCTGTGGGAGCAAGCGCAGGCCCGGCTGGTGTTGGGCGACAACGTCGCCCAGGCCACGCAGTTCGTCACCACAGCGGCAGCGCAGGCCGGCATCACGGCGCTGTCCCTGCTCACTGAAAGCGACGCCGCGCGCAGCACCCGGCACATCGCCCTGCCGGACAGCCTGCACGCTCCGCTGCGCCAGCGCATGGTCCTGCTCAAGCAGGCAGGCCCCGCGGCGACGGCTTTCTACCAGCACCTGCAAACCGCGCCGGCCAGGGCCCTCCTGCGCCGGCACGGGTTCGACGCGCCGTAGCGGTCACAATCGCGCCCATGGATTGGCAAGCCGCCCGCGTTTCGCTGCTGCTGGCCGTGTTGACGGCCGCGCTGCTGTTGCCGCCAGGGATCGCGCTCGCCCGCTGGCTGGCATTCACCGCCTGGCGCGGCAAGCCGCTGGCCGAGGCGCTGCTGATGCTGCCCTTGTTGCTGCCCCCGACGGTGATCGGCTTCTACCTTCTGCTGGCGCTGGGGCAGGGCTCGCCGGTGGGCGCCTGGCTGGCGCAGCGGCTCGACCTGCGGCTGGTGTTCAGCTTCGAAGGCCTGCTGGCCGCCAGCGTGCTGATCAACCTGCCGTTCATGGCCCAGCCGATCCAGCGCGCGTTCGCGGCCATCCCGAATTCCTTGCGCGAAGCGGCATGGGTGTCGGGCCTGGGCGCGTGGCGCACGTTCGTGAAGATCGAATTGCCGCTGGCGTGGCCGGGCCTGCTGGGCGGCGTGGCGCTCACGGCCGCGCACACGCTGGGGGAGTTCGGCGTCGTGCTGATGGTCGGCGGCAGCATTCCCGGTGAGACGCGCACGCTCAGCATCGCCATCTACGACCGCGTGCAGGCCTTCGACATGGCGTCGGCGCAGGTGATGGCGCTGGCGCTGGTTGCATGTTCGGTGGTGGCGGTCGCGCTGGTGTTCGCCGCGGACCGGCGCCGGCCGCTGCAGGAGCGCTGAGGCCCCATGGGGACACTTCACGTCGCGCTGCAGAACACGACCCCGATGCGGTTGGACGCAGCCTTCGACTGCGCGCCGGGCGAACTGGTCGCGTTGGTGGGTCCCTCAGGCAGCGGCAAGACCAGCCTGTTGCGTGCCGTCGCCGGGTTGCTCAGGAGCAGGAGCCTGCGCGGGCGCGTCGCCGTCGGCGACCAGGCCTGGTTCGACAGCGAGCGCGGCCTGAACCTCGCGCCCCAGCTGCGCCACGCCGGCTTCGTGTTCCAGCACTACGCGCTGTTCCCGCACTTGAACGCGCTGCAGAACGTGGCGCTCGCGGCGGCGGCAACGCTGCCGGCCGGGACGCTGCCGGCGCTGTTCGAACGCCTGGGCCTGGCCGGCCTGGAAGCAGGCGCCCGGCCCAGCTCTCGGGCGGGCAGCAGCAGCGCGTGGCACTGGCGCGGGCGCTGGCGCGCGAGCCGAAGGTGCTGCTGCTCGATGAGCCGTTCTCGGCGGTGGATGCGCCGGCGCGGCAGGCGCTGTACCGGGAGCTGGCGGCGCTGCGGGAGAGCCTGTCGACGCCGATGGTGCTGGTCACGCACGACCTGGGCGAGGCACGGCGGCTGGCCGACCGGGTCGTGATCCTCGATGCCGGCTCGGCCCTGCAGACCGGCACGCCGGCGCATGTGTTCGCGAGTCCCGCGCAACGCGCGCGTGGCTGAGCTGGTGGGCATCCAGAACCACTTTCGCCGGACGATTCCACAAGCAGGAAGCCCGGCTGGGCGACGGCTGGATTGGGGGCCCGGGGGCGCGGTCAGCCTGCGCGTGCTGGACAAGAACCGGATTCCGGACGGCGCCGCCGTCACCTGGGTGATCGCCGGCGAACGCATCGACCTGCTGGCCGACGGCGCGCCGCAAGGCAACATCCTGCGCTGCAAGATCGCTGGAGCAGCTGGTGCTGGGTGAAACCAGCTTGTGCACGCTGCAGCCGGAGCCGCTGCCCGGTGAAAAGGTGACGCTGAACCTGTCGACGGCCCAGCTGCGTTCGCTGGACGCCGGGGCGGGCCGCTGGCTGCGGCTGGCGATCGCCCCGGAGGCGATTCACATCATGCCGGGAAGGAAGCTGCCGCGCTGTCGCAGCCTCAGGCCATGTAGACGGCGATGAAGGCCAGCAGGAAGATCAGCACGCCGCCCATGACGGGCAGCACGATCGGGATCGCGTGAACGATGGCCTCGACGCCGGTCTTGCGGCTCATGGCTGGTCGCCGTGGCTGTGGCGCTGCTTCGGGGGTGGACATGGACGTTTCCTCTGGATGCTCTGGACCGGGATGGGCTCGATTTTAACGCGGCGCCTCGCCGCAGCGCTTCACAGCAGCGCGTAGGTGACGCTGGCGCGGCACACGCTCTTGCCGTCGCTGGCGCCGCGGATGTCGATTTCCCCGAACGCCAGCGACTTGCCGGCCCGCAGCACGCGCGCCTGCACCAGCGCATCCTGGCCGGACAGCGGCTTGAGGAAACTGGTGTTCATCTGCACGGTGGTGCAGGGCCTGAACTCGCCGAAGTGGTTGATGAGCGCCAGCACCATGGCCGTGTCGGCGGCCGCCATCATGGCCTGGCCGCACAGCATGCCGCCGACGCGCGACAGCTGCGCGTCCTGCGGCAGCCGCGGCCGTCACGCTGTCGGCGTCGAAGCTTTCCACCTTCAGGCCCAGTGCCTGCACCCAGGGCGCGAAGTAGTCGGCCAGTGCCGACTGCAGCGTGTCGTGTCCATCATTGCTCCTGTGCGGCAAAGCCGCCTGCGTGCAAGGCGTCGAGCACGGCCTGGATGTGGTCGCGCCCGCGGGTCTGGATCACCAGTTCGATCTCGACGTTCTGCGCCGCCAGCATGGTGAACGCGCGCTGGTGGTGCACCTCGTCGATGTTGGCGCCCGCTTCGCTGACGATGGCCGTGATGCTGCGCCAGCGAGCCCGGCACGTCGCGCGCGCTGACGCGGATGCGCGCCAGCCGGCCGGCCCGCACCATGCCGCGCTCGATGATCGCCGCCAGCAGCAGCGGGTCGATGTTGCCGCCGCCCAGCACCAGGCCGACCTTGCGGCCGCGGAAGCGCTCCGGGTCCTTCAGCAGCGCCGCCAGCCCGGCGGCGCCCGCGCCCTCGACCAGGGTCTTCTCGATCTCCAGCAGCATCACGATGGCCTGCTCGATGTCGCCTTCGTCGACCAGCACCAGGTCGTCGACGTGCTGCTCGATGATCTCCTGGGTGATGCGCCCGGGCGTGCCCACGGCGATGCCCTCGGCGATGGTGCTGCCGCCCTGGGGCAGCGACTGCGTGCTTGACCGCGTTGTACATGTTGGGAAAGCGCAGCGTCTGCACGCCGATCACCTCGATGCCCGGCTTCAGCGCCTTGGCCGCCACGGCGATGCCCGGCGATCAGGCCGCCGCCGCCGACGGCCACCACCAGCGTGTCGAGCTCCGGCACGGCCTCCAGCATCTCGAGGCCCACCGTGCCCTGGCCGGCGATGATGGCCTCGTCGTCGTAGGGGTGGACGAAGGTCAGCTGCTGCTGCGGCCGCCAGCGCCAGCGCATGGCTGCGCGCCTCGTCCAGCGTGTCGCCGTGCAGCACGATCTCGGCGCCGAAGCTGCGCGTGCGCTCGACCTTCACGCCGGGCGTGAAGCGCGGCATCACGATCACCGCGCGCAGGCCCAGGCGCTGCGCGTGGTAGGCCACGCCCTGCGCATGGTTGCCGGCGCTCATGGCGATCACGCCGCGCTCGCCGTTCGGCATCGCTGAGCTGGGCCAGCTTGTTACAGGCGCCGCGCTCCTTGAACGACGCGGTGAACTGCAGGTTCTCGAACTTCAGGAACACCTGCGCGCCGGTGATCTGCGAGATCGTGCGCGATTCCACGCAGGGCGTGTTGAGCACCTGGCCCTGCAGGCGCTGCGCGGCTTGGCGGATGTCGGCGAGTTGAGATCATCGCGGGAATTGTCGGCGGTAAAGAGCCCGGAAAGTGGGGCTTTCCCCACAATCGGCGTCTTCCATGTAGCATCAACTCGCGTTATCGTAAGGCGCGCAACAGGTCCTGGAGGCCTTTCCCAAATGGTCAAGCGTTCGGTGGATGTGCAGGTACTTCCCTCGCCGGGTCTGAAGGACGCGCCGGTGCTGGATCTGATGTGCTCGCATTTCGTGCTGACGCTGGCGGCCAAGCAGGGCGGCAAGTTCAACGTGCGGCGCGACCTCAATGGCCTGCTGTCGCTGGCCGGCCGGCACCTGGTGTGGCCGGCGCCGGCGCTGGCGCGGCTGCGCGAGTTCCTGGCGCGCCGCTGCAAGGACAACGAGTTCTGGCGCGGCCACGAACAGCTCGCCACGCAGGAATTCCTGGACCGCCACGGCGTCTGGCGCGGCCCCTACGAAGAAGGCACGCTGTTCTTCTACCTGGACGAATACGCCAAGGACCAGCCCAAGGACCTGCTGTCGGTCCTGGCCGTCACCGGCGACTGGCTGACGCACGCGCTGAAGAAGCATTCCACGCTGGTGGAAAAGAACATCGACGCGCTGTCCGGGCCTGCTGCAGCTGAACAAGGCCGAGCGCGCGCTGCTGCTGTACGGCACGCTGGCGCGCTACCAGCGCGACCTGCGCAGCATCCTGGTCGAGTTCAAGGTCAACAACGCGCCCGAGGCCTACGCCGCCATTGCCGAGATCGCCGGCGTGAACGCCACCGAGGTCGGCGAGGCGCTGCGCGCCGGCTCGCGGCTGGAGCGCATCGGCCTGGTGGAGAACCTGATCTCCGAGCACAACATCACCGACCTGGCCGACCTGATGAAGGTCAGCGAAAAGCTGCCGCCGGTGCTGATGCGCGAGTACCGCGACCAGAACGAGCTGATGGCGGTGTTCACGCGGCCCTCGGCCAAGAGCGCGCTGGCGCTGCACGACTTCAGCTTCGTCGAGGACGACGCGCACGTGCTGTGCTCGCTGCTGCGCAACGCCGTCGCGCGCAAGGAGCCGGGCGTCAACGTGCTGCTCTACGGCCCGCCCGGCACCGGCAAGACCGAGCTGGCCAAGGTGGTGGCGCAGGCCGCCGGGCTGGACCTGTTCGAAGTGGAATACGCCGACCGCGACGGCAACTCGCTGTCCGGGCGCGACCGCTACCGCTCGCTGCAGATCGCGCAGGTGTTCCTCAAGGGCAGCGCGCAGGCCGCGCTGCTGTTCGACGAAGTCGAGGACGTGTTCCCGCCGATCTCGAGCGAAGCCGCGCAGCTGATGGCGCGCGCCGAGCAGGTCGTGGCGCCGCCCAACAGCAGCGTGAGCGGCAAGGCCTGGGTCAACCAGATCCTGGAATCGAACGCGGTGCCGACCATCTGGGTCACCAACCGCATCGAGCAGATCGACCCGGCGTTCCGCCGCCGCTTCGCCTACCACCTGGAACTGAAGTCGCCGCCGCCCGGCGCGCGCGAAGGCCTGGTGCGCAAGACGCTGGAAGGCGTGACGGTGTCCGACGCCTTCGTCGGCAAGCTGACCGAACGCAAGGGCCTGACGCCGGCGCAGATCCGCACCGCGGTGCGCTTCGCCGGGCTGGCCAGCGCGGACGGCAGCTCGATGGAAAGCCTGATCGAGCGGCAGCTGCGCAACTCCGACCAGGCGCTGGGCAACCGCGCCGCACGATACCGGCGCGCGCCGCAGCGTCACCACCTACGACCTGGACATGCTCAACGTCGAGACCCGCTTCGAGCTGCCGCGCATCGTGCAGGCGCTCAAGGCGCGCGGCCACGGCACGCTGTGCTTCTACGGCGCGCCCGGCACCGGCAAGACGGCGCTGGCCGAGCACATCGCCAAGAGCCTGGACAAGCCGCTGCTGATCAAGCAGGCCAGCGACCTGATGAGCAAGTTCGTCGGCGAGACCGAGCAGAACATGGCCGGCATGTTCCGCGAAGCCGAGAACGAAAAGGCCGTGCTGCTGCTGGACGAGGCCGACAGCTTCCTGCAGGACCGGCGCGGCGCCCAGCGCACCTACGAGGTGACCGAGGTCAACGAGATGCTGCAGGGCATGGAGCGCTTCAACGGCATCTTCGTGTGCACCACCAACCTGATGGACCGCATCGACCAGGCGGCGCTGCGGCGCTTCACGTTCAAGATCCGCTTCAAGCCGCTCACGGCCGCGCAGCGCGAGAAGATGTTCGTCACCGAAGCGCTGGCGCGGCGATGCCGCGCTGCTCACGCGCCGACGTCCAGGCCCGGCTGGCGCGGCTGGAGCAGCTGTGCCCCGGCGACTTCGCCGCCGTCAAGCGGCAGGTCGACATCCTGGCGGCGGAGTTCACCGTCGCCGAGTTCCTCGAGCAGCTCGAGGCCGAGCACCGCATCAAGCCCGAGGTGCGCGAGGCGCGCAACATCGGCTTCCTGCAGTAGTCACGCGTTCACGACGCGCAGCACTTCCTCGCCGTAGGCTTCCAGCTTCTTCGCGCCGATGCCGCTGATGCCCTGCAGGTCGTCCAGCGAGCGGGGCGCGAGCGCGGCGATCGCGGCCAGCGTCGCGTCGTGGAAGATCACGTAGGCCGGCAGGTTGTGGGAGCGCGCCACCTCGGCGCGCCAGGCCTTGAGCGCCGCGAAGCGCGCCTGGCCCGAATCGGTGAGCCCGGCCGCCACCGCGGGCGCCGCTCTGGCCGCGCCCTTGCGCCGGCGCGCATCGGCGGGCAGCGACACCGACTCGCGCAACTGCACCGGCGTCTCGCCCTTGAGCACGGCGCGCGAGCCATCGGTCAGCTGCAGCGTGTTGAAGGCCTGCCCGTCCACGGCCAGCGCGCCGGTGGCGATCAGCTGCCGCAGCACGCCGCGCAGCTGCGCCTCGCTGAACTCGCGCGCCGATGCCGAAGGTGCTCAGGCGCTCGTGGCCGAACTGCGCCACCTTCTCGGTCTTCTTGCCGCGCAGGATGTCCATCACGTGGCCGGCGCCGAAGCTGATGCCGCTTTGCTGCTGCACGCGGTAGATGTGGACAGCAGCTTGCGCGCGGCATCGGTGCCGTCCCAGACTTGCGGGCGGATGCAGGCAGTTGTCGCAGTTGCCGCAGGGCTGTGCGAGTCTTCGCCGAAGTAACCCAGCAGGCGCACGCGCCGGCAGTCGGTGCGCCTCGGCCAGCGCCAGCAGCGCATCGAGCTTGCCGCGCATGACCTGCTTGAACTCCTCGCCGGCCGGGCTCTCGTCGATCATGCGGCGCTGGTTCACCACGTCCTGCAGGCCGTAGGCCATCCAGGCGTCGGCGGGCAGGCCGTCGCGCCCGGCGCGGCCGGTCTCCTGGTAGTAGCCTTCGATGTTCTTGGGCATGTCCAGGTGCGCGACGAAGCGCACGTCCGGCTTGTCGATGCCCATGCCGAAGGCGATGGTCGCGACCATCACGACGCCGTCCTCGCGCAGGAACCGGTCCTGGTTGGCCTGGCGCACGTCGGCGTCCAGCCCGGCGTGGTACGGCAGCGCGCGGATGCCCTGCGCCGCTCAAGGTCTGCGCGATCTCCTCGACCCGCTTGCGCGACTGGCAATAGACGATGCCGGCCTCGCCTTCGTGCTCGCCTTCGATGAAGCGCAGCAGCTGCGTCGTCGGCGTCCTTCTTCTCGACGATGGTGTAGCGGATGTTGGGCCGGTCGAAGCTGCTGACGAACTGGCGCGCCTGCTCCAGCTGCAGCCGCTCCACGATGTCCGCGCGCGTGATCGCGTCGGCGGTGGCCGTCAGCGCGATGCGCGGCACCGAGGCGTAGCGCTCGTGCAGCACCGTGAGCGCGCGGTACTCCGGGCGGAAGTCGTGGCCCCACTGGCTGACGCAATGCGCCTCGTCGATGGCGAACAGGCTGAGCTTGCCGCGCTCGTGCAGCGAATCGAGCTGGGCCAGGAAGCGCGGCGTGGTCACGCGCTCGGGCGCGGCGTACAGCAGCGTGATCTCGCCGCGCAGCATGCGCTTTTCCACCGCGTTGGCCTGCTCGCCCGACAGCGTGGAATTGAGGAACTCGGCCTCGACGCCGGCCTCGTGCAGGGCGCCGACCTGGTCGTGCATCAGCGCGATCAGCGGCGACACCACGATGGCCACGCCATGGCCGGCGCGCTGGCGCGCGATGGCCGGGATCTGGTAGCACAGCGACTTGCCGCCGCCGGTGGGCATCAGCACCAGCGCGTCGCCGCCGGCGATGACATGGTCGACGATGGCCGCCTGCGGCCCGCGGAACTGCTCGTAGCCGAAGATCTCGTGGAGGATGGCGCCGGGGGCGGAGGAGGGTGACAGCAAGATGGCCCGTATTGTCCGGGGAAAACCGGATTCTTTCTACAATGCCCTCATCATGAAACCGATCACCTACACCCGCGGCCAGGCCCTGCCGGCCCTCCTCGAGCAGCGCATCGCGATCCTCGACGGCGCCATGGGCACGATGATCCAGCGCTTCAAGCTGACCGAGGCCGACTACCGCGGCGAGCGCTTCAAGGACCACCCCAGGGACCTGAAGAACAACGGCGAGCTGCTCAGCCTGACCCGGCCCGACGTGATCCGCGACATCCACGAGGGCTATCTCGCGGCCGGCGCCGACATCATCGAGACCAACACCTTCGGCGCCACCCGCATCGCGCAGGACGACTACGACCTGGGCGACCTGGCGCGCGAGATGAACCTGGCGTCGGCCAGGCTGGCGCGCGCGGCCGCCGACAAGTTCTCCACGCCGGACAAGCCGCGCTTCGTGGCCGGCGCGCTCGGCCCCACGCCCAAGACGGCCAGCATCAGCCCCGACGTGAACGACCCGGGCGCGCGCAACGTCGACTTCGAGCAGCTGCGCGCCGCCTACTACGAGCAGGTCGCAGGCGCTGGTCGAAGGCGGCGTCGACCTGCTGCTGGTCGAGACCATCTTCGACACGCTCAACGCCAAGGCCGCGCTGTTCGCGATCGACGAGTATTTCGAGGCCATCCGGCGAGCGCCTGCCGCTCATCATCAGCGGCACGGTCACCGACGCGTCGGGCCGCATCCTGTCGGGCCAGACCGTCACGGCCTTCTGGTACAGCGTGCGCCACGCGCGGCCGCTGGCCGTGGGCCTGAACTGCGCGCTGGGCGCGGCGCTGATGCGGCCCTACATCCAGGAGCTCAACCGCGCGGCGCCGCGACACCTTCATCAGCTGCTACCCGAACGCCGGCCTGCCCAACCCGATGAGCGAAACCGGTTTCGACGAAACGCCGGAGGTCACCTCGCGCCTGCTGCGCGAGTTCGCGGCCGAAGGCCTGGTCAACATCGTGGGCGGCTGCTGCGGCACCACGCCGGAGCACATCGGCGCCATCCGCAGCGCGATCGAGCCGCTGGCGGCGCGCTCGCTGCAGCGCGAGTTCTTCTACAAGGAAGCGGCCTAGGCCTTCCTCTCCCTTGGGGCCGCGCGCCGCGGCTTCATGCCCTTGAACCCTTCAAGCGGCCCGGCGGGCGGTAACCCGCCGGGTCCTTGTCAGCCTTGCCTGCCGGTAATCAGGCTCGACGCCTTGCAGTGTGCGCGGCGGCGTGCGGGAAGTCTTGCCGATCTTGCTGGCGTTTTTCCAGAATGCAGGAAAGTTTGCTGAAGGATATCGAACGAGTCGATAATTCATCGTTATGGACAACCTTGACCGGAAAATTCTCTCCGTCCTGCAGGCCAACGCGCGGGCCAGCCTGCAGGAAGTCGGGCAGGCCGTCGGGCTGTCCACTTCCCCGTGCTGGGAGCGCATCCGCAAGCTGGAGCAGGCCGGCGTGATCGAAGGCTACACGGTGCGCCTGAATGCCCAGGCGCTGGGCCTGAACGACACCGTGCTGGTGCAGGTGACGCTGGACAGCCATTCCGACAACACGCTGGAAAAGTTCGGCGAAACGCTGGCCGCGATTCCGGAAGTGATCGAGGCTTACCTCGTTTCCGGCGAGTACGACTACCTGCTGCGGGTGGCGGTGAAGGACACGCGCGACTACGAACGCCTGCTGCGCGAACGCCTGTACAAGATCAAGGGCATCCGGCACAGCAAGTCGAGCTTCGTGCTGCGGACGCTGAAGAAGGCCGACCTGCCGATCTGATCAGCCTGGCGCAAAAAATCCCCGGGACCTTCCGGCCCCGGGGATGCAAGAGGCTGGGCTGAAGAAACTTGCAAGACGCCCAACCGAGGAGACGATTGGCTACAAGCACGAGTCATGCCCGCACCCGGCCTTGAAGGCGCCGGATTAGAATCGAGCCAGCCCAAGGAGCGCTGCAGCGACCAAGCCCGATGCTTGGCGTCAGGCTTGGGAATCCTCCAACCGCGCTCACCTTCACAACCCCCGTTGCATACAAGGTGAGAGATGAGCGAAGCGCGTGTTCCCCCCATGATGTTGTCCGGCCTGGAGCCGGTGGCCATCGGTGCGGGCAGTCTGTTCGTCAACATCGGCGAGCGCACCAACGTCACGGGTTCGAAGGCCTTCGCGCGCATGATCCTGAACGGCCAGTTCGAGGAAGCGCTGGCCGTCGCGCGCCAGCAGGTCGAGAACGGCGCCCAGGTGATCGACATCAACATGGACGAGGCCATGCTGGACAGCAAGGCCTCGATGGTGCGCTTCCTGCAACTGATCGCCAGCGAGCCCGACATCGCGCGCGTGCCGATCATGGTCGACTCCTCCAAATGGGAGGTGATCGAGGCCGGCCTGCGCTGCATCCAGGGCAAGGGCATCGTCAATTCGATCTCGATGAAGGAAGGCGTGGATGCCTTCAAGCACCAGGCCAGGCTGGTCAAGCGCTACGGTGCGGCCGCGGTGGTGATGGCCTTCGACGAGAAGGGCCAGGCCGACACCTACCAGCGCAAGATCGAGATCTGCGAGCGTGCCTATCGCATCCTGGTGGACGAGCTGGACTTCCCGCCCGAGGACATCATCTTCGACCCGAACATCTTCGCCATCGCCACCGGCATCGAAGAGCACAACAACTACGCGGTCGATTTCATCAACGCCACGCGCTGGATCAAAGCAGAACCTGCCGGGCGCGAAAGTCAGCGGCGGCGTCTCCAACGTGAGCTTCTCCTTCCGCGGCAATGACCCGGTGCGGGAAGCCATCCACACCGTGTTCCTCTACCACGCCATCCAGGCGGGCATGGACATGGGCATCGTCAACGCGGGCATGGTCGGCGTGTACGACGAGCTCGAGCCCGAATTGCGCGAGCGCGTCGAAGACGTGGTGCTCAATCGCCGGCCCGATGCGGGCGAACGCCTGGTGGAGATCGCGGAATCGGCCAAGGGCGCGTCCAAGGACGAATCGAAGAAGAACGAGTGGCGCTCGGGCACCGTGGAGCAGCGCCTGTCGCATGCGCTCGTCTCCGGCATCACCGACTTCATCGTGCCGGACACGGAGGAGGCCTACCAGGCGGTGCTGGCCAAGGGCGGGCGGCCGCTGCACGTGATCGAAGGCCCGCTGATGGACGGCATGAACATCGTGGGCGACCTGTTCGGGCAGGGCAAGATGTTCCTGCCCCAGGTGGTGAAGTCGGCGCGCGTGATGAAGCAGGCCGTGGCCCACCTCATTCCCTACATCGAGGAAGAAAAGAAGCTGCAGGCGGCGGCCGGCGAGGACGTCAAGGCCAAGGGCAAGATCGTCATCGCCACCGTCAAGGGCGACGTGCACGACATCGGCAAGAATATCGTCACCGTCGTGCTCCAGTGCAACAACTTCGAGGTGGTGAACATGGGCGTGATGGTGCCCTGCCACGAGATCCTGGCGCGGGCCAAGGTCGAGGGCGCGGACATCGTCGGCCTGTCGGGGCTGATCACGCCTTCGCTGGAAGAGATGCAGTACGTCGCCAGCGAGATGCAGAAGGACGACCATTTCCGCATCAGGAAGATTCCGCTCCTGATCGGCGGCGCCACGACCAGCCGCGTGCACACGGCGGTGAAGATCGCGCCGCATTACGAAGGCCCGGTGGTCTACGTGCCGGACGCCTCGCGCAGCGTGAGCGTCGCGCAAGGCCTGCTGTCCGAGCAGGCGGCGAAGTACATCGCCGAGGTCAATGCCGACTACGAGAAGGTCCGCACCCAGCACGCCAACAAGAAGCAGGTCCCGTTGTGGCCGCTGGCGAAGGCCCGCGCCAACAAGACGCCGGTCGACTGGAGCCACTACACGCCGCCGGTGCCCAAGTTCATCGGCCGGCGCGTCTTCAGGAACTTCGACCTCGCCGAGCTCGCGAAGTACATCGACTGGGGCCCGTTCTTCCAGACCTGGGACCTGGCCGGCCCGTTTCCCGCCATCCTCAAGGACGAAGTGGTGGGGACCGAGGCCGTGCGGGTGTATGCCGACGGCCAGCGAATGCTCAAGCGCCTGATCGAAGGGCGCTGGCTCACCGCCAGCGGCGTGATGGGCTTCTGGCCCGCCAACACCGTCGACGACGACGACATCGCCCTGTACACCGACGAGTCGCGCAGCCAGGTGGCGATGACCTGGTACGGCCTGCGCCAGCAGGCGGAGAAACAGGCGATCGAGGGCAGGATGCGCCCGAGCCGCTGCCTGGCCGACTTCATTGCGCCCAAGGGCGTGGCCAACGACTACGTCGGCATGTTCGCCGTCACGGCGGGCATCGGCACCGAGAAGAAAGTGAAGTACTTCCTCGACGACCACGACGACTATTCGGCGATCATGCTCAAGTCGCTGGCCGACCGGCTGGCCGAAGCCTTCGCGGAGGCGCTGCACGAGCGCGTGCGCAGGGACCTGTGGGGCTACGCGCCGCAGGAGCCGCTGGCGGTGGAAGACCTGATCGCCGAAAAATACCGGGGCATCCGCCCGGCGCCAGGCTACCCGGCCTGTCCCGACCACAGCGTCAAGCGCGACATGTTCGAGTTGCTGCAGGCGCGCGATGCCGGCATGGAACTGACCGAAAGCATGGCCATGATGCCCGCGGCCAGCGTCAGCGGTTTCTACCTCAGCCATCCCGACAGCGTCTATTTCAACGTGGGCAAGATCGGTGAAGACCAGCTCAAGGACCAGGCCCGGCGGCGCGGCGCGGACCTGGCGCGGCTGCAGCGCCTGCTCGCGCCGAACCTGTGACAACTGTTTACCTGGGGCCAGGCCGGCCGTGGCAAGCTCAGCTGCACACCCCACACCTGCATTGCGGAGAAAACATCATGAAGAAGCTCCTCCTCGCCGCCATCGTCCTGGGCGCTTGCGGCGGCACATTCGCGCAGAACGGCGCGCCGCCCGCTCACTCGGCGGCCGCCGCGAAACACAGAGTCGCTGCGCTGTGCGACCACTGCGGCACCGTGCTGGAAGTCCGCCAGGAAAAACGCAAGGGCCAGGGCGGCGCGGCCGGCATCGTCGGCGGCGCCGTGGTCGGTGGCCTGCTGGGCAACCAGATCGGCAAGGGCACGGGCAACACGCTGGCCACGGTGGGTGGCGCGGTTGCCGGCGGCTATGCCGGCAACGAAGTGCAGAAGCACGTCACCAGCAAGAATTTCTGGGTCACCAAGGTCCGGATGAAGGACGGCAGCGTCAGGACCTTCGCGCAGGAAGCCCGGCCGGCATGGGCCGCCGGCCAGGCCGTGAGGGTGCGCGACAACACCCTGAGCAGGCTCTGAGCAGTCCCTGAGCGCAGCCTCCCGGCCACCGTCGGCACCCTCCTACGGTGGCCGGCGCGTCCCGCTGATAGCCGTGCCGGGTCGATGGCCTAGGCTTTGGCGATGGCTTCCCTCACCGATCGCATCCCGGCCCGGCTGCGCAACGCGCTGCAGCCGGCCGCTCCTTTCTATCGCGCGGCACTGCTGTGGAACGATGCCGAAGGCATGCGCATGAGCGCGGCCATCTCCTTCTACGGCATCCTGAGCCTGGCGCCCCTGCTGATCCTGCTGGTGGGGGTGCTGGGATGGTGGATGGACCGCGAGGTGCTGACCAGCGGCCTGGTGGCACAGGTCAGCACCATCGTCGGCCAGCGAGGCGGCGCGCTGGTCGGGCAGGCGCTCGCCAGCGCCCAGCGTCCGGGAGAGGGCATGGCCGCATCGCTCGCCGGCTTCGTCGTCCTGCTGGTGGGCGCGACCGGCGTCTTTGGCGAATTGCAGGCCGCCTTCGCCCGCTTGTGGACCGGTGGCGACGAGACGGCCGATCCGCGCAAGTGGTGGCATGCGGCGTCGCTGCGGCTGCGCGGCGTGGGCTACGTGCTGGCATTCGGGTTCCTGCTGCTGGTGTCGCTGGTGCTGTCGACCTTCCTGCACCTGGCGGCGGGCTGGGCCGGCACCTGGCTGGCCCTGGAGCAGGTGGTGCGCGTGCTCAACGAAGTTGTCGCCTTCGCGCTGTGCGCGGCCCTGTTCTTCGGCCTGATGCGAATGAGCTGGGGCCGCAAGCCGCGCTGGCGCAGCCTCGCCTTCGGTGCCGTGGTCGCCGCCACGCTGTTCACCGGCGGGCGCCAGTTGCTGGCGCTGTACCTGTCGACCGCCGCGGTGGTGTCGGCCTATGGCGCAGCGGGCTCGCTGGTGGTGCTGCTGATGTGGATCTTCTTCTCGGCGGCGATTCTGCTGTATGGCGCGGGCTGCGCCAAGGCGGTGGAGGAAGTGCGGCGCGAGCATGGGGCCGTCACTCCCGCGGGGCCGCGGCGGCGCCGCCACCACCCCGCCACGCTGCAGGGCAGCGTCAGGTGAGCGCCAGCGCGCGGCGCTGCGCCAGCCAAAGCGCCAGCACCGCCGCCGCGCTCATCGCCAGCAGCACCCACAGGCCCGACTGGTAGCCTGCTTCGGCGCTCCACAACAGGCCGAGCAGCCATGGCGCCACGGCGCGCGCCAGCGCCGAGGGCAGGCCCAGCGCGCCGTTGAGCGAAGCGACATGCTCGCGGCTCACGTACTGCGCGATCGCCGTGCCCTTGACGATCGTCATCATCCCGTTGCCCAGGCCGTACAGCAGGACGAACAGCAGCGCGGCCCAGGGATGGCCCGCCCCGGCCAGCAGGGCGGCCAGCCCCAGCGGGATCAGCATCGGGATCAGCCTGTTGGCCAGGTGCAGGTCGAAGTGGTGCTCGAAGAAATACAGCAGCAGCCGCCCCAGCACCTGGATCAGGCCGATGCTGGCGGGAATCGCGATCACCCAGGCTTCGGCCAGGCCGTTCCCGCGCAGCAGGCTGATCATGTGCGGCGGCAGCGCCGCGGTCACGCCCATCATGCCCACCACGAAGACGCCGATGAGCAGAAAGGGCGCGCCGCGAAGAAAAGCCGTGTGCGAGGCCGCCTTGCCGCTGGGCCCGGCCGGCGCAGGGGCCGCGCGGCGCGTTGCGCAGGGCGATCGCATGCAGGGGCGCGCACACCAGCAGGTGCAGCGCGGCCAACACCCACAGGGCGTGCCGCCAGCCGAGGGCGTGGATCAGCCACGCCGACAGCGGGATGAACACGGTGCTGGCCAGCCCACCCAGGAAGGTGAGCGTGATGATGGCGCGGCGAAAGTCGCGCGGGAAGCGGCGCGTCACCACGGCGAAGACGGGGGTGTACAAGGTGGCCGCGAGGCCCGCGCCCAGCCCGAGCCAGACCGCATAGAAGCCCGCCACGCCCTGGACAGTGCTGTGCGCAAGCAGGCAGGCCGCGACCAGCAGCGAGCCCCCCGTCATGACGGCGCGTTCATGGCCCTTGTCGATCCAGCGCCCCACGGGATACGCGAGCGCGCCTTCAGCCAGCAAGGCCAGGCTGAAGGCTAGCGACGACTGCGCCCGGGTGAGCCCGAGTTCGCGCTCCACCGGCTCCATCAGCAGCGAGAAGGTATAGAACACGCTGCCCCAGGTGACCAGCTGTCCCAGGGACAGCCAGCCGACCAGGCGCCGGTCGTGCGTCAAGGCAACGGCACCCTCGCGACCTGCGCAATGTTGTCGCCGTGGGGCAGGCGCCCCTGCATGTTCCTGGCGACAGCCAGCAGGCGCGAGCTCAAGCGCAGCCGCTGCCGCGCGGCCGAGTCCAGCGAAACGCCGAAGCGCACGCTTCCGTTCTCGATGAAAAAGCTGATGACGCTGCCGCGCGGGTGGGCGCCGTCGGAATCGGCCACCGTCAGGACGCCCTCGGGCACGTGCTGCAGCAGCTCGGTCATGCGGACGGAGGAAGTGCGCAGGTACAGGATGTGGAAGCCGGCCAGCGAATCGCCTTCCTTCAGGCGCGTCACCATCACGGGGCGCCCGTCGCGGTCGCGGTCGCGGGCCAGGTCGGTCAGGTCCTGCCAGAGCGCCTCGTTGCCGAGGATGCCGATACGCAGGGGGCTGTCGGCCCGGTCGAACTGGCCTTGCGGCCACTCCACGAAACTGGCGAATTTGTGCAGGAAAGCCGCCTTGACCAGCGTCTCGCGAGCCCGATCCTGTATGGGCTGTGCCGCGGCAGCCACCGCAACCAACAGCAGCGCGGCGGTCCCGGCCGCGAGGCGCGCCATCCGGATGAAGCGATGAAGGGGGTACTGCAGGAAATTCATGGCGAGACCGCTAATGCTGCCACACTGCCTTGACGAACATCGCTCGGCCGATTTCCGCGCGGTTCAGGGGGCTGCCCCATTCCGCGTGCCGCAGCATCGCCGAGGTTGCGAACCGCGAGCGACAGCTCCAGGTCCGGCCGCACCCGCCAGCCCAAGCGTGCGTCCAGGGCCGTGTAAGCGGGCACCGCGGGGCTGGGTAGCGCGCCGGAGCGGCGAAGGTTCAAGTCGAGCTCGACGTTCGTGCCAAGGTCCAGCGATGTGCCCAGCATCCAGCGCTGGCGGGGGTCGTTGCCCAGCGATGCGACGCCGCCCAGGGGGGCCGTTCCCGGGCGGGCGTGGAAGTCCTGCTTCTGCCATGCATAAGCGCCGTTGATGCGCCAGCGGTCGTTCAGCCGCCAGCGGGCCCAGGCCGTGAGCCCGTCCAGCCGGCCTTCGAAGTTGTTGTTGAAGGTGGCACCGCCGGGGCCGGCGTCCAGCGAGCGCAGGCGGTCGAATTCCTGGCGGAACAAGGTCACCGAGTACGACAGCGATGGCCGGGGCTGTCCGCGATAGCCGAGCTCGAAGACCCTGGCCACTTCGGGCTGGAAGTTCGGGCCCCCCGCGATGACGAAAGGCGGCGAGCCGGGCGAGAAGAACTCGGTGTCCACGCGCGCCGGCGTGCGCACCGAGCGCGACATGGCGCCCCAGACGAGGTGGTCCGGCGCAACTTCCCATGCCAACCGAGCGTTCGGCATCCATTCGGCGCCGGAGTAGTCGTTGTGTTCCAGTTTCAGCCCCAAGGTCAGCTTGAGGCCGTCGCGCAGCGCGAATTCGTCCTGGGCGAACAGGTTCCACAGCTGGAGCCGGCGATGCGCCGGCAGCAGCGCCAGCGCGACCGGGTTGATGTTGCCCGCCCGGTCCTGCTGCAGCCGCCAGCCGCCGCCCCAGAGCAGGTCGTGCCCGGCCTGGGGCTGTGACAGGTGCTGGAATTCCAGGTCCCAGGTGTCCAGCGTGTCGCGCAAGGTGCCGGGCTGGTCCCGTTCCGCGCGGTCGAAATAAGCCTGCACCTGCGCCCGGCTGCCATCGGCCAGGTCGCGCGCCCACCTTCCGATGACATTGGCGCCCGCCACGCGGCGCCCGCCGGGCGCCTGGTCGATCCGGCTTTCGTAAAGGTCGCCCTGCACGGTGAATTGGTCGCTGCCGTCCGTGCGGTCCGCGCGAAAGCCCGCGTGCGAAGTCCGCGACTCGTCGCGCACCGGCGTCCCGTTGGCCAGCTCCGTGTTCGCGCGCCGGGAGACCTTGGCCCAGGCCCGGTAGGCCGTGCCGGCGTCCGTCGTCCCGCCGTAGCGGCCGGCCAGCGCCTTGTCCTCGTTGCCCGCGCCCAGGCTCACGAGCGCTCCCTGGGTGTCGGCCGCGCCTCGGGTGATGATGTTGATCACCCCCTGCACCGCATTGGAGCCGTGGAGCGTGCCGCCCGGCCCGCTGAGCACCTCGATGCGCTCGACGTCTTCCAGCATGACGTCCTGCGCTTCCCAGAACACGCCGGAAAACAGCGGCGAATACACGGTGCGCCCGTCGATGAGCACCAGCAGCTTGTTGGACAGCACGCTGTTGAAGCCGCGCGCCGCGATGGCGTACTGGTTGGCGTCGGCCCGGGCCACCTGCAGGTTGGGCGCCAGCCGCAGGGCCTCCGGCAGGCTGGTGGCGCCGGAGCGGCGAATGTCGTCGGCGCTGATGACGTAGGCGGTTGCCGCGACCTCGGCAAGGCGCTGGCTGCGCTTGGAAACCGAGGTCACCTCGATGTTGGCCAATTGTTCGAGCGAAAGGTCGACCAGGCTGGCCGCGGCGTGTTGCGTCGTCTGGGCGCCAGCGCCGGGGCCCAGCACGGCCAGGGCGAGTGCGGCAACACGGGCGATTGCCGCGCGATCAGTTTTCAGTGGCATGGCGCATTTCCGGGAAGGCGCTCATTATTGATGGACTTGCACTGTCCCCTGCGCGAGAAAACCCCCGTTGTTGTTGCTGAGCCGCGTTGATCGGGTCTATAGTGCCTTCGCTGTACAGGTCATTCATTGCCATCAAACTGGGAAGGGACTCTCATGAAACTCCAACACCGGCTGTTTTCCTTGCTTCTCCTGGCGGTCGCTGCGTTTGCGGCATGGAGTCCCGGCCCTGCCCAAGCGCAAGGCAGGACCGCGCGCGACATTCCCTATGCCACGACCTTCCTCATCACCGTCCCATACGGAAGCAACGGCAACGGTGTGTTTTCGCCGGATGTCGTGCCGCTGAACAAGAGGCTGGTCATCGAGTTTGTCAGCGCGTCTGTCTCGGTCCAGCCCGGTGACAAGCCTTCGCTGTACCTGAACGACGCGGTGAACGGTGCCGGCCGCCTCTACTGGATCCCCTTGACGCTGGTGGACGCGCTTTCGGGAATCGAGGTCTACCGCGCGAGCCAACTCGTCAAGATCTACCACGACGGCAACGGGGCGAACGGCCCGGGCGCGCAGTGCGGTCGCTACTTCAACACCTTCCAGCCTGTGACTTGTTCCCTCACGATTTCCGGCTACCTCGTCGACAAGTGAGGGATAGCCGCGTCGCTTAGCCGACGACGGCGCGATCCAGCGCCCGCCGGTACTGCACCGCCTCCGCGATGTGGGCGACCTGCGTGGTCGCCGCGCTGTCCAGGTCGGCGATCGTGCGCGCGACCTTGAGCGCGCGGTGCGTGGAGCGCGCGCTCCAGCCCAGGCGCGCGGCGGCGATGTTCAGGAACTTTGCGCTCGCGGCATCGAGCGCGGCATGCAGGTCGATCTCCTTGCCTTGCAGGCCCTGGTTGGGCTTGCCCTGGCGGCGCAGCGCGCGCTCGCGCGCCGCCTCGCAGCGCTCGCGAATGGCCTCGGTCGATTCGCCCGGAGGCGCCTGCAGCAGCTGGTCCGCCGGCAAGGTCGGCACTTCGACATGCAGGTCGATGCGATCGAGCAGCGGGCCACTCAGCCTGCCCTGGTAGCGCGCCACCTGGTCCGGCGTGCAGCGGCAAGGCTTGTGGGGAGAGCCGAGGTAGCCGCAGGGGCAGGGGTTCATCGCGCCGACGAACTGGAATTGCGCCGGGAACACCTCGCGCCGCGCGGCCCGCGAGATCGTGATGTGGCCGGACTCCAGCGGCTCGCGCAAGGCCTCCAGCGCCGCGCGCGGAAACTCCGGCAGTTCGTCGAGGAACAGCACGCCATGGTGCGCGAGCGAGATCTCGCCGGGCCGCGGCGGCGAGCCCCCGCCCACCAGGGCCACCGCGCTGGCCGAGTGGTGCGGGCTGCAGGTGGGCCGCAGGCCCCAGCGCTCCTGCGTGAACTGCCCCGCCAGGCTGGCGATGGCCGCGCTTTCCAGCGCCTCATCCACGGTCAGGGGTGGCAGCAGACCGGCGAAGCGCTGGGCCAGCATCGACTTGCCCGAGCCGGGTGGGCCGAGCAGCAACAGCGAGTGGCCGCCAGCGGCCGCGATCTCCAGGGCGCGCTTGGCGCCGGCCTGTCCCTTCACGTCGGCCAGGTCTGCGTAGCGGGCCGGCGCCGCACCGGGCTGCGCAACGACGCGAGACCAGCCTTCGCCCGGCTCGCCCTGCGTGCCGCTCGGCAGGAACTGGCGCACGACGTCGAGCAGGTGGTCGGCCCGGTACACCTGCGCCTGCGGCACCAGCGCCGCTTCCTCGGCGCTGCCGGGCGGCAGCACCAGCTTCGCGGCGGCGCCGGCGCCATGCAGCGCGAGGCTCATGGCCAGCGCCCCGCGCACCGGGCGCAGCTCACCCGACAGCGACAGTTCGCCCGCGAACTCGTAACCGGCCAGGCGCGCGCCATCCACCTGCCCGCTCGCCGCCAGGATGCCCAGGGCAATGGGCAGGTCGAAACGGCCCGAATCCTTGGGCAGGTCGGCCGGCGCCAGGTTCACGGTGATGCGCTTGTTGTGCGGGAACTCCAGGCCGCAGTTCTGCAAGGCCGAACGCACGCGCTCGCGCGCCTCCTTGACCTCGACGTCGGCCAACCCGACCAGGGTGAAGCTGGGCAGGCCGTTGGCCAGGTGCACCTCGACGGTGACCGATGCCGCTTGCAGGCCGACCAGGGCGCGGCTTTGCACCAATGACAGGCTCATCGAACGTTTCCTCCCCATGGCGGTGCATGTTTCCCCTTGGTGCCGGAAGAAAACCAAGATCGCACCACGGCAGTGCATCCTGTCGATGAAAGCACCCCATTGACGCTTAACGCCAGCGAGTCGACCGCCGTGGACCGCCGGGCAGTACTTGTGACTTATGGCACGCCTCCTGCTTAGGGCTGAGTTCAACAGCTTTTTTTTCATCAGGAGAACTCAGTGGAACTCAAGACGACCCAAAAGATGGTTCTGGCTGCCATGGCCCTGTCCGGTGCCGCGTTTGCCCAGACCAAAGCCCCGGAGCCCGACTACACGCTCTCCTACAACGTGGGCGCCGTCACCGACTACCGTTATCGGGGCATCTCGCAGTCGCGCCTGAAGCCGGCCCTGCAGGGCGGCATCGACTTCGCGCACAAGAGCGGCTTCTACCTGGGCACATGGGCGTCCAGCATCAAGTGGATCAAGGACGCGGGCGGCGACGCGCCGGTGGAATGGGACATCTACGGCGGCTACAAGGGCAGCTTCGGCGATGTCGGCTACGACGTCGGCGTGCTGACCTACCAGTACCCGAACCACAGCCTCGGCGTCAGCCCGAACACCACGGAAATCTACGGTGCGGCGACCTTCGGCGTCGCTACGCTGAAGTACTCGCACGCCGTCACCAACCTGTTCGGCTTCGCCGACAGCAAGAACAGCTACTACGTGGACGGCAGCGCCACGTTCGACATGGGCAACGGCTGGTCGGTGGTGCCGCACATCGGCTACCAGAAGGTCAAGCACTTCTCGGCCGCCTCGTACACCGATTACTCGGTGACCGTGGGCAAGGACTTCGGCAACGGCGTGTCCGCCAGCGCCGCGCTCGTGAGCACGGACGCCGACGACTCCCTCTACGTCACGCCCGCGGGCAAGTTCACCGGCAAGACCGGCCTCGTGCTGGGCGTGAAGTACAGCTTCTGACCCGCCCCATCCCCAAGGAGAAGACATGAAACTCGTAACGGCCATCATCAAACCGTTCAAGCTGGACGAGGTGCGCGAAGCGCTCTCCGGCATCGGCGTGCAAGGCATCACCGTGACCGAAGTCAAGGGCTTCGGGCGGCAGAAGGGCCACACGGAGCTGTACCGCGGCGCTGAATACGTGGTCGACTTCCTGCCCAAGGTGAAGATCGAAGCGGCGGTGGCCGACGAGCTGGTCGAACGCGTCATCGAGGCCGTCGAGGCGGCCGCGCGCACCGGCAAGATCGGCGACGGCAAGATCTTTGTCTACGACCTCGAGCAGGTCGTGCGCATCCGCACCGGCGAAACAGGCAAGGAGGCGCTGTAAAAGGCGACCCCCTTCACAACAGAGAGACGAACATGAGAAAACTTCTTGCCTCCCTGGCCCTGGGCCTGGGCCTCCTGATCGGGCGGCGCCGCCGCCTTCGCGCAAGCGCCTGCCGACGCCCGCCGCAGCGGCAGCGTCCGAAGCGGCCGCCCCGGCATGCGGCGCCGGCTGCCGCACCGGCCGCGGCCGCGGTTGCCGCACCCGCAGCATCGGCCCCGGCACCCGCCGCGGCGCCGGCACCGGTCCCCAACAAGGGCGATACCGCCTGGATGACCGTGGCCACCGTGCTGGTGATCCTGATGACCATTCCCGGCCTGGCCCTGTTCTACGGCGGCCTGGTGCGCAGCAAGAACATGCTGTCCGTGCTGATGCAGGTCTTCGTCGTCACGGCGCTGATCTACGTGCTG
Source organism: uncultured beta proteobacterium (assembly GCA_963786245.1). Classification (GTDB taxonomy): domain Bacteria; phylum Pseudomonadota; class Gammaproteobacteria; order Burkholderiales; family Burkholderiaceae_C; genus Ramlibacter. The sequence goes on along the minus strand of CAWAYI010000002.1, from coordinate 195,728 downwards.
TGGACCCTCTACGGCTACAGCGTGGCCTTCACCGCGGGCAACCCGTTCATGGGAAGCTTCGACAAGATCTTCCTGAAGGGCGTGACGCCGGACTCGGTCGGCGCGACCTTCAGCAAGGGCGTCGTGATTCCCGAGCTCACGTTCATCGGCTTCCAGGCCACGTTCGCGGCCATCACCTGCGCGCTGATCGTCGGCGCCTTCGCCGAGCGCATCAAGTTCTCGGCCGTGCTGCTGTTCTGCGCCATCTGGTTCACCTTCAGCTACCTGCCGATCGCCCACATGGTCTGGTACTGGGACGGCCCGGACGCGATCACCGATGCCGCCTCGCTCGACAAGGTCACCGCCGCGGCGGGCTGGCTCTGGGCCAAGGGCGCGCTGGACTTCGCGGGCGGCACCGTGGTGCACATCAACGCCGGTGTCGCCGGCCTGGTGGGCGCCTACGTGCTGGGCAAGCGCGTCGGCTACGGCAAGGAATCGTTCGCGCCGCACAGCCTGACGCTGACCATGGTCGGCGCCTCGCTGCTGTGGGTGGGCTGGTTCGGCTTCAACGCCGGCTCCAACCTCGAAGCCAACGGCGTCACCGCGCTGGCCTTCGTCAACACCCTGGTCGCCACGGCTGCCGCCACGCTGTCCTGGATCGCCGGTGAGGCGCTGGCCAAGGGCAAGGGCTCGATGCTGGGCGCCGCGTCCGGCGCCGTCGCCGGCCTGGTGGCCATCACCCCGGCCTGCGGCTTCGTCGGCCCGCTGGGCGCGATCGTCATCGGCCTGCTGGCCGGCCTGGTCTGCCTGTGGGGCGTCAACGGCCTGAAGCGCATGCTGGGCGCGGACGACTCGCTCGACGTGTTCGGCGTGCACGGTGTCGGCGGCATCCTGGGCGCGCTGCTGACCGGCGTGTTCGCCTCGCCGTCGCTGGGCGGCATCGGCGTGTACGACTACGTCGCCAACAAGGTCAACCCCGACTACTCGATCGGCGGCCAGGTCTGGATCCAGCTGCAGGCCGTGCTGACGACCATCGTGTGGTCGGCGGTCGTGGCCTTCATCGCCTACAAGATCGTCGACCTGCTGATCGGCCTGCGGGTGACGGAAGAGGAAGAGCGCGAAGGCCTGGACATCTCGTCCCACGGCGAAACCGCGTACAACCGCTAAGGCAATGCGCTGTGCGCACCGGCACCCGCCGGGCGCGCAGCCCCGCCACACCAGCAAGAGTCTCCTTTGGATGTTCGGCCCGCCAGAGCTTCGGCTCCAGCGGGCCCTTTTTTTTTCAGGCCGATGCGCGGTCGAAAGTCAGGCGTACCTGCCGGCCCTCGCGCTCGAGCGCCACGCCTTCGGCCCGGGCCAGGGCCTGCACCTCGGGCCAGTCCAGCAGGCGGTACGGCGGATCCCCGGCGACTCCCGCCGCGCCGGCGGTCGGCAACAGTGACACGGTGAGCACCGCGCGGCCGGCGCTGTCCTGCGCCGAGACCACCACGTCCGCAGGCGACGCCGCGCGGTCCGTCAAGGCCAGCAGGCTGGCCGGCAGCACGTTGCGCAGCGCGGCGCGCGGAACGTTGACCGCCGGTGAGCCGACTTCGTCCTTCAGGTCGAACCCCCGGAAGCTGAAGTTGCTGCGCAGCATGGCCACGCACTCCCGCACCCCGGCGTCCAGCGCGATCGAAGCGCCCTCCTCGGGCGCGAGCCAGGAAACGACCTCCAGGCAGGACTGCACCGCGGCACGCGAGAAGCCGTTGATCCTGTCCATGCTCTCGTGCACCTGCGCCAGGTCGGGGTCGGGCAGGCGCAGGCGCCGCTCCATCACCTCGGTGATCATGCCGATGGGCTGCAGGTGCACCACCATGTGGTGCCGCATGGCAAAGGCCAGCCGCCGCAGCAGCGCGTAGCGGGCGGCCTCGACCTGTCGGTCGGGCGCCGGGAATTGACGGGCAGTTTGTTGTGGGTCTTGCATCGCCTTGTTGTGCTGAAGCGGCTGAGCGACGGTAATGTTACCGGTTTGCGCCGTCCGCGGGGCCTCGCGCCGGGAGCTTGGGGGCACAATGAACCTCAAAAAGCGAGCCGCAGACATGATCCAACTTGAGCCGGTGAGCCACCTCGTCGCCATGGAGGCCGCGCAATGAGTATCTGGCGCACGGTGATCGCGCAACCCGACCGGCTTGGCGAATCGCCCTTCTGGCACCCGACCGAGCGCAAGCTCTATTGGGTCGACATTCCGGCGCGGCAGGTCCGCCGCGCCGACCCGGCGACAGGCGCCGCCGAGAGCTGGGCGATGCCGACGGAGCCGGGCTGCATCGCTCCCTTGCGCGGCGGTGGCCTGGTGATCGCGCTGCGCGATGGTGTCTATCGCGCGGACCGCTGGGGCGGCGCGCTGGCCCGGGTGGCGCGTTTCGGCCACGACGTGACGACCACCCGGTTCAACGACGGCAAGGCCGATCCGGTGGGCCGCTTCTGGGCCGGCACCATGTACGAGCCGCGCGACGCGCGCCAGGCGGAGCTGTACAGCATCGACCTGCGCGGCGCCGACGGGGACGGCATGCCGGTGATCGAACTGAAGGCCGGCAATGCCGTCATCGCCAACGGCCTGGCCTGGTCGCCCGACGCTGTCACGGTGTATTGGTCCGACACGCCCAACCACATCATCCACGCCTGGGCCTGGGATGCGCAAAGCAACGGCATGCACGATCACCGCGTGTTCTGCCGGTTCGCGCCCAAGCCCCCGGGATGGAAGCCCGGCGAGCCGGGTTACGGCGGGCGGCCCGACGGCGCCGCCGTGGACGCCCAGGGGAACTACTGGGTCGCGATGTTCGAAGGCGGCCGGCTGTTGAAGATCGCGCCCTCCGGCCAGGTGCTGGAGGAGGTCCCGGTGCCCGTGCGCTGTCCCACCATGCCCTGCTTCGGCGACGACGACCTGCGCACGCTGTACCTGACCAGCGCCAGCGACAAGCGCCCGGCCGAGGAACTGAAAGCCCTGCCCCGGAGCGGCTGCATCCTTGCCACCCGGGTCGACGTGCCGGGCCTGCCGGTCAATTTCGTCAGTACGTGATTTCAAAAAGATCAAACCGCAACGCACGCGCGCGGGCCCTCGCGCCGCGTACCATAGCCGCATGGACCTCCTCCTCGACCCGCTGGGCGAGCGCATCCGCGCCGCCGCAGCCACGGGCACGCCGCTGCTGATCCGCGGCAGCGGCAGCAAGGATTTCTACGGTGGGCAACTGCAGGGCGAGTTGCTGGAAACCGCGCCGCTGGCCGGCATCGTCAATTACGAGCCGAGCGAGCTGGTCGTCACCGTCCGCGCGGGCACGCCGCTGGCCGAACTGGAGGCGGCGCTCGCCGAGCGCGGCCAGTGCCTGCCTTTCGAGCCGCCGCACTTTGGCGGATCGGGCACCGTGGGCGGCATGGTCGCCGCGGGCCTGAGCGGGCCGGCGCGCGCCAGCGTCGGGTCGGTGCGCGACTACGTGCTGGGCCTGAACCTGCTCAACGGCCGCGGCGAGCTGCTGACCTTCGGCGGCCAGGTGATCAAGAACGTGGCCGGCTACGACGTGTCGCGCCTGATGGTGGGCTCGCTGGGCACGCTGGGCCTGATCACCGAAGTCAGCCTGAAAGTCCTGCCGGTGGCGCACGCCGAGGCCACGCTGAAATTCGAAATGAGCCAGGCCGAGGCCTTGCGCCGTCTCAACGCCTGGGGCGGCCAGCCGCTGCCCCTGAACGCCAGTTGCTGGGTCGACGACGCCGGCGACGCAAACGCTCTACCTGCGCCTGCGCGGGGCGGTGGCCGCGGTGGATGCGGCGTGCAAATCGCTGGGCGGCGAACGCCAGGACAACGCGCAGGTGGCTGCGGACTGGCTGCTGTGCCGCGACCAGCGCCTGCCGTGGTTCGAGCAGCGCGGCGAGCGGGACTTGTGGCGGCTGTCGGTGCCGCAGACGGCGCCGGTGCTGGACCTGCCCGAAGCACCGCTGGTCGAATGGCACGGCGGCCTGCGCTGGGTGCGGGCGGACGCGGCAGACGGCGAGCGGCTGCGTGAAGCGGCGGCCCGCGCAGGCGGCCACGCGACGCTGTTCGCCCCGGGCGGCAACCGCAGCGCGATGGGCCGGTTCACGCCGCTGGCGCCGCCGCTGGACCGGATCCACCGCGACCTGAAGCGGGAGTTCGACCCCGCCGGCATCTTCAACCGCGGTCGCATGTACCCCGACTTCTGACCATGCAGACCCATCTCTCCCCCGAGTTCAAGGACACGCCCGAAGGCCGCGAGGCCGAGGCCATCCTGCGCAAGTGCGTGCACTGCGGCTTCTGCACGGCCACCTGCCCGACCTACCAGGTCCTGGGCGACGAGCTGGACGGCCCGCGCGGGCGCATCTACCTGATCAAGCAGATGCTCGAAGGCGAGGCGCCGACCCGCAAGACCCAGCTGCACCTGGACCGCTGCCTGACCTGCCGCAACTGCGAAAGCACCTGCCCGAGCGGGGTGGAGTACGGGCACCTGGTCGACATCGGCCGCCGGATCGTGGAAGAGAAGGTGCCGCGCGGCGCCGCGCGACAAGGCGCTGCGCTGGACGCTGAAGGAAGGCCTGCCGTCGCCGCTGTTCGGCCCGGCGATGAAGATGGGCAAGCCGGTGCGCGGCTTGCTGCCGCAGGCGCTCAAGGACAAGGTGCCCGCCGCGCCAGGAGTCGGGCCAGTGGCCCACGCGCCGGCACGCGCGCAAGGTGCTGATGCTGGCCGGCTGCGTGCAGCCTTCGATGATGCCGAACATCAACAGCGCGACGGCGCGCGTGCTCGACGCGGCGGGCATCCAGGTGATCGTCGCGCCGCAGGCCGGCTGCTGCGGCGCCGTGAAATTCCACCTGAACGACCAGGAGGGCGGCAAGGCGCAGATGCGCGCCAACATCGACGCCTGGTGGCCGTTCGTCCTGGGCGACAGAGGTCGAGGCCATCGTCATGAACGCGTCCGGCTGCGGTGTCACCGTCAGGGAATACGGGCATCTCCTGCAGCACGACCCGGCCTACGCCGACAAGGCCCGGCGCATCGGCGAACTCACCCGCGACCTGAGCGAGCTGCTGCCCGACCTGGTGGCGGCGCTGCGCGGCAAGGTCAAGGCGGCGCCCGGGCTGCTGGCCTTCCACCCGCCCTGCAGCCTGCAGCACGGCCAGCAACTGCGCGGCGGCGTCGAAAAGCACCTGGGCGACCTGGGCTTCACCGTGCGCGTGGCGATGAACGAATCGCACCTGTGCTGCGGCTCGGCCGGCACCTATTCGGTGCTGCAGCCGGAAATGGCGCACCAGTTGCGCGACCGCAAGCTCGGCCACCTGGCCGAGCTGCAGCCGCAGGCCATCGTCTCCGCCAACATGGGCTGCATCGCGCACCTGCAGAGCGGCACCGCAGTGCCGGTGCAGGCATTGGGTCGAAGTCCTGGACGAGCGCGCTGCAAGCCTCCTGACAGTACCTTGTCAGGAGCCTCGCGGCACAGTAACGTCCCTCCATGCGCCGCGCCGACCGCCTGTTCCACATCATCCAGCTGATCCGCGGCCGGCGCCTGACCACGGCCGCCTACCTGGCCGAGCGGCTGGAGGTGTCGGAGCGCACCATCTACCGCGACGTGGCGGACCTGCAGCTGCAGGGCGTGCCGATCGAAGGCGAGGCCGGCGTGGGCTACCGGCTGGGCGCGGGCTTCGACCTGCCGCCGATGATGTTCACGCAGGACGAGGCCAAGGCCCTGGTCGCGTCGGTGCGGATGGCCCAGGTCTGGCTGGACCCGGCGCTGGCGCAGGGCGCCGAGGACGCGCTCGGCAAGATCCTGTCGGTGCTGCCGGTCCGACGCGCGGGTGGCCGCCGAAGCGCTGGCCGTCTACGCGCCGCCCGGCGGCCTGCCGCAGGCGGCGCAGCGCACCTTGCAGACGCTGCGCGAGGCGGTGCACGAGCGGCTGCAAGGTCTTCATCAACTACCGCGACCTGGCCGACAAGGCCAGCGAGCGCACCCTGCGGCCGCTGGGCTGCTTCTACTGGGGCAAGGTCTGGACGCTGGCGGCCTGGTGCGAGCAGCGCAACGATTTCCGCAGCTTCCGCGTCGATCGCGTGATGTCGGTGCGCCGGCTGGAAGAGCGCTTCCGCGACGAGCCGGGCCGCACGCTCGCCGACCTGGCGCGGCTGAACGAAGCGCGCGCCCGCGAACAGGGCTGGGCGGCCTGACGCGGCTTCAGGCCAGCGCCGCCTCGATGTCCTTCGCCAGCGCCGCGGGCGGCTCGTTCGGCGCGTAGCGCCTGATGACCTGGCCGTCCTTGCCGACCAGGAACTTGGTGAAGTTCCACTTGATGGCCTTGCTGCCCAGCAGGCCCGGCGCCTCGGCCGTCGAGCCACTGGTACAGCGGGTCGGCCGCGCGCCGTTGACGTCGATCTTGGCCATCATCGGAAAGCTCACGCCGTAGTTGAGCTGGCAGAACTGCGCGATCTCGTCGTTGCTGCCGGGGTCCTGCGCGCCGAACTGGTTGCACGGAAAGCCCAGCACCACCAGCCCCTTCTTGCCGTAGGCCTGGTGCAGCTCCTCCAGCCCGCCGAACTGCGGCGTGAAGCCGCAGGCGCTGGCGGTGTTGACGATCAGCAGCACCTTGCCCTGGTACTTCTGCAGCGGGCACGGTCTTGCCGTCGATCTGCCGCGCCTCGAAGTCGTAGATGGTCTTCATGGCGGCATTGTGCGTCAGAGCCCGGGGATCGGGTTCCCCCACCGGCCAGGCCGACCAGGCCGCCGCGGCCAGGATCAGCGCCCCGCCGACCAGGGTGCGCGTGGACAGTTCCGCCGCTCCCAGCGCCACCGACGACAGGCTGGCGAACAACACTTCCGAGAGCATGATCAGCGCCGCCGCGTGCGCGTCGAGGCGCGAGGCGCCGTACTGCAGTGCGATGTTGCTGGCAAGAAAGCCCAGGCTCAGCGCCAGGCCGACGCCCGCCCAGGCCGCCTGCGGCAACGCGGGCGCGCCGACGTACCCCAGCGCCGTGCCCAGCACGCCGGCCGCGGTGGCGAGCAACGCGCCGCCGCCGAACATCGCGAGGATGCGCGCGTCCGGCGCGGCAGCGCGCAGCTTGCGCAGCAGGATGTTGGTGAGCGCGAAGCTGAAGCCGCCGGTCAGCGCCAGCCAGTCCGAGATGCTCTCGGGCACGGGCCAGCCGGTGGCGTCGGTCTTGAGCACGATCAGCACGCCGGCCAGCGCCAGCGCGAGCCGCAGCAGCGCGAGGGGCGTCGGCTGCTCGCCCAGCAGCGGCCAGGCCAGCACCACGGTCCAGGCCGGCATCAGGTAGAACAGCAGCACCACGCGCACCACGTCGCCGACGGTGACCGCCCAGTTGAAGCCGACGTTGGTCATGCCGGCGGCCGCCAGCAGCAGCCACAGCAGCGGCTGCCCGCGAAAGCCCTCGCCAGGCCCGCGGCCGCACGGCCAGCAGCAGCGCGATGGAGACCAGGTAGACCAGCGCCGTGGCCCACAACGGATGCAGGCCGTGCGACTGCAGTTCGCGAAACGGCCACCAGGAAACGCCCCAGACGAAGGCGTTGAGCACGAGCGCCAGGGCCGGCCGACAGCGCGCCCGCGCGGGCGCCGCGGCTAGCCATGCAGGTTGTCGTGGCGGGCGATCCGCAGCAGGTGCTCGACTTCCTCGCGGTACTTGCACGCAGTTGCTGCGGTGCCAGCGCTGGATCACCCACATCACGCCGGCCACGATCAGGCCGAAGCCGGTGATCGCGCTGAAGGCCGACAGGCCCATGCCCGCCGACAGGCTGTAGAAGGCGCCCAGGCCCAGGATGCAGGCCTGCTCGTTGAAGTTCTGCACCGCGATCGACCGACCCGCGCCCATGAGGTTGTGGCCGCGATGCTGCAGCAGCGCGTTCATCGGCACCACCATGAAGCCGGCGATCGCGCCCAGCAGGATCAGGAACGGCGCGGCCACCCAGACGTTGCCGATGAAGTTCATCAGGATCACCAGCACGCCCATGGCGATGCCCAGCGGCATGACGCTGGTGGCCATGTCCAGCCGCATGCGCATCGACGCGACCGCCGCGCCCACCGCGGTGCCCAGGGCCACCACGCCCGACAGCGACGAGGCCTGCGTGGTGCTGTAGCTCAGGGCCGCGGCGCTCCAGGCCAGGATGATGTAGCGCAGGTTGCCGCTCACGCCCCAGATCAGCGTGGTGGTGGCCAGCGAGATCTGCCCCAGCTTGTCGCGCCACAGGCGCGAGTTGCAGGTCCAGAAATCGGGCACCAGCTCCAGCGGGTTCTTCGGCATCGGCCGCATCTCGACGCCGGTGTGCGGGATGCGGGTGTTGAACCAGGCGGCCAGCATGTAGACGAAGATCAGCACGGAGATGGCGGCCTCGGGCGGCGTGTCGATGCCGGTGTCGAACAGCGGGAAGTCGAACGACAGCATGCGGCTGCGACATGGTGTGGCCGACCAGCTGGCCGCCCAGCAGGATGCCCAGGATGATGGAGGCGATGGTCAGGCCCTCGATCCAGCCGTTGGCCTTGACCAGCTGCGACGCCGGCAGCAGTTCGGTGAGGATGCCGTACTTGGCGGGCGAATAGGCCGCGGCGCCCAGGCCCGACCACGGCATAGGCCAGCAGCGGGTGCGTGCCGAACAGCATCAGCAGGCAGCCCACGACCTTGATCGCGTTGCTCACGAACATGACCTTGCCCTTGGGCATGGCGTCGGCGAAAGCGCCGACGAAGGGCGCCAGCACCACGTAGAACAGCGCGAACATCGGCACCAGGGCGGCGCGCTGCCATTCGGCGGCGCCGCTGGTCTTGAGCAATTCCACCGCGGCCACGAACAAAGCGTTGTCGGCCAGCGACGAGAAGAACTGCGCCGACATGATGGTGTAGAAACCGCGCTTCATTGGCTGGTCTGTGGCGCATCAGGCGGGCTGATGGGCGGTAATTTTTAGGGCTGTCTCCGAGCGACAAGGCGTTATATCACGCGGGGTAATGACAAAATCCCGGTCTATGGACCCCCACGCTCTCGACGAGCCGACATGCCCCGCCCCATCCAGGCCACCATCCACACCGAGGCGCTGCGCCACAACCTGGCGCGCATGCGCGCTGGCCGCGCCCGACGCCAAGGTCTGGGGCGTGGTCAAGGCCAACGCCTACGGCCACGGCATCGAGCGCGTGTTCGAAGGCCTGCGCGGCGCCGACGGCTTCGCCCTGCTGGACCTGCAGGAGGCCGAGCGGGTGCGCGCGCTGGGCTGGCGCGGGCCCATCCTGCTGCTCGAAGGCGTGTTCGAGGCGCGCGACCTGGAGCTGTGCTCGCGCCTGAACCTGTGGCACACGGTGCACTGCGACGAGCAGATCGACATGCTGGCCACGCACAAGACGCACCAGCCGCACCGCGTGTTCCTCAAGATGAACTCGGGCATGAACCGGCTGGGCTTCACGCCGCAGCGCTTCCGCGCCGCGTGGACGCGGCTGGACGCCCTGCCGCAGGTCGACGAGATTTCGCTGATGACGCACTTCAGCGATGCCGACGGGCCCCGGGGCATCGCGCACCAGCTGCGCGTGTTCGACGAGGCCACGCGCGACCTGCCGGGCGAGCGCACGCTGTCCAACAGCGCGGCGAGCCTGCGCCTGCGGCGCGCAAGCCGGCGGTGCGCGCCGACTGGATCCGGCCCGGCATCGGCGTCTACGGCAGCGCGCCCGACTTTCCCGACCACGACATCGCCCACTGGGACCTGCAGCCGACGATGACGCTGGCCACCCGCATCATCGGCGTGCAGCAGCTCGTCGCCCGGCGACACGGTGGGCTACGGCTCGAGCTTCACGGCCGACGCGCCGCTGCGCATCGGCGTCGTCGCCTGCGGCTATGCCGACGGCTACCCGCGCCACTGCAGCACCGGCACGCCGGTGCTGGTCGACGGCGTGCGCACGCGCCTCGTCGGGCCGCGTCAGCATGGACATGATCACGGTGGACCTGACGCCGGTGCCGCAAGCCGGCTTCGGCAGCGAGGTCACGCTGTGGGGCCGCGCCGGCAACGGCGCGGTGCTGGCCATCGACGAGCCGGCGCGCGCCGGCGGCACGGTGGGCTACGAGCTGATGTGCGCGCTGGCGCAGCGGGTGCCGGTTCTCGTCGAATGAGGAACCTTTCGAACCGTTGAGTGCCTGCGTGTGGGCGGCGAAGCCGTGTGCGGGCGGGCTGTGGCGCGCGGTCGGGCCGTTCCGCGCCTGAAGGCGCGGACACGCCTGCGGCGGGCGGATATGCGGCCTTGGGACTCATCGTGGTTCTTCCCAACGCTCCGGATACGCCCGCGCGCTGTACGCGCGCGCGGCCGCAAACCGACCACCTCCGTCTCGACCCGCCCTGATTGCGCGCCACAGCCCGCCCGCACCCAGCTTCGCGGCTGACGCCGTTGGGGTGCGCCAGCACGCGCGGCAGGGCTGGCTCTTGCTGGCGTACCAAGTGCGTCTCTGCAAGGCTGTGCGCCGGTTGGCTGCGGCGCGCATCAGGGCCCGCCGAGTTGCAGGTGGTCGGCTTGCGGCCGCGTGCGCGAATAGCGCGCGGACCTATCCGGAGCGCGAGGTGCGGCCACGGGGAGTCCCAAGGCCGCAAATCCGTCCACCGGAAACGTGTCGGCGCTTCAGCGCCGACCGGCGGGACCGCGCGCTGCAGCCAACCGGCGCGCAGCCTTGCCGCGTGCCGCGTAGAGCGCGGGCGTCCCTACCGCCGCCGCATCCCCAGCGCCATCACCGCGCCGACCACGATCAGCGCGCCGACCACCTGCACCGGCGCGATCGCCTGGCCCAGGATCAGCCAGCCGAGCACCAGCGCGAAGACCGGCTCCACGTTCATGATCGCCGAGTTGCCGACCACGCCGAGCCGCGGCAGCACGGTGAACATGATCGTGAAGGCCGTGCCGTACAGGAAGGTGAGCGTGGCCAGGCCCCACCAGCCGGGCGTGGCGGTGGGCAGGTGAAAGCCCCCCTGCAGGGCGACGGTGGCCAGCGCCACCAGGCCGGCGATGGTCATGGTGGTGGCGGTGCGCACGCGGCCGTCCAGGTCGGCCGCCTCGTGCTGGGTGATGACCAGCGCCAGCCCGAAGGTCGCGGCCGCGGCCAGCGCGAAAGCGACGCCGGCGCCGATGCGCGCCCACTGGCCGGCGGCGCCCAGGCCCGACGCCGCGCCGAACACGTCCAGCGCCAGCGCCAGGCCCACGAGGATCACCGGCATCGCGACCAGCAGGGCGCGCTCCGGCGTGCTGGCGGTAGACCACGCGGGCCCAGAACGCCGTCCAGATCGGGTAGGTGTTGAAGGCCAGCAGCGCCAGCGCCACCGGCAGCCGCGCGACCGCCGAATACAGGCACAGGCTCTGCACGCCGATCAGCAGGCCGATCACCGGCAGCATCGTCCTGTGGCGGCGGCGTGAACCGCGACGCGCGCGCCCTGCACGGCCAGCAGCGTGACGATGACCAGGGCCGTCACGACGCTGCGAAACACCACCGCCGTCGCGACGTCGACGCCGTTGTTGAAGGCGATGCGGGCGGCCACGTGGTTGGCGCCCATCATCAGCGCGATCAGCAGCAGCGTGGCGAAGGCGGTGCCGCTGATCGCCTTGGCAGGGGGCCGCATCAGGCCCCGGCCCTTCGCGCGCGCGCCGCCTCGGCCAGGCCTTCCAGCACGCTGACGGTGCTGTCCCAGCCGATGCAGCCGTCGGTGACGCTCTGGCCATAGCGCAGCCCGGCGCGGCCGTCGGTGATGTCCTGCCGGCCCTCGACCAGGTGGCTTTCCAGCAGCACGCCCGCAATCGCGCGCGAGCCGCCGGCCACTTGCCTGGCGACGTCGGCGGCTACTTCGGGCTGGCGGCGCCAGTCCTTGGCGCTGTTGCCGTGGCTGCAATCGACCAGTAGCCGCGCCGGCAGCCCGGCCTCGGCCAGCGCGCGGGCGGCCGCCTCGACGCTCGCGGCATCGTAGTTGGGGCCGCTGTTCGCGCCGCGAAGGACCAGGTGCGCGTCGGGGTTGCCCGTCGTCGTGACGACGATGGCGCGGCCTTCCAGCGAAATGCTGGGAAAGCGATGCGGCTGGGCCGCGACGTGGATGGCGTCGATGGCCACGGCCACGCTGCCGTTGGTCGCGTTCTTGAAGCCCAGCGGCGCGGACAGCGCGGAAGCCATCTGCCGGTGCAAGGGGCTTTCCACCGTGCGCGCGCCGATGGCGCCCCAGGAGAGGAGCTCGGCGTAGTACTGCGGCGTCACGAGGTCGAGGATTTCGGAGGCGGCCGGTACGCCCAGCCGCGCGCATTCCAGCAGGATGCGCCGTGCCGCGCGCAGGCCCTCGCCGATGTCGCCGACGCCGTCCAGGCCCGGGTCGTAGATCAGGCCCTTCCAGCCCATGCGCGTGCGCGGCTTCTCGAAATAGACGCGCATCACCGGGAACAGGGCGTCGGCGGTGCGATCCATCAGCTCGCGCAGGCGGCCCGCGTACTCGATCGCCGAAGCCGGGTCGTGGATCGAGCAGGGACCGGTGATCACCAGCAGCCGCTCGTCCTCGCCGCGCAGGATGCGCCGCACGGTGTCACGCGAGTGCGCGATGTGGCCCGCCTGCGCTTCGCTGCAGGGCAGTTCCTGCTGCAGCGCGAGCGGCGTGGGCAGCGCTTCCTCGCGCGCGATGTGCAAGTCGGAAATGCGGGTGGTCATTCGTGCGATGCGCTCGGGAAAATGGGCCAGCTTAATACAGCCCGCGGACCCGCGCGTGCAGCCGCGCCAGGCCCAGCAGCGCGTCGGTGAACGGCGTCGGCACGCCGGTGAGCTCGCCCAGCTCCTTCACCACCGTCACCAGCGCATCCAGCTCCACCGCCTTGCCGGCCTCCACGTCCTGCAGCATCGAGGTCTTGAAGGCGCCGAGCTTGCGCGTGACCTGCATGGCGGTCTTCCGGCGTCTGGTCGATCGGGATGCCGATGCGTGCGCCGATCTCCCTGGCCTCCAGCATCACGCGCTGGATGAAGCCGCGCACCAGGTCGTCGTCCAGCATCGCGGTCGGTGGTGGCGCCGGTGATCGCGCTCACCGGGTTCATCGTCATGTTGCCCCACAGCTTGTACCAGGCGTCTTTCTGGATCTGCTCCGACACCGCCGTCTCGAAGCCGGCCCGCTCCAGCAGCGCCGCCAGCTCGCGCACGCGCGGCGTCTTGTCGCCCGATGGCTCGCCGATGATCAGCTTGTTGCCGAAGTGATGCGTCACGAAGCCCGGTTCCTGCAGCGAGCAGCTCGCATGCACGACGCAGCCGATGATGTGCGCGGCCGGCACGGCTTTCGCAATGCTGCCGTCCGGATCGATCGAGGCCAGCCGCGTGCCGGCGTAGCGTCCGCCGAAACCCTCGAAGAACCACCAGGGCACGCCATTCATCGCCGTGAGCACGACGGTCTTCGCACCGATCAGCGGTGCGATGGACCTGGCGACCTCGGCCATCGCCGGGGCCTTGACGGCGACGACGACCAGGTCCTGCACGCCCAGGTCCGCCGGGTTCTCGCTGGCCTGCACGGGGGCTGACAGCGAATTCGCCGCCTTGCTGCAGGCGCAGGCCATGCCGCCGGAGCGCATCCAGCGTCGCGCCGCGCGCCACCACGCTCACGTCGCAGCCGGCCCGCGCCAGCCTCACGCCGATCCAGCCGCCGATCGCGCCGGCGCCGTAGATGCAGACCTTCATGGCTTCAGTTCTTGTAGCTGGAATCGATGCGGTCCACCCGCCGCACCAGCGCGTCGAACACGTCCTGGCCGGCGCCGAAGCGCTGGTCCCACTGGAACGAGTCGGCCACGGTCTGGCGGGCCACGGCCTCGGGCACCGGGATCGCCGGGCCGAGCGCGGCCTGCGCCGCCTGGACTTCGCAGGCGCGCTGCAGCGTCCACAGCCGCACGAACGCCATCGGCAGCGTCGGTCCCCAGGCCAGCAGGCCGTGGTTGCGCAGGATCACCGCGGGCTTGTCGCCGATGTTGGTCAGCAGGCGCGGCGCCTCTTCGGCGCGGATGGTGATGCCCTCGAAGTCGTGGTACGCCACCAGGCCATGCAGCTGCGCCGAATAGAAGTTGTTCTGCGCCAGCCCGCCCTGGGTGCAGGCGACCGCCAGGCCGGCCGTGGTGTGGGTGTGCATCACGCAGTGCGCGTCGGCGATGCCTTCGTGGATGGCCGAATGCACCGTGAAGCCGGCGGGGTTGACGGGCCAGGGGTTGTCGTCGAGCTTGTTGCCCTTCAGGTCGATCTTCAGCAGGTTGCTGGCCGTCACCTCGCTGTAGTGCAGGCCGAAGGGATTGATCAGGAACTGCTTCTGCCCGCCGCTCACGCTGTCCGGCAGGCGCATCGTGATGTGGTTGTAGATCATCTCGGTCCAGCCGAGCATGTCGAAGACGCGGTAGCAGGCCGCGAGCTGCACGCGGGCCGGTCCATTCGTCGGGGTGCATGTGGCCGGCGGCGGGCTTCAGGACGGCGTTCATGGGCGCTCTCCTTGTCAATAGGTCTTGCTGGCGGGCACCGGCGGCCGTGCCGGCCTTGAACTTCGCGGCCAGCGCGCTGGTCGCCTTCATCAGCAGGTTGTTGTCCAGGCCGACCGCGACGAAGGTCGCGCCGAGCGCGAGGTAATGGCGCGCCAGCGTCTCGTCGGTGCGTCAGGATGCCGGCGGCCTTGCCGGCCTTGACGATGCGCCCGATCGCGTCGTCGATCGCGGCCTGCACCTCCGGGTGGCCGGGGTTGCCCACATGGCCCAGCGACGCCGAGAGGTCGGCCGGGCCGATGAAGATGCCGTCGACGCCGTCGACGGCGGCGATCGCCTCGAGGTTGTCCAGCGCCTCGCGCGTTTCCGCCTGCACCAGCAGGCAGACCTGCGCGTTGGCTTCCTTGGCGTAGTTGGGGTAGCGGCCCCAGCGCGAAGCGCGCGCGCCGCCCATGCCGCGGATGCCGTCGGGCGGATAGCGCAGCGACCGCACCAGCTCCGCGGCCTGCTGCGCGGTGTCCACCATCGGCACCAGCAGGGTCTGGATGCCCAGGTCGAGGTACTGCTTGATCAGCGCCTGCCCGGCATGTGCCGTGGCCCATCGGCACGCGCGCGATCGCGTGCGACGCCGGGGTAGGCGGCGATCACCTGCGCCTGCTGCAGGATGCTGCGCAGGTCGTTGGGCGCATGCTCGCCGTCGATCAGCAGCCAGTCGAAGCCGGCGCCCGCGCAGATCTCGGTGGTGTAGTGGTCGGCCAGGCCCAGCCACAGGCCGATCTGGGGGCGCTTCTCGCGCAGCGCCTGCTTGAAGGAGTTGACGGGTGATTGCATGGCACGGACCTTTTCAGACAAAACGGAATTCGAAGCGGCCCAGCGGGCCGTAGTCGGCGTCGAACGCGTCGCCCTGCCGGGCGGCCACCGGCCGCGTGAACGAGCCGGCCAGCACCACCTCGCCGGGCTCCAGGCGATTCGCCCCAGGGCGCCAGCTTCATGGCCAGCCAGGCCACGCCGATCGCCGGGTGCCCCTGGCACGCCGGCGGCCAGCCCGGTTTCCTCGACCACGCCGTTCTGGCGCAGGATGGCGCCGACCCACGGCAGGTCCAGTTCGCGCGGGTCGCATTTTGCGCCCGCCCGAGCACGATGCCGGCATTGGCCGCGTTGTCGCTGATGGTGTCCTGCACCTTGCGCATCGCCTTGGTGTGGCGGTCGAACTGCTCGATGCGCGCGTCGATGATCTCGATGGCCGGCGTCACGTAGTCGGTGGCGTCCAGCACATCCTCCACGCCGACGCGCTGCGCCTTCGCAGCGCTGCGGTTGAGCACGAAGGCCAGTTCCACCTCGACGCGCGGCGCGATGAAGCGGCGGCGCGGGATGTCGCCGGGCTCGAAGAACATGTCGTCCAGCAGCGTGCCGTAGTCGGGCTCGTCGATCTGGCTGGACTGCTGCATGGCGCGCGACGTCAGGCCGATCTTGTGGCCGCGCGCCACCCGGCCTTCGGCGATCTTCATCTTGACCCAGGCGCGCGAGACCGCGTAGCCGTCCTCGACGGTCATGCCGGGGAAGCGCTTGGAAAAATGCTCGACCTGCACGCGCGACTTCTCGCTTTCGTGCAGTTCGGCGGCGAGCTGGGCGATGAGGTCTCGTGCGAACAGGAGCATGGCGGGTGCGTACTTCTTGAACAGCGGATGCAGGTTGCTGTGCTTGGCGTCGTAGACCTGGCCGGGGCTTTCGTCGATCTGCAGCGTGACGCCGATCACGCGTCTGCTCGAACGGGCGGCGAATCGTGCCTGCACCTTGTCCAGCACCGCGTCGCCCGCTCGCTTCTTCGCCGCCGCGCTGCGCCCTGCGGCGATGCGCATGTTGATGTAGACAAAGCGCATAGTCGCCCTTGCCGTCGGCCACCGCGTAATGCGCCGCCGGATAGGCCAGCACGCGCGTGCCGCCGACCGGAAACAGCGGCGTGCCGTCCTCCTCCTTCTGCGTCGACCAGCACGGTGGCGAGCTCGCGGCACAGGGCGGCCATGTCGGCCTCGACGTTCAGGTTGTGTAGTGGATGACGACGTGCGGCATGAAACTCCAATGGGGTCAGATTCCAATTAACTTGTCACAGCCGGCTGACGCCTGGTAGCCCTCGGCGCTGGACGCCTGGGCACGGGGGATGCTTGCCGCTCGCGGCGTCACCGGAAAGATCGCGTTGATCTGGCCGGTGCCGGAGCTGCCGAAATACGGCGTGACGATTTCGACCGGCGCGTCGTACCCGTCCCAGCCCAGCAGGCCGAGCAGCATCGCGGTGTCGTGCATGTCGCCTTCGCCCCAGCACTTGTCGGCGTACATCGGCAGCATGCCGACGAAAGTCTTCCAGTCGCCCCGCTTCCACAGTCTCGACCACGCGGCGATCGACCTGCTCCAGGAACGGGTCGAGACCTTGTGCATGAACTCCGGCGCGCGGCCCGTTGTCGGCGAAATGGTGCGACAACGATCCGCTGGCGAACACCGCCACCGTGCCGTCGTACTGGTCTCTCGATCGCGCGGCGCACGGCCAGGCCGAAGCGCCCGCTCTCGTGCAGGTCGTGCCATCGCACCAGCCGCTGACGCTGATCACCTTGTAATGCCGGTCGGCGTTCATGTAGCGCATCGGCACCAGCGTGCCGTATTCGAGGTTCAGCGTGGTGTCGTAATGCGCGCGGCGTCTTCACGCCCATGGCGTTGGCCATGTCGGCCGATCAGGTGGCCCAGCGCCGGGTTGCCCGGATAGGCGAACGGCATGTTCTTGATGAAGTGCGGCAGCTCGTTGCTGGTGTAGACGCCCTCGAACTGCGGCGCGCAGTTGATGTGGTATTGGCTGTTGACCTGCCAGTGCATGTCGAACACCACGATCGTGTCCACGCCGAGCTCGCGGCAGCGCCGGTCGATCTCCTTGTGACCGTCGATCGCGGCCTGCCGCGTAGCCCTTGTGCGGGCCGGCCAGCTCCGACAGGTACATCGAAGGCACGTGCGTGATCTTCGCGGCCAGCGCCAGCTTACCCATGGTCCGCTCCCTGCGCTTCGTCCAGCGTCACGGCCCGCTGCGGCGCCGTGTTCACGTGCAGCGAGAACACGTCGGGCCGCGCGTAGTGGCCGACCGCGTCGAAATCCATCTGCGCCATGGGGATCACCGACATGTCGAGCTCCGCCGTGAGCAGCGCGTCCTCGTTGAACACCGGTCCGGCCAGCACCTTGCCCAGCGGGTCGATGATCATGCTGCCGCCGCGCATCAGCACCGTGTCGGGCGCCTCGGGCAGGCGGTTGTTCATCGTCGGCGGGGAACTGCGAGCGGCGCAGGTGCTGGCAGGCCGACAGCACGAAGCAGCGGCCCTCCAGCGCGATGTGCTGCATGGTCGACGCCCAGCTGTCGCGGTCGTCCGCCGTCGGCGCGCAGTACAGCGCGACGCGCTGCTGGTACATCGCCATGCGCAGCGCCGGCATGTAGTTCTCCCAGCAGATCACGGCGCCGAGCTTGCCGTAGGGCGTGTCCACCGCCTGCAGCGTCGAGCCGTCGCCGAAGCCCCAGACCAGGCGCTCCAGCGCCGTGGGCATCAGCTTGCGGTGCTTGCCCAGGACGCGCGCCGTCCGGGCCGAGGTAGACGGCGGTGCAGTACAGCGTGCCGCCGTCGCGCTCGATGATGCCGACGACGACATACATCTTGTGGCGCGCGGCGGCCTTGGCGAGCTGCGCGATCTCCGGGCCGTCGACCGTCACGGCCGCGTCGAAGTAGCGCTTGAACTCGGCGCGGCCCTGCGGTGTGCGGCCGCCCAGGTAGATGTGGAAGTCGGCGCCTTTCGGGTAGCCGCCGATGAAAGCCTCCGGGAACACCAGGAGCTGCACGCCGCGCCTTGCGGCATCGGCCATCAGCCCCAGCGCGCGCTCCACGGTGGCGGGCGTGTCCAGCAGGACGGTGGCGGTCTGCGCGACCGCGGCGACGAGTTTGTTGCTCATGATGTCCCCCAGTGCGGGATGTGGTGACTGCCCAGAGACACCGCGACGTTCTTCGGCTCCAGGAACACCTCGTAGCTCCAGGTGCCGCCCTCGCGGCCGGTGCCCGAGGCCTTGGTGCCGCCGAACGGCTGGCGCAGGTCGCGCACGTTCTGGCTGTTGACGAAGCACATGCCGGCTTCGACGGCGGCGGCCACGCGATGGGCGCGGCCGATGTTCTCGGTCCACACGTAGCTGGACAAGCCATACGGGATGTCGTTGGCCAGGCGAATCGCGTCGGCCTCGTCCTGTGAACGGGATCAGGCAGGCCACCGGGCCGAAGATCTCCTCCTGCGCGATGCGCATGCGGTTGTCCACGTCGGCGAACACCGTGGGCATCACGTAGTTGCCCTTCTTGACGCGGCCCGGCAGCGAAGGCGCGTCCAGCCCGCCGCACAGCAGCGTCGCGCCTTCCTTGGGGCCGAGCTCGATGTAGCTGCGCACCTTGGCCAGATGGCCCTGCGAGATCATCGGGCCGATGATGGTCTTCTCGTCGAGCGGATCGCCGACGGCGATCCGCCTCGCGCGCTCGGCGAACTTCTGCGCGAAGTCGGCGTAGATCGACTGCTGCACCAGGATGCGGCTGCCGGCGGTGCAGCGCTCGCCGTTGTTGGAGAAGATCATGAACACGGCGGCATCGAGCGCGCGGTCGAGGTTGCGCGTCGTCGAAGACGACGAACGGCGACTTGCCGCCCAGCTCCATGCTGAACTTCTTCAGGCCCGCTTCCTTGCACGATGCGGTTGCCGGTGGCCGTCGAGCCCGTGAACGAAATCGCGCGCACATCCGGGTGCCGCACCAGCGGCTCGCCCGCCTGCTTGCCGTAGCCGTGCACCAGGTTCAGCACGCCCGGCGGGATGCCGGCTTCCAGCGCCAGCTCGCCCAGGCGCGCGGCCGTCATCGGCGACAGCTCGCTCATCTTCAGCACCGCCGTGTTGCCGAAAGCCAGGCACGGCGCGACCTTCCAGGTGGCCGTCATGAACGGCACGTTCCACGGCGAGATCAGCGCGCAGACGCCGACCGGATGGAACAGCGTGTAGTTCAGGTGCGTCTCGGTCGGGTAGGTGTGGCCGTCGACGCGCGTGCACATCTCCGCGAAGTAATAGAAGTTGTCGGCGGCGCGCGGCACCAGCTGCTTGCCGGTCTGCGCGATCACCTGGCCGGTGTCGTTGGTTTCGAGCTGCGCGATCTCCGGCACATGCGCGGCGATCAGGTCGCCGAGCTTGCGCATCAGCTTCGCGCGCTGCGGCGCCGGCATCGCGGCCCACTTCGGAAAGGCCGCCTTGGCCGCAGCCACCGCGGCATTGACCTCGGCTTCACCGCCGGCGGCGACCTCGGCCAGCACTTCCTGCGTGGCCGGGTTGACGGTCTCGAAATAGTCGCGGCCGGCGACGGCCTTGCCGTTGATGAGGTGGTCGATTTGCATCAGGATGCAATCGTGTTCATGAGGGCGCCGATGCCCTCGATCTCGGTCACGACCACGTCGCCCGGGCGGCAATCCACGACGCCGTCGGGCGTGCCGGTCAGGATCAGGTCGCCGGGGCGCAGCGTCATGAAGCTGGAGAAGTACTCGATGAGGAACGGCACGTCGAAGATCATGTCCCTCGTGTTGCCCGACTTTGCGTGACCTTGCCGTTGACCGTGGTGCGCAACGCCAGCGCCATCGGGTCGGGGACGTCGCTGGCATCGACCAGCCACGGGCCCAGCGGCGTGGCGCCGTCGCGGTTCTTCACCCGCAGGTTCGGCCGGTACCAGTTTTCCAGGTAGTCGCGGATCGCGTAGTCGTTGGCCACCGTGTAGCCGGCGATGAAGTCGTAGGCGTCGGCGCGCTTCACGTGCTTCGCCGCCTTGCCGATGACGACCGTCAGCTCGCACTCGTAGTGCATGAACTCCACGCCGGCCGGCCGGCGCGTGGACTGGCGGTGGCCGGTCAGCGCGTTCTCGCCCTTGAGAAAGACCAGCGGCTCTTCCGGCGCCTTGAAAGCCAGCTCCTTCGCGTGATCGGCGTAGTTCAGGCCCAGCGCGAGGATGGTGCGCGGCTGCGGCGTCGGCGCCAGCGGCGGCAGCCAGGTGACGGCGTCGAAGGCCACCAGGCGGCCGTCATCGAGCAGCAGCTGGCCGTCGCGTTCGGTGGCGTCGTGCGTGACGCCCTCGTGGACGACGCGGGCGTGCTTCATGCCGCGCCTCCGCCACCATCCGGTTGCTCGAGGCTGCCCATGCCGGCGGCGCGGAGCTCGATCGCGGTCGCCCACCTTCGCCCGCGGCCGGCCCACGTCGCAGCCCAGCATCAGCACGTCGCCGGCCTCCAGCGTCATGAACTCGCCGACGTCGGCCAGCAGCCGGGGCGCGTCGCGCACCAGGTGGTCGAACCGCACGGTCTGCCGGAGCTCGCCGTTGATGCGCACTTCCAGCCCGAATCGCGCCGGGTCGCTGGCCCGGTCGGCAGGCAGCAGCCGCGCGCCCACGCCGAGGAAACCGTCCAGGCACTTGAACTTGACCGGCGGGCGGAAGAAGCTCGCGTGCGGCACCGACAGGTCGTTCATCAGCACATAGCCGGCCACCTCGCCGGGCGCCTTCATCACCATCGCGATGGTCGCGCCGACCTCCACTTCCGGCACGCGCGCCGGCACGGGAATGTCCGCGCCGTTCGCGCTCCAGGTGTTCGCCGGCTTGATGTAGAGCACCGGCGCCTTGGGCGGCGCCTTGTAGGGCGCCTCGTTCACCTGGCCGCCGAGCGCCTGCAGCTCGCCCGGGAAAATTCAGCAGCGTGCCGTACACCGTGCCCGTCGGGCATGAAGCTCATGGCTGCTCCAGTTCGATCACTTCGTCGAGCAGCTCGTACAGCTGCGAGAGCTTTTCGCTTGCCCAGCGACTTTTCCATCCAGTCGTAATGCGCCTCGATCGTGCGCGAGAGCTTGTCCACCAGCTTCAGGCCCTTGGCCGTGGCTTCGCACCACGGTGCGCCGCTGGTCGGCCGGGTCGCGCTCGCGCCGGATCAGGCCGTCGCGCTCCATGCGCGTCAGCACCCCGGTCAGGCTGGGGCCCAGGATGTAGGCCTCGCGCGCGACGCGCCCGGTTTCCACCGTGCCGTGCTCACCCAGCACCCGCAACACCCGCCATTGCTGGTCCGACAGGCCGTGCTCGCGCAGGCTGGGCCGGGTGTGGGCCATGACGGATTCGCGCGCCTGCAGCAGCAGGCGCGGCAGGTTGCGATGGGTGAAGGCCGTGACCATGGCGGACATTATTTAATATATTAAATGAATTCGGAAGCCATGCCGCAAACCCGGGTCACCGGAAGCGCGGCTCGGGCAGCTATAGTCAGCCGGCCATGGCCAAGGAAAAAACCAGCTACACCTGCACCGAATGCGGCGGCTCCAGCCCGCGCTGGCTGGGCAAATGCCCGCACTGCGAGGCCTGGAACACGCTGATCGAAACCGTGCCGGAGACCGGCGCGCGCCGGGCGCGACAACCGCTTTGCATCGCTGGCCAAGCCGGCCGAGGTCGCCGCGCTGGCCGACATCGAGGCCAGCGAGATCGAACGCACGCCGACCGGCATCGGCGAGCTCGACCGCGTGCTGGGCGGCGGCATCGTCGAAGGCGGGCGTGGTGCTGATCGGCGGCGACCCCGGCATCGGCAAGTCGACGCTGCTGCTGCAGGCGCTGGACAGCCTGCAGCGCGCCGCCGTCCCCACGCTCTACGTCACCGGCGAGGAAAGCGGCGCCCAGGTGGCGCTGCGCTCGCGCCGGCTCGGCCTGGACAACTCGCAGGTGAAGGTGCTGGCCGAGATCCAGCTGGAAAAGATCCTCGGCACGATCGCCGCCATCCAGCCGGCCGTGGCCGTGATCGATTCGATCCAGACCGTGTACTCCGACCAGCTCACCTCGGCGCCGGGCTCGGTGGCGCAGGTGCGCGAGTGCGCGGCGCACCTCACGCGCGCGGCCAAGGCCGGCGGCACCAGCATCGTGCTGGTCGGCCACGTCACCAAGGAAGGCGCGCTGGCCGGGCCGCGCGTGCTGGAGCACATGGTCGACACCGTGCTGTACTTCGAAGGCGACACCCATTCCAGCTTCCGGCTGGTGCGCGCCGTCAAGAACCGCTTCGGCGCCGTCAACGAGATCGGCGTGTTCGCGATGACCGAGAAGGGCCTGAAGGGCGTCGCCAACCCCAGCGCGATCTTCCTGTCGCAGCACAGCGAGCCGGTGCCGGGCAGCTGCGTGCTGGTGACGCTGGAAGGCACGCGCCCGATGCTGGTGGAAATCCAGGCGCTGGTGGACAGCGGCGGCGTGAGCCCGCGCCGGCTGTCGGTCGGCCTGGACCGCGACCGGCTGGCCATGCTGCTGGCCGTGCTGCACCGCCATGCCGGGCGTCGCCTGCATGGACCAGGATGTGTTCGTCAACGCCGTGGGCGGCGTGCGCATCAGCGAGCCGGCGGCCGACCTGGCGGTGATGCTGGCGATCACGTCCAGCCTGCGCGGCAAGCCGCTGCCCAAGGGCTTCATTGCCTTCGGCGAAGTCGGCCTGGCCGGCGAAGTGCGGCCGGCGCCGCGCGGCCAGGAGCGCCTGCGCGAAGCGGCCAAGCTGGGCTTTTCGGTGGCCGTCGTGCCCAAGGCCAATGCGCCCAAGAAGGGCAGCCGCGAGATCGAGGGCCTCGCCATCCACCCGGTCGACCGGATCGAGGAAGCGATGGAAGTGGTGCGGTCGCTGCAATGAACGCCTGACGCCACGTCAGGCCGGCTTCCTACATGTGCCGCGCACCGCCGTGGCGACACTTCCTGCTCAACCACCGGAAGTACGCCATGGCCTTGCCGCAACCCCGCCGGGGCATTTCATCCGCCGCTCGGCTGCTGGCGGCCGTCCTGTGCTGCGCCGGCATCGGCCTCATGGGCACGAATGCGTCGGCCAAGCAGACCCGCAAGGCACAGCCCGCCGCCGCCAGCGCCGCGCCGATCGACATCGACGCCTTCAACAGCGCCACCGACACGCCGCTGCTCAGGACCGGCAGCCGGGGCCCGGCGGTGGTGCGGGCCCAGGCTCCTGCTGGACCGCGCGTGGTATTCGAGCGGCGAGATCGACGGCCGCTTCGCCGCCAACATGCAGCGCATCGTCAAGGCCTACCAGCTGGCGCACGGGCTCAAGGCCACGGGCACGGTGACGCCGCAGACCTGGCAGTCGCTGCGCCAGGAGGGCGCGCCGGTGCTCACCCGCTACACCGTGACTGACAAGGACGCGGCCGGACCGTTCGAGAAGATCCCGGCGGACCTGGTCGCGCGCGGCCAGCTCAAGGCCATGCCCTACGAGTCGCTGGAGGAGGCGCTCGCGGAGCGGTTTCACACGAGCATTGCCTACCTGAAGCAGCTCAACGCGGGCCGGAAGATCGCGGCCGGCAGCGAAATCACCGTGCCCAACGTCGCCGGCGGCAAGGCCCCGGCCAGGCCGGCGTCCATCGAGATCGACAAGGCCGCGCGCGTGCTCTACGTGCTGGACACGGGCAAGCGGCCGCTCGCCGCGTTCCCGATCAGCATCGGCAGCGAGAAGAGCGACCCGCTGCCCATCGGCGTGATGTCGATCAAGAACGAGGTGAAGAACCCGAGCTTCACCTACGACCCGGTGCTGCTGAAGAACCAGCCGAAGGATGCGCAGAAGATGGAGCTCGCGCCGGGCCCCAACAATCCGATCGGCAACATGTGGCTGGGCCTGTCCAGGAAACACTGGGGCATCCACGGCACGGCCAACCCGGCCAACGTGGGCCATTCGGAAACCAATGGCTGCATCCACCTGACCAACTGGGACGCCGAGCGGCTCTCCACCCTGGCCAAGGCCGGCTTCAAGGTCGACGTGCGGCCGTGAAACCGTACCGGCGCTTCGTTGCCTTCGCGCTCGCGGTGGCCTGCGGCGTGCCGCTGGCGGCGTGCGCCGACGACGCCACGGACATCGGCCGGCTGCGGGCGCGCGGCCTGCTGGTCCCGGTGCAGTCCGTCGCGCCCGCGCAGCTGGCCGACAGCTACCTGCAGGCCCGCGCCGGGGGCGAGCGCGCCCATGAGGCGCTGGACATCGCGGCGCCCCGGGGCACGCCGGTCCTGGCGGTGGAAGACGGGCGCATCGCCAAGCTGTTCCTGAGCAGGCCGGGCGGCATCACGGTCTACCAATTCGACCCGGCGGGCGAATTCGCTTACTACTACGCGCACCTGGACCGTTACGAGGCCGGCCTCGCGGAGGGCATGCAGGTGCGCAAGGGCCAGGTGATCGGCTACGTGGGCAGCACCGGCAACGCGTCGCCCGAGGCGCCCCACCTGCATTTCGCAATTTTCCGGCTCGACCCGCAGCGCCAGTGGTGGCGCGGCACGCCCATCAATCCCTTCGGCGTCTGGCGACAGGCCGCGCCCTGAGCCGCGGGCCCGGCGGGGCGCTACGCAGTCGCCACAAACCGGCCGCACCGGCTTGGCCTGAAAATAGCGCCCATGAACCTGCAGAAAATCTTCCTGCCCGTCCTGGGCGCGGCCATGATCGTGATGGCGTGGCAAGCCTATGGCTGGGCCGGCGCGGCGCTGGCCGGCGGCGGCGGTCGTGATGTACCTGCTGCTGCACTTCACTCGCCTCATGCACGTGCTCAAGAGCGCCGCCGACCGGCCGGTGGGGTATGTGGGCAGCGCCGTGATGCTCAACGCCAAGCTCAAGCCCGGCGTCAACCTGCTGCACGTGATGGCGCTCACCGAGTCGCTGGGCGAGCGGGTGTCCGCCGAGGGCGAGCACGCCGGAGGTCTTCCGCTGGACCGACGGTTCGCAGTCGAGCGTCACGTGCGAATTCGCGAACGGCAAGCTGGTGAAATGGACGCTGGAGCGGCCGCCGGCCGGGCCGGAGGACTCGTCCCAGGCGCCCGCGGCGCAGCAGGGCGGCTCGACCGGAAGCTAGGCAGTCATTGGTTTTCGCGCGCGGCGTCGCGCTCGAAATCGGCCTCCGCCGCCGCGCTGGCCACCCAGTTCGGGTAGGCGGCGGCGAAGTCCGCGGTGATCTGCGCGAGCGGCATGTCGTCGAAGCTGCCGCGCTGGTGGACGTACTCCATGTGGCGTCGGCCCTCCCGGTCGTAGGGGTGGTAGAGCGAGTCGGTGCGCCCGTCCCAGTCCATCGGCAGGATGCCGAAGCGCTCGCACAGGCTGAGGTTGAAGGCCGGCGTCGCCTTCACCCACGCGTCGTCCAGCCACAGCTCGGTGTAGCCGTGCCAGATGTAGAGGTCGGTTTTCAGCAGGCTGCGCATGCGCTCGGTCGACAGGTGGTTGCGCACGTCGGCGTAGCCCACCCGGGCCGGGATGCCGATGGCTCGCGCCGCGGCCGCGAGCAGGGCCGCCTTCGGCACGCACCATCCGTAGCCGGCCTCGAGCACGCGGCTGGCCCGCATGCCGGCGGCGCTCAGGTCGATGCGGTAGGGGTCGTAGCGAAAGTCGTCGCGCACCAGGTAGTACAGCGCGATGGCACGCTCGCGCGCGTCGGCGCCGTCCGCGCGCCGGGCAAATGCGACCACGGCGGGATGGTCGCTGTCGATCAGCGCAGTGGGCGCCAGGTGTGGCCGGGCCGGGGCTGTCATGCATCAGGAACTCTCCACGTCCATGGACTATACGACTGCGTGCCGCGGAGGCCGGCGTTCATAATCGTCGCAGCCGTGCCCGGCCGAGGAGATTCCAGATGCCTTGTTATGCGATCGACGGCGTCGTGCCGGTGGTGGACCCCAGCGCCTTCGTCCATCCCACCGCCGTGCTGATCGGCGACGTGATCATCGGGCCCAACTGCTATGTCGGCCCCTGTGCCTGCCTGCGCGGGGACTTCGGCCGCATCGTGCTCGGCCCGGGCGCGAACGTGCAGGACACCTGCGTGATCCACAGCTTTCCCAAACAGGACACCGTGGTCGAGGAGAACGGCCACATCGGGCACGGCGCCGTCCTGCACTGCTGCGTGGTCCGCCGCGACGCCATGGTCGGCATGAACGCCGTCGTCATGGACGAGGCCGAGATCGGGCCGCAGGCAATGGTGGCGGCCTGCGCATTCGTGCCGGCCGGCATGCGGGTGGCCGCCCGGAACCTGGTCGCCGGCATTCCGGCCAAGGTGATGCGGGTGCTGCGCGACGACGAGGTGGCCTGGAAGCTGGGCGCCACGCAGGTGTACCAGGAGCTGACCGGCCGCTGCCTGGATTCCCTGCGCGAGACGCAGCCGCTGCCGGCGGTCGAACCGGGGCGGCGGCGCCTGCCCGTGTCGAAGGTGGACGCCCTGATCGCCGCCAGGGATCGCGCAGGCGGCGAAGCTTAAAATCGGGGGTTCGAGCGAACCCGACTCCAAAGGACCCCCAATGAGCGTAGTACCGAGCATGGCCGACCGCGACGGCAAGATCTGGATGGATGGCGAGCTGGTGGAATGGCGCGACGCCAAGATCCACGTGCTGACCCACACCCTGCACTACGGCTGCGGCGCTTTCGAGGGCGTGCGTGCCTACAACACCGTCAACGGCACGGCGATCTTCCGCCTGCAGGAACACACCGAACGCCTCTTCAACAGCGCCAAGATCCTGCGCATGCAGCTGCCCTTCACCAAGGAGCAGGTCAACGAGGCGCAAAAGCAGGTGGTGCGCACCAACAAGCTGGAAAGCTGCTACATCCGCCCGCTGACCTGGATCGGCTCGCAAAAGCTCGGCGTCAGCCCGCGCGGCAACCAGATCCACCTGATGGTGGCGGCCTGGGCCTGGGGCGCGTACCTGGGCGAAGAGGGCATGAAGCG
Source organism: uncultured beta proteobacterium (assembly GCA_963786245.1). Classification (GTDB taxonomy): domain Bacteria; phylum Pseudomonadota; class Gammaproteobacteria; order Burkholderiales; family Burkholderiaceae_C; genus Ramlibacter. The sequence continues at coordinate 168,513 of CAWAYI010000002.1, read as the reverse complement.
CGGCATCCGCGTCAAGACCTCGAGCTACACCCGCCACCACGTCAACATCACGATGACGCAGGCCAAGGCGGTGAGCAACTACACCAACTCCATCCTGGCCAACATGGAAGCCCTGGACGACGGCTACGACGAGGCGCTGCTGCTGGACAGCTCGGGCTTCGTCTCCGAAGGCGCGGGCGAGAACATCTTCGTGGTCAAGGACGGCGTGATCTACACGCCGGACCTGTCGGCCGGCGCGCTCAACGGCATCACCCGCAACACGGTGTTCAGCATCTGCAAGGACCTGGGGCTGGAGATCGTGCAAAAGCGCATCACCCGCGACGAGGTCTACATCGCCGACGAGGCCTTCTTCACCGGCACCGCCGCCGAAGTGACGCCGATCCGCGAGCTCGACCGCGTCGAGATCGGCGCCGGCTCGCGCGGACCGCTCACCGAGAAGATCCAGACCGCGTTCTTCGACATCGTCAATGGCCGCAACCCCAAGTACGCCCATTGGCTCACCAAGGTATGAACATGACCACCGCCACGCCCGCACGAAAAGAAGCCGTCGTCGAATTGCTGGCCACGGACCTCAACGCCAACGGCGGCGTGTTCTGTCCCAGCCCGGTGGCGGGCATGAAGCTGTGGAACACGCATCCGCGCATCTACCTGGACGTCGCCGCGACGGGGGCGGCCAAGTGCGCCTACTGCGGAACCGTCTACAAGCTCAAGGCCGGCGAGCACTTCGCCGCAGGGCACTGAGAGGTCGTCATGCCGGACTCCGATCCGGCATCCACCTGCGCGTGCCAACATGGATTGCGGGTCGAGCCCGCAATGACAGCGCTTGAGTAACTCCCTTGTCATCGCCCCCCAGTGGATCGGCGACGCGGTGATGACGGAGCCGCTGCTGCGCCGGCTGCACGCGCGCGGCGAAAAGATCTCGGTCGGCGCGCTGCCCTGGGTGGCACCGGTCTACCGCGCGATGCCGCAGGTGGACGAGGTCATCGAATTTCCGTTCCAGCACGGCGGCCTGCAGTTCAAGGCCCGCCGCTCCATCGCCAGGCAGGTCCAGGGCCGCTTCGACACCGCCTACGTCCTGCCCAATTCCCTCAAGAGCGCGTTGCTGCCGTTCCTGGCCAGCATTCCCAGGCGCGTCGGCTACCTCGGTGAAGCGCGCGTGGGCCTGCTCACGCACCGGCTGAAGAACCCGAAGGACAAGCCGCCGATGGTGGCCTTCTATTCGGCGCTCAGCGGCGAGAAGAACGCCCTGGCGCAGGACCGGCCGCAGCTGCAGCTCGCAGCCGCCGCACGCGACGCCGCCCTGGCCGCGCATGGCCTCGCGCCCGGCAGCTACTACGTCTTCGCGCCCGGTGCCGAGTACGGACCGGCCAAGCGCTGGCCGGCGATCCACTTCGCCGAGCTCGCGCGCGCGCTCGATGCGCCGGCGGTGCTGCTCGGTTCGGGCAAGGAATCGGACCTGTGCCAGGAGATCGCGCATGCCGCGGGCGAGGGCCACTGCATCAACCTGGCCGGCAAGACGTCCCTGATGCACGCCTTCGCGGCCATCGCCGCGGCGAAGGCCGTGATCAGCAACGACTCCGGCCTCATGCACGTGGCGGCGGCCTTCGGGGTGCCGCAAGTCGCCGTGTTCGGCTCCTCGAGCCCCTTGCACACGCCGCCGCTGAATGACCGGGCGCAGGTGCTCTGGCTGAAGGACGATCCGGCCTACCGGCCGCCGCTCGATTGCGCGCCCTGCTTCGAGCGCGAATGCCCGCTGGGCCACACCCGCTGCCTGTACGACATCACGCCCGAGCGGGTGCTCGCCTCGGTGCGGGTGGCCGCAGCGGACCGCATCTCCCCTTAAGCCGGCGGCCCCAGGATCTCGCTGGCTTCACGCGTCATGCGCGCGATCAGCTCGGCGGCCGGCGGCAGGTCGCGGATCAGCCCCACCGCCTCGCCCACCGTCGCGTGCGCGCGCGAGAAGTCCCCCGCCTTCACCCCGGCGTCGTAATCGGCCCGCGCCGCTTCGGGCGCGGCGAGCAGGTCCGGCAGCCGCTCTTCCCAGGTCCGGTGGATCGCATTGCGGATGGCGCGGAAGTCGTACGGGTGCGGCCAGTTCTTGCGCCGCAGGATGTCGAACACGCTGCTGCGCGCCGTCGCGTCGCCGCTGGCCTCGACCGCCTGCGCCTTGGCGCCGGGCGCGGCCAGGCTTTCGGCGGTCGCCCACAGGCGCGAGCCGACCAGCGCGCCGTCCGCGCCGAGCACGCGCGCGGCAGCCAGGGTGCGCCCGTCGGCAATGCCGCCCGCGGCCAGCAGCAGCGTTTCGGGCGAATGCGCCGCCAGCCAGTCGGCCAGCTCGGGCACGAAGCTGATGGTGGCCCGGCTGTTGAGTGCGTTCATGCCGTGGCCGCCCGCTTCGCCGCCCTGGCCGACGATCACCGAGGCGCCGGCTTCCAGGGCCATCGGCACCTGTTCCAGCCGCTGGACCTGGAACAGCAGGTCTGCGCCGGCGGCGGCAATGCGCCGGGCGTACGGCCGCGGGTCGCCGAAGGACAGCATGATGGCGCGCGGCTTGCGCTCCAGCACCCAGTCGAGCGCCGACGCGTCCTCGTCCAGCTTCCACACGATGAAGCCGCAGCCGACGTGCTCCGTCGTGCCTGCAAGCTGCTCGGCCAGCGCGTATTCGCGCTGGGTCCATGCGAGCTCGCCATAGCCGCCGCCGACCAGCCCCAGCGCGCCGGCGCGGGCGCACGCGCCGGCCAGGGCGCCGCCCGAGGCGAGCGCCATGGGCGCAAGGGCGATGGGAGTGGACAAGCCAAAACGGCGGGTGAAGCGGGAAGCAAGGGTCGGGGTCATGGCCCGGATTCTGCCGCTGCCCGGGTAGCGGCCGGCCGCCGCGCCCAAAAAAAACAGCCACCTTGCGGTGGCTGTATCAAGTCCTTGGAAAGGACGTCGTTGGGAGACTTGAAAACGTGACGTGGTCTTGTATTGGCCTTGGGTGACAGCTTGGGAATGACTTTAATTCCCGTGGCCGTTTCCTGCATCCCCCAATTGGGGGAGACGGCCTGCGAAACGCCGTGGGAGCGCCTGAAAACGGGTGACTTTCCTCACACAGATCGGGCTTTCGGATTACTTTTACGCGGCATTACATCTGGTGACAGGGAATGCGCAGCACGAAGCAGGCACCGCCGCCGTCCTGGTCTTCGCAACGCACCGTGCCGTGATGGCGCTGCGTGATCGACCGCACCAGCGCGAGGCCCAGGCCGACACCGCCGAACCGCTCGCTCGCGCCGGCGAGGCGGTAGAAGGGCTCGAAGATGCGTTCGCGTTCCGCGAGCGGCACGCCGGGCCCGCGATCGCGCACGCGCACCACCGCGTCCGCGCCTTCGCGCGTGATTTCCACCGTCACCGGCCCGTCGCTGTAGCGGCGGGCGTTCTCCAGCAGGTTGCGCATCGCTCGGCGCAGCAGCTTGGCCACGCCTTGCACGACCAGCGGGCGATCGTCGTCGCTGGGGACCAGCTCCGCGCCGGCGCGCGCGCACTCCTCGGCGGCCAGGCCCGTGAGGTCCACCGCCTCCACCGTGCCGATGTCGCTTTCCTTCGCGTCGAGGCGGCTGGCCAGCAGGATCTCGTCGATCAGCTGGTCGAGCTCGGCGATGTTGCGCCGGATCTCGTCCTGGAATGCCGGTGAGGTCTGGGGTTCCATCAGCTCCAGGCCCATGCGGATGCGCGCCAGCGGCGAGCGCAGCTCGTGCGACGCATTGGCCAGCAGCGACTTGTGCGATTCCAGCAGTGTCTCCACCCGCTCGGCCGCGTGGTTGAAGCGCTGCGCCAGGAACGCGAGCTCATCGGAGCCCGACTCCTTGATGCGCACCGACAGGTCGCCTTCGCCCCAGCGCTCCACGCCCATGCGCAGGTCGTCCAGCCGCTGCGTCAGCCGCCGGATGATCGGGTAGGTGCCGATGGCCACCGCCAGGGCCACGATGCTGAGCATCCACAGCAGGCCGCCCGGCCCGCGCGTCCAGCTGCGCCCGCCCGGGGGCGGCTCGCCGGGCGCCCGGCGCCGCGGCGGCAACTGCACGATCACGGTGCTGCCGTCCTTCATCTCCACCTGGAATTCAAGGCCGCGGACCGGGTCGCGCACCGGGCGGGTCTTGTCCTGGCCCAGCACGTCGCCTGCCTCGTTGCGGATGATCACCTCGCGCTCGGGCACCTGCTCGCTGGACACGCGCCACAGCCAGCCGAACGCGACGGTCAGCACCGCGACCGCCACGACGACCGCCAGCCAGATGCGAAGGTAGAGGGGAACGCGGAACTGCGCGCGCCAGGGCGTCACGTCAATCCTGCTGCTTGGCGAACACGTAGCCGACCCCGCGCACCGTCAGGATGCGCTTGGGGTTCTTGGCGTCGGCCTCGATGGCGGCGCGAATGCGCCCCATGTGCACGTCGATGGACCGGTCGAAGGCCTCGAGTTCGCGCCCGCGCACCGCTTCCATGATCTGGTCGCGCGTCAGCACGCGGCCGGCCCGCTCGGCCAGCGTGATCAGCAGGTCGAACTGGTAGGAGGTGAGTTCGCAGAGCTGGCCGCCCACGGTGACGGTGCGGGCGTCGCGGTCGATCTCGAGCGCGCCGAAGCGCAGCACCTTGGCGGCCGGCTGCGCGCCCTCGGTGCGGCGGCGCAGGATGGCGCGGATGCGCGCCAGCAGCTCGCGCGGCTCGAACGGCTTGGGCAGGTAATCGTCGGCGCCCAGTTCCAGGCCGACGATGCGGTCCATCGGGTCGCCCTTGGCGGTGAGCATCAGCACCGGCACCTGCCCGGCCTCGCCGGGAAGCGAGCGCACGCGGCGGCACACCTCCAGGCCATCCATGTCGGGCAGCATCAGGTCCAGGATGACCAGGTCGGGCGCGGCGCCGGCAGGCGGGTCCTGCAACAGGGCCAGCCCGGCCTTGGCGTCGATGGCGTGCGTCACGCCGAAGCCGGAGCGCTCCAGGTATTCGCCCACCATCTGGGCCAGCCGGGCGTCGTCCTCGATCATCAACAGTTGCTGCATGTGCGGATGGTAAGACTTAAAAGGCGCGGGATGGGCAGGTTGCTCAAGCGCGCCAGCGCCGTTCCATCCGGTGCTTCAGGCGCTCGGCGGCCTTGACGCGCTGCTCGGGCGTCAGCACTTCGGCCGCGTCGGCCATGGCTTGCACCATCCGCCGGCTGCGGGCTTCGGCCGCTTGCCCCTGGGCCACGCGCAGCTGTTCCAGCGCGGCGCGGTCGATCACCGGCGCGGCCAGCAGCACCAGGCCGCGCTGCCGCGCCGCCCGCGCCTGTTCGCGCATCGGCCGCAGGTCGGCGAGCGCGGCGGTGGCGATCGCCACCAGCCGGTCCTTTTGCTGCGGCGTGCCGCCGACATCGGTCACGAGCCGGCCGATGCGCCACTCCAGCCGGCGCGCCCGCTCCTGCGGGTCCATGCGCCCGCGGCCCCAGCCATGGGCATTGGCCTTGGCGCCCCACAGGCCCAGCCCGCCCAGTGCGCCGAGCGTGGCCAGGCCGGCGAACCAGCGGCGGCGCGAGTTGCCGGGCTGGGCTGAATTTTCGACAGGGTTCGTCATGCGGTTTCTCCAGGCTGCGAATTGCATCTTGGGTGCGCCCCATCGCGCCCGATTGAAGCGGCGGTAAAGTTAGGTAAATGGCTGTGCCTTCCTCACCCTTCCGCGCCTTGGCGGACCTGCCGGCGGCGCACGCCATCACCCGTCCCGACGCGGTCGCCCTGCATTTCGAGGGCATCGACCTCGACTTCGCCGAGTTCGCAGCGCGCTGCGAGAAATTGGCGGCGCAGCTGTGGCATGGCTGGGGCGTGCGTCCCGGCGACCGGGTCGCCTGGCTCGGCGCCAACCACCCGGGGCAGCTCACGCTGCTGTTCGCCGCCGCGCGCATCGGCGCCATCCTGCTGCCGCTGAATTTCCGGCTCGCGCCAGCGGAATGGGAGGCGCTGCTAGAGGACTGCACGCCTGCCCACCTGGTCCACGACGAAGCCTGGGGCGAAGCGGCGCGGGAACTGGGCGCGCGCAACCATCTGGCCGTGCATCCCGTGGCTTCGTTGGGGCAGGAGGGAGGCGGGTCGGCCGCGCCCGCGATGGGCGAAGCTGCTTCGCCCGCGCTGCTGGTCTACACCTCGGGCACCACCCGCCGCGCCAAGGCCGCGGTGCACACGCAGGCCAACCTGCTGGCCAACATGGCGATCGCGGCCCAGGTGCAGGACATCGCGCCGGGCGACGTCATCGCCACCATGCTGCCGCTGTTCCACGTCGGGGGCCTGTGCATCCAGACGCTTCCCGCCCTGCACGCGGGCGCGAAGGTGATCCTGCATCCCCGCTTTGCCGCCGACGCGGCCTTCGACTGCTTCGAGCGGCAGCGCCCGACGCTCACGCTGCAGGTGCCGGCCACGCTCAAGGCGCTGCTGGAGCATCCGCGCTGGCCGGGCGCGGACCTGTCCAGCCTGCGCGCCGTGTGGGCCGGCTCCAACGTGTTGCCACGGCCGTTGGTCGACGCGTTCCATGCGCGCGGCCTGCCCGTGTGCAATGTGTACGGCGCCACCGAAACCGGGCCGTTTTCCATCGCGCTGCCGGCGCAGCACGCGATGGACCACGTCGGCTCCTGCGGCTGGCCCGCACCGGGCGTCGAGGTGCAATTGCGCGATCCGCGCGATGGCGTGGGCGAGCTGCTGGTGCGCGGGCCCAACGTGGTGGCCCGCTACTGGCCGGCGCAGGCGGCCTGCGATGCGCAGGGATGGTTCCATACCGGCGACCTCGCCTCGCGGGCGGACGACGGCAGCTACACCGTGGCCGGCCGCGCGAAGGACCTCATCATTTCCGGCGGCGAGAACATCCACCCGGCGGAAATCGAAACGCTGCTGGGCGAGCACCCCGCCATCGCAGAATGCGCGGCGTTCGGCCTGCCGGACGACGAATGGGGCGAGGTCGTGGCGGTCGCGATCGTGCTGAAGGAAGGGCAGTCACTCACCGAGCAGGACGCGCGATCGCACCTGGCCGGGCGCCTCGCGCGCTACAAGCTGCCGCGCCGCTGGCTGTGGCTGGACGCGCTGCCCAAGACGGCATTGGGCAAGGTGCAGCGGCAGGTGCTGGCGCAACTCGGCGCGCACGGGGCCTAGTCGGTGGCCTTCGGCGTCTTCACCCGCGACGCCAGCCAGACCAGCAGCAGCACGGGCGCGCCCAGAATGGCCGTGGCGGTGAAGAAATTGACGTAGCCGTAGGCGTTGACATATTCGCCGGAGAAGCCCGCGAGGTACTTCGGCAGCAGCAGCATCACCGATGAGAACAGCGCGTACTGCGTGGCCGAGTAGCCGACGTTGGTGAGGCTGGACAGGTAGGCGACGAACGCGGCGGACGCGATGCCGCTCGACAGGTTGTCGGCCGACACGATCAGGATCGAGGGCCGTCACGTCGTGGCCGCGCGTTCCCAGCCAGGCGAAGAGAAGGTTGCTCGCGGCGCTGAGAACGGCGCCCAGCATCAGCACGCGCATCACGCCCAGGCGCATCGACAGCACGCCGCCGATGAAGGCGCCGACCAGCGTCATGATCACGCCGAATACCTTGGTCACCGCGGCCACTTCGTCCTTCGTGTAACCCATGTCCACATAGAACGGGTTGGCCATGATGCCCATGACGATGTCGCTGATGCGGTACACGGCGATCAGCATCAGGATCAGCACGGCATGCCAGCCGTAGCGCCGCAGGAACTCGGCGAACGGCTGGATGACCACCATGTCCAGCCAGGCCGCGGCCGGCGCGAAGCGCGGCGCCACCGGCAGGCGCCAGGTGCGCTCGCGCCCCCATTCCTTCCAGAGCCCGGCGGCGCCCAGCGCAAGCAGCAGCGCGTGGAGCACGGCCTCGAGCCAATGGATGGCGCCCAGGGGCGCGCGCACCATCGCCGTCATCAGGCCCGCGAGTCCCGCGAACAGCAGCGCCTGCGGCCAGGTGAAGGACAGCCCGTCGCGCGCGTAGAGGGCGGCGCGCTGCGCGCGCTCGGAACGCTCGGCCAACGCGTCGCGCGGCTTGGGTTCACGCGAGAGCAGCACGGTGAACACGCCCACCAGCATGGACGCCGCCATGGCCAGGTAGGCGGTGCGCCACGCAGCGTGCTGGTACGCCGGTGCGCCCGCCACCTCGGCGCGCGCCGCGATCCAGAGCACGCCGGCGCCGGCCCAGATCATCGCCAGCCGATAGCCGGTCTGGTAGGTCGCGGCCAGTGCCGCCTGTTGTTCGGTGTTGGCGGACTCGATGCGGAAGGCATCGAGCGCGATGTCCTGCGTCGCCGAGCCGAAGGCGACCGCCACCGCGCACCAGATGATGCTTTGCAGGCCGGCGGCCGGATCGGCGAGCGCCATGCCGACCAGGCCCGCCATGATCGCCGCCTGCGCGAGCAGCAGCCAGGCGCGCCGCTGTCCCAGGCCGCGCGAGAGCAGCGGAATCGGCAGGCGGTCCACCAGCGGCGCCCACACCCATTTGAATGCATAGGCCAGGCCCACCCAGCTGAGGAAGCCGATGGTCGCGCGGTCGATGCCCGCTTCGCGCAGCCGAAAGCTCAGCGTGCCCAGCACCAGCAGCAACGGCAGGCCCGCGGAGAAGCCCAGGAACAGCATGCGCAGCGTCGCGGGCTCGAGGTAGACCCTCAAGGTCGCCCCCCACGAAGGCTTGAGTTCTTGGCTGACAGGGGCGGCTTCGGGCATCCGGGAATAATAAGCGCACGCTGGCGCCCTCACGAGGAACACCGATGGAACTTCGCATGTTGTCCCCACCCCCGCATCGCTCTCGCGGGCGCGCCGTTGCGCGCCTTCCTGCTCAGCGTGCTGCTGGCGTCTTTGCCGGTTGCCGGCGTCCAGGCGCAGAAGGCGCCGCACGAAGGCGTGGAGGTCGGCAAGTCCTCGCGCATGGCGGGGCTGGTGCCCGCTGCCGAGGTCGAAAACGCCGCCAACCAGCAATACCGCCAGCTGCTGCAGCAGGCGCAGGCCAAGCACGCACTGGCGCCGCCCGACCATCCGCAGCGCAAGCGCCTGCAGGCGATCAGCGAGCGCCTGATCCCCCAGGCCGTGGCCTGGAACGAGCGGGCCCGCAAGTGGAACTGGGAAGTGAACCTGATCGGCTCGCAGCAGGTCAACGCGTTCTGCATGCCCGGCGGCAAGATTGCCGTGTTCACCGGCATCCTGGACAAGCTGCAGCTCACCGACGACGAAGTGGCGATGGTGGTGGGCCACGAGATGGCGCACGCGCTGCGCGAACACGCGCGCGAACGCATGGGCAAGAGCGCGGTGACGCAGGGGGCGGCCCGGCTGGGCGGCGCCGTGATCTCGTCGATCTTCGGCATCGACCCCAACCTCACCGACATGGTGGCGCGGGGCGGCGCCAGCCTGCTCACGCTGAAATTCAGCCGCGGCGACGAGTCCGAGGCCGACCTGGTCGGCATGGAAATCGCCGCGCGCGCCGGCTACGATCCGCGCGCGGCCGTGACCCTCTGGAAGAAGATGGCGCAAGCGAGCAAGGGCGCGCCGCCGCAATGGCTCTCCACCCACCCGTCGGGCGCGAGCCGCATTACCGAGATCGAGCGCAACCTGCCGCGGGTCATGCCGCTGTACGAGCGGACCGTGGCGCGCCGTTGATCGCCGGCGCCGCGGCCGGGCGTTAAGATTCCCGGCCGCTCCATGCGATATCTATTCGTCCACCAGAATTTTCCCGGCCAGTTCCGGCACGTCAGCGCCGCGCTGGCCGCGCGCGGCCACGAAGTCGTCGCGCTCGGCGTCAACAAGCCGGCCGAGCCGGTGCCGGGCGTGCGCCACCTGCTGTACCGCGAGCGCGCGCTGCCGGCCGCGCAGGTGGAGCACCCGCTGGCCGGCGCGATGTCCGAACTGCAGGCCAAGCTGGTGCGCGGCGAAGCGGTCGCGAGAGCGATGCACGCACTCAAGCGCGCCGGCTTCCAGCCCGACGTCGTGGTCGTCCATTCCGGCTGGGGCGAGGCGTTCTTCGTCAGGGACGTCATTCCCGGATGCGCGCCATGTCGTCTACGCCGAGTACTTCTACGGCGGCGAAGGCGGCGACGCGGCGTTCGATCCGGAGTTCTCGCGCCCGTCGCTCGTCCAGCGACCAGCGCGATGCGGATCAAGAACACCCACCTGCTGCATGCGCTGAACGACTGCGACGTCGCGCTCAGCCGCACGCAGCTTCCAGAACGAGCCGCCACCCGGCCTGGGCGCAGGAGCGCATCCAGGTGATCCACGAGGGCATCGACACCGAGCGCTTCCGCCCGGACCCGCAGGCAGTCGGTCCACCTCAAGACGGCGGGGCTCACGCTGCGGCCGGGCGACGAGATCGTGACCTTCGTGGTGCGGCAACTCGAGCCCTACCGCGGCTATCACATCTTCATGCGCGCCCTGCCGCTGCTGCAGCAGCTGCGCCCGAACGCCCGCGTGGTGCATCGTCGGCGGCGACGGCGCCAGCTACGGCGCCAGCCCGCCGCCGGGCAAGACCTGGCGCGACATCTTCCTGGACGAGGTGGTGGATCGCGCTGGACATGAGCCGCGTGCACTTCGTCGGCCGCGTGCCGCACACGGTGCTGACGCAGCTGATGCAGGTTTCGGCCGCGCACGTCTACCTCACCTACCCGTTCGTGCTGTCCTGGTCGCTGCTCGAGGCGATGAGCGTCGGCTGCCTGGTGATCGGGTCCGACACGGCGCCGGTGCGTGAGGTGATCGAGCACGGCGCAACGGGCTGCTGACGGAGTTCTTCGACACGCAGGCGCTGGCGCATAGCATCGCCGATGCGCTGGCGCGGGGCAGCGAGCTGTCGCCGTTGCGCGCCGCCGCGCGGCAGACCGTCCTGCAGCGCTACGACCTCGCGAGCCGCTGCCTGCCCGCGCAGCTGGCGCTGCTCGATCCCGGCGCCTGACCGGCGCCCGGCGGGCGCGCCGGGCTTCCCCCATCCGCGCCCTTTTTCCCTCCGCGGCCTCGCGCGTCTAGCAGATTAAATCGACGGCCGCAACACTTGATGTGGTGATTTACACCTGTTTCAACCTCATTACCCTGTCCATGCACGGTTGAGCCTTCGCGCCCGCCGTGTTTTTGCTTGACCCGCACGCGCTCCCCGCGCACGCAAACGACAGGAATGACCATGGCTAACTTTGACGGCACCAGCGCGAACGAAACCTTCACCGGCGGCAACGGGAACGAAACGATCAACGGGGCGGGCGGCGACGACACGCTGGGTGGCGGCGGCGGGATCGACCAGGTCGACGGCGGCAGCGGCGCCGGCGACAGGCTGGTCATGGCGGGCCCGCAAAGCGCTTACGCGGTCACGCTGGTGGACGGCACCCACACGCGGCTGGTCAACGCAGGCACCGGCGAGGACGTCACTTTCACCAACACGGAATTCGTGCAGTTCTCCGACGTGCTGCGGACGGCCCTGGAGGTGCGCAACATCACCTCCAACGCGGCTCCGGCCTTCTCGCCTTCGCCGGCCGGCGTTTCCTTCAGCGGGCAGGCCGGTGCCTTCGACGGCGGCGGCAAGGTGCTGCTGCAGCCGGACGGAAAGATCCTGGTGGTGGGCAGCATCGCCAACGGGCAGGCATCGCCATCGCCGTCGGTCCCGTTTGCGGAAGACCTCATGGTCACGCGCTTCAATGCGGACGGGACGCTGGATGCGACGTTCGGCGGCGACGGCCGCGTCACGACTTCCGCATTCGGGACCCATGCCCAGGCCACCGACGCCGTGCTGCAGGCCGACGGCAAGCTGGTGGTGACGGCGCTGGTGTGGAAGAGCGGCAGCTTCTTCGAGTTCGGCGTGGCCCGCTACAACACGGACGGCAGCCTGGACACCAGCTTCGACGGCGACGGCACGCTCATCGATGCGCTGGACATCCGCAATGACCAGTCGCCGCGCGGTGCTGCTGCAGCCCGACGGCAAGATCGTCGTTGGGCGGCTACTCGCAGACCAGCCCGCCCCGCCCACCGGCAGCACCTTCCGCGACTTCGCCCTGGTGCGCTACAACGCCGACGGCACGCCGGGACGCCACCTTCAACGGCGACGGCGACGCCGACGGCAAGATCGTCACGTCGTTCGGCGGCACTTCCGACCAGATCCAGTCGATGGTCCTGATGCCGGACGGCAAGTTCCTGGTGTTCGGCACCGTGAAGGACACCGTGGGCGACACGGTGAACGAGGTGGTGCTGGCCCGCTACAACGCCAACGGCAGCGTCGACACATCGTTCGGCATCGGTGGCAGCGTCGCCACGGCCATCCATTCCGGCTCCACCAGCGCGGCCGCCCGCAGCATGTTGGTGCAGGCCGACGGCAAGATCGTGGTGCTGGGCTATCGAAGACCGGGGCCTGGGCGACGGCACGACCAACATCTTCCTGCTGCGCTACAACGCCGACGGGACGACGGACACCGGCTTCAACGGCGACGGCGACGCCGACGGCAAGGTGTCCACCCCCATGGGGAATTTCCTCGACATCGCCTACAAGGTGGTGGCGCAGGCCGACGGCAAGCTGCTGGTGAGCGGCCTGTCCTTCTACGACCCGGGCCGCAACCACGGCGTCCTGCTGCGCTACAACACCGACGGCAGCCTGGACACGAGCTTCGGCAACGGCGGCGCCGTCTATTCGCCGTTCGCCACGCCCGCCGACGACGGCTTCCAGGACGTCACCGTGCAGGCCGACGGCAAGATCCTGGTGACCGGCTTTCGGGGCGTCGCTGTGGCGGAGAACTACGACACGGTCGTGGCGCGCTACAACGCCGACGGCACGCTGGACACCAGCTTCAACGCCCAGAACACGCTGGATGGCGCGCCGGCATACATCGAGAACGGCAGTGCCGTGGTGCTCGATGGCAACGTCTCGCTCTACGACGAGGAGCATTCGGCCAACGGCAATTACGGCGGCAGCACGCTGACGCTGGCGCGCGACGGCGGGGCCGATGCGCAGGACCTGTTCGGCGCCGGCGGCACGCTCGCCTTCAGCGCGGGCAACGTCATGGTCGGCGCGACCGTGATCGGCACCGTGAGCCAGGGCGGCGGATCGCTCACCCTGAACTTCAACGGCAACGCCACCCAGGCGCTGGTGGACAGCGCGCTGCGCCAGATCACCTACGCCAACGCCAGCGACGCACCGCCGGCCAGCGTGCAGGTCAACTGGACCTTCAACGACGGCAGCGGGGCCGGCAATGCCGTCGTGATGGGCAGCACCACGGTCGCCATCACGGGCGTGAACGACCCGCTCACCGGCAGCGTGGCGATCCACGGTTACGCCACCGAGGGCCAGACCCTGAACGCCGGCGCGGCGCTGGCCGACGCCGACGGCCTGGGCACGCTGCATTTCAGCTGGCTGCGCAATGGCACGCCGATCGCCGGCGGCCCCGATGCCGCCAACTACCAGCTGGTGGCGGCCGACGTGGGCGCCACCATCAGCGTGCACGTCAGCTACACCGACCAGCAGGGCACGGCCGAGAGCGTGACGTCGGACCCGACCTGGACGGTCCTGCCCCTGGGGACCAGCGGCAACGACACGATCAACGGGACGGCGGGCAACGACCTGCTGATCGGCAACGGCGGCGACGACCAGCTCTTCGGCAATGGCGGCGACGATGACCTGAACGGCAACAACGGCAACGATTCGCTCGACGGCGGGGCCGGCATCGACTGGGCCCACTACGGCGATGCCGGGCAGCGGTGTGAACGTGAACCTGGCGACCGGCTCGGCCACCGGCGGCGGCGGCACCGATACCCTCACCGGCATCGAAAACGCAGGCGGGACCAATTTCAACGACACGATCACCGGGGACGGCGGCAACAACAACCTGCAGGGCATGGAAGGCGACGACCTGCTGCGTGGCGGCGGCGGCTCCGACTTCATCGGCGGCGGTCTGGGCAACGACTGGATCAGCGGCGGCGCCGGCTGGGACGCCACGGCCTACTGGGACGCCACCGCGGGCGTGAACGTCAACATGGCCACCGGCCTCGTCACCGGCGGCGGCGGCAGCGACACGCTGGTGGGCATCGAGGACGTGACCGGATCGCCCTACGACGACACGATGACGGGCACGGCGGGCAGCGACTACCTGAACGGCGGACCGGGCAACGACCTGGTCGACGGCGGCGCCGGCAGCGACTGGTCCAACTACTGGTACGTAAGTTATGCAGGGATCCAGGTGAACCTGGCCACTGGCGTCGTGATTGGCGGCGGCGGCAACGACACGCTGACAGTCCATCGAAAACATCGGCGGTTCGCCGTTCGACGACACCCTCGTGGGCGACGGCTCGGACAACACCTTCAACGGCGCAGGCGGCAACGACTGGATCCAGGGCGCCGGCGGCTTCGATGCCGCCGGGTATTGGGATGCCACCTCCGGCGTGAACGCGAACCTGGCGACGGGGCTCGGTCACCGGCGGTGCCGGCAACGACACGTTGATGGGGATCGAGCGCCTCACGGGCTCGTCGTTCGACGACACGCTGGTGGGCGACGGCGCCGACAACAACTTCACCCCGGGCACGGGCAACGACTCGATCGACGGCGCGGGCGGCCAGGACGACGTCGGCTACTGGGACGCGGTCGCGGGCGTCAACGTGAACCTGGACACCGGGGTGGTCACCGGCGGGAGCGGCAACGATACGCTGACCGGCATCGAGCGCGTCGGCGGCACCTCGTTCGACGACACGCTGGTCGGCAGCGGCGTCGACAACAACTTTAACCCCGGCCTCGGCAACGACTCCATCGACGGCGCGGGCGGATCTGGACTGGACGTTCTACGGCGACGCGACCGGGGCAGTCGTTGCCGACCTCGCGACCGGCGTGGCGACCGGCGGCGCTGGCAACGACACGCTCACGAGCATCGAGAACCTGGGCGGGTCTTCCTACGCCGACAGCCTGGCCGGCAGCGCGGGCAACAATGCCCTGAGGGGCGGCGCAGGCAACGACACCCTCCAGGGCGGCGACGGCAACGACTTCCTCACCGGCGAATCGGGTGACGACTCCCTGGTCGGCGGCAACGGGAACGCCGACACGGCGGACTACTTCTACGCGGACACCAATGCGGGCGTCAACGTCAATCTCGTGACCGGCCTGGCCACCGGCGGCGGCGGCAGCGACACCCTGGGCGGCATCGAGAACGTGATGGGCAGCGTGTTCAACGACACCATCACCGGCGACGGCAATGCCAACGGACTGAACGGCCAGGACGGAAACGACACGCTGGTGGGCGGCGACGGCAGCGATTTCCTCACTGGCGGCATGGGCGACGACTCCATCGACGGCGGCAACGGCGGGGGCGACACGGCCAACTACGCCGGCGCGTCCAATGGCGCCTTGAACGTCGACCTGGTCACCGGTTCGGCCACCGGCGGCGCCGGCAATGACACGCTCACGAGCATCGAGAACGTCACCGGCGGCGGCTCCGACGACACCCTCACGGGGGACGGCTGGGCCAACGTCCTGGACGGGCGCGAAGGCGGCGACCAGCTCACGGGCGGCGCGGGCAACGATACGCTGTTCGGCGGCAGCGGGGACGACAGCATCCAGGGCAACGAAGGCGGGGACTTCATCCGCGGTCAAGCCGGCAACGACACCATCGACGGCGGCCTGGTGCTGGACCGCATCAACTACACCGACGGCAATTCGCTCAGCTACAGCGACTCCGCCGGCGGCATCAACCTGAACCTGCAGGGGATCACCGGCAACGGCAGCACCGGCACGGGCACGGTGCAGGACGGCTTCGGCGGCACCGATACGGTGTCCAACGTGCAGTTCATCACCGGCTCGGCCTCCGACGACAACATCCACGGCAGCTCGTCGCTGACCTTCGAGCAGTTCGAAGGCGGCGCCGGGAACGACACCATCGACGGCGGCGCGTTCATCGACCCGCTCAACGGGCTGGATTCCAACCGCGCGAACTACAACGGCGCCGGGGCCGCGGTCACCGTGGACCTGGCCCTCGGCACGGCGACGGGCGGCGCGGGCAACGACACGCTGGTCAACATCAACCAGGTGCGCGGCTCCGCCTACGGCGACACGCTGCTGGGCAGCAACCGCACCGACTACAGCGAGCTGTTCGAAGGCCGCGCCGGCAACGACACCATCGACGGGCGCGGCGGCTTCGACACCGTGCGCTTCGACAGCGCCACCACCGGCGTCGTGGTGGACCTGGCCGCCGGCACCGCGAGCGACGGCCTGGGCGGAAACGACAGCCTGGTCGGCATCGAGGGCGCGCAGGGCGGCCTCTACAACGACATCCTGACCGGCGGCAATGCGGCCAACGGCGTCGTGGTGAGCGACGGCCTGTCCGAAGTGTTTCGCGGCGGCGCCGGCAACGACACCATCGACGGCGGCCAGGGCTACGACCGGGTCGACTTCACCAGTTCCACCGCAGGCGTCAACGTCACCTTGAACGACACGGCCGCCGGCAGTGCCAGCGACGGCCTGGGCGGCACCGACGAGTTGCACAACATCGAAGGCATCCGCGGCTCGGATTTCAACGACACCCTCACGGGCAGCGACAGCGCGCCGTTCGAGTCGTTCGAAGGCCGCATCGGCAACGATGCGATCGACGGCAAGGGCGGCTTCGACCGCGCGGACTACCAGACCTCCACCAGCGGCATCAACGTGAACCTGGTCACCGGCATCGCGAGCGACGGCTGGGGCGGCACCGATACGCTGGCGGGCATCGAATGGGTGCGCGGCACGCGCAACTTCAACGACACGATGGCCGGCAGCGCAAACGCGGACCGGCTCGAAGGCCAGGGCGGCAACGACAGCCTGGACGGTGCGGCCGGCAACGACACGCTGGATGCCGGCACGGGCGTCGACACGGTGGATGGCGGCGCCGACAGCAATGACCTGCTGGTCATGCACGGCGCCTTCGCCGGCTACACGATCACCCGGCCCAGCGGCACGGATACGTTATTGGTGAATGCCGGCACGGGCGAAAACGTGCTCTTCCGCAATGTCGAGCAGGTCCAGTTCAGCGACGGCACCAAGACCCTCGCCCAGGTCTGGGCTGCGGCGACGACCAACTTCGACGCAGTGCTGACGCGGGACGAGCGGCAATGACAGCCTGGTCGGCGGCACCGGCAACGACAGCCTGAGCGGCCTGGCCGGCAACGACACCCTCGTCGGCAGTTCCGGCAACGACAGCCTGACCGGCGGCGCGGGGAGCGACTCGATCGACGGCGGCGCCGGAACCGACTGGGCCTTCTACGGGGACGGGAGCGCCACGACCGCGGTACAGGCCAACCTCACCACCGGCTTGGTGACGGGCGGCGCGGGCAGCGACACACTGGCCGGCGTCGAAAACCTGGCCGGCTCCACATTCAACGACAGCCTCACCGGCAATGCGGACAACAACGTGCTGCGCGGCGAAGGCGGCAACGACACGCTGGTGGGCAACGACGGCAACGACTACCTCACTGGCGGCGCGTTCAACGACAGCCTGATCGGCGGGAACGGGATCGACACCGCAGACTACTTCTTCAGCGACACCAGCGCAGCCATCAACGCCAGTCTCGTCACCGGGTTAGTGACGGGCGGCGGCGGCAAGGACACCCTGTCCGGCATCGAGAACGTGAACGGCAGCAACTTCAACGACACCATCACCGGGGACGCCAACGCCAACGTGCTGGAAGGGCGCGGCAGCGACGACCTCCTGACCGGCGGGGCCGGCAACGACACGCTGCTGGGCGGGGACGGCGCCGACAGCATCCTGGGCAACGAGGGTGGCGACTTCATCCGCGGCGGCGCGGGCAACGACACGATCGACGGCGGGGTGGTGACGGACCGCGCCAACTACACGGACGGCAATTCGCTCAGCTACAGCGACTCGGGGGCCGGCATCAACCTGAACCTGTCGGGCATCACCGGCAACGGCAGCACCGGCACCGGCACCGTGCAGGACGGGCTGGGCGGCACCGACACGGTCTCCAACGTCCAGTTCATCACGGGCTCGCGCGTTCAACGACACGATCGTGGGCAGCTCGGCGGCGATCTTCGAGCAGTTCGACGCGCGGCCTGGGCAACGACAACATCAACGGCGGCGCCCTCACCGACTCGCTGAACCAGTTCGATGCCAACCGCGCCAACTTCCAGAGCGCCACCGCGGCCGTCAGTGTCGACCTGGCCGGCACCGCCACGGGCGGCGCAGGCAACGACGTGCTGGTCAACATCACGCAGGTGCGCGGCTCCAACTACGGCGACACCCTGACGGGCACCGACCGCACCGACTACACCGAGCAGTTCGACGGCCGCATGGGCAACGACACCATCGACGGCATGGGCGGCTTCGACATCCTGCGCTACGACAGTTTCGCCACCAGCGGCGTGGTGGTGGACCTGGTGGGCGGCACGGCGAACGACGGACTGGGCGGAACGGACACGTTCACCCACATCGAGGGCGTGTTCGGCTCGGCCTTCGACGACGTGCTGAACGGCGGCAACGCGGCGAACGGCACGTCCGTCGACGGTCCCGGGCAGGAAATCTTCCGCGGCGGCGCGGGCAACGACACCATCGACGGCGGCCAGGGCTATGACCGGGCCGACTACACCAGTTCCACCGGCGGCGCCAACGTCACGCTCGGCGGCACGGCCGACGGCAGCGCGCTGGACGGCCTGGGCGGCACCGACGTGCTGCGCAACATCGAGGCGGTGCGCGGCTCCGACTTCAACGACACGCTGACCGGCAGCGACACGGGCGGCTTCGAATCGTTCGACGGCCGGGGCGGCAACGACATCATCGACGGCAAGGGCGGCGTCGACCGGGCGGACTACAACAACGCTGGCGTGGGCGTGACGGTCAACCTGACGACAGGCGCCGCCGCGGTCGATGGCTGGGGCGGCAGCGACACGCTGTTCAACATCGAGAACGTGCGCGGCAGCCGCGACGCCGGCGACTCCATCACCGGCAGCGCGGGGAACAACCAGCTGGAAGGCCAGGGCGGCAACGACACGATGGACGGCGCGGGCGGCAGCGACACGCTGTACGGCGGCGCCGGCAACGACGTGCTGGCCGGCGGGCTGGGCCAGGATTACCTGGAAGGCGAGGCCGGCAACGACTCGCTGCTGGGCGGCGCGAACAGCGACGCCATGCAGGGCGGCGCGGGCAACGACACCATCGACGGCGGCGTCGTGACCGACCGCGTCAACTACACCGACGGCAACACGCTGAGCTACGAGGACGGCACCGGCGGCATCGTGATGAACCTGGCCGGCATCACGACGGACGGCACCACGGGCTTCGGCACCGTGCTGGACGGCATGGGCGGCACCGACACGGTGAGGAACGTGCCTTTCATCGTCGGCTCGCAGCACGACGACAGCATCACGGGCAGCTCGGCGCTCACGTTCGAGATGTTCGAGGGCCTGGGGGGCAACGACACGCTGGACGGCGGTGCCATCACCGACCTGGTGAACGGCCTCAATTCCAACCGCGTCAACTACCAGTTCGCGCCGTCGGCGGTGAAGGTGGACCTGCTCGACGGCACGGCCACCGGCGGCGCCGGCAACGACCTGCTGACCAACTTCAACCAGGTGCGCGGCTCGGACTTCGACGACACGCTGCTGGGATCGGACCACGAGGACTACACCGAGATGTTCGAGGGCCGCGCGGGCAACGACAGCATCGACGGGCGCGGCGGCTTCGACATGGTGCGCTACGACTACGCGTCGTCGGGCGTCACGGTCAACCTGGTCACAGGCGCCGTCACGGGCGGCGCGGGCAACGACACCATTGCCCACATCGAAGGCATCGTGGGCTCGGCCTGGAACGACAGCCTGACCGGCGGCAACGCCGACAACGGCACCGTGCTGGGCGACGGGAAGATCGAAGTGTTCCGCGGCGGCGCGGGCAACGACACCATCGACGGCGGCCAGGGCTACGACCGGGTCGACTACACCACCTCGAGCGTCGGCGCCAACGTGACGCTGAGGGACTCGCTGGCCGACTCGCTGGACGGCACGGCGGCGGACGGCCTGGGCGGCACCGACGTGCTGATCGGCATCGAGGCCGTGCGCGGCTCGGACTTCAGCGACACGCTGGCCGGCAGCGACGGCGCCGTGTTCCAGTCGTTCGAGGGCCGCGCGGGCAACGACACCATCGACGGCAAGGGTGGAGTGGACCGCGTCGAGTACGGTACTTCCATCAACGGCGTCACCGTCAACCTTGCGCTGGGCACGGCCGCGGTCGATGGCTGGGGCGGCTCGGACACCTTGCTGAACATCGAATGGGTGCGCGGCAGCCAGTCCAACGATGCCATCACCGGCAATGCCGCGGACAACAAGCTCGAAGGCCTGGCCGGCAACGACAACCTGGCCGGCGGCGCGGGCAACGACACCCTGGACGCCGGCACCGGCGTCGACACCGTGGACGGCGGCGCGGACTTCGACACGCTGCTGGTCAAGGGCGCCTTCGGCACCTATGGCGTCCAGCGCACCCTCACCGACACCATCCTCACCAGCGTCGCGACCGGCGAGAGCATCACCTTCCGCGGCATCGAGCAGGTCTCGTTCAACGGCGACGTCCATTCGCTGTCGGAAGTGCTGGGCAACTCGCTCAGCCCCTTCGACGACAGCTACGTAGGCACGCCGGGCGACGACAGCATCGACGGCCAGGCCGGCAACGACACGCTCAGCGGCATCGGCGGCGACGACACCCTCTTCGGCGGCGTGGGCGCCGACAGCATGATCGGCGGCGCCGGCAACGACCTGTACTTCGCCGACGTGGCGGGTGACCAGGCCGTCGAAATCGATGGCGAAGGCACCGACAGCGTCAACGTCGCCTTCACGGCCGCCGGCACCTACACGCTAGGCGCCAACGTGGAGAACGCGACGGTGACGGGCGCGCTGGCCGTGAGCGTCGTTGGCAACGCTTCGGACAACGCGCTGACCGGCAACGCCGTGGGCAACACGCTCGATGGCGGGGCCGGCAACGACACACTCGACGGCGGCATCGGCAACGACACGCTGATCGGCGGCGTCGGCGACGACACCTACGTGATGAACGTGCTGACCGACGTCGTCAACGAAACCCTGGCGGGCGGGGGCACCGACACGGTCAACGTCTCGCTGGCCGCGGCGGGCACCTACGCGCTCGGCGCGGGCGTGGAAAACGCCTTCGTCGGCAATTCGACGGCGGGCGTCAACCTCACGGGCACGCTGCTGGCCAACGTGCTGACGGGCAACGGCTTCAACAACACGCTGAGCGGCCTCGCGGGCAACGACACGCTGGCCGGCGGCGGTGGCACCGATGTCATCGACGGCGGCGCCGACACCGACCAGGCGAACCTGCCGGGCGCCTTCGCCGACTACACGATCACACGTCCCAATGCGACCGACACGGTCCTTTTCAACGGGACCACCGGCGAAAACCTGACCATCCGCAACGTCGAAACCTTCATGTTCTCGGACGGGCCCCGGACGCAGGGCGAGGTGTGGGGCAACGCGCTCAGCAATTTCGACGACGTGTACACCGGCACGCCGGGCAACGACCTCATCAACGGCCTGGCGGGCAACGACAGCCTGACCGGCCTGGCCGGCGACGACACGATCATCGGCGGCCTGGGCATCGACACCATGGTCGGCGGCGAGGGCAACGACACCTACACCGTGGATGTCGCCGGCGACCAGGCGGTCGAGGCGGACGGCGAGGGCGCCGACAGCGTCAGCGTCGCCTTCACGGCCATCGGCTCGTACAACCTCGGCGCCAACATCGAAAACGCGACGGTCACCTCGGCCGGCACGCTGGCGGTGGGCATCGTGGGCAACGCGCTGGACAACCTGCTGACCGGCAACGCCGGCGCCAACAACCTGCAGGGCGCCGCGGGCAACGACACGCTCAACGGCGGCCTGGGCAACGACATCCTGATCGGCGGCACCGGCGACGACCTGTACATCGTCAACGTCGCCACCGACCAGGTGAACGAAACCCTGGGCGGCGGCGGGACCGACACCGTCAACATGGCGTTCACCGCCTCCGGCACCTACCTGATGACGGCCGGCGTCGAAAACGCGCTGATCGTCAGCACGGTCACGGGCACCAATGTCACGGGGAGCGTGGACGCCAACACCATCACGGGCAACGGCCTCAACAACACGCTGATCGGCGGGGCCGGCAACGACACGCTCGCCGGCGGCGGCGGCAACGACATCCTCGATGGCGGCCTGGACGCCGACCAGGTGAACCTGTCCGGCAACTTCGCGGACTACCTGATCACGCGGCCCAACGCCACCGACACCGTGCTCAGCCGCACGGGCGAGAGCGTCACCATCCGCAACGTCGAGCTGGTGCTGTTCGGCGACGGTGCACGCACCATGAACGGGATCTGGGGCAACACGCCCAGCGCCTTCAACGACGTCATCCTCGGCACGGCCGGCGACGACGCCATCAACGGCCTGGCGGGCAACGACAGCCTGAGCGGGCTGGACGGCAACGACACGCTGACCGGCGGCCTGGGCATCGACACGCTGGTCGGCGGCCTGGGCAACGACGTGTTCGTGGTCGACGTGGCGGGTGACCAGATCGTCGAGGGGGCCGACGAGGGCACCGACACGGTGAACGCCACCTTCACGGCCACCGGCAGCTACACCCTCGGCGCGAACGTGGAAATCGGCAACGTCACCGCGGCGGGCACGCTTGCCGTCGGCCTGGTGGGCAACGCGCTGGACAACCTGCTGACCGGCAACGCCGGCGCCAACAACCTGCAGGGCGCGGCGGGCAACGACACGCTCAATGGCGGCCTGGGCAACGACATCCTGATCGGCGGCACCGGCGACGACACCTACGTGATCAATGTGGTCACCGACCAGGTGAACGAGACGCTGGGCGGCGGCGGGACGGACACCGTGAACGTTTCCTTCCTGGCCGCGGCGACCTACGTGCTCGCGGCCAATGTCGAGAACGGCTTCATCGGCACCTCCACGACGGGCGTCAACCTCACCGGCAACCTGCTGGGCAACATGCTCACCGGCAACGGCGCCAACAACACGCTGAGCGGCATGGCCGGCAACGACACGCTGCAAGGCGGCGGCGGCACCGACATCGTCGACGGCGGCGCGGACGACGACACCGTGGTGCTGGACGGCCTGGCCACGGACTACGTCATCACCCGGCCCATCGCCACCCAGACCGTGTTCACCAGGTCCGGCACGCAGGTGACGGTGTCGAACGTGGAGAACGTCCAGTTCGACGACGGCACGGTGCTGCTGTCCAGCCTGATCACGCAGATCGGCTCGGTCGGCGACGACCCGCTCACCGGCTCCAGCGGCGACGACACGGTCGACGGCGGCGGCGGCAACGACACGCTGTCCGGCCTGGGCGGCGACGATACGCTGCTGGGCGGCGCGGGCAACGACCGGCTGCTGGGCGGCGACGGCGTCGACGTGCTGGACGGCGGCGACGGCAGCGACACCTACGTCTATGCCGGCAGCGAGGGCGACGACCTGATCGTGCAGAACGACACGCTCGTGGGCAGCGTCGACACGCTGGAAATCACCGTGCCCGGCCTGACCGCGGACAACGTCGCCTTCACGCGCGGCTACCACACCTTCGACGACCTGGTGGTGAGCATCACCCAGGGCAGCGGTGACGACGCCGTGGTGGACCAGGTGGTGGTCATCGGCTTCTTCCGCGACGATGGCATCAGCCCCGGCGGCGCGATCGACCAGGTGCGCCTCACGCAGGGAACGGGCTCGACGCTGGATGACGTCGTCTTCACCCAGGCCCAGATCGCGGCGCTGGCGCTCATCCCGGGCGACGGCGACCACGTCTATGTGGGCTACGCCTCCGCCGACTCGCTGACCGGCAACACGCCGGACGACTGGATGATGGCCGGCGGCGGCAACGACACGGTCACCGGCAGCTCGGGCAACGACACGATCTTCGGCGGGACGGGCAACGACACGCTGGCCGGCGGCAGCGACAACGACCTGCTGGCCGGCGGCGCGGGCAACGACACGCTGGCCGGCGGCGACGGCGACGACAGCCTCACCGGCGGCGCGGGCAGCGACACCTACCAGTTCGGCCTGGGCGGCGGGCAGGACGTGATCAGCGAAAAGCTGTTCGCGCTCGACGACGCGCAGCTGCAAAGCGGGATCGGCCCGATCTACGTGGTGGGCGACGGCGACGCCCCGCTCGGCACCGACACGGACACGCTGGCCTTCCAGGCCGGCGTGCTGGAGGCGGACGTGCGCGCCACCCGCAGCGGCAACGACCTGAAGCTCACCATCGTCAGCACCGACGACAGCGTGACGGTGAAGGACTATTTCGCCAACGGCGTGACGACGATCGAGCGCATCCAGTTCGCCTCCGGCGCTTCGTGGACGGCGACTTCGGTGCGCACGAAGGTGCTGGCGCCGACCTCGGGCGACGACGAAATCACCGGCTACCTCAGCGGCGACCGCCTGAACGGCCTGGCCGGGGACGACACGCTGGACGGGCGCGAAGGCAACGACACGCTCAACGGCGGCGCCGGCGACGACACGCTCACGGGCGGCACCGGCAGCGACCGTTTCGTCCTCGACGTGGCGCCCGGCGAGGGCAACACCGACACGATCACGGACTTCCAGAGCGGCGTGGACACCATCGCGCTGAAGGCCTCGCTGTTCTCCGCGTTGGGTTCGGCCGGAACGCGCGTGGGCCTGGGCGACAACCTGACCTACGACAGCGGCACCGGCGAGCTGGCCTACGACGCGGACGGCGTGGGCGGGGCGGAGGGTGTGACGATCGCGATCCTCGGCACGGGCACCCATCCGGGCGCGCTGGGCACCGACTTCCTGCTCGTCGCCTGAGCCGGGAGGTCAGGCGCTGTAGGCCAGGCCGTGCGCCGCCAGGCCCACGAAGTCGATGTGGGCCAGGTTCGGTGCGCTGTCGGCCGCCAGCTGCGCCGAGCGACGCCTGGCTGGCGCCGCCCTGCTCCAGCATCGCCACGTAGCCGTCCCGCTCGGCGTCCGAAGGCGCCGCGCCGGTGACGTTGGCATAGAGCAGGTCCACCACGGCGGCATTGCCCGCGTGGCCGCCCAGTTTCACGTCGAGCGCCAGCTGCGCCAGGTCCTGCGCGCTGGTGCCGCTGTCCAGCAGGCGCAGGCCGATGCCGGCGTATTGCGCGTTGTGCACCGCCTCGGCGCCGAAGACCGCGCCCAGGATCTTCGCGACGATGCCGGCAGCGCCGTCCAGGTCCAGCGCGACCCGGCCGTCCGTGAACGACAGCCGCTCCACGTTCACCAGCGCGTCATCGCCGGTCGCGTTGCCCGACACCGTGAAGCCGCCGGCGGCGCGCGCGATGCTGTAGCCGGCCCGCGCGGCCGCATACACAGCCGTGTCGACGCCGTCCCCGCCGTCCAGCAGGTCGTTGCCGCCGCGGCCTTCCATCAAGTCGTTGCCGCCCCCGGCCGAGCAGCCAGTTGACGGTGTCGTTGCCGGCCAGGGTGTCCGCCCAGGCCGTGCCGACCGCGTTCTCGATCACGGCGCCGGGCGCCACCGACACCGTGGCGGTGTAGGTGGTGCGCAGCACGCTCGTGCCGGCGTAGCCCGCGGCAGTGATGGTCACGCCGACGCTGCTGGAGGCGCCTTCGGCCAGGTCCAGCGCGACCGCGTGGCCGACGCGGCTGGCATCGAACGCGTCGCTGCCACCGGCGTCCCAGACCGACTGGAAGCCACCCTGGAAGCCGGCGCTCGCGAGGTCGTACACCGTATTGCCGGCATTGGTGGCCGCGTTGCCGCCGTAGAGGTATTGCAGCGCCGCAATGTCCAGCGCCATCGGCGCAACCGGGTACTGCGACATGAGCCCGACGTCGTCGCCCGCCACCGTCGAATAGCTCATCACCGTGTTGGGGATGATGTTGTGGGCGCTGTCGAGCACCGCGCCGGAAGGATCGAAGGGGTGCTTCAGGCCCAGCGCGTGCAGCGTCTCGTGCAGGATCAGGTTGGGCCGGTAGAAGGCCCACTCGGGCCGGGCCTGCGCCGCGCCGATCCAGACATCGCCGCCGATCGCCGCCGTGGACGGAAAGAAGGCATACCCGGAGAAGTTCATCGCGTTGGGCTGCTGCGAATAGCCGTAGCGCAGCACGCCGCATTCGGTGGCGTTGTCGGGCACTTCGACGAACTGCACGTTGCACACGGATTCGATGCGCCCGAGGATGTCCCGCGTGAGCTGCCGGTCGGCGGCGGAAAAGGCGCTGAGCGTGGCCTGGAACTCCGGGTTGGCGCCGTAGGCGTAGGTCGATCCGGCCGGGTCGGCGAAGGAATAGCTGATGACGGTCTTCTGCGCGCCGCTGTCCAGGCTGGTCCACTTGCTGCCGGCCATGAGCGCGGCGATGTCGCCGCCCGAGCCCTGCGACGGCGCCTGCGTCTGCGTCACGTAGCGGTAGGCCGCGTCGGTGGGCGTGGTGGCGTAGCTGCCCGGCGTGCTGCCGCCCTGGCCCTGCCAGAGTTCACCGGTCGCCCTGCCGGGGAAACCGCTTTCGCCACTCGCTTCGATCACCGCTTTTCCCCTGTGCAAATCGTCCGGAACACACGCCGTGAAGGCATGAATCGATGAGACGCGCCGGGGCGAATGCGGCCTTAGGTGAAATGGCGGGGCGGCCGTAAGGCGTTGCGAAGCGGGGTTAGGGCCAATGCCTAGCAGGGAGGGGGGTTTGCGCTTAGGCAAATTGCGCATCGCGCGCCGCGGCCAACCGGCACGCAGCTTGGACGGGCGCATTGGGTACACCCACAGGAGTCAGCTGCAGCTCGTCCGCGTCGCCCGAGCCCAGTGCGGGCGGGCTGTGGCGCGCAATCAGGGCAGATCGAGGTGGCGGTGGGCGGTTTGCGGCCGCGCGCGCGATCAGCGTGCGGGCGCCTCCGGAGCGGGAGGGGCCACCACGATGAGTCCGAAGGCCGCAAATCCGTTCACCAGCGCCGTTTCCGCGCCTTGCAAAGGCGCGGAACGATCTGACCGCGCGCCACGGCCCGCCCGCGCTGGGCTTCGCCGCCAACACGCCGGCGATCAACACGCAGGCGGCCAACATCCACGCCTGGCGCGGGGGCGGGGGTCCAACCGTCCAGACAGCCTGCTGCAAGGCTGCGGGATGTCCCCGATGCGACCCCGTTGACACAGATCAAGCCCCCTGGGTCGGGGCACGCGAAGAATGGCCCGCATTCATCAACAGAAAGTGGGCGATGCTGCAAATTCGCATTCACGGGCGCGGCGGCCAGGGCGTGGTGACCGCGGCCGAGATGCTGTCGATCGCCGCCTTCGAGCAGGGCCGGCATGCGCAGGCCTTTCCCAGCTTCGGCTCCGAGCGCACCGGCGCGCCGGTGGTGGCGTTCTGCCGCATCGACGACCGGGAGATCCGGCTGCGCGAGCCCATCCTTGCGCCCGACGTGCTGATCGTGCAGGACCCGACGCTGCTGCAGCAGGTCGACGTGTTCCAGGGCCTGCAGCCGCGACGGCTACGTGCTGATCAACAGCAAGCGCAGCTTCGACGAGCTGGGGCTGGGCGACGTCGTGCAGCGCTTCCGCCGCGAGCGCCTGATCACCGTGCCGGCCACCGAGATCGCGCTGAAGCACGTGGGCCGGCCGCTGCCCAATGCCGTGCTGCTGGGCGGCTTTGCCGCGCTGTCGGGGCTGATCACGCTGGAAGCGGTGGAGCACGCCATCCGCGAAAAATTCAGCGGCAAGGTCGCCGAGGGCAACGTCGCCGCCGCGGCCGAGGCCTTCGACTACGTCAAGAACGCAGATGGAGGAGCTGGCCCATGCTTAAGCAGATCGAAGGCTCGCAGGCGGTCGCCGAGGCGGTGGCGCTGTGCCGCCCCGAGGTGATCTGCGCCTACCCGATCTCGCCGCAGACGCACATCGTCGAAGGCCTGGGCGAACTGGTGAAGGACGGCGCGCTCACGCCCTGCGAGTTCATCAACGTGGAAAGCGAGTTCGCCGCGATGAGCGTGGCCATCGGCTCCTCGGCCGCCGGCGCGCGCACCTACACCGCCACCGCCAGCCAGGGCCTGCTGTTCATGGCCGAGGCGGTCTACAACGCCTCCGGCCTGGGCCTGCCGATCGTGATGACGGTGGCCAACCGCGCCATCGGCGCGCCGATCAACATCTGGAACGACCACAGCGACTCGATGAGCCAGCGCGACTGCGGCTGGATCCAGCTGTTCGCCGAGAGCAACCAGGAGGCGCTGGACCTGCACATCCAGGCCTTCAAGCTGGGCGAGGAGCTGTCGATGCCGGTGATGGTGTGCATGGACGGCTTCATCCTCACCCACGCCTACGAGCGCGTGGACATGCCCACGCAGGCCGAGGTCGACGCCTTCCTGCCGCCCTACGAGCCGCGCCAGGTGCTCGACCCGGCCGAGCCGGTGTCGATCGGCGCGATGGTCGGGCCCGAGGCCTTCATGGAAGTGCGCTACCTGGCGCACGCCAAGCAGATGATGGCGCTGGAGCGCATCCCGCAGATCGCCGCCGAGTTCGCGCAGCGCTTCGGCCGCGACTCCGGCGGCCTGGTGCGCGGCTACCGCTGCGAGGACGCCGAGACCATCGTCGTCGCGCTCGGCTCGGTGCTCGGCACGCTGCAAGGACACGGTGGACGAGCTGCGCGACGGCGGCATGAAGATCGGCGTGCTCGGCATCCAGTCGTTCCGCCCGTTCCCGCTGGCCGCGGTGCGCGCCGCGCTGCAGGGCGCCAAGCGCGTCGTGGTGCTGGAAAAGAGCTTCTCGGTGGGCCTGGGCGGCGTCGTCTCCACCGACGTGCGGCTGGCGCTGTCGGGCCTGCAGCTGCAGGGCTACACCGTCGTCGCCGGGCTGGGCGGGCGCGCCATCACCAAGGCGTCGCTGCGCGCGCACGCTGGCCGAGGCGGTCGCCGGCACGCTGCAGCCGCTGACCTTCCTGGACCTGGACTGGCGCATCGTCAACCGCCAGCTCGAGCGCGAAGCCGCCGACGCGCCGCAGCGGCCCGATCGCCGAGAACCTGCTGCGCGACGTGGGCGCCGTGGCGTCGAAGGTGATCTGAGCATGAATGCTCCCGTCAAGTTCTACCAGACCGGCACCTTCACCGTCGGCAACCGCCTGCTCGCGCCCGAGCAGCGCAGCGTGCAGGCCTCGACCGAGCGCAGCAACTCGCTCAACTCCGGCCACCGCGCCTGCCAGGGCTGCGGCGAGGCGCTGGGCGCGCGCTACGCGGTCGACGCCGCGATGCGCGCCACCGGCAACCAGCTGATCGCGGCCAATGCCACCGGCTGCCTGGAGGTGTTCTCCACGCCGTACCCCGAAACCTCGTGGCAGCTGCCGTGGATCCACTCGCTGTTCGGCAACGCCGCGGCGGTGGGCACCGGCATCGCCGCCGCGCTGAAGGTCAAGGGGCAAGACAGCGACGTGCGCGTGATCGCCCAGGGCGGCGACGGCGGCACCACCGACATCGGCTTCGGCTGCCTGTCGGGCATGTTCGAGCGCAACGACGACGTGCTCTACATCTGCTACGACAACGAGGCCTACATGAACACCGGCGTGCAGCGCAGCTCGCGCCACGCCGCCGGCGGCGCGCACCGCCACCACGATGGCCGTCGGCGCGGAGCCGGGCGCCGCCTTCGGCCAGGGCAAGAACCTGCCGCTGATCGCGATGGCGCACGAGATTCCCTACGTGGCCACCGCCACCGTGGCCGACCTGCACGACCTGGAAGCCAAGGTCGAGAAGGCCATGGGCATGCACGGCGCGCGCTACCTGCACGTCCTGGTGCCCTGCCCGCTGGGCTGGGGCTCGGCCAGCCACGACACCATCCGGCTGGCGCGGCTGGCGCGCGAGACCGGCATCTTCCCGGTGTTCGAGGCCGAGCACGGCGAAGTCACCGCGGTGACGAAGATCCGCCGCCGCGTGCCGGTGGAGGACTACCTGAAGCCGCAGAAGCGCTTCGCCCACCTGTTCGGCAAGCCGGGCCACCCCGAGATGCTGGCCAGGATCCAGGCCGACGCCGACCGCAACATCCGCCGCTTCGGCCTGCTCGACGAAGAGGAGGCCGGCATGACATGCAAAAGCCCTTCGCCATCACGCTCGACCCGGGCTCGTCGCTGGCCAACAAGACCGGCTCCTGGCGCACCGAGCGCCCGGTCTATGTCGACCGGCTGCCGCCGTGCAACGCGCAGTGCCCGGCCGGCGAGGACATCCAGGGCTGGCTGTTCCACGCCGAAAGCGGCGACTACGAGGCGGCCTGGCGCCACCTGACGCGCGACAACCCCTTCCCCGCCATCATGGGGCGCGTCTGCTACCACACCTGCGAAGGCGCGTGCAACCGCGGCAAGCTCGACGCGGCGGTGGGCATCAACTCGGTCGAGCGCTTCCTCGGCGACGAGGCGCTCAAGCGCGGCTGGCAGTTCGACGCGCCGGCCGCGGAATCGCGGCAAGCATGTGCTGGTGGTCGGCGCCGGGCCCTCGGGCATGTCGGCCGCCTACCACCTGCGCCGGCTCGGCCACCGCGTCACCGTGCACGGAAGCCGGCCCGCTGCCCGGCGGCATGATGCGCTTCGGCATCCCCAAGTACCGGCTGCCGCGCGACGTGCTCGACGCCGAGATGCAGCGCATCGTCGACATGGGCGTGACGGTGCGAGCTGAACGCCAAGGTCGAGCGACATCGCGCAGACGACATGCGCGACGGGCGGCTTCGACGCCGCCTTCCTGGCGGTGGGCGCGCACATCGCCAAGCGCGCCTACATCCCGGCCAAGGACTCGTCGCGCATCCTCGACGCGGTGTCGGTGCTGCGCTCGCATGGAAGGCGAGGACAAGCCGATGCTCGGGCCGCCGCGTCGTCGTCTACGGCGGCGGCAACACCGCCATCGACGTGGCGCGCACCGCCAAGCGCCTGGGCGCGACCGAGGCCGTCATCGTCTACCGCCGCACGCGCGAGAAGATGCCGGCGCACGACTTCGAGGTCGAGGAGGCGCTGCAGGAAGGCGTGATGGTCAAGTGGCTGTCGACCATCAAGCAGGCCGGCGAGGGCGCGCTCGACGATCGAGAAGATGGTGCTCGACGACAAGGGCAACCCGCAGCCCACCGGCGAGTTCGAGACGCTGGAGGCCGACTCGCTGGTGCTGGCGCTGGGCCAGGACGTGGACCTGTCGCTGCTCGACGGCGTGCCCGGCCTGCAGGTGCAAGGACGGCGTGGTGCAGGTCGACCCGGCCACCATGATGACCGGCCACCCGGGCCTGTTCGCCGGCGGCGACATGGTGCCGGCCGAGCGCAACGTGACGGTGGCCGTGGGCCACGGCAAGAAGGCGGCGCGCCACATCGACGCCTGGCTGCGCGGCACGCGGCTGCGAGCCGCCGCCCAAGCACGCGCCGGCCACCTTCGAGCGGCTCAACCCCTGGTACTACAGCGACGCGCCGAAGACCGTGCGGCCGCAGCTCGACATCGGCCCGGCGCACCAGCAGCTTCGACGAGGTGCAGGGCGGCCTGACCGAGGACAACGCGCTGTTCGAGGCGCGCCGCTGCCTGTCGCTGCGGCAACTGCTTCGAGTGCGACAACTGCTACGGCGTGTGCCCCGACAACGCCGTCATCAAGCTCGGGCCCGGCAAGCGCTTCCAGTTCAACCTCGACTACTGCAAGGGCTGCGGCATCTGCGCCGCCGAATGCCCGTGCGGCGCCATCGAGATGGTGCCCGAGTCGATCTAGTGGCAAAGCCGTGAAGGTTGCCCTGTTCGTTCCCTGCTACGTCGACGCCTTCTTCCCGGAGGTGGGCATCGCCACGCTGGAGCTGCTGGAGCGCTTCGGCTGCGACGTCGACTACCCGCTGGACCAGACCTGCTGCGGCCAGCCGATGGCCAACAGCGGCTGCCAGGACGACGCGCGCGCCACCGAGGCGCTGTTCGCGAAGAATTTCGCCGGCTACGACTACATCGTCACGCCCTCGGGCAGCTGCTGCCACCAGGTGCGCGAGCACATGACGGCGATCGAGCAGACGCCGCAGGTGCAGGCGGTGCGCCGCAACACCTACGAGCTGGTGGAGTTCCTGCACGACGTGCTGCAGGTGCGCGACTTTCCGTGGGCCGAGTTCCCGCACAAGGTCGGGCTGCACATCGGCTGCTCGACGCTGCGCGGCCTGCGCGAGGCCAAGACCTCGGAAATCGCCGAGGCGCCGTTCAACAAGCCGCGCGAGCTGCTCGTCGCGGGTGCAAGGGCATCGAGTTCGTCACGCCGGAGCGGCCCGACGAGTGCTGCGGCTTCGGCGGCACCTTCTCGGTGTTCGAGGAGCCGGTGTCGGCCCGGATGGGGCAGGACAAGGTCAACGACCACAGCCGCGCGGGCGCCGAGTACATCGTCTCGCCGGACATGTCGTGCGTCATGCACCAGCAGGGCTGCGCCGAAGCGGCTGGGCCTGCCGCTGAAGTTCATCCACATCGCGCAGGTGCTCAACGGAGCCCGGGAATGAAACCGGTCGACCACGCCGAAGCGTCGTCGAAGTTCATCCAGGCCACGCACCACGTCGAGTTCCACGACAAGCGGCTGTGGGACCTGCGGCAAAAGCGCGACCGCGAAAGCGAGGACATCCCGGAATGGGAAGAGCTGCGGCTGCTGGCCTCGGCGATCAAGGAGCACACGCTCACGCACCTGGCGGACTACCTGGAGCAGTTCGAGCGCAACGCCACCGCCAACGGCATGGTGGTGCACTGGGCGCGCGACGCGGCCGAGCACAACCAGATCGTCCACGACATCATGGCCGCGCGGCAGCGCGACGACGCTGGTCAAGAGCAAGTCGATGCTCACCGACGAATGCGAGATGCGGCCGTTCCTGGAGAAGCGCGGCATCGAGATCATCGAGACCGACCTGGGCGAGCGCATCCAGCAGCTCGACGACGAGCCGCCCAGCCACATCGTGGTGCCGGCGGTGCACAAGCTGCGCGGCGACGTGGCCGAGGTGTTCGGCAAGTACCATCGGCACCGACCCGAAGAACCACGACGTGCCCTACCTGGCCGAGAGCCAGCGCGCAGCACACCCGGCCCGTACTACCTGCAGCGCCGGCGGCGGGCATGACCGGCGCCAACTTCGCGGTCGCCGAGACCGGCAGCTTCGTGGTCTGCACCAACGAGGGCAACGCCGACCTGAGCGCCAACCTGCCGAAGCTGCACATCGCCTCGATCGGCATCGAGAAGCTGATCCCGAAGATCGAGCACCTGGGCGTGTTCGTCCGCATGCTCTCGCGCAGCGCGCTGGGCTCGCCGATCACGCAGATCACCTCGCACTTCCGCGCGCCGCGGCCGGGCACCGAGATGCACGTGGTGCTGGTCGACAACGGCCGCTCCGAGCGGCTGGGCATGGAGGACTTCTGGACCTCGCTCAAGTGCATCCGCTGCGGCGCCTGCATGAACACCTGCCCGGTCTACCGGCGCAGCGGCGGCCTGACGCTACGGCGCCACCTATTCCGGGCCGATCGGCGTGATCATCGATCCCGACCTTCAACCTGCGCAAGTACAGCGCGCTGCCCTACGCCTCCACCATGAACGGCAGCTGCACCAGCGTCTGCCCGGTGAAGATCAACATCCACGAGCAGATCTACACCTGGCGCAAGGTGATCGCCGAGCGGCACCAGCTGCCGATGGTCAAGAAGGAGGCGATGCGCATCGCCGGCCAGCATCCTGGGCAGCCCGCGCCTGTACCGCGCCGCGGTGCAGGCCGCCGCCGCCGGCCTGGACCACCTGCCGCGCTTCATGATCTACAACCCGTTCAATGCCTGGGGCAAGCAGCGCGAGCTGCCGGCCACGCCGCCGCTGACCTTCCGCCAGTGGTACCTGAAGAACCGCAAGGCCCCGCAATGAGCAGCCGCGACTTCGTCCTCGACGCCGTGCGGCGCAACCAGCCGCGCCGGCCAGGCCGCTGCCCGAGGTGCCGCGCTTCGAGCGGCCGCGGCAGGACCTGCTGGCCGCGTTCTCGGCCGCGCTGATGCGCATGGGCGGCATCGTGGCGCTGGCGCCGCCGGCGGCATCTCGCTCGACACCTTCCTGGTGCAGCGCTTTCCGCACGCGCGCGTCATCTGCTCCGCCACGCCCGAGGTGCTGGGCACCCGCGACACTCGCCACCGTGCAACGCATCCGCGCGACCTGCACGACGTCGACGTCGGCGTCGTGCGCGCGGCCTTCGGCGTGGCCGAAACCGGCTCGGTGTGGCTGAGCGAGCGCGAGTTCGGCGTCAACGCGCTGGGCTTCCTGTCGCAGCACCTGGTGGTGCTGCTCGACCCGCGCGCCATCGTGGCCAACCTGCACGACGCCTACGCGCAGCCGGGCTTTCGCGAGGCGCGCTACGCGGTGCTGCTGACCGGCCCGTCGGCCACCGCCGACATCGAAGGCGTGCTGGTGCGCGGCGCGCAGGGCATCCGCAGCCTCACGGTCATCCCGATCGCCTGATCCCGCCCTAGGCTCCAGCGCAGCCTGGCTGTTTCGCCGGCCACAGCACCGACGCGATCGCCACCACGATCAGCACCACGGCGGCCCAGTCCTGCCAGTGCAGCACCTCGCCCAGCCACAGCGCGCCGCTGAACACGCCCAGCACCGGGATGAACATCACGCTGACGGTGGACGCCACCGGCGGCAGGGTGCGGGCCAGGTAGAACCACGCGGCGTGCGCATAGCCGAAGATCAGCACGGCGTTGTACGCGACGGCCCAGGCCACGCCGGCGTCGGGCACGCGCCATTCGCCGCGCTCGAAGATCGCGGCCAGCACGCTCATCACCACGCCGGTGACGGCGGTCATCCAGAACGACAGCGTGAGCGTCGCCACGTCGATGCGGCTGCGCCGCAGCAGCTGCGTGCCGAACGCCCAGACCAGCGGCCGCGAACAGGGCCAGGGCCACCCCCAGCGGATGCCCCGCCAGGGTCGTGAACTCGTGCCACAGCAGCAGGCCCACGCCCACCGCGGCGGCGGCCACGCCCAGCCAGGCGCGCGAGCCCATCACCGCGGAGAACAGCCACGCGCCGATCACCGCGGAGAAGATCGGCATGGTGTAGCCCAGGATGGCGGCGCGCCCGCTGGACAGGCTGCGCAGCGCCAGGATGATGCAGATGTGCCAGACCAGCATGTTGGTGGCGGTGAGCTTCGCCACCTCCGGCCAATGACGGCGCGGCAGGCGGAACGGCACCTTCAGCACCACCAGCGCCAGCGCCAGCACGGGGATCCCCAGCATGATGGACAGCGCGCGAAAGGTGAGCGGCGGAAAGCCCGTCACGCCCATCTTCATCATCGGCCAGTTGAACCCCCAGCACAGGGTGAGGATGACGAGGGTGGCGAGTTGTTGTCGGGTCAGGCGCTGCATGGAGGGGCCATTTTGGCGCGATCGACAAGACCCCGCTCAGTACAATAGGGTCTCATGACCTTCATCAAGATGCTGCAGGAGGCGCAGCGGCGCAACGGCTCCATGCTGTGCGTGGGGCTGGACCCCGAACCCTCGCGTTTCCCGGCCGGCCTGAAGGGTGACCCCGGCAAGATCTACGACTTCTGCGCCGCCATCGTCGACGCCACCGCCGACCTGGTGATCGCCTTCAAGCCGCAGATCGCCTACTTCGCCGCGCACCGCGCCGAAGACCAGCTGGAAAAGCTGATGGAACACATGCGCCGCACCGCGCCCCATGTGCCCGTCATCCTGGACGCCAAGCGCGGCGACATCGGCTCCACCGCGGAGCAATACGCGAAGGAAGCGTTCGAGCGCTACGGCGCCGACGCCGTCACGCTGTCGCCCTTCATGGGCTTCGACTCGGTCGCAGCCTTACCTGAAGTACCCCGGCAAGGGCGCCTTCCTCCTGTGCCGCACCTCCAACCCCGGCGGGGACGACCTGCAGAACCAGCGGCTGGCAAGCGTCGAAGGCCAGCCCCTGCTGTACGAGCACGTGGCGCGGCTGGCGCAGGGCCCCTGGAACACCAACGGCCAGCTCGGCCTGGTGGTGGGCGCGACCTACCCCGCCGAGATCGAGCGCGTGCGCGAAATCGCGCCCACGCTGCCGCTGTTGATCCCCGGCGTCGGCGCGCAGGGCGGCGACGCGGCGGCGACGGTAAAGGCCGGCTGGCGCGCCGATGCGCCCATCGTGGTGAACTCGTCGCGCGCGATCCTGTACGCGTCCGATGCGGAGGGCTTCGCCGAGGCGGCCCGGCGCGAGGCGCGCAAGACGCGGGACTTGCTGGAAGCGGCGAAGAAACCGTGAGCTGTCGCAAGAGGCAGTAGGTGGAGCGAGCCTCAGCCTCACACAAGGTGAGGCTCGCGAGCGCCGCTTGAAGGATACTTGCGGTCATGTCCCCAGCCACGCAGAAAGAAGTCATCCTGTTCGTCGGTCTTCACAAGACCGCTACTTCGTCCATTCAGAAGACCTGTGCGAAGAACGGCAAGATGCTGTTCGATGCAGGCCTCTACTATCCGATCATCACGTGGGACGGAACAAGGCTCGCCAATCACACGCGGATATTCAATTCGATGTTCAAGCACGCCCCGGGCAGGCGAGGATTTGGAAATCAGTTCGCCCTGGAGGATGACTCGAATGTGCTTCGCGATCGCAAGAACTTGCGGGCTGCATTCTCTGCGGCGTTAAAGGACGCGCCGACGATCCTTGTCGTGGCCGAAGGCATATCGCTCTTGGGCGTAGAAGAATTGCGCGACATCCGCGAATGGTTTGACCGGCAGGGCCGGCGAGTACGGGTGATTTGCCATGTGCGGCACCTGTCGTCGTGGATCAACTCGATGGTGTCTCAGCGCGTGACGAGCCCGTTCCGTCTCTCCATCGAGGCCGCGGCGGACGAATTCGTGCGATACACAGGAGGATTTGTCCGTCCACGGATCGAGAACATTCGCGCGGTGTTCCCCGACGCCGAGTTTTACAGCCACGAGCGCGCGGTCGAGCACGCTCGCGGGCCTGCCGGGTTCTTTCTCGAGACCGCCGGCCTGAAGGTTGGGCCGGATGTGAAATTCGTGCGCGCCAACGAGGGAAGGAGCGATTGTGCGACGCGACTCATGTCGGTGGTCAACGAAAGGTTCGGCTTCTTCAACGCCCGCGGCCTGCCGAGCCCGCACGCCCTCGACAAAGCCGACGCTCTGAATGCCATGGTCCGAATCAAGGGCCGAAAATTCACGCTGCGACCCAACGAGGCAGCACCGTTGCTACCTCACTTGCACGCCGAAAATGCGTGGTTGAAGGAGGTCTTTGGGACGGACTTTCATGATGATCGAATGGAGTTCCCTGCCACCACTTGCGACTGGTCTGGTGAAAGCATGGGGCAACTGCGGCAAGCCATGAATGCGCTGCCAGGACATGTCCGCGATTGGGTGCTGTCTCGCCTGGAGAGCATTGATCTGGACGCATCGGCCCTGACGCAACGGACCGCTTGAAACATGCCCACCCAACTGATCCTCTTCGCCGGCCTGCACAAGACCGGCACGACATCCATCCAGGAAACCTGCCGCAAGAACGGGCCGCCGCTGCATCGCGCCGGCTTCTGGTACCCGGTGGTCAACATCGAGGGCCGGGACCTGGCCAACCACACCACGCTCTTCAACCTGTTCTTCAAGCGGGAGCCGTACCGGGTCGGTTTGGGCGGCCAGTTCGAAGCTTCGGAAGTATTCGAC
Source organism: uncultured beta proteobacterium (assembly GCA_963786245.1). Classification (GTDB taxonomy): domain Bacteria; phylum Pseudomonadota; class Gammaproteobacteria; order Burkholderiales; family Burkholderiaceae_C; genus Ramlibacter. The sequence continues at coordinate 130,933 of CAWAYI010000002.1, read as the reverse complement.
GAACCCGAGGCGCTGCGGGCGCTGCGCGAGAAGTTCTTCCACATCTTCAAGGACGCGCCCCGGGTGCTGGCCGTGGCCGAAGGCGTTTCCGTGCTCAGCCTCGAAGAATTGAAAGACATGCGCGACTGGATCGCCGGCCTCGGCTGGGAGACGCGTGTGATCTGCCACGTGCGCCATCTCTCCGGCTGGTTCAATTCCATCGTGTCGCAGCGGGTCACCAGCCCCCTGCGCATGTCCATCCCGGCGGTGGTCGATGAATTCATGCGCTACGGCCGCGGCGTGGTTCGCCCGCGCATCGAGAACCTGCGCGCCGTGTTTCCCCAGGCCGAGTTCTACAGCCACGAACAGGCGGTCAAGGACCTCCAGGGGCCGGTGGGCTATTTCTTCGACAAGATCGGATTCAAGCCGGGGCCCAATTTCAGGTTCGTGCGCGCCAACGAGGGCCGCAGCGACGCGGCGACGCGCACGATGTCGTTGCTCAACGAGCGCTTCGGGCTGTTCGACGCCAACGGCCGGAAGAACCCGTTGGCGATCGACAAGCTCAAGGCGCTGCACGCGCTGTTCACCCTGCCCGGGCGCAAGTTTTCCCTGCGTCCCGACGAAGTCGCGCCCATCCTGCCGGTGCTGCAAGCCGAGAACGAATGGCTGCGCGAAACGCTCGGCCCCGACTTCCACGATCCCCGGCTGGAATTCGCCGCGCGCCCGATCGACTGGACGCGCGAGAGCTTCGCGCAGTTCGCAAAGGCTTTGGCCGTCTTGCCGCCGGACGCGCGGGCGCACATGGTCCAGGGCCTCGAGGCCCTGGACGTGCCGCCGCGGGTCGCGCAGCGCCTGGCTCAGGCCTGAAGGTCCGCCAGCCGGGCTTCGCACCCGGCCCTCGCCTCGGCGGGCAGCAACTGCAGCGCGGCCGCCACCTGCTCGCGCGTCTGCGCCGTCCACGCCGGCGGCGCGTCGGGGAAGGTGAGCGCCGGGTCATGGAAGGCGTCGCCGAACCGCTCGCTCAGCCAGTCGTTGTCGGCCTCGAGCAACGGCAGGATGGTGGCGGCCTCCGCGCGGGTCAGCGAGAACCTGCTGCCGGCGATGCGCTTGATCGGGGCCTCGACGTCGTCGCCCAGCCACCCGGAATTCAGCTGCCCGTCGGCGAGGTAGCGGCCGAACTTCTCGTGCAGGACTGAAAGGAGCCGTGTGGCCGGGTCGCTGCGGCCCTCGTTGGCGCGGATGATTTCCAGCTGCTGCGTCGGTCCGATGCCCAGCGCCTCGAGGAAGAAGCCGGCCGGCCCCTGCGGATGCAGCGCCGCGCGCTCGTGGCTGTGGAACTCGGCCTGCGGGAACACGGCCTGGATGTTCTCCAGGCGCTGCCGCACGATGCTGCCGAGCTGCGCGAATTCATCTACCGCGGCGGGGATCGTCATGCGCGGGCCGGCGGTGACGCGCTGGGCCACCATCGAGTTGGTCCATCCCGACAGGTGGCGCACATGGCACAGCAGGCGGACTTGCCACCCGCGCTCGGTGAACCATCGCCGCAGGGCAGTCAACTCCTCCACGCTGAAAAGCGAGACGCCTTCCGCCGCGAGGATCTGGTTTCGCTTCGCCGATTTCAGGCGGGTGTCGAGGATCTCCCTGGCGCGCTGGCGGGCCCGCGAGGCCGACTGCTTGCCCTCGCCCGCAACTGGCCCGCCTGGCCCGTCTGGTGCGGCGACCGCCGGAACATGAAGTGAAGCAGCGCGGTATGGTTGGGCACCAGGCCCGCCCCCGCGTCCGTCAGCGGATAGGCGAACCCCGCGGCCTTCAGCGCGTCCAGGTTCGCCGCGCAGGTGCGCTGGATCGACGTCGTCGCCGTCTTGTGCAATCCGGCCAGCAGGACGATCTGTTTGGGCATTTCAGCGGCCCATTATCCCGGCGCCCTGCGCCCGCCGAACATCACCCAGCCCAGCGCCGCCACCACCAGCGCGATGCCCGCCCACTGCCAGCCGGTGATGCTTTCGCCGAGCAGCAACAGGCCCGCTGTGAGGCCCACCACCGGCACGCCCAGGCTGAAGGGCGCGACGCGGTTGGCGGGGTGGCGCTTGAGCAGGCCGGTCCACATGCCATAGGCCAGCACCGTGGCCAGCCAGCCGAGGTAGGCGACGGCCAGCCAGCCGCCCACGCCCGCCTGGGTCCAGTTCCAGCGGACGGCCGGGTCGTCGAAGGCATAGGACATCAGCGCGAACGGCAGCACCGGCACCAGGCTGGACCACACCACGAAGGCCAGCGGATCGAAGCCGGCGCTGGCCTGCTGGCTCTTGCGCGCGACGATGTTCGAGGCCGCCCACATCGCGGCCGCGCACAGGTTCAGCACGAACCCCCACACGGTGGTGGCGCTCTGCCCCGCCTGCGGCCCGGCGTAGTTCATCCCGAAGCAGGCCAGGCCCAGCGCCGCCAGCAACAGCCCGACCTGCAGCGGCCGGCCCGCGCGCTCGTGCAGCAGCAGGTAGCCGAGGATGGCGGTGAAGAACACCTGGGTCTGCATCAGCACCGAGGCCAGCGAAGCGGTCATGCCGACCTTGATCGCGCTGAAGAGGAAGCCGAACTGCCCCACGCCCTGGAACAGGCCGTACGCCACCACCCATTTCCAGTGCAGCCGCGGCGGCTTGACGAACAGCACCAGGGGCAGGGCGGCGAGCACGTAGCGCGCCGCGCCCAGCTGGAAAGGCGTGAAGTCGTGCAGCGCGATCTTCATCGCCACGAAGTTCATGCCCCAGATGAAGACGATGGCCAGTGCCGCCGCGAGGTCGCGGCCGGACAGGCGCCCGTGTGCGTCGGCCTGCATGGACGTCACAGCAGCCGCTTCAGATACTTGCCCGTGTGGCTGGCCGGGTTCGCGGCGATGTCCTCGGGCGTGCCGGTGCCCACCACCTCGCCGCCGCCGGCGCCGCCTTCGGGGCCCATGTCGATGATCCAGTCGGCGGTCTTGATCACGTCCAGGTTGTGCTCGATCACCACGATGGTGTTGCCGGCGTCGCGCAGCTGGTGCAGCACCTTGAGCAGCAGGTCGATGTCGGCGAAGTGCAGGCCGGTGGTCGGCTCGTCCAGGATGTAGAGCGTGCGGCCGGTGTCGCGCTTGGACAGTTCCAGCGCCAGCTTCACGCGCTGCGCCTCGCCGCCCGACAGCGTGGTCGCCGCCTGCCCGAGCTTGATGTACGACAGGCCCACGTCCAGCAGCGTCTGCAGCTTGCGCGCGATGGTGGGCACGGCCTTGAGGAACAGGTGCGCGTCCTCCACCGTCATGTCCAGGACCTGCGCGATGTTGCGGCCCTTCCACTGCACTTCCAGCGTCTCGCGGTTGTAGCGCTGGCCGTGGCAGACGTCGCAGGCCACGTACACGTCGGGCAGGAAGTGCATCTCCACCTTCACCACGCCGTCGCCCTGGCAGGCCTCGCAGCGCCCGCCCGCGACGTTGAAGGAGAAGCGCCCCGGCCCGTAGCCGCGCTCCCTGGCCATCGGCACCTCGGCCATCAGCTCGCGGATCGGCGTGAACAGGCCCGTGTAGGTGGCCGGGTTGCTGCGCGGCGTGCGGCCGATCGGCGACTGGTCGACGTTGATCACCTTGTCGAAGTGCTCGATGCCCTCGATCGCCTCGTGCGGCGGCCGGCTCCTCGTGGGCGCGGTACAGCGTGCGCGCCACGGCGGCGTAGAGCGTGTCGTTGACCAGCGTCGACTTGCCGGAGCCCGAAACGCCGGTGACGCAGGTGAACAGGCCGACCGGGAAGGCGACGCTGACGTCCTTCAGGTTGTTGCCGGTGGCGCCCAGCACGCGGATTTCCTGCACGTTGCCGCGGGTGGCGATGTGTTCGGCCTCGCGCGCGGCGCGGCGCTGCGCCGCCTCGCTCGGCGGGAAGCGCGAGGCCTTGCGCTCATACGGCACCAGGTCCTGCACCGGCAGCCAGCGCGTGCGGCGCGCGGGCAGCGGCGATGGACTTCTTGCCGGACAGGTACTGGCCGGTGAGCGAACCCGGCGCGGCCTTCACGTCCTCGAAGCTGCCCTGCGCCATCACGCGGCCGCCATGGATGCCGGCGCCCGGCCCCATGTCGATCACGTGGTCGGCGGCGCGGATCATGTCCTCGTCGTGCTCGACCACGATCACGCTGTTGCCGATGTCGCGCAGGTGGCGCAGCGTGCCGATCAGGCGGTCGTTGTCGCGCTGGTGCAGGCCGATGCTCGGCTCGTCCAGCACGTACATCACGCCCGTGAGGCCCGAGCCGATCTGCGAGGCGAGGCGGATGCGCTGCGCCTCGCCGCCCGGACAGCGTCTCGGCGCTGCGGTCCAGGCTGAGGTAGTTCAGGCCCACGTCGTTGAGGAATTTCAGCCGCAGGCCGATCTCGCGCACCACCTTGTCGGCGATCTCGGCCTTGGCGCCGTGCAGCTGCAGGCCCTGGAAATACTCGAAGCTCTCGCGCAGCGTCATGTGGCCGATCTCGAAGATCGCCCGGGCCTGCGCCGTCGTCGCCCAGCTTCACATGCCGCGCCTCGCTGCGCAGCCGCGTGCCGGCGCATTCGGGGCAGGGCTGCATGCTGCGGTAGCGCGCCAGTTCCTCGCGCACGGCCACCGAATCGGTCTCGCGGTAGCGCCGCTCCATGTTGGGCAGGATCCCTTCGAACGGGTGCTTCTTGCTGACCTTGCGGCCCGCCGACTGGCCCGAGTCCATCGTGTAGCTGAAGCGGATGTCCTCGTCGCCCGAGCCGTGCAGCACGGCGTGGCGCACCGGCTCGGCGAGTTCCTCGAAGGGCACGTCGACGCTGAACTTGTAGTGCCGCGCCAGGCTCTCCAGCAGCGCGAAGTAGTAGCCGTTGCGCCGGTCCCAGCCCTTGATCGCGCCGCTGGCCAGCGACAGCGTCGGGAAGGCGACGACGCGCGCCGGGTCGAAGAATTCCATGTGGCCCAGGCCGTCGCAGGACGGGCAGGCGCCCACCGGCGAGTTGAAGGAGAACAGGCGCGGCTCGAGTTCGCTGATCGAGTAATTGCAGATGGGGCAGGCGAACCTGGCGTTGAACAGGTGCTCCTCGCCGGCCGTCCATCTCCACCGCGATGGCGCGGCCGTCGGCCAGCCGCAGCGCGGCCTCGAAGCTCTCGGCCAGCCGCTGCTTGATGTCGGGGCGCACCTTGACCCGGTCGATGACGACGTCGATGTCGTGCTTCTCGGTCTTCTTCAGCTTGGGCAGGTCGTCGAACTCGTACATCGCGCCGTCGACGCGGAAGCGCACGTAGCCCTGCGCCTGCATCTCGGCGAACACGTCGACGAACTCGCCCTTGCGGTCGCGCGCCACCGGCGCCAGGATCATCAGGCGCGTGTCTTCCGGCAGGGCCAGCACCGCGTCGACCATCTGCGAGACGGTCTGCGAGTGCAGCGGGACGTCGTGGACCGGGCAGTAGGGCGTGCCGGCGCGCGCGAACAGCAGGCGCAGGTAGTCGTGGATCTCGGTCACCGTGCCGACGGTGGAGCGCGGGTTGTGCGAGGTGGCCTTCTGCTCGATCGAGATCGCGGGCGACAGGCCCTCGATCATGTCCACGTCGGGCTTGTCCATCAGCTGCAGGAACTGCCGGGCATAGGCCGACAGGCTCTCGACGTAGCGGCGCTGGCCTTCGGCGTACAGCGTGTCGAACGCGAGCGACGACTTGCCCGAGCCCGACAGCCCGGTGATCACCACCAGCTGGTTGCGCGGGATGTCCAGGTCGATGTTCTTGAGGTTGTGCGTGCGCGCCCCGCGGATGCTGATCCGCTGGGCGGCCGCAAGCTGGCCCAGGTATTTGCCGTCGGTCGTGTCGTTCAAGGTCGGGTGCGCAAAGGGGAACCCAACATGATAGCCCGCCGGGCCGTCTGGCGCAGGGCCGCTACACGCCCGCTTTGGCGGTGCTGATCCAGGCCGCGCTTGACATTCGGCATGGGGGCGCTTTTTCCGATGTCGGACAATGCAGGCTTTGCCGGGCCCGCGAGGGCCCGGTTCCTGCTTGACCGCCCCTGTGAAACCAGCCTCCACCTCCATCGACCCCGGCCGCATGACGGCCCTCGAGCGCCGCGCCAGCACCTCGCTCGCCACCATCTTCGCCGCGCGCATGCTGGGCCTGTTCCTGGTGCTGCCGGTGTTCGCGCTGGAAGCGGCGCGTTACCCCGGCGGCAACGACCCGGCCACGGTCGGCATGGCCATGGGCATCTACGGCCTGACGCAGGGCATCCTGCAGATCCCGTTCGGCCTGGCCTCCGACCGCTACGGGCGCAAGCGCGTGATCATCATCGGCCTGCTGGTGTTCGCGGCCGGCAGCTTCCTCGCGGCCGCCGCGCCCACCCTGGGCTGGCTCATCGTCGGGCGGTCGCTGCAGGGCGCGGGCGCCGTGTCGGCGGCGGTGACGGCGCTGCTGGCGGACCAGACCCGCGACGAGGTGCGCACCAAGGCCATGGCGCTGGTGGGCGCGAGCATCGGGCTGATGTTCGCGCTGTCGCTGGTGGCCGCGCCCATGCTGGCGGCGCGCATCGGCCTGGGCGGCCTGTTCAGCGTCACGGGCACGCTGGCGCTGGCCTGCATCGCCGTGGTGGCCTGGTGGACCCCGCCGGAGCCGCTGCAGCACAAGAACGTTCCGCGCGGCCGGCTGTCGGAGGTGCTCAGCCACAACGGCCTGTTGCGCCTGGACGTGGGCGTCTTCGTGCTGCATGCGGTGCAGCTGGCGATGTGGGTGGCCATCCCGGCCCTGCTGGTGCAGGCCGGGCTGCCCAAGGCCGACCACTGGCACGTGTACCTGCCCGCCGTGCTGGCCTCGTTCGTCGTGATGGGCGCCACGCTGTTCCCGCTGGAGCGCCGCGGCTACCTGCGCGCCGCGTTCCTGGGCGCCGTCGGCATCGTCACCCTGGTGCAGGTCGGGCTGCTGCTGGTGGCGGACCGCCCCAGCATCGCCGCGCTGGCGGTGCTGCTGTTCGTCTTCTTCTGCGGCTTCAATGTGCTGGAGGCCAGCCAGCCCAGCATGGCGTCCCGGCTGGCCCCGCCGCATGCCCGCGGCGCGGCCCTGGGTGTGTACAACACACTCCAATCCCTGGGATTTTTTGCCGGCGGCGCGGTCGGCGGGTGGCTCACCAAGAGCGTTGGAGCACAAGGGTTGTTTGCCGCGTGCGCCGGGCTGATGCTGGTCTGGCTCGTCGTGGCGTGGCCCATGAGGGCGCCCCAGGCGCGCAAGTCCGCCGAGGAAGTGCTGGCGGACGAGGCGCAGGCCACATAATTGGCATTAACCGAGGACGGCGGCACAGCCGCGCCTCATTCCCAGGTCAAACCACGCGAGTGGAGGAGCAGATTCACATGGCATCCGTCAACAAAGTCATCCTGATCGGCAATTGCGGCCGCGATCCCGAAGTGCGTTACCTGCCTTCCGGCTCGGCCGTCGCCACCGTGAGCATTGCGACGTCCAGCAAGCGCAAGGACAAGCAAAGCGGCGAGATGATCGAGGAAACCCAGTGGCACCGCGTCACCTTCTTCGACCGCCTGGCCGAGATCGTCGGCGAATACGTGAAGAAGGGCCGCCCGATCTACGTGGAGGGGCGCCTGAAGTACGGCAAGTTCACCAACAAGGACGGCGTCGAGCAGAACACCTGCGACATCATCGCCACCGAGATGCAATTGCTCGGCGGCCGTGAAGGCATGGGCGGGCCCGCCGCGGGCGGCGACGACGAAGGCGGCGGCCAGCGCCGCCCGGCGCCCGCGTCGCGTCCCGCACCGGCGGCCAGCAAGCCGGCCGCGAAGCCCTCGACGGGCTTCGACGACATGGACGACGACATCCCGTTCTGAAGGCGCGCCGATGCCGCGCTACGTGGCGCTTTTGCGCGGCGTGAGCCCGATGAACGCGAAGATGCCGCAGCTGAAGGCCTGCTTCGAACAGGCGGGCTTCACCGGGGTCAGGACGCTGCTGTCCAGCGGCAACGTGGTGTTCGACGGCCGCGCCGCGTCCGATGGCGCGGTGGAACGCAAGGCCGAAGCCGCGATGCAGGAGCATCTCGGCCGCACCTTCTTCACCATCGTGCGGCGCACCGACGCCCTGCGCGAGCTGCTCGAGGCCGACCCGTTCGCCGGGTTCAGGCTGCCGGCGACTGCCAAGCGCGTCGTCACGTTCCTGCGCGAGCCGCCCACGGCCAGGCTCAAGTTGCCGCTCGAGGTCGAAGAGGCGCGCATCCTCGCAGTGCAGGGGCGCGAAATCCTCACCGCCTACGTGCCGCAGCCGGGCAACCCCGCGTTCATGAACCTGATCGAGAAGACCTTCGGCAAGGACGTGACCACGCGCACCTGGGACACCGTGAAGAAATGCGCCGCGGCGTGAACGCCATGGATTGCGCGTCAGGCCCGCAATGACAGGGCCTGGGCGGAGCTGATCACCCCGCCGCCCAGGCACACCTCGCCGTCGTAGAGCACGGCCGATTGCCCGGGCGTGACGGCCCATTGCGGCTGCGGAAAATCGAGGTGGAATGCGCCGCCCGCGCCGGGCGACAACCGTGCAGGGCGCGTCGGCCTGGCGGTAGCGCGTCTTGGACGCATAAGTTCCTGCGCGCGGCGCCTCGCCCGCGACCCAGCTGGCGTCATCCGCATCGAGCGCGAGCGACTGCAGCCACGGATGGTCGTGGCCCTGCACCACCCACAGCGTGTTCTTCTCCATGTCCTTGCGCGCGACGAACCAGGGCGCGTGCTCGCCGCCCCCGCGCTGCGCGCCTTTCTCCTTGACGCCGCCGATGCCCAGGCCCTGCCTCTGGCCGAGCGTGTAGAACGACAGGCCCTGGTGCTGGCCGATCACCCGGCCGCGCTCGTCCTTGACCGGGCCCGGCTCCTTGCTGATGTAGCGGTTGAGGAACTCGCGGAACGGCCGCTCGCCGATGAAGCAGATGCCGGTGGAGTCCTTCTTCTTCGCGTTCGGCAACCGGATTTCCTCGGCGACGCGCCTCACTTCGGTCTTGCGCAATTCGCCGACCGGGAACAAGGTCTTGCCCAGCTGGGCCTGGTTCAGCCGATGCAGGAAATAGCTCTGGTCCTTGGTCTCGTCCAGGCCCTTGAGGAGCTGGTGCTTCCCTGAGCCTTCATCGAAGCGCACCCGGGCGTAGTGACCGGTCGCGATCTTCTCCGCGCCCAGCCGCATGGCGTGGTCCAGGAACGCCTTGAACTTGATTTCCGCGTTGCACAGCACGTCGGGGTTCGGCGTGCGGCCGGCCTGGTATTCGCGCAGGAACTCGGCGAAGACGCGGTCCTTGTAGTCGGCCGCGAAGTTGACGTGCTCGATCTCGATGCCGATCACGTCGGCGACGGCGGCCGCGTCCACGAAGTCGACGTTGGACGAGCAGTATTCGCTGTCGTCGTCGTCTTCCCAGTTCTTCATGAAGATGCCGATGACCTCGAAACCCTGCTGCTTGAGCAGGTACGCGCTCACCGCGGAGTCCACGCCCCCGCTGAGGCCTACAACAACGCGTGGCTTGCGACTCATTTGTGCGATTATCCCAGCGGAAGCGTTTTGCCGACGTGCCGCCACTAGGCAAAACAGCCCCCTCGGGGGGCAGCGAAGCGTGGGGGCAATATTTTCCTCATGCTCTACCGGCCCACTCACGCGGACCTGCCGCGCCAACGCATGTCGCCCACCGCCCTGGCGACGGCGGGTGCGTTGCACGTGGCGCTGCTCTGGTTGCTGCTGCAGTACTCGCCGCTGCAGCAGGCCGTGCGCTATGTGGTCTACCAGTACGTGCAGCCGATCAGCCCCGCCCCGGCGCCCGCGGTGTCCAGCCGGGCCATCACCATCCGCCCGCCGGTGACCGCCAGCCCGCCGGACAGCGCTGCGGTGTTCTCCAGGACGCCGGAGTCCAGCGTGCCGCTCAAGACCACGACCCAGTTGCCCGACACCGTGCAGGCGAAGCAACCCGTCGCGGCCCCGCGGCCCGCCGTGCCCGCACCTGTCGTCGAGCCGCCGAGCGTGGAGCCGGCGCCGCCGCGCGCGGAGGAAGTGCCGCGCGCCGCCCCGCCGGAACCCGTGGTGGTGCCGGCCCCGAGCCGCCGGTTCCCGTTCCTCCCGTGCCGGTGCCGCAGCCTGCACCGGCCCCGGTGATTCCGCCGGTGCCGGTCGAAGTCCCGCCGCCGCCCGCGCCGCCGTTGCCGGCGCCGGTTCCGGCACCGATCCCGGAGCCCGTTCCCGTGCCTGCGCCCGCCCCGGCGCCTGCCCCCGCGCCTGTCCCCGCCCCTGCGCCTGCCCCGGCTCCGGCTCCCGCGCCAGCCCCCGTCGCGGCGCCCGCGGTCGCGCCGGCGCCCGCCGTCGAAGCGCCGCCCGCACCGGCCCCGGCGCCCGCGGCTGCGCCCGCCGCTGCAGCGCCTGCTCCCGCTCCGGCGCCCGCTGCCGCTGCGGCAGCCCAGCCGACGCAGCGCCTGCAAGGCCCGGTGATCGATGTGCCGGTGCCCGCCGGTTCGCCGGGCGCCGCCACCGCCACGCCGCTGCCGGGCGTTCCTTCAGGCCCCGGCGCGGGCACCGGCACCGGCCCGGGCTCAGGACCTCCGGGGTCATCCGGCGGCGCGACGCCCGGCGCCGTCCGCCCCGGCCCCGCGGCGGCGACGCCGTCCGCCGTGCCGCCCGCACCGATCGTGATTCCCGCGATCCCGCCGCATCCCGGGCCGTACCGCATCCAGCGCCGCAGCCTGGCCGACATGGCCAACGAGCAGCTGCGGCGGGGCAAGCCGAAGGACCCGCTGGCCGAGGGCATGGAGAACTCGGCCATCGACGATTGCCTGCACGCGCCGCGCAACCCGCCGATGCTGGGCGGGCTGCTGGCCCTGCCGGGGCTGGCGGCCAAGGCCATCACCGACAAGTGTGCGAAATAGCATGGAACTGCGGCAACTTCGCTACTTCGTGCGGGTGGTCGAGCTGGGCAGTATCAGCCGCGCGGCGCTGGACCTGCAATTGGTGCAGTCCGCGCTCAGCCAGCAGATCAGCCGGCTGGAGGGCGAACTGTCGACACGGCTATTGCAGCGCACGAGCAAGGGCGTGGTGCCCACCGAAGCGGGCCTGGCTTTTTTCCGCGAAGCGCAACTGGCGCTGCGGCACGTCGACGAGGCTGGCCGCGCGGCGCGCGAGGCCCGGCTGTCGGGCACCGTGAGCGTGGGCCTGGCGCCCACGACCGCATCGGTGCTCGGCGTGCCGTTGATCCGCGCCATGCGCGAGCGCTATCCGCATGTCCGCCTGCACATGGTCGAAAGCCTGTCGGGACACCTTTCGACCATGCTGAACGCACGCCAGCTGGACCTCGCCGTGCTGTTCGACACCCAGCCCGCGCGGCGCTGGAGCGTCACGCCGCTGCTCGAGGAGAAGCTGTTCCTGATCGGTTCGAGGCACTCGGATGCACGCCCTCCCCGGACCCAGGGTTCGAATGGCGCAGCTCAAGGATGTGCCGTTGATCCTGCCGTCCGGGCCGCACGGCCTGCGCAGCACCCTGGATGCGGCCTTTGCGCGAGCCAAGGTGCGGGCGACGGTGGTGGCCGAGATCGATTCGCTGGCGATGCTGATGGACGCCGTCGATGCCGGCCTGGGCTGCACACTGCAGCCCTGGGCCGCGCTGGGCCGCTTCCCCGATGCCGCGGACCGCTTCCACCTCAGCGAAATCGCCGACCGGCAGGCGCGTCGCCTCAATTCGCTGTGCAGCCTGTCGGATGACGAGCTTTCACCCGCCGCGTTGGCCGCGCGCGTGGTGCTGGGCGATTGCGCGCGTGCCCTGGTGCGCGAAGGGCGCTGGTCCGGCGCACGCCTGAGCAGCCATCACGATCCGTGATGGGCCCTTGACGGACAACGGGCTTCCGCCGGGGGCGTGCAGGCCCTAGAGTGCACCCATGGTCGATGTCCTTGTGATCGGCGGCGGCAACGCCGCCCTGTGCGCCGCGTTGATGGCGCGCGAAGCCGGCGCCAGCGTGCTGATGCTCGAATCGGCGCCCCGCGAATGGCGCGGCGGCAACTCCATGCACATGCGCAACCTGCGCTGCATGCACGACGCGCCGCAGGACGTGCTGCTGGACGCCTATCCCGGAAGAGGAGTTCTGGCAGGACCTGCTGAAGGTCACCGGCGGCGCGACCGACGAGAAGCTGGCGCGGCTGGTGATCCGCGCTTCCGTCCACCTGCCGCGACTGGATGCGCAAGCACGGCGTGCGCTTCCAGCCGTCGCTCTCCGGCACGCTGCACCTGTCGCGCACCAACGCCTTCTTCATGGGCGGCGGCAAGGCGCTGGTCAATGCCTATTACCGCAGCGCGCAGAGCGCTGGGCGTGCAGGTGCGCTACGACTCGCCGGTCGACGCGGCTCGAGCTGCGAGGACGGCCGCTTCGTCGCGGCGCACTGTGGGCGAGCGAGCGCATCGAGGCCGAAGGCCTGCGTGCTGGCCTGCGGCGGCTTCGAATCGAACCGCGAGTGGCTGCGCGAGGCCTGGGGGCAGAACGAGCGCGGCGAATGGCCGGCCGACAACTTCCTGATCCGCGGCACGCGCTTCAACCAGGGCGTGCTGCTGCAAGCGCATGATGGACGCGGGCGCCGACATCATCGGCGACCCGTCGCAATCGCACTGCGTGGCGATCGACGCGCGCGCGCCGCTGTACGACGGCGGCATCGTCACGCGCGTCGACTGCGTGTCGCTGGGCGTGATGGTCAACCGCGACGCGCAGCGCTTCTACGACGAGGGCGAGGACTTCTGGCCCAAGCGCTACGCGATCTGGGGCCGCCTCGTGGCGCAGCAGCCGGGGCAGATCGGCTACTGCATCATCGACAGCAAGGCCGTGGGCCGCTTCATGCCGCCGGTGTTCCCGGGCGTGCAGGCCGACACGCTGCCGGAACTCGCGCGCGCAGCTGGGCCTGGACGAGGCCGCCTTCATGAAGACGCGTGGGCGACTTCAACGCCGCCTGCCGCCCCGGCACCTTCGACCACACGGTGCTCGACGACTGCCGCACCGAGGGGCTCACGCCGGCCAAGACGCACTGGGCGCGTCCGCATCGACACGCCGCCGTTCTACGGCTACGCGCTGCGGCCCGGCATCACCTTCACCTACCTGGGCCTGAAGACCGACGAACACGCGGCGGTGCATTTCGACGGCGCGCCCAGCGACAACCTGTTCGTCGCCGGCGAGATGATGGCGGGCAACGTGCTCGGCAAGGGCTACACGGCCGGCGTCGGCATGAGCATCGGCACCGCGTTCGGCCGCATCGCCGGCACGCAGCGCGGCGCGCGGCCGCCACTGAAGGAGAGGCGTCCATGCAGCAGCTTGAAGCGCTGGCCCGCGAAGCGGCCGCGCTGGCCGGCCGGCGCCTGCCGCTGACCGGCCGGCGAAGCCGAAGTCGCGCGGCAGATGCAGATCTGCAATGCCTGCCGCTACTGCGAGGGCTTCTGCGCCGTGTTCCCGGCGATGACGCGCCGGCTCGACTTCGGCAAGGCCGACATCCACTACCTGGCCAACCTCTGCCACAACTGCGGCGCCTGCCTGCACGCCTGCCAGTACGCGCCGCCGCACGAGTTCGCGGTCAACGTGCCGCAGGCGATGGCGGCGGTGCGCGGCGCAGACCTACGCCGACTACGCCTGGCCGCGCGCGCTTCGGCGCGCTCTACCGGCGCAACGGCCTGACGCTGGCGCTGGCGACCGCCGGCGGGCCTGGCGCTGTTCCTGGTGCTGGCTGCTGTGCTCGCAGGGCGCGCTGCTGCACGCGCCGCTGGCCGGCAATTTCTACGCCGTGTTCCCGCACAACACGCTGGTGGCGATGTTCGGCGCGGTGTTCGGCTTCGCCGTGCTCGCGCTGGCGATCGGCGTGCGCGCGCTTCTGGCGCGACGGTCGCGCCCGGGCGCTGCAGCCGGCGGCGCGCGCGCCGGCGAGGCGGCGCGCGACGCGCTGACGCTGAAGTACCTGGACGGCGGCCACGGCGAGGGCTGCAACGAAGCGGACGACGCTTTCACGCTGTGCGCGGCGGCGCTTCCACCACCTCACGTTCTACGGCTTCATGCTGTGCTTCGCGGCGACCTGCGTGGCGACGCTGTACCACTACGTGCTGGGCTGGCAGGCGCCGTATGCGCTGACCAGCCTGCCGGTGCTGCTCGGCACGGTCGGCGGCATCGGCCTGCTGGTCGGGCCGGCGGGCCTGCTGTGGCTGAACCTGCGCCGCCATCCCGCTGCACGGCGACGCCGCGCAGCAAGCCGATGGACCGCGGCTTCATCGCGCTGCTGTTCTTCACCAGCCTCACCGGCCTGGCCCTGCTGGCCTGGCGCGACACCGGCGCCATGGCGCTGCTGCTGGCGCGTGCACCTGGGCGTCGTGATGGCGCTGTTCCTCACGCTGCCCTACGGCAAGTTCGCGCACGGCGTCTATCGCAGCGCGGCGCTGCTCAAGTACGCCATCGAGAGGCGCCAACCCAACCCGGTCGCCGCCGGCGCCGAATGATCACACTGGACAAGGAGTTTCCATGGACCTGCAACTCAATGACAAGACCGCGCTCGTCACCGGCGCCAGCGTCGGCATCGGCCGCGGCATCGCGCTGGCGCTGGCGGCCGAGGGCGTGCGCCTCGCCATCTCCGCGCGCCGCCTGGAAAAACTGCGAGGAACTGTCGCGCGAGATCGTCGCCGCCGGCGGCAAGCAGCCGGTGGTGATCGAATCGGACCTGTATGCGGAGGACGCCGCCGCCAGGCTGGCCGCCGCCGCCATGGCCGGCCTGGGCCGCGTCGACATCCTGGTGAACAACGCCGGCGGCTCGCGCAGCTTCAAGGACCTGCACGTGAGCGAGGAGGCCTGGCAGGAGGCGATCACGCTGAACTTCCACCGGCCGCGCCAGCTCGCCGATGCGCTGATCGACCAGATGATCGCGCGGCGGCTGGGGCCGCATCATCAACATCACCGGCAAGAGCGAGCCCGAGCACATCAATGGCGCGTTCTGCGCCAAGGCCGGCATCCACAGCTGGGCCAAGGGCCTGTCGCGGATGGTGGGCAAGCACGGCATCACGGTGAACTGCATTCCGCCGGGGCGCATCATGTCCGAGCAGATCCTGCGCAACTACACGCCCGAATACCGCGCATGGCAGTCGCGAGAACGAGATCCCCGTGGGCCGCTACGGCGAGCCCGAGGACCTGGCCAACCTGGTGTGCTTCCTCGCCTCGCCGCGCGCCGAGCTACATCACCGGCGCGGTGATCCCGGTCGATGGCGGGCTGCGCAAGTACCAGTTCTGAACGCGGCATAAACTCGCGCCATCCAAGGAGTCCCCGATATGAACGAAGCCTTTTCCCCGAAGCGCCGCCGAGCTGCTGGCCGCGGCCGTGGCCGCCGGCACCGCCGCGCTGCTGCCTGCGGCCCTGCGCGCGCAGACCATGGCCGACCAAGGCGATCCGCTTCCTGGTGCCGTTCGCGCCGGGCGGCACCTCGGAGATCGTCGCGCGCTCGGTCGCGGCCGAACTGACCAAGCAGCTGGGCCAGAGCGTGTACGTCGAGAACAAGCCGGGCGGCGCCGGCGTGGTGGCGATGTCCGAAGCGGCCCACGCCCCGGCCGATGGCCACACCATCATCCTGGGCCACGTCGGCACGCTGGCCGTCAACCCCTACATGCTGGCCAACCAGCCCTACGACGTGAACAAGGATTTCATCCCGGTCACGCTGCTGGCCAAGGTGCCCAACGTCTTCGTGATCCACCCGGACGTGCCGGCGAAGAACTTCAAGGAGTTCGTGGCCTACGTGAAGGCCAACCCCGGCAAGCTCAACTACGGCTCGGCCGGCAACGCCAGCGCGGGCCACCTGGCGATGGAGTACCTGAAGCTGGTCACCGGGATGTTCATCACCCACATCCCCTACCGCGGCACCGGGCCGCAACTCACGGACCTGCTGGCCGGGCCGCACGCAGGCCTCGTCGGCCGGGCTGCCGGCGCTGGGCGCGCACATCCGCGCCGGCAAGCTGCGCGCGATCGCCGTGGGCACCCAGCAGCGCATCTCGGCCTTGCCGGACGTGCCGACCGTGGCCGAGATGGGCTTCAAGGACTTCGAGACCTCGCAGTGGTACGGCATCCTGGCGCCGGCCGGCACGCCCGCCGACGTCGTCAAGAAGCTCCAGGAAGAATCGTTCAAGGCCCTCAAGTCCAGCGCGGTGACCGAGCGCTTCGCCACCGACAACGCGGTGGGCGGCGGCGGGCCGTCGTCCGAGTTCGCGGCGTTCATCGCCCGCGAGCAGAAGATCTGGAAAGAGATCGTGCGCAAGGCCCAGATCAAGGCCGACTGACCGCCGCTCAGCCGGGCCGCGCGAGGATGCTCGGGTCGCTGTGGATCACCGACAGCGGGTGGCGGATGCCCGCCAGGCAGTCCTCGATGCATTGCAGCACCAGCGGACTGCGGTGCCGCGCCGCGCTGGCGCGCACCTCGTCCGGCGTCATCCACAAGGTGCGCACGATGCCCTTGTCCAGAGGCTGGTGCGGGTCATGCGCGCCGAGTTCGCCGCAGAACGCCATCCGCAGGTAGGTCTGGTCCTCCCCGGTCGATTTCTTGCGCGAGCGCGCCAGGTAGACGCCCAGCAGCGCGGTGGGCCGGAAGACATAGGCCGACTCTTCCAGCGCCTCGCGCGCGCAGCCCTGGGCGGGCGTCTCGCCCGGGTCGAGGTGGCCGGCCGGGTTGTTCAGTTTCAGGCCGTCGTTGGTCTGCTCTTCGACCAGCAGGAACCGCCCGTCCTTCTCGATGACGGCGGCGACGGTGACGCTGGGTTTCCACGGTTTGTGCATGGCCCGGATTATGGCGACCCGCCGCGCCCGGTGGGGCCCGCGGCGGATGCGACACAATGGCCCTGTTCCAGCTTCCACAGCCCGCCATGACCGCACATTCCACCCTGCTTATCCGTGCCGCCCTCGTGGCTTGCCTGCTGGCCGGTGCGGCGGCCGGCGCACAGACCCCGCCACCGGCAAGCGCGGCCCCGGCGCAGGAATCGGCACCGGCCGCCACGCCCGCTGCGCCCGCCACGGCTGCGGCCCCCAAGCCCGTGCCCGTGCTGCCGCAGATCAAGGCGCCGGAAGCCGCGGCGAATCCTTATGGCTTGCGCGCCCTGTGGGCCCAGGGCGACTGGGTGGCCCGCACGACGTTGCTCATCCTGGCCATCATGTCGCTCGGCAGCTGGTACGTGCTGATCGCCAAGCTGGTGGCGCAGTCCCGCCTGGGCGGCCAGGGCAAGGCAGCGAACGCCAGTTTCTGGAAGGCCGACACGGTGCGGCAGGGCGCCGACCTGCTGCAGCCGGCCAGCCCCTACCGTTTCATCGCCGAGTCGGCGCTGGAAGCCACGCGCAAGCACGACGGCCTGATCGGCCAGGTCGACCTGAACACCTGGACCGCGCAGAGCATCGAGCGCGCCGTGGCCACGGTGCACAGCCGCACCCAGGAAGGCCTGGCCGTGCTGGCCACGGTCGGCTCCACCGCGCCCTTCGTCGGCCTGTTCGGCACCGTCTGGGGCATCTACAACGCGCTGGTGAAGATCGGCGCGTCCGGCCAGGCCTCGATCGACAAGGTGGCCGGGCCCGTGGGCGAGGCGCTGATCATGACGGCGATCGGCCTGGCCGTCGCGGTGCCGGCGGTGCTGGGCTACAACTGGCTGGTGCGCCGCAACAAGGTGGCGATGGACACGGTGCGCGCGTTCGGCTCCGACCTGCACACCGTGCTGCTGGCGGCAGGCAATCGGAAATAGCCACGCAGCCATGGCGATCAATTTCCCCCAGCCGCCGGACGCCGAAGACCAGCTGATGGCGTCCATCAACACCACGCCGCTGGTGGACGTGATGCTGGTGCTGCTCATCATCTTCCTGATCACCATCCCCGTGGTCAACAGCTCGGTGCTGGTGAGCCTGCCGCGCGAGCCGGTGCAGGCGCAGGGCAACCAGGCCGAGGACGTGATCGTCACCGTCGACGCGCAGGGCGCGATCTACTGGTTCGACACGCGCCTGCCGGGCCCGCGCGACCTGCAGGAGCTGCTGGGCCGCATCGCGGTGATGAAGCCGCAGCCCGAATTGCACATCCGCGCCGACGCGCGCGCCGACTACGAGTCGGTCGGGCAGGTGGTTTACGCCGCGCAGCAGACCGGCATCGCCCGCATCGGTTTCCTCACGGAGCCCCCCGAGGGGCAATAAGGGCACCGATGATCCCGCTCGGCAGCAGCGACAACGAGGCCGAAGTCATGGCCGACATCAACACCACGCCGCTGGTGGACGTGCTGCTGGTGCTGCTGGTCATGCTCATCATCACGATCCCGATCCAGCTGCATTCGGTCAACATCGAGATGCCGTCCAGCAACGCCCCGCCGCCGCCGGTGCCGCCGGAGATCGTGCGCATCGACGTCGCGCCCGGCGGCGTGTTCCTGTGGAATGGCCAGCCCCTGGCGGGCCGCGCCGAGCTCGAAGCCAGGCTGCAGGAGGCCGCGGCCGCGCAGCCGCAGCAGCCCGAGATTCACCTGCGGCCCGGCCGGCGGGCGAAGTACGAGACCGTGGCGGCCGTGCTGGCCAGCGCGCAGCGCCTGGGTCTCGCGCGCATCGGGCTGGTCGGGTCGGAACAATTCGCGCCCTGATCGGCGCGGGCGCGCTACGGCTCGTATTCCTCCGCGCCCTGGACCCAGATGAACGACTGGACATCGATCATGTCGCGTGCCTTGAAGCCCGGCCTGCGGTCGAGGTCGCGCCGGATGATGGCCGCGAAGGTCAGCAGGGACCGGTACACCGGCCAGGACGGCTGCGGCTGGTAGTCGAGGTCGAACCCGTAGGCCCGCGCCGCCTTGCGCGTCGCGCGGGGCTTCAGGAACATGTGCTTGTCCGGGCGGGCGATGAAGCCGAACACGGTCACCAGCGGCCAGGTCGGCACCCGTGTCTTGCGGCGGGGCAGTTCGTTGACGGCCTGCACCCAGTCCGCGAACTTGCGCTGCGGCGAGCCACGCCCCCACAGGAAAGCGTAGAGCTCCGTGGCGAACAGCCGGGCGCCGGCCACGGTCCTCACCGCGTCGCGCAGGGCCATCTTCTCGAAAGAGAACAGCAGGTTGGCGCGCGACTCGATGCGCACGGCGATGTCGGCGATCTGGCGGAACTCGCCGCGCGCGAGCAGCTTGCGAAAGGCCACCGGGCCCAGTTCCGCCTGCCACTCGAGATGGGCGCGCTCCTTGTGCGACCGCTCCGCGATCGCGTAAGTCTCGTCCTGGAAGCCATCGGGATAGAAGATCTCGAACTTGCGCCGCGACCGGGCCGCGCCGAGGTAGCTGACGTTGCCGGCGCGCGCGCCTGAGAAGGAAGATGAGAGGGATGCTGCACGGGCCATACAGGCAGTTTTTGGCCTGGCCCCAGCTCAGCCTTGTGGGACAGGACGCCGCCTCCTTGTAGGACTCAGGCGGAGGGCACCAAACGGACCTGCGTAATTTCAGATGGTGCGCCAAAACGCTTGGGCGGGCCCCAATAACCGGTGCCACGGCTGACGTAGATACGCAACTGATCAATGACGTGCAGCCCGGCCGTGAACGGCTGCTGCAGCCGGACCAGGAAGTTCCAGGGCAGGAACTGGCCGCCATGGGTGTGGCCGGACAGCTGAAGGTCGAAGCCGGCGTTGGCGGCGACCCGCGCGCTGCGTGGCTGGTGCGCCAGCAGCACTTTCACGGCGGCATCGGCGGGCGCGCCCGCCATGGCCGCGTGCGGGTCGCTGCGATGCGACTCGTTGAAATAGCCGGCGCTGAAATCGGGCACGCCGGCCAGCACCAGCTTGGCGCCGCCGCGCTCGATCACCACGTGCCGGTTCTGCAGGACGTGGATCCCGAGGCGATCGAGCTGCACCAGCCAGGCGTCCACGCCCGAGTAGTACTCGTGGTTGCCGGTGACGAAGAAGCTGCCGTCCCGCGAGACCAGGCGCGCGAGCGGCGAGACGTGGCCCGCCAGTTCGGCCACGCTGCCGTCGACCAGGTCGCCGGTGATGGCCACCAGGTCGGGCTTGAGCCGGTTGACGGCTTCCACGATGGCTTCGACGTAGCGCCGCCCGATGGTGGGGCCGACGTGGATGTCGGTGATCTGCACGATGGTGAATCCGTGCAGCGGGCCGGGCAGGCCGGCCACCGGGATCTCCACGGTCACCACCCGTGCCGTCCGGCGTGCGTTCAGGTAACCCAGGAGCGTGACGGCCAGGGCCAGCAGCGGTACCGCGGCGGCCGTCGCTGCGCGCAGGCCCTGCAGCGGCAGCGCCGCGGGGACGGCAAGGCTGCCCAGCCACGCCAGCAGCAGGACGCCATCGCGCAGCACGGTGAAGACCAGCAGCGAGGAGAACAGGCCCATGAACAGCAGCCCGGCCCAGGCCAGGGTGTCCGCCAGCGGCGGCTTGGCGAGGCGCCGCGACAGCAGCCCCATCGGCACGAACAGCGCCGAGGCCACCAGGAACAGCGCGAGCAACGCAGCCCAGACCGCGTCCGGGAAGGCCGGCACGATGCGCGCACCGATGTAAAGGTGCAGCGCGGCGGAAAGGGACAGGAGCAGGACGAGGGGCATCTCGCCCAGATGGTGCCTGTGGCGCCGATTGAAAGGTGGGGCGCGGGTGAGGAGATGTCAGCGACAGCGGTTGTCGGCCGGGATGTCGCGCAGCGGCGCCGCGCCCAGGCGGTCGGCCGCGGTGCTGCGAAGGGGGCTGTCGGCGGGCACCGCGGCGCGCACCGGCGCAACCGGCGCCGTGCCGCCGAAGCCGGTGGCCGCGACGGCCCCCAGCAGCACGGCGGCCAGGTTCAGCAGAAGTGTGGGGCTGGGCATGTAGGGGCGGCGGGCCATGGGTCACTCCGAAGATGGGATGGTCGGGGGGACTGCTTGTGGCCGGAATTATTGGACGGCCCGCCCGGCCCGCACAGTGCCTAAAGCACCGGCTTTCCTGTGAGGAATCCACCGCCCGGCCGCCTGTCCATCGGAAGATTCTTACTTTTGGCGGCAAGCGCGAAAGCCTGAGGTTTATCAAACGCCTCGCATCCGGCGGGGAGTACTGTCGCGCTGTCGACCGCCAGGGGATCGTTCAGGAAGCCGTATTGGTCTTCATGTAAGCTCGCGGTCAGCAACTAACTTACTACCTTTTTCGCGTTCACCGAGGAGAGACTCCATGCTAATTGGCGATCCTGCCGAGACCACGGCGCGCCCGGCCCCCGTTGCCGCCACGCCCGAGCCGGCCAAGAAACCCTTGCTCATCGGAGTTCCGAAGGAAACCGCGGCCGGCGAAAAGCGCGTCGCCACGGTCCCCGAAGTGGTGGAAAAGCTCATCAAGCTCGGCTTCTCGGTGGCGGTGCAATCCGGCGCCGGTGACGCCGCGAATTGCGACGACGACAGCTACCGCGCGGCGGGTGCCCAGGTCATCGAGGGCGCGGCCCAACTGTTTGCGGCGTCCGACATGGTGTTCAAGATTGGCGTGCCGACGCCCGAGGAAGTCGGCTTGATGCATGCCGGGCAGACCTTGATCACCTTCATCTGGCCGGCGCAGAACCCGGAATTGATGAAGCAGCTGGCCGACCGGAAAGTCACCGTGCTGGCCATCGACTCGCTGCCGCGCACGCTCTCGCGCGCGCAGAAGATGGACGCGCTGACCTCGCAGGCCGGCGTCGCCGGCTATCGCGCCGTCATCGAGGCCGCCAATGCCTTCGGCCGCTTCTTCGCCGGCCAGATCACCGCCGCAGGCAAGGTGCCGCCGGCCAAGGTCTTCATCGCCGGCGCCGGCGTGGCCGGGCTGGCCGCGATCGGCACGGCGGCCAGCCTCGGCGCCATCGTGCGCGCCAACGACACCCGTGCCGAAGTGGCCGACCAGGTCGTGTCCCTGGGCGGCGAATTCGTCAAGGTCGACTACGAGGAGGAAGGCTCCGGCGGCGGCGGCTACGCCAAGGTCATGAGCGAGGGCTTCCAGAAGGCCCAGCGCGAGATGTATGCCAAGCAGGCGCGGGAGGTGGACATCATCATCACCACCGCGCTGATCCCCGGCAAGCCCGCGCCCCGGCTGATCACCGCCGAGATGGTGCAGAGCATGAAGCCGGGCAGCGTGATCGTCGACATGGCGGCCGAGCGCGGCGGCAACTGCGAGCTGACCGAGCCCGGCAAGGCCGTGGTGAAGCACGGCGTGACGATCGTCGGCTACACCGACCTGACGTCGCGGCTGGCCAAGCAGTCGTCGACGCTCTACGCCACCAACCTGTTCCGGCTGACCGAGGAGCTGTGCAAGACCAAGGACGGCATCATCGACGTCAACATGGAGGACGAGGCCATCCGCGGCCTGACGGTCGTCAAGGAAGGCAACATCACCTGGCCGCCGCCACCGCCCAAGCAGGCCGCGGTGCCCGCCGCCAAGCCGGCCGCGGCCGCCGCGCCCGCCGCCAAGAAGGGGCATGGCCATGGCGCCGCCAGTGAACCGATGGCCCCCGGCAAGCTGGCCATCATGTTCGGCGTCGCCGCCGCGCTGTTCTGGTTCGTCGGCGCCAACGCGCCGACGGCCTTCCTCGCCCACTTCACGGTGTTCGTGCTGGCCTGCTTCGTCGGCTACATGGTGGTGTGGAACGTGACACCCGCCCTGCACACGCCGCTGATGAGCGTGACCAACGCCATCTCCAGCATCATCGCGATCGGCGCCCTGGTGCAGATCGCGCCGCCGCTGGCGGACGGGGCGGGGCCCGACCAGTGGATACGCTGGCTGGCCGTCGGCGGCATCGCGCTCACGGCCGTGAACATGTTCGGCGGCTTCGCCGTCACCCAGCGCATGCTGGCCATGTTCCGCAAGTAGGAGAACCATATGTCTGCAAACCTGGCAACCGGCTCCTACATCGGAGCCACCATCCTCTTCATCCTCAGCCTGGGCGGGCCTGTCCAATCCCGAGACCTCGCGGCGCGGCAACCTGTACGGCATGATCGGCATGGGCATCGCCGTGCTGGCCACCGTGTTCGGTCCGCGCGTGACGGCGGCCGGCATCCCCTGGATCGTCGGTTCCATGGTGGTCGGCGGCGCCATCGGCCTGTATGCGGCCAAGGTCGTCAAGATGACGCAGATGCCCGAACTGGTGGCGCTGATGCACAGCCTGGTCGGCCTCGCCGCCTGCCTGGTCGGCTTCGCCAGCTACATCGACACCTCGCATCCGCTGGTCGGCGCCGAGAAGACCATCCACGAGCTGGAAATCTACATCGGCATCCTGATCGGCGCGGTGACCTTCTCCGGTTCGCTGATCGCCTTCGGCAAGCTCAACGGCAAGATCGGCGGCTCGCCGCTGCTGCTGCCGGCGCGCCACTGGCTCAACCTGGTCGGCCTGCTGGTGGTGATCTGGTTCGGCCGCGAGTTCATCAACGCGCCCACCATCGCAGCGGGCATGACGCCGCTGATCGTGATGACGGTGATCGCGCTGCTGTTCGGCATCCACATGGTGATGGCGATCGGCGGCGCCGACATGCCGGTGGTGGTCTCGATGCTCAACAGCTACTCCGGGTGGGCGGCGGCGGCGACCGGCTTCATGCTCTCGAACGACCTGCTGATCGTGGTCGGCGCGCTGGTCGGCTCCTCCGGCGCCATCCTGTCGTACATCATGTGCCGCGCGATGAACCGCAACTTCATCAGCGTGATTGCCGGCGGCTTCGGCACCGGCGGCGGCACGCCGGCGCGCCAAGGGCGATGCGGCGCAACCGGCCGGTGAAGTGGTGCCGATCAGCGCCCTCGAAACCGCGGAACTGCTCAAGGACGCCAAGAGCGTGATCATCGTTCCCGGCTACGGCATGGCGGTGGCGCAGGCGCAGCACACGGTGTACGAGATCACCAAGCACCTGCGCGAGAAGGGCGTCAACATCCGCTTCGGCATCCACCCGGTGGCGGGCCGCATGCCCGGCCACATGAACGTGCTGCTGGCCGAAGCCAAGGTGCCCTACGACATCGTGATGGAAATGGACGAGCTCAACGACGACTTCCCGGCCACCGACGTCGCCATGGTGATCGGCGCCAACGACATCGTGAACCCGGCGGCGCAGGACGACCCGACCAGCCCGATCGCCGGCATGCCGGTGCTGGAAGTCTGGAAGGCCAAGACCTCCATCGTGATGAAGCGCAGCATGGCTTCCGGCTACGCCGGGCGTCGACAATCCGCTCTTCTACAAGGAAAACAACCGCATGCTGTTCGGCGACGCCAAGAAGATGCTCGACGAGGTGCTGGTGGCGCTGAAGGCCTGAGACCCCTCGAGGACATGGGCAAGGCCGATCGAGTAGAGCTGCCACTCTGGAATGGCTTAGGGAAAACACAATTTCCGCCCGAGGGCCTTGTGGACACAATCCGCGAGGCCCTTTTTCGTGGACTGGAGAACATAAAAATGAGCAACGAGCGACCGCCCCTGGCTGAGTTCCTACTCCCCCGGCGTTCCCGCCGACATCGACCCCTCGCAGTACGCGTCGCTGGTGCAGCTGATGGAAGAGAGCTTCCAGAAATACGCCGAACCGGCCGGCCTACAGCTTCATGGGCAAGGAAGTCAGCTTCGCCCAGACCGACTCGCTCAGCCGCGCGCTTGGCCGCCTACCTGCAGGGCCTGGGCCTGGCCAAGGGCGACCGCGTCGCGATCATGATGCCCAACGTGCCGCAGTACCCGGTGGCCGTGGCCGCCATCCTGCGCGCCGGCTACGTGGTGGTGAACGTCAACCCGCTGTACACGCCGCGCGAACTCGAGCACCAGCTCAAGGACTCCGGCTCCAAGGCCATCGTCATCATCGAGAATTTCGCCAACACGCTGGAGCAGTGCATCGCCAACACGCCGGTCAAGCACGTGGTGCTGGCGCCATGGGCGACCAGCTGGGCCTGCTCAAGGGCGCGCTGGTCAACTACGTGGTGCGCAACGTCAAGAAGATGGTGCCGGCGTACAACCTGCCCGGCGCCGTGCGCTTCAACGAGGCGATCGCGCGCGGCACCAAGGCGCCGTTCAAGAAGCCCGACATCAAGAGCCGACGACGTCGCCGTGCTGCAGTACACCGGCGGCACGACCGGCGTGTCCAAGGGCGCCGTGCTCCTGCACCGCAACATCATCGCCAACGTGCTGCAGTCCGAAGTGTGGAACCAGCCGGTGATGGACAAGGTGCCGGCCAACGAGCAGTCCACCAGCGTCTGCGCGCTGCCGCTGTACCACATCTTCGCGTTCACCGTGGGCATGATGCTGTCGATGCGCAACGGCGGCAAGCTGATCCTGATCCCCAATCCGCGCGACCTGCCGGCCGTGCTCAAGGACGCTGTCGAAGCACACCTTCCACAGCTTCCCGGCGGTCAACACGCTGTTCAACGGCCTGGCCAACCATCCCGACTTCAACACGGTCAACTGGAAGAACCTCAAGGTCTCGGTGGGCGGCGGCATGGCGGTGCAGGGCGCCGTCGCCAAGCTGTGGCTGGAAAAGACGGGCTGCCCGATCTGCGAGGGCTACGGCCTGTCCGAAACCTCGCCGTCGGCCAGCTGCAACCCCACGACCAGCACCGAGTACACCGGCACCATCGGCGTGCCGCTGCCCAGCACCTGGTTGAAGCTGCTGGACGACGAAGGCCATGAAGTCCCGATGGGCCAGCCCGGCGAGATCGCGATCAAGGGCCCGCAGGTGATGGCCGGCTACTGGCAGCGTCCCGACGAAACCGCCAAGGTCATGACGCCCGACGGTTACTTCAAGACCGGCGACATCGGCACCGTGGATGAGCGCGGCTACTTCAAGATCGTCGACCGCAAGAAGGACATGGTGCTGGTCAGCGGCTTCAACGTCTACCCCAACGAGGTGGAGGACGTGGTCGCCAGGCTCGACGGCGTGATGGAGTGCGCCGTGGTCGGCGTGGCCGACGAGAAGACCGGCGAAGCCGTGAAGCTGGTGATCGTCAAGAAGGACCCGGGCCTGACCGAAGAGAAGGTGCGCGAGTACTGCCGTGCCAACCTGACCGGCTACAAGCAGCCCAAGGTGATCGAGTTCCGCACCGACCTGCCCAAGACGCCGGTGGGCAAGATCCTGCGGCGGGAGCTGAGAGACAAGAAGTAGCAAAGGCTGTCATGCCGGAGTCGATCCGGCATCCATGCCGACGTGCGAGTTGCGTTCGAGGCATGGATTCCGGGTCGGGCCCGGAACGGCAAGTCCGCATAATTCCGCATGCTCCGTTTCATCCTCACGCGTCTTTCGCTGATCATTCCGACCTTCATCGGGATGACGCTGCTGGCCTTCTTCCTGATCCGGCTGGTGCCGGGCGACCCGATCGAGACGCTGGCCGGCGAGCGCGGCATCGACGCGGCGCGCCATGCGCAGCTGCTCAAGGAATACGGCCTGGACAAGCCGATGCTGGTGCAGTACGGCATCTACATCGGCCGCGTGCTGCACCTGGACCTGGGCAAGTCCATCATCACGCAGACGCCCGTGCTGCAGGAATTCCTCGCGCTGTTCCCGGCCACGGTCGAGCTGGCGGTGTGCGCCATCCTGTTCGCGCTGCTGCTGGGCATCCCGGCCGGCATCATCGCGGCGGTGAAGCGCAACTCGATCTTCGACCACGGCGTCATGGCCACCTCGCTCACCGGCTATTCGATGCCGATCTTCTGGTGGGGGCTGCTGCTGATCCTGCTGTTCTCGGTGCAGCTGGGGCTCACGCCGGTGTCGGGCCGCATCGCGGTGCAGCACTACATCGAGCCCACCACCGGCTTCCTGCTGGTCGACTCGCTGCTCACCGGCGACAAGGGCGCGTTCTGGTCCACGGTCAGGCACCTGATCCTGCCCACCATCGTGCTGGGCACCAACCCGCTGGCCGTGGTGGCCCGCATGACGCGCTCGGCGATGCTCGAAGTGCTGGGCGAGGACTACATCCGCACCGCACGCGCCAAGGGCCTGCCGCCGCTTCGCGTGGTGGGCGTGCACGCGCTGCGCAACGCGCTGATCCCGGTCGTCACGGTGATCGGCCTGCAGGTCGGCGTGCTGTTCACCGGCGCCATCCTGACCGAGACCATCTTTTCCTGGCCCGGCGTGGGCAAGTGGCTGATCGAGGCGATCAACCGGCGCGACTACCCGGTGCTGCAGGGCGGCATGCTGCTGCTGGGCGCGGTGGTGATGCTGGTCAACCTGCTGGTCGATGTCACCTACGGCATCATCAACCCGCGCATCCGGCAGAGTCACTAGCATGGCCCAGTCACTTGTGCACCCCGATGATGGAAACCGGCACGCCGCCCGGGCCGCTGCGCGAATTCTGGATTTCGTTCTCGGCCAACCGCGGCGCGGTGATCGGCATGGGCGTGGTGCTGGCGCTGCTGCTGGTGGCCCTGTTCGCCCCGTGGCTGGCGCCGCACCTGCCGGACCAGACCAACAGCGCCGCCTTCCTCAAGCCGCCCGCCTGGCAGGAAGGCGGCTCGCTCAAATATCCTGCTGGGCACCGACGCCATCGGCCGCGACATCCTGTCGCGGCTGATCCATGGCGCGCGCCTGTCGCTGTCGATCGGCCTGGGCGTGGTGGCGATCTCCGTGGTCGTCGGCATCGCGCTCGGCCTGGTCGCCGGCTTCGCGCGGGGCATCCTCGAGATCGCGATCATGCGGCTGATGGACATCGTCCTCACGCTGCCCAGCCTGCTGCTGGCCATCGTGATCGTCGCCATCCTGGGCCCGGGCCTGGTCAACGCGATGCTGGCGGTGGCCGTCGTGCTGCTGCCGCACTACGTGCGCATCACGCGCGCCGCGGTCATCGCCGAGGTGTCGAAGGACTACGTCACGGCCGCGCGCATCAGCGGCGCCGGGCACGCTGCGCCTGATGTTCAGCGAGGTGCTGCCCAACTGCGCCGCGCCGCTGATCGTGCAGGCGTCGCTGGGCATTTCCACCGCCATCCTGGACGCCGCCGCGCTGGGCTTCCTGGGCCTGGGCGCGCAGCCGCCCTCGCCCGAGTGGGGCACCATGCTGGCCGACGCGCGCGAGTTCGTGCTGCGGGCCTGGTGGGTGGTCACCTTCCCGGGCCTGGCGATCCTGGTCGCGGTGCTGGCCTTCAACCTGATGGGCGACGGCCTGCGCGACGCGCTCGACCCGAAACTGAAACGCTAGCCATGGCCGCACCACTTCTCGAAATCGAAGACCTGCACGTCGAGTTCCCGACGCAGGGCAGCGTGATGCGCGCGGTCGAAGGCGTGAGCCTGACGCTGGAAGAAGGCGAGGTGCTGGGCATCGTCGGCGAATCCGGCTCCGGCAAGAGCGTGACCATGATGGCCGCTGATGGGGCTGATCGCCTTCCCGGGGCGCGTGCGCGCCAGGACCTTGCGCTTCGCGGGCAACGACCTGCTGGGCATCTCCGACCGGGAGCGCCGGCGCCTGGTCGGCAAGGACATGGCGATGATCTTCCAGGAGCCCACCACCAGCCTGAACCCGTGCTTCACCATCGGCTGGCAGCTGGTCGAGGCGCTGCGCCTGCATTCGCCGCTGGACCAGGCCAGCGCGAGGCGCCGCGCCATCGAGTTGCTGGAGCAAGTCGGCATCCCGGCCGCCCACACGCGCCTGAACGACTACCCGCACCAGATGTCCGGCGGCATGAACCAGCGCGTGATGATCGCGATGGCCATCTCCTGCAACCCGCGCCTGCTGATCGCCGACGAGCCGACCACGGCGCTCGACGTGACGATCCAGGCGCAGATCCTGGACCTGCTGCGCAACCTGCAGAAAGACCGCGGCATGGCGCTGGTGCTGATCACGCACAACATGGGCGTGGTCAGCGAGATGGCGCGGCGCGTCGCCGTGATGTACGCCGGCCAGGTGATGGAGCAGCGGCCGGTGGCGCAGCTGTTCGGCGACCCGCAGCATCCCTATACCGAGGCCCTGCTGTCCGCGCTGCCCGAGCGCGGGCCGGCGGGCCACCGGCTCGCCACCATTCCCGGCGTGGTGCCCGGCGTGTTCGACCGGCCCAGCGGCTGCCTGTTCGCGCCGCGCTGCGCCTATGCGACGCAGCATTGCCATGGCGGTGCGGCCCGAGCTGCGGGCGCTGGCAGGAGGGGCAGGTGCGCTGCCACTACCCGCTGGGCGACCCGCAGCGGGCGGCGGCCATCGAGCGCGACACGCCGGTGGCGATCGAGGCCGCTGCATGACGGTCGTCGTCGAAGCCAAGGACCTGCGCCAGGTCTACAAGATCCGGCGCGGCATGTTCCGCGAGCCGGCGCAGCTGCAGGCCGTGGGCGGCGTCTCGTTCGCCATCGAGGCCGGCAAGACGCTGGCGGTGGTCGGCGAATCGGGCTGCGGCAAGTCGACGCTGGCGCGCATGGTGTGCTGATCGAAAAGCCCACCGGCGGCACCCTCATGCTCGACGGCACGGACGCCGTCGACACCCCGGCCGGCGACAAGCGGCGGCTGCGCCAGGCGGTGCAGCTGGTGTTCCAGAACCCGTACGGCTCGCTCAACCCGCGCAAGAAGATCAGCGCCGTGCTGGAAGACCCGCTGGCGATCAACACCGACCTGAGCCGGGCCGAGCGCGGCCGAGCGCGCGCGCGCGATGCTGGCGCAAGTCGGCCTGCGGCCCGAATACGCCAACCGCTACCCGCACATGTTCTCCGGCGGCCAGCGCCAGCGCATCGCGATCGCGCGGGCGCTGATGCTCAACCCGAAGCTGCTGGTGGCGGACGAGCCGGTGTCCGCGCTCGACGTGTCGATCCAGGCGCAGGTGCTCAACCTGCTGTCGGACCTGCAGGATGAGTTCAAGCTGGCCTACCTGTTCATCTCGCACGACCTGGCCGTGGTGAAGCACATCGCGCACGAGGTGCTGGTGATGTACCTGGGCCATGTGATGGAGCAGGGGCCCAAGGCCGAGATCTTCGAGCGGCCGTCGCACCCCTACACGCAGGCCCTGCTGGCCTCCACGCCGGGCGTGGCGGGCCGCAACGTGCAGCGCATCGTGCTCAAGGGCGAGCTGCCGTCGCCCCTGAACCCGCCGAGCGGCTGCGTGTTCTCCAGCCGCTGCCCGTATGCCGTGGAACGCTGCCGCGCCGAGCGGCCGCTGCCGCGGCAGGTCGACGGCCGCATCGCGGCCTGCCACTTCGCCGAGCAGTTCCTGGAATCGGGTTTTCCCCAAGCGCCGGCTGCCGATAATGTTTCCCTCCCTGGCTAAAGCCGAATCTTCCATCCCACAAGGAGTCCCGCAATGAAACTGTCCCACTATCGCAAGCACTTTGCGATCGCCGCCCTGGCCCTGGCCGCCGCGGCCGGCGCCGGCGCCAAGACGCTGGTGTTCTGCTCCGAAGGCAGCCCCGAGAATTTCTACCCCGGCGTCAACACCACCGGCACCTCCTTCGACGGCAACGAGCCGATCTACAACCGCATCGTCGAGTTCGAGCGCGGCGGCACCAAGGTCGTGCCCGGCCTGGCCGAGAAGTGGGACATCTCCGCCGACGGCAAGACCTACACCTTCCACCTGCGCAAGGGCGTGAAGTGGCACAGCCACCGCGCGTTCAAGCCCACGCGCGACATGAACGCCGACGACATCATCTTCGGCTTCGAGCGCCAGTGGAAGGAAGCCAACCCCTACTTCAAGGTCACCAGCTCCAACCACTCGTACTTCAACGACATGGGCATGCCCAAGCTGATCAAGTCGGTGGACAAGGTGGACGACTACACCGTGCGCATCACGCTGGAAAAGCCCGAAGCGCCGTTCCTGTCGAACCTGGCCATGCCCTACGCCGCCATCCAGTCCAAGGAATACGCGGACGCCATGCTCAAGGCCGGCACGCCCGAGAAGATCGACCAGGAGCCGATCGGCACCGGCCCGTTCTTCCTGGTGCAGTACCAGAAGGACGCCGTGATCCGCTACAAGGCCTTCCCGCAATACTGGGGCGGCAAGGCCAAGATCGACGACCTGGTGTACGCGATCACGCCGGACGCATCCGTGCGCTGGGCCAAGCTGCAAAAGGGCGAATGCCATGTCATGCCCTACCCGAACCCGGCCGACCTGGAAGCGATCCGCAAGGACCCGAACGTGCAGGTGCTCGAGCAGCCCGGCCTGAACGTCGGCTACCTCGCCTACAACGTCACCAAGAAGCCGTTCGACGACGTGCGCGTGCGCAAGGCCGTCAGCATGGCGATCAACAAGAAGGCGATCCTCGACGGCGTGTTCCTGGGCACCGGCATCGCCGGCCAAGAACCCGCTGCCGCCCTCCATGTCGGCGTACAACGACGCGATCAAGGACGACGTCTACGATCCGGAAGGCGCCAAGAAGCTGCTGGCCCAGGCCGGCCATCCCAACGGCTTCGAGACCGACCTGTGGGCCATGCCGGTGCAGCGTCCCGTACAACCCGAACGCCAAGCGCATCGCCGAGCTGATGCAGGCCGACCTCGCCAAGATCGGCGTCAAGGCCGAGATCAAGAGCTTCGAGTGGGGCGAGTACCGCAAGCGCATGCAGGCCGGCGAGCACCAGATGGGCATGCTGGGCTGGACCGGCGACAACGGCGACCCGGACAACTTCCTGGCCGTGCTGCTCGGTTGCGAAGCCGCCAAGACCAACGGCTCCAACGTCGCGAAGTTCTGCCAGCCGCCGTTCGAGGACCTGATCCAGAAGGCCAAGACCGAGACCAAGCCCGCCGAGCGCGACAAGCTCTACAAGCAGGCCCAGGTGATCTTCAAGGAGCAGGCGCCCTGGTTCACCATCGCCCACGCGGTGCAGCTCAAGCCCGTGCGCAAGGAAGTCATCGACTTCAAGCTCAGCCCGTTCGGCCGCCACAACTTCTACGGCGTGGACATCAAGGAAGCTTCAAAACGCTGCGCGTTTTATGCCGTGGTCTCGATCAGATGAAAAATCCCGGCGAAGCCGGGATTTTTCATTGAGGGCCGCACTGCATGTTATTCCGTGCGGCCTGGTGCCCCTGCGGGGAGGGCACAATCCGCGGATGCGCACCGCCATCGTTTCCGCCATGCACGAGGAACTCGCCGCCGTGCTGGCGCTCATGCCCGACGAGCACAAGCAGGTGGTGGCGGGCCGCGAGTTCTGGGTCGGGCACCTGCACGGGCAGGACGTGGTGGCAGTGCTCTCGCGCATCGGCAAGGTGGCGGCGGCGACGACCGCCACCGTGCTGATCGAGCGGTTCAAGGTGGACCGCATCGTGTTCACCGGCGTGGCCGGCGGGCTCGGGCGCCAGGCGTGACGCGTCGGCGACGTGGTCGTGGCCGACAGCTTCCTGCAGCACGACCTGGACGCCTCGCCGATCTTTCCCCGGTACGAAGTGCCGCTGTACGGCACCAGCCGCTTCGACAGCCGACGCGGCGCTCAGCGACAGGCTGGCGGCTGCCGCGAGCGCCGCCTTGCCTCGGCGCGCGCGCTGCACCGCGGCCTCATCGTGAGCGGCGACCGCTTCGTGTCGACCACGGCCGAGAGCCGCGCGCTTGCAGGATGCGCTGCCCGAGGCCCTGGCCGTGGAGATGGAGGGCGCGGCCTTCGCGCAGGTCTGCCACGACTACGGCGTGCCGTTCGCCGCGGTGCGCACGATCTCCGACCGGGCCGACGACGCGGCCCATGTGGATTTCATGACGTTCATCCAGGAAGTGGCGAGCCGGCATTCGGCCGCCATCGTCGACGCGCTGCTGCGCCTGAACTAGGCGCTACCTCAGCCAGCCGCGCTTCCTGAAATACCACATCGGCACCAGCGCGCTGGCCACCATCAGCACCAGCGCGAACGGGTAGCCCCAGGTCTGCGACAGCTCGGGCATGTGCTGGAAGTTCATGCCGTAGATGCTGGCGATCAGCGTCGGCGGCAGCAGCGCCACGCTGGCCACCGAGAAGATCTTGATGATCTTGTTCTGGTTGATGTTGATGAAACCGACGGTGGCGTCCATCAGGAAGTTGATCTTGTCGAACAGGAACGCCGTGTGGTTGTCCAGCGACTCGATGTCGCGCAGGATCTGCCGCGCCTCCTCGAACTGGCTCGGCGTTGAGCATGCGGCTGCGCATCATGAAGCTCACGGCGCGGCGCGTGTCCATCACGTTGCGGCGGATGCGGCCGTTCAGGTCTTCCTGGCGCGCGATCGCGCCCAGCACCTCGCCGGCCAGCGTGTCGGTCACGTCGCCGGCCAGCACCTGCTTGCTGACCTTTTCCAGCTCGTCGTAGATGCCTTCCAGCGTGTCGGCCGAGTACTCGGCGTCGGCGTCGAAGAGCTTGAGCAGCACTTCCTTGGCGTCCTCGATCAGGCCCGGGGCGCGGCGCGCGCGCAGGCGCAGCAGCCGGAACACCGGCACGTCCTCGTCGTGGATGGAGAACAGCACGCCCTTGCTCTTGAGCGCGTCGTTGACCAGGTTCAGGATGAAGGCCACGCGCACCGTGCGCGGCTCCTCGTCGTCGGCGATCAGGAAGTCGCTGCGGATGTGCAGCTCGCCGTTGTCTTCTTCGTAGAAGCGGGCCGACTCCTCGATGTCCTCGTCCATCGCGTCTTCCGGGATGGACAGGCCGAAGTACTGCTTGACCCAGCGCTTTTCTTCGAGCGTGGGCGACTCGAGGTCGACCCAGATCGGCTGGAACTTGGAGAGCTCCTCCAGCGACTCGATCTCTTCCTGGAAGAGCCGGCCGTTGGCGAGCGTGAAGATGTTGAGCATGGCTCACTCCCGTGACTGGTGCGTGTATCGGTGTTGTCTGGCAGGTGATGCTTTCAACCCCGAGTCCCGGGCGTTGAAAGCTACCGACTGGGGTAGGTTTCCAAGGAGCGCTCTCCGAAAGTTTCGACCGGGCGATTATGCCGGGACGGTGGGGGCTTGCACAGCGGCATCGGCGAAGAACGCCAGCAATTCTTCCTTGCGCGCATAGGCGTCCTGCTCGCCGAGCGCGACCAGCGCCTGCACGAAGCCCGGCTCGAACAGCAGGTAGCTTGCGAGCGCGCCGCCGCCGCCCTTCATCGCGCCCAGGCCGCCCAGCGCGCGCCGCACGGAGCCGGGCAGCTCGTGGGCGTAGGCCTGGGCCAATGCGTCGAGCGACTGGGTCGGCTGGATGGCCAGCACCTCGACGTTGCGATAGGGCAGCACGCCGGCCACTTCGCGCGGCAGCTGCTGCAGCGTCCTGGTGACGCGCTGGGCCTGCTCCACGTCGGCCTGCAGCGTGTCGTGGAAAACGCTCGCCATCGCGTGGCCGGCGATGCCGCCCAGCGTCGGCTCGCGCGCGGCGCTGTCCGGTGCCTGCCCCACCAGGCCGGAGCGCTGGGGCTGGCCGACCCCGACCACCAGGATGTGGTGGGCGCCCAGGTGCATGGCCGGCGACAGCGGCGAGATCTGGCGCATCGAGCCGTCGCCGAAGTATTCGCGGTGCCCGTCCACCCACAGCGGCGTGGCGGGGAACAGGAAGGGGATGGCGCTGGACGCCATCAGGTGCTCGATCGTGAGGGGCTGGAATTCGGAGCGGCGGCCGGGCCGGTTCCACGGTTCGTGGCGCGAGTCGCGCGCCGTGTGGCAGAAAGTCCAGTGCACGCCGCTCGAGTAGCTCGACGCCGTCACCGCCACCGCGTCGATCGCCTTGGACTGCAGCGCATCCTCGATGCCCTGCAGGGACACCGCGTGGTGCAGCGTGTCGACCAGCCGCATGTTGTTCAGGATCGCACCGTGGCCGCGGGCGTTGCGCCACAGGCTGGCGGCCGCCACCAGGCGATTGAAGCGAACCCAGCGCGAGACGTCGAGGTCGTAGACATCGGCCGAACGCAGGCCGGCCCAGAACTGCGCCAGCCGGGCGAAGGCCTGCAGGCCCGAAGTGGCCGTGCCTGCCAGGTACGCCACATTGAGCGCGCCGGCGGAAGTGCCGACGAGAACCTGGAACGGGAAGCCGGGCGTCCTGCCGCCGCGCAGCCGGAGCATCGCGGCCAGGGCCTGCAGCACGCCGACCTGGTAGGCGGTGCGCGCGCCGCCGCCCATCAGCACCAGGGCGTGGAGCGGGCGGCTCGGGCGCGTGAGGCCCGCATGGATGATGGTGCTCAGGCTCATGGGCCAACGGCGTCCCGGGTGGCGCCGCCGTCTCCTCTCGCGGCCATGGTAGAGCAAGAAGGCCCGCGTGGAAACCGGGCCGGCCTCAGGCGGGCAGGCCCTTGCCCCCGCCCGGGCGCGGGCCGTCCGTGCCGTCGCGCTTGATGACGCTGATCTCGCCGTCGCTTTCCATGGTCGCGGCCTTGACCTGTTCGAGCCGCTCGATGCCCTGCTCGCGCAGCTTGGCCATCAGCTCGTCGCGGGTGATCATCTCCTTGCGCAGGTTGCGGGGCAGCAGCTTGCCGTTGCGCACCAACGGCAGCGGAGCCGCCTCCAGCAGCCGGCGCAGCAGCGGAAAGCGGTAGGCAGACAGGTCCAGCAGCCAGTTCCAGCCGGCGATGGTGGTCACCAGGATGGCCCCATCGGTGACCGACTCATAGCCGCCCGCCATCGCGTTCTGCGATGCGTCGGCAATCAGCACCAGCAGCAGCACGTCCGCCACCCCGATGGAGCCCATGTCGCGCCTGAGCACGAAGCGCAGCAGCAGGAACAGGAACCAGTACATCACCGTGCCGCGCAGGATCAGTTCCGCGGGATGGACGGTCAAGGCGAAGATGGAAGCCCAATCGGTCATCGGGCCTCCTGCCGGGCCTTCCGGCGCGACACCGCGGTCGCGGCGGTGGTGTCGCACTTCAGGACCGACGCCATGTAGGCCAGGCTCGCAGTCTTGGCCGCGGTCGACTCCGCCGCCGTGCAATCTGCCGGCACCCAGACCTGGAATTCGCGCAGGAAGGCGTCCATCGCCGTGAGTTGGACGCAGATGTCGGCGGCCAGCCCGCAGATCACCAGTTCGCGGGCTTCCATTTCGGCCAGCAGCAACTCCAGCGGCGAGGCGTAGAACGCCGAGTGCCGCGGCTTGAGGATGGTGAGGTCGCCGGCCTGGGGGTACAACAGCCGGGCGATCTGGCCAGGCGCCCCTTCCATGCCGAGGCAGGCCGAGACGAGGCTGTGGAAGTCCGACTGCCAGCCGCCATAGTTGTCGTTGGCATAGATCGTGGCCACCCCTTCGCGGGCCAGCCGGGCCTTGAGCCCGGCGGCGGCGCGGGCGGCGGCGACCGCCGGCCCGGCCAGTTTCTCGGCGCCCGGAAAGTCCAGCGGGTTGATGAAATCGACCAGAAGCAGCACCCGGCGGCTGCGCGCCAGGCGGCGCGCGGGCAGGCTGTGAGGCGGCAGGGGCTGGGGCATTCCGGCATTCTGGGCGGGCTCAGCCGCGCGGCCCCGCCGTCAACGCCTGCAATCTGGTGCAGGACGTGTCCTACAAATTCGCGCCGACCTGTCCGACACAGCAGTAACGCAGGGCACCCTAGATT
The DNA here is from genome assembly GCA_963786245.1 of uncultured beta proteobacterium. Taxonomy (GTDB): domain Bacteria; phylum Pseudomonadota; class Gammaproteobacteria; order Burkholderiales; family Burkholderiaceae_C; genus Ramlibacter. The sequence goes on along the minus strand of CAWAYI010000002.1, from coordinate 94,653 downwards.
TAATTCCCGGCCCTCGATCCCTGCCGGGACCCCAAGGAGTTATCGATGATCCAGCTCGCCACCGACCCGACTGCAAGCCGAAACGGCTTCCGCCCTGCGCAGGCCGACGACGGCAAGGACGCGAGGGAACTCGGCGCGCGTGCCCGCAGCGGGCATGCCTGGCCGTTCCTCAGCCGGTCCACGGCCCGGCCCGTCCGCCAGGACAGCCAGAAGCCGACGGCCAGCGACAGCGGCAGCTGAGATCCCGAAAGCAGGAGCGAACACCATGTCGATCGAACCGAAAACCCTCAACCGCTATGCCGATGCCCCGCGCGACAAGCCCGTGAGCGAGCGCACGGAGCACGCCAACCTGGAACGCCCGGGCGCACAAGCTCATCCGCGTGCGCGCGGCTGGCAACGCATGGTCGATCCGGTCATCGCCTGGCGCCTGCGCTAGGCGTTGATGCCACCGAAGGTGGCAGAAAGCGGCCCCCGAAGGGGCCGCTTTTTTTGGGCCGCGGGCGAAAGCTCAGCCTTATCAGGCACTTGCAACTGCACCCGCCTGCGGCCCGACAAAGGGTTTCATTTTGCCCGGCGGTGCGACCGAAATCGATTGCTTTTCACGGGTATCGCGGGCATAGTGGTTTGACCTTCAAGGAATCCAAGTTCGCCGGCCGCCCGGCCTCTGGGGGCGGCCCTTTCCAACCGAGTGCAACAGGAGGCTACTCATGAACTTGACGATCAGCGGTCACCATCTCGAAGTTACCCCGGCCCTGCGCAGTTACGTGACCACCAAGCTTGATCGAATCACCAGGCACTTTGACCAAGTCGTCGACATCAGGGTGCTGCTCACGGTTGAAAAACAGAAGGAAAAGGAGCGACGACAGCGTGCGGAGTGCAAGATCCACGTCAAGGGCAACGACATGTTCGCCGAAAGCGCCCACGAAGACCTTTACGCGGCCCTCGACGAGCTGGTGGACAAGCTGGACCGCCAGGTCGGCCGGCACAAGACCCGCCTGCAGGACCACCATCACGATGCCCCGAAGCGGGTGATGTAGCGTACCCAGCAGCAGAGAAAAGGCGCCCGAGGGGCGCCTTTACATTTGGCTGTCCCCGCCGCAGGTATCTCGGGCGTTGTGGTGCAGTGCATGCTCCCCAGTGCATAATCGTAAACCCGACCATGAATCGACTCGCGTCCATCCTGCCCGCCGCACAAGTGCTCGTGAGCGTCGATGCCACCAGCAAGAAGCGCGCTTTCGAGGAAGCCGGGTTGCTGTTCGAAAACCTGCACGGCCTGTCCCGCGCGCTGATCACCGACAGCCTGTTCGCCCGCGAGCGCCTGGGTTCCACCGGCCTGGGCCACGGCGTGGCGATCCCCCACGGCCGCATCAAGGGGCTGAAGGCCCCGATGGCCGCGCTGTTCCAGCTGGCCGCACCCGATCGGCTTCGACGCCCCTGACGAGCAGCCGGTCAACCTGCTCATCTTCCTGCTGGTGCCCGAGGCCGCGACGCAGAAGCACCTGGAAATCCTGTCGGAGATCGCCGAACTGCTCAGCGACGCGCGCGTTGCGCGAGAAGATCAAGTCGAGCGACCGACGCGGCCGAGCTGCACCGGCTGATCGCCACCTGGCAGTCGGCCCAGCCCGCCTAAGCATGTGGCCCCCACGCTTGGCGCTGCGCGCCCGCGCTGCCCCCCGAGACGGCCCTTGCGCCTTGGGGCGGCCCGGCGGCGCTCCAGTATGGCTTCGTCGTCGTAAATGAAGCCGACCGTCGTCAGCGCCGACGTCCTGTTCGAAGACCACCGGGCGCAGCTCAAGTGGGAGTGGGTGGCCGGGCTGGGCGCTTCCGAACGCCGCTTCGACGAGGTGGCGGTGCGCGCCGCCCGTTCGGGCGCCGACCTGGTGGGCTACCTCAATTACATCCACCCGTACCGCGTCCAGATCCTGGGCGAACGCGAGATCGCCTACCTCACCAACGCCACGTCCGAGGACTGCGCCCGTCGCATCGCCCGCATCGTGACGCTGGAGCCGCCGGTGCTGGTGCTCACTGACAACCAGGTCGCCCCCGACGCGCTGCTGTCGATGTGCGAACGGGCGCAGATTCCCATGTTCGCCACCCACGAGCCGTCGGCCTTCGTGATCGACGTGCTGCGCGCCTACCTGTCCAAGCATTTCGCCGAGCGCACGTCGATGCACGGCGTGTTCATGGACATCCTGGGCCTGGGCGTGATGATCACCGGCGAGTCGGGACTGGGCAAGAGCGAGCTGGGGCTGGAGCTGATTTCGCGCGGCAACGGCCTGGTGGCCGACGACGCGGTGGACCTGTACCGCATCAACCAGACCACGATCGAGGGCCGCTGCCCCGAGTTGCTGCAGAACCTGCTGGAAGTGCGCGGCATCGGCCTGCTGGACATCCGCGCGATCTTCGGCGAGACGGCGGTGCGCCGGAAGATGCGCCTGAAGCTGATCGTTCACCTGGTGCGGCGCGAGACGCTCGAGCGCGAATACGAGCGCCTGCCCTACGAGCCGCTCACCCAGGACGTGCTGGGCGTGCCGGTGCGCAAGGCCGTGATCCAGGTGGTGGCCGGCCGCAACATCGCCGTGCTGGTGGAAGCCGCCGTTCGCAACACCATCCTGCAGCTGCGCGGCGTCGACACCTACCAGGAATTCGTCGAGCGGCACCGCCGGGCGATGGAACAGGACAAATAGGTCAAGCCTGCCGCAGCCCGTTCGGGTGCGTGGCCGGCCGGTTCGGGCATGTTTCCTTGGTGCAATGCGCGTACAGGCTCAGCGCGTGCTCGGCGATCGCGAAGCCCTTGGTCTTGGCCACCGCGTGCTGGCGCTTCTCGATCTCGCGCGTCGTAGAACTCCTCGACCCGGCCGCAATCCAGGCAGACCAGGTGGTCGTGGTGGGTGCCCTCGTTGAGTCTCGTAGACCGCCTTGCCGCTTTCGAAGTGGCTGCGCGTGAGGATGCCGGCCTGCTCGAACTGGGTCAGCACGCGGTACACGGTGGCCAAGCCGATGTCGGAGCGCTCTTCCAGCAGCACGCGGAACACGTCTTCGGCCGTCATGTGGCGCTGCGTCGCCCTTCTGGAACACGTCCAGGATCTTCAGCCGGGGCAGCGTGGCTTTCAGGCCGGTGCTCTTGAGTTCGTCGATGTTGGCCATGGGTTCCCCGCGGCTCCCCGGGCCGGGGCAGCCGCTACAATCGTTCGATCATATCGCTACCGGTTTGCCCATGTCTGCATTTCCCTCTCGCGCATCCCGTCTCGCCCTGGCGCTGGCCGCCTGCGCGGCTGTCCGCGGGGTGCGGCAGCGTTCGACAACGCGAGCCAGCGCATCGCCGGCTCGTGACGCCCTACAAGGTCGAGGTCGTGCAAGGCAATTTCGTGTCCAAGGAGCAGGTCGAGGCGATCAAGCCCGGCATGAGCCGCCAGCAGGTGCGCGACATCCTCGGCACGCCGCTGGTCACCAGCGTCTTCCACGCCGACCGCTGGGACTACGTGTTCACGCTGCAGGCGCCAGGGCGTGCCGGCGCAGGAGCGCAAGCTCGCCATCTTCTTCAAGGGCGACGTGCTCGACCGCTTCGAAGGCGACGGCATGCCCACCGAAGCCGAATTCGTGGCAACGCTGGACAACAAGCGCAAGAACGCCAAGGTCCCCGTGCTCGAAGCCAGCGAGGACGTCCTCAAGCAGTTTCCCGGGCGCGCCGCCGCAGCTGAGCCGCCCGCGGCGGAGCCGCCGCCGGCCGCCAGCTACCCGCCGCTGGAACCCCCGGCGCGCTGACGGACGGGCGATGGCTAGATACCCGGCAAACCCCCCGCATGGTGGCCGTCGCCGGCGCCAGCGGACGCATGGGCCACATGCTGATCGAGGCCATCCGCGCCTCGGGCGACTGCCAGCTGGCCGGCGCGCTGGACATCGCCTCCAGCCCCGCCATCGGCAACGACGCCGCCGCCTTCCTGGGCCACGCCAGCGGCGTGCCGGTCTCGGCCGATGCCCGCGCCGCGCTCGCCAATGCGCAGGTCCTGATCGACTTCACCCGCCCCGAAGGCACGATGGCGCACCTCAAGGCCTGCCGCGAGCTGGGCGTGAACGCCGTGATCGGCACCACCGGCTTCACCGACGAGCAGAAGGCGCAGATCGCCGACTGCGGCGCGCGACATCGCGATCGTGATGGCGCCCAACATGAGCGTGGGCGTGAACGTGACGCTCAAGCTGCTGGAGATGGCGGCCAAGGCGCTGGCCACCGGCTACGACATCGAGATCATCGAAGCGCACCACCGCCACAAGGTGGACGCGCCTTCGGGCACGGCGCTCAAGATGGGCGAGGTGATCGCGCAGGCGCTGGGCCGCAACCTGAAGGATTGCGCCGTGTACTCGCGCGAAGGCCACACCGGTGAGCGCGACCCGTCGACCATCGGTTTTTCCGCCATCCGCGGCGGCGACATCGTGGGCGACCACACGGTGCTGTTCGCCGGCACCGGCGAGCGCATCGAGATCACGCACAAGTCGGCCAGCCGCGTCGACCTACGCCCAGGGCAGCCTGCGCGCGGTGCGCTTCCTGGCCGGCAAGCGCAGCGGCCTGTTCGACATGTTCGATGTCCTGCAACTCCGATGAGCCTGTTCGAGCTCTTCAGCCAGGGCGATGCCGTCACGAAGCTGGTCACGGCCCTGCTGCTGGCCATGTCGGTCGCCAGCTGGGTGGTCATCCTGTGGAAGGCCTGGCTGCTGCGGCGGGCCGCCGGCGACGTGGGGCGCAGCACCGCGGCGTTCTGGCAGTCGCCATCGGTCGATGAGGCGCGGCAGAAGGTGGCCGGCTTCGACCGCGAAGCACTGGTGCTGCCGCTGATCGCCGCCACCCAGGTGGAAGGCGCGGGCTCCCTGGCGGCGGCGGGCGACCGCAAGCAACAGCTCACGCGGCTGCTGCGCGACGCCTTGCACGACGTCCTGGGCAAGCTGCATTTCGGCCAGGTCCTGCTGGCCACCGTGGGCTCCACGGCGCCCTTCGTCGGCCTGCTGGGCACGGTCTGGGGCATCTACCACGCGCTCACCGGCATCGCCACGGCCGGCCAGATCACCATCGACAAGGTGGCGGGGCCGGTCGGCGAAGCGCTGATCATGACGGCCGCCGGCCTGGCTGTCGCCATTCCGGCGGTGCTGGGCTACAACGTGTTCGGGCGCCTGATCGGCCGCATCGAGGCCGACCTGGAAGGATTCGCGCGCGACCTGCGCGAGCTGCTGACCCACCAGGAAGGGGCCCAATGAGCTTCGGCCGGCTCGAGCGCTCCCAGGGCCCGCAGCCCATGAGCGAGATCAACATGACGCCGCTGGTCGACGTCATGCTGGTGCTGGTGGTGATTTTCATCATCACGGCGCCCCTGCTGGCCAGTTCGATCCGGCTGGACCTGCCCCGCACCGACGCCGCCAAGCCCGCCGACGCGCCGAAATTCGTCACCGTCGTGCTGGACAAGGCGGGCCGCACGTTCCTGGACGACAAGCCCCTGGGCGCGCCCGAGCTGGCCCGGCAGCTGGCCGACGCGGCCCGCCAGAACCCGGAGCTGGAAATCCAGCTGCGGGCCGACCAGGCCGTGCCGTACGGCCGCGTGGTCGAAGTCATGGGCGCCGCCCAGAAAGCCGGGTTGAACCGGATCGGCTTCGTGGCGGATCCGGCAGCGCCGGGACAGTAAGCGCCCCTAAAATCGCTGCAAGGCCGGGCTCGATGCCCCGGCTCCCCATTTATGCAAGAAAAATACAACCCGTCCGAGGTCGAGCGCGCCGCGCAGGCCCACTGGAACGCGCGCGATGCCTATCGCGTGACCGAAGACGCCACGCGCAAGAAATACTACGCCTGCTCCATGCTGCCCTACCCCAGCGGCAAGCTGCACATGGGCCACGTGCGCAACTACACCATCAACGACATGCTCACGCGCTACCTGCGCATGAACGGCTACAACGTGTTGATGCCGATGGGCTGGGACGCCTTCGGCCTGCCGGCCGAGAACGCGGCGATGAAGAACAGCGTGCCGCCGGCCAAGTGGACCTACGACAACATCGCCTACATGAAGAAGCAGATGCAGGCGATGGGGCTGGCGATCGACTGGTCGCGCGAAGTCGCCACCTGCGACCCCAGCTACTACAAGTGGAACCAGTGGCTGTTCCTGAAGATGCTGGACAAGGGCATCGCCTACCGCAAGACCCAGGTCGTCAACTGGGACCCGGTGGACCAGACCGTGCTGGCCAACGAGCAGGTGATCGACGGCAAGGGCTGGCGCACCGGCGCGCAGGTCGAAAAGCGCGAGATTCCCGGCTACTACCTGAAGATCACCGACTACGCAGCAGAACTGCTGGACCACGTCCAGAACAAGTTGCCCGGCTGGCCCGAACGCGTCAAGCTGATGCAGGAGAACTGGATCGGCCGCAGCGAAGGCGTGCGCTTCGCCTTCACGCACGGGATTCGCGACCACACCGGCGACCTGATCGGCGGCGGCAGGATGCACGTCTTCACGACGCGCGCCGACACCATCATGGGCGTGACCTTCTGCGCGGTCGCGCCGGAGCACCCGCTGGCCACGCACGCGGCGCGCACCAACCCGCGGCTGGCGGCCTTCATCGAGGAATGCAAGAAGGGCGGCACGACGGAGGCGGAACTGGCCCTGCGCGAGAAGGTCGGCATGCCCACCGGCCTCGTGGTGTTCCATCCGCTGACCGAGGAGCCGATCGACGTCTGGGTGGGCAACTACGTGCTCATGGGATACGGCGACGGCGCCGTGATGGGTGTGCCCGGCCACGACGAGCGCGACTTCGAGTTCGCCCTGAAGTACAACCTGCCGATCATGCAGGTCGTGCACGTGGACGGCGAGCACTACGACTACAAGCACTGGCACGACTGGTACGCCGACAAGGAGAACGGCGTCACCATCAATTCGGACATCTTCAGCGGCTTCTCCTACGCGGATGCCGTGAAGGCGGTGGCCCACGCGCTGCAGCAGAAGGGCCTGGGCGAAATGAAGACGACCTGGCGCCTGCGCGACTGGGGCATCAGCCGCCAGCGCTACTGGGGCACGCCGATCCCGATCATCCACTGCGAGGAGCACGGCGCGGTGCCGGTGCCCGAGAAGGACCTGCCCGTGGTGCTGCCGCAGGACTGCGTGCCGGACGGCTCGGGCAACCCGCTGAACAAGCGCGAGGATTTCCTGGCCTGCAAGTGCCCGGTGTGCGGCAAGGCCGCGCGGCGCGAGACCGACACCATGGACACGTTCGTCGACAGCGCCTGGTACTACATGCGCTACTGCGACCCGAAGAACGAGCAGGCGATGGTCGGCGAGGGCGCGGACTACTGGATGCCGATGGACCAGTACATCGGCGGCATCGAGCATGCCATCCTGCACCTGCTGTACGCGCGCTTCTGGACCAAGGTGATGCGCGACATGGGCCTGGTGAAGGTGGACGAGCCCTTCGTCAAGCTGCTGACCCAGGGCATGGTGCTGAACGAGGCGTTCGTGCGCACCGGCGAGAAGGCCGGCAAGCAGTACTTCTGGGCCAGCGACCTCGACATCGTCCGCGACGAGCACGCCAAGGTGCTCTCGGCCACGGCCCGGGCCGACGGCCAGCCCGTGACCTACGAGGGCTGGACCACGATGTCCAAGTCCAAGAACAACGGCGTCGACCCGCAGGACCTGATCGAGAAATACGGCGCCGACACCGCGCGCCTGTACACCATGTTCACCGCCCCGCCGGAAGCCACGCTGGAGTGGAACGACGCCGCGCTGGAAGGCTCGTTCCGCTTCCTGCGCCGGGTCTGGGGCTTCGGCCACAAGCTGGGCGCGGGCGACGCCGCCGCGCCGGGCAAGCAGGGCCGGCTGGGCAAGGCCCTGCGCTTCGAGATCCACACCCTGCTCAAGCAGGTGGACTACGACTACCAGCGCATGCAGTACAACACCGTCGTGTCCGGCGCGATGAAGCTGCTCAACGCGCTGGAGGACTTCAAGGGCGGGGCCGAAGAGGGCGCCGCAGCGGCGGTGCGGGAGGGCTTCGGCATCCTGCTGCGCGTGCTCTATCCGGTCACGCCGCACATCGCCCACGAGCTGTGGCACGCGCTGGGCTACGCGAAGCAGGGCGAGCTGCTGGACGCGCCGTGGCCCCAGGTCGAAGAGGAAGCGCTCAAGCAGGACGAGATCGAGCTGGTGCTGCAGGTCAACGGCAAGCACCGCGGCTCGGTGCTGGTGCCGGCCGCCGCCAGCCGCGAGGACATCGAGAAGCTCGCGGTCGCCAGCGAGGCCTTCGTCGCCTTCGCGCCGGGCGCGACGCCCAAGAAGGTGGTGGTGGTGCCGGGCCGCCTGGTGAACGTGGTCATATGACCCACCCCCGAAGCGCCTTCGGCGCCTCCCCCTCAAGGGGGCGCCACCAGCGGCCCGGCAAAGCCGGTTCCGCGGTGGCCCGCGCACTGATCGTCTGCCTGGTGTTTGCGCTCTCGGCCTGCGGCTTCCAGTTGCGGCAGGCGCCGCATTTCGCCTTCAGCAGCATCTACATCGGCGCGGCGGCCAACTCGTCGCTGGGCAACGAGCTGCGGCGCACGATCGCGTTCAGCGACGGCGTCACCGTGGTCGACTACTCCGCCCGCATCGACAGCGCCCAGGTGGTGCTGGACGTGCTGGCCGACCAGCGCGAAAAGGTGGTGGTGGGCCTGAACGCGTCGGGCCAGGTGCGCGAATTCCAGCTGCGCACCCGCCTGCGGTTCAAGCTGCGCACGCCGCAGGGCAAGGAGCTGATCCCCGAAACCGAGATCCTGCAGCAACGCGACATCAGCTTCAACGAATCGGCGGTGCTGGCCAAGGAGGCGGAAGAGAACCTGCTGTACCGCGACATGCAGACCGACATCGTGCAGCAGCTGATGCGCCGGCTGGCAGCCGTCAAGACGATCTGAGCGAAGCTTTCATGGAGCTCGACCGCGCGGACCTGAAACTGCTCGAACTGCTCCAGCGCGACGGGCGCACCACGGTGCAGGCCCTGTCCGAGGCCATCCACCTGTCCGCGCGCGCCACGCTCAACCGGGTGCGCAAGCTCGAGGCCGAAGGGATGATCGAGGGCTACCGCGCCCTGGTCAGCCGCAGCGTGCTGGGCGAGCAGATCTCGGTGTTCGCCGAAATCGCCCTGAAAGACCAGCGTCAGGCGGTGGTGCAGCGCTTCGAAAAGCGCATGGCCGCTTCGCACGAAGTCGTGGCCTGCTACGTGATCAGCGGCCGCTACGACTACCTCGTGCGCATCGCCTGCCCGCACCTGGCCGACTACCACCGGCTGATCAGCGCCTGGCTGGACGACGCGTCGCTGGGCGTGGAAAAGATCGTCACCAACATCGAGCTGCAGACGATCAAGGAATTCACGGGCTTCCCGGTTCCCCGCCGGTAAGCCGCGGCGTGCGCGCCTGCGGGCTTCCCCAGGCCCGTCCTACACCGCTTCCGTTTCGGAAGTGCGTGCCAGAGATTCGTGCCGTTGCCGCCGCGCCTTCGCGTCCGATTCACGCGCGCGGCACTGGGTTCGCCCTAGACTTTCCTCATCAAGGGGAACCCCACCATGGACGCCACGACCACCACCGCCACGCAGCAATTCATTGGAAAAGAAGCCCGCTTCGGCGCCCGCAACTACCAGCCGGTGCCGGTGGTGGTCGATCGCGCGCGCGACTGCATGGTGTGGGACGTGGAAGGCCGCGCCTACATCGACATGATGAGTGCGTATTCGGCGGTGAGCCATGGCCACCTGCATCCGCGCCTGGTAGCGGCGGCCACCCGCCAGCTCACGCGCGTGGCCGTCACCTCGCGTGCCTATCACGGCACGACCCTGGGCCCCTTCCTGGAAAAGCTGTGCAATCTGGCCGGCTTTGACCGCGCCTTGCCGATGAACACCGGCGCCGAAGCCGTAGAGACGGCGATCAAGTGCGCCCGCCGCTGGGGCTACCGCGCCAAGGGCATCGCCGACGGGCAGGCCGAGATCCTGGTGGCCCGCGGCAATTTCCATGGCCGCACCAGCACCATCGTCGGGTTCTCCAGCGAGCCGGACTACCGGGCCGGCTTCGGCCCGTTCGCACCCGGCTTCGCGCACTTCGACTTCGGCGACATGGCCAGCGTGCGCGCGGCCACCACCGCCAACACCTGCGCGGTGCTGGTGGAGCCGATCCAGGGGGAGGCCGGGGTGATCGTGCCGCCGCCGGGCTTTTTCGCGGAGTTGCGCGAATGGTGCACCCGCAACAACATCCTGCTGATCATCGACGAGGTGCAGTCGGGCCTGGGGCGCACCGGCCGCTGGTTCGCATTCGAGCACGAAGGCATCCGCCCCGACGGCCTGATCCTGGGCAAGGCCCTGGGCGGCGGGCTGCTGCCGGTCAGCGCGTTCCTGGCCGACGAGCACGTGATGGACGTCTTCAACCCCGGCAGCCACGGGTCGACCTTCGGCGGCAACGCCCTGGCTGCCGCAGTGGCGCGCGAAGCGCTGCAGGTGATCGAGGACGAGAACCTCGTGGCTCGCAGCGCGGCGCTCGGCGATTACCTGCACCAGCAGCTGGCGGAAGTGGCCAGGCTCGGCCACCCGCTGATCCGGGCGGTGCGCGGCCGCGGCCTGTGGGTCGGCGTCGACATCGACCCGGCACACGCGACGGCGCGGGAGCTGGTCGAGCGCCTGGCCGCGGGCGGCGTGCTGTCCAAGGAAACCCACGACACGGTGATCCGCTTCGCGCCGCCGCTGACCATCACCAAGGCGCTGATCGACCGCGCCGTGGCCGTCTTCAGGGAAGTCATCCTTGACAAACGAAAGGAACTCGCTATTAATTCGATAGCGCCCGCCATGGCGGGGGGCGCGGAAGTCCCCAGTGAGGCCAGCGAACGAGTGACCGACCACGACAGCGCACCCCAGCTCCTCATGAGCCCACCCGATTATTTCGAGGTGGCCTACGCCATCAATCCCTGGATGAACCCCGAGCAATGGTCGCTCGACGCCAAGCGCCTGACGCGCGACGCGCTGGCCGGCTGGAACGCGCTGCGCGCCAAGTACGAATCGCTCGGCGCGAGCGTCGCCGTGAAACCCGCCGTCAAGGGCCTGCCCGACCTGGTGTTCACCGCCAACTGCGCCGTGGTGCTGGACGGCAAGGCCATCCTGGCGCGCTACCTGAACGCCGAGCGCGCCGGCGAGGAGGCGCACGGCCAGCGCATGTTCGAGCAGCTGCGCGCCCGCGGCGAAGTGGATGCCATCTGCCGCACGCCCGAAGGCGTGTATTTCGAAGGCGCGGGCGACGCGATCTACGACCCGCAGCGCAAGCTGATGTGGATGGGGTACGGCCAGCGCTCGAGTCGCTGCGCGCACCACACCGTGGAGCAGGTGTTCGGCATCCCCACGCTGTCGCTGGAACTGGTGAACCCGCACTACTACCACCTGGACACGGCGTTCTGCCTGCTCTCGGGCGGCGACATCGTCTACCACCCGGCCGCCTTCACCGGCGAGGGCCGCGAACAGATCCGCGCGCTCGCCGGCGACCAGCTGATCGAGGCGCCGCTGGAGGACGCCGAGAACCTGGGCGTCAATTCGGTGTGCTTCGGCCGCGACGTGGTGCTGTGCCATTGCTCGCCGGCGCTGCGCGCGCGCCTGGAAGAGCGCGGCTACCGCGTCCACGTCGTCCCGCTGGGTTCGTTCAACCGTTCCGGCGGCGCCGCCTACTGCCTCACGCTCAAGCTCAACAACCTGTACAAGGGCAGGCAGCGCCGCGGCGAGAAGCTGGCCGCGTGAAGCGCGTGGCGCTGCCGCCCTTAAACTCCAGGGCATGCAGCTCGCCGCCGCCCAACTGACCCAGCACCTGCAAAAGGGCCTGCGGCCGCTGTACACCGTGTATGGCGACGAGCCCCTGCTGGTCCAGGAGGCGGCCGACGCCATCCGCGCCACCGCGCGCGCGCAGGGCTACACCGAGCGCACCGTCCACACCGTCGCCGGCGCGCATTTCGACTGGAGCGAGGTGCTGGCGGCCGGCGGGTCGCTGAGCCTGTTCGCGGACAAGCAGATCGTGGAGATCCGCATTCCCTCCGGCAAGCCCGGCAAGGAAGGCAGCCCGGCCCTGCAGCAGCTGGCCGAAAGCGCGCCCGGCAACGACAGCACCCTCACGCTGGTGATCCTGCCCCGGCTGGACCGCATGACCAAGGACGGCGCCTGGTTCTCGGCGCTGGAGGCGAACGGGGTGACGATGCAGGTCGACCCGGTGGAGCGCCAGGCGCTGCCGCAATGGATCGCCCAGCGGCTGGCGCCGCCAGGGCCAGCGCGTGGCCGCCGGCGACGAAGGCCAGCGCACGCTGCAATTCTTCGCCGACCGGGTCGAGGGCAACCTGCTCGCGGCCCACCAGGAGATCCAGAAACTGGGCCTGCTGTACCCGGAAGGCGAACTCGGCTTCGAGCAGGTGGAAAGCGCGGTGCTGAACGTCGCGCGCTACGACGTGTTCAAGCTGTCCGAAGCCGTGCTGGCCGGCCAGGCTGCGCGCGTGCAGCGCATGCTGGACGGCCTGAAGGCCGAAGGCGAGGCCGAGGTGCTGGTGCACTACACGCTCGCCGAGGACATCCGCGCGCTCAAGCGCGTCAAGGACGCGATGGCGGCGGGCCGGCCGCTGCCGGTGGCGCTGCGCGAGCAGCGGGTCTGGGGCCTGAAAGAGCGGCTGTTCGAGCGCGTGCTGCCGCGCCTCACGGCCACGTCACTGGACAACCTGCTGCACTCCGCGCACCTGGTCGACGGCATCGTGAAGGGGCTGAAGGCGCCGGACTGGCCGACCGACGGCTGGCAGGCGCTGCACCGGCTGGCTTTCGCGCTGTGCCGCGAATGCGCCGCGCCGGCCGCGGCCGCAAGACCCTCCGCCTGATCCCCGCGCGCCTCGCGAGGGATAATCCGTCCAATGAACGCGCTGAACGTTGCCGAATACACGCAGGGCCTGGGCCTGCAGGCCAGGCAGGCCTCGGCGCTGATGGCGCGCGCCGACTCGGCCACGCGCAACAAGGCCTTGCGCATCCTGGCGTCGCTGCTGCGCGCCAACGTCCAGCCGCTGCAGGCCGAGAACGCCAAGGACCTGGAACGCGCCAAGGCCGCCGGCCTGTCCGCGCCGATGGTGGACCGGCTCAAGCTCACGCCCAGGGTCCTCGAGACCGTGGCCCAGGGCTGTGAGCAGCTCGCCGCCATGCCGGACATCATCGGCGAGATCACCGGCCTGAAGCAGCAGCCCAGCGGCATCCGCGTCGGGCAGATGCGCGTGCCCATCGGCGTGTTCGGCATGATCTTCGAGAGCCGGCCCAACGTCACGATCGAGGCGGCCAGCCTGTCCATCAAGAGCGCGCAATGCCTGCATCCTGCGGGGCGGTTCGGAAGCCATCGATTCCAACAAGGCGCTGGCCCGCCTGGTGCAGCAGGCGCTGGCCGAAGCCGGCCTGCCCGCGGAAGGCGTGCAGCTGGTGCAGACCACCGACCGCGAGGCCGTGGGCCAGCTGATCGCGATGCCGCAGTACGTGGACGTCATCATCCCGCGCGGCGGCAAGGGGCTGATCGAGCGCATCAGCCGCGAGGCCAAGGTGCCGGTGATCAAGCACCTGGACGGCAACTGCCATGTCTATGTGGACGACCCGACCGACCTGGAGATGGCGGTGAAAGTGGCCGACAACGCCAAGACCCAGAAGTACAGCCCTTGCAACGCGATCGAGGGCCTGCTGGTGGCGCGTGGCGTGGCCGGGCAGTTCCTGCCGAAGATCGGGGCGGTCTTTGCCGCCAAGGGCGTCGAGATGCGCTGCGACGGCGAGGCGAAAGCCATCCTGCAAGCCTCGCGGGCGCAAGCCGTCGAAGCCCTCCTGCGCGACGCCACGGAGCAGGACTGGTCCGAGGAATACCTGGCCCCGATCATCAGCATCAAGGTGGTGGAGGGCCTCGACGAGGCCATCGCCCACATCAACCGCTACGGCAGCCACCATACCGACGCGATCGTCACGCGCGACCACATCCATTCCCAGCGGTTCCTGCGCGAAGTCGATTCGGCCAGCGTGATGGTCAACGCCAGCCCGCGCTTTGCCGACGGCTTCGAGTTCGGCCTGGGCGCGGAAATCGGCATCAGCACCGACAAGTTCCATGCGCGCGGCCCGGTCGGCATCGAGGGCCTCACTTCGCTGAAGTGGGTCGTGATGGGCAACGGCGAGATCCGCACCTGATTGCGGGACAGGTCTTCCGCTCCGTCCCCCACTGACTAGAACACCTATGCACGATTTCTGGCGCAGCTGCGGCTACCAGCTGCTGGATCGAACACCCGAGGGCCACCTGGTGGTCACGGACGGCTTCCTCAGGTTCCTGCTGGACCGACCCGAGATGGCGCCGGTGCCCGAGTCGTGCGCCGGCGAACTCGCCCTGCGCGAGCACCTGCTGCGGGATCCGCGCGCCGAGGTGCCGACGGCGCTGCTCGGCGCCGTGACCGACGAGGACGCGCGGGCGAATTACGCCGTGTGGCTGCGCTTTCGCAAGCGGCTGCTGGCGCACCCCACGCTGGAAGCCAGTTACGCGGCTGTGTTCCGCGGCGAGGGCGTCGACGTGCCGCCGCTGCTGGTGCACCTGCTCACCCAGGTGCTGCTGCGGCACATCCTGGGGGATGAAGCTTCGCCGATGCAAGCGCGCGCGGCCGAAATGCTGTTTCGCCCCCAGCGCATTTCGATCCAGCCGGACGGGCAGGTCATGGCGGCCGACGACGAAACCGTCGAGCGGCATGCGACGGCGGCCAACTTCGGCTCCATCGGCGAATTGCTCAAGCAGGGCGGCGCGCCGCTGCGCGCGGCCGAGCTCGACGTGCTGCACGAGACCCGGGCGGAAGAGTACTGGGAGCGCGACGAGAGCCACGATTTCGTGGTGAGCCTGAACCACGGCCATCCGGCGCTCACGGCGCTTTGCCTGGTGCTCGAACGCTGGGTCGAGCATTTCCTGGGCTGCGCGGTGCGCATCCAGCCCGAGCGCGCGATCCAGGACGACAACTGGGTCTGGCACGTGGGGCTGGACGCCCAGGCCAGCCAGCTCCTCAACGACCTGTACCAGGGCCAGGACGTCGGCGAAGAGCGGATGCGCCGCCTGCTGTGCCTGTTCCGCCTGGACTTCGTGGAGCCTGCGGCCATGCGCGCGGACATCGCAGGCCGGCCCGTGTACCTGGCGATGGCCAAGGACGAGCTGGAATGCCTGCGGCTCAAGCCCCAGAACCTGCTGCTGAACCTGCCGCTGGCGCGCCCGGCCTGAAGCGGGCCGGGCCCCTTGCAAACCGGCGCGCCTGCCCTCAGATCCCTACAATTCCTGTCAGATATTCCAAAAGCAAGAGCGCCGCATGGTTCCCCACCTCATCACGGCCCTGACGGGGCCCATCAACGAACTCGAGCAGCGCGTCCTGGATTCGATGCCCGCCATCGAGCGCTGGTTCCGCCTGGAATGGATGGAACACACGCCGCCGTTCTACAGCTCGGTGGACATCCGCAACGCCGGCTTCAAGCTGGCGCCCGTCGACACCAACCTCTATCCCGGCGGCTGGAACAACCTCACCCCCGAGATGCTGCCGCTGGCCGTGCAGTCGGCGATGGCCGCGATCGAGAAGATCTGCCCCGAGGCGAAGAACCTGCTGGTGATTCCCGAGAACCACACCCGCAACACGTTCTACCTGAGCAACCTCGCCCAGCTGAAGCGCATCTTCCACATGGCCGGCCTGAACGTTCGCATCGGCTCGATCAGCCCCGACATCAAGGAGCCGACCACGATCGACCTGCCCGGCGGCGGCTCGGTGCTGCTCGAACCGGTGGTGCGCACCAAGCGCCGCCTGGGCCTGAAGGATTTCGATCCTTGCACGATCCTGCTGAACAACGACCTGTCGACGGGCATCCCGGGCATCCTGGAAGACATTCACGAGCAGTACCTGCTGCCGCCGCTGCACGCGGGCTGGTCGATCCGGCGCAAGAGCAACCACTTCAAAAGCTACGAGGAAGTGGCCAAGCGCTTCGGCAAGCTGCTGGGCATCGACCCGTGGCTGATCAACCCGATGTTCAACATGTGCGGCGAGGTGAACTTCGCCGAGGGCACGGGCATGGAGTGCCTGACCACCAATGTCGATTCGCTGCTGACCAAGATCCGCAAGAAGTACAAGGAATACGGCATCAACGAAAAGCCGTTCGTGGTCGTGAAGGCCGACAACGGCACCTACGGCATGGGCATCATGACCGTGCGCGACGTGAAGGACCTGGGCGACCTGAACCGCAAGACGAAAAACAAGATGTCGGTCATCAAGGATGGCCAGCCGGTCCAGCAAGTGATCATCCAGGAAGGCGTGCTGACCAACGAGCGCATCAACGACGCCGTGGCCGAGCCGGTCGTCTACATGATGGACCGCTATGTGGTCGGCGGCTTCTACCGCGTCCACGCCGAACGCGGCATGGACGAAAACCTGAACGCCCCGGGCTCCAGTTTCGTGCCGCTTGCGTTCGCCGAAAGTACGCGCTTACCTCAGCCGGGCGAGAAGCCCGGCGCCAGTGCCCCCAACCGCTTCTACATGTATGGCGTGATCGGGCGGCTGGCCATGCTGGCCGCCAGCTACGAGCTGGAAGCCACCGACCCGGATGCCGAGGTCTACGAGTAAGCGGGGGCGGGCTCCCGAAGTGCGTTGCTGCACTGCAACATGGCCGTTTGGCGCGTTCCCGCAGGGGCACAATAGCGGTCCCCAAGGTAACGGAACCCCGCTGGCCGACCTCACCGGCCCAAGACGGGCGACTTAGTGCAAAGCTCGAAATCCTCGCTCGCGGCCCTCACGCTAGCCGCCATCGGCGTCGTCTACGGCGACATCGGCACCAGTGTCCTTTACGCCGTCAAGGAGGTGTTCGGCTCCGGCCACGTTCCTTTCACCATCGCCAACGTCTACGGCATCCTGTCCATCTTCTTCTGGACGCTCACCGTGATCGTCTCGATCAAGTACGTGGTGCTGGTCCTGCGGGCGGACAACAATGGCGAAGGCGGGCTGATCGCCATGCTTGCGCTGGCTTCGCAAGCCGTCAAGGACAAGCCGAAGCTGCGCAGGTGGCTGCTGGGCATCGGCATCTTCGGCACCTCGCTGTTCTACGGCGACGGCGTCATCACCCCGGCCATTTCCGTGCTGTCGGCCATCGAGGGCCTGGAAGTGGTTTCGCCCGCGTTCAAGGATTGGGTCATCCCGCTCACCCTGGTCGTGCTCTTCTGCCTGTTCGCCGTGCAGAAGCGCGGCACCGGCGGCATCGGGCGCTTCTTCGGTCCCATCACGCTGGTGTGGTTCCTGACCATCGCCATCCTGGGCGTGTCGCACATCGTCAACCACCCGGAAATCCTGCTGGCGCTAAGTCCCGCACCACGCGCTGCGCTTCATGTTCTTCAACCCCGGCACGACCTTCATCATCCTGGGTGCGGTCGTGCTGTGCGTCACCGGCGCGGAGGCCCTGTACGCCGACCTGGGGCATTTCGGCAAGAAGCCGATCCGCCTGGCCTGGTTCGGCGTGGTGATGCCGGCGCTCACGCTCAACTATTTCGGCCAGGGCGCGCTGCTGCTGGCGCGGCCCGAGGCCGTCAAGAACCCCTTTTTCATGATGGCGCCGGACTGGGCGCTGCTTCCCCTGGTGGTGCTTGCGACCGCGGCCACCGTCATCGCCTCGCAGGCCCTCATCACCGGCGCGTTCAGCGTGACCAAGCAGGTGATCCAGCTGGGCTACCTGCCGCGCCTGAAGATCCAGCACACGAGCGTGCGCGAAACCGGCCAGATCTACATCCCGTTCGTCAACTGGGGATTGTTCGTCGCCATCGTGCTGGCCGTGGTGATGTTCCGCTCGTCCAGCAACCTGGCCGCGGCCTACGGCATCGCCGTGACGCTGGACATGCTGATCACGACCACGTTGACTTTCTTCGTGATCCGCTACGGCTGGCACTACCCGCTGGCGCTGTGCATCGCCGCCACCGGCTGGTTCTTCGTCGTCGACCTGACGTTCTTCGCCTCCAACCTGCTCAAGCTGCTGCACGGCGGCTGGTTCCCGCTCGCGATCGGCGGCGCGGTCTTCACGCTGATGATGACCTGGAAGCAGGGCCGCGCCCTGCTGAACGAGAAGCTGAAGGCCGAAGCCATCGACCTCGGCAGCTTCCTGGAGGCCGTGTTCGTCAGTCCCCCCACGCGCGTGGAAGGCACGGCCGTGTTCCTCACCGCCGAGCCCGGCATGGTGCCCAACGCCATGCTGCACAACCTCAAGCACAACAAGGTCCTGCACGAGCACAACCTGTTCGTCACCGTGCACAACCATGAGGTGCCGTGGATCGGCATGAACAAGCGGGTGGAAATCGAGCCGCTGGGGCACGACTGCTGGCAGGTGATCCTGCACTACGGCTTCAAGAACGACCCGGACGTGCCGCGCGCGCTGGAGCAGATCCGCGCCCGCGGCTGCGAAATCGAGCGCATGAAGACCAGCTATTTCCTGTCGCGCGACACCGTGATCCCGAGCATCGGCAGCGGCATGGCGCCCTGGCGCGAGAAGCTGTTCGCGCAGATGCACCACAACGCCAGCGCCGCGGCCGATTTCCTGAACCTGCCGAACAACTCGGTGGTGGAGCTGGGCTCGAAGATCGAGATCTGACGGGACGCCCGCGGGCCGCGGCCCGCGCCAGCCACACGGCGGCACGTCCCGGCAATTTGTGCAACAGTACAGGCGAAACTCCACGTCTTCCCATGAACATCCTCTTCGTCGCCGACCCGCTGGAAGCCTTCAAGACCTACAAGGACACGACCTTTTCCATGATGCGCGAGGCCCAGCGCCGCGGCCACCGCGTCGCCGCCTGCGAGCCGCAGGACCTGTCCTGGCGCACCGGCGACATCGTCAAGGCCCGCGTGCGCGAGATCACGCTCACCGGCTCGCTGGACGACTGGTTTGCCGTCGAGCCATGAAGGCGTGCGGGTGCTGAAGGACTTCGACGCGGTGCTCATGCGCAAGGACCCGCCCTTCGACAGCGAATACTTCTACGCGACGCACCTGCTGGAGCAGGCCGAGCGCGAGGGGGCGCGGGTGTTCAACAAGCCGGCTTCACTGCGCGACCACCCCGAGAAGCTCGCCATCATGGAGTTTCCGCAGTTCATCGGCCCGACGCTGGTCACGCGCGACGCCGAGGACGTGAAGCGCTTCCACGCCGAGCACCAGGAGATCATCCTCAAGCCGCTGGACGGCATGGGCGGCATGGGCATCTTCCGGGTCGGCGCCGATGGCCTGAACCTCGGCTCCATCATCGAGACGCTGAACCACCACGGCACGACCACCATCATGGTCCAGCGCTTCCTGCCCGAGATCGCGCAGGGCGACAAGCGCATCCTGGTGATCGGCGGCGAGCCGGTGCCGTTCAGCCTGGCGCGCATTCCGCAGGGCAGCGAAATCCGCGGCAACCTGGCCGCCGGCGGCAAGGGCGTGGCGCAGCCGCTGTCCGCGCGCGACTTCGAGATCGCGCGCGGCGATCGGCCCGGTGCTGGCCGCGCGCGGCCTGCTGCTGGTGGGGCTGGACGTGATCGGCGACTGCCTGACCGAGATCAACGTCACCAGCCCGACCTGTTTCCAGGAAATCACCGAGCAGGCCGGCTTCGACGTGCCGGCGATGTTCATCGACGCGCTGGAGGCGCGCTGGCGAGCCAGGCTGCCGGCGAGCTGCTGCGGCGAGGCATGCCGGTCGGGCGTCTGCCCGTCCAGCCGCTGCCGTCCACGAACACCCGCAGCTCGCCCGGGCGCGAAGGCGGTCCAGTTCTCGTTGGTGGTCAGCGGCGCCGTCACCACCACGGCCACCTTGTCCTGCGGCGTCGTGTTGCGGGCGAAGTCGATGCTCAGGTCCTCGTCGGCCAGCTGGGCGTGGGCGAAGGGGTGCTTGCGCTCCACGAAGAACAGGTTGGTGGAGCAGTGGGCCCACAGCGCCTGGCCGTTGGACAGCATGAAATTGAAGGTGCCGTGGCGGGCGATGCGCGGCGTCAGCTCGCGCAGCGTCAGCGTCAGTTCCTGCACGCTGGGCACGCCGGCGTGCGACTTCGACAGCTCCTGCATCAGCCAGCAGAACGCGCGCTCGCTGTCGGTGGCGCCCACCGGGCGGAAGCTCGGCGTGCAGGCGCGGATGGAAATCCTCCAGGTTGCCGTTGTGCGCGAACACCCAGTAGCGGCCCCACAGCTCGCGCACGAAAGGGTGGCAGTTTTCCAGCGCCACCGCGCCCTGCGTGGCCTTGCGGATGTGGGCGATGACGTTGCGGCTCTTGATCGGGTAGCGGCGGATCAGCTCGGCCACCGGCGACTCGCAGGCCGGCTGGTGGTCGACGAAATGGCGCAGGCCCGCGCCCTCGAAGAAGGCGATGCCCCAGCCGTCGGCGTGGTGGTCGGTGCGCCCGCCGCGCTGGGCGAATCCCGTGAAGCTGAACGTCACGTCGGTGGGCGTGTTGCAGTTCATCCCGAGCAGCTGGCACATGGCGGCTATTCTGTACCGTCCGGCGCGCGCGCGGGGCGGGCCTCGCGCAGCTGCCAGGCGGCCACCATGGCCAGCGCGCACAGCGCCGCCAGCATCCAGAACACCTCGTTGAACGCGGCCAGCCGCGCCGGCGCTGGTGACCGGGTCGGCCAGCGTGTCGCCGTGCGCGGCGATGCGCCACTCCAGCACGATGCCGCACAGGCTCACGCCCGCCGCGCCGCCCAGCATGCGCAGGAAATTGATCGCGCTCGAGCCCTGCGGGATCAGGCGCTTGTCCAGCGAGCGCATCGAGCCGAGGTTGAGCGACGGCAGGATGAAGCCCAGCCCGATGCGCCCCAGGATGGCCCAGGCCACCAGCACCCAGATGGCCGTGCCCAGGCCGATGGTCACCATCAGCGCGAAGGAAGCGGCCAGCAGCGCCAGCCCGATGCTGACCAGCACGTGGGTGGGCTGCCGGTCGGCCAGCCGCCCGACCAGCGGCGATGGTGACGGCCAGCACGAAGCCCGCCGGCAGCAGGATGGTGCCCACGTACGAGGCCGACAGCCCCAGCGCGAGCTGCATGTACACCGGCAGCAGGTAGGTCGAGCCGAACAGCGCCGTGCCGTAGATGAAGGCGACGATGCTGCCCATCGCGAAGGTGCGGTGCCGAACAGCGCGAGGTCCATCAGCGGCGCCGCCGCCGCGGGCCTTGAGGCGGCGCTGCCAGGCGACGAAAGCCACCAGCGACAGCGCCGCGGCGCCGGCAGCAGCACGGCGGAGGCCGCGCCGCCGCCGTGCAGCTCGCACCAGGCCGTTGAGCAGGCACAGCGTGCCCACGCTGCCCAGCAGCAGGCCGCGCCAGTCGAGCCGTGCTGCCGCGCTGGGCCGCCGCCGCCGCCCGGCGCGGTGACGGGCACGAACTTCCAGGCCAGCCACAGCGAGGCCAGGCAGAACGGCACCACCATGAAGAAGATCGAGCGCCAGCCGAACAGGTCGACCAGCACGCCGCCGATGCTCGGCCCGATGGCCGGCGCCAGCACCACGCCCATGCCGAAGATGCCGCTGGCGCGGCCCTGCTCGTTCGGCTCGAAGGCGCGCAGGATGATGATGGCCGGGATCGGCTGCACCACGCCCGCGGCCAGGCCCTCGGCCACGCGCGCGCGCCAGCACCAGGCTGAAGTCGTTGGAGAAGCCGCCGACGATGCCGCCGGCCATCAGCAGCAGCATGGTGGCCGACGTAGGTGCGGCGGTAGCCGTAGCGCGCCAGCAGCCAGGGCGTGGTCAGCATCGACACCGTCATCGCCACCATGAAGCCGGAGCTGACCCACTGGGCGCGCTCCTGGCCCAGCGCGAAGTGCTGGCTCATGTCCGGGATCGCCACGTTGACGATGGTCGACGACATGATCGACGCCATGGTGCCGACCATCACCGACAGCAGCAGCAGCCAGCGGTAGCGCGGCCCGTAGCGCTCGCGCAGCGCGGCCAGGCTGGCGTCGCCGCTCAAGCCGGCCCCGTGAAAGCTGTGAATCCCATGGGTTTTCCTGAAGTGGCGGTGCGCCCTTACTGGCGATGATAGAAGGACTTCACCTGGAGAGATCTTGACCACCGACCTGAACCCCCACGCGCCGCTGGGCGGGCGCCGCAACAAGGTGGTGACCGCCGCCGAGGCCGTGCGGCTGATCCACGACGGCGACACCGTGGCCACCGGCGGCTTCGTGGGCATCGGCTTCGCCGAGGAAGTCGCGGTCGCGCTGGAAGCGCGCTTCCTGGCCACCCAGGCCGAAACCGGCACCGGCTCGCCGCATGCGCTGACGCTGGTCTATGCCGCGGGGCAGGGCGACGGCAAGCAGCGCGGCCTCAACCACCTGGGCCACGCCGGCATGGTCAAGCGCGTCGTCGGCGGCCACTGGGGGCTGGTGCCGGCCCTGCAGAAGCTGGCCGTGGCCAACGAGATCGAGGCCTACAACCTGCCGCAGGGCGTGCTGGCCCACCTGTTTCGCGACATCGCCGCCGGCAAGCCCGGCACGCTCACGCGCGTGGGGCTGGACACCTTCGTCGACCCGCGCCACGGCGGCGGCCGCATCAACGCGCGCACCACCGAGGAGCTGGTGCGCCTGATGGAAATCGACGGCCAGGAATACCTGTTCTACAAGGCCTTCCCGATTTCCGTGGGCATCATCCGCGCCACCACGGCGGACCCGGACGGCAACCTCACCATGGAGCGCGAGGCGCTCACGCTCGAAGCGCTGGCCATCGCCATGGCGGCGCACAACTCGGGCGGCATCGTCATCGCCCAGGTCGAGCGCATCGCCGAGCGCGGCACGCTGCACCCGCGCCAGGTGAAGGTGCCCGGCGTGATGGTCGATGCGGTGGTGGTCGCCACCGACCCGGCCTACCACATGCAGACGTTCATCGAGCAGTACAACCCGGCCTACTCGGGCGAGATCCGCGTCCCGATGGACCAGCTGGTGCCGATGGCGCTGGACGAGCGCAAGGTCATCGCGCGCCGCGCGGCGCTGGAGCTCAAGGCCAACAGCGTGGTGAACCTGGGCATCGGCATGCCCGAAGGCGTGGCGGCGGTGGCGGCCGAGGAGCGTGTGATCGACCTGGTGACGCTGACGGCCGAGCCCGGCGTGATCGGCGGCATCCCCGCGAGCGGCCTGTCCTTCGGCGCCGCCGTCAACAGCCAGGCCGTGATCGACCAGCCCAACCAGTTCGACTTCTACGACGGCGGCGGGCTCGACCTGGCCGTGCTGGGCCTGGCGCAGGCCGACGCGGAAGGCAACCTCAACGTGAGCAAGTTCGGCCCGCGGCTGGCGGGCGCAGGCGGCTTCATCAACATCAGCCAGAACGCCAAGACCGTGGTCTTCGTCGGCACCTTCACGGCGGGCGACCTGCGCGTCAGGCTCGAGGACGGCAAGGTGCGCATCGAGAGCGAAGGCACCATGCGCAAATTCGTCGAGCAGGTCGAGCACCGCACCTTCAGCGGCCGCGAGGCGCGGCGCCGCGGCCAGAAGGTCTGGTACGTGACCGAGCGCTGCGTGTTCCGCCTCCAGGATTCGGGTGGGCTGGAACTGGTGGAGATCGCGCCCGGCATCGACCTGGAGCGCGACGTGCTGGGGCAGATGGATTTCATGCCGGCGATCAGCCCGGAGCTGCGCCTGATGGACGCCGCGATCTTCACCGATGCGCCGATCCGGTTGCGCGACCGGCTGCTGGCCAAGCCCTTGGCCGAGCGCTACGAACTGGACCGCGAGCACCGCATGCTCTTCATCAATTTCGAGGGACTGCACATCGGCAGCAAGGCGGCCATCGCCGAGGTCGAGCAAACCGCGACACGCCTGCTCGAGCCGGTGGTGAGAAACCCCGAGGAACGTGTCGTGGCGGTGGTGAACTACGACAACTTCACCATCCTGCCGGGCCTCGTGGACGAATACTCCGCGATGGTGAAGCGCCTGACCGATCGTTTCTACAGCCGCGTCACGCGCTACGGCACGGGGGGCTTCCTGAAGGCCAAGCTCGAAGGCCGAGTGGCGAGCTAGGGGGCCGTCGCGCCGCGGCCTTCCGCGCAGGCCCGGCAGATGCAGGCCTTGCGCTCGGCTTGCGCAGGGACGCGCGACAGCACTTCCGCGCTGAAATCCACCTGCGTGCACCAGCAAGGCGGCTGCGGGACGCCGGTTTCGCGCGCGACCTCATTGGCGCACGCGTTGGGCTGCCCGCAGATGGGGCAGCGCGTCGGGTCGATCGCGGGGGATGCGGCTGGCATGACAGGCAGTCTAGCGGGTGGCGGCGCGCTCAAGGCAGCCGGATGTGATCGGCGAAATGCTGGTACACGGCGGCGATGCGCCGCAGGTGGCGCGACTCCGGGTGGGCCAGCAGCCACAGCCCGGACTCGCACCCGTCCAGCGGCTCCGCGAGGGCGACGAGACGGGACTCGCCCTCCAGCATGAAGTGGGGCAGGATGCCCACGCCCAGGCCGGCCATCACGGCATCCGCGACCGACACGATGCTGTCCACCAGGTGGCGCGGCGCGAGCTTGGGGAAGCGCTTGCGCCGCCAGCGGACCGAGGGGTGCTCGGGCATGGCCTCGTCGGGCGCGATCCAGTCGTGCTCGTCCAGCGCCTTGCGCCGGCGCGCGGCCGGCATGCCGCGCGCGGCGCAGGGCACGAAGCGGATCTGTCCCAGGTGCCGTCCGACCAGGTGTTCCGGCGCCCTGGCCGTCGCACGCAGCGCCAGGTCGGCATCGCGGCGGTTGAGGCTCGCGAGCTCGTTGCCCGCATGCAGCTCGAGCTGCAGCAGCGGGTGCTGCGCCGCGAGGGCGGGCAGGCAGGGCAGCACCAGCCCGCGAAGCAGTGAGTCGGTGGTGGTGAGGCGGACGCGCCCGGCGACTTCGGGGTTCGCCCCGTGCGCCGCGGCGCGCGCGGCTTCCAGCTCGGCCTCGATGCGCTCGGCATGGCGCGCGATCTCCAGCACCGCGTCGCCGGGCAGGTAACCCTGCCGCGTGCGCTCGAAGAGCCGCTGGCCCAGGCTCTTCTCGATGCGCTGCACGCCGCGAAACACCGTGGAGGCATCCGCGGCCAGCCGCGCCGCCGCATTCGCGAGGGTGCCGCCGCGAACCAGGGCCAGCAGCAGCTGCAGGTCAGCGGCCGTCAGTGGGTATTGCGGCTTTGCAATCGGAGATTTCATGTTTGCCTATTTTCATTGCAGCAATGCAATCCTACATTCGCTTCCTCCCCATTGCCAACCCCAGGAACCCCATGAAGCTCTATTACTCCCCCGCCGCCTGCTCGCAGGCTGTCCACATCGCGCTGCGCGAAGCCGGCCTCGCCGTCGACCTGATCCGGGTCGACCTCGCGAGCCACCGGCTCGAAAGCGGCGCCGACTACTTCGAGATCAACCCGCGCGGCTATGTCCCGCTGCTGGAACTGCAGGACGGCAGCCGGCACACCGAGGTGGCGGCCCTGCTGCAGCACATCGGCGACCTCGCGCCCGCGAGCGGCCTGATGCCGGGCTCCGGCACGGCCCAGCGCTTCGAGGTGCTCAAGTGGCTCGCCTTCGTCTCGAGCGAACTGCACAAGGTGTTCAGCCCCTGGCTGTGGCACAAGGAGACCGCGGATTCGACGCGCAAGGCGTGCGTCGACAAGCTCGCGCTGCGTTTTCGCGAACTGGACCGGTTGTTCGCAGACCGCAAGTACCTGGCCGGCAGCAGCTTCACCGCCGCCGATGCCTACGCGTTCGTGATCGTCGGTTGGGCGCCAATGCTGGGTATCAGCCTGAAGCCCTATCCGCAGCTGCAGTCGTGGCTCGCGCGCGTCGCCCAGCGTCCGGCCGTGCACGCGGCGCTGGTGGCCGAAGGCCTGCGGAAGGACTGAGATGGACCTGACCCTAGTCAGCCACCACCTCTGTCCGTATGTGCAGCGCGCCGCGATCGTGCTGGCGGAAAAGGGTGCGCCCTTCACGCGCCGGTATGTGGACCTGTCGGCCAAGCCCGCCTGGTTCCTCGCGGTCTCGCCGCTGGGCAAGACGCCCGTGCTGCTGGCGGGCGACGAGCCCCTGTTCGAGTCGGCGGTGATCTGCGAGTACCTGGACGAAACGCTCGCGCCCATGCTGCACCCCGCGGATCCGCTCCACCGCGCCCGCGATCGAGGCTGGATGGAATTCGGCTCGGCCATCCTGAACACGATTGCGGCGTTCTACTCGGCGCCGGACGCCCGGGCCTTCGAGACGCGTCAGGGTGAGCTGCGAGCCAGGTTCCGGCAGGTCGAAGACGTGCTGGCCGGCGGCGGGCCGTATTTCGCCGGCGCGCGGTTCGGCATGGTGGACGCGGTGTTTGGCCCGGTGTTCCGCTACTTCGACGTGTTCGACCGGTTGGGCGAGCCGGACCTCTTCGCCGGCATGCCGCGCGTGCAGGCCTGGCGCGCGGCATTGGCGGTGCGGCCATCGGTCCAGGCGGCCGCGGCAGGCGACTATGGTGACCGGCTCACCCGGTTCCTGCTGGACCGGGGCTCGGAACTTTCGCGCCGCATCGCTCTGCGCCTCGGGTAAACCGCATTGCTCCCGCGGGCGCGGGCCGGTGATCATCCCGCCAACGAGGGGACAGACAACCATGGATTCCATGTTTCAGCTGACGCGGCGCTGCTTTGTCGCGGCCCTGGCGGTGTCGGCCGCCGCCGTGCAAGGCCAGGCCGAGAGCAAGGCCTGCGCGCTGATCCTGGTGCACGCCAAGTCATCGGGCCCACAGAGCCTGTCCGCCCTCGCAAAGAGAATCCAGCCGGTGTGCGCCGGGCGCGCGGTCGAAATGCCCTGGTCGTCCAGGCGCGCCGCGGACAATGCCGGCGGCGACGCCCTGCAGGAGATCGCCGCGCAGGCCAAATCCCTGCGCCAGCAAGGCTACAAGCGCGTGGTGGTGCTCGGCCACGGGCTCGGGGCCAATGCGGCCATCGCCTACGCGGCCAAGGGCGACGTGGACGCCGTGGTGGCACTGGGCGGCGATGGTGCGGCTGCGCCTGCGCCGTTCGCGGCGCTGCCTGTGCTGGTGCCGCAGATCGAGCAACATGTCCCCCTGCTGTGGCTCGTGGGCGCCAACGATCCCTTGCGCGAACGCGGGG
This sequence comes from uncultured beta proteobacterium, assembly GCA_963786245.1. Taxonomy (GTDB): domain Bacteria; phylum Pseudomonadota; class Gammaproteobacteria; order Burkholderiales; family Burkholderiaceae_C; genus Ramlibacter. The sequence continues at coordinate 67,574 of CAWAYI010000002.1, read as the reverse complement.
AGGACTATGCCTTCGCGAAGGCCCCGCCGCACCCGGCCAGCAAGTTCCGGCTCCTCAAGTCGGACATCGGGCATGCGCCCGAGGCGGCTGCGGGGCCGATCCAGGATTGGTTGAAGTCGCTGGAGTGAGGCCGCCTACGCGGCACCGGCCTTCACCTTCAGCCGCCAGGCATGCAGCAGCGGCTCGGTGTAGCCGCTGGGCTGCTCCAGGCCCTTGAACACCAGGTCGCACGCCGCCTGGTAGGCGAAGGACCTGTCGAAGTTGCCGGCCATCGGCTTGTACAACGGGTCGCCGGCGTTCTGGCCGTCCACCACGGCGGCCATGCGGCGGAAAGTCTCCTGCACCTGCTCCTTCGTCACCACGCCGTGCAGCAGCCAGTTGGCAATGTGCTGGCTGGAGATGCGCAGCGTGGCGCGGTCTTCCATCAGGGCCACGTTGTGGATGTCGGGCACCTTGGAGCAGCCCACGCCCTGGTCGATCCAGCGCACCACGTAGCCCAGGATGCCCTGGGCGTTGTTGTCGATCTCCTGCTGGCGCTCGGCGGCGGTCCACTTCGCCTCGGCGACGACCGGAACCTGCAGCAGGCCCGCGAGGAGGTCTTCGCGCTGCGCATCGGCGTCGATCTTCTCCATCTCCTTTTGCACTTGCGCCACGTTCACCTGGTGGTAGTGCAGGGCATGCAGCGTGGCCGCGGTGGGCGAGGGCACCCAGGCGGTGTTGGCGCCGGCTTTCGGGTGGCCGATCTTCTGCTCGAGCATCGCCGCCATCAGGTCGGGCATCGCCCACATGCCCTTGCCGATCTGGGCGCGGCCGCGCAGGCCGCAGCCCAGGCCGACCAGCACGTTGTTCTTCTCGTAGGCCTGGATCCAGGCGCTGGTCTTCATGTCGCCCTTGCGGTACATGGGGCCGGCGTGCATGGCGGTGTGCATCTCGTCGCCGGTGCGGTCGAGGAAGCCCGTGTTGATGAACGCCACGCGCGCGGCGGCCGCATCGATGCATGCCTTCAGGTTGACGCTGGTGCGGCGCTCCTCGTCCATGATGCCCAGCTTCACCGTGTTGGCGGGCAGGCCGAGCATGGCTTCGACCCGGCCGAACAGCTCGGAGGCGAACGCCACTTCCTTGGGCCCGTGCATCTTGGGCTTGACGATGTAGACCGAGCCGGTGCGGGAGTTCTTGATGCCCGGCTTGCCCTGGCGCTGCAGGTCGTAGATGGCGATCGTGGTGGTGACCACCGCGTCCAGGATGCCTTCGGGAATCTCACGCTCCGTGCCCTGCGCGTCCTTCCACAGGACGGCCGGGTTGGTCATCAGGTGGCCGACGTTGCGCACGAACATGAGCGAGCGGCCGTGCAGCGCGACCTCGCCGCCATCGGGCGCGTGGTAGACGCGGTCGGGGTTGAGGCCGCGCGTGAAGGTCTTGCTGCCCTTGGTCACTTCCTCGGTCAGCGTGCCCTGCAGGATGCCCAGCCAGTTGCCGTAGGCCAGCACCTTGTCCTGCGCGTCCACGCAGGCCACGGAATCTTCCAGGTCGAGGATGGTGGACAGCGCCGCTTCCAGCACGATGTCGCTGACGCCCGCCGCATCGCCCTGGCCGATCGGCGTCGCGCGGTCGATGCGGATGTCGAAGTGGATGCCGTTGTTTCGCAGCAGCACCGACGAGGGCGCGGAGGCCTCGCCCTGGAAGCCGATGAACTGCGCCGGGTCCTTCAGGCCGGTGGCCGTGCCGCTTTTCAGGGTGACGGCGAGCTTGCCGCCTTCGACCTTGTAGAGCGTGGCGTCCGCATGCGAGCCGGCGGCCAGCGGCGCGGAGTCGTCCAGGAACTTGCGCGCGAACGCGATCACCTTCGCGCCGCGCGTCGGGTTGTAGCCCTTGCCCTTCTCGGCCCCGCCGGTTTCGGGCAGCGCATCGGTGCCGTACAGCGCGTCATAGAGCGAACCCCAGCGCGCGTTGGCGGCGTTGAGCGCATAGCGGGCATTCAGGATCGGCACCACCAGCTGCGGGCCGGCCTGCAGCGCGAGCTCGTCGTCCACCTGGGTCGTGGTCGCCTGGGCGCCCGCCGGAGGCGGCACCAGGTAGCCGATCTTCTCCAGGAAGCCGCGGTAGGCCGCCATGTCGCGGATCGGGCCGGGGTTGGCCTTGTGCCAGGTGTCCAGTTCCGCCTGCAGGCGGTCGCGCTCGGCCAGCAGCGCGAGGTTCTTCGGGGCGAGGTCGGTGACGATGGCATCGAACCCCTTCCAGAAGGCGGCGCTGGCCACGCCGGTGCCGGGCAGCACCTTGTCCTCGATGAAGCGGTGCAGGTCGGTGGCCACTTGCAGGCCATGGACGGTGGTGCGGGCGGTCATGGGGTCTTCTCCGGGGAAAAATTGAAAATTTGGGCTGTCAGAAAAAGCCGAGGACGTCGCGCAGGCTGGCGCCGGTGCGCGTGGGCTGCGTGCCCAGCTCCTCGAACGGCAATTGGTAGCGATTGACCCACAGCGTGCGATAGCCGTACCAGGTCGCGGCCAGCGCGTCCCAGGCATTGCAGCTGACGAAGGCGATCTGTTTCGCGTCCAGCCCCGTGGCCTGCGGGCCGAGCGCGTAGGCGTCGGGGTGGGTCTTGTACTTGCGCACGCTGTCAACGCTCAGCACGTGGTCCAGCAGGTCCTCCAGGCCCGCGCTGCGCACGGCCACGCCCAGCATCTCCGGGTCACCGTTGGAGAGGATGCCGGTCACCACACCCCTGGCTTTCAGCGCGGCCAGCACCTCCTTGTTCTCGGGATACGCCGAGAGGTGGCGATACTGGTTCATCAGCTTTTCTTCATGGGCGGGGCCAAGCGGCAGCCCCAGCCGCTTGCAGGCATAGCGCAGGCCGGCGCGCGTCAGCGCCCAGAACGGCTGGTAGTGATCGCCGCCGTTGCTGGTGGTGACCAGCCGCGTGTATTCGATCTGCTTGTCGCGCCACAGCACGCCCAGCGCCGCGCCGTGGCCCGGGAACAGTTGTTCGGCCAGCAGGCCGACGCTGTAGACGTCGAAAAGGGTGCCGTAGGCATCGAACAGTACGGCTTTGGGTTTTTCCATGCCGTCACTTTATTTGATACTTCGATGAAGATTAATATCTGGAAAAGCGATTTATCTGTGCGTGAAACGTATGTAATTGACGTCCTGGCCAGGGCGCATGCGCCTGCCGAACCGGCCATCGCACAGCCCGCCGGGCCATCTTGGGGCCTAGTCCCGCAGGGCGAGCTGCAACGCTTCGTCCTCGCCCAGGCTCCCGCCTTCGGCGATGAGGGCGTCCAGGGCAGCTCGCGGCATCCGGCCGCGCAGTTGGGCCAGGACCTGGTCGTGGACCTGTTGCTCGACGAACATCCGGACAAAGCCGGACTGACTGAAGTGCGCGACGGACCGGCCAAGGACCCGCGCGGCATCCGAGGCCCTGCCGCGCTTGAGGGCGATCATCGCGAACGCATCCAGCATCTCCAGGGCGCGTCCCTCCCGCTGCACCGGCCCATACGCCAGGCGAGCCATCTCGAGTGCCTCGTCCACCTTGTCCGCCAGGACGAGCGCCGTGGCGAGGTTACCCAGGATGATGTTCACCAAGCCGCCGCGCAATGAAGGATCGGCGTGCAGCAGCTGCAACATTTCGCGACCGAGCTCGACGGCCCGTTCGTAGTCGCCGAGAAATGCCGACGCCTGCTCTGCGTTGATCATCGGGCGCAGCGCCCTGCGCACGTCGCCGCACCGGCGCGTCAGCGCCAGAGCTTCCTCGTAGGCCGGGCGCGCCTCCTCCGCGCGGTGGGCCTCGCTGAGGAAGAGCGCGACGGCGTTGAAGTACTCGGCGCGCAGGGCCGGCGGCCAACCTGGATCGATCAGGCCCTTCGCCTGCGCGAGCATGGCCTCGGCCTCGCGCAGGCGCGCCGCCCTCGCGAGCGTGACGGCCGCCTGCAAGAAGGCAACGAAACTAGCCTGCGGAGCGCCGCCATCGCGCAGGATCGCCACGGCCCGCTCGACCGCGGCGATCAAGTCCCCGCCAGCCAGGGGGAAACTGACGCGCGCCATCGTCACCAGCAAACGCGCTTCCGGCAACGCGGGCGCGCCGCCGGCAATCAGGGCGACGGCTTCGCGCGTGCGGCGGATCCCCTCCGGCCGCAGCGCCGCATCTTGCCAGAGCCACCCCATGCCCCCCGCCAGCGCGACGTGCAGCGCGGCGCCGGCAGGCCGTGAGGCAAGCCACTCGAGCGCGGCGCGGGCGTTGTCCAGGTCGGGCAGGTATTTCGCGAGCAGCGCCGACAGCGTGCTGGTGAATTCTTCCTCCCTCGAGCGCTCGAACAGGTCCACCATCGCCTGCGCGTGCCGCGCACAGGTCGCCTGGAGCTCGGCCGTATCGGCCAACCGTTCGAGAGCGTAGGCGCGGCTGGTCTCGAGCAGCCGGTAGCGGGGCGGCTCCCCCGGCAGTGCGACCACCAGCGACTTGTCCACCAGGCTGCCCAGCAGATCGAAGGCTTGCGATCGCTCATCGGGTGCACCTGCGACGACCTGCTCGGCCGCATCGAGGCTGAAACTGCCGACGAAGACGCCCAGCCGCCGGAACACGCGCTGTTCAGCCTCCGTCAACAGCCCATGGCTCCAGTCCATGGCGGCTCGCAGCGTCTGGTGCCGGGGCAGCGCCAGACGGGCGCCGGACGTCAGGACCCGGAAGCGCTCATCGAGCCGGGCGCGCAGCCCCGCGACCCCGAGCAGGCGCACACGCGCCGCGGCGAGTTCGATGGCCAGGGCGATCCCGTCGAGCCGGCGGCAGATGTCGACCACGGCGGCGATGTTGACCGCAGTCAGCTGGAAGCCCGGGTCGGCTGCCGCCGCCCGCGCGGCGAACAGCGTCACGGCGTCGGATGGTCGCGCCGGGTCGATGGTGGCTTCGTCCGGCACGGCCATCGGCGGCAGGCGAAAGACATGCTCGCCTTGTATCTTGAGCGGCTCCTGGCTGGTGACCAGCACATGGGCGCCCGGTGCCAGGCGCAGCAGGATGGCAGCCAGTTCGGCCACGGCGGTCAGCAGGTGCTCGCAATTGTCGAGGATGACGAGCAGCCGTTGCGCGCCGATGGCGGCCGCCAGTGCCTCGGGCCGTCCCTCGACATCGAGTGTCAGGTGCAGGGCGCGCGCCACCGCGGTGGGAAGGAGCTGCGGGTGAGTCACGGGCGCCAGTTGCACCATCCACGCACCGTCGGCGAATTCGTCGCGCAGCCGGTATCCAGCGGCCTGCGCCAGCGTGGTCTTCCCCATCCCCCCGGCGCCCGAAGTGGTCACCAGGCGATGCGCGCGCACGAGCTCGACCAGGGTGTGGAGGTCTGCATCGCGGCCGATGAGCTCGGGCTCGCTGGCCGGCAGGTTGGTCGGCGGCGCGCGGGGCGTCACCGGCGGCGTCGCGCCGCGGTCGGTCACGCCGCGCGGCGATTCCTCGTCCAGCGGCAGCGTGAATCGATAGCCCCGGCCGGCCACGGTGGCGATGGCATGTGCGCCGAGCAGCTTGCGCAGGGCGCTGATGTGCACCTGCAGGTTGTTTTCCTCGACCACCGAGCGCGGCCAGACGATGTCGATGAGCTCGTCCTTGGGCACCACACGGTCGCGGCGGTCGATCAGTGCCACCAGCAGGTCGAACGCCCGGGCGCCCACCGGCGTCGCGTCGCCGCGAACCACAAGGGTGCGGCGGCCGGAGTCCACCACCACGTCGGCGAATCGGTAGGCCATGCCGCCATTGTGGCGTGGCGGCGCCAGCGCTGCGCATTCAGATCGCTTCAGGTCGATTCAGGTCCGGTTCATGACTCTTAAGCGGGCTCCTTCCATCATGACTTCACCGCAGCAACTTCACCCGGAGCCATCATGAACCGTCACTTTTCCGCTTCCTCATCCATCGTTTCCCGGGCCGTCACGGCGGCAGCGGCAGTCACCGTGACTGCAACGCTCTTCCTCGCCGTCGCATTCGGCCTGACCGGCGAAGACCCGTCGTCTGTGCAGCTGGCCCGCGCCTTGGCCCCCGCAGAAATCGCTTCGGGCCTGGCGCCCAACCACAGCCAGATCTAGGGCGCGCCGGACCGCGGACGGGGTGGCCCGGTCGCGGAATGGGCGGGACCCCTTCCCTCTTGCACATGGCGCCGCGAACAGCGCGCCCGGTTAGAGCCCCGCTGTCTGCTGGATGCCCGCAATCATCCAGCCGCCAAAGCCGGCCCGCGGCTTCGTCAGGTGCCAGACCTCGTCGAGGTCCTCCGGCACCGCGCCCTGCTGGTCGCGGACGCTGCCGGTGAAGCGAACGCTCACCACATAGCGGGTGTCTTCTTCCGCCACGTCCAGCACCTGAGCCTCCAACCCGAACACCTCCGTCGCCTGGGGTGTGTCGCCGCGGGCGTCGAGGTCCGCACGCACCAGCTCGAACATTTCAGGCGTCAGGTAGTCGCGCAAGCGGTCGAGGTCGCGTGCATCGTTGGCGCGCTGCAAGGCCATGAACTGCTCCTTGGCGTTGCGCACGAAGGTGCTCGCGTCGAAGTCTGCAGGGATGTTGCCGTTGCTTGTGCCGGCTGTCGCCAGCCCGGCAGCGCCGGCGCCGATGCGCGAGCCGATCAGCGAGCCCCCTGTGCCGCCGCTGCCGCCCGTGCCGCCTGCACCGGAAGCGCCGGCGCCTGCCAGTGCCGGGCCCTGGCCCGCGGCCCGCTTGCGCATCACCAGGCCCACCACCAGCAGCACGCCCATCACGAGCAGGCCGATCATCATCATGTTGGCCAGCGCCTCGCCAAAGCCGAAGTGCGACGCCAGCGCCGCCAGGCCCAAGCCGGCGGCCAGCCCGGCGATGGGCCCCATCCAGCTGCGCTTGCCGGCCGCAGCCGCAGCGGCCGGGGCGGCGGCTGCGGCCGCAGACCCCGCGACCGGGGCTGTTTGCGGGTTGCCGGGGACCCCTGGCTTCTGGGCCGGGGGCGCCACGTTCTGGCGCTGCATGCCGGAAGACCGGGCGCCGCCCAGGCGCTTGGCCTCCGCGTCCAGGGCTACGCTCAGCCCGAGCGTGAGCACGACAGCGAAGAGGGCCAGAGCTTTTTTCATGAGAGTCTCCTGCGAAAGGAATTCGGGGAACTGAAATTAACAGTGTCAGGCCGAAGAAAAAAGCAGATGATTGCTGAATATTCATCAGTTTTAATCGAAGTAACAGATGGCCGTTCCCTTCAACTATCACCACCTTTACTACTTCTGGGTCGTCGCCAAGGAGGGCGGCATGACCCGTGCCGCAGCCCGGCTCGGCATGGCCGTCCAGACAATCAGTGCCCAGGTGCGAGCGCTTGAGCAGTCACTCGGACATTCCCTGTTCAAACCGGACGGTCGCGGGCTGGCATTGACGCCGGCCGGGGTGGCCGCCATGGTGCAAGCCGACCAGATCTTCCAGTTGGGCGAGCAGCTGCCGGCGGTCGTGCGCGACGCAGCCACCGGCCAGGGGCTGAGGCTGACCGTGGGCATTTCAGATGGATTGCCGAAGCTCGTCGTGCGCCACCTCCTGCAGCCGGCGCTGGAAGACCCGCGCGTGCGGCTGCTCTGCCATGAGGATGAATTCGAGGGGTTGCTCGGGGACCTGGCGCTGCATCGGCTCGATGCCGTCTTGTCGGACCGCGCAGCGCCGCCCAACCCGAACCTTCGCCTGTACAGCCATGCCCTCGGCGACGCGCCGCTGGCATGGTTCGCCCCGGTGGCCATGGCGCGCAAGTGCGTGCGTCCCTTTCCGGGATGCCTGGCCGAGATGCCGGTGCTGCTTCCCACCGCGCACGCCGCCGTGCGCCCGCTGCTGGACCAGTGGTTCGAGCGCCAGGGCCTGCACCCGCGCATCGCCGGTGAATTCGAAGACAGCGCGCTCCTCGCAGCCTTCGGGCGCAGCGGCATGGGTGCCTTCCCCGCCTCGAGTTGGTCGCACGAGGAGCTGATGAAGGATGCGGGCATCGAGCTTCTCGGCAACTGCCCCGAACTGCTCGAACACTTCTACCTGATTTCCGCCGAGCGCCGTATCCAGCACCCGTTGGTGCAGCGGCTGCTTCAGGCGCCCGCGCAATAACAGGCATCCACGGGCCGCCGCGCGACAATTCGGTGGATGTTGCCTACGTGAGCAAAGAGAGAATTTTTCATGCCAGACACCCGACCACCCCAAGTGCTGATCAGCGAAGTCGGCCCGCGCGACGGCCTGCAGTCCATCAAGGCCACCATGCCGACCGCCGACAAGCTCAAGTGGATCGCCGCGCTGCACGCCGCCGGCCTGCGCGAGATCGAAGTCGCGTCGTTCGTGCCGGCCAAGCTGCTGCCGCAGATGGCGGATGCGGCCGACGTGGTGCGGCATGCGCTCACGCTTGCCCGGCCTCACCGTGATGGCGCTGGTGCCCAACCTGCGCGGCGCCCAAGCCGCCTTGGCGGCCGGCGTGCACAAGCTCACCATTCCCGTGTCGGCCAGCGCCGCCCATTCGCTGGCCAACGTGCGCAAGACCCGCGAGGAAATGATCGACGAGGTGCGCAATATCGTCGCGCTGCGCGACGAGATGGCGCCGTGGGTGAAGATCGAGGCCGGCATCTCCACCGCGTTCGGCTGCACGATCCAGGGCGAGGTGAAGGAAGAAGACGTGGTCTGGCTGGCCACGCAGGTGATCGAGGCCGGCGCCGACGAGACGGGCTTGTCCGACACCACCGGCATGGCCAATCCCGGCCCAGGTGCGGCGCCTGTTCAACAAGGTGCGCGCGGCCATCGGCGACAAGACCGGCGCCGCCCACATGCACAACACCCGCGGTCTGGGCCTGGCCAATTGCCTGGCCGCGTATGACGTGGGCGTGCGCACCTTCGATGCGTCGCTCGGCGGCCTGGGCGGCTGTCCCTACGCGCCCGGCGCATCCGGCAACGTGGTGACCGAGGACCTGGTGTTCATGTTCGAAGCCATGGGTGTGGCGACCGGCATCGACATCGAGAAGCTGATCGCCGCGCGCGCGCCGCTGCAGGCGGGGCTGCCCGGCGAGCCGGTCTACGGCATGACGGCGCTGGCCGGCCTGCCCAAGGGTTTCGTGCAAGGGGCCACGCATGGTTGAGAAGACCGAAACCGAGGCGCTGCCCTACGCAGGCATCCGCGTCGTCGAATTCACGCACATGGTGATGGGCCCGACCTGCGGCATGGTGCTGGCCGACCTGGGCGCCGAGGTCATCAAGGTCGAGCCCCTGGCAGGCGACAACACGCGCAAGCTGCTCGGCTCGGGCGCGGGCTTCTTTCCGCTCTTCAATCGCAACAAGAAGAGCATTGCACTGGACCTGCAGACCCCCGCAGGGCCGCGAGGCCGCCTTGCGCCTGATCGCCACCGCCGACATCGTGAGCGAAAACTTCAAGCCCGGCACCATGAAGAAGCTGGGGCTGGACTACGCATCGCTCGCCAAGCTCAACGAACGCCTGATCTACATCAGCCACAAGGGCTTCCTGCCCGGCCCTTACGACCACCGCACGGCGCTGGACGAAGTGGTGCAGATGATGGGCGGCCTGGCCTACATGACGGGGCGTCCCGGCGACCCGCTGCGCGCGGGCACCAGCGTCAACGACATCATGGGCGGCATGTTCGGCGCCATCGGCGCGATGGCCGCGCTTGCGCAACGCGAGAAAACGGGCAAGGGCCAGGAAGTGCAGAGCGCGCTGTTCGAGAACAACGTGTTCCTGGTCGCGCAGCACATGATGCAGTTCGCGGTGACCGGCAAGCCGGCCGCGCCCATGCCCGGGCGCATCTCGGCGTGGGGGGTCTACGACGTCTTCACGGTGAAGGACGGCGAGCAGATCTTCCTGGCGGCGGTGAGCGACACGCAATGGGCGATTTTCTGCGACGCCTTCGGCTTCGGCGACCTGAAAGCCGATCCGCGCCTGGCCACCAACAACGACAGGGTGCGCGCGCGCGACTGGCTGATGCCCATCCTGCGCTCGCGCCTGGCCGGCCACAGCGCCGCCGAACTCAGCGCCGTGTTCGAGAAGAACGGCTTGCCGTTCGCGCCGATCACGCGGCCCGAAGACCTGATGGACGACCCGCACCTCAAGGCCACGGGTGGCCTGGCGCCGTTGACGCTGCCCGATGGCCGCGCCAGCCAGACGGTGCTGCTGCCGCTCACGCTCGATGGACGCCGGCCGGGCGTGCGCCTGGATCCTCCGCACCTGGGCGAACACAACCGCGAACTCCTGGCCGAGCTCGGCTATTCGCCGGCCGAGGTGGAAGCGCTGAGCCGGAAATGAGGCAGAAACCGCCCGGATTCTTGACCTGCATGCGCATAATCTGCGCTGAATGGACAAACTCAAGCAGCTTGAATCCTTCGTCTCGGTCGCCACTCGGGGCAGCCTGACGGCGGCGGCGAAGGCCGAGGGCGTGGCGCCCGCCATCATGGGGCGCCGCCTCGACGCGCTGGAAGAGCGGCTGGGCGTCAAGTTGCTGGTGCGAACCACGCGCAGGATCTCGCTCACGCACGAGGGCAGCGCCTTCCTCGAAGACTGCCAGCGGCTGCTGGCCGACCTCGCCAATGCCGAGGCCAGCGTCAGCGCCGGCGGCGTCAAGGCCAGCGGCCACCTGCGCATCACCGCGCCCGCCGGGTTCGGCCGCCGCCATGTGGCGCCGCTGGTGCCCAAGTTCCGCGAACTGCACGCCGACGTCACCATCTCGCTGAACCTGAGCGACCGCGTGGTGGACCTGGGCGGCGAAGGCTTCGACTGCGCCGTGCGGGTGGGCGACCTGCCCGATTCGTCCCTGGTGAGCGTGCGCATGGCGGACAACCGGCGCCTGTGCGTCGCCACGCCCGAATACCTCAAGCGCCATGGCACGCCGCAGCATCCCAACGACCTGGTGAAGTTCGACTGCCTTTCGTTGTCCAGCGACGCTTCGCAGACCCGCGGCTGGGCTTTCCGCGTGCCCAAGGCGGACGGCGAGGAGGTGGTCCACCTCAAGCCCGGCGGGCCGCTGGACTGCTCGGACGGCCAGGTGCTGCATGACTGGTGCCTGGCCGGCTGGGGCATCGCGTGGCGCAGCACCTGGGAAGTGGAAAGCGAGATCGCCGCCGGCCGGCTGGCCGAAGTGCTGGCAGAATTCGCCGCGCCCCCCAACGGCATCTACGCGGTGTTTCCCCAGCGCAAGCACCTGCCACTGCGGGTGCGGCTCTGGATCGATTTCCTCAAGCACAACTACAGCCAACCCGAATTCTGGAAAGCCAACGCCCCATGACCCTGGAAGCACTGCTCGCCTACGCGCACATCCTGGCCATCCTGACGATGGTCACCTTCATCACCAGCGAAGCGGCCCTGTGCCGGATGGAATGGATGAGCGCCCGCGTGGTCGAGCGCCTGGGGCGGGTCGACCTGATCTACGGCGTCGCGGCCATCCTGGTGCTGCTCACGGGCCTGGCGCGCACCTGGTGGGGCATCAAGGGCGGCGGCTGGTACTGGAGCAACTGGCTGCTGCACCTGAAAGTCGGGATGTTCGTGGTGGTCGCGCTGATGTCCATCAAGCCGACGCTCATGTACCGCCGCTGGAACCGCGAGCTCAAGGCCACCGGCGCATTGCCCGCTGAAGCGCAGGTGCGCGACGCGCGCAGGTGGGTGATGATCCAGGCGCACATCATCGCCCTCATCCCGCTGGCGGCGGTGTTCCTGGCGCGCGGGTTCGGCGCGAAGGGGTAACGGCTGCGGGGTAACGCCTGCGGCGGAGGAGAAAACAAAGCCGGCACGGGGCCGGCTTTGTCCTTGGGTGGGCCTACGGCCCGGCTGCCTTGGCGTTACGCCGACAGGCAGGTGCTCATGAACTTCTTGCGCTCGTCGCCCTTGAGCTTCTTGTCGCCGGCGTCCTTGTTGCAGCTCTTCATCTTGGCCTGCTGCGCCTTCTGGGCGTCGCTCTTGCCCTTCAGGCAGGTGCTCATGAACTTCTTGCGCTCATCGCCCTTGAGGTTCTTTTCCTTGGCGTCGGCGTTGCAGTCGCCCATCTTGGTCTGCTGCTTGGTCATCGCGGGCGCGGAGGCTCCCGCCATGGGCGCGCCGGCGTGGCTGGCGGCGAAGGCGCTGCCCACGGACAGCGCAAGGCCGAGGGTCATCAGGGAAACAAGCTTCTTCATGGCATCTCCTGGAAGGGGGTTGTGGAGTTATCCCGGGATGGGGATGCCAGCATAACGGCATTGGGGGTCCGTCCGATGACACCGGGGCGCCCGAAAAGGGCCGACCGGTAAAATCCGGCCATGCTCCTCGTCAAACAAGAATTGCTCGGCAGCCTGGCTGCCGAGCTGGAAAAGCTGTTACCCGGCGCGGGCGACAAGGCGGCCTTCGAGTCGCCGAAGGCGGCGGCCCATGGCGACCTGGCCTGCACGGCGGCCATGCAGCTGGCCAAGCCGCTGAAGCAGAACCCCCGGCAGGTGGCCGAGAGCCTGCGCGCCCGCCTGCTGGAGGCGCAGCCGTTCCGCCAGTGGGTCGAGGCCATCGACATCGCCGGCCCCGGCTTCCTCAACATCAAGCTCAAGGCCCAGGCCAAGCAGCAGGTCGTCAAGGAAGTGCTGGCCGGCGGGGCCGCCTTCGGGACGCAACCGGCCCACGGCCGGCACATGATGGTGGAGTTCGTCTCGGCCAACCCCACCGGGCCGCTGCACCTGGGCCATGCCCGCCAGGCCGCGCTGGGCGACGCGATCTGCAACCTGTACCAGGCCCAGGGCTGGGATGTGCGCCGCGAGTTCTATTACAACGACGCGGGCGTGCAGATCGCCACGCTGGCCACCTGCACGCAGTTGCGTGCCCGCGGCATCAAGCCGGGCGACCCACAGTGGCCCGAAGCGGCCTACAACGGCGAGTACATCGCCGACATCGCGCAGGACTTCCTCGCCAGGAAGACCGTCCGGGCCGACGACCGCGAATTCACTGCGAGTGGCGACGTGGACGACCTGGACGGCATCCGCATGTTCGCGGTGGCCTACCTGCGCCACGAGCAGGACCTGGACCTGAAAGCCTTCGAGGTGAAGTTCGACAACTACTTCCTCGAGTCGAGCCTGTACACCAGCGGCAAGGTCGACGCGGTGGTGCAGCGGCTGCGCGAAGCCGGCAAGACCTACGAACACGACGGCGCGCTGTGGCTGAAGTCCACCGAATACGGCGACGACAAGGACCGCGTCATGCGCAAGGGCGACGGCAGCTACACCTATTTCGTGCCGGACGTCGCGTACCACATCAGCAAGTGGGAGCGCGGCTTCACCAAGGTCGTCAACATCCAGGGCACCGACCACCACGGCACGATCGCGCGCGTGCGCGCCGGGCTGCAGGCCGCGAACGTCGGCATCCCGCAGGGCTACCCCGACTACGTGCTGCACACCATGGTGCGGGTGATGCGCGGCGGCGAGGAGGTGAAGATCTCCAAGCGCGCGGGCAGCTACGTCACGCTGCGCGACCTGATCGACTGGACCAGCAAGGACGCGGTGCGCTTCTTCCTGGCCTCGCGCAAGGCGGACACGGAATACACGTTCGACGTCGACCTGGCGGTGGCGAAGAACAACGACAACCCGGTGTATTACGTGCAGTACGCCCACGCCCGCATCTGTTCGGTGCTGGCGGCCTGGGGCGGGGACGCCGCGCGGCTGAAGGACGCCGACCTGTCGCCGCTGGAAAGCCCGCAGGCCCTGGCGCTGATGCTGCAGCTGGCCAAGTACCCGGACATGCTGCGCGACGCCGCCGTGGACTTCGCGCCGCACGACGTGACCTTTTACCTGCGCGAACTGGCTGCCGCGTACCACAGCTACTATGATGCCGAGCGCATCCTGGTGGACGATGAGCCGGTGCGCAATGCCCGGCTGGCGCTGGTCGCGGCGACCGCGCAGGTGTTGCACAATGGATTGGCGGTGCTCGGAGTGTCCGCGCCGCAAAAAATGTAGGCGGGAACAAAGCAGTGAAAAACAGTCAGCGGGGCTCCATCATCGTGGGCATCATCATCGGGGTGGTGCTGGGCCTCGCCGCGGCCCTGGCGGTCGCGGTCTACGTGACCAAGGTGCCGGTGCCCTTCCTGAACAAGGGCCAGAGCCGCACGGCCGAACAGGACGCGGCCGAGGTGCGCAAGAACCGCGACTGGGACCCGAACGCCCCGCTGTACGGCAAGAACCCGGCCAAGCCGCTGCCGGGCGCGCCCGGCGTCATCGCCCCGGCGGCGCCGGTGGCCACCATCCCCGCGCCCGGCCCGGCGGTGCCTGCCAGCGCGCCGAAAGCCGCCGCCCGCCTCCCGGCCGACCCGCTGGGCGACCTGGCCGCGGCCCGCACGGCGTCCCCGGGCACCGACCCCTTCTTCTATTTCGTGCAGGCCGGCGCCTTCCGCACCCCGGAGGACGCGGAAGCGCAGCGGGCCAAGCTTTCGCTGATGGGCGTCGAATCCAAGGTCACCGAGCGCGAGCAGTCCGGCCGCCAGGTGTTCCGCGTCCGCGTGGGCCCGTTCGACAAGAAGGAAGAAGCCGACCGGCAAAAGGAAAAGCTCGAAGCCGGCGGCGTCGAGACCGCGCTGGTGCGGGTGCAGCGTTAGCCCAGGCGCCTGGAACCTTCCGGCCGCGCCGGCCTCAGACCCCGGGAACAAGGAGTGAAGCGAGATGAATCGACGTGAGTTTTCGCAAGGGGCCGGCTGCCTGCTGGCCGCCGCCGCGCTGGGCATGCCGGCCGCCGTCTGGGCCCAGGCCAAGAAGCCGGAGGACGGCGTGGAATACCAGACGCTGGACAAGCGCGTCAACACCGACGCGCCGGCCGGCAAGATCGAGGTGATCGAATTCTTCTGGTACAGCTGCCCGCACTGCAACGCCTTCGAGCCCCGGCTCAATGCGTGGATCCAGAAGCAGCCCGCCGACGTGGTGGTCAAGCGTGTGCCGGTGGCCTTCCGCGACGACTTCGTGCCGCAGCAGCGCCTGTTCTACGCGCTCGAGGCGATGAGCAAGCTCGACCTGCACGCCAAGGTGTTCCAGACCATCCATGTGGACCGCAACCCGATGAACCGCGAGGACGTGATCCTCGACTGGGCTGAAAAGCAGGGGCTGGACCGGGCGAAGTTCAGGGAGGTCTACAACTCCTTTGCCGTTTCCAGCAAGGCGCGGCGCGCTTCGCAGCTGCAGGACGCGTTCAAGGTCAGCGGCGTGCCCGCCATCGGCATCGCCGGGCGCTACTACACCGACGGCGAACTGGCCCGCAACATGGACCGGGCGCTGCAGGTCACCGACTACCTGGTGGCCGAAGCGCGCAAGGCCCGCTGAAGCCCGGCCACCCCGCGCGGCAGCGCGGTCATTTGTCACTGTCCCCCAGCAAAAAGCCCGCCCGCCGCGGGCTTTTTGCTTCTGGCTGGCTACAATGCAGAGCAAGATTCATGCCTCTATGAAACATCCCCTCGCTCTCCTCCTGATCCCCCTGGCGCTCGGATTGGCCCCGGGCCTGGCCGGCGCCGAAAAGGCCGACCGGGCCAAGCCCATGAATGTCGAGGCCGATGCCTTGCGCTACGACGACCTCAAGCAGACGAGCGTCTTCACCGGCCGGGTGGTGCTGACCAAGGGGACGATCGTGATCCGCGGCGCGCGCGTCGACGTGCGGCAGGACCCGGAGGGCTACCAGTTCGGCACCGTGACGGCCGAGCCGGGCAAGCTGGCCTACTACCGGCAGAAACGCGAAGGCGTGGATGAGTTCATCGAGGGCGAGGGCGAGACCATCGAATACGACGGCAAGGCCGACCGCGTGAAATTCATCAAGCGCGCCGAGCTGCGGCGCTACCGCGGCGCCACCCTCAGCGACGAGATGACCGGCAGCCTGATCACCTACGACAACGGCACCGACGTGTTCAGCGTCGACGGCGGCGCGCCTGCCGCCAGTGGCGCGCCGGCGGCGACGGGAGGGCGCGTGCGCGCCGTGCTGTCGCCCCGGCCCGGCGCATCGGCGCCCGCCGCGCCCGCCGCGGCGCCGGCCCCGCTGCGGCCGAGCACGACCCTGGAAGGCGGCAAGAAGTGAGCGAAGCGGCCGGGACCGCCTGGCGCAACACGACACCGCCGGCCGGCCAGAGCCGGCTGCAGGCGATGCACCTGCAGAAGTCGCTACGGCAGCCGCAAGGTGGTGAAGGACGTGTCGCTGGAGGTCGCCAAGGGCGAGGTGGTCGGCCTGCTCGGGCCCAACGGCGCGGGAAAGACGACGTCCTTCTACATGATCGTCGGGCTGGTGCGCGCCGACGCGGGCGAGATCTCCATCGACGGCAAGTCGGTGGAGCACATGCCGATCCACCGCCGCTCGCGCCTGGGCCTGTCCTACCTGCCGCAGGAGGCGTCGATCTTCCGCAAGCTCAATGTCGAGGAGAACGTGCGCGCGGTGCTGGAGCTGCAGCGCGGCGCCGACGGCAAGCCGCTGGCGCGCGCCGAGATCGAAAAGCGCCTCACGGCGCTGCTGCAGGACCTGCGGGTGGACCACCTGCGCGACTCGCCCGCCCTGGCCCTGTCGGGCGGCGAGCGCCGCCGCGTCGAGATCGCGCGGGCGCTGGCCACCCAGCCGCGCTTCATCCTGCTGGACGAGCCGTTCGCCGGCATCGACCCGATCGCGGTGATCGAGATCCAGCGCATCATCGGCTTCCTCAAGTCGCGCGGCATCGGCGTGCTGATCACCGACCACAACGTGCGCGAGACCCTGGGCATCTGCGACCACGCCTACATCATCAGCGACGGCAACGTGCTGGCCCAGGGCACGCCCTCCGAGATCGTCAACAACGCCGACGTGCGCAGGGTGTATCTCGGCGAACACTTCCGCATGTGAGGTTGCCGTGCTCCCAGACGTACTGAGCGCGCCGCGAGGCGCGCGGACCTTGTCTCCATGAAGCAGGGCCTGTCGCTTCGCGTTTCGCAGCACCTGGCGCTGACGCCGCAGCTGCAGCAGTCGATCCGCCTGCTGCAGCTGTCCACGCTCGAGCTGACGCAGGAGGTCGAGCAGATGCTCGACGACAACCCGTTCCTCGAGCTCACGCAGGACGAGGCGCCGCGCGAGGAATTCGGCCTGGCCCAGGCCGACGCCCCGGCGCCGCGGGAAGAGCGGGAAGCCGAACTCGCGGAATACGCGGCGGCCGCGCCCGACGACTCGCGCGCCGCCTCCGCCGAAGCCGAAGCCGCGGCAGGCCCCGACTCCGAGCCGAGCTGGGAAGGCGACGGCAGCACCGAAGTCGTGGCCGACGACGGCGAGTGGGGCGGCGACGCGCCCGCGCGCAGGAACAACCTGGGCGGCGACGACGAGGTGGACGCCACCGACCTGGCGCGCGGCAACGAATCGCTGCAGTCCCACCTGCACCGGCAGGCCCTGGGCCTGCGGCTGGGCGAGGAGGACCGGTTCGCGCTGCAGGTTCCTGATCGAATCGCTCAACGACGACGGCTACCTCGACGAGTCGATCGAATCGCTCGCCGCCGGGCTGTCGCCGCAGGACCTCGAGCAGCAGGAAGAACTGGTGCACCGCTTCACCGTGGCGCTGCGGCTGCTGCAGCACCTGGAGCCGGCCGGCGTCGGTGCGCGCTCCCTGGCCGAATGCCTGTCGCTGCAGCTCAAGGCGATGCTCGAGGCGGGCGGCGCGGCGCCGGCTTGCGCCACCGCATTGCGCATCTGCGCCCAGCCGATCGAGCTGCTGGCGCGGCGCGACGTGAAGCGGCTCACCCAGCTGTGCGGCGACAGCGAGGCGCTGGTCAAGGCCGCGATCGGCCTGATCACGCGGCTGGAGCCCAAGCCCGGCCGCCGCTTCGTCGACGTCGAGCGCAACATCGTGGTCCCCGACGTGCTGGTGACCAAGGCCGGGCGCGGCGCGCAGTCGCGCTTTCGCGTCCAGCTCAACCCCGACGTGATGCCGCGGCTGCGCGTGCACGACGTGTACGCCGGCGCGCTGAAGTCGCACAAGGGCGAAGGCCACCAGGCGCTGCAGCAGCGGCTGCAGGAGGCGCGCTGGTTCATCAAGAACATCCAGCAGCGCTTCGACACCATCCTGCGCGTGTCCAACGCCATCGTCGAGCGCCAGAAGAATTTCTTCGTCCACGGCGAGCTGGCGATGCGCCCGCTGGTGCTGCGCGAAATCGCCGACGAGCTGGGCCTGCACGAATCGACCATCAGCCGCGTGACCACGGCCAAGTACATGGCCACGCCGTACGGCACCTTCGAGCTCAAGTACTTCTTCGGCTCCGCGCTGGGCACCGAGACCGGCGGCAACGCCTCCAGCACCGCGGTGCGCGCGCTGATCAAGCAGTTCGTCGCCTCCGAGAACCTGAAGAAGCCCCTGTCCGACAGCCAGATCTCCGACATGCTCAAGGAGCAGGGCATCGAATGCGCGCGCCGCACCGTCGCCAAGTACCGCGAGGCGCTGCGCATCGCGCCCGCGAACCTGAGAAGAACGCTGTAGGCGCTTCGCTGCGAAAGTCCCCGTGAACCAACTGCAACTTTTCCTGCCCTGCGCCGCCGGCGTCGAGGGCTTCCTGGCCGACGAGGTGCACCGCCTGACGGGCCTGGCCGGCGACGACCTGCTCACCGGGCGCGGCGGCGTCACGCTGCGCGCCTCCTGGCGCGAGGCCATGCGCCTGAACCTGCACAGCCGGCTGGCGCAGCGCGTGCTGGTGCAGCTGTCGCACACGCCGTACCGTGCCGAGCAGGACCTGTACGAGGCGGCGGGCGCCGTGGCCTGGGAGATCTGGTTCACGACCAAGGAGACCTTCAAGGTCGAAGTCACGGCCCAGCACAGCCCGCTCAAGAGCCTGAACTTCGCGGGCCTGAAGATCAAGGACGCGGTGGCGGACCGCTTCCGCCACAAGAGCGGCGAGCGGCCCAGCGTCGACACGCAGTGGCCGCGACGTGCGCATCTATGCGCACCTGACCAGCGAGCATTGCACGCTCTACATCGACACCTCGGGCGAGCCGCTGTTCAAGCGCGGCTGGCGCGAGGACAAGGGCGAGGCGCCGCTGAAGGAGACGCTGGCCGCCGCGATGATCGCCGCCAGCGGCTGGGACGCGCATGCGCCGCTGTACGACCCCTGCTGCGGCAGCGGCACGATCGCGATCGAGGCGGCGCAGGTCGCCTGCAACATCGCGCCGGGCCAGCTGCGGCGCTTCGGCTTCGAGAAGCTGCTGCCCTACCAGCCGCATGTGTGGCAGGCGCTGTGGGAGGAAGCGAAGGCGCAGCAGCGTCCCGCCACGGCGCCCGTGTTCGGCAGCGACGTGGCGCACCGCATGGTCGATTTCGCGCAGCGCAATGCCGCGCGCGCCGGTGTCGCCGACGCGGTGCAGCTGCGCGGCGGCGACGCGCTGCAGCGCATGCCGCCCACCGACGTGCCCGGCGTGATGCTGGTGAACCCGCCCTATGGCGAGCGGATCGAAGCCGCGGGCGTGGCCGGCGAGCGGGCCAGGGCGGCCGCCGGCGGCCACGGCCCGGGCGGGCGCGAGAGCGCGCAGACCGACGACGGCGGCGACTTCTTCAGCCAGCTGGCCGCCCACTGGAAGAAGAACTACCCGGGCTGGACCGCCTGGGTGCTGACGCCCGACCTCAAGCTGCCCTCGCGCATGCGGCTGAAGGAGTCGCGCCGTGTGCCGATGTGGAACGGCCCGATCGAATGCCGGCTGTTCCGCTTCGACATGGTCAAGGGCTCGGCGAGGAAAGATGCAAACACTGGTGCTTGATACCAACATCGTGCTGGACCTGTTCGTGTTCACCGACGAACAGGCCAAGGTCCTGCACGAGCACCTGGCGCAGCGCCGCCTCGACTGGCTGGCGACCTTGCCGATGCGCGGCGAACTCGAGCGCGTGCTGGGCTATTCGCAGATCGCATCGCGGCTGGCCTTCTACCGGCTGCAGGCCGGCGAAGTGCTGGGCCGCTTCGACCGCCATGCGCGCATCGTCGAGGTGCCGGACAAGGCGCCGGTCACCTGCAGCGACCCGGACGACCAGAAGTTCATCGACCTGGCCGTCGCGCATCGCTGCATGCTGCTGAGCAAGGACGCCGCCGTGCTTTCCATGCGCAAGCGCCTCGCGCAACTCGAAGTCCACGCGGCAGCCGTGTTGCCGGCTTCTGCCTACAGGCTCGCCGGCTGCTGAACGCCGGCGCTACAAGAAGAAGGCCCGCAATGCCTGCGCCGTCTCCTGGTGCAGCTCTTCCGGGATGAAATGCCCGGCCGTCATGGCGTGGCCCTCGACCCGGCCCGCGCACTGGGCCTGCCACAGCGCGAGCGGCTTGAACATCTTTTCGATCAGTCCCTTCTGGCCCCATAGCACCAGCATGTCGCAGGCGATCTTCTCGCCGCGCGCGCGGCTCTCGCGGTCGTGGTCCAGGTCGATGCCGGCGCTGGCGCGATAGTCCTCGCAGGCCGCGTGGATCGACTCGGCGCGGCAGAAGCACCGCTCGTATTCCGCGAGCGCCTGCGGCTCGATGTGGCTCAGGCCGCCGGCGCCCCATCCTCCCAGCTTGGTGTGCAGGTACATCCGGCAGTTGGCGCCGATCATGGTTTCAGGCAGCGGCGCCGGCTGGATCAGGTGGAACCAGTGGTAGTAGGAGCGCGCGAAGTCCATGTCGGTCGCGTTGTACATGTCCAGCGTGGGCGCAATGTCGATCACGCAGAGTTTCTGCACGCGCTGGGGGTGGTCCAGCGCGAGGCGATGCGCCACGCGGCCGCCGCGGTCATGACCGCACAGGTGGAAGCGCCCGACGCCCAGCGTCACCATGAGCTGTGCCATGTCCTTCGCCATGGCGCGCTTGCTGTAGTTGCCGTGGTCGGCCAGGCCGGGAGCCTTGGACGAATCGCCGTACCCGCGCAGGTCGGGCATGACCAGGAAGTAGTCGTCCTGCAGGTGCTGCGCCACGCGGTGCCAGATCGCGTGGGTCTGCGGAAAGCCGTGCAACAGCAGCAGCGCGGGCTTGTCGCGCCGGCCGCCGAAGCGCGCGAAGATTTCGGTGCCATCGAGCGCGAACCGCCCTTGCTCGAAGCCCTCGAACCAGGCGGGTTCGGCGCTCATGCCTGCCCCTTGCCCAGGAAGCGCGCCAGGTTGGCGCCGGCCTGGCGGCGCACCTTGCCGCGCAGGAGCGGCGTCCAACCCAGCAGCACGCCGGGCGCGCCCAGGGCCTGGCGCGACCAGCGCCAGAAATCGAAGCGGTCACGGTGCCGCACGATCTGGCCGGCCGGGTTGAACTCGAACTGTGCGTCGATGCTGTTGTCCACCAGCCGGCCCGTGGCACTGAAGCGGTAATGGGCGTCCCAGTGGGCGCGGCCGCTCGCGGCGTCGGCCTGCACGTCGCGGTACTGCAGCTTCCACACGTCGGCGCCCTTGGCCCGGGTGGCTTCGCACAGCATGCGCCACATGCCCATCACCTCGCGCTTGCCGCGCAGGGAGAACACCTCGTCTTCGAAAGTGGCGTCCTCGGCGTAGCAGCGCGCCATGGCGTCGGGGTCGAGCCGCGCGAACGCGCCGTAGAACATCTCGAGGGTCTGCTGGTTCGGATGCATCGTGTCTCCAGGAGTCCGGGCTGCGCGAACAGCGGCCGCGGGGAAGGCATTGTGGAATATCGCGGTCCTTTCCACAATGCATGGCAGGCTAGGGCGGATCGATCCGGGCGAGCAGCCCCGCCAATGCGTGGCGGACCGTCGCCGCGCGGACGGCGGCGCGGTCGCCGTCGAAGCGCATCGTCTCGCTGCCGAGGAGCCCGTCGACCATGTAGCCGAACCAGACCGTGCCGACGGGCTTGTCGGCGCTGCCGCCCGTCGGCCCGGCGATCCCGGTCACGGCCACGCCGACGCGCGCGCGCGAATGCCGCACCGCGCCGAAGGCCATGGCGCGCGCCACCACTTCGCTCACGGCGCCGTTCGCCTCGATCAGCGCCGCCTCCACGCCCAGCAGCTCGGTCTTGGCCTCGTTGGAGTAGGTGACGAAGCCGCGCTCGAACCAGTTGCTCGACCCGGCCAGCTCCGTGCAGGCGGCGGCGATCATCCCGCCGGTGCAGCTCTCGGCCGTCGCCAGCATCCAGCCGCGTTCCTGCAGCACCGCTGCCAGCTGCTCCGTGGGGGTCACCATGATCTCCAGGCCGCGATCACCAGCAGCGTGCAGAACGCCGCCACCAGGTCGTCGAAGATGATGCCGAAGCCGCCGCGCCAGCCGAAACCGTGGAACAGGTCGTCGGCCCAGCCGACCGGGCCGGGCTTGGCGGCGTCGAAAAAGCGGAACAGGAGGAAGGCCGCGGCCTGGCCCCAGAATCCCGCCGGCATCACCAGCCACAGCACGATCCAGAAGGCGATGACTTCGTCCCAGACGATGTGGCCCGGGTCGAGCACGCGCATGTGCAGGGCGGTGACGGTGCAGGCCCACCAGCCGATGGCGAGCGACGCGGCGATCACGGCGCCGACGCCCAGCGGCCCCAGCCACCTGTTCAGCGCAAGGTAAGCGGCCCAGGCCCACAGCGTGCCGACGGTCCCCGGCGCCACGGGCGCGAGCCCGGCGCCGAAGCCCAGCGCGACGACATGCGCCGGGTGCGACAGCATGAAGCGCAGCGTGGGCCGCGCCACCGGGGGCCGCGCCGAGGGGTCGAGCGCGGCGGTCATGCGGCGCGGGCCCGGGTGGCCCGGGTGGTGTGGACGGCGCCGGTCTTGCCGAACCATTCGGCCCAGTAGTCGATGCACGCCTTGATCTTGGGAAGGCGATGCCGGCCGCCCGCCGTCACCGCGTACACCGGCACCGGCCCCAGGTCGACGTATTTTTCCAGCACCGGCACCAGCAGCCCCTGCGCCACCAGCGCGTCGCCCACCAGCGTGGCCAGCCGGCCGATGCCCAGGCCCTGCAGCACCATGGTGGCGGCCATGTTGGTGTCGTTGGCGCGCCAGTGCCCCTCGGCGGGGAACACCCAGGCCTTGCCCTTCACGACGAAAGGCCACTGGTTGAGCATGGTGACGTTGCTGTTGGTGATGAGCCGGTGCTCGCGCAGGCCCTCGGGCTGCGCCGGCAGGCCGGCCGCCGCGGCGTACGACGGCGCGGCATACAGGGCGCGCCCGAGCGTGCCGATCTGGCGGGCGATCACCGTGTCGGGCAGGTGGGCCGACGTGCGGATGGCCACGTCGATGCCCTCGCGCGCCATGTCGGTGAGCCGGTCGCCGACTTCCAGCTCCACGCGCAGGCGCGGATGCCGTTCGCCCAGCCCCTGCAGGCTGGGCACCAGCTGGTATTGCGCCACCACGGTGCTGGCGGCGACGCGCACCAGCCCGCTGACCTCGCGCGACTTGTCGGCGAATTCGCCTTCGAGCTCGTCCAGCATGCCGGTCAGGCGGGCGCAGTAGTCGCGGAAGGTCTGGCCTTCCGCCGTCAGCGACAGGCCGTGGGTGGAGCGGTGGATCAACCGCGCGCCGCAGGTCTTCTCGATGCGCGACAGGGTGCGCGAGACCTGGCTGACCGGCACGTCGCGCTCGCGCGCCACGGCCGACAGCGTGCCGAGCTCGGCCACCCGCGCGAACAGGTGCATGTCGTCGAACTGGAGGTCACGCATGGCGCCAATGGTAACCACGGGCGGCGCCCGCGTTTTGCGCCGCCTGCAAGACCCATTTGCGCGCCATGCCGTTTCCGCGCGGCCTCGCTTTTCCTACAGTGGCCTCACCCCGCCACACCACTCAAAGGACACCGCCATGAACACCGACTGCCTCGAAGCCCGCGCCCGCCTGATGGACGCCGCCCGCAGCCGCGCCGCGCAGCTGCGCGAGCAGGCCATCGCCGATTTCTGGGACGACGCGGGCGCCGCCGCGCGCCGCGCGCTGCGCGCGTCCCGCCGGTTTGCCGCCAGCCTGGCCCGGCATGCGGCCCTGCGCACCCGGCTGGGAGCCTGAGCATGCCCACACTGAACCTGAAAGTCGCGCCGCTGCAGAACCCGGAGCGCTACCCGCAGCTCGCCCGAGCGCTCACGGCGCTCGCGGCCGACATCCTGGGCAAGCGGCCGGCCGTGACGGCCGTGACCATCGACGACCTGCCGGCGGCCCAGTGGTTCGCGGGCGGGCGGGACGTGCAGCGGCCCACGGCGATCCTGGAGATCAGCATCACCCAGGGCACCAACACGCCGGCCGAGAAGGCGGCGTTCATCCGTGCTGCCTACGAAGAGCTGGAGCGCCAGCTGGGCTACGGCGGCCCGCTGGAGGAAGCGAGCTACGTCATCGTGCGCGAGCTGCCGGCGGCCGACTGGGGCTATGGCGGCAGGACGCAGCTGGAGCGCAAGCTGGCCCTGGAACGCGTGCCTGCGTGAAGGGTCAGCGGCACGAGCCGTGGCGCTTGCGGAAGGTGCGCGGGTCGAGCGCGCGCGCCGTGGGCCCACAGGCCGCGCCGCGCATCGCGCGCGGCCGCTTCCTCCTGCGCATAGGGGCCGGCGCGGCGCCGGTAGTGCGCGGACCAGGCATAGCCGCCGGCGCACCAGCCAGGCGCCGACGTCCTGGCCCTGCACGCTGACGCGGCCGACGGTGCGCTGGTAGACGTCCCGCGCCCGGCACGACGACCTGCACCTGGCGGTGCAGCACCCGCGCGGCCAGTGCCTCGCGCGCCTGCACGCCGAACGGCCTGGCAGATCTCGGGCGCGTCGATGCCCTGCAGGCGCACCTGCCGCGGCCTGCGCCCGCCGGCCGGGCCGCACCCAGACCGTGTCGCCGTCGGTCACGTGCGTCACCACGCCCTGCGAAGTCGTCCGCGTGCGCGGCCGGCGCGGTGGCGCCAGCAGCAGCGCGGCGAGCAGGATCGATCGATGAACGGTTCATGGCCATGCCAACGCGCCGCGCGCGTGCGCGCGCGGACAGCGGTCAGGCGAAATGGTCGAAGGAGGCGTAGCGCCGCTGCGAGCAGCTGGCCGCTGCGCGTCCACCAGCCGCAGGCCCGGCGTCGGCCTCGATGCGGCCGATGCGGGTCACGGCGTGTGCCGCCTGCGCGCGCCGCCGCCTCGACCGCGTCGCGCTGGCGATCGGCGCCGTGAACACCAGTTCGTAGTCGTCGCCGCCGGCCAGCGCGAATTCGAGTCGCCGCTCTTCGTCCAGGCTGCCGCGGCGCGCCGGCCATCAAGGCCGGCGGCGACGGCCGTGTCGATGCGCGCGCCGACGCCGGAGCTGCGCAGGATGTGGCCGAGGTCGCCCGAGCAGGCCGTCGCTCACGTCGATCGCCGCAGTGGCGATGCCGCGCAAGGCTTGCACCCAGCGCCACGCGCGGCGTGGGCTGTTCCATGCGCGCGCGCGCCGCTTCGAACACCGCGGCCGGCAGCGACACGGTGCCGCGGAAGGCCTCCAGCGCCAGCCGCGCGTCGCCCAGCGTGCCGCTGACGTAGATGTCGTCGCCCGCTCGCGCGCCCGAGCGCAGCAGCGCCTGGCCGTGCGGCACTTCGCCGAAGACCGTGATGCAGATGTTCAGCGGGCCGCGCGTGGTGTCGCCGCCCACCAGCTCGCAGCCGTGCGCGTCGGCCAGCGCGAACAGGCCGCGCGAGAACGGCTCCAGCCAGGCTTCGTCGGCCTGCGGCAGGGCCAGCGCCAGCGTGAAGGCCAGCGGCTGGCGCCGCAGGCCGCCAGGTCGCTCAGGTTCACGGCCAGCGCCTTGTGGCCCAGCTTGAACGGATCGACCGTGGACAGGAAGTGGCGGCCTTCCACCAGCATGTCGCGAGGACACGGCCAGCTGCATGCCCGCGGCGGGCGCCAGCAGCGCGCAGTCGTCGCCGACGCCCAGCGCGTTGCGCGACACCGGTCGCTTGAAGAAGCGGTCGATCAGGTCGAATTCACCCATGGGGTGAATTGTCGCCGCTGTGGCGGCGCCGTCAGGCGTGGCCCCGGAACCGCTGCGCCGCCTGCCGCACCACCTCGGCCAGCAGGCGCTCGCGCGCCTGCTTTTCGCGCAGCCAGCGCGCGTCGTTGGTGCCCAGTTCCGCGTCTTCGCCGAGCAGCTGCACGCCGTGGCCGGCGCCCGACGCGCCGGGCGTGGTCGCCGATCTGGCGCAGGGTCTGCACGATGTGGTCGCGCAGCGGCATGTGCTGGCCGGTGGCCGGGTCCACGTACACCGCCTCCAGGCCGAAGCGGCAGGCCTGGAAGCGGTTGTAGGTGTAGACCATGTAGTCGTCCTCCTGCGGCATGAAGGGCTGCTCGTGCAGGAACCAGGAGGCCAGCGACTGCACGAAGCCGGCCAGCGCGGCGGCGCGCTCCACCGTCAGCGGCGTGTCGAACACGCGGATCTCGATCGTGCCGTACTCGGGCTTGGGCCGGATGTCCCAGTAGAAGTCCTTCATGCTCTTGACCACGCCGGTGCGCGTGGTCTTGGCGAAGAACTTGCCGAACTCGTCCCAGCTCAGCGTGAAGGGCGCGCGGCCCGACATCGGGAAGGCGAACACCGAATTCAGCCGCGCCGAGTCGAACTGCGTGTCCTGCCCCTGCACGAAGGGCGACGAGGCCGACAGCGCGATGAAGTGCGGGATGTAGCGCGACATGCGGTGCAGCATCAGCAGCGCGCTGTCGGCGTCGGGGCAGCCCACGTGCACGTGCTGGCCGAAGATGGTGAACTGCTTGGACAGGTAGCCGTACAGCTCGGACAGCTCGCGAAAGCGCGGCTTGTCGTAGATGCGCCGCTCGTGCCACTGCTGGAACGGGTGGGTGCCGCCGCCGACGACGGCGATGTTGAGCTTGTCGGCGCACTTGACCAGCGCATCGCGGATCTCGCGACAGCTCCGCCAGCACCTGCGCGGACGACTGGCAGACGCCGGTGGAGATCTCGATCATGCTGGAGGTCATCTCCGGCACCACCGAGCCCGGCAGCGTGTAGCGCGCCATCAGGCGCAGCATTTCGTCGGAGTAGGGCGCCAGGTCGTAGTCGTGCGTGTTGACCAGCTGCAGCTCCAGCTCCACGCCCAGCGACAGCGCCGCCGACTGCTGGAACGGCTCCAGCGCCGGTGCCGGCGCCGGCGTGGTCGCGGCCGCGATGCCGGCGGCTTCGACGCGGCCTATCCACGCAACTCTCCCGGCCGGGTGCCGGGCATGGGCTCCGCGACAGCGGCCGGAGCTCTCGCCGGCGCGGTAGATCGCGAAGGTGGCGATGATCGCGCCCAGCACCTCCATCAGCAGGATGGCCGGCAGCGCGATGCTGGCGATGCGCGGCCCCAGCGTGAGCGAGGACGACATGAACTGCGGCACCAGCAGCAGCGCCACCGACGACATCGGCGACATGGCGCAGCCGGTCCAGAACGCCTGGCGCCAGCTGGTGCCGCTGCCCCAGTTGGCCGCGGCCACGCCGATCACCTTGGCCGCGCCGCGCGCCAGCACCAGCGCCGCCACCAGGCCGGCCACCGCGGGATTCCAGTCCGCCTTGGCGGCGACCACCGACACCAGCACGAACATCAGCATCGTCAGCAGCGATGCCGCCGTGCCCAGCTGGCGCGGCCAGGCCCAGGGGCGCGGGTTCAGCTGCTTGAGCAGGATGCCGCCGAGCAGCGCGGCCAGCGGCGCCGAGCCGCCGAAGTGCGCCGCCAGCGCCGTCGCCGGCGGCGATCAGCGCGATCAGCAGCATCGAGGTGTTCTCGCTGGTCGGGCTCATCACGCGCAGCGCCATGCGCAGCGCCAGCGCGAGCAGCGCGCCCACCACGAACGACACGCCCAGCACCACCGCCACCGGGTACAGCGTTTCGCTCATGCCGGTTGTCGGGCCGGTGCATCACGCCGGCGCGCGCGCTCACCAGCGTCAGCGCGTACAGGGTGCTGAGCGTGGACAGCACCATGGCGCGCTCGGTCACCGGGCCCGAGGCGCGGGTGTCCATCATCACGCGGCTCAGCACCGCCGGCGAGGCCACCATCGCGATCAGGCCCAGGGCCTCGGCCACCGTGGGCCGCACGCCCATCCAGCGCAAGGCGTAGTACACGCACACGGCCGTGAGCGCGGACTCGAGCAGGCTTTGCAGCAGCACCATCGGGTTGTGGCGGAACCAGCGCAGGGCGATGCGCCCGCCCGCTTCGAACAGCACGACGGACACCGCCAGTTCCAGCAGGAACAGCGCGATGCCCTGCAACGGCCAGGCCGCGCCGGAAAAGCCGGCCAGGCCGGCCAGCGCGCCGACCAGCGAATAGCCGACCACCTTGGGCAGGCCGGTGTGGCGCTGCAGCAGGTGGCCGGCCGCGGCGGCGACCGCCAGCAGCAGCGACCACTGCACCGTCGGCAGGCCGGCCGAGGGCCTGAGCCATTCGGCCCAGATGGCCATGATTTCGTTCATGTGCGGTTCCCCCGGCGCGGACTGTACCCCGGCCTCGCGCCATAAGCGCTGTAGGACTGGGCGCCGTTTTGTGACGGCCAGGCTCAATGCAGCACGCGGCTGCTGCCGTCGTCGAGCACGAAGGCGGGAATCTCCACCTCGAAGCGCTCGCCGTCCTCGGCGACGCAGAAGTAGCTGCCCTGCATGGTGCCCGTCGGCGGTGCGCAGCCGGCAGCCGCTGGTGTACTGGAAGGCCTCGCCGGGCTTGAGCAGCGGCTGCTGGCCGACCACGCCCAGGCCCTTGACCTCCTCGAGCTGCGCCCAGCGCGTTGGCGATGATCCAGTGGCGCGAAATCAGCTGGGCCGGCACTTCGCCGGTGTTGGTGATGGTGATGGTGTAGGCGAAGCTGTACAGGTCCTGCCCCGGGGCCGACTGCTCGGGCAGGTATTGGGGCTCGACTTCGACGCGGAACTGGTACTTGGCCATGCTGGCAATCGTACCCCGTTCGGCGATTTGCGAGAATCGCGGGATGAGCACCACCATCGCATCGCCCCGTCCATCCTCTCGGCCGACTTCGCCCGGCTGGGCGAGGAAGTGAGAAGCGTCATCGCGGCCGGCGCCGACTGGATCCATTTCGACGTGATGGACAACCATTACGTGCCCAACCTGACCTTCGGGCCGATGGTCTGCTCGGCCCTGAAGCCGCACGCCGTCGCCGCGAGCGGCGCGCCGGTGCCGATCGACGTGCACCTGATGGTGCAGCCGGTGGACGCGCTGGCGCAGGCCTTCGCGCAGGCCGGCGCCGACTACATCAGCTTCCACCCCGATGCCTCGGCCCATGTGCACCGCAGCGTCCAGGCGATCAAGGCCAGCGGCTGCAAGGCCGGCCTGGTGTTCAACCCGGCGGCGCCGCTGGACGTGCTGGACTGGATGATCGAGGACATCGACCTGATCCTGATCATGAGCGTCAACCCCGGCTTCGGCGGCCAGGGCTTCATCGAGTCGGCCCTGCGCAAGATCGAGCGAGGCGCGCAAGCGCATCGACGCCTGCGGCAAGGACATCCGGCTGGAAGTGGACGGCGGCATCAAGGCCGACAACATCGCCCGCGTGGCGGCCGCGGGAGCGGACACCTTCGTGGCCGGCAGCGCGATCTTCGGCAAGCCCGACTACAAGGGCGTGATCGACGCGATGCGCGCGGCGCTCAAGGGCTGAGTGCCTCAAGGGCTCAACTTCTTCGCCGGGTCCTCGCTGCCTTCGCGCAGCTTGTCGTAGGCCTGGTCCAGCACCGGCCCCTTGTCGGTGTCGACCACGCCGCGCTCGATGTCCTCGCGCGCGGCCTGCGCCATCCGCGGGGCGGACGGCTCGCCGGTGCGCTGGCTGTCCGCCGATTCGTCGCGCTCGTGCGGCAGGCGCGGCGCGCGCTCCTGGTTTTCGCCCTGGGCCGCAGCGGTGTTGCCCTGGCGGGCCGTCCCTTTTGCCTCGCCCGGGCGGCGTCGGCTGGGCATTCGGTTGTGCATGGCGTGCCCTTTGTCGCTGGGCCTTCCATGGTGCGCGCGCGCCCGCAGGTGCGCGGTAGGACGTGCCGCGTCGCGGACGTAGGAAGAAGGCTGGGCTGCAGCCGGCGCGCTGTGGGAGCCGTCCTACCCGTAATGGGTGTCTGCGCCGACAACCGCGCCCGCGTCTCAACTACGAGGGTGTGCGCATGAGCTTGCATAAGCTGGGGCCTGTCTGGAGAGCCTGCCCGCCAAGGAGATGCACATGGACCTGATCGCCGGTTTGCCCGAATGGCTGGTCTGGTGCGCCGCCGGCCTGGCGGGCGCAATCGCGCTTGCGGCCGTGGCCGGCATGCTCGAGGCCGCGTTCGACCTGGACGCCGGGCTGAAGAGAAGCCGTCCGCACGGCGGCGCCCCGCGGCGGGTGCCCATTGCGTTTGACAACAACAACCGCCACAGGAGTGAATTGAATGGCACAGTCCAAGCAGGAGGCCCAGCGCAAGACGAAGGTGGGCGAAGGCGCCGCCGCCAAGCAAAAGCAGCTGGAATCCTTCAGCCAGGGACCGGAAAACCTGCTCACCACCAACCAGGGCGTGGTGATCCCCGACAACCACAACTCGCTCAAGGCCGGCGTGCGCGGCCCGTCGCTGCTGGAAGACTTCATCCTGCGCGAGAAGATCACGCACTTCGACCACGAGCGCATTCCCGAGCGCGTGGTGCACGCCCGCGGCGCCGGGGCGCACGGCTATTTCGAGCTGACCCGGTCGCTGGTGGAGTACACCCGCGCCGACTTCCTGCAGGAAGTCGGGCACGCGCACGCCGGTGTTCGTGCGCTTCTCGACCGTGGCCGGCTCGCGCGGCTCGGCCGACACGGTGCGCGACGCTGCGCGGCTTCGCGGTGAAGTTCTACACCCGCGAGGGCAACTACGACCTGGTGGGCAACAACATGCCGGTGTTCTTCGTCCAGGACGCGATGAAGTTTCCGGACCTGGTGCACGCCGTGAAGCCCGAGCCGCACCACGAGATGCCGCAGGCCGCCAGCGCCCACGACACCTTCTGGGATTTCGTGTCGCTGATGCCCGAGACCACGCACATGCTGATGTGGGTCATGTCGGACCGTGCCATCCCGCGCAGCTTCCGGATGATGGAAGGCTTCGGCGTCCACACCTTCCGCTTCATCAACGCCAAGGGCGTCGCGCACTTCGTCAAGTTCCACTGGAAGCCCAAGCTGGGCAAGCACGCGCTGGTCTGGGACGAGGCGCAGAAGATCGCGGGCAAGGACGCCGACTTCCACCGCCGCGACCTGTGGGAGTCGATCGCCCAGGGCAACTTCCCCGAATGGGAGCTCGGCGTGCAGCTGCTGACCGAGGAAAAGGCCCAAAGCCTGGAATTCGACCTGCTGGATGCGACCAAGCTGATCCCCGAGGAGCTGGTGCCGGTGCTCACCGTGGGCCGGCTGGTGCTCAACCGCAACCCCGACAATTTCTTCGCGGAAACCGAGCAGGTCGCCTTCCATCCCGGCCACGTGGTGCCCGGCATCGATTTCAGCAACGACCCGCTGCTGCAGGGCCGGCTGTTCTCGTACACCGACACCCAGCTGTCGCGGCTGGGCGGCCCCAACTTCCACGAACTGCCGATCAACCGGGGCGTGTGCCCGTTCCACAATTTCCAGCGCGACGGCATGCACCGCATGCTGGTGAACAAGGGGCCGGTGGCTTACGAGCCCAATTCGCTCGCCAGCGGCGCGGAGTTCCGCGTCGACGGCGGCCGGCAGGGCTTCCAGAGTTTCGCCGAGGAACTCGAGCCGCCCAAGATCCGGCGCCGCAGCGCGAGCTTCGACGACCACTTCAGCCAGGCGACGCTGTTCTGGAACAGCCAGAGCCCGGCCGAGAAGGACCACATCGTCGCGGCCTTCCAGTTCGAGCTGTCGAAGGTCGAGGTGCCGGCGATCCGCCAGCGCATGGTGGACAACCTCGCGCACGTGGACCCCAAGCTCGCGCGCAAGGTGGCCGAGCCGCTGGGGATCGCCTTGCCGGACGCCAAGGCCGCGGCCGGGCGCGCCGGCTTTCGCGACGTGCGGATCAAGCAGTCGCTGGAGGCATCGCCGGCGCTCAGCATGGAGGCCAACGGCCACAGCAACGTAAGCGGCAGCGGCGCCGGCATCGCCACCCGCAAGGTGGCCGTGCTGGTGGCCGACGGCGTCGAAACGGGCGCGCTGCGCGCCATCCAGGCGGCGCTGAACGACGCCGGCGCGACCAGCAAGATCGTCGCGGCCCACCTGGGCTTCGTGGCGACGTCGTCGGGCCAGCAGCTGGCGGTGGACCACACCTTCGCCAACATGCCCTCGGTCATGTTCGACGCCGTGCTGGTGCCCGGCGGCGCACCCCATGCCGAGGCCCTGGCGCGCAATGGCGAAGCGGTGCATTTCGTGCTGGAAGCCTACAAGCACTGCAAGAGCCTGTGCGTGGTCGGCGAGGGCGTGCACTTGCTGCGCACCCTGGGCATCGGCGCGGGCGAAGGCGGCCCCGCCGTGCCCGGCGTCGTGGTCGGCCGGAACGACCCGCCCGGCCGCGCCCAGCTCGCGCAGGACTTCATGGCCGCCATCGCGCGCCATCGCCACTGGACGCGGCCGAACGTGGACGCCGTTCCCGCTTGACGGACAGGGTCCTCGCCGATCCGCGCGCGGGCGAAGGCGCAAAATAAGGGTATCCATGCCCGTTGAACACCGCACGACCCAGAACCACCTGCTCGCCGCCTTTCCCGCGGCCGAATACGAGCGGCTCGCGCCCCACCTGGAACTGGTCGCCATGCCCCTGGGCGAAGTGCTGTGCGAATCGGGCGGGCGGATGCAGTACGTGTACTTCCCCACCACCTGCATCGTCTCGTTGCTGTACGTGCTGGAGGACGGCGCCTCGGCCGAGATCGCCGTGGTCGGCAACGAGGGCATCCTGGGCATTTCGCTGCTGCTGGGGGGCGACACCACGCCCAGCCGCGCCGTGGTGCGCAGCGCGGGGCACGCGTACCGCCTGAAGGCGCAGCTGCTGCAGCAGGAGTTCAGCCGCGCCGGCCCGGTGCTGCGATTGCTGCTGCGCTACACCCAGGCCCTCATCACGCAGATGACGCAGACCGCGGTGTGCAACCGGCATCACTCGGTCGAGCAGCAGCTGTGCCGCGCCCTGCTGCTGAGCCTGGACCGGCTGTCGGGCAATTCGCTGACGATGACGCAGGAGCTCATCGCCAACATGCTGGGGGTGCGGCGGGAGGGTGTCACGGAGGCCGCGGGCAACCTGCAGCGGGCCGGCCTGATCCGCTACAGCCGCGGCCACATCGAGGTGCTGGACCGCCCCGGCCTGGAAAAGGCCGTTTGCGAGTGCTACCGGGTGGTGAAGCTGGAATTCGACCGCCTGCTCTGCGACATTCCGCGCGGCGACCCCTTCGTGCCGGTGAACACCTCCGGGTCCTGAGCCGCGCCCGGGGCGGGCCGGGCAGCGCTATGTTCCCTGGCGCACAGACGGGCGGCGCGCCCGGCCTTAGTGTCAGTGGGACTTACGGAACCCGACATGCCCGAAAACAGAAACGAAATGGCCCTCATCGACGAAGAGGGCGCCACGGCGCGCGGCAGCGCGGCCCGCCTGCTCAAGGCCGGCGCCTTGCAGAACGCGATCCTGACCAGCGCCAATTTCTCCATCATCGCGACCGACGAGAAGGGCATCATCCAGCTGTTCAACGTCGGCGCCGAGCGCATGCTGGGCTACCTGGCGGCGGAAGTCGTCAACAAGATCAGCCCGAGCGACATCCACGACCCGCAGGAGGTCCGGGCGCGCGCCCAGGCCCTCACGGAGGAACTCGGCACCGTGATCACGCCCGGCTTCGAAGCGCTGGCCTACAAGGCCTCGCGCGAGATCGAGGACATCTACGAGCTGACCTACATCTGCAAGGACGGCAGCCGCTTCCCGGCGATCGTGTCGATCACGGCGCTGCGCGACGACTACAACGCCCTGATCGGGTACCTGCTGATCGGCACCGACAACTCGGTGCGCAAGCGCGTCGAATCGGAGCTGAACGAGGCCATGGCCGCGGCCGACAAGGCCAACCGCGCCAAGTCGGATTTCCTCTCGAGCATGAGCCACGAGCTGCGCACGCCGCTGAACGCCATCCTCGGCTTCGCCCAGCTGCTGGAGACCGGCGCGCCGTCGCCGACGCCCACGCAGAAGCGCAACATCGACCAGATCCTCAAGGCCGGCTGGTACCTGCTGGAGCTGATCAACGAAATCCTCGACCTGGCGCTGATCGAGTCGGGCCGCCTCACGCTGTCGAACGAGCCGGTCTCGCTGGCCGAAGTGATGATCGAATGCCGCGCCATGATCGAGCCGCAGGCCCGCCAGCGCGGCATCGGCATGACGTTCCCGGGCTTCGACCTTCCCCGCTTCGTCCGTGCGGACCGCACCCGCCTCAAGCAGGTGCTGATCAACCTGCTGTTCAACGCGGTCAAGTACAACCGGCCGCAGGGCAGCGTCGCCGTGGAATGCTCGCTGGTGGGAACCGACTCCATCCGCCTGTCGGTGCGCGACACCGGCATCGGCCTGGCGCCCGAGCAGCTGGCCCAGCTGTTCCAGCCGTTCAACCGGCTGGGCAAGGAGGCGGGCGCCGAGGAGGGCACCGGCATCGGCCTGGTGGTCACCAAGCGGCTGGTCGAGCTGATGGGCGGGCGCATCGGCGCGAGCAGCACCGTCGGCCAGGGCAGCGTCTTCTGGGTCGAGTTCGCGCTGACGACGGCGCCCCGCCTGGCCAAGCCCGAAGCCGAGCAGGCGACCACGGCGGCGCAGGTGCCCGACGGCACCCCGCTGCGCACGGTGCTGTATGTCGAGGACAACCCGGCCAACCTGGAACTGGTGGAGCAGCTGGTCGCACGGCGCCCCGACCTGCGCCTGCTCAGCGCCGCCGACGGCCGGCTGGGCATCGAGATACGCGCGCGCCTGCCTGCCCGAAGTGGTCCTGATGGACATCAACCTGCCGGGCATCTCCGGCATCGAGGCGATGAAGATCCTGCGCGCCGACCCGGCCACGGCGCACATCCCGATCATCGCGCTCAGCGCCAACGCCGTGCCCCACGACATCCAGAAGGGCCTGGACGCCGGTTTCTTCAACTACATCACCAAGCCGATCGTGGTCGTCGACTTCATGGCTGCGCTGGATGCGGCGCTGGCGCTCTCGCAGGCGGCGCCCGCGCCCGCACCTGCGCTGGCGCTGGCTTAGCCCCATGACGATCGATGGCGCCGCGATCCTCCACGCCCGTATCCTGATCGTCGACGACCAGCCGGCCAACGTCGACCTGCTGGAACAGGCGCTGCGCGGGGCCGGCTACGTCAACGTGACCTCGACCATGGACCCGCGCGCGGTCTGCGACCTGCACCGCGAACACGATTACGACCTGATCCTGCTGGACCTGCAGATGCCTGGCATGGACGGCTTTGCCGTGATGGAAGGCCTCAAGCCCCTCCGGGACGACGGCTGGCTGCCGGTGCTGGTCATCACGGCCGAGCCGGGGCACAAGCTGCGGGCGCTGCAGGCCGGCGCCAGGGACTTCATCGCCAAGCCTTTCGACCTGCTGGAAGTGCGCACCCGCATCCACAACATGCTGGAGTTGAGACTGCTCTACCGGCGCCTGCAGGACCAGAACAAGTCGCTGGAGCAGGCGGTGCGGGAGCGCACGGCTGAATTGCGGGAGAGCGAGGCCCGCTACCGCAGCCTCACCGAGCTCGCGTGCGACTGGTATTGGGAGCAGGACGAGCACGGCAACTTCACCAAGATGTCCGGACCGGTGCTGGAGATGCTCGGCCTGTGGGGCGACAGCCTGGCGGCGAAGGAAGACGCGGCGCGCCTGACGGGCTGGAACGAGAGCGAGCGCTCGGTGCTGCGGGCCGCCATCGCGGCGCGCGAGCCGTTCCTGGATTTCGTCTTCACCCGCGCGAACGCCGACGGCACGGTGCAGAAATACCAGGTCAGCGGCGAGCCGATCTTCGGCGCCGCCTGCAGGTTCCTCGGCTACCGGGGCATCGGGCAGGAAATCCTCGCGAGGCCGCCCTCCGGCGCGCCGACCGTAGGAGCCAGCCTACGTAATCGCGGCGTCCCCTAAGCGCGCCAGCGAACGGACCAGCGGGCTGCGGCAGCGTATGTTCGAAGCATCTCGCGGTGCCCACAAGCCTGTGCAGGCGAGCGGTCTCCCTTTCGATCAATCAACTGGAAATTCAAATGAAATATTCAATCGCCTTTTCCCTGGTGGCCGCGGCCATTTCCCTGACCGCCTGCCAGCGTGAAGTCGTCGTGCCGGTGCCGGTTGCCGTTCCTGGCCCCGCCGGCGCGACTGGCGCCACCGGCGCCGCGGGTGACACCGGCAATACCGGCAATACGGGCAGCACGGGTTCGACCGGCGCCACCGGCTCGATGGGCAACACCGGCAGCACCGGCGCCACCGGCAGCACGGGCACGACCGGCATCACCGGCGACACGGGCGCCACCGGCCAGCGCGGCAGGACCGGCGACACGTTGGTGATCGTGCCCGCGGCCCCGACGCAAACGCGCTGAACGGCCCCGCCATGTCCGACGCACCCTTCTTTCACGAGAGTTCCGGCACCGTCCGGTTCTGGGTGTCGGTGGACGGCCAGCCGCTGGGCGCGAGCGTGAGCCGCGAGGCCCTGCATCATCGCTACCGCCCGACAGCCCAGGGCGACGATCCCATGGAAACCTACCTGGCCAACGCGGCCGACATCGAGGCCGCGGTGCGCCGAAGGCTCGCGCAGGGCTCGCGCGAGCCGGTGATGCTGCGCGAGTACGACCTGCGCGTCCCGGCAGCGCAAGGTCCCGGCTGAATCCGCGCGCGCTCTGGCGCCGGCCGACGCCGGCGCCGTGGAACGACGCGTCCCCCGTGCGGCAGGAGCTGTTCGGCACCGAGCGGCTGGAGCTGCACGCCCAGACCCTGGCCCGCGCCCAGCCGATCACGGCCACGCCGCCACCGGTCCTGTCGCTGCATCGCAGGCTCGACGACAACGCGCGCGTGCTCCTGGCCGCGTACCGCGCGAGCGCCGCCGAGCTGGAAAGCGGCCGCGGCGTGGTGCCGGCAGCCGAATGGCTGCTGGACAACTACCACCTGGTCGAAGCGCAGATCCGCGAGATCCGCGGCGACCTGCCGCCGGGCTATTACCGTCAACTGCCCAAGCTGGCCGCCGGCCCCTTCGCCGGCTACCCGCGCGTGTTCGGCCTGGCCTGGGCGTTCGTCGCGCACACCGACAGCCACTTCGACCCGGCCGTGCTGCAGCGCTTCATCGCGGCGTACCAGCGCGTGCAGCCGCTCACGATCGGCGAGCTGTGGGCGGTGGCGATCACCCTGCGCATCGTGCTGGTCGAGAACCTGCGCCGCCTGACCGACCAGATCAGCGCGGGGCGCAGCGCCCGCTGGGATGCGCAGGCGCTGGCCAACCGCCTGCTCACGCCGGGCCAGGCGCATGCGGCGCTCGAAGCCGACATTGCCTCGCGCCCGCCGGGGCCGCTGTCCGAACTCTTCGCGGCGCAGCTGGCCAAGCGGCTGCGCGACCAGGACCCGCGCACCACGCCGGCCCTGGGCTGGCTGGAAGAGCGCCTGCAGCAGCAGGGCACCTCGGCCCATGAGGTGGTGGAGCACGCGCTGCAGCGGCAGGGCGCTTCCAACGTCACGGTGCGCAACGTGATCACCAGCATGCGGCTCATCTCCGACATCGACTGGGCGCAGCTGTTCGAAAGCGTGAGCCTGGTCGACGAGCACCTGCGCGCGGGCAGCGACTTCGCCGCGATGGATTTCGCCACCCGCAACCTGTACCGCAGCGCGATCGAACAGCTCGCGCGCGGCTCGCCGCTGTCCGAGCTGGCCATCGCGGCGCTGGCGGTGGACGCCTGCCGCAAGGCAGCCGCGCAGGCGCCCGCGGCGGCCGAGCCTCCGCGCGGCGCGGACCCGGGCTACCACCTGATCGACGAAGGCCGGCGCGGCCTGGAGCGGGTGATCGGCTTCAAGCCGCCCCTGCGGCTGGCCTTCACGCGCTTCAACCTGCGGCTCGGGATGGGCGGCTATCTCGGCGCCATCTTCGTGTTTGCGCTGGCGCTGCTGGCAGCATCCGCCTGGGCGGTGTGGGGGCCGGGCGCAAGCACCCGCTGGCTGGCGCTGTTCGCGCTGGCCGCGTTCATTCCCGCGACCGAAGTGGCCACCGCGCTGGTCAACCGCATCATTGCGTGGAGCTTCGGGGCCGTTCCGCTGCCCGGGCTGGCGCTGCGCGACGGCGTTCCGCCGCAGTTGCGCACGCTGGTCGCGGTGCCGACCTTATTGACCAGCGAGGCCGACCTGCTCGAGCAGATCGAGCGGCTGGAAGTGCACCATCTTTCGGGCACCGGCGGCGACCTCGCCTTCGCCCTGCTGGCGGACGGGCTCGACGCCGACCAGCCAACCCGCGACGGCGACGCGCAACTGGTGGCCACCGCGCACGAGGCCGTCGCGCAACTGAACCACCGCCACGGCCCCGGCCCCGGTGGCGGCGCGCGCTTTTTCTTCCTGCACCGCAGGCGCGTGTTCAATGCCGGCGAGAACAAGTGGATGGGATGGGAGCGCAAGCGCGGCAAGCTGCACGAGCTCAACCGCCTGCTGCGCGGTGCGACCGACACCACCTTCGAGCCGGGCCCGCGCGGGCAGGCGCAGGTGCCGCCCGACGTGCGCTACGTCATCACGCTCGATGCCGACACCCGGCTGCCGCGCGACGCGGCGCTGCGTCTGGTGGGCAAGATGGCGCACCCGCTGAACCGGCCGCGGTTCAGTGAGGCGCTGCAGCGCGTGGTGGGCGGCTACGGCATCCTGCAGCCGCGCGTCACGCCGTCGCTGCCGGTGGGTCGCGAGGGGTCCTTCTACCAGCGGCTGTTTTCCGCGCCGGGTGGCATCGACCCGTACGCCGCCGCGGCGTCCGACGTCTACCAGGACCTGTTCGCCGAAGGCTCCTACACCGGCAAGGGCATCTACGACGTGGACGCCTTCGAGGCGGCGCTGGCCGACCGCGTCCCGCCCAACACCCTGCTCAGCCACGACCTGTTCGAGGGCATCTTCGCGCGGGCCGGCCTGGCCTCGGACATCGAGGTGATCGAGGAGTTTCCGTCCCGCTACGACGTGGCGGCCAAGCGCCAGCATCGCTGGACGCGGGGCGACTGGCAGTTGCTGCCATGGATCCTGCGGCACCGCTCGCTGGGGCAGGAGCTGCCGCTGGTCGGCCTGGGCAAGATGCTGGACAACCTGAGGCGGTCGCTGCAGGCACCGCTGCTGCTGGCCGCGCTCGGCATGTCGTGGATGTTGCCGCTGGATTCGGGCGTGCGGGCGGTCTTGCTCGTGCTGGCCGCGATCGCGGTGCCCGCGTTCCTCGCGCCTTTGCTGGGCATCCTGCCGCGCCGCTCCGGCATCCACCTGCCGCGTCACCTGCGCGTGCTCGCCGTCGACCTGCGCCTGGCGCTGCTGCAAACTTTCTTCACCACGGCTTTCCTCGCCGACCAGGCCTGGCGCATGCTGGACGCCATCGCCCGGACCCTGGTGCGGCTGGCGGTCACGCGGCGGCGCCTGCTGGAGTGGACCACGGCCGCCCAGTCCGCCCGGGCGCCGCGGCTGGACGTGGCGGGCTTCTATCGCCAGATGGCCGGCGGCACCCTGCTCGGCCTGGCGGCGGCCGCTGCCGCGGGGGCGTACGCGCCGGCGTCGTGGCCGCTGGTCCTGCCCTTCGCACTGTTGTGGCTCGCAGCGCCCGCGCTCGCGCTGTGGTCCAGCCGCTCGCCCGCGGCGGCTCAGCGCCTGGCGCTGCTGCCGGGCGAGGAGCCCGAGCTGCGCCTGATCGCAAGGCGCACCTGGCGCTTCTTCGAGACCTTCGTCACGCCGGCCGAGAACATGCTGCCGCCGGACAATTTCCAGGAAGACCCCAAGCCCGCCGTCGCGCATCGCACGTCGCCCACCAACATCGGCCTGTACCTGCTGTCGGCCGTCGCCGCGCGCGACTTCGGCTGGGCCGGCACGCTGGAAACCGTGGAGCGGATGGAGGCGACTTTCCTGTCGCTGCAAAAGCTCGCGCGCTTCAAGGGCCACTTCTTCAACTGGTACGGCACGCTGGACCTGCAGGCGCTGGCGCCGGCCTATGTGTCGTCGGTCGACAGCGGCAACTTCGCGGGCCACCTGATCGTCCTGGCCAACGCCTGCGAGGAGTGGATCGCCGAGCCGAACGCCGCCCATGCGCGCAGCGGCATCGCCGATCACCTGCAGCTGGCCCGCCACGCGATGGCGGCCCTGCCTGCCGCGAGCGGCGAGGAAGGCGGCCGGCTGGCCGCCCTCCTCGATGAGATCCAGGCCGGGTTGAAAGCCAAGGCCGACGAAATCATGCCCGCCGCGCTCAAGCGGCTCGCCGACAAGGCGGCGAAGGCTGCACGCGAACTGGCGCCCGCGGCCGAAGGCGCGGGCACGCCCGACCTGGTGTTCTGGCTCGAGGCCGTGGGGCGCGCGCTGCACGAACATGGCCGCGACCGGGCGCAGCTGGCCGATGCGCCGCTGCCGCTGGGGGCACGCCTGAAGCTGCTCGCCCACGAGGCGCGCGAAATGGCGCTGGCGATGGACTTCGACTTCCTGATGGATGGCGAGCGCAAGCTGCTGTCCATCGGCTATTCGCTGGCCGACAACCGGCTCGACCCCAGCTGCTACGACCTGCTCGCCTCGGAAGCGCGGCTGGCCAGCCTGTTCGCCATCGCCAAGGGCGATGCGACGACGAAGCACTGGTTTCGCCTGGGTCGCACCGCGACGCCCCTGGGCCATGCCTCGGCGCTGATCTCCTGGTCCGGCTCGATGTTCGAGTACCTCATGCCTTCGCTGGTGATGCGCGCGCCGGCCGGCAGCCTGCTGGAGCAGACCAACCGGCTGGTGGTGCGCAGGCAGCAGGACTATGGCGACGCGCTCGACATTCCCTGGGGCATTTCCGAGTCGGCCTACAACGCGCGCGACATGGAATTCACCTACCAGTATTCCAACTTCGGCGTGCCGGGCCTGGGGCTCAAGCGCGGGCTGGCCGACAACGTCGTGATCGCGCCCTACGCCACCGGCCTGGCGGCGATGGTCGATCCCGGCGGCGCGCTGCGCAACTACCAGCGCCTGGCCGACATGGGCGCGTCCGGCCGCTACGGGTTCTACGAAGCGCTGGACTTCACGCCCGCGCGGCTGCCGGACGACGCGGGAGTGGCGATCGTGCGCTGTTTCATGGCCCATCACCAGGGCATGACCATCGTGGCCATCGCCAATGCCCTGCAGGACGGCCGCATGCGCGAGCGCTTCCACCGCGAACCGATGATCCAGGCCTGCGAGCTGCTGCTGCAGGAGCGCATGCCGCGGGATGTCGCCGTCGCCCATCCCCGGGCCGAAGAGGTCCGGGCCTCGCCGGCGCGGCCGGCGGCCGCGGCCGCCGCGGTGCGGCGCCTGCGCGGCCCGCACACCGGCGCTCCCGTCACCCACCTGCTGTCCAACGGCAGCTACGCGGTGATGCTCACCGCCTCGGGCGCGGGCTACAGCCGCTGGCGCGACATTGCCGTGACCCGCTGGCGCGAGGACGCCACGCGCGACGACTGGGGCTCGTTCGTTTTCCTGCGCGACACCGACAGCGGCGCCCTGTGGTCGGCGAGCGCGCAGCCCCTGCTCGATGCGCCGGACGGTGCGGAAGTCGTCTTCGGCGAAGACCATGCGGAATTCATGCGGCGCGACGCCTCGCTCGCCACCAGCATGGAAGTGCTGGTGTCGGGCGAGGACGACGGCGAGGTTCGCAGGCTGGTGCTGGTCAACAGCGGCCGGCGCGCGCGCGAGATCGAACTCACGTCCTACGCGGAGCTGGTGCTCGCCACGCCCGCCTCGGACAACGCGCACCCGGCCTTCTCCAAGCTGTTCGTGCAGACCGAATTCCTGCCCGAGTTCGGCGCGCTGCTGGCCACGCGCCGGCCGCGCTCGAACGAGGAAGCGCCCATGTGGGCCGCGCATTTCGCCGTGGTGGAAGGCGAAGTGACCGCGGACACGCAGTACGAAACCGACCGGGCGCGCTTCCTGGGGCGGGGCAACGGCGTCGCCACGGCGGCGGCGATGACGCTCCCCGGGCCGCTTTCCAACACCGTCGGCACCGTGCTCGACGCGGTGTTCTCGCTGCGCCAGCGGGTCCGCATCGCGCCCGGGAAAGTCCGCGCGCGTGGACTTCTGGACGCTGGTGGCCCCGTCGCGCGCGGAGCTGCTGCACCTGATCGACAAGCACCACGACCGCAACGCGTTCGACCGCGCCAAGACGCTGGCCTGGACCCAGGCCCAGGTGCAGCTGCGGCACATCGGCGTGAAGGCGGAGGAGGCGGCGGACTTCCAGCGGCTGGCCGCGCCCATCCTGTACGCCGACCCGGGCTTTCGCGCGTCGTCCGAAGCCATCGTGCGCGGTGGCGGGCCGCAGTCGGGCCTGTGGCCGCATTCGATTTCGGGCGACCTGCCCATCGTGCTGCTGCGCATCGACGAGATCGACGACATCGCGCAGGTCCGCCAGCTGCTGCGCGCGCACGAGTACTGGCGCATGAAGCGACTCGCGGTGGACCTGGTGATCGTGAACGAGCGCGCCGCCTCCTATGTGCAGGACCTGCAGATCGCCATCGACACGGCGGTGCGCAGCAGCCAGTCGCAGCCGCGCTTCGGCGCCGAGCTGGCACAGGGCTCGGTGTACGCGCTGCGGGCCGACCTGATGAGCGTGGGCGCGCGGGCCCTGCTGCAATCGGTCGCACGCGTCGCCCTGGTCGCGCGGCGCGGCCCGATCGCCGACCAGCTCGCGCTGGTGCGCCAGGCGGATCTTGCAGCCCGCCACGGCGCCGGCGCCCGGCGCAGGCGGCGCCGGCG
Organism: uncultured beta proteobacterium; assembly: GCA_963786245.1. Lineage (GTDB taxonomy): Bacteria > Pseudomonadota > Gammaproteobacteria > Burkholderiales > Burkholderiaceae_C > Ramlibacter. The sequence continues at coordinate 24,937 of CAWAYI010000002.1, read as the reverse complement.
GGCGAGAACCTTCCCGCGCCGCAGGGCCTGGAGTTCTTCAACGGGCTGGGCGGCTTCGACGAGGACGGCCGCGAGTACGTGACGGTGCTGGAGGGCGGCGCCACCACGCCCGCGCCGTGGATCAACGTGGTCGCCAATGCGGGCTTCGGCTTCCAGGCTTCGGCCGAGGGCAGCGGCTACACCTGGGCGGAGAACAGCCGCGAGAACCAGCTCACGCCGTGGTCGAACGACCCGGTGCGCGACCCGGCCGGCGAAGCGCTGTACGTGCGCGACGAGGACAGCGGCGAAGTCTGGACCGCGACCGCGCAGCCGATGCGGGGCGCCGGCCGCTACATCGCGCGCCACGGGTTCGGCTACAGCCGCTTCGAGCACCAGGCCGATGGCATTGCGCTCGCCCTGCTGCAGTACGTGCCGGTCGCCGATCCGGTGAAGATTTCGCGCCTGACGCTGCGCAACCTCTCGGGCGTGCCGCGGCGCCTGTCCGTCACGGCCTATGCGGAGTGGGTGCTGGGCACCTCGCGCGGCGCCAGCGGCCCGTTCATCTGCACCGGCATCGACGAGGCCACGGGCGCGATGCTGGCCAGCAATGCCTGGAGCACGGCGTTCCCCGGCCGCACCGCCTTTGCCGACCTGGACGGCAGGCACACCGCCTTCACGGCGGATCGCCGCGAATTCCTCGGCCGCGACGGCGGCCCCGCCGCGCCGGCTGGACTGCTGGGACGCCACCCCTTGTCCGGCGCATCGGGCGCGGGGCTCGATCCCTGCGCGGCGCTGCAGCGCGTGGTGGAGGTCGGCGCCGGCGAAACCGTCGAAGTCGTCTTCTTCCTCGGCCAGTGCGAATCCGCCGAGAAGGCGCGCGAGCTGGTCACGCGCCTGCGCCGCGCCGACCTGGACGCGATGTTCACGCAGGTGAAGGACCATTGGCGCTCGCTGCTGGGCGCCGTGCAGGTCCGCACGCCCGACCGCGCGATGCGACATCATGCTCAACGGCTGGCTGCTGTACCAGACGCTGGCCTGCCGCGTCCGGGCGCGCTCGGCGTTCTACCAGGCCAGCGGCGCCTACGGCTTTCGCGACCAGCTGCAGGACGGCATGGCGCTGTCCTTCGCGCTGCCGCAGGAAACCCGCACCCACCTGCTGCGCGCGGCCGGCCGCCAGTTCGGTGAGGGCGACGTCCAGCATTGGTGGCTGCCGCAATCGGGGCAGGGCGTGCGCACCCACATCTCGGACGACCGCGTGTGGCTCGCCTACGCGGCGGCGCACCTATGTCGCGCGGTCCGGCGACGCGGGCGTGCTCGATGAAATGGTGCCCTTCCTCGAAGGCCCGCCGCTCGCCGCCGGCGAACACGACGCGTTCTTCCAGCCCATGGCCGCGGACCAGCCGGCCAGCCTGTTCGAGCATTGCGCGCGCGGGCTCGACCAGTGCCTGGCGCTCACCGGCCGGCTCGGCCTGCCGCTGATGGGCACCGGCGACTGGAACGACGGCATGAACCGCGTGGGCGAAGGCGGGCAGGGCGAAAGCGTGTGGCTCGGCTGGCTGCTGCTGCGCACGATCGCCCTGTTCGCGCCGCTGGCCGACGGGCGCGACGCCGGCCGCGCGGCGCGCTGGCGCGCGCACGCGCTGCAGCTGCGCGAAGCGCTCGAACGCGAAGCCTGGGACGGCCAGTGGTACCGCCGCGCGACCTACGACGACGGCAGCTGGCTCGGGTCGAAGGACAGCGGCGAATGCAGCATCGATTCCATCGCGCAGTCCTGGGCCGTCCTGTCCGGCGCCGCCGACCCGGCGCGCGCCGCGCACGGCGATGGCGTCGCTGGACGAGCGGCTGGTCCGGCGCGACGATGGCCTGGCCCTGCTGTTCACCCCGCCCTTCGACCACACGCCGCGGGACCCGGGCTACATCAAGGGCTATCCGCCCGGGGTGCGCGAAAACGGCGGCCAGTACAGCCACGCCGCGATGTGGGCGGTGCTGGCGTTCGCGAAACTCGGCGAAGGCGCGAGGGCGGCGGAGCTGTTCGCGCTGCTCAACCCGATCAACCATGCGCGCACACCGGCGCAAGCCGAACGCTACCGGGTCGAGCCCTATGTGGTCGCGGCCGACGTCTATTCGGTCGCGCCGCACACGGGCCGCGGCGGCTGGACCTGGTACACGGGCGCCGCCGGCTGGATGTACCAGGCCGGCATCGAAGGTATCCTGGGCCTGCGGCGCGAAGGCGCGTTCCTGGTGATCGCGCCATGCATTCCGGCGGAATGGCCCGGATACGAAGCCACGGTGAGCGTCGAGCAAAGCCGCTATGAGATCAGTGTCATCGCGGGGCCAGGCCCGCGGCGCGCCGCCGTCGGGGCGGTGCTCGACGGCCATGCGATGGCGGTCGCGCCGGGCCCCCTGCGGGTGCCGCTCGACGGCGCCGCGCATGTCCTGAGGCTTAGCCTGTGAGGACGCAAAGGACAATCACCGGATGCCCGCCAAGGCACGGGCGTGTCTGTACGGCGGCGCACGCAGGCGGATATTTGGCGAGTCCCTACGACATAAGTCCCCAATACCTGCCCCAAACGCGAGAATTCCGGGCGCCGGCGTTATTGGAGGTCCACAATGGAGGCCTGTCCGCATCGGGAATGTCCGGTGCGGACGCCATCATGGGCGACGCACAGTGAAAACTCTGGGAGCGGACGCAGCCAATGGCGCGGATGCCGGGCAGATCGCCGACACTGCGGTCGCCATCTGGTGCGCCATCGACGGCGCCTTGTCCCCCGTCATCGGTTCGAGGGGCAGCGGCGCACTCTTCAAACGCAGCCTGCATTTGGCGCGCGCGGACTACCCGTGGCTGGCCGCGGCCTACGAGGGCTCGGTCCAGCCGGGGGAATTCAGCGCCTTGCGCACCGCGCTTTCCCAGCAGGAGGCAACGGCCGGCGCTGCCGGGCACGACGCAGTGCTGAAAATCTTCGAGGACCTGCTGGTCGACCTGATCGGCCGCTCGCTCATGCAGCGGCTGCTGCAGTCCGTCTGGGAGCCGTCACCTTCAGCCGGCACTGCCGTGCAGGATAAATCACCATGACCAGCGACAAAGCCATCATCCATCGCCTTGCGACCGGCGTGCCGGGCCTGGACGAGGTGCTCGGCGGCGGGCTGCCGGAATTCTCGTTCAATGTCGTCGCCGGCCCGCCCGGCTGCGGCAAGACGACGCTGTCGCACCAGATCATGTTCTCGCTGGCCACGCCCGAGCGCCCCGCGATCTATTTCACCGTGCTGGGCGAGCCGCCGCTGAAGATGCTGCGCTACCAGCAGCAGTTCGAGTTCTTCGACAGCGCCAAGGTGAACGATTGCGTGCGTTTCGTCAACCTGTCGGAGGAAACCTCCACCGGCGACCTGAAGACCGTGCTGGCCCGCATCCTGGCCGAGGTCGAGGAGCACGGCCCGGGGCTGGTGTTCGTCGATTCGTTCCGCTCGGTGGTGCTGTCGCAGGAGAGCGGCAAGTCGTTCATCAGCCTGCAGGAATTCGTGCAGCAGCTGGGCATGATGATGACCAGCTGGCAGGCCACCACGTTCCTGATCGGCGAGTACTTCACCGACAACGATCCCAACCCCATCTTCACCGTGGCCGACGGGCTGATCTGGCTGCGCCAGAGCGTGGAGCGCAATTCCGTCGTCCGCAAGATGGAGATCATGAAGATGCGCGGGCAGGCCACGCTGTCGGGCTTGCACACGTTCCGCATCGGCGACGCGGGCATCCAGGTGTTCGCCCCGCCCAGGATGGCCGAAGCGCAGGCGGACGTCATGGCCAGGCCCGCCGGTCACCGGCTGAAGATGGGCGTGGCGGGACTGGACGAGATGCTGGGCGGCGGCCTGCCGCGCGGCTATTCGCTGCTGGTGGCCGGCCCCACGGGCGCGGGCAAGAGCATCCTGGCCACCGCTTTCCTGGCCGAGGGCGCGCGCAACGGGGAAAGCGGCGTGATCGCCGCTTTCGAACAGCGCCCCAACCGGTCGCGCGGCGCTTTCATGGCCGAACTCATCGCCAGCGGGCGCGTCGGCGTGATCGACGCGCGCGCGCCCGGCCTCTCGGTGGACGAAATCGCCACCCTGCTCATCGCCGAGGTGCGCCGGCTCAACGCGAGCCGGGTCGTGATCGACTCGCTGTCGGGCTTCGAGCTGGCGCTGGCCCCGACGTTCCGCGAGGATTTCCGCGAATCGCTGTCCCGCATGGTGCTTGCGCTCGCGAGCACCGGCGCCACGGTGCTCATGACCTCGGAGCTGGAAGACCGCTTCGACGACCTGCGCTTTTCCCCTTACGGGACGGCGTTCCTCACCGATGCGATCATCGTGCAGCGCTACATCGAGGTCGACAGCCGTCTGCTGCGGATCATGGCCGTGGCCAAGGTGCGCGACAGCATCCACTCCAACGAACTGCGCCTCTTCAGCATCGACGACCACGGCATCCGCATCGGCGAGATGCTGGCCGACTACGAAGGCCTGCTGGGCGGCCGGCCGACCCGGCGCGACTCGAAGAACCCGCCTCTCAGCGGCCCCGGCAATGGCTGAAGCGCGCCAAGGCAGCCCGCCATGACCGGCCTGTCGGACGAGCGCAAGGTGGCGATTGCCACCCGCACCCTGGCCTTGCTCAACCAGCAGGCCGACACGGTGCGTGCGGAGCTCGGCGTGCTGCGCAACGACCTGGCGCGGGTGCAGCGTGACATTTCCGGCGTCCCGGCCGCGCAGCTGCTGGAAGCCAACGAGCAGCTGGTGCTCGCGGCGCTGCGGGCGCAAAGCATCGCCGACATGGCCCGCCACCGCCTGGGCGAGCTCACCCGCAACGGCCTGGCGGCCGTGGTGCCGGCCCTGTCGGCTTCCGGCGAACTGGCGCGGGCCGAGTACCAAAGCCGCGTCGCGGACCTGCGCGAAGCCAACGAGCAGCTGATCGTGGCGGCGCTGAGTTCGCGCGAACTCGAGGCCGATGCCGAGCTGGCCCACACCAAGCAGATCAAGTTCCTCGCGATGGCCGCCCATGAGCTGCGCAACCCGCTGCTGCCGTTGCGGCTGGCCGCGCAGATGCTCCCGCGCGCCCGCACCGACGAGCAGCTCCTGAACAAGCTGCAGGCCACCATCAACGGCCAGGTCACCCACATGTCCCGGCTGATCGGCGACCTGCTCGACGGCTCGCGCATCAGCACCGGCAAGTTCCGGCTGCAGCGCACGACCATGGACCTGTCGGGCGTGCTCGAACTGGCCATCGAAGCCTGCCAGCCGGCCTTCGACGTGCGGCGCCACCGGTTCAGGCGCACCGGAACGTCCGCGCCGATGAAGGTGGACGGCGACGCGGTGCGGCTGGTCCAGGTGTTCAGCAACCTGCTTGAAAACTCGGCGAAGTACACGCCGGAAGACGGCGAGATCTCGCTGCACGCGCAGGTCGTGGGCGACCAGGCGGTGGTCACCATTTCCGACAACGGCATCGGCATCTCGGCCGAGGCGCTGCCCCATATCTTCAACCTGTTCATGCAGGACGAGCACGCCACCGCCCACAACCAGGGCGGCCTGGGCATCGGGCTGGCCGTGGTGCGCGAGCTGGTGGAGGCGCATGGCGGCAGCGTCAGCGTCGAAAGTGCGGGCCGGGACAAGGGCAGCCGATTCGTCGTCTCCTTCCCGCTCGTCATGCCGGAGTTGCCCGACGCCGCGCAAGTAGGACAAAGCGCCGCGGCGCAGTAGTGGTTCTTCCCCTTTACGGCTGAGATCGGTGCGCAAGCGCTGCGCTAAGCGCGGCAGCGCACAGATGCGCCGCGGGCCAGCGCGCACCCTGCGGGACGGATGACGGGGACGCTCCCCGCCGACGCACTTCGCACTCCAACCTACCGGACAAGAACATGAACAGACTCCAGAGCATTCGGCCGTGGCTCGCGGCAATCCTGGTGGGCGCGCTCGCGGCCTGCGGCGGCGGGGGCAGCGGCGGACGCGATCCGATCCTCGGCTTCGACGGCACGCCCGTCGGCTCCGCCCCGCCCACGGTCACCGCCGTGGCGCCCGCGAACAACACCACCGGCGTCGCCACCAACAACACGGCGATCACGGCGTCCTTCAGCGAGCCGATCAACCCGTTGGGCGCCGGCGGCTTCACGCTGCTGTGCGCCGCGCCCTGCGTCGGTCCTGCGGGCACCGTGTCCCTGGACGGCACCAGCCGCATCGCCACCTTCGCCCTGGCGGCCGGCAGCTCCCTGGTGAACGGCACCACTTACACCGCCACCATCACCGGCGCCACCAGCGTGGCCACCGGCCTGGTGCTGGCCACGCCCTATGTGTGGAAGTTCAGCACCGGCGTCGTGCCCGACACCACCCGGCCGCGCGTCTCGCTCACCGTCCCGGCCACCACATCGCCTGGCCCGACGACGGCCGTGCCGACCAACACCGCGATCAGCGCCGTGTTCACGGAAGACATGGCCCCGGCCTCGATCTCGGCGACCAGCTTCAAGCTGGCTTGCACCGCGCCTTGCGTCGCCCCCGCGGGCAACGTGACCTACGCCGTCGGCAACCGCACGGCGCTGTTCACGCCTGCCGCCGCACTGGCCGCCAACACCACCTACGTTGCCACCGTGACGACCGGCGCGACCGACCTGGCCGGCAACGCGCTGGCCGGTAACCAGGCCGCCCTGCCGGCAGCCAGCAATTACGTCTGGTCCTTCACGACGGCAGCCACGGCCGCGCCTGCGGGCAATGTATCGGTGCAATCCACCAACCCCGCCAACGGCGCTTCGGCGGTGTGCACCAATGCGACGGTCAACGCCACCTTCGACGTGCCGTCCGGCCTGCGCATGAACCCGACCACGATCAACTCGTCCGTGTTCACGGTCACGGGCGCTTCGCCGGTGGTCGCGTCCTCCGTGCTGCTTGATGACGCAACGGGTCGCATCGCCACCTTCACCCCGGCGCAGCCGCTCACGGCCGGCACGACCTACACGGCGCGCGTCAAGGGCGGCGCCCTCGGCGCGGCCGACCTCGCGGTCCCGGCGAACACGATGGCCGCGGACAAGACCTGGACCTTCACGGCCGTGAGCTGCGTGGTTCCGCCGGCACCGCCCGCGGTCGCACTCGGCTCGGCATCGCAGTTCGGCACGTTCGGCGGCAGCGCCGGCGTCACCAGCCAGGGCCTGAACACCGTGGTCAACGGCAACATCGGCACCACGGCGGTTTCCACCGCCGTCACCGGCTTCCATGACGCCGGCCCGGGTTGCACCTACACGGAAACGCCGCTGAACGTCGGCACCGTGAACGGGCTGATCTACACCGCGGCACCGCCGCCGACGGTCGGCTGCCCGAGCGAAGGAACCGCGACCACGTTCGCCATCGCGACGCAAGCCCGGGCCGACGCGCTCGCGGCCTACAACGCGCTGGTGGCGATGCCCGGCGGGCCGGACCCCGGCGCCGGCAACCTGGCCAACAAGACGCTGGCCCCCGGCGTGTACACGTCCGGCGCCGGCAGCTTCATGATCCAGGGCGGCAACCTGACGCTGGACGCGCAAGGCAATGCCAACGCCACGTGGGTGTTCCAGATGGCGACGTCGCTGACCGTGGGCGGCCCCGGCGCGGCGTTCCCGTCCAGCATCATCCTGGCCAACGGCGCGCAGGCGAAGAACGTGTTCTGGCAGGTCGGCAGCGCGGCGACGATCAACGCGGCCGGCGGCGGGACCATGGTGGGCACCATCATTTCCCAGTCGGGCGCGGCGATCTCCACGCCGGGCAACGTGGCCCTGGTGACGATCAACGGCCGTGTGCTGTCGCTCGGCGCCTCCGTCACGATGGTCAACACCGTCATCAACGTCCCGGCGCCCTGAGCGGACAGCGCAAGAACAACCTTCCAGAAAGCAAACATGAAACTCCATCACGCATCAGGAATGCTGGGCCTCGCGGCGCTGGCCATGCTCGGCGGCTCGCCCGCCATGGCGCAAGGCAGCTGGTACGGCGGCGCCAGCGTCGGCCGCTCGGCGGCGACCATCGACGACGCGCGCATCACCTCGGGCCTGCTCGGCCAGGGCCTGGGCACCTCGTCCATCGACGACCGCGACCGCGCCACCGGCTACAAGCTGTTCGGCGGCTACCAGTTCACCCCGAACATCGGCGTCGAAGCCGGGTTCTTCGACCTGGGCCGCGTCGGCTACACCGCCACCACCGTGCCGGCCGGCACGCTCAGCGGCGACATGCGCGCCCGCGGCCTGAACCTCGACCTGGTCGGCACGCTGCCCCTGGTGGGCAAGCTGTCGGCACTGGGCCGCATCGGCGTCACCTCGATCCGCAGCAAGGACAGCTTCAGCGCGACCGGCGCGGCGCGCATCCCCTACGCCAGTGCCAACCCGAGCGAGCGCAGCACCAACCTCAAGGTGGGCCTCGGCCTGGGCTACGACATCACCGACTCGCTGGCCGTGCGCGCGGAAGTCGAACGCTACCGCCTGAAGGACGGCGTGGGCAACCGCGGGCACCAGGACCTGTTTTCCGTCGGCCTGATCTATCGCTTCGGCGCCACGCCGCAGCCCGTTCGCGCCGCGGCGCCGCAGCCGGTGTACGTGGCCGCCGCGCCGCCGCCGCCGGCCCCGGTGGTGGCACCCCCGCCGCCCCCGCCGCCGCCCGCGCCCGCGCCGATGCGCGTGACGCTGTCGGCCGATTCGCTGTTCGACTTCGACAAGTCCACCATCAAGCCGGACGGCCGTGCGTCGCTGGACAAGCTGGCCGCCGACCTGCGCGGCATCCGCTACGACGCCATCCAGGTGACGGGCCACACCGACCGGTTCGGCTCGCACGACTACAACCTGAAGTTGTCGCAGCGCCGCGCCGAAGCGGTGGCCGCCTACCTGGTGCAAGCGGGCGTCGCGTCCGCGAAGATCTCGGCCCGGGGCGTCGACGGCGCCGATCCGGTGACCAAGCCCGGCGACTGCAAGGGCGCCAAGCCCACGCCGGCCGTCGTCGCCTGCCTGCAGCCGGACCGCCGTGTCGAAGTGGAAGTGACCGGTACCCGGTAAACGCACTCGAAAGGGGGTTCGCGCCCCCAATAGGAAAAGCGGCCCGAGGGCCGCTTTTCTCATGGCGCCGGGGCGCGATTACTGCCGGGGTTCGCCGTCGCGGTTGACGGCCACCGTCGTGCCGGGCGCTGCCGACATCTGGACCTGGTGGTCGCGGCCGCGGAAGTTGTAGGTCACGTCCCAGTAAGCCGGTGTGCCGCTGGTGGTGTTCTCGCAGCGGCGCACGTCGCGGCTGGCGTAGTTGTTGTCGCGACCGACGTTGGAGCCGATCACGCCGCCGGCCACTGCGCCGCCCACGGTCGCGATGTCCTTGCCCGAGCCGCCGCCCACCTGGTGGCCGAGCACGCCGCCGATCAGGGCGCCGGCGATCGCACCGCCCACGTTGCGGTTGCCGTTCGAATCGGAGACCTGCTGGCGCTCGATCCAGCAGCGCTCGGTGGCGGCGCCCATCACGGCGCGCACGGAGGTGACCGGTGCGTCGTACACGCGCTCGTTGGCGCGGCGGCGGAACTGGTAGTCGGCGGCGGCCTGCGGCGCCGGCGCTTCGTTGTCATAGCGCCTGCGGTTGTCCGCCGGGCGAACCGACGAAATGCTGTTTTCCAGGCCGAGCGCGCGCAGCGAGTCGTAGCTGCCACGGCGCAGGACGACGCAGCGCCCATCGAAGCGCGAGTTCTCGCAGACTTCCCAGCGGCCGCTTCCGACCACCACCGAAGAGGCGCGGTCGTTGAAGCCGACGCGAACGAAGTCGCCCACCTGCCGGTCGGTGGTGAAGGCGCGGCCGCGGAAGCCCTCGCCTTCGTAGAAAGTGACTTGTGCCATGGCCTGCGTGGCCAGGGCCAGCGCGGAGACCGCGAGCGCGGTTTTCAAGGTTCTATGCATGGATATCTCCAGAGGGAATTGTTCCTGGCCCGTCATGCGCGAAACGCAGCGCTCACCCACAGGAAGAAAGAGAAGAAGGCACCAGGCGAAGACCGCGGCTCTCGCCGCGCGATAGGCCTGGAACGGGCCTTGGACCGCACAGTGCGCGCTTATCGATGAGCCGTCTGTACGTTCAGGCACATAGCACCGGAAGCGCCTTTGTCCTACACGCCCGCCGGCTCATCGGTTCGGCAGCGCACAGACCCTCGCAGGCCGTGCGGGCACTCTGCATGGGTTGACGCCGTCATCCCGCCCCGTGAGCGATTCGCCGGGCTGTCCCTCGAGATATCTGGAGATCCACACCATGAACAAATTCACCCGCGTTTCAGTCCTGTTCGCCGCCGTCGCACTCACGGCACTGGCCGGCTGCGCGTCGACCACCCGCCACGAAAGCACCGGCCAGTACATCGACGACACGGCCATCACCACCTCGGTGAAGGCGGCGATCTTCAAGGAGCCGACGCTCAAGTCCGCCGAGATCAACGTCGAGACGTTCAAGGGCCGCGTCCAGCTGAGCGGCTTCGTCAGCAGCCGCGCCGCGGTCGATCGCGCCGTGCAGGTTGCGCAGGGCGTCAATGGCGTGACCTCGGTCGCCAACGACATGAGGGTCAAGTGAGAGCCGTCCTCGGCGCGATGGCAGCCCTGCTTTTTGCGGGCGCCGCCGTCGCAGCGCCTTCCGACGCGCAGCTGCGCTACCAGCAGGAACGTGCGGCGTGCATGAACGGCACTTCCAACCAGGACCGCGCCACCTGCCTGAAAGAGGCGGGCGCCGCCTTGAAGGAGGCCAAGCGCGGCAACCTGGGCACCGCCGGTGACGGCAGCCTCGGCAAGAACCGCATGGAGCGCTGCGATGCGTTGCCCGCGCAGGACCGGGAAGATTGCGCGATGCGCATGAAGCACGGCACCACCAGCGGCAGCGCGCAGCAAGGCGGCATCCTTCGTGAAGTCGAACGCCCCGTCCCGACACGTTGAACCAAGGAAGAACCATGCTCTATACCATCGCCATCATTCTCCTGATCCTGTGGCTGCTCGGGATGGTGACATCCGTCACTGCCGGCGGGCTGATCCACGTTCTGCTCGTGATCGCCGTCGTGGTCGTGCTGCTGCGCATCATCAGCGGACGCAAGGTCCTCTAGCGCAACGCCGCACTTGCGCATGCGACAAAATGGGCCCGTCAACGGGCCCATTTCCTTTCATGCCATCCACACATTCCAGGACCATCGAGGCGCAGGCCGCCATCGTCGACCTCGACGGAACCATGGTCGACACCCTGGGCGATTTCGATGTCGCCCTCAACAGCATGCTGCGAGAGCTGTCGACTGCCCGCAGTCGAGCGCGCCGCGATCGAGCCGCATGGTGGGCAAGGGCTCGGAGCACCTGATCCGGTCGGTGCTGGCCGCGGTGCAGGCGGCCCCGTCGCTGTACGAGCCGGCCTGGCAGGCCTACCAGCGGCACTACCTGGCCATCAATGGCCGATACGCGCTGGTGTATCCCGGCGTGGTCGAAGGGCTGCAGGCGCTGCAAGCAGGCCGGGCTGAAGCTGGCGTGCCTGACCAACAAGCCCACGAATTTCGCGCGTGCCGCTGCTGCAGGCCAAGGGCCTGGCGTCCGTTCTTTCGAAGTGGTTTTCGGCGGCGACGCTTTCGAGCGCAAGAAGCCCGATCCGCTGCCGCTGCTCAAGACCTGCGAAGCGCTGGGCTCGCCGCCGGCGCGCACGCTCATGATCGGCGATTCCAGCAACGACGCGCGGGCCGCGCGCGCCGCCGGCTGCCCGGTGGTGCTGGTCACCTACGGCTACAACCACGGCGAGCCGGTGCGCGGCGTGGACGCCGACGGCTTCGTCGATTCGCTGGCCGAAGCTGGCCGCGCTGGCGTCAGGCCGGGCTGGCCCAGCAGCGCGTCCTTGAGTTTCCAGTCGGCGGGGTTCGGCCCCAGCCAGATGCGCAGCAGCGCGTTGAAGAACTCGGGCTCCTTGAAGGGCTCGCCCTGCGGCACGCCCTTGACGGTGATCACCGTGCCCGTGCCGGGAACCCAGTCGATCATGAAGTTCTCGCCGGCATTGAGCTTCTTGTGCGTCGGAAAAGATCTGGCTCATGCGCATCACGCCCGGGATCAGCTTGGAGAAGGCCGCCTTGTCCATGTTGTCCTCGATGCCGCGCGAGAACAGCTTGCCCAGTTCGGCGGAGTCGATGTCGCGCAGCATGGTGATGCTCATGCGCTTGGCGCCCGGCAGCGGCGAGCACCTCTTCCGTGCGTGTCGGCCTTCTTCGCGCAGGTACAGGCCCGCCGTGTAGACCTTGAAGATCGCCTTGTAGCGCACGCCGGCGCCATTGAGTTGCAGCTTGCTGCCGCGCACGTCGGTCGTCTCGTCGAACTTCACGCCCGACACGGTGGCCTGGGCGAATGCGCCGGTGGCCAGCGAACAGGGCGCACCAGGGCGAGCAGCCATTGCTTGAGCATCTTCATCTTGACTCCTGAAAAAAGAACGATCGTTCGATTTTGCGATTCTGGCGCACCGGCCTGTGGCACAGCAAGAGGGTTTTCGCGGGTAACGATAGGTTCACGACGGTGGCCACTCGGACCGCGCCACGGCCTTTGCTACACTTTGCGCCCATGTTCATCCACCGCACCAACATCGCAGGTCGCAGGGGCCGGGGAGCCTGGCCCTGGCGCAAGCCTGATCTCGTGCGTTCCTGATTGCACGGGGCAGCCCGTGCCCCGCGCCTCCGACGCCGAGGCACTTTCGTTGAATCAACAGCGGCCACCGCCGCCGAGCTTGTGGAGGCTCACCCTTGATCACCGAACTCGAATTCAAAAGCCTGGCCGGCCAGGGCTACAACCGCATTCCGCTGATCGCCGAGGCCTTCGCGGACCTCGAAACCCCGCTGTCGCTGTACCTGAAGCTGGCCCACGCGCAAGGACGGCGGCAAGCACAGCTTCCTGCTCGAATCCGTGGTCGGCGGCGAGCGCTTCGGCCGCTACAGCTTCATCGGCCTGCCGGCGCGCACCCTGCTGCGCTGCCAGCGGCTTCGGCGCCGACGCGCTGACCGAGGTCGTGACGCGACGGCGAGGTGGTGGAAACCGCGCGCGGCAACCCGCTGGACTTCATCGCGCAGTACCAGAAGCGCTTCAAGGTGGCGCTGCGGCCCGGCCTGCCGCGCTTTTGCGGCGGCCTGGCCGGCTACTTCGGCTACGACACGGTGCGCTACATCGAGAAGAAGCTGGAGAAAAGCTGCCCGCCCGACACGCTGGGCTGTCCCGACATCCTGCTGCTGCAATGCGAGGAGCTGGCCGTCATCGACAACCTGTCGGGCAAGCTCTACCTGATCGTCTACGCCGACCCGGCCCAGCCCGAGGCCTATGCCAACGGCAAGAAGCGGCTGCGCGAGCTGCGCGAGCAGCTGAAGTACTCGGTCAGCGCGCCGGTGATCAAGCAGACGCAGACCTTCCCGGCCGAGCGCGACTTCGCCAAGGCCGACTACCTGAAGGCGGTGGAGCGCGCCAAGGAGCTGATCGCCGCCGGCGACTTCATGCAGGTGCAGGTGGGCCAGCGCATCAAGAAGCGCTACACCGAGTCGCCGCTGTCGCTGTACCGGGCGCTGCGCTCGCTCAACCCCAGCCCCTACATGTATTACTACCACTTCGGGGATTTCCACGTGGTGGGCGCCTCGCCCGAAATCCTGGTGCGGCAGGAGCAGACGCCCGAGGGGCAGAAGGTCACCATCCGGCCGCTGGCCGGCACCCGGCCGCGCGGCGCGACGCCCGAGGTCGACAAGGCCGTCGAGCAGGAACTGATCAACGACCCCAAGGAGCGTGCCGAGCACGTGATGCTGATCGACCTGGCGCGCAACGACATCGGCCGCATCGCCAAGACCGGCACGCGTCAAGGTGACCGAAGCCTTCGCGGTCGAGCGCTACAGCCACGTGATGCACATCGTGAGCAACGTCGAGGGCATCCTGAACGACGGCATGACCAGCATCGACGTGCTCAAGGCCACCTTCCCGGCCGGCACGCTGACCGGCGCGCCCAAGGTGCATGCGATGGAGCTGATCGACCAGCTCGAGCCCACCAAGCGCGGCCTGTACGGCGGCGCCTGCGGCTACCTCAGCTACGCCGGCGACATGGACGTGGCGATCGCCATCCGCACCGGCATCATCAAGGACCAGATGCTGTACGTGCAGGCGGCCGCCGGCGTGGTGGCCGATTCGGTGCCCGAGCTGGAGTGGAAGGAAACCGAGGCCAAGGCGCGGGCGCTGCTGCGCGCTTCCGAACTGGTCGAGGAGGGGCTGGAATGAAGCTGCTCTGATGATCGACAACTACGACAGCTTCACCTACAACCTGGTGCAGTACTTCGGCGAACTGGGCGCGCAGGTCGAGGTGTTCCGCAACGACGAGATCACGGTGGAAGGCATCGCGCAGCGCGGCGCCCGACCGGCTGGTCATCTCGCCCGGCCCCTGCTCGCCGGCCGAAGCCGGCATCTCGGTGGAGGCGATCCGGCATTTCGCCGGCAAGCTGCCGATCCTGGGCGTGTGCCTGGGCCACCAGGCGGTCGGCGCGGCGTTCGGCGGCAAGATCGTGCGCGCGCGCCAGCTCATGCACGGCAAGACCAGCGTCATCACCACGACGCGCGAAGGCGTCTTTGCCGGCCTGCCGGAACAGTTCACCGTCAACCGCTACCACTCGCTGGCGATCGAGCGAGTCGACCTGCCCGGCCGAGCTGAAGATCACGGCCTGGACCGACGACGGCGAGATCATGGGCGTGCGCCACCAGGAGCTGGCCATCGAAGGCGTGCAGTTCCACCCCGAATCGATCCTCACCGAGCACGGCCACGCCATGCTCAAGAACTTCCTGGAGGAGAAGCGATGAACACGATCGTCGACCTGCGCAGCGACACCGTCACCCAGCCGACGCCCGGCATGCGCGCCGCCATGGCGGCCGCGCCGCTGGGCGACGACGTGTTCGGCGACGACCCGAGCGTCAATGCGCTGCAGGAGAAGATCGCCGGCCTGCTGGGCTTCGAGGCGGCGCTGTTCGTGCCGACCGGCACGCAGAGCAACCTGTGCGGCGATCCTGTCGCACTGCCAGCGCGGCGACGAGTACATCGTCGGCCAGATGCAGCATTGCTACCGCTGGGAAGGCGGCGGCGCCGCCGTGTTCGGCAGCGTGCAGCCGCAGCCGATCGACCACCAGCCCGACGGCACGCTGGCGCTGGCGGACATCGAAGCGGCCATCAAGCCCGACGATCCGCACTTCGCGCGCACGCGCCTGCTGGCGCTGGAGAACACGCTGGGCGGCAAGCTGCTGCCGTTCGGCTACATCGAGCAGGCGACGGCGCTGGCCAGGAGCAAGGGCCTCGCGCGCCACCTGGATGGCGCGCGGCTGTTCAACGCGGCCGTGGCCCAGTCGGTGTCCACCGGCGGCGAGCCACTGGCCGAGGCCCGGCGCATTGCCCAGTGTTTCGACAGCGTCTCCGTCTGCTTCAGCAAGGGGCTGGGCGCGCCGGTGGGCTCGGCCCTGTGCGGCTCGCGCGAGCTGATCGCCAGGGCGCGGCGCGTGCGCAAGATGGCCGGCGGCGCCATGCGCCAGGCCGGCATGCTGGCCGCGGCCGCGTCGTACGCGCTGGACCACCACGTCGAGCGGCTGGCCGAGGACCACGCGCTGGCGCAGCGCCTGGCGCAGGGCCTGGCCGGCATCGAAGGCCTGCAGGTGGAGCCGCCGCAAACCAACATCATGTTCGTCGACCTCACGGGGAGCGCGCGCGAGCGGTCCGACGCCCTGCTCGAGCACCTGGCGGGGCAGGGCGTGCTGGCGACCGGGCTGTACCGGCTGCGCTTCGTGACGCACCTGGACGTGGACGCCGCGGGCGTCGACCGCGCCATCGCCGCGATCCGCCAGTTCTTCGGGAAGTGACGGGATGCCGGACGCGCCGCACCTGCTGCTGTTCATCGCCGCCGGCTGGCTGCTGAACCTCACGCCCGGGCCCGACGTGCTCTACATCGTGACCAACTCGCTGCGGTCGGGCGCGCAGGCCGGCGTGGTGGCCGGGCTGGGCATCACCGCCGGCTGCTTCGTGCACATCTTCGCGGCGGCCCTCGGCGTGAGCGCGCTGCTGGCGGCCTCGGCCACCGCGTTCACGGTGCTGAAGTGCGTCGGCGCGGCCTACCTGCTGTGGGTGGGCGTCCGGATCCTGCTGGCCAAGGCGCCCCAGGCGGCGCCCGACCTGACGGCGCAGGCGGCGGCGGGAAAGGCCCGCGACCTGAAGGCGGTGTTCCTCGGCGGCTTCCTGACCAATGTGCTCAACCCCAAGGTGGCGATCTTCTTCCTGGCCTTCGTGCCGCAGTTCATCGCGCCGGACGCCGGCAACAAGGCCCTGGCCTTCGTGCTGCTGGGCGTGCTGTTCAACCTCAACGCCATCCCGGTGAATTCCGGCTGGGCCCTGGCCGCGGCCTGGATGGCGCGCCGCGGCGCGGTGCAGCGAGGCATGCACTGGCTCGACCGCGCCGCCGCCGCCATGTTCATCGGCTTCGGCCTGAAGCTGGCCTTGTCCGACAATCCCGCCCAGTGAACAGGAAACGAGGAACTCATGATGCCCATCACCCCCCAGGAAGCGCTGCAGCGCACCATCGAACACCGCGAGATCTTCCACGACGAGATGCTCAAGGTCGTGCGCATGATCATGAGCGGCGAGCTGTCGCCGGTCATGATGGCGGCGCTGATCACCGGGCCTGCGCGTCAAGAAGGAAACCATCGGCGAGATCACCGCCGCGGCGCAGGTGATGCGCGAGTTCTCGACCAAGGTCAACGTCGCCGACAAGACGCACCTGGTCGACATCGTGGGCACCGGCGGCGACGGCTCGCACACCTTCAACATCTCCACCTGCTCGATGTTCGTGGCGGCCGCGGCGGGCGCCAAGGTCAGCAAGCACGGCGGGCGCAGCGTCTCCAGCAAGAGCGGCAGCGCCGACGTGCTGGAAAGCCTGGGGCTGAACATCAACCTGTCGCCCGAGGCCATCGCCAGCTGCATCGACGAGGTCGGCATCGGCTTCATGTTCGCGCCCAACCACCACCCGGCGATGAAGAACGTCGCGCCGGTGCGCAAGGAGCTGGGCGTGCGCACCATCTTCAACATCCTGGGGCCGCTGACCAACCCGGCCGGCGCGCCCAACATCCTGATGGGCGTGTTCCACCCCGACCTGGTGGGCATCCAGGTGCGCGCGCTGCAGCGGCTGGGCGCCGAGCATGCGGTGGTGGTCTACGGCCGCGACGGCATGGACGAGGTGAGCCTGGGCGCCGCCACCATGGTCGGCGAGCTCAAGAACGGCGAGATCTCCGAGTACGAAATCCACCCCGAGGACTTCGGCCTGCCGATGGCCAGCAACCGCACGCTCAAGGTCGACACGCCCGAGCAGTCGCGCGCAGATGCTGATGGGCGTGCTGGACAACCAGCCCGGGCGCGGCGCGCGACATCGTGATCCTCAACGCCGGCGTGGCGCTGTACGCGGCCAACGTGGCCGACTCGATCAAGGCCGGCATCGACCAGGCGCGCGCGGCGATCGAGTCCGGCGCGGCCAAGGCCAAGCTCGAGCAGCTGGTCAGTCTGTCGAAAGCGCTGGCGGCCTGACGCCATGACCGACATCCTGAACCAGATCGTCGCCGTCAAGCGCGAGGAAATCGCGGCCGCGCAGAAGCAAGATGCCGTTGGCCGCCATGCGCGCCGACGCCGAAAGCCGCGTGCTCACGCGCGACTTCGAAGGCGCCCTGCGCGCGCAAGATCGCCGCCGGCCAGAGCGCCGTGATCGCCGAGATCAAGAAGGCCAGCCCGAGCAAGGGCGTGCTGCGCGCGGACTTCATCCCGGCCGACATCGCGCAGAGCTATGCCGAAGGCGACGGCAAGACGAGCGCGGCCTGCCTGTCGGTGCTGACCGACCGCCAGTTCTTCCAGGGCCAGCGTCGACTACCTGAAGCAGGCGCGCGCCTCCTGCGACCTGCCGGTGCTGCGCAAGGACTTCATGGTCGACGCCGTACCAGGTCTACGAGTCGCGCGCCATGGGCGCCGACTGCCTCCTGCTGATCGCCGCCTGCCTGGACGACGCGCAGATGGCCGAGCTGGAAGCCATCGCCCGCAGCCTGGACATGGCCGTGCTGGTCGAGGTGCACGACCGCGCCGAACTGGAGCGCGCGCTGAAGCTCAAGACGCCGCTGGTCGGCATCAACAACCGCAACCTGCGCACCTTCGAGGTGTCGCTGGACACCACGCTGGGCATGCTCGAGGACGTGCCGGCCGACCGCCTGCTGGTCACCGAGTCCGGCATCCTGACCCGCGCCGACGTGAAGAGGATGCGCGACGCCGGGCGTGCACGCCTTCCTGGTCGGCGAGGCCTTCATGCGCGCCGACGACCCGGGCGCAGGCGCTGGCCGCGCTGTTCGGCGACTGAGGCCGGGCGCGCGATGGCACGGCAGGCCCGCGCCAGTAGCCCCGCCAGTGCAAGCCCGGCTTGGCCTGGAGCCGGGCGAGGCCGACCGCCTCGGCTGCTGCGCTGGGAGCCGGAGAACTGGCCGGTGGCGCCGGGCTGGCGCCCGGTGGTGGACGCCTTCCTGTCCAGCACGGCCGGGCTGCGGCTGGCCTCGTTCGTCCAGGAGCGGCTGGCCGCCGGCGCCACGATCTATCCGCCGCGGCCCTTGCGCGCGCTGGAGCTCACGCCGCTGCACAGCGTGCGCGCCGTGATCCTGGGCCAGGACCCGTACCACGGCGCCGGGCCAGGCCGAGGGGCTGGCGTTCTCGGTGCGCCGGGCGTGCAAGCTGCCGCCGTCGCTGCGCAACATCTTCAAGGAACTGCGCGCGGCCCGCAGGAGCCGCTGCCGGCCCACGGTTCGCTGGTCGATTGGGCGCGGCGGGGCGTGCTGCTGCTCAACACCTGCCTCACGGTCGAGGACGGCCAGCCGGGCAGCCACGCCAGGCGCGGCTGGGAAGTGCTGACCGACGCCCTGCTGGCCGAGGTGGCCGCCAGCGCCTCGCCCTGCGTCTACATGCTGTGGGGCGCCCACGCCCAGGCCAAGGCCGGGCTGATCGAGGAGACGGCCGCGCGGCACGGCCGCGAGGCGCTGGTGCTGCAGGCCAACCACCCGTCGCCGCTGTCGGCGAGCCGGCCGCCGGTGCCGTTCCTCGGCTGCGGCCACTTCGCGCTGGCACGAGACTGGCTGGCCGCGCGGGGCTGCCCGGGCGTGTTCTAGGCCTGGGCCCACCGGGGCCGGGCCGGTGGCCCAACCCGGCGCTGTCGAGGGGCAAAGCCCTCCCCCGGGTGACCGGGCAGGCGAAATCGTGCTATATTTCGAGGTTCGCCGGAGGGGTGCCCGAGTGGCTAAAGGGGGCAGACTGTAAATCTGTTGGCTTACGCCTACGATGGTTCGAATCCATCCTCCTCCACCAGGCTCCATTGTCGTGAAGTGTCGCGATGGGGCTGTGGCGAATGTGAAGTTGAAGTGCGGTTTGTGTAGAGCTTGCGGAAAGCCTGCGAGGGTTGTTGAAGTTCACCCGATGCGGGAGTAGTTCAATGGTAGAACCCTAGCCTTCCAAGCTAATGACGCGGGTTCGATTCCCGTCTCCCGCTCCACAAACCGGCTGCAGTTGAGTGTTTGCGGCGAAAGAATTTCGCCCTTGTGGCTCAGTGGTAGAGCACTCCCTTGGTAAGGGAGAGGTCGCGGGTCCGATTCCCGCCAAGGGCACCAGATTTGTCGAGGTGCGCGCCCGTGGCGCAGCACCGGTTGGTTGTTGATAGTTTCTTTTTCGGAGTCGAAAAATGGCAAAAGGAAAATTCGAGCGGACCAAGCCGCACGTCAACGTTGGCACGATTGGTCACGTGGACCACGGCAAGACCACGCTGACGGCGGCCATCACCTCGGTGCTGGCGGCCAAGTTCGGCGGCGAGGCCAAGGCCTACGACCAGATCGACGCGGCGCCGGAAGAAAAGGCGCGCGGCATCACCATCAACACCGCCCACGTCGAGTACGAGACGGCCAAGCGCCACTACGCGCACGTGGACTGCCCCGGCCACGCCGACTACGTCAAGAACATGATCACCGGCGCCGCCCAGATGGACGGCGCCATCCTGGTCGTCTCGGCCGCCGACGGCCCCATGCCCCAGACGCGCGAGCACATCCTGCTGGCCCGCCAGGTGGGCGTGCCCTACATCATCGTGTTCCTGAACAAGTGCGACATGGTCGACGACGCCGAGCTGCTCGGAGCTGGTCGAGATGGAAGTGCGCGAGCTGCTGGACAAGTACGAATTCCCCGGCGACACCACCCCCATCATCCACGGCTCGGCCAAGCTGGCCATGGAAGGCGACAAGGGCGAGCTGGGCGAAGCTGGCCATCATGAAGCTGGCCGACGCCATGGACAGCTACTTCCCCACGCCCGAGCGGGCCATCGACGGCGCGTTCCTGATGCCCGTGGAAGACGTCTTCTCCATCTCCGGGCGCGGCACCGTGGTGACGGGCCGGGTCGAGCGCGGCATCGTCAAGGTCGGCGAGGAAATCGAGATCGTGGGCATCCGCCCGACGGTCAAGACCACCTGCACCGGCGTGGAAATGTTCAGCAAGCTGCTGGACCAGGGCCAGGCCGGCGACAACGTGGGCGTGCTGCTGCGCGGCACCAAGCGCGAAGAAGTCGAGCGCGGCCAGGTGCTGTGCAAGCCCGGCTCGATCAAGCCGCACACCCACTTCACCGCCGAGGTGTACGTGCTGAGCAAGGACGAAGGCGGCCGCCACACGCCGTTCTTCAACAACTACCGTCCCCAGTTCTACTTCCGCACCACGGACGTGACGGGCGCCATCGAGCTGCCCAAGGACAAGGAAATGGTCATGCCCGGCGACAACGTGTCGATCACCGTCAAGCTGATCGCCCCCATCGCCATGGAAGAAGGCCTGCGCTTTGCCATCCGCGAAGGCGGCAAGACCGTCGGCTCGGGCGTGGTTGCGAAGATTTTGGAGTAAGCCGAAGGACGGCCCCGCGAAAGCGGGACGTTTCAGTTGGAGCGTAGCGATAGGGGTATAGCTCAATTGGCAGAGCGTCGGTCTCCAAAACCGAAGGTTGTAGGTTCGATTCCTACTGCCCCTGCCACCTGAGTGGCACCCGAGCCGGCCGCATGGACGGACCGAAAAACCAACCCGCCTACCCTGGCGGGTTTGGCGTCTCAAAAGGACGCAGTGAATTGAAGCAGGAAAACGCCGCAAATGGCCACTTCTCAAGTTGAAACCGTCAGCACCGGCGCCGACAAGGCCAAGCTGGGAGCCGCAGTCGCCCTCGTGATCGCGGCCCTGGCCGGCTTTTACCTGCTGGGCAAGCAGGGCCAGGTCGCCCAGTGGGGCGCGCTGCTCGTGGGCCTGGCCGCCGCGTTCGTGGTGTTCATGACTTCCGAGTCCGGCAAGGAATTCGTGGCCTTCGGCCGCGACTCCTGGAAGGAAGTCAAGAAGGTGGTCTGGCCCACCCGCAAGGAAGCCATCCAGATGACGGCCTACGTCATTGCCTTCTGCGTGGTGATGGCGCTGTTCCTGTGGCTGACCGACAAGACCCTCGAATGGGTGTTCTACGACCTGATTTTGGGGTGGAAGAAGTAATGAGCGACATCACAGATACCGCTGCCGAAACGCCGCCTGCGGATTCGCAGCCCGCCGTGCCGGCCAAGCCGGTCCATCCGGACATGCACTGGTATGTGGTCCATGCCTATTCGGGCATGGAAAAGGCCGTGGAGCGCAACATCCGCGAGCGCATCAACCGCGCCGGCATGCAGGACATGTTCGGCGAGATCCTGGTGCCCACCGAAGAAGTGGTCGAGATCAAGAACGGCCAGAAGAAGACGTCCGAGCGCCGCTTCTACCCCGGCTATGTGCTGGTGCAGATGATCATGAACGACGACACCTGGCACCTGGTGAAGCACACCAACAAGGTCACCGGTTTCGTCGGCGGCGCCAAGAACCGCCCGGCCCCGATCTCGGAAGACGAAGTCGCCAAGATCCTCGGCCAGATGGAAGAGGGCACCGAAAAGCCCCGCCACAAGGTCGAGTTCATGATCGGCGAATACGTGCGGGTCAAGGACGGCCCGTTCACCGACTTCAACGGCACGGTCGAGGAAGTCAACTACGAGAAGAACAAGGTGCGGGTGTCCGTCACCATCTTCGGTCGCGCGACCCCGGTCGAGCTGGAATTCAGCCAGGTCGAAAAGACCTGACAAGGCGATTCGCGCTTACCGACTCGGCGCGGATTTCGAAAAGAAGAGCTCGTTAACCCCGGGGAGCCGCGGTCATTAGACCCAGGCGTTTGAACCCGCAAGGAGTGAAACCATGGCGAAAAAAATCGTCGGTTTTGTCAAGCTGCAAGTGCCAGCGGGCAAGGCCAATCCGTCGCCGCCGATCGGCCCGGCACTGGGCCAGCGCGGCCTGAACATCATGGAGTTCTGCAAGGCGTTCAACGCGCAGACCCAGGGCGTCGAGCCCGGCCTGCCGCTGCCCGTGGTGATCACGGCTTACGCGGACAAGAGCTTCACCTTCATCATCAAGACCCCGCCCGCGACGGTCCTGATCAAGAAGGCCGTCAAGCTGGAAAAGGGTTCGGCGACCCCGCACAGCAACAAGGTCGGCAAGATCACCCGGGCCCAGCTCGAAGAGATCGCCAAGACCAAGCTGAAGGACATGAACGCCGCGAGCGTGGACGCCGCCATCCGGACGCTGGCCGGATCGGCCCGTTCCATGGGCATCACGGTGGAGGGCCTCTGACATGACCAAGCTCACCAAAAAGCAAAAGGCCCTGCAGGGCAAGGTCGACAGCACCAAGCTGTACGCCTTCAGCGAAGCCCTGGGCTTCGTCAAGGAAGCCGCCACCGCCAAGTTCGATGAGTCCATCGACGTGGCCGTGCAGCTGGGCATCGACCCGAAGAAGTCGGACCAGGTCGTTCGCGGCGCCGTCGTGCTGCCCAACGGCACCGGCAAGACCAAGCGCGTCGCCGTGTTCGCCCAGGGTGCCAAGGCCGAGGAAGCCAAGGCCGCCGGCGCCGACATCGTCGGCATGGACGACCTGGCTGCCCGCGTGAAGGCCGGCGACATGCCGTTCGACGTGGTGATCGCCGCCCCCGACGCGATGCGCGTCGTCGGCACGCTGGGCCAGATCCTGGGCCCGCGCGGCCTGATGCCGAACCCCAAGGTCGGCACCGTGACGCCCGACGTGGCCACCGCGGTGAAGAACGCCAAGGCCGGCCAGGTGCAGTTCCGCGCCGACAAGGCCGGCATCATCCACGCGACCATCGGCCGCCGCTCGTTCGAATCGGACAAGCTGCAAGGCAACCTGGTCGCGCTGATCGATGCGCTGAACAAGGCCAAGCCGGCTTCGAGCAAGGGTGTGTACCTGAAGAAAGTGGCGGTTTCGTCGACGATGGGTCTGGGTGTCCGCGTGGACACGCAAACCATCTCGGCGTAATCGCGAAGGAAAGACCGGGCAGCGCGGGAAGGCGCTGCCGGGTGTGGTGGGCTGGAGGCATCGCAAGGCGCCTCCAGGCCATCCAAGACCGTTGGTGGGCGGGGTGACCTGTCCTTAATCAGTGACAAAGCCAACGCAGATGGCGATCCCGCTGAAGATGGAATTGAGAGATTTCCGAAAACAGTTGGTCGCTGCAACTAAGGCGTGCCGAAAGGTCCTGGACCCGACGGCACATTTAAAGGAGTAGACCTTGAGTCTGAATCGCAGTGAGAAAGAAGCGGTCATTGAAGAAGTGACCGGCCTCGCCGCTAAAGCTCAAACGCTGGTGATTGCGGAATACCGCGGCATCACGGTCGCCGACATGACCAAACTGCGCAACGATGCGCGCAGCAAGGGCGTCAGCCTGAGTGTTCTGAAGAACACCCTGGCCCGCCGTGCTGTGGCTGGCAGCCAGTTCGAGGTTGTCGGAGACCAGATGACCGGCCCGCTGATCTACGGCTTCTCCGTGGACGCAACGTCTGCCGCCAAGGTGGTGGCCGACTTCGCGAAGACCAACGACAAGCTGGTCATTCGCGGTGGCGCCTACGGTGGCAAGTCGCTGGACGTCAACGGCGTGAAGGCGCTTGCAAGCATTCCCTCCAAGGAAGTGTTGCTGGCCCAGCTTTGCGGCCTGCTGATGTCGCCGATCTCGCGCACCGCCGTGGTGCTCGGCGCGCTGGCAGCGAAAAGAGGCGGCCCGGCTGAGGAAGCCGTGCCCGAAGCCGCCGCAGCTTGAATGCTCGGCCGTTAACCCAACTTATTTAGGAAATCAAAATGGCATTCGATAAAGACGCATTTCTGACCGCGCTGGACAGCATGACGGTCATGGAACTCAACGACCTGGTGAAAGCCATCGAAGAGAAGTTCGGCGTGAGCGCAGCCGCCATGGCCGCGCCCGCAGCCGGCGGCGGCGGCGCTGCTGCCGCGGTGGTCGAAGAGAAGACCGAATTCACCGTTCAGCTGCTGGAAGCCGGCGCCCAGAAGGTGTCGGTCATCAAGGCCGTGCGCGAAATCACCGGCCTGGGCCTCAAGGAAGCCAAGGACCTGGTCGACGGCGCCCCCAAGGCCGTCAAGGAAGGCATGAACAAGGCCGACGCCGACGCGGCCAAGAAGAAGCTGGAAGACGCCGGCGCCAAGGTCGAACTCAAGTAATTCGATCTCGGCCCGAGGCTGGAGTGACCCGAAAGGGCCTCCAGCCTTTAGTGCTTATAGGGAGCGCGTGAGAACGCACCCGAAAATGACTGGTCCAATACTAGGTTCCCCAGTTTTTTCGAGTGTCTTCTGACCCCGACTGCAGAAGATGCCTTGGTTCGGGCGATGTGCAATGCATCGCCGTCCGCCATGGTTGGTAGTGGCCAACCCACCAAGCAAGCCCGGCCTCGACGCCTCGAGACCCGGGTGACAGTTGCGCAAGAGTAAGCCCGGAGATCTCATGGCCCAGACGTCCACATATTCTTACACCGAACGCAAGCGCATCCGCAAAAGCTTCGGCAGCCGCGACAGTGTGCTGGAAATCCCTTA
>CAWAYI010000001.1:0-702484 GCA_963786245.1 uncultured beta proteobacterium | reverse complement strand
CGGCGGCCAAGGCCGCCGGGGCAGACTCTCGAGCAACCTGGGCGCGAACATCAACAACGCGGCCACCGCGATAGCCCCCACGACGCCCGCGAGCTTGCGTCCTGGCGCCGGCCGCCTCGGCGACGGGCGTGCGCGATGCGCTGGCGCTGACCGGAATGCCCTGGAAAAGCCCGCGGCCAGATTCGCCATCCCCAGCCCGACCATCTCCTGATTCGGATCGGCAGAGGTTCCAGCTACGCGCGGCGTATGAACGCGAGAGCACACTCGTGTCGGCGAACGACACCAGTGCGACCGCCAGGCCCCCGAGCAGCACGGGGACGATGTCGCCTTTCGTGAGCAAGGGAACACGAAGGCAGGCAGGCCCTGCGGCAATGCGCCAGGACCGAGACGCCTGCGCGCGCCCAAGTCCAGCATGGCCACGACGACGGTTGCGCCCGCCACCGCGATCAGGACACCCGGAAGCCGCTTGCCGCGCTTGAGAAGACCACAACACCCCGAGTGTGCCGGCGCCGAGCATCAGCGACGCCCAGTTCGTCTGCCCGGCCAGGACCGCCTGCACCAGGGCGCGGGCGCGTTTCCAGCATGCCCTCGCCATCGACCGACACGCCGAACAATGCGGGAAGCTGGCCGACCAGGACGGTCAACGCGATGCCGTTCATGTAGCCATAGCGGATCGGCTTGGACAGCAGCTCCGTGATGAACCCCAGCCGGGCCGCCCCGGCCAGGACGCACACCGCCCCCGACACCACGGCCATCATCCCCGCCAGGGCCATCGCGCGCTGGGGATCGCCGGCCGACAGGGGCAGCACGACGCCGAGCACGAGGGCGACCAGCGAAGAGTCCGGCCCCAGCACCAGGACGCGGCTGGGCCCGAACAAGCGTAGGCCAGAAGACCGAAAATGGTCGCATACAGCCCGCAAATGGCCGGCACGCCCGAAGCCACCGCGTACGCGATGCCGACCGGCACGAGCATTGCGGTGAGCGCCAGGCCGGCGAACACATCGTGATGCAGCCAGGCGATGTCGTAGTGGCGAAAAGCGTGGAACCCAGGGGATGCCGGCGCCTCCATCCTGTCTGCCTGGCTTTTCGTGCCAGGCGCGGGATGCGACCCGGCTCCACCGGCGCCGGCGATGGTGTCGCGCTCATTTGCGAGCCCTGCCGGGGCGCATCTCACATCCGAACCCTCCAACAGCAGCTCCGTCGCTGCCCGTGACCATCGCCGACCGGGCACGGGCGATTACTGCGCTGGCCGCCGTGGGATCGCGCCTCCGCGGAGACCCCGTGAGAAGCGGGTTCGGTCTCGGGTCGAAGGGGGTCGGGTCGTGGAACGGCTACCTGACTCTCAGCGGCCGAACAAGCCGCGCACCTTGTTGATCGCATCGACCGCATCCTTGACGGGCTCGGGGCCAGCCGCTTGACCCGAGGCTGCAGGTGCGGATGGGCCCGTCCGAGCCACCGGTTGCGTCGTTGCCTGGGAGGCGGGCCCAGGAGGGGTTGGACCTGCGGGCGCAGCCGCCGCTGCCCCCGCGACCGTCGCGGGCACGGCCTGGGCCGCCAGGGCCTTGGACTCTGCGACCGAAGGCAAAGGCTGTCCCGGCCATGACTGCAGGCGTGTGCGGTCGATCGAGTCGACCAGCGCCTGGCGCAGTGGAGAGTCGGAGCCGCTCACGCTCCACACCACGTTGTTCACTTTCAGCGCCGCATTGCCGTTGGGACTGGCCGAGCCGTAGGCGGCCGACAGAACGTTGTCGGTCAGCGGGCAGCCGTTTCACGTTGATTGCCACGGTCACGATCGACTTTCGCCAGTTCAGCTCGTACCACCGGGTCGCCTCGAGCCTGAAGTCACCTGTCACTCCCTTGCACTGCACGCCGAGGGTGGGCACGGTATCGCTCTGCTGCAGCTGGCCGCCCACCGGCACGGGTGGCAACGCCGCCATCAGTGCGGCGGCGGCGCGGCTATGGAAGTCCACCTCGGCTGCCGTGGCCTTGCGCGTGTCCACGCAATCAGGCCGAAGCCAGGAAGGGCCAGCCCAGCGCCAGCACCGCGATGCCGGCCAGATCGGTGGCGCGCGGAGCACGGCGGTTTGGCATTGAGTCCCATGGTGAGTTGCTGGACAAGCGTTCATTGCGTTTCCCCTGGTCAAGACCCGATGAAGCCGTCCCGGAGGATACTGCCGCTGAGCCAGGAAGGGAAGCAGTGCCTGCTCCGCCTGAGGGGATGGCTGTCGCGGGTTGCCGGAGGATGGGTCCGGCGGTGTTCTTGCCCTACTGCTTCGGCTCGAACATGACGAGCTTGCAGGGCCTGGTCCCGACGTTCTGGATCGAATGCCAGGCGAGTCGACAGTTCGGTTACGGTTTCGTGGCAGGGGCGTTCGCCGCAGCGACCTTCGCGGGCCCGGTGCGCCACCTGGCAGCCGCCACCTCGCCCTGCCGTGCGTAGTCGATCGCCTCGCCCAGCACCTTGGCCGCTTCCTGCGGCGCGTGGAAGCCCATCGAGTTCTCGGCCGCCACGAAGTCCAGCCGCCATTGCGCCTTGCGCTGCAGCTCGAGCGCCGCGTTCAGCTGTTCGGGCGTCGCGCCGTCCTTCTTGGCTGCCAGCACGGCGTCCATCAGCGCGGTGATCGCCGCGCCGCCGCGCTGCAGGAGGTCGAAGTTGCGCTGCTGGATCAGGTCGACGCGCGCCTTGATCTCGTCTTCGGCCTGCTTGTGGCAGGGCTGGCAGGCCCGGTTGACGTTCAGCAGCGGGCTGCGCACCCAGTGGTCGGTGACCTTGGTCGCGCCGTCGCGCCCGTAGGGCATGTGGCAGTCCGCGCAGGCGACGCCGCTGCGGGCGTGCACGCCCTGGCTCCACATCTCGAACTCGGGGTGCTGCGCCTTGAGGATGGGGGCGCCGGTTTCGGCGTGCTTGTAGTCGAAGAATCTCTCGCCGCTGGCGAACTTCGTGCCGTCCCAGAACGATTCGATCTGCGTCGAATTGAGACCCTTGCCCCACGGCGACGTGAGCGGCATCTGCGACGAGCAGTAGTACTCGACGTGGCACTGCCCGCACACGAAGGAGCGCATCTCGCTGCGGCTGGCATCGATGTTGGGGTCGTAGGGCTTGGCCTTGCCGCCGGCGCGCCAGCGCTCGATCGACGGTGCGAACGGTGTCGCCGCCTCGCCGCCGGCCAGCGCCTGGATGCCGTTGATGAAAGCCGGCCGGGTCACGCGCAGCTGCATGGTCTTCGGGTCGTGGCAGTCGACGCAGCTGACGGGGTGGCCGTGGCCCATGTCGTGCAGCTTCTTGTTCATCTCCTGGTACGTGAGCTTGTAGCTCATCTCGAAGCCCTTCATCGCGTCGCCGTCGCCGAGCTCGCGGTAGAGCGGCATGATCGAGGCGTGGCAGTGCAGGCACGAGCCGGTCTGCGGCTTGGTCAGCCGCTTGCGTGGTCTCCTGGTCCTGCAGCATGTAGGCGTGGCCGCGCCGGTCGCGGTAGTCGATGGAGAACGCGTAGCCGAGGAACATGCGCTTGAGCCACGGGTCGCGCGTCGATCTTCTCGCTGCGGCAGCGCCTCGCTGCCGCCGTGGCCGCCGAAGCGCGTGCGCGTCGTCTGCGCGGTGCGCAGGTAGCGAGTCGTACTGCTTGGGCCAGTTCGTGCCCCACTTCGCCGGATCGGTCGTGTCGTCGCGTGACCTCCACCAGCGTCGTGGTGGTGACCTTCGCCTCCTGGCTTGCGCTCGAAGATGTTGACCAGCAGCGCGGCGCCGCCGGCCGTCACGAGCGCGGCGGCGGCGATGCTCGCCACCAGGACCGTCCGGGATACGCCCCGCTGCGTGCGCGCAAGCTGACGGGATCTGGAATTCATGGCAAACCTCCGGTTCAGGTCAAAGGGGTCCGCCCAGGCCGGCGCGTTCGCCATGCCCCGCGGAAGAATGGCAGTGCACACAAAGCATTTCGTTGCCGCGTCCGGGCACCGTCACGGCTTCGTGGACCAGCGCCCGATGGCAGGCCAGGCAGGCTTCCTGCACGATCTCGCTGTTGAACGGCTTGATCATGATGGGCTCCGCGAAGTTCTGGAGCGTGTACGCCTTGGCGTGGTTGAAGCCGTTCAGGGCTTTCGCCGCGTACTTGCCGACGAAACCCTTGGGCAGGTGGCAGTCGTTGCAGATCGCGACGTGGTGGTGGCTCGATTTTTGCCACGAGTCGTACTGGGACTGCATGATGTGGCAGTTGGCGCAGACCTTCGGGTCTTCGCTCATGTACGAAAAGGCCTTGGCATACACCAGCGTGTAAGCGCCCAGCCCGAACACGACCCCGACCAGCACCGCCAGCACCACGAGCAGCGTTGCGGTGCTCAGCCCTCGCTGCTGACCTGACCTTGCCGTAGCCACATGGATCTCCATGGCGGGCCGCCGAATCGGCGACTGGCGGCGTACGCCCACACAACTTATGCTTAGTTCGCGCCGTCCCGGGCGTCCATGATCAGGATCAAGAGCGCGGCCTGGTTCTTCATCGACCATTTCGTCATGCCCATGAAGTACTTTCAGCTGCTGCTCCTGCTGCTGGCCCTGGCCGCCGGCCCGCCGGCCATGGCGCAGCCGCCCCTTTGGTTTTCGTCAGGCAGGCCGACGGCGCAGGCCCGCGCTGCCGTCGAGGTGCTGGCGCTTGCCGCGGACCAGGGGCTGGACCCGCGTGACTACGACACGGAGCTCATCAACCGGCGCCTGGCCGGGGCATCGCAGGGCCCGCCACTGGACGAGCCCGCCCAGGCCGCATTGGACGGCGCGCTCACCCATGCGCTGCAAGGCTACCTGTCGGACCTGCAGACCGGCCGGGTGGACCCCCGGCGCATCCACGCCCATTTCGATGTCCCGCGCGCGAGTTCGCCCGACGCGGGCGCCTACCTGCGCACGGCCGTCGCGCAGCAGCGCGTGGCCGAGGCGCTGCGGGAGGCCGAACCCCGTGTGCCGATGTACGCTGCCCTGCGCCATGTGCTGGCCCGCTATCGCGCGCTGGCGGGCCATCCGGCATGGGAGGTGCCTCTGCCCCCCGTTCCCGGCCGCAAGGTCGCGTCCGGCCAGGCCTGGGCCGGCTTGCCGCTGCTGGCCCGCCGGCTTGAAGCCCTGGGGGATTTCCCGGCGGGAACGGCCGTGCCGGATCGCATGGAGGGCGCGCTGGTGACGGCGCTGCAGTCGTTCCAGGAGCGCCACGGCCTCACGCCGGACGGCGTCCTGGGCCAGGCCACGCTGCAGCAACTCGGCGTGCCCCCCGCCGCGCGGGTGCGCCAGGTCGAACTCGCCCTGGAGCGGCTGCGCTGGACGCCTCTCCTGCAGGGCCCGCGCATGGTCGTGGTCAACATCCCCGAATTCGTGCTGCGCGCCTACGAGGTGCACGACGGCAAGGTCGACGTGAAGGTGACCATGAAGGTCATCGTCGGCAAGGCCATGGACACCCGCACGCCCCTGTTCGACGAGGACATGCGCTTCGTCGAATTCAGCCCCTACTGGAACGTGCCGCCCTCGATCGCGCGCCACGAGACCGTGCCCCGCCTGCGGCGCGACCCGGCGTATTTCGGCCAGCAGGGTTTCGAGTTCGTGGCCCCTGGCGGCGAAGTCGTCACCACGCTGTCGCCGGCCCACCTCGATGCGGTCCTGCGCGGCGAATGGCGCATCCGCCAGCGCCCCGGGGAGCGCAACGCGCTGGGCGGGATCAAGTTCGTCTTCCCCAACCGGGACAACATCTACCTGCACCACACCCCGGCGCCGACCCTGTTCGCGCGCGACCGCCGCGATTTCAGCCACGGCTGCATCCGCGTCGAGGACCCGATGGCCCTCGCCCGCTTCGTGTTGCAGGGCGAGCCCGGATGGACCGAGAACCGCATCCGCGCGGCAATGGACAAAGGGGAGTCGAACGTGCTGCGGCTGTCGCAGCCGCTGCCCGTCCTGATCGCGTACAGCACCGTGATCGCCAAGGGCGGCCGCGTGTTCTTCTACCCGGACCTCTACGGGCACGACCGGGTGCTGGACCGGGCCCTGCAACGGCGCTGAAGCCGGTTCGGGAATGCGGGGAACTTCACCGGGCGCTCGCCCACTAACCCGGTTGCCCCGGTCCGCGATTTGGGCAAAATACCCTTTTTGCCAGCGCCCATGTCCCGCCCCACCCAGCCGGCCCGCCGCCTGTTCCTGCACCGCTCCGCCCAATGGGCGGTGATGGGCGCCGCAGGCCCGCTGGCCGCGGGCACGGCGTTCGCGTCGTCCGCGGGTGAGCGCAGCCTGGCTTTCGACCACACCCACACGCGCGAAAAGCTGAGCCTGGTGTATGCGGCCGGTGGCGACTATGTGATGCAGGCGCTGGCCAGGCTCAACCATTTCCTGCGCGACCATTATTCCGGTGACGTCGGCGTGATCGACCCGCAGCTGTTCGACCTGCTCCACCGCGTGAAGACCGAGCTGGGCGCAAGGGAGGCTTTCCAGGTGATTTCCGGCTACCGGTGCCCGGCGACCAACAACAACCTGCGCCATACCCGCGGCGGTGGCGTGGCCACCCGCAGCCTGCACATGGACGGCAAGGCGATCGATATCCGCATCCCGGGCGTCCCCCTGGCGGAACTGCGCGATGCCGCCCTGTCGCTGCGTGCCGGTGGCGTCGGCTACTACCCGCGCGAGCAGTTCGTCCACGTCGACACGGGCCGCGTTCGCAGCTGGTAGCTCGGCCCGAGTCGGCCCGATCAGGGCTGGGCGTCCTGCATCTTCCGCCGCAGCTTCGCCAGGCCCGCCTTGTCGCCGCTGGATGCCAGCAACGCGATCTGCTCCCGGGCCTTGCCCGCTTCGCCCGCCCGCCAATAGGCCACCGCGAGATAGCGGTGGACCTCGTCGAAACCGGTCACCATTTCCCGGGCGTGCTCCAGGGCGTCGATGGCCTGGCGCACCTCGCCATCCGCCAGGTGCCGCACGCCCAGGCCGATCCAGTGGTACGGATCCCGCTCGCGGCTGGCGGCCAGCGCGCGCGCGATGCGCTGGGCCTCGGCGGTTCGCCCCTGCTCGGTGAGCAGCTGGTGCAGCGTGTGCATCGGGACGTCGGCCGGGTCGCCCAGCGCCATCGCGTGCCGCAGCAACTGCTCCGCCTCCGCCGCCAGGCCGGCATCCCGGTACAGCACCGCCAGGTTGCCGTAGCTGGCGGAGTAGGCCGGGTCCGCAACGATGGCCGCCTTGAAGTGCGCGTAGGCCGGCTCCCGGCGGCCGTTCGCGAGGTGCTCCGTCGCGACGTTGTTGTGGTAGCGCGCCAGCACGGCGTCCTCGGAGAGCGCGCGCCCGGGCCGGCGGGAGGCGAAATCCGGATCGAAATCGACGACGACGTCACGCGCCTCCGAGTCGCGCAGTTCGCGGTGCGCGCGGCGGAACATGACGTTGACGTGCTGGTTGACGACGTCGAGCTGGCCGCGCCGGTCGAAGGAGACCGGAACGCGCACTTCCTGCATCTGCGCGTCGAGTCCCATCGCGCGTGCCGCGGAATAAGCAAGGATGGTCAGGGACAGGCAATCGCCCCGCTGCAGGCGCCATGTCTCCCGGGCCGGCGTGGAATGCCCGGCGCGGTAGCCGAACCGCTGCCGGTCCGCCCCGAAGATCAGGGCGAGCAGGTGCTTCAGGCGGTGTTGCGGCGTCATGGCCAGCACCTCGGGGCTTGCAGCCGCGCGAGCAGGTCGTCGTCGAGGCGGAAGAGTTCCGCCTTGCCGATCGTCACCTGGGCGGCGTCGTAGCTGAAGGCCCTGTCCTGCCAGGGCAGCTGCGACGCCGCCGGCGGGCCACGGGACGCTCGCACAACCTGCCATGCCCAGCAGGGACACCGCGATGGCCACAGTGTCGCGAAACACGGGAACCTCCAGCAACTCGGGCTCTCCCTCCACAATAGCAGCGTGCCGAACGATCACAAACTTTTTGCGCAATGCCATGAACCTTCCCTGGCTCGATCCCGGCGACGCCTTTCCCCGACGCCGCGCAGGCGTGGGACGCCTCCCAGCCCGCGCCGGGCCTGCTGGCGGCCGGCGGCGCGCTGGACGTCGACAGCCTGCACCGGGCGTATTCGGCCGGTATCTTTCCGTGGTTCAGCGAAGGGCCAGCCGATCCTGTGGTGGAGCACCGACCCGCGCATGGTGCTGTTCACCGACGAGTTCAGGCTGCACCGGTCGCTGCGCAAGACGCTCGCGCGCTTCGTCGCCGACCCGCGCTGCGAGCTGCGCATCGACACGGCGTTCGACGAGGTGATCCACGCCTGCTCGCAGAGCCGCGCGCCGGGCAAAGCGGCACCTGGATCGCTGCCGCAGATGGTCAAGGCCTACGAGGCATTCCACCGCGCCGGGTATGCCCACAGCGTCGAGACCTGGATCGGCGGCCGGCTGGCCGGCGGGCTGTACTGCGTCTGCATCGGGCAGGCCGTGTTCGGCGAATCGATGTTCACGCGCGTGCCCGACGCATCGAAGATCGCGCTGGCCGGCCTGGCGGCATTCTGCCGCGCGCACGGCATCGCGATCATCGACTGCCAGCAGAACACCCAGCACCTGGCGTCGCTCGGCGCACGCGAAATCCCGCGGGCCGATTTTGTGGCGCAAGTCGCACACAACACGAAAAAGCCTGCTCCGCCCTGGCGGTTCGACCCCGTATACTGGAAGCGACTTCTGCCGCCGAAGCCCCCAGCGTGACACACCTCAAGGATCTTCCGCTACAGACCCTGCAGTTCTATGCGACGGCGCCCTACCCGTGCAGCTACCTGCCGGGCAGGCAGGCGCGCTCGCAGGTGGCCACGCCCAGCCACCTGATCCACAACGACGCGTACTCCGACCTGGTCACCAGCGGTTTTCGCCGCAGCGGCATGTTCACCTACCGGCCGTACTGCGACGGCTGCCGTGCCTGCGTGCCGCTGCGCGTGCTCAGCGAGCAGTTCCAGCCCGACCGCAGCCAGCGCCGCGCCTGGGCCCGTCACCAGAACCTGCAGGCGCGCGTGCTCAAGCTGTGCTTCGTGCCCGAGCACTACCACCTGTACCTGCGCTACCAGACCGGCCGCCATGCGGGCGGCGGCATGGACCACGACAGCATCGACCAGTACACGCAGTTCCTGCTGCAAAGCCGCGTCAATTCGCGCCTCGTGGAATTCCGCGAGACGCAGGCCGATGGCACGGCCGGGACCGCTGCGGATGGTGTCGATCCTCGACGTGCTCAACGACGGCATCTCGGCCGTCTACACCTTCTACGAGCCGGACGGCGCCGCCAGCTACGGCACCTACAGCGTCCTGTGGCAGATCGACCAGGCGCGCCGGCTGCGGCTGCCGCACGTGTACCTGGGCTACTGGATCGGCGAGAGCCCCAAGATGAACTACAAGGCCCGCTTCACGCCGCACGAAGTGCTGCGTGGACGGCCAATGGGTCTCGCCTGGCACCGCCCAAAGCTGATCGGGCCGCCGGACCCTGCAGGCCGCGGGCAAATTTCACATGATAAAATGCCGGGAATCCATTTCCCGGGCTTGCCATGAGAAAAAACGATAGCGGGGCGCCAGCGACCCCGACCATCCAGGTCATCGAACGCATGTTCGCGCTGATCGACGTGCTGGCGTCGCGCGAAGAAGCGGTCTCGCTCAAGGAAATCAGCGAGAAGACCGGCCTGCACCCTTCCACCACCCACCGCATCCTGAACGACCTGGCCACCGGCCGCTTCGTGGACCGGCCCGAAGCGGGCAGCTACCGCCTGGGCATGCGCCTGCTGGAGCTGGGCAACCTGGTCAAGGGCCGGCTGAACGTGCGCGACGCGGCGCTGACGCCCATGCGCGAGCTGCACAAGCTGATCCAGCAGCCGGTCAACCTCAGCATGCGCCAGGGCGACGAGATCGTCTACATCGAGCGCGCCTACAGCGAGCGCTCGGGCATGCAGGTGGTGCGCGCCATCGGCGGCCGCGCGCCGCTGCACCTGACCTCCACCGGCAAGCTGTTCCTGGCCGCCGACGATCCGCAGCGCGTGCGTGCCTACGCCACCCGCACCGGCCTGGCCGGCCACACCAAGAACAGCATCACCCAACTGCCCGTCCTCGAGCGCGAACTGGCCAAGGCGCGGCAATACGGCATCGCCCGCGACAACGAAGAGCTGGAACTGGGCGTGCGCTGCATGGCCGCCGGCATCTACGACGACCAGGGCAAGCTGATCGCCGGCCTGTCGATTTCGGCGCCGGCCGATCGGCTGGACGAGGGCTGGCTCACCAAGCTGCAGGCCACCGCCAACGAGATTTCGTCGGCGCTGGGCCACAAGACGCCTGCGCTGCGCGCAGCGTAAGAAGCCCACAAAAAGAACACGGCCCTGGACCGGTTCATGTTGGGCAACGTTGCGAGCCGTGTCGCCTGGCGCGTGCGCCTTACCCGTTCACCTGGCGCACCACCGTGTTGCCGCTGGGCACGACCAGGGGGTTGGATTCCACCCAGCGGCGCACGCGCTCGGCGTCGCCGATGCGGCTGAGCTTGCCGGCCGAATCCAGGAACACCATGATGAGCTTGCGGCCGGCGATCTTGGCCTGCATCACCAGGCATTGGCCGGCTTCGGAGATGTAGCCGGTCTTTTGCAGGCCGATGTCCCAGCCCGGGTTCTTCACGAGGCGATTGGTGTTGTTGAACTGCAGCGTGCGGTTGCCGACGGCGACCTGGTGGCCGGGCGACGTGGAGAAATCGCGCAGCACGGGATCGTTGTAGGCAGTATTGACCAGCGTGGCCAGGTCATGGGCGCTGGACTGGTTGCTGCTCGACAGGCCGGTCGGCTCGACGTACCTGGTGTCCTTCATTCCCAGCATGCCTGGCCTTGGCGTTCATCACCGACACGAAGGCGTTCAGGCCGCCGGGGTAGGTCCGGCCGAGCGCGTGCGCCGCGCGGTTCTCGCTGGACATGAGCGCCAGGTGCAGCAACTCGCCGCGAGTCAGCATGGCGCCGACCCTCAGGCGCGAGCTGCTGCCCTTTTCGGTGTCCACGTCGTCCTGGGTGATGGTGATCATCTCGTCCATCGGCAGCTTGGCTTCGCTGACGATCAGGCCGGTCATGAGCTTGGTCAGCGAGGCGATCGGCAGCACCGCCGAGTCGTTCTTGCAAAACAGCACTTCGCGCGTGTCCTGGTCGATCACCAGGGCCACGCTGGACTTCAGGTCGAGCTGGTCCTGCACCGAATGCAGGCCGGCCAGCTGGCCGTAGGACGGGCGGGCCGGCACGGTGGCGAGGCGAACCACGGAGGCGCGCTTGCTGGCCGAAAAGGTGCGCGCGACGCGCTTGCCGGCGAGGGCATTTCTTGGCGACGGTGCCCTTGCGCGGAGCGGCGTCGGCCGCCGCGGGTGCCAGCCCGATGACGAGCGCGGCCAGGGCCACGGCGTGGAAGATGCGGTTCAAGGTCTTGTTCGCCAACGAAGCTTTGTGGTGCATTCAATAACTCCATAAACGCTACAACACGCTCGAAGTTTACTCAGGAAGAAAAAGTTACGCAAGATCAATGACTTATGTAACTTTCCTAAGTTAACGCACTAATTATAGGGAAAGCCCTCAGCCCTGTGCAGCCACCCGATCAGCTTTACTTTGTAACTTGTTGAGCGCACTCAGGTAAGCCTTGGCCGACGCCACGACGATGTCGGGGTCCGCGCCCACGCCGTTGACCACCCGGCCGGAGTTCTGCAGCCGCACCGTCACCTCGCCCTGGCTCTCGGTAGAACCGCTGATCGCATTGACCGAATAGAGCACCATTTCCGCGCCGCTCTTCACGAGGCGATTCGATCGCCTTCAACGACGCGTCCACCGGGCCGTTGCCATCCGATTCGCCGCGAACCTCCTTGCCATCTGCCGTGAAAACGACGACCGCATGGGGACGCTCGCCCGTTTCGCTGTGTTGCGCCAGCGAGACGAAGTCGTACTGCTCCTTGTCGTGTGTCACGCTCTCGTCGCTGACCAGCGCCAGGATGTCCTCGTCGAAGATCTCGCTCTTGCGGTCGGCCAGTTCCTTGAAGCGGGTGAACGCGGTGTTGACGTCGGCCTCGCTGTCCAGCGCGACGCCGAGCTCCTGCAGCCGCTGCTTGAAGGCATTGCGGCCCGACAGCTTGCCCAGCACGATCTTGTTGGCGCTCCAGCCCACGTCTTCGGCACGCATGATCTCGTAGGTGTCACGCGCCTTGAGCACGCCGTCCTGGTGGATGCCGCTCGCGTGGGCGAACGCGTTGGCGCCGACCACCGCCTTGTTCGGCTGCACGACGAAGCCGGTGACCTGGCTGACCATGCGGCTGGCGGCGACGATGTGCTTCGTGTCGATGCCCAGCTCCAGCCCGAAGTAGTCCCTGCGGGTCTTCACCGCCATCACGATCTCTTCCAGCGAGCAGTTGCCGGCCCGCTCGCCCAGGCCGTTGATGGTGCATTCGACCTGCCGCGCGCCGCCGATCTTCACGCCCGCCAGCGAATTGGCGACGGCCATGCCCAGGTCGTTGTGGCAGTGCACGGACCAGATGGCCTTGTCGGAGTTGGGGACGCGCTCGCGCAAGGTCTTGATGAACTGGCCGTACAGCTCCGGCACCGCATAGCCGACGGTGTCCGGCACGTTGATCGTCGTGGCGCCTTCGGCGATCACGGTCTCCAGCACCCGGCACAGGAAGTCCATCTCGCTGCGGTAGCCGTCCTCGGGCGAGAACTCGATGTCGCCGCACAGGTTGCGCGCGAACCGCACCGACTGCCTGGCCTGCTCCAGCACCTGCTCGGGCGTCATTCGCAGCTTCTTTTCCATGTGCAGCGGCGACGTCGCGATGAAGGTGTGGATGCGGGCCCGCTGCGCGCCGTGGAGCGCCTCGGCGGCGCGCGAGATGTCGCGGTCGTTGGCACGCGAGAGCGAGCAGATCGTGGCGTCCTTGATCGAGTTCGCGATCAGGTTCACGGCTTCGAAGTCGCCGTTCGAGCTGGCGGCGAACCCCGCCTCGATCACGTCCACCTTCAGGCGTTCGAGCTGCCGCGCGATGCGCAGCTTCTCGTCCTTGGTCATGGAAGCGCCGGGCGACTGCTCGCCGTCGCGCAAGGTGGTGTCGAAGATGATCAGTTTGTCTGCCACGGGATTTCCTTCTTGCTTGCAGTCAGTCAGTCAGTCGGGAACAGCGCTGAAGGCCTGCCCCCAGGACACCCCGACCCGCTGCAGGCCCGAAACGATGGCCTTGAGCGAAGCCGAGACGATATTCGAATCCATGCCCACGCCGAAGAGCGTCCGGTCGCCGACCCGCATTTCGAGGTAGGCGACGGCCTGGGCATTGGCGCCCGCACCGATCGCATGCTCATGGTAGTCCAGGACGCGGATCGATTCGCCGCAGGCGGCGCCCAGCGCTTCCACGAACGCGTCGATCGGGCCGTTCCCGGCCCCTTCGATGGTGATGCGCTGGCCCGACACCTCGACCTGGG
Organism: uncultured beta proteobacterium; assembly: GCA_963786245.1. Classification (GTDB taxonomy): domain Bacteria; phylum Pseudomonadota; class Gammaproteobacteria; order Burkholderiales; family Burkholderiaceae_C; genus Ramlibacter. The sequence goes on along the minus strand of CAWAYI010000001.1, from coordinate 689,066 downwards.
CGGCCAGCCTCACGAGCTTGCCGGCCATGCCCGTCGCCTCTTCGAGCACCTGGTGCTGCGGCGCCGGGATGCTGCGAATGCCGTATTCGCGCTCGAACAGCTCGAACAGGTCTTGCGCCGTGAGTTCCTTGCCCGATGCGTCCATCACGCCCTGCACGACCTGGCTGAATTCGATCTGCAGGCGGCGCGGCAGTTCCAGCCCGTATTCGCTTTCCAGCAGGTAGGAAATGCCGCCCTTGCCGGACTGGCTGTTGACGCGGATCACGGCTTCATAGCTGCGCCCCAGGTCCTTCGGGTCCAGCGGCAGGTAGGGCATGTCCCAGATGTCGCCCTCCTTGCGCGCCGCGAAGGCCTTCTTGATCGCGTCCTGGTGCGAGCCCGAAAACGAGGTGTAGACCAGGTCGCCGGCGTAGGGATGGCGCGGGTGAACCGGCAGCTGGTTGCAGTGCTCCACGGTGCGCCGGACCTCGTCGATATCCGAGAAGTCCAGGCCGGGATGCACGCCCTGCGAATAGAGGTTGAGCGCGACATTGACCAGGTCCAGGTTGCCGGTGCGCTCGCCGTTGCCGAACAGGCAGCCCTCCAGCCGGTCGGCGCCGGCCATCACCGCGAACTCGCCCGACGCCGTGCCGGTGCCGCGGTCGTTGTGCGGGTGCACCGAGAGCACGATCGAGTCGCGGCGCGCCAGGTGGCGGTGCATCCATTCGATCATGTCGGCGAAGATGTTGGGCGTCGAGTGCTCCACCGTCGAGGGCAGGTTGATGATGCACTTGCGCTCGGGCGTGGGCTCCCAGACCTCGGTGACGGCGTCGACCACGCGCTTGGAAAAGGCGAGCTCCGTGCCGGAGAACATCTCGGGCGAGTACTGGAAGGTCCAGTGCGTGCCGGGCTGCCTGGCCGCCAGTTCCCTGAACAGGCGCGCCTGGCTGGTCGCGAGTTCGACGATGCCGTCTTCATCCAGGCCCAGCACGACCTTGCGCATCACCGGCGCGGTGGCGTTGTACAGGTGCACGATCGCACGCCTGGCGCCGGCCAGCGCCTCGAAGGTGCGCTGGATCAGCGGCTCGCGCGCCTGCGTGAGCACCTGGATGGTCACGTCGTCGGGCACCAGGTCTTCGTCGATCAGCTTGCGCACGAAATCGAACTCGGTCTGCGAAGCCGACGGAAAGCCCACCTCGATCTCCTTGAAGCCGATCTCCACCAGCGCCTCGAACATGCGCAACTTGCGCGGAATGTCCATCGGCTCGATCAGCGCCTGGTTGCCGTCGCGCAGGTCCACGCTGCACCACACGGGCGGGCGGGTCAGCACGGCGTCCGGCCAGGTGCGGTCGGCAAGCCGCACCGGGGCAAAAGCACGGTATTTGCTGGCGGGGTTCTTCAACATGGTCGTGGTCTCTCTCAGTTCAGGTGATACCAGCAGCCCCAAAGAAAAACGGCCCGCTGCTGGTGCAAACGGGCCGTTGAGTCAGGTTTACGCGTGCGCTACCGTCTCCGCCCGTGGGGAGATAGCAGTAGGGCCAGCGAAATTCGGTTCATGCGCATCAATGTAGCACAACTTCCCACGGGGACGCAGTGCCGGCAGGCGAAGCCCCGATCACTTGTGCAGGCCCCGCTCGTCCGGCTCCTCGGTCGAGGTGCTGATCACGCTGGTCGGCTGGCCCTTGGCCTTGCGCCAGCCGTACAGCGCATAGCCGGACAAGCCGTACACCACGAACAGGCCGAACAGCACGATCGGCGGGTGCATGTTGATGACGGCGATCCCCAGCGCGATCACCACGATCACGACGAAGGGCACGCTCTTTTTCATCTGCACGTCCTTGAAGCTGTAGAACGGCACATTGGTGACCATGGTCAGGCCGGCGTAGAGCGCCAGCCCGAACATGACCCACGCCACTTCGTAGCCCTTGACGCCCAGGTCGTTCATCACCCAGATGAAGCCGGCCACCAGCGCCGCCGCGGCTGGCGAAGGCAGGCCCTGGAAGTAACGCTTGTCCACCACCGCGGTGTTGACGTTGAAGCGCGCCAGCCGCAGCGCGGCGCAGGCGCAGTACACGAAGGCCGCGATCCAGCCCCATCGCCCCACGCCCTTGAGCGCCCATTCGTAGGCGATCAGCGCCGGGCGCCGCGCCGAAGGACACCATGTCGGACAGCGAATCCATCTGCTCGCCGAAGGCGCTCTGCGTGTTGGTCATGCGCGCCACCCGCCCATCCAGGCTGTCCAGGACCATGGCGCAGAAGACGCCGACGGCCGCGAGGTCGAAGCGGCCGTTCATCGCCATCACGATCGCATAGAAGCCGCCGAACAGGGCCGCCAGGGTGAACAGGTTGGGAAGGATGTAGATGCCCTTGCGGCGCTTGCGCACCACCAGGCCTTCGGCCGGCGTGTGGTCGTGGTTTTCGTTGCCGTCGTGCATGGCGCAGAGTGTAACTGCGAGGTCGCGGCCGGAACCGGCTTTGCCGGGCCGCTCGACGGCGCCCGCCTTGAGGGGGAGGCGGCCGAAGGCCGCTTCGGAGGTCGGGCTTCAGTTCTTCGTCTGGTCGACCAGCTTGTTCTTCTTGATCCAGGGCATCATCGCGCGCAGCGTCTCGCCCACGGTCTCGATCTGGTGCTCGGCCATCAGGCGGCGGCGCGACAGCAGCGTCGGCGCGCCGGCGCGGTTTTCCAGGATGAAGCTCTTGGCGTATTCGCCGGTCTGGATGTCCTTCAGGATCTGCTTCATCACCTTCTTGGTTTCGTCCGTGATGACGCGCGGGCCGGACACGTATTCGCCGTACTCGGCGTTGTTCGAGATCGAGTAGTTCATGTTGGCGATGCCGCCTTCGTAGATCATGTCCACGATCAGCTTGAGTTCGTGCAGGCACTCGAAGTACGCCATCTCGGGCGCGTAGCCGGCTTCCACCAGCGTCTCGAAACCGGCCTTGATCAGCTCCACGGTGCCGCCGCACAGCACGGCCTGCTCGCCGAACAGGTCGGTCTCGGTTTCCTCGCGGAAATTGGTCTCGATGATGCCGGCCTTGCCGCCGCCGTTGGCCATGGCATAGGACAGCGCCAGGTCGCGCGCCTTGCCGCTCTTGTCCTGGTGCACCGCCACCAGGTGCGGCACGCCGCCGCCTTGCGTGTAGGTGCCGCGCACGGTGTGGCCCGGGCGCCTTGGGCGCGACCATCCAGACGTCGAGGTCGGCGCGCGGCGTGACGAAGCCGTAGTGCACGTTGAAGCCGTGGGCGAACACCAGCGAGGCGCCCTGCTTGATGTTCGGCTCGACGTCGTTCTTGTAGACCGGCGGCGATCTGCTCGTCGGGCAGCAGGATCATGACCACGTCGGCGGACTTCACCGCGTCGGCGACTTCGGCGACCTTCAGGCCCGCCTTCTCGACCTTGGGCCAGGACGCGCCGCCCTTGCGCAGGCCGACCACGACCTTCACGCCGCTGTCGTTCAGGTTCTGGGCATGCGCGTGGCCTTGCGAGCCGTAGCCGATGATGGCAACCGTCTTGCCCTTGATCAGGCTCAGGTCACAGTCCTTGTCGTAATAAACCTTCATGGTCTCTCCTGTTGAAATTGATTGGGGATGGAAAAAGGGGGCCCGGACGCGCGGCGTCTCAGACGCGCAGGATGCGCTCGCCGCGGCCGATGCCGCTGGAGCCGGTGCGCACCGTTTCCAGGATGGCGCTGCGGTCGATGGCTTCCAGGAAGGCGTCGTTCTTGCCCTGGTCGCCGGTGAGTTCGATGGTGTAGCTCTTCTCGGTCACGTCGATGATGCGGCCGCGGAAGATGTCGGCCATGCGCTTCATCTCCTCGCGCTCCTTGCCGACGGCGCGCACCTTCACCATCATGAGCTCGCGCTCGGTGTAGGCGCCTTCGGTGAGGTCGACCACCTTCACGACCTCGATCAGGCGGTTCAGGTGCTTGGTGATCTGCTCGATCACCTCGTCCGAGCCCGCCGTCTGGATCGTCATGCGCGACAGCGACGGGTCTTCCGTCGGCGCCACGGTAAGCGACTCGATGTTGTAGCCACGGGCCGAAAACAGGCCCACGACACGGGAGAGAGCGCCGGGCTCGTTCTCCAGCAAAACCGCAATGATGTGTTTCATGATTGTCTGATTCCTCTTTTCGGTGCCCTCCCCCGCCCACGGTAATGGGCGGGCTTGGCAGCCAATAGATTCGTCGTATCGGGTGGCCGGGCGTGCGCGACAGGCCTTGCGTCAAAGGTCTTCGGACCCCAGCAGCATCTCCGTGATGCCCTTGCCGGCCTTGACCATCGGGAAGACGTTCTCGGTGGGGTCGGTGCGGAAGTCCATGAACACGGTGCGGTCCTTGAGCTTGCGCGCCTCGCGCAACGCCGGTTCGACGTCCTTCGGGTGCTCGATCAGCATGCCGACGTGCCCGTAGGCCTCGGCCAGCTTGACGAAGTTGGGCAGCGCGTCCATGTAGCTGTGGCTGTAGCGGCCCTCGTAGTCGATTTCCTGCCACTGCCGCACCATGCCCAGGTAGCGGTTGTTCAGCGAGACGATCTTGATCGGCGTGTTGTACTGCAGGCAGGTGGAGAGCTCCTGGATGCACATCTGCACCGAGCCTTCGCCGGTGATGCAGTAGACCTCGCTCTCGGGCTTGGCCAGCTTGATGCCCATGGCATAGGGAATGCCCACGCCCATGGTGCCCAGGCCCGCCCGAGTTGATCCAGCGCCGCGGCTCGTTGAAGCGGTAGTACTGCGCCGCCCACATCTGGTGCTGGCCCACGTCGGACGTGATGTAGGCATCGGCGTCCTTGGTCATGTTCCACAGCGTCTCGACCACGTACTGGGGCTTGATGACCTCGGTGTTCTTGCGGTCGTACTTCAGGCAGTCGCGCTTGCGCCAGCCCTCGATCGTGTCCCACCAGGCGCCCAGGGCGTCCGGGTCGGGCTTGGCGCCCGATTCGCGGATCATCGCGATCAGTTCGCCGAGCACGTCCTTGACGTCGCCCACGATCGGGATGTCGACCTTCACCCGCTTGGAGATGCTGGACGGGTCGATGTCGATGTGGATGATCTTGCGCTCGTTCTGCGCGAAGTGCTTCGGGTTGCCGATCACGCGATCGTCGAAGCGCGCGCCCACGGCCAGCAGCACGTCGCAGTTCTGCATCGCGTTGTTGGCCTCGATGGTGCCGTGCATGCCCAGCATGCCCAGGAACTTGCGGTCGCTCGCCGGATAGGCGCCCAGGCCCATCAGCGTGTTGGTGACCGGGTAGCCCAGCATGTCCACCAGCGTGCGCAGCTCGGCCGTCGCGTTGCCCAGGATGACGCCGCCGCCGGTGTAGATGTAGGGCCGCTTGGCCGCCATCAGCAGCTGCAGCGCCTTGCGGATCTGGCCGCCATGGCCCTTGCGCACCGGGTTGTACGAGCGCATCTCCACCTTGTCCGGGTAGCCGGTGTAGGTGGTCTTGTTGAACGAGACGTCCTTGGGGATGTCCACCACCACCGGGCCGGGCCGGCCGCTGCGGGCGATGTGGAAGGCCTTCTTCATCACCTCGGCCAGCTGGCGCACGTCCTTGACCAGGAAGTTGTGCTTGACGATCGGCCGCGTGATGCCGACGGTGTCGCATTCCTGGAAGGCATCCAGGCCGATGGCGTGGCTGGGCACCTGCCCGGTGATGATCACCATCGGGATGCTGTCCATGTAGGCCGTCGCGATGCCGGTGACCGCGTTGGTCACGCCGGGACCCGAGGTGACCAGCGCCACGCCGACGTCGCCGGTGGCGCGGGCATAGCCGTCGGCCGCATGCACCGCCGCCTGCTCGTGGCGCACCAGCACGTGCTGGATGGTGTCCTGCTTGTAGAACGCGTCGTAGATGTGCAACACCGCGCCGCCCGGATAGCCCCAGACGTACTTGACGCCTTCGGCCTGCAGCGTCTTGACGAGGATTTCCGCGCCGCGGAGTTCGAGGGAGGGGCCGGCAGTGGCTGCCGCCGCGGAGCTGAGCTCCGCTTTCGAGATTTCCATGATCAACCTTTGCGAATTTCTCTGACGAAAAACCTTGGGTGCCCCTTCGCGCGCTCTTGTGAAGCTGCGTCGGGACTTAGAACCCGGACCATGGGCGGGCCTATCGCACCGCCGGATCCGGACTCGTTTGCCTTTTGACTTGCAGCCTGCATTATCGCACTGCAGCAAAGTCCGGCAAGGAGATTCAGCGCATCCCGATGCCATAATTTCCGGCTGCCGGCGACAAACGCGGCCTCAAAAGCGTCGAGAACGAGACTTCCCAGGCCGTCAGGTCCAGATTCCTTGGCAACCGAACGAGAACTTTCCGATTTCCTCAAGAGCGTGGAAAAACGGGCTTTCAAGCGCTCGATCTACCACGTGCGCGACGAGGAAGCCGCGCTGGACATCGTGCAGGACAGCATGATGAAGCTGGCCGAGCACTACGGCGACAAGCCCCCGAACGAACTGCCCATGCTGTTCCAGCGCATCCTGTCCAACTGCACGCTGGACTGGTTCCGGCGCCAGAAGACGCGCAACGCCCTGTTCTCCAACATGAGCGACTTCGAATCCGCGTCCGACGACGGGGATTTCGACCTGCTTGAAACTTATTCCTTCGCGGAAGGCTCACAACAGGCGGAGAGTGCCGAGGATTCGACGCGGCGGGCCCAAATCCTGCGTCAGATCGAATCGGAGATCCAGGAATTGCCGGCCCGTCAACGCGAAGCCTTCCTGATGCGTTATTGGGAGGACATGGACGTGGCCGAAACCGCGGCGGCCATGGGCTGCTCCGAAGGCAGTGTCAAGACGCACTGCTCGCGTGCAGTCCAGGCCCTCAGCAAGGCACTGAAGGCAAAGGGAATACAACTATGACGAATACGCCACTCAACCAGTTCCAGCAGTTGCACGACCGCTTCGGCCGCCAGGTCGCCGCGCGCCTGGCCGCCGGCTCGGCCGAGTTGCCTTATCACGTCACCGAACGGCTGCGCGCCGCCCGCGTGCAGGCCGTCGCCCGCCGCAAACCGGTCGCGGTGCGCCTCGCCCAAGCCGTGTCCGCCTCCGGCGGCACGGCCACCCTGCATTTCGGCGACGAGGCGATGGGCCTGTGGAGCCGCATCGGCTCGGCCCTTCCGCTGATCGCCCTGGTTGCCGGCCTGATCCTGATCCACACCATCCAGAACGATCGCCGCGCCAGCGAGGTCGCCGAAGTCGACGCCGCGCTGCTGACCGACGACCTGCCACCGGCCGCCTATGCGGACCCCGGGTTCCTGCAGTTCCTCAAAGCCAGCCGGGAATAGCCCAGCGATGGCCGTATCCGCTGTACCGAATCGGCGCGGGCCGATGCTCGCGCGCCTGGCTTGGGGCGGCCTGGCCTTCGCCATCACGGCTGTTTTTGGCCTCGCACTGGCCCAACCGGCCGCCCCGGCCGCGCACGCCGCGAGCGCGGTCGCGAGCCGCGCGGGGCTGCCCAAGCCCGGTGCGGCGGCCGCATCCAAGCCCAACGGCAAACAGCCCATCCGGCCGCTCTGGAGCGAGCTGACCGCTGCCCAGCGCCAGGCGCTCGCGCCCCTGGGTCCCAAGTGGGACACGGTGAGCGAAGTGCAGAAACGCAAGTGGCTCGCCCTGTCGGAGAATTTTCCCAGGATGTCTGCCGCCGAACAGGAGAAGCTGCAAAGCCGGATGACCGAATGGGTGGCCCTGAGTCCGCAGCAGCGGACCCAGGCGAGGCTGAATTTCGGCAAGGCCCAGCAGCTGGCCCCCGACGACAAGAAGGCCAAATGGGAGGCCTACCAGGCCCTGCCGCCCGAGGAAAAGCGCAAGCTCGCCGCCGGCGCGGCCAAGCCCCCGGCAGCTGCCGCCGCCGTGAAACCCGTGCCCAGCGAAAAACTCACCACCGTGCCGGCGCCCAGGCATGTCGCCAAGCCGCCCCGCATCGCAGCGGGCGACGAGGCCACGGGCGCCCAGCCTCAGCCGCAGCCGGCGGCTCGGACCAACTAGTTCGCGAACCAGCGGATGGCGGCGCAGCCCCAGGGCACGACTTCGCCCACCCCGGGCGCCCCGAGTGTCGACCTCACAGCGCCCGGCCTCGCCCGCCGCATGGCCTGCTGGGTCTACGAAGGCATGCTGCTGTTCGCCGTGGTCTTCGTATGCGGTTGGCTTTTCAGCACGCTCGGCCAGATGCGTGACTCGATGGATGCCCGCAGGCCCCTGCTCCAGGCCTTCCTGTTCGTGGTGTTCGGCATCTACTTCGCCTGGTTCTGGGCCAGGGGGCAGACCCTGGCGATGAAGACGTGGAACATCCGGGTGGTGGACCGTGCCGGCCGGCCGATCACCCAGGCGCGCGCCTTGCTGCGCTACGCCTGCTGCTGGCTCTGGTTCCTGCCACCGCTGGCGGTGCTGGCGCCGCTCAAGCTCGGCGGCCCCAAGACCACCGTCCTGGTGTTCGGCTGGGTGGCCGTCTGGGCCGTGCTGAGCCGCTTCCACCCCCAGCGCCAGTTCTGGCACGACGCCCTGGCGGGCACCCGACTGGTGCCCGCAACACCCCGCGGACGCTGATGGCGACAGCGGCTTTTCCGTCGGCGACAATGTCTCCATGTCATCGCCTCCTGAAGCGCTGGTCCCCGCCAATACGCAGAAATACCGCACCGGCCTGAGCCGGCTCTGGCATGCGGCAGGCTACTCCCTGGCGGGCCTGCGAACCGGCTGGAAGGAAGCCGCGTTCCGCCAGGAAGTGCTGGCATCGGCGGTCCTGCTTCCCCTGGCTTTCTGGCTCGGGCGCAGCTGGGTGGAAACCGCGCTGCTCGCCGGCTCGCTGCTGATCGTCATGATCGTCGAGCTGCTCAACTCCGCCGTCGAAACGGCTGTCGACCGCATCGGCCCGGAATGGCACCAGCTGTCCAAGGGCGCCAAGGACATGGGCAGCGCCGCCGTCCTGCTGAGCCTGATCCTGTGCGCGGGCATCTGGATCGCCGCGCTCTACCAGAGGTTCGCGGCATGAAGCCTGGCTTTTCGCTGTGTGTCTACTGCGGCTCGCGCACTGGCGCCGCTCCTGAATTCACCGAAGCCGCGGCGGCCACGGGCCGCTGGATCGGCGAGCGCGGCGGGCAACTCGTCTATGGCGGCGGCAACAACGGCCTGATGGGCGTGATGGCCGACGCCGCCCTGGCTGCCGGTGGCCGGGTCGTCGGCGTGATTCCCCACGCGCTGGTCGAAAAGGAGTGGGCCAAGCTGGATTGCACCGAACTGCACGTCGTGGACAACATGCACGAGCGCAAGCGCATGATGGCCGAGCGGGCCGATGCCTTCCTGGCACTTCCCGGCGGCATCGGCACGTTCGAGGAGTTCTTCGAAGTCTGGACCTGGCGACAGCTGGGCTACCACGACAAGCCGGTCGGCTTGCTCAACCTGGACGGCTACTACGACGCCCTGCTCACGTTCCTGCAGGGCAGCGTGGACCGGGGCTTCATGAGCGACTGGCAGATGGACCTGGTGCGCGTGGGCACAGAGGTGTCCGGTTTGCTGCAGGGCTTGGTCGAAGCCTCAGCCCTGGCCCCGCGCCGGACCAGCCTGTCCCAGATCTGAAGGCAGCCTGCTTCCCGGCCTCGCGAACCTATACTGGCGTCACGAAAAGCGCTCCCGCGCCGGCGCGCGGGCAGGGTGGATCCCATCATCATGTCGCCCGCAGAGAAGATCAGGCGCCTGCATCGCCTCTATGCCGTTTCAAGCGGCATCAACGAGGCGATCGTGCGCGTTCCCGACGAGCAGCAGCTCTTCGAGGAAGCGTGCCGCATCGCGGTCGAGCGCGGCGGCTTCATGATGGCGTGGGTCGGCCGCGAGGATCCCGACCGGCAACAGCTCACTGCGGTGGCGCGCTGGGGCCGGGACGACGGTTACCTCGACGCCATCCGGATCAGCACCAGCCCGCAGTATCGCGAAGGCGTGGGCCCGGGGGGAATTGCCTTTCGCACTGGCTTGCCCGCAGTGTGCAACGACATCGAGGGCGACAGCCAGTTCTTTGCGTTCCGCAGCGAAGCGCTGGCACATGGCTTTCGCAGCTGCGCGGCCTTCCCGCTCAAGCTCGCGGGCCGCCCGGTCGCCGTGTTTTTCGTCTATGCGGCGCAGCCGCTGCATTTCGATGAGGAGGAGCTGGCATCCCTCACCTCGCTCGCCGACAACTTCTCCTTCGCCATGGAGTCGCGGGAAAAGGACAGGCAGCGACAGCGCATCGAGGACGCGCTGCGTGCGAGCGAAGCCCAGCAGCGGGCTTCGCTGGAACAGCTCCAGCACAAGCAGGCGCTGCTGAACATGGCCAGCCGGCTCGGCCGCATCGGGGCCTGGGAGATCGAATTGCCCTCGCTGGAGGTGACATGGTCGGATGAATTGAGCGTCATCCACGACATGCCCGCGGGCTACCGCCCTACCTTCGAGGAAGTCGCCGCATTCTGCGCGCCCGAGTATCGAGAGGGCGTCTCCGCCGCCTTCAGCGCGTGCGCCCGCGACGGCACGCCGTTCGACATGGAGTTGCAGATCATCAACGCGGCCGGCCAGCGGCTGAGCGTGCGCTCGATCGGTGAGGCGGTGCGGGGCGAATCCGGCGGGATCGTCCGCATCCAGGGGGCATTCCAGGACATCACGGACCGCAGGATCGCGGAGGAGGAAATCCGCCAGCTGGCCGAGCGCCTGACCGCGACCCTGGAAAGCATCACGGACGCGCTGGTGACGGTCGACGCCGACATGCGCTTCACCTACGTCAACCGGGAAGCGGAGCGGGTGCTGCGTTGCAGCCGCAGGCAGCTGCTCGGCACCTTGATGTGGGAGCAGTTTCCGCACGGCCGCGGCACGGCATTCGAGGACGCGTACACGCAGGCGCTGGCCGAGGGCCGCACCATCGAGCTGCAGGAGTTCTACCCGCCCCTGGACACCTGGCTGGAGGTCCGCGCCTACCCGTCGCGCGACGGCGGACTGACCATCTACTTCCGCGATGTGGGCGAGCGCCAGGCAGCGCAGCAGGAAATCCTGCGGCTCAACGCCGAGCTGGAGCAGCGGGTTCGCCACCGCACCGCGCAGCTCGAGATGGCCAACCAGGAACTGGAGGCGTTCTCGTACTCGGTCGCCCACGACCTGCGCGCGCCGTTGGCGGCGATCGGCGGATTCGGCCACGCGCTGGAAAAGGAACTGGCGCCAGTCGTCGGAGACCGCGCCAAGCATTACTTGAACCGGATGCGGGAAGGCGCCCTGCGGACGTCGGAAATGATCGACGCCCTGCTGTCACTGGCCCAGCTGTCACGCGCGGAATTGCGCTGGGAAAGCGTGGACCTGGCGACCCTGGCCCGGGCCGCGGCCCAAGCCTGCCGGGAACAGGCGCCCGGGCGCGCGGTCGATATCCGCATACAGGCTGGGCTGTCCGCCTACGGCGACCCGCGCCTGCTGCAGCTGGTGCTGGACAACCTGATCGGCAATGCGTGGAAATTCACGGCCCAGGCCGACCGCGCGGAAATCAGCATCGAAGCGGACAGCGGACCGGAAGGCGAGACGGTGTTCTCGGTGCGCGACAACGGCGTCGGCTTCGACATGGCCTATGCGCACAACCTCTTCGGGGCATTCCAGCGACTGCACCCGCTGTCCGAATTCCCGGGGTCGGGCATCGGCCTGGCCAATGTGCGGCGGATCATTTCGCGGCACTCGGGCCGCGTCTGGGCGCACTCGCGCCCCGGGCTCGGTGCAAGCTTCTATTTCACGCTGGGCGAAGAGCCCGCCTGAAGACAGCTGCCCCGATCCGGCAGCGGCCTCTCAGACCGCGGATTCGTCGATCTCGCCGGTGCGGATGCGCACCACGCGCTCGACGGTCGTGATGAAGATCTTGCCGTCGCCGATCTTGCCCGTGCGGGCCGCCTTGACGATCGCATCCATGCAGCGGTCGACGTCGTCGTCCTTGACCACCACCTCCACCTTGACCTTGGGCAGGAAGTCGACCACGTATTCGGCGCCGCGGTAGAGCTCGGTATGCCCCTTCTGGCGCCCGAAGCCCTTGACCTCGGTCACCGTGAGCCCGGTCACGCCGCATTCGGCCAGCGCCTCGCGAACTTCCTCGAGCTTGAACGGTTTGACGACGGCGGTGATCTGTTTCATGAAGTCTCTCTGTCCTGTGGAATGTCTAGGCGCTGAATTTACCGGTAATAGGATAGCGCCAATCCTTGCCGAAGCTGCGATGGGTCACCCGGATGCCCACCGGGGCCTGCCGTCGCTTGTATTCATTGACGCGGATCAGGCGTGCCACGCGCTCCACCACCGCGCGGTCGAACCCCGCGGAGATGATCTCCTCGATCCCCTGGTCGTTTTCCATGTAGCGCTCCAGGATGTCGTCCAGCACCTCGTAGGGCGGCAGGCTGTCCTGGTCGACCTGCCCGGGCCGCAGCTCGGCGCTCGGCGGCCGGGTGATGATCCGCTCGGGGATCGGGCTGATGCCCGTCCCGTAGGGATCGTGCACGTTGCGCCAGCGCGCCAGCCGGAACACTGTCGTCTTCAGCACATCCTTGATCACCGCGAAGCCGCCGGCCATGTCGCCGTACAGCGTGCAATAGCCCGTCGCCATTTCGCTCTTGTTGCCGGTGGTCAGGACGATGCTGCCGAACTTGTTGGACAGCGCCATGAGCAAGACGCCGCGGATGCGCGCCTGGATGTTCTCCTCGGTCGTGTCCTCGGGCAGGCCCTTGAATTCCCCCGCCAGCGAGGCCTTGAACGCCTCGAACTCCGGCGTGATGGAAAGCTCGTCGTAGCGCACGCCCAGGCGGTGCGCCATGTCGCGCGCGTCGATCCAGGAGATGTCCGCGGTGTAGGGCGAGGGCATCATCACCGCGCGCACCTTGTCGCGGCCCAGTGCGTCCACGGCGATCGCCAGCACCAGCGCGGAGTCGATGCCGCCCGACAGGCCCAGCAGCACGCCGGGAAAACCGTTCTTGCCGATGTAGTCGCGCACGCCCAGGACCAGCGCGTCCCACAGGTCGGCCTCGGGACTGCGCTCGTGCACGATGTGGGCGGCAAGCTTCACGCCGTCCGGGCCGCGGTCGACCTGCACCATGAACAGGTCTTCCTGGAAACCCGGAGCCCGCCCCACCAGCGTTCCCTCGGCGTCCACGGCGAAGGAGGCGCCGTCGAACACCACCTCGTCCTGCCCTCCCACGAGGTGGGCGTAGACCACCGGCACGTCCAGCGCGCGGGCGCGCTCGGCCATGCGGGCGACGCGTTCGCCGCCCTTGCCGACATGGAAGGGCGAGGCGTTGACGACGGCCAGCAACTCGGCCCCGGCCTCCTTCGCCAGCAGTCCCGGCTCGTCGAACCACGCGTCCTCGCAGATGAGCAGGCCGATGCTCACGCCCTCGACCTGGAACACGCAAATGCCCTGCCCCGGGGTGAAATAACGGCGCTCGTCGAACACCTGGTAGTTGGGCAGCTCGCGCTTGGCATAGGTTTCCAGCACGCGCCCTTCGCTCAGGACGCTGGCCGCATTGAAACGGCGCTGCACCGCCACGGATTTGCTGCGGATGTCGCCTCCCGTCGGGTGGCCGACGACCACGTGCAGGCCCTTTAACCCGGCGAGTTCGCGGGCCACCGTTTTCACGGCATCATCGCAGGAGTCGATGAACGCCGGCCGCAGGAACAGGTCCTCGGCGGCATAGCCGCAGATCGACAATTCGGGCGTGAGCACCAGGCGCGCACCCTGCGCGTACGCGGTGCGCGCGGCGGCGATGATCTTCTGGGCGTTACCGGCCGTGTCGCCCACCACGAAGTTGAGCTGGGCAATACAGAGTTTGAGAGCCATGGCAGAGTGAAAAACAACTCGAACGATTATGTCACCCGGGTGCTCGATTCGGCGGCGCAGGTCGATGCCGGGCGCTGGAATGCGCTTGCTGGCCCGGCAGGAAGCGCCGGGCCCGTTCATGCGGCACGAGTACCTCGCGGCGATGGAAGGCAGCAAGAGCGCGTCGCCCGCGACGGGCTGGACGCCACGTTTCTTCACGCTCTGGCAGGGCGACGAACTGCACGCGGCCTGCGCGCTCTACATCAAGGACCATTCCTGGGGCGAATACGTCTTCGACTGGGCCTGGGCCAACGCCTACGAGCAGCATGGGCTGGCCTACTACCCCAAGGCCCTGATCGCGGCGCCTTTCACGCCGGTGCCGGGTGCGCGCCTGCTGGCCCGCGACGCGAAGGCGAGGCGCGCGCTGCTGGAAGCCGTGCTGGCCTGGTGCCGCGAACAGGGGCTTTCATCGCTGCACCTGCTCTTCGCCGACGAGCAGGATGTGGCGGCATGCGCCGATGCCGGCCTGATGCTGCGCCACACCGTCCAGTTCCACTGGCTGAATGCGGCGCGGTGGGTCGATTTCGAGGCGTTCCTCGCCAGCCTGGCGCAGGAAAAGCGAAAGAAGATCCGCCAGGAGCGGCGCAAGGTCGCCGACGCGGGCGTCGCGTTCCGCTGGTCGCAGGGCACGGACATCACGCGAGCCGACTGGGACTTCTTCTACCGCTGTTACGAGCGCACCTACCTCGAGCACGGCAACGCGCCCTACCTCACGCGCGACTTCTTCCGGCGCATGGCCCGGGACATGCCGCGAAAACTGGCTGCTGTTCGTGGCCGAGCGCGCCGGCAAGCCCATTGCCTCCAGCCTGATCGCCATCGATGGCGGTCGCCTGCGTTCGGGCGCTATTGGGGCGCGCTGGAGCGGGTCGACTGCCTGCACTTCGAAGCCTGCTACTACCAGCCGCTGCAGTGGTGCATCGAGCACGGTTACCAGCGCTTCGAGGGCGGCGCCCAGGGCGAACACAAGATGGCCCGGGCGCTGATGCCGGTCAGGACCACCAGCGCGCATTGGCTCGCGCACCCGGCATTCGCCGATGCGGTCGAGCGGTTCCTCGAGCGCGAGGGCCAGGGCATCGGCAACTACCTCGAGCAGCTGGAGCGGCGCAGCCCGTTCCGGCGGGCTTGAGGCGCGCGCCCCGGCGCGGCCCCACGCGACACACCGGGCGGCTTCCCTCGCTAACCCTAGTGCTCCCGGCGCCGGCGCGGGTTAATGTCGACGCAAAGACGCACACCCGATGAAATCCCTCAGCGGCCTCGACGCCACCTTCCTGTACCTGGAGACGCCCGAGACCCCCATGCACGTGGGCTCGATGAACCTGTACGAGTTGCCCAAGGGCTTCAAGGGAAGCTTTCATCAGGGCCGTCAGGCAGCACATCGCCAAGCGCATGCACCTGGCGCCGGTCTTCAGCCGGCGGCTGGCCTTCATGCCGTTCGACCTGGGCCACCCGATCTGGGTGGAGGCCGACCGGGTGGACCTGGACTTCCACGTGCGCCGGGTGCCGGGCCGGCAACTCAGCGTCCGGCAGGCCGAGGCGATGGCCGCCAAGCTGCATGGGCAGCTGATCGACCGCGCACACCCGTTGTGGGAATTTCATGTGTTCGACGACATCAAGACGCCGGCGGGCATGGACATCGCCGGCAGGCTGGTGGGCTTCTACTCCAAGATCCATCACGCAGCGCTCGACGGCAAGGGCGGCACGGTGCTGGCCAATGCCCTGCTGGACCTCGGCCCCGTCCCGCGCGAAGTGTCTCCGCCCGATCCGTCACGCAAGGCTCGCACGGCCGGCGACCTGAAGATCGGCGAAATGATCGGCGCCGTTTTCTCGAATTCGCTGGCGCAGTACGCCAAGCTCGCGCGCGCGCTGCCCGCTGCGGCCTCGTCGCTTGGCGCCGTGGCGCGGCGGACGGTCACCGGAGGCGACAAGGGCATCGACAGCCTGCGCGCCAGGTCACCGCTCAAGCTCGCCCCCAGGACCGTGTTCAACGTCGGCATCACGCGCGAGCGCGTGTTCGCCACGGCGAGCGTTCCGTTCGGGCCGGCCAAGGCGATGGCCGGGGCCGCCGGCGGATCCTTCAACGACATCGTGCTGTGGATCTGCTCCACGGCGCTTCGCAACTACCTGCTGGAACACGCGACGCTGCCGCGCAAGCCGCTGGTGGCGGCCATGCCGGTCAGCCTGCGCGAAGAGAACAACAAGGAATTGAACAACCAGGCCTCGATCACCCTGGTCGACCTGGGCACGCACATCGCCGACCCGATGAAGCGGATGAACGCCATCATGGCGTCCACCGCCAAGGTCAAGGAGGCACTGGCGAACCTGAAGTCCGTGATTCCCACCGACTACCCTTCCCTGCTGTCGCCGTGGGTCATGGGCGGCGCCGCCCGGGCGCTGTTCAAGGGCTACGGCAACAGCGGCCTCGCCGGCAAGCTTCCCACGGTGGCCAATGTGGCCATCAGCAACGTGCCCGGGCCGCCGATGCCGCTGTACCTGGCGGGCGCGCGCATGGTGACGTTCCACCCGTTGTCGATCGTGCTGCACGGCCTGGCCCTGAACATCACCGTGCAGACCTACGCCGGCAGCGTTGATTTCGGCATCGTCGGGGACAAGCGAGCCGTGCCCCAACTGCAGGACCTGGCCGACGCGCTCGAGGCGGCATTCGAGGAAGGCAAGCACCTCTTCGTGGCAGGCGTCGAAACCGCTCGCACCCCCAGGTCCCCGAAACCCGCGGCGCGCCGAAGTCGCCGCGCCGCATGAGCGCACGGCAGGCCCTCAACAAAGCAGTCCAGGCAACGCATATGGCAATCTCCACACGGAAACCGAACCACGATCTTTCTCCCCCCAGCCTGGCGCTGCTCGCGCTGGAATTCCGCGCGCCGTTCGAATTCGGCGCGGTGCTGCCGGCCTGGCCGGCGCTGCAACGCGCACCGGCGAGCGACGGCCACACCGTGCTGGTGTTCCCGGGCCTGTCGGCCAGCGACGCCACCACCGTGCCCTTGCGGGGCTACCTCGGCTCGCTCGGCTACCGCACCCGGGGCTGGAGCCAGGGCTTCAATTTCGGCCCGCGCGCCGGCGTCCTGAAAACCGCGCGGCGCGACCTGAAGGAAGCCTGCGAAAGCAGCGGCCGCAAGGTCAGCCTGATCGGCTGGAGCCTGGGCGGCGTCTACGCTCGCGAGCTCGCCAAGGAACTGCCGGAACTCGTGCGCGGCGTGATCACGCTCGGGACGCCGTTCGCCGGGCCCGCCCAGGTCGACCAACGCCTGGCGCATGTACGAGCTGACCAGCGGACGAAACATCGAGCGCGAGCACGCCGGCCTCGACCTGCCGACGGCGCCGCCCATGCCCACCAGCAGCATCTACTCGCGCAGCGACGGCATCGTGGCCTGGCAAGGCAGTGTCCAGCACCCCGACCACCCGGAGACCGAGAACATCGAGGTCGTGGCCAGCCATCTCGGCCTGGGCCTGAACCCCAGCGCCTGGTGGGCGGTGGCCGACCGCCTGGCCCAGCCCGAAGGCAGGTGGCGGCCGTTCGACCGCACCGGCCTGTTCGGCCTGAAGAGCTTCATCTACCCCGACCCGTCGCGCCGCTGACGCGCGCAAAACAAAGCCCGCGGGCAGCGGGCTTCGAAGCGGTGCAGCGAGCGCCGGTCAACCGTGCTGCTTCTTGTAGTTCTCGATGCCGTCCATGATTTCCTGGCGGGCGGCCTCGGGGCCTTCCCAGCCCAGGATCTTGACCCACTTGCCGGGCTCCAGGTCCTTGTAGTGCTCGAAGAAATGCGCAATGGTCTTCAGGCGCAGCGGATTCAGGTCTTCCGGGGTCTGCCACTGCGAATAGATCGCCAGGATCTTGTCGATCGGCACCGCCAGCACCTTGCCGTCCTGCCCCGCCTCGTCCTCCATCTTCAGGATGCCCAGGGGCCGGCAGGTCACCACCACGCCGGGGATCAGCGGCACCGGCGTGATCACCAGCACGTCCACCGGGTCGCCGTCGCCGCTGATGGTGTGCGGCACGTAGCCGTAATTGGTGGGGTAGTGCATGGACGTGCTCATGAAGCGGTCCACGAAGATGGCGCCCGACTCCTTGTCCACCTCGTACTTGATGGGATCGGCGTTCATCGGGATCTCGATGATCACGTTGAAGGCGTCGGGAACATGCTTGCCGGGAAAGACTTTGTCGAGGGACATGGGGTGCGTTTCGTCAAGAAATGGAGAAAAGGAACTCAGGATTAACCCTGATTTTACTTTCGCGAGCCTTGCTTTCCCCGGCCGGAAGGGAATCCGTCACAAGTTTGCGCTTATATTCCGCCGGTTGGCCAATCGTCTCCGCCCCGCCCGCCGGGGGGCTTGCGAGGAAGCAACGCAGCGGAGGCACCGCTTGCGTGGCGCCTCCAGCACGTTACTCAAAGCTCAAAGCGAAACAACGTAGGAGAAAACCAAATGACAGGCAATTCGGCGCTGATACTTGCGCTCGTGTGCGGCTTCGCGGCCGTGGCATACGGCTTCTGGGCCCGGGGATGGATTCTTTCCCAGGACCCGGGCAATGCCCGCATGCAGGAGATCGCGGCCGCCATCCAGGCCGGCGCGGCGGCCTACCTGGCCCGGCAATACAAGACCATCGCCATCGTCGGCGTCGTGCTGGCCATCCTGATCGCCGTCTTCCTCGACGGCCAGACGGCCGTCGGCTTCGTCATCGGCGCGGTGCTGTCCGGCGCCTGCGGCTTCATCGGCATGAACGTCTCCGTCCGCGCCAACGTGCGCACCGCGCAGGCAGCCACGCGCGGCATCGGCCCGGCGCTGGACGTCGCCTTCCGCGGCGGCGCGATCACCGGCATGCTGGTGGTCGGCCTGGGACTGCTGGGCGTCACCGGGTTCTACTGGTTCCTGGTCGGCAACGGCGTCATGACCCCGGACAAGAACCTGGCCCAGTTGCTGAACCCGCTGATCGGCTTCGCCTTCGGTTCCTCGCTGATCTCGATCTTCGCGCGCCTGGGCGGCGGCATCTTCACCAAGGGCGCCGACGTCGGCGCCGACCTGGTGGGCAAGGTGGAAGCGGGCATCCCCGAGGATGACCCGCGCAACCCGGCCGTGATCGCCGACAACGTGGGCGACAACGTCGGCGACTGCGCCGGCATGGCGGCGGACCTGTTCGAGACCTACGCCGTCACGCTGATCGCGACCATGGTGCTGGGCGCCTTGCTGATCAAGAACGCGGCCACCAGCGCGGTGCTCTACCCCCTCGCGCTCGGCGGCGTGTCGATCATCGCGTCGATCATCGGCTGCTTCTTCGTGAAGGCCAAGACCGGCATGGTCAACGTGATGCCTGCCCTGTACAAGGGCCTGGCCGTCGCCGGCATCCTGTCGCTGATCGCCTTCTACTTCGTCACCATGTGGCTGATGCCGGACAACGCCATCACCGCGACGGGCACGCAGATGCGGCTGTTCGGCGCCTGCGCCGTCGGCCTCGTCCTCACCGGCGCGCTGGTGTGGATCACCGAGTTCTACACCGGCACCCAGTACTCGCCGGTGCGCCATATCGCGCAGGCATCCACCACCGGCCATGGCACCAACATCATTGCCGGCCTGGGCGTTTCCATGCGCTCCACCGCCGGGCCGGTGATCTGCGTCTGTATCGCCATCCTGGCGGCCTTCAAGCTGGCCGGCCTCTTCGGCATCGCCATCGCCGCGACCTCCATGCTGAGCATGGCCGGCATCGTGGTGGCCCTGGACGCCTACGGCCCGATCACCGACAACGCCGGCGGCATCGCCGAGATGTCGGACCTGCCGTCATCGGTGCGCGACATCACCGACCCGCTGGATGCCGTGGGCAACACCACCAAGGCCGTGACCAAGGGCTACGCCATCGGCTCGGCCGGCCTCGCCGCGCTGGTGCTGTTCGCCGACTACACGCACAAGCTCGAAAGCTACGGGCAGTCCATCAGCTTCGACCTGTCGGACCCGATGGTGATCGTCGGCCTGTTCATCGGCGGCCTGATCCCCTACCTGTTCGGCGCGATGGCGATGGAGGCCGTGGGCCGCGCCGCCGGCGCCGTGGTGGTCGAAGTGCGCCGCCAGTTCCGCGAGATCAAGGGCATCATGGAAGGCACGGCCAAGCCCGAATACGGCGTCGCCGTGGACATGCTGACCAAGGCGGCGATCAAGGAAATGATGATCCCGTCGCTGCTGCCCGTGGTGGTGCCGATCCTGGTCGGCCTGCTGCTCGGCCCGAAGGCGCTGGGCGGCCTGCTGATGGGCACCATCGTGACCGGCCTGTTCGTCGCCATTTCGATGTGCACCGGCGGCGGCGCCTGGGACAACGCCAAGAAGTACATCGAGGACGGCAACTACGGCGGCAAGGGCTCGGAAGCGCACAAGGCCGCCGTGACCGGCGACACCGTGGGCGACCCGTACAAGGACACCGCCGGCCCGGCCGTCAACCCGCTGATCAAGATCATCAACATCGTGGCGCTGCTGATCGTGCCGCTGGTGGTGAAGTTCCACGGCGTCGAGGCGCCGGCGACCAAGGCGGAAGCGCCCGCCGCGGTCGTCGGCGCCCGCTGACCGGCCCCGGCCGACCCGCCAAATAAGCACCGTCTCCCGCGAAACAAAGGCCCGCGACGCGGGCCTTTTTTCTCGGCCGCGCGGTTCAGGCCTCGGTCACCGCGCGCAGCAGCTGGCTGCCGGCGCCACCAGTTCCCGCAGGTGGGCGACCCGGTCCTGCTCGATGTACTGCAGGATCAGCTCGTTGATGCCGCCCACCACCGCCATCGCCATGTCGGCCGACAGCGGCGCTGCGTCTTGCCGGCTGCCCTGCCGTTGACCACGCCCAGCATGAAGTCGGCGATCTCCCGGTTGACCCGGCGCCGCGCCGCCAGGCCCTCCGGGCCGAGGTGCAGGATCTCGATGAACAGCGTGCGCATCAGCACCGGGTTCTGGGCCATGCAGCCCAGGTAGGCCGCCAGCGCCCGCTCCACCTGCGTCTTCCATTCATGCGCCGGGTCGATCGAGTCGCGCAGCACCTTCAGGGCGTTGTGGCTGGCCGCCTCGTACAGCGCGATCAGGCATTCGGCCTTGGTGGAAAAGTGCTCGTAGAAAGTGCGCCGCGACACGCTGGCCTCGCGCACGACGTCGGCGATGGTCGTGTCCCCATAGCCCTTGGCCGCGACGGCGCGCGCCATCCCTTCCAGCAGGCGATGGCGGTGCTCGTGGACTTCGGTTCGGGTTTCGGCCATGGCGGATTTTCGTTTGTCGCCGCCCGGATTTGACGGTACCGGCAACAATCCCCACGGCCTTCTCTGGTACCATTTCGTACCAAGACTGCCCTCTCAAGGATTCCGCCAATGACCGAACTCGTCGTGCGCCGCCTGCTGATCGACATGGAAGCACCCATCGCGCGCCACTGGTGCGGCGGCGACGCCTTTCGCAGCGCCCTGTTCAACGCGCTGTCGATGAGCTTTCCGGTGGGCGAGCAGTTCTTCATCGATTCGGTGCGCAACGGCTTCAAGGCCCTGCCCGCCGACCGCCAGGAACGCTTCCGCGCGGAAGTCCAGGGCTTCGTGGGCCAGGAAGCGACTCACCGCCGCCTGCATGCCCTGTTCAACGGCCACCTCGAGAAACTCGGGCTGGTCAACGAATGGGCGCAGCGGGCGCGGAGCGGCTGAAGCAGATGGACGGGCTCGATCCGCGCCACGCCCTGGCATCACCGCCGCCAACGAACACTTCACCGCCATCATGGCCGACTGGATGCTGCGCAACCCCGACCTCCTGGGCAGCGACGACCCGCGCCTGACCACACTCTGGCTCTGGCACAGCGCGGAGGAGTCGGAACACAAGAGCACGGCCTTCGACCTGTACCAGGCCCTGGGCGGCAGCCATGAATGGCGCATCACCTGGTTTCGCCGCATCACGACGATCTTCCTCGGCGACACGCTGCGCCAGACCATCGACAACCTGCGCCGCGACGGCACGCTGTGGAAGTGGAGCACCTGGACAAGCGCCGCCTCCTACCTGTTCGGCCGGCGCGGCCTGATCCGCCAGACCTACAAGCCGTGGCGGGCGTACCTGCGCCAGGACTTCCATCCGAGCCAGCAGGACAGCACGCCGTCGCAGCGCTGGCTCAGCGAGCACAGCGACCGTTACACGCCGGTGGGCGCGCCCGCCTGACGCTGCCGGCCACGCGGGGCCCGACCCGCGAACGAGAACTTTTCGCTGAAGCCGTCGCCCTCCAAAGCGTGCTGTCGCTTTCGAGCAAAATGTTGCCATGCAATTCCACTACATCGCCAACGCCACGCGGCCCTCCGCGTCCGGCCGCACGATCCCCGTGATCGACCCGTCCGACGGCCAGCCCTTCGACGAACTGCAGCGCGGCAACGCCGACGACATCGATGCCGCCGTGCGCGCTGCGCGCCAGTGCTACGAAGCCGTCTGGAGCAAGCTCAGCGCCGCCGAGCGCGGGCGCCTGCTGATGCGGCTGTCGAACAAGATCGCCGAGCACGCCGAAGAACTGGCCGCGCTGGAGCAGCGCGATTGCGGCAAGCCCACCAAGCAGGCGCGCGCCGACGCGCTGGCGCTGGTGCGCTACTTCGAGTTCTACGCCGGCGCCTGCGACAAGCTGCACGGCGAAACCCTGCCCTACCTGGACGGCTACAGCGTGTTCACCTGGCGCGAGCCGCACGGCGTGACCGGCCACATCATTCCGTGGAACTACCCGATGCAGATCTTCGGGCGCAGCGTCGGCGGCGCGCTCGCCGCGGGCAACGTCTGCGTGGTCAAGCCCTCGGAGGACGCCTGCCTGTCGCTGATCCGCGTCGCGCAGCTCGCGGCCGAGGTCGGCTTTCCCGCCGGCGCGATCAACATCGTCACCGGCTACGGCCACGAAGTGGGCGACGCACTGGCGCGGCACGAAGGCATCGACCACATCAGCTTCACCGGCAGCCCCAAGGTCGGCACGCTGATCCAGCAGGTGGCGGCCGAGCGGCATTGCCCGGTGACGCTGGAGCTGGGCGGCAAGAGCCCGCAGATCATCTTCGACGACGCCGACCTGGACGCCGCGCTGCCGATGGTCATCAACGCCATCGTGCAGAACGCCGGCCAGACCTGCTCGGCCGGCTCGCGCCTGCTGGTGCAGCAATCGATCTACGAGCCGCTGCTGGAGCGCCTGGGCAAGGCGTTCGAGAACCTGCGCGTCGGGCCGGCCGCCATGGACCTGGACGTCGGCCCGCTGATCCGCGCCAGCCAGCAGCAGCGCGTCTGGGACTTCCTGTCGGACGCCCAGCATGCGGGCATTCCCATGGTGGCGCAGGGCCAGGTCGTCGACGAGGCGCCCGAGACCGGCTACTACCAGGCGCCGACCCTGCTGCGCGACGTGCCGGTCGACCACCGGCTGGCGCAGGAGGAAGTGTTCGGCCCGGTGCTCGCGGCCATGAGCTTCAAGGACGAGGACCAGGCGGTGCAGCTGGCCAACGCCACCCAGTTCGGCCTGGTCGCCGGGGTCTGGACGCGCGATGGCGGGCGGCAGTTGCGCATGGCCAAGCGGGTCCGCAGCGGTCAGGTCTTCATCAACAACTACGGCGCCGGCGGCGGCGTGGAGCTGCCGTTCGGCGGCGTCAAGTCCTCGGGCTACGGCCGCGAAAAGGGCTTCGAGGCGCTGTACGGCTTCACCACGCTCAAGACGGTGGCGATCCGGCACGGCTGAAACATTGGCAGTAACGAAGGAACCAGCATGAGAGTCGAAAACAAGTCCATCATCGTCACCGGCTCGGGCGGCGGCATCGGCGAAGGCATCGCCAAGCGCCTGGCCGCCGAAGGCGCGAAGGTCATCGTCAACGACATCAACACCGCGCTCGGCGAAAAGGTCGTGGCCGAGATCAAGGCGGCCGGCGGCACGGCGTCGTTCTTCGCGGCCGACGTGACGAAGTCGGCCGACGTCAAGGCGCTGGTCGACGCCGCCGTGTCGCGCCACGGCAAGCTCGACGTGATGGTCAACAACGCCGGCTGGACGCACCGCAACCGCCCCGCGCTGGAAGTGAGCGAGGAGGAGTTCGACAAGTGCTTCGCCGTCAACATGAAGAGCATCTACCTGTCGACCATCCACGCCGTGCCGGCCTTTCGCGCCAACAAGGGCGGCAGCTTCATCAACATCGCCTCCACCGCCGGCGTGCGCCCGCGCCCGGGCCTGACCTGGTACAACGGCTCCAAGGGCGCCGTCATCACCACCAGCAAGTCGCTGGCGGCCGAGTTCGGGCCCGACAACATCCGCGTCAACTGCATCAACCCGGTGTTCAACCCCGACACCGGCCTGTCCGCCGAATTCGCCGGCGGCCCGGTGGACGAGGCGCGCCGCGCCAAGTTCCTGGCCACCATTCCGCTGGGGCGCTTCTCCACGGCGCTGGACGTGGCCAACGCCGCGCTCTACCTGGCCAGCGACGAAGCCGCTTTCATCTCGGGCGTTTGCATCGAGGTGGACGGCGCCCGCTGCGTCTAGGGTTGTTGCGCGAGCGGCGACAATAGGCGCATGGCCGAACGCGTGATTCCCCTGATCGACCAGCGCATCGCGGCGCTGGCCGCCGGCGTGCCCGCGCAGCCCATCGCCGCCACCGGCCTGCTGGCCGACACGCTGGGCCGGCCGCTGCGCGACCTGCGCATCAGCGTCACCGACCGCTGCAACTTCCGCTGCAGCTACTGCATGCCCAAGGAAGTGTTCGACAAGGACTACCCCTACCTGCCGCACTCGGCCCTGCTGACCTTCGAGGAAATCACCCGCATGGCCCGGCAGTTCGTGGCGCACGGCGTGCGCAAGATCCGCCTGACCGGCGGCGAGCCGCTGCTGCGCAAGAACATCGAGGTCCTGATCGAACAGCTGGCCGCCCTGCGCACGTGGACGGCGAGCCGCTGGACCTGACCCTCACCACCAACGGCTCGCTGCTGGCGCGCAAGGCCAAGGCGCTCAAGGCGGCCGGCCTGCAGCGCGTCACGGTCAGCCTGGACGGGCTGGACGACGCGGTGTTCCGCGCGCATGAACGACGTGGACTTTCCGGTGGCCGAAGTGCTGCGAAGGCATCGACGCCGCGCGCGAAGCGGGCCTGGGGCCGATCAAGATCAACATGGTGGTCAAGCGCGGCACCAACGAGCACGAGATCCTGCCGATGGCGCGCCACTTCAGGGGCACCGGCATCGTGCTGCGCTTCATCGAATACATGGACGTGGGCGCGACCAACGGCTGGCGCATGGACGAGGTGCTGCCCTCGGCCGAGGTCGTGCAGATGATCCAGGCCGAGCTGCCGCTGGTGCAGCTGGAGCCGAGCGCGCCGGGCGAAACCGCGGAGCGCTGGGGCTATCGCGGACGGCGGCGGCGAAATCGGCGTGATCAGCAGCGTCACGCAGGCGTTCTGCGGCGACTGCAACCGCGCCCGCCTGTCCACCGAGGGCCAGCTGTACCTGTGCCTGTTCGCCACGCAGGGCCACGACCTGCGCTCGCTGGTCCGCGGCGGCGCCAGCGGACGAGGACCTCGCCTCGGCCATCGGCCACATCTGGCAGGGCCGCAGCGACCGCTATTCGCAGCTGCGCGGCTCGCTGGCGCCGGACACCGGGCACGGGCGCCCGCCGCGTCGAGATGAGCTACATCGGAGGCTGATATGGCCCCCACGCTTGCAAACAAGTTTGCTGCGCTGCCCCCCGAGGGGGCCCAGCCTCCTTGGGGCGGCCCGGCGGAGGCTGAGGTCTCATGATTGAGGCCTCCCAGATCACGGGGGTGATCCTCGCCGGCGGCCGCGGCTCGCGCATGGGCGGCGTCGACAAGGGCCTGCAGAACTTCAACGGCATGCCGATGGCGCTGCACACGCTGATGCGGCTGGCGCCGCAGGTGGGCGAGGTGATGATCAACGCCAACCGCAACCTGGGCGCCTACGAATCGTTCGGCGTGCCGGTCTGGCCCGACGTGCTGGCCGACTACGCCGGGCCGCTGGCCGGCTTCCTCACCGCGCTGGAGCGCTGCGAAACGCCGTGGCTGGTGACGGTGCCCTGCGACACGCCGCTGTTCCCGCAGGACCTGGTGGCCCGCCTGGCCAAGGCCGCGCAGGAAGAGGACGCCGAGATCGCCATGGCCGCCGCGCGCGAGGAAGACGGCCAGATCCGCACGCAGCCCGTGTTCTGCCTGCTGCGCGTGGACCTGCTGGAAAGCCTGGTGAGGTTCACGCAGGGCGGCGGCCGCAAGATCGACGCCTGGACGGCGCAGCACAAGACCGCGATCGTGCCGTTCGACGCGCCGGGCGACGACCCGCGCGCCTTCTTCAACGCCAACACGCTGGCCGAGCTGCACCAGCTCGAGCAGACGAATGAAGACCATTGCGCAGATCGCGGCCGAGCTGCAGGGCTACGACCCGCAGGCGCTGAGCGCCGAAGGCGTCGGCGACTTCCTCGCGCAGCTGGTGGAGCCGGTGACGCAGATCGAGCAGGTCGGCGTCTTCGAAGCGCTGGGCCGCGTGCTGGCCCGGGACCTCGTCTCGCCCATCAGCGTGCCGCCGCACGACAACTCCGCGATGGACGGCTACGCGTTCGACGGCGCGCAGCTCAAGGCAAGCGAGCTGCTGACGCTGGAAGTCGTCGGCACGGCCCTGGCCGGGCAAGGCCTGGCAGGGCACGGTGCGAACCGGGCAATGCGTGAAGATCATGACCGGCGCCATCATGCCGGCGGGCCTGGACACCGTGGTGCCGCAGGAGTTCACCCAGGCCACCGGCGACGGGCGCATCTGCGTGCCGCCGAAGCTGCTGCAGCCCGGCGACAACCGGCGCCTCGAAGGCGAAGACCTGATGCAGGGCCAGCCGGCGCTGCGCCGAGGCACGCGCCTGGGCCCGGCCGCCTGCGGGCTGGTCGCCAGCCTGGGCCTGGAAACCGTGCCGGTCCATCGGCGCCTGCGCGTGGCCTATTTCTCCACCGGCGACGAAATCCTGAGCCTGGGCGAGGCGCCGCGCGAGGGCGCGGTGTACGACAGCAACCGCTACACGGTCTTCGGCCTGCTCACGCGCCTGGGCTGCGAAGTGATCGACATGGGCGTGGTGCGCGACGACCCCGCGCTGCTCGAAGCCGCCTTTCGCGACGCCGCGGCGAAAGCCGACGCCATCATCACCAGCGGCGGCGTCAGCGTGGGCGAAGCGGACTACACCAAGGCCATGATGAAGAAACTCGGCGACGTGGCGTTCTGGAAGATCGCCATGCGTCCGGGCCGGCCCATGGCCGTGGGCCGCATCGGTTCGTCGGTGCTGTTCGGCCTGCCCGGCAACCCGGTGGCCGTGATGGTGACCTTCCTCGCCTTCGTGCGCCCTGCCCTGCTGCGCATGATGGGCAGCCACGAAGCGCCGCCGCCCCTGCTCCAGGCATGCAGCGCCGAAGCCATCCGCAAGAAGGCAGGACGCACCGAATACCAGCGCGGCATCGTGAGCCGCGCGGCCGACGGCTCCCTGCAGGTGCGCACCACCGGCAACCAGGGCTCGGGCGTCCTGAGCTCCATGGTCCAGGCCAACGGCCTGATCGTGCTGCACCACGCGCAGGGCAACGTGGATGTCGGCGACGAAGTCGACGTGATGATGTTCGACGGCGCGATCTGAAGTTTCGGGCCGCGGCGGCTCAGTCGGCGTTGTATTCCATGCCGTCGCAGACACCGTCCGTGACGCGCAAGGCGACCTGGAAGTTGATGCGCCGCCATACCAGCACCTCCCGCCCGTGGCCTGCGGGCGTTCGGCTGTTGGGCTTGCCCACATGGCGCAGCACCTCATCCAATGGCCGGCCGGTCACCTGCCCCAGCGCTTCGAACTTGCGCCGCAGTGAGGCCGAACGCACCGCACCCGCATAGGCGGTCGCCAGGGTCGCGAACAGCACGACGGCAATGAGGACGAACAGGGAGGTCATGTGGGTTGCGCGCTTCCTAGGCGAACCGCAGCACCGCGATCGGCGGCAGGTCGCGCGACAGGCATTGCCAGGATTGGCCTTCGTCCTCGCTCAACCACAGGCCGCCGGTGGTCGATCCCATCGCCAAGGTCTTGCCGTCGGCGCTGGCGGCCAGCCCATGCCGATAGACCAGGTGATACGCATCCTGCTGCGGCAGGCCTTCACCGTGCGACCGGAAAGTGGCGCCACCGTCACGCGTTTCCGTCACCACCATGCGTCCCCCGGGAGCGACGCGCTGCGCATCGGAATGGGCCGGTACGAACCAGGCACGCTGCGGGTCGATCGGGTGCGCCGCCACGGCAAAACCGAACCCGCTGGGCTGCGGTGGCGCGAGAGGGAGCCACGTCAGGCCGCCGTCGGTGGAGCGGAACAATCCGCCATGGTGCTGGCACCAGATCACGTCCGGGTGAGCGGCGCAGTGGGCGATGCGGTGCGCATCCTGGATATTCGGGTCTTCGCGGCGCTCGGGCGGCATGAAATCCGCCACCATCCCGGCCGACGTGTTCGTCCAGCTCCCGCCGCCGTCCCGGGTCTGCCACACGCCGCCGCACGAGATGGCGACGGTGACGTGCGATGCATCCCGCGGATCGACCAGGATGGAATGGATGCCGGCGTGATCGTAGCCGCCGCCGAGCCACTCCTTGCGCTCGGGGCGCTCCCACAGGCTGTTCACGAGCTGCCAGCTGGCGCCGCCATCCTGCGAGGTGAACAGCCCGGCCGGCAGGCAGCCTGCCCACAGGCGGCCATCGGGCGATGCTTCGAGCGCCCAGACCTGGTCCACGCTCCACGGTGTCGGATCGTCCTTCCAGGGGCCGTCGCCGGGCTTGAGGGGAAACGCAGGCGCGGCGACCTCCTTCCAGTCACCGCCACCCGCCGCACCTCTTCCAGAGCTTCACGCCGAAGTGGCCCAGCCGCAACGCCGCGTAGCACGCGCGGTCGTGCGGGTTGGCGAGGAACTGGCTGACAGGCTCACCGGGAAAGCTCGGCTCGCCGATGCGCCAGGCGCCGCCTTCGCGCCGCACGGCGAACAAACCCTTTCGCGTACCAACCCACAGTGCCTGCATCATCAGCCTCCTGTCAGGGCCTGGATCACCATCACCTTGTCCTGCGCCCGCAGCGGGATGTCCAGTTGCGTGCGGCTGGCGATCATCTGCGCGTTCACGAAGACGGCCACATGCTTGCGCACCGCGCCCTGCTCGTCAAGCACATAGCCACGCATCGCGGGGGCAGCCAGGAAGGCCGCTTGCAGGGCCTCGCGCAGGGTTTCAGCGTGCACTGCCTGCGGCGGGCACGGCACGTGGCGCGTCAGGGCCGGGGCGAATTCGACGGAGGGCACCACCGCCTCCCCGTCACTTCGCGACCAGTTCGCCGTGGGCCGGCACTTCTTCCCGCGCGATCGCCTTGTTGGCGCCCGGGACCTTCCGGCGGGCAAACAGCAGGTACATGGTCGGCACCACGAACACCGTGAGCACGGTGCCCAGCGACATGCCGCCGACGATGACCCAGCCGATCTGGATACGGCTTTCGGCGCCTGCCCCATGGGCCAGTGCCAGCGGCAACGCGCCCAGCACCATGGCGCCGGTGGTCATCAGGATGGGGCGCAGGCGTTGCGATGCGGCCTTGACCACCGCGTCCACGACGTCCAGCCCCTGTTCGCGCAGCTTGTTGGCAAACTCGACGATCAGGATGCCGTGCTTGGTGATCAGGCCCACCAGCGTGATCAGGCCGATCTGCGAATAGACGTTGAGCGATCCGCCAGACCACTTGAGCGCGAGCAGCGCGCCGATCATCGACAGCGGCACCGACAGCATGATCACCAGCGGATCGATGAAGCTCTCGAACTGGGCGGCCAGCACCAGGAAGATGAACAGCAGGGCCAGCGCGAACACGATGGCCAGCGCTCCCTGGGAGGCCTTGAACTCGCGCGAGGTGCCGTTCAACTCGGTGGTGTAGCCCGGCTTGAGGACCTTGGCCGAGATCTCGTTCATGAAGGTCAACGCCTGGCCCAGCGAGTAGTCGGGCGCGAGGTTGGCGGTGATCGACACCGAGCGGCGCTGGCCGAAGTGGTTGAGCTCGCGCGGGCTCACGCTCTCGCGCACCTTCACCAGCGAGGACAGCGGGATCATGGTGTCGCCGCGTCCGCGCACGTTGATGCTGTCGATGTCTTCCGGCGTGGTGCGGCCGCGCGCCTCGGTCTGCACGATGACGTCGTACTGCTCGGCATCGCGCTTGTAGCGCGTCACCTGGCGGCCCCCCAGCATGGTTTCCAGCGCCTTGGCCACGACCTCGACGCTCACGCCCATGTCCGCGGCCTTGGCCCGGTCCACGTCGACGCGCAACTCCGGCTTGTTCAGGCGCAGGTCCACGTCGGGCGAGACGATGCCGGGGTTCTTCGCGATCTCGTCGAGCAGCTGGCGCGTCACCCGGTTGAGGTTTTCGTAGCTGTCCGACGTCTGGACCACGAAATTCAGCGGCCGTTCGCGAAAGCCCTGGCCCAGCGACGGCGGCGTGAGCGGGAAGGCATTGACACCCGGCAGGGCATTGAACTTCGGTCCCATCTCGCGCGCGATTTCGAGGGTGGTGCGCTTGCGGTTCTCCCAGTCCACGGTGCGGTACACGACACTCGCCTGCGACACCGTGGGGTTGCCCACGTTGGCGAAGATCCGGTCGAACTCGGGATACTGCTGGCCCAGTTTCTCCAGCGCCTGGGCATAGCGGTTGGTGTATTCCAGCGTCGAGCCGTCGGGCGCGTTGACGGTGGCCAGGATGGTGCCCCGGTCCTCCAGCGGCGAGAGTTCCTGCTTCATGGTCGGCCAGACCGCGGCGATCGCCAGGGCGGCGAGCACCATGACACCGATCACGATCCACCGGGCCTGCAGCAGCAGGCGCATGTTGCGCGGCGCCTCCTGGCCGGGCGCGGGTTGCCAGCGGGCCGTCACCACCCAGCGCAGCGCGCGCTCGTAGCGCAGCGTCAGCGCGTCGAGCCAGCGCTCCATGTGGCTGTCGAACCAGCTCGGGTTCGGGTTGTGGCGCAGCAGCTTCGAACACATCATCGGCGTCAGCGTCAACGCGACGAAGCCGGACACCAGCACCGCACCCGCCAGCGCCAGCGCGAATTCCAGGAACAGCCGGCCGGTGCGCCCGGGGGTGAACGCGAGCGGCGCGTACACGGCCACCAGCGTCATGGTCATGGTGATCACGGCAAAGCCGATTTCCCGCGCGCCCTGGATCGCCGCCGCGAACGGCGTCAGCCCTTCCTCGATGTGGCGAAAGATGTTCTCCAGCATCACGATCGCGTCATCCACGACCAGGCCGATGGCCAGCACCAGCGCCAGCAGCGTCAGCGTGTTGATGGTGAAGCCGAAGAGCGCCATCAGGGCGAACGAGCCGATCAGGCTGACCGGGATCGTCACGATCGGAATGATCGAGGCCCGGATGGTGCGCAGGAACACGAAGATGACCAGCGCCACGAGCGCGATCGCCTCGACGATGGTCCGGAAGACGTTCTTCACCGAGCGGTCGATGAAGACCGAGTTGTCGTTGGCGATATCGATGTTGATGTCCGGCGGCAGGTCGGCCTTGAGCTTGGGCAGCATGTCGCGCACGCCCTGCGACAGCGTCAGCGGGTTGGCCGTGGCCTGGCGGATCACGCCGGCGGAGATGGCCTGCCGGCCGTTCAGCCGGACCGAGCTGCGCTCATCCGCCGCGCCTTCGACGACCCGCGCCACGTCGCGCACCTTGACCGGAAACCCGTTGACGTTCTTGATGACGATCTCGCCGAACTGGGCGGGGCGCACGAGGTCCGTCTGCGACGTCACGCTGAACTCGCGCTGCTGCGATTCGATGCGGCCCGCGGGCAGCTCCAGGTTGCTGCGGCGGATCGCGTCCTCCACGTCCTGCGTCGTCAGGCGAAAGCCGGTCAGCTTGTCCGGGTCCAGCCAGACCCGCATCGCGTACTTGCGCTCGCCGTAGATGCGCACGTCCGCCACGCCCGTCACGGTCTGCAGCCGGGACTTGACGATGCGGTTGACCAGGTCGTTGATCTGCAGCGGCGTCAGCGTGTCGCTGGTGAAAGCCAGCCAGATCACGGGAAAGGCGTCGGCCTCGACCTTGGCGATCACGGGCTCGTCGATCGCCTGCGGCAGCTTGTTGCGCACGCGCGAAGTGCGGTCGCGCACCTCCGCCGCGGCGGCGTCCGCGTCCTTCTCGAGGCGAAAGCGCACCGAGATCTGGCTCTGCTCGGCCCGGCTGATCGAGGTGATGACGTCGACGGCGTCGATGCCCGCGATGGAGTCTTCCAGCGGCTTGGTGACCTGCGTTTCGATCACCTCGGCCGAGGCCCCGGGGTACCGGACGCTCACGGTGACCACCGGCTCGTCGATCTTCGGGTATTCGCGCACCGACAGCCGGTTGAAGCTCACCGCGCCGATCAACAGGATCAGCAGCGAAAGCACGGTGGCGAACACCGGGCGGCGGATCGCTATTTCGGGCAATTGCATCGGGGCGTCTCCAGGGGGCTAACGGCCTGCGGGCCGCACACCGGCGCGGCCGGCGCCGCGCGCGTCGCCAGCCGCCGCCACGAGGCAGGGATTGGGGCCATCCAGCCTTGGAGCGGGCAGTCGCGCCGGAATTCCCGCCACCGAAGCAGAACCGGCCGGCGCCGGGCCGCTGGCCGCGGCCGCGCCGGCGACCGCGGAGGCGCCGGCGGCAGCCGAGCCCCCCCTCCGGCGGGACGGTTGAGGTCGAGCACGCGCACGGGCATGCCGTCCCTTTGCACCCGCTGGTGGCCGGCCGTCACCACCATGTCGCCGGCTTGCAGGCCTTCGGTGATTTCCACCCGCCCGGGGCGCCGGATGCCCACCTTCACCTCGACCCGCTGGGCGATCCGGGTGTCCTGGTCAGGCCCGTCCACGAGGCGGATCACGAACTGGCGCCCGGACTGCGGCACGATCGCCTCCTCGGGAATGACCCGCGCGTTGTCGCGCTCGCCGAACACGGCCGTGATGCGCGCGAACATGCCGGGGCGCAGCTGCAGCTGTCGGTTGTCGATGCAGGCGCGGATGCCGACCGAGCGGCCGTTGGCATCCACCAGGGGATCGATCGCCTGCACCACCGCGGCATACCTGCGGCCCGGCAGCGCGTCGAGATCGACCCAGGCGGTCTGGCCGCGCTGCACCTTGGCCTGGAAACGCTCGGGCAGCCGGAAGTCCACGAAAACCGCGTCCATGTCCTCGACGTTGACGATTTCGGCGCCGTCCTTGAGGTAGTCGCCCACGCTCACGTTGCGGATGCCGGCGATGCCGTCGAACGGCGCCAGGATGCGAAGGCGCGCTGCCGTGGCGCGGGCCAGGGACAGCTTGGCCTGGGCGACCTGCAGGTTGGCCGCGCTTTCGTCGACCGAGCGCTGGCTGATGAAGTTCTGCGCGACCAGTTCCTGGTTGCGCTTGTGGTTGGCCTGGGCGATCGACAGCTCGGCCTGGGCCTGCTGCAGCTGCGCCAGCGGCAGCTGGTCGTCCAGCTGCACCAGCAGCTGCCCGCGGCGCACCCGGTCGCCGTCGCGGAAATTGAGCTGGGTGACCCGCCCGCTGACTTCAGGCTTGCAGCACCACGCTCTGGCGCGAGCGCAGGCTGCCCACCGCCTGGGTGTCGTCGGTCAGCTTGAGCACTTCGACCCGCGCCACTTCGACCGCCGGGGGTCGCGAAGGGCCCGCCGCCGATCCCCGCACCCTGGGCCGGTGCGGTCGCCGCGGGTTCGGCAGGGGGTTTGGCCGGCTGGTTCTGGTACCACCAGGCCGCGCCGGAGGCGGCGGCGATGCCGACGACGGCGACGACCGTATAGATTGCTTTCGATGCCATGAAAAGAGTTGGGGCCGGCCGGCGAAGGGCCGTAACTGGTTGTTGCCGCAGATGAACTCTGCCAATGTAGCAGTACGCAGCGCCACCGGCATTCGCGCTGGCCCTATTCCCCCTGCCCGGCCCGCGCCCGCGGCCCGGTTTTACCCGCGCTTTACATTGGCGCGGGCAGACGGCCCAGCGCGACTTCGACGCCGCGATTGGCCAGCACGTCGGCCCGCTCGTTGCCCGGGTCGCCGTTGTGCCCGCGCACCCAGCGCCATTCGATGGCGTGGCCGCTGCGGTTCACCAGTTCGTCCAGCGCCTGCCACAGCTCGACGTTCTTCACCGGCTGCTTGGCGGCGGTGCGCCAGCCCTTGGCCTTCCAGCCCGCCAGCCACTCGGTCATGCCCTTGAGCACGTACTGGCTGTCGACGTGCAGCGTCACCGCGCACGGGCGCTTGAGCGCCTCCAGCGCCTGGATCACGGCCATCAGCTCCATGCGGTTGTTGGTGGTCAGGCGCTCGCCGCCGAACAGTTCCTTTTCAGTGCTGCCGGATTTCAGCAGCACGCCCCAGCCGCCCGGGGCCGGGGTTGCCCTTGCAGGCGCCGTCGGTATAGATGACGACCGGATTCACAGATGCTCTTTCCATGTAAGTGGGGTGGCTCCGGTTGGCCAGCGGCACCGGCGCCGCGGCGATGCTGGCCGGCGACTTCCAGGCCGGCCCGATCAGCTTGATGCCGCGCACCCGCTTGACCGCCACCAGGAAGTACACCGCCCCGAAGATCGGCCACCAGCGCTCGCCGGCCCGGTCCATCCAGTCGTAGCGGTCCAGCCATTTTTCGCTCTGCATCGCGGGCCGGTAACAGCCGAAGTTGCCGGACTCCACCTCGAAGCTCAGCAGTCGCAGCCAGTCGCGCAGGCGCCAGTAGCCGATGAAATCGCCGGCATCCGGCAGGAACAGCTCGCCGAACCCGAGCCGCCGGTACAGGTGGGCGCGGCGCTGGCGCAGCCCCCACAGGCTGGCCGGGTTCAGGCAGCAGATCACGACCTTGCCTTCGGGCACCAGCACCCGCTCCACTTCGCGCAGGGTCGCGTGCGGGTCGGTGTTGAGCTCGAGCGAATGCGGCAGCACCACCAGGTCCAGGCTGTTGGCCTCGAACGGCAGGGCCGCGAAATCGGTGATGAGCGCCGGTTTGGGCTGCGCCGAGTCGGCCGCGGGGGGCTCGCGCAGTGCCAGCCACTTGTGCGGCATGCGGTTGGACTGCAGCGTGTCCAGCTCCGGCAACCCCAGCTGCAGCGCATGGAAACCGAAGATGTCGCCCACCGCCCGGTCGAACTCCGCCCGCTCCCAGGCCAGCAGGTAACGGCCGGGCGGGGTTTCGAACCACTGCCGCATTCCTATAATCTGGTCGCTCATGAAGTTAATACCGCTGCCGGCTTTCCAAGACAATTACCTCTGGGTGTTGCACGACGGGCATCGGGCCCTCGTAGTGGACCCCGGCGACGCGCAGCCCGTCCTGCAATTCTTGCAGCGAGACGGCCTGCAACTGGAAGCGATTCTAGTCACGCACCATCACCCCGACCACATCGGCGGCGTCGACGCGGTGCGCGACGCGACCGGCGCCAAGGTC
Organism: uncultured beta proteobacterium; assembly: GCA_963786245.1. Classification (GTDB taxonomy): domain Bacteria; phylum Pseudomonadota; class Gammaproteobacteria; order Burkholderiales; family Burkholderiaceae_C; genus Ramlibacter. Next base: position 653,846 of record CAWAYI010000001.1, on the reverse strand, counting down.
TACGGCCCGGCCCGCGAGCGCATTCCGGAACCGTTGACGCGCCTGGCCGAAGGCGACGCCGTCACCGTGCTGGGCCTGCGCTTCGAGGTGCTGGACGTGCCCGGGCACACTTCGGGCCACATCGCCTATTACTGCGCGGACGTGGATGGCGCCCCGCTGCTGTTTTGCGGCGATACGCTCTTTTCCGGCGGCTGCGGGCGGCTGTTCGAGGGAACACCCGCCCAAATGCTGGCATCCCTGGACAAGCTCGCCGCCCTGCCGGCGCCCACGCGCGTGTGCTGCACGCACGAATACACCCTGGGCAACCTGAAATTTGCGCGGGCCGTGGAACCCGACAACGCCGAACTGATCCATTACAGTCAGCGCTGCGAAGAATTGCGTGCCCGAGACCTGCCGACCCTGCCCTCGACCATCGACCAGGAGAAGCAGATCAACCCCTTCCTGCGGACGCGCCTGCCCGGCGTCGCCCAGGCCGCGCGCGGCTTCGATGCCGCCACACCCGAGGATGACGCTGCAGTGTTCGCCGCCATCCGACAATGGAAGAACGAATTCAGATGAAGCTGTTTCACATCGCGGCACTTTCGGCCCTGCTCTGGCTGGCCGGCTGCGCCACCCCGCCGGCTTCCCAGTCCACCGCCCCTTCGACTCCCGCCACGGCCACCGCGCCCGCGGACCAGCCCAGCGCCCCCTCGGTCATCCCATCCGGGCCGCTGCAGCCCATCACCGCGGCTGAGGCCGCCTCGCGCGCCGTCGCGCAGCTGCAGCCCCCGGCCGACCTGTGGGAACGCATTCGCCGCGGCTTCGCGATGCCCAACCTCGAAGGCGACCTGGTGCGCCAGCAGGAGCAGTGGTACGTTTCGCGGCCCGACTACATCCAGCGCATGACGGAGCGTTCGCGCAAGTACCTCTTCCATATCGTCGAGGAACTGGAGCGCCGCAACATGCCGACCGAGCTGGCGCTGCTGCCCTTCATCGAGAGCGCCTTCAACCCGCAGGCCGTCTCCAGCGCCCGGGCGGCCGGCATGTGGCAGTTCATGCCCGCCACCGGCCAGTACTTCGAGCTCAAGCAGAACGTCTTTCGCGACGACCGCCGCGACGTGCTGGCGTCCACGCGCGCCGCGCTCGACTACCTGCAGAAGCTCTACGGCATGTTCGGCGACTGGCACCTGGCGCTGGCGGCCTACAACTGGGGCGAAGGCAGCGTGGGCCGCGCCATCGCGCGCAACCAGAAGAGCGGGCTCGGCACCACCTACGCCGACCTCAACATGCCCAACGAGACGCGCAACTACGTGCCCAAGCTGCAGGCGGTGAAGAACATCGTCGCGAATCCGGACAGCTTGCGCACCGAACTGCCGCTGATCGAGAACCACCCCTATTTCCAGACGGTGACCGTCTCGCGCGACATCGACGTGGAGCTCGCCGCGAAGCTGGCCGACGTGTCGATCGAGGACTTCAAGGCGCTCAACCCGTCGATGAAGCGGCCGGTGATCCTGGCCGCCGGCACGCCGGAGATCCTGCTGCCGTGGGACAACGCGAAGGTGTTCCAGCGCAACTTCGAGGCCTACAACGCCGGCCAGTACGCGAGCTGGACCGCCTGGAGCGCGCCCGCCACCATGAGCGTCTCCGAAGCCGCGCGGCGGGTCGGCATGAACGAGGGCGACCTGCGCAGCGTCAACACCATTCCGCCACGCATGCTCATCAAGGCCGGCTCGGTGCTGATCGTTCCGCGTTCGGCCAAGATACAGAACGACGTGACCGGCCAGGTCGCGGACAACGGCCAGCTCAACCTCGCGCCGGAAAACGTGACGCGCAAGACGACCATCAAGGCCGGCAAGCGCGACAGCGTGGCGAGCATCGCCCGGCGCTATCGCCTCAGCGCGTCCCAGGTGGCCGACTGGAACGGCGTGGGCGCCTCAGCCGCGTTCAAGGCCGGGCAGCAGGTCGTGGTGTACCTGCCCGTGCGCGCCGCGCGTGCATCGGTGCGCGGGAAGGCCAAGGCTTCCGGCCCCCGCGCCGCCACCCGCCAGGGTGCGGCCCGGCCGGCAGCCAAACGCCCGGCCAAGCGGCGCTGAGCTCCGCGCGCCGCTGAGCTACAAGCTGTCACATCGGGCGCAGGACATCTCCCACGGGCATTCGCTCCCCGGTCCGATGGGCGCGCACCTGGCGTTCATGGAAGAGTAGTGGTACTTCCCGAAAGGAGATGAACCATGTTCAAGAAAACTCTTCTGGGCGCCATCGTGGCCGCCGGCTCGCTGATGAGCCTGCTGCCGACGGCGGCCAATGCCCAATACACCGCCGTCGTTTCCGTGGCGCCCCCGCCGCCTGTGCATGAGGTGGCGCCGCCACCGCGCCAGGGCTACGTGTGGGCGCCTGGCCACCAGGAATGGCGTGGCAACCAGTACGTCTGGGTGCCGGGCCACTGGCTCCAGGCGCGCGCCGGCTATGAGTACCGCGAGCCGCGCTGGGTGCAGCGCAGCACCGGCGAGTGGTACCTGGTGGGCAACAACTGGGAACGGCGCGGCCCCTACGGCGACCGCGACCGGGACGGTGTCCCCAACCGCTACGACAACGACCGTGACGGCGACGGCATCCCCAACGCCTACGACAACCGGCCCAACCGCAACCGGTACGCGCACAACCGCTACGGCCCGAACGGTGACCTGGACCGCGACGGCATCCTGAACCGCGACGACCGGGACCGCGACGGAGACGGCGTGCCCAACCGTCGCGACCGCTACCCGGACGATCGCAGCCGCAACTGACGATCGCACCCATGAAAGCCCGGCCTCCGCCGGGCTTTTTTCTGCCTTCAGCGCTGCAAGCGGGCCTCAGCCGTACGCTGCTGTAGGAGGATGCTTACGGCTGCGCCGTGACTCAGCGTTTATGCTCGCGCTCCTATACAACAGGAACCGACATGAACGACAACACCGACGACGGCCGCCAAGCGGCGCAGGACGCACGCGGGCGACGAGCCGGTGGGCACTTCGCGCCGAAGGTTCGTCGTCGGAGCCGCGGCCATCGGCCTGGGCGCCGGGCTGGGCCTGGGCGGCTGCGGCGGTGGTGGCAGCGAAGAGGCGCGCGAGCGTTTCGGGTATGGCGTCGCCAGCGGCGACCCGCTGTCGGACCGCGTCATCATCTGGACGCGGGTGAACGTCGAAACCCCGGCGCAGGTGCAGTGGGAAGTCGCGACCGACCCCGCGTTCGGCAATATCGTGCGTTCCGGCACGGCGTCGACCGACGGTGCCCGCGACTTCACCGTCAAGGTCGACGTCGTCGGCCTGCAGCCCGCCACCATCTACCACTACCGGTTCCGGCACCTGGGCCAGCCTTCCCCCATCGGGCGAACGAAAACGCTGCCGGTCGGCAGCCCCCAGCTGGTGCGGCTGGCCGTGTTCTCCTGCGCGGCCTATTCCATCGGCCAGTTCCACGCCTATGCGGACGCGGTCAGGCGGGGCGACTTCGACGCCGCGCTCATGCTGGGCGACTACATCTACGAAACGGGCCTGACCGGGGCCGAGCAGTTTGCCGCGTCCCTGCTCGGGCGCGAGGCGGACCCGCGGACCGAGCTGCATTCGCTCTCCGATTACCGCCAGCGTTACGCGCGCTATCACGTCGATGCGGACCTGAGGGCGCTGCGCGCGAGCATGCCGCTGATCGCCGTGTGGGACGACCATGAAATCATCAACGACCTCTGGAGCGACGGCGCGGGCGGACACGACGCGAGCGAGGGCTCCTTCACCGAGCGGCGGGCCGCCGCGGTGCAGGCCTTCCACGAATGGCTGCCCACGCGCGAGCAGGCCGACCCGCTGAAGATCTACCGCACGTTCGACTTCGGCAACCTGCTGACGCTGCACATGCTCGACACGCGGCTGATCGGCCGCGACGCGCCGATCGGCCGCGACGAGTTCCTGGCCGGCGCGGGCGATGCCCCCGACCCGGCAGCTGCTGGGCAGCGAGCAGGAGGACTGGCTGGCCGCGCGCATGCAGGCCTCGGCCGCCACCTGGCAGGTGCTCGGGCAGCAGGTGCTGATGGGGCGCATGCGCATCCCGCTGAGCGTCTTCGACGATTTCAGCGAGGGCAAGCATCAACGAGTTCCTGCAGGCGCAGGACACGCCGGACGCCCAGCGCACCGACGCGCAGCGCGCGCTGGTCGCGCAGCCGCGCATCGGCTACGAACTCACCAACTGGGACGGCTTCTCCGCCGCGCGCGAACAGGTCCTGAACACGGCGCGCACGCTGGACAAGAACCTGGTGGTGCTCTCCGGCGACAGCCACAACGCCTGGGCCAGCAACCTGAAGGATGCGGCCGGCCAGAACGTGGGCGTGGAATTCGGCGTGCCGTCGGTCACGTCCACCGGGCTGGAGATTTCCCACACCAACGTCGGCCGGCAGTTCATGGCCGATTCCTTCGTGCGGATGATCCCGGACCTGAAATACGCCGAAACCAGCCACCGCGGCTACGTGGTCCTCACCCTGACGCCGGCCGCGGCCACGGGCGACTGGATCTTCGTGAGCTCGGTGCTGGAGAACTCCTTCAGCACCTTCCCCGGGCCCGACGCTGCGCATGCTGCCGGGCAGCGCCAACCGCACCCTGGTGCCGGCCTGACACGCAGGGCGTGGCCGCGGCGCGTCAGAGCTTCTCGGTTTCGCCCTGCCGCGGCTGCCACTTCATCAGCCGCTTCTCGATCCGGCCGACCAGGCCGTCGAGCACCAGCGCGAAGGCGGTGAGCACGACGATGCCGGCGAACACGGTGTTCACGTCGAACGTGCCCTCGGCCTGCAGGATCAGGTAGCCGACGCCGCGCGCCGAGCCCAGGTATTCGCCGACCACGGCGCCGACGAACGCCAGGCCGACCGACGTGTGCAGGCTGGAGAACACCCAGCTGGTGGCGCTGGGCAGGTACACCGTGCGCAGCAGCTGCTTCTGGTTGGCGCCCAGCATGCGGGCGTTGGCCAGCACCACCGGGCTGACTTCCTTGACGCCCTGGTAGACGTTGAAGAACACGATGAAGAACACCAGCGTCACCGCCAGCGCCACCTTGCTCCAGATGCCCAGGCCGAACCACAGCGCGAAGATCGGCGCCAGGATCACCCGCGGCATCGAGTTCGCGGCCTTGATGTAGGGGTCGAGGATGGCGCTGGCCGTCGGCGCCAGCGCCAGCCACAGGCCGAAGACCAGGCCCAGCACCGTGCCGATGGCGAACGCCAGCACCGTCTCCAGCAGCGTGACGCCCAGGTGCAGGTAGATGTCGGCGCGGCCCGGCACGCCGTCGGGGAACAGCGCACTCGGCTCGAACGCGACCGGCATGAACCAGGACCAGATGCGGCCCGCCACCTTGACCGGTTCGCCCAGGAAGAACGCGTACTGCTCGTTGCGCGACAGCAGTTGCCAGAGCAGCAGCAAGGCGACCAGCAGCCCGACCTGCCAGTAGCGCAGGTTCTTGCCGGAAGGCTTGATGGCCTGCCACATGCGTCATGCCGCCTTCTTCAGTTGCTGCGCATAGCCCTTGAGCACCTCGTCGCGCAGCACGTCCCAGATCTGCGTGTGCAGTTCGACGAAACGCGGCTCGCGTGCGCACCTCGGCGACGTCGCGCGGGCGCGGCAGGTCGATCGTCGAACTCGCCGATCGGACGCGTCGCCGGCCCGGCCGACAGCACCACCACGCGGTCGCTCATGGCGATGGCCTCGTCGAGGTCGTGGGTGATGAACAGCACCGCCTTCTTCTTCGCCGCCCAGAGGTCCAGCACTTCGTTTTCCATCAGCTGGCGCGTCTGGACGTCCAGCGCGCTGAAGGGCTCGTCCATCAGGATGATGTCCGGGTCCAGCGCCAGCATCTGGGCCAGCGCCGTGCGCTTGCGCATGCCGCCGGAGAGCTGGTGCGGATAGCGGTCGCCGAAGCCGGCCAGGCCGACGCGCTCCAGCCAGGCCTCGGCCTGCGCCCGCGCCTCCGGCGTCCGGCACGCCGCGGTACTGCAGGCCCACCATGACGTTGTCGATGGCGCTGCGCCACGGCATCAGGGCCTCGGTCTGGAACATGTAGCCGGCGCGGCGGTTGATGCCCGCCAGCGGCTCGCCGAAGACCCTGCACGTCGCCCGAGGACGGCCTGCAGCAGGCCGGCGCCGATGTTCAGCAGGGTGGACTTGCCGCAGCCGGTGGGCCCGACCACCGAGACGAACTCGCCCGCCCGGATGCGCAGCGTGGTGTCGGCCACGGCCGTGTAGCGCTGCGCCGGCTCGTCGGGCGAGTGGAAGGTGACCGTGATGCCGGATCGAGCTCCGGAGTGCCGTAGGCGCTCTGCACCGTGCGTCCTCACGCCTTGAACTTTTCCTTGGCGCGGCGGGCGAACTCGTTGGTGTAGGTCTTGGCCAGGTCGATCTTCTCGGGCTTGACCGTCGGGTCGAAGCTGGCCAGCGCCTGCAGCGCGGTCCGGGCGCCTTCCTCGGGCAGCATGCCGTCCAGCGAGATGGCCTCGCGCACCTTGTTGAAGGACGCCAGGTACAGCGCGCGGTCGCCGAGCAGGTAGCTCTCGGGCACCGTCTTGATGATGTCGCTGGGGCCGGCCGTCTGCAGCCACTTGAGGCCGTGCACGATGGCGTTGGCCAGGGCCTGGCAGGTGTTCGGGTTCTTCTGGACGAACTCCGCGTGCGTGTAGAAGCAGGCCGCCGGCATCGGGCCGCCGAAGACCTCCTGCGTGCCCTTGAGCGTGCGCGTGTCGCTGATGATCTTCACGTCGCCCTTTTGCTCCAGCATGGTCATCACCGGGTCGGTGTTGCTCATCGCGTCGATCTGGCCCGAGCGCAGCGCCGCCAGCGCGCCGGCGGCCGTGCCGACGCCGACGTAGCTCACGTCGCTGGCCTTGATGCCGGCGCGCGACAGCACCAGGTTGGCCACCATGTTGGTGGACGAGCCCGGCGCCGACACGCCGATCTTCTTGCCGCGCAGGTCGGCCAGCGACTTGTAGTTGGGCATGGCCTTGGTCGACACGCCCACCGCGATCTGCGGCGCGCGCCCCTGCAGCACGAACGCCTGGATGAACTGGTTCTTGCTCTGCATGTTGATGGTGTGCTCGTAGGCACCGGTCACCACGTCGGCGGAGCCGCCGATCAGCGCCTGCAGGGCCTTGGCGCCGCCGGCGAAATCGGAGATCTCGACGTCCAGGCCTTCGGCCTTGAAGTAGCCGAGCTGCTCGGAGATCGTGAGCGGCAGGTAGTAGAAGGCGGCCTTGCCGCCGACGGCGATGGAAACCTTGCTCTTTTCGAGCTTGCCTTGGGCGCGCAGCGCCGGCGCGGCGATGGATGCCGACGGCAAGCGCCGCGGCCGAAGCAAACGTCCGGCGGGTGAGGATGGTGCTGTTTTTCATCTGGGAGACCTCTCCTGGGAGCTTGCCAGCGAGGTTAGTGGTCATGCTGCACCACCGCATCGGGAACATCCCGTGCGGGTTTTCACGTAAGGTCGGCGCGCACATGGCGCGCACACCCGAGCGAATGTCAGCGCTGCGTTAGCGGTAGCCGCAGAAAAGAATGCCGACGTTGGCCAGAACGCCAGCGTCCAGATGGCCGAGCGGACCGTGGGCAGCCCGGCGACGTACATGGCGATGTAGATGATCCGCAGCGTGACGAACAGCACGGCCAGGATGTCCAGCCGCGTCTGCGGCGCTCCGAGCTGGTGGGCGATGATCACGGCGCCGATGAAGAACGGCAGCGCCTCGAAGCTGTTGGCCTGCGCCGCGTTGGCGCGCGCCTGCCAGTCGCTCTGGCGCGCCAGCCAGGCGCGCGGGTCGTGGTTGTCGTAGCCGCCCTCGCGGCGCGGCTTGCCGAAGCCCGGCGCCTTGGCCAGCCAGGCGCAGGCCAACGGCAGCAGCGCGGCGATCAGCACGCACCAGTACGCCACGGTGAACTGTCCGGTCATGTCTTCCTATCTCCGGTCCACCAGCGCATGCGCGATGGTGCCCAGGTCCACGTATTCCAGTTCGCTGCCGGCCGGCACGCCGCGCGCCAGCCGCGTGACGTTCAGCCCCCGCGCCTTCAGCGCCTCGCCGATCACATGCGCCGTGGCCTCGCCCTCGGCGGTGAAGTTGGTGGCCAGGATCACCTCCTGCACCTCGCCGTCGGTGGCGCGCGCGAACAGCTTGGCCAGGCCGATGTCCTTGGGGCCGATGCCGTCGAGCGGGCTCAGCTTGCCCATCAGCACGAAGTACAGGCCCTTGAAGGCGGCCGTGCGCTCCACGCGCCGCCTGGTCGGCCGGCGTCTCGACCACGCACAGCTTGCTGCGGTCGCGCTGCGGGTCCAGGCAGGTGGCGCAGACCTCGTCCTCGGTGAAGGTGTGGCACAGGCTGCAGTGCCGGATCTGCGTGGCCGCCTGCTCCAGCGCCTGGGCCAGCACCTGCGCGCCCGCGCGGTCGTGCTGCAGCAGGTGGAAGGCCATGCGCGAGGCCGACTTGACGCCCACGCCCGGCAGGCGGCGCAGCGCCTCGATCAGGGCGTTGAGGGCGTTGGTGTCGGCCACGGTCTAGAACGGGAACTTCATGCCGCCCGGCAGGCCGGGCATGCCGGCGGTGAGCTTGCCCATCTTCTCCTGCGAGGTTTCCTCGGCCTTGCGCACCGCGGCGTTGAAGGCGGCGGCCACCAGGTCTTCCAGCATGTCCTTGTCGTCGGCCAGCAGGCTGGGGTCGATGGTGACGCGCTTGACGTCGTGCTTGCAGGTCATCGGTCACCTTGACCAGGCCGGCGCCGGATTCGCCGGTGACCTCGATGATGGCCAGTTCGTCCTGCGCCTTCTTGAGGTTGTCCTGCATGGCCTGCGCCTGCTTCATGAGGCCGGCGAGCTGTCCTTTGTTGAACATGATGTGTTCCTTCGGTTCGATTAAGTGTTGGCTCGGGACGGGCTTGATGCTGCCAGGCACGATTTTCGCGCCAAAGTCGCGCATCATCGTCCTGCACGAAGGGATCGTTCAGGATGATCTCCTCGGCCGCCCGCTGCTTCTCGGCGGCGGCGGCGGCATTGCGCCGGGCCGGGCTGTCGGTGACCGCGCCGACCTCGACGCTGAGGCTCGACGGCGTGGCCGGCCGCCTGCAGCGCAGTCTGCAGGCGCTCGCGGCTGGCGGGCTGGTTGAGCGACTCGCGCTCGACGCGCAGCATCCAGTGGCCCTCGTCGCGCGCCACCAGCTGCGACTGCAGGGCCAGTTCGCGCACCAGCGCCGTGATGGCCTCGCGGGCCACCAGGCCGGCGCACCGTGGCGTGCCAGAAATCGCCCTCTTCGGTGGGGACCAGGACGGCGCGCTGCGGCGGACGGCGCGCTCTCGCGCGGCCGACTCGGGCTGCACGCGCACCGGCACGCCCACCACTTCGCTGTGCGGGCCGGCCGTTGACGGCGGCGCCGACCGGGCTCGCTGCGGCGGCGGCGCTGCGGCACGCGCCGGTTCCGACCACCGGCAGCACGCCGGCCCGGGCGGCGCGCCGCACGGCGGCACGGCGCGCGGCGGCACCGGCGGCGCGGCGGGCCGGCGCGCGCCGGCGCGGCCGCGGTTCACTCAGAGTTTTTTTTTCAGCCGGCGCCGCGCTGCGCGCGGCCGGCGCTTGAAGGCCAGCAGGCGCAGCAGCACCATGGTCAGCGCCGCGTACTCGTCGGGCGCCAGGCCCAGCTCGGCGCGCCCATGCAGGCACAGGCTGTAGAGCAGCTGCGTCTCGTCGGCGGGCATCAGCGCCGCCAGCCGCGCGATCTCGGCGGCTTCGGGTCGTCGCTGTCGTCGCGTCGGCAGCCGACGGCACGGCCTGCAGCACCGCCATGCGCTGCAGCACCGCGCTCATTTCCTCCAGCGTCGACGCCGCGCTCAGGCCCGGCAGGCGCAGCGGCTTCGGAGATCTCCACCACGGTCTTGCCGTCGCCCTGCGCCAGCGCCTCGATCAGGCGGAACACATGGGTGCGGTCCACGCTGCCCAGCATCTGGCGCACCGCCGCTTCCTCCAGCTTGCCGGCGCCGAAGGCGATCGCCTGGTCGGTGAGCGACAGCGCATCGCGCATCGAGCCGCGCGCCGCGCGCGCCAGCAGGCGCAGCGCCTGGGCGTTCGGCCGCGCACGCCCTCGGCCTGCAGCACCTGCGCCAGGTGCTCCTGCACCGTCTCGGGCGCCATGGGCCGCAGGTTGAACTGCAGGCAGCGCGACAGCACCGTGACCGGCACCTTCTGCGGATCGGTGGTGGCCAGCACGAACTTGAGGTACTCGGGCGGCTCTTCCAGCGTCTTGAGCATGGCGTTGAACGCGTGCCCGGTGAGCATGTGCACTTCGTCGATCATGAAGACCTTGAAGCGCCCCTGCACCGGCTTGTAGACCGCCTGCTCCAGCAGCGACTGCACCTCGTCCACGCCGCGGTTGGAGGCGGCGTCGAGCTCGGTGTAGTCGACGAAGCGCCCGCTGTCGATGTCGGTGCAGGCCTGGCACACGCCGCAGGGCGTGGCCGTGATGCCGCCCTGCCCGTCCGGCCCCTGGCAGTTGAGCGACTTGGCCAGGATGCGCGACACCGTGGTCTTGCCCACGCCGCGCGTGCCCGTGAACAGGTAGGCATGGTGCAGCCGCTGCTGGGTCAGCGCATTGGTCAGCGCCTGCACCACGTGCTCCTGGCCGACCATTTCGGTGAAGGTCCTGGGCCGGTACTTGCGGGCGAGCACGAGATAGGACATGCGGGAATTCTACGGGCTGGCCCGTCGCAGTCCCGCACGGCCGCCGAGGGGCATCGACTGCGCCCTACAATAGCGGCTGACGGGCCTCCCCGCATGGTGAAGCGGCCAACCGGGTCAGGTGGGGAACCAAGCAGCCCTAACTGTGGAGCCAGTGCCGGGGGTAAGGCTCGTCAACCTTCTTCATCGTTCCCGAAGTCAGCGCCCCTTACGTCGTGGCGGCTGACTGTAACCTTGGGCAACGTCCGACAAACTTCGCTTTTCGCCGTCCCTAGAGTGGTGACACCCTTGGAGGTGTGCCATGAACGCCGTCTCGCGAATGCAGGTGCCGCAACCCGGATTGCTCTGGGCCTTGCCCGCACTGCTTTGCTGCGCGGCGACCGCGCCTTGGCCTGCGATGAGGATCTCTCGTCCGCGATGGCCGCCCAATCCAGCCTGGCCGCCGCACCGGCCGATCCCAGCCGGCCGCAGCTCGAAGTCTCCGCTTCCTCCCTTCCGCGTTTCGACAACACCGACGGAGTCGAGCCGCTCCTCGCGCATCGACATGACCTGGCTGCCGCCGCGCCGCTCGGCGCTCGGCCTGTCGCTGGGCATGACCAGCCCGGAGCGGCCTCTGCGCCGGCCTTCGCGCAGCGCACCGGCTCCACGCCGAGCGTGGACCTCGGGCCTGCACTGGCGCTACACCCTGGACAGCAACTACCGCGTCGACGTCACGGCCTGGCGGCGGTTGGTGCCGCCGGATGCGCTCACGCTGGTGCAGACGCACGAGCCGAGCTACGGCGCGCGGGTGGAGATGCAGATCGGCCGCGCGTCCCAGCGCGGCTTCGTGGCCGACCGCGGCTTCGTCGGGCTGCAGCTCGAAAGCGGCGCGCGGGTGACGCTGCGCCGCAGCGGCGGCAAGCCGATGATCTACTACCGCACGAAGTTCTAGCCGGCGCCGCCCAGGCAGTCGCAACGCGCCCCGCGCCGGCGGCTCGCCCCGTGGCGAAGCAGGCGGTGAGCAGGTAGCCGCCGGTCGGCGCTTCCCAATCCAGCATTTCGCCGGCGCAGAACACGCCCGGCGCCGCGCGCAGCATCAGGTCTGTCATCGAGCGCCTCGAAGCGCACGCCGCCGGCGCGTGCTGATCGCCTCGTCGATCGGCCGCGGCGCGCGACCAGCGTCACCGGCAGCGCCTTGATCGCCGCGGCCAGCCGCGCCGGGTCGTGCATGTCCTCCCTGGGCAGCAGTTCGTGCAGCAGCGCGAGCTTGATGCCGTCCAGGCCCAGGCGGCTCTTGAGGTGGCTGGCCAGCGAGCGCGACCCGCGCGGATGCGCGACCTCGGCCTGCACCTGCGCGGCGCTTCGGCCCGGCAGCAGGTCCAGCTCGAACGTGGCGCTGCCCGCGCGCCTCGATCTGCGTCGCGCAGCAGCGCGGACGCCGCGTAGACGAGGCTGCCCTCGACGCCGGTGGCGGTGGCGACGAACTCGCCCTGGCGGTGAAAGTCGCCGAAAGCGGATCGCGACCGACTTGAACGGCTGGCCGGCGAAGCGCGACGCGAAGTATTCGCTCCAGCCGCTGCGCACGTCGAAGCCGCAGTTGGCCGGCGCCAGCGGCGCCACCGCCACGCCGCGCTGCTCCAGCAGCGGCACCCAGGCGCCGTCGGAGCCCAGGCGCGGCCAGCTCGCGCCGCCCAGCGCCAGCACGACGGCGTCGCACGGCATGGCTCGCTTCGCCCTGCGGCGTGTCGAAGCGCAAGGCCCCATCCGCGGCTCCACCCGAGAAAGCGATGCCGCATGTGGAACTGCACGCCCGCCGCGCGCAGCCGGTGCAGCCACGCGCGCAGCAAGGGCGCCGCCTTCATGTCCGCCGGGAAACACGCGGCCGGAAGTGCCGACGAAGGTCTCGACGCCCAGGCCCTCGCGCCCAGGCGCGCAGGGCCTGCGCGTCGAACTGCCGCAGCAGCGGCTCGATCTGCGGCCGGCGCGCGCCGTAGCGCGACGCGAACAGCATCGAACGGCTCCGAGTGCGTGAGGTTCAGGCCGCCCTTGCCCGCGAGCAGGAACTTGCGGCCCGCCGAGGGCATGGCGTCGAACACGTGCACCGGCCTGCCCGGCCTGGGACAGCACCTCGGCGGCCATCAGGCCCGCCGGCCCCGCACCGATCACGGCCACGGTCATTCGACCACCACCAGCTTGCCCTGCCCGGTCAGGAACGCGGCCTTGACCGGCGCGTCCGGGTACGCGAGCCTGCCACCGCCTCGCGGTAGCGCCGCATCTGCGCGACCAGCTCGGCGTCCTGCTCCGGCCGCGACGCGGACTTGTAATCGAGCACCCACCATTCGCGCTGCCGGTGGCTGCGCCCGCCGGCGCACCAGCCGGTCCAGCCGCAGCAGCTCGCCCTCGGTGCAGCAGCTCACCTCGTTGCCCTGCCAGTCGACGACGCCCGGTGTCCCAGGCCCAGGCGCCCTCGCCGGCAGGATGCGCTGCGCCATGGCGGCGGCCTCGCCGCCTGCGCCGCCGTCCAGCGCGAACTCGCGCGCGACGCGCTGCAACTGCGCGGCCGGCCAGGTCGCGGTCGCCCGGCACATGGAATTCCAGCAGGCGGTGCACGGCCTCGCCGAAGCGCGATTCGCGGGTCGGCGCCGGCTTCGTCATCGCCTGCGGCCGCAACCGGCTGCGCTGGCGGGGCGACGGCAGCGGAACCACGGGCAGCCGGAACCGTCCAGTCGGCGTCGCCTGCGGCCGCAACGGGCGCCGCCGGCGCTTCGCGGCAGCGGCATGGATCGCAGAACGGCTCGCAGCCGCTGCCACCAGCTGCGCCTCGCGCGGCGATGTGCGGCTGCACGGACGAGAGCACCAGCTGGCGCCGCGCGCGCGTCATCGCCACGTACAGCGCATTGAGTTCCTCGCGCTGGCGCGCCGCCTTCTCCACCGTCGAGCGCCTCGGCGCTGCAGGCCGGCGGCCGCGTCTCGCTGGCGAGGAAGGCGAAGCGCCACGGCGCGGGCGCCTCGCCGGGCCAGTCGACGAGCACGCCCATGGTCTCGGCGCTTGCGGCGGCGGCGCCGTCGGTGTCGAGCAGCAGCACCATGGGCGCCTCCAGCCCCTTGGCGCCGTGCACCGTGAGCAGGCGCACGGCCTGCGCCGCCGGCGTGCGCCGGCGCCGGGATGCCGCCGGCCTTGAGCGCGCGCACGAAGGCGTAAGGCGTGGCGTAGCGCGCCGCCGTCGACCTGCAGCGCCGCGCCCAGCAGCGCCCGCAGGTTGGCCAGCACCGCCGTCGCGCAGCGGCGCCGGCGCGGCGGCGGCGAAGCGCGCCAGCACGTCGCCGTCGTGGTAGATCGCCTCCAGCGCGTCGTGCGGCGGCAGGCGGTCGACCCAGCCCTTCCAGCGCAGCAGCGTGGCCGCCAGCGCCTTGCAGGCACGGGCGGCGGGCAGCCTGCTGTCTGCAGCAGCTCGAACCAGGACGCGGCGCGGCCGGCCTCGCGCGGCGCCGCGCGCCGCCAGCGCCAGCTGCACCAGCGCCTCGTCGCCCAGCGCCGAACAGCGGCGACTTCAGCGCCCGCGCCAGCGACAGGTCGTGCGTGGGCGACACCAGCGCGTCGAGCAGCGCCACGATGTCCTGCACCTCGGGCGCCTCGCACAGGTCGGTCTTCTCCGGCTGCTGCGCCGGGATGTGCAGCGCGCGCAGCTCGTCCTCCATCACGGCCAGCCGGTCGCGCTTGCGCGCCAGCACCATGATGTCGCTGCGGCGCGGCGCCGGCGCGCAGCTGCGCGCGCGATCCAGGCGGCGGCCTGCCGGCATTCCAGCGTGACGCAGCTTTTCCTCGGGCAGCTCGCGCGGCGCGGTGAGGCTGTCGCGCCAGGCCAGCGGCTCCGTGCGCGTCGGCCATCGGCGGCGCGGCCTTGCGGCGACGCGCGCGGATCGGCGGCAGGCGCAACGCACGCCCCGGCTCGCGCGACTCGGTGGTGTGCGCGCGGAAGCCCTCGTACTGGCCGTCGGCCTGCGCCTGCGGCCATGACCTGCGTTGACGGCCGCCATGCACGCGCGGGCGCGTTGCGGTGCGTGTGGTCGCAGCTGAGCAGGTCGCCGCCCAGCGCCTCGCGCGACGAAGTCCTGCGCCGCGCGGAACACCTGCGGCTCGGCGCGGCGGAAGCGGTAGATGCTCTGCTTGGGGTCGCCGACGATGAAGACGCTCGGGCCGCGTCGCCGCCCGCGCCCGCATAGCCGCGACAGCCAGGCGTGCAGCGCCTGCCATTGCAGCGGGTTGGTGTCCTGGAATTCGTCGATCAGCAGGTGCCTGATGCGCGCGTCGAGCCGCTCCTGCACCCAGCCCGAGAGCACCGGGTCGGACAGCATGACGCAGCGCCGCGCGCTCCACGTCGTTCATGTCGACCCAGCCGCGCTCGCGCTTGAGCGCGCGCGAACTCGCGCGATCAGCAGCCGCGCCAGCCGCGCCATGCGCTGGTGGTGCAGCCAGGCCTCGTGCTGCGGCGCGCGCCGCGCACAGCGCCTGCAGCTCGGGCTCGGCTCCTGCGCCGCGGCGAACTTCGTCGAGGTTGGCCGTCAGCCTGTCCTTGCGCGGCTCGAAGCCGCCTTGCGTCAGCAGGGCTCGAAGCGCTGCGCCAGGTCGCCCGTCGCCGAGCGCCTGATCTCCAGCTCGCACGCCTTTGGCGAGAACGTCTTGCTTGGCGCGGCGCCCGAGCGCGCGCGGCGCGCGCGAGCCAGCGTCTTGCGCGCCAGGTCGCGCCTCGCAGCACCGGCTGCGGGCTCGTCCAGGCCGGCGAACTCGGGAAACTGCTCGCCGAATGGCTTGACCGACGCCTCCACCACGCCGTGCGCATCGGCCAGCGCGAACTCCACGCGCTTGGCCAGCGCCGCCTGCAGCGCCTTCTGCGTCTGGAAGCGGCCGATGCGCGGCCACCGACGCTTCGAAGTCGGCGCGCGCCGCGGGCTCGGCCGCCACCGCGGCGTGGAAGCGCCGCCAGACCAGCGGCGACGGCTTCGCTGTCGTCTTCCAGCAGCTCGTAGCTGGCCGGCAGGCCCAGCTGCTCCAGCACCGCCAGCGGCGCGCTGCGCAGCAGCGCCGCGAACCAGCTGTGGAAGGTGCGGATCTGCACCGGCCGGCCGCAGGCGAGCAGGCTGCGGTACAGGCCTTGCAGCGCCTCGCGCAGGCCTGCGCGGCTGCGGCATGACGCCGCGTGCGAGCAGCGCCTGGTCCAGCTCCTCGGGCGTCGCGCTGCGCGAACGCCTGCCAGCCACTCGTGCAGGCGCTGGCGCATCTCGCCGGCCGCCTTCTTGGTGAAGGTGATGGCCAGGATCTCGTGCGGCTGCGCGCCGTCCAGCAGCGCGCGCAGGATGCGCGACACCAGCATCCAGGTCTTGCCCGCGCCGGCGCAGGCTTCCACCGCCACGCTGCGGCGCGGGTCGCAGGCGATGGCGTAGAAGCGCTCGCGGCGGACGCGCTGCGCCGTTGTGTTCGTAGGCGAGGTCGCCGGCGCCGGCGCGCTCATGCACTCAGTCCAGAAATCCTTGCGGCACAGGCCGCGCGCGGCGCAGAACTCGCAGGCGTTGCCCTCGCCCAGCGCGGGCAGCGCGCGCGCCGTCGGCGATGCGCTCGCAGGTCGTGCAGGATGCCGTCGACCAGCAGGTCGCGCGCCTGCACCACGTCCGGCTGCTCGCACGGCTCCGTCTTGCCGCGCTCGCCCACGTTCACGTAGGCGGCGCGCAGCGTGTCGTCGTGCAGCAGCGCCGCGTAGAAGGCGAGCTGCGTGTCTTCGCCCGGCGGCCTGGATGCGGTCGGCGTCGTGGCGCAGGCGCCTCGGTCTTGTAGTCCATCACCATCGCGCTGGCCGTCGGCCAGGCGGTCGATGCGGTCGATGCGGCCGACCAGCGTGACGGCGCCCAGCGGCATCTCGTGCTCGCTCTCGGCGCTGCTCGAACACGCGCGCCCTGCGCCTCGTGCTCGCGCCAGCCAGGCCAGGTAGCCGTCGCGCACCTGCGGCCACGCGGCGGCGAACGGCAGGAACTCGCCCTCGTCCAGGCCCTGCGGCGCGTCACGTCTCGCGCGGCGGTCATCGAGCAGCTGCGCGCGCGCGGCGGCCGGCGTCACGGCGCGGCTCGCAGCGCTTCGTGGAAGGTGCCGCAGCACCTCGTGCAGCCAGTTGCCGAAGTCGCGCTTGTCGACCTCGGTGTCGATCTCGTCGGCCTCCTGCAGGCCGAGCTGGCGCAGCGCGAAGAAGCGGTAGGGGCAGCGCCGCAGGTCCTCGTAGGCGCTGGCCGACAGCTGCGCGCACCGGCAGCGCGCCGCCCGTGCGGCAGCGGGCCGCGGCACCGGCTGGGCGCGACCTCGCGCGGCTCGCGCGGGTCCGGCGCCTCGCGGCGCCGGGCCGTCCAGCTGCAGCGCCTGCACCAGCGCGCTGGCCAGCAGCGGCTCGCCGCTGTCGTCGCTGGGGCGCCAGAGCACGTCGCACTGCGGCGTCTGCAGGGCGCTGCGCCAGCCGGCGCGCCTGTCGCTGCTCCAGCGCTTCGCGCGCGGCAGGCCCAGCGCGGCGCGCTGCGCGGCGGTCCAGGGGCCGGGCGGCTCGGGCGACGGCGGCAGGCGCACCTCGTCGCAGCCGGGCAGCACCAGCGCGGCGACAGCGCGGCCCAGCAGCTGGTTGAACGGCAGGATCACGACCTGCTCCGCGCCGGCGTGCGCGGGCACGAAGCTGGCGGCTTCCAGCGCTTCGTTGGCCCAGGAGGTGAAGTCCGCCAGCGTGAAGCGGCGCGCGGCCTGCGGCAACTGCTGCCACTGCTGCCTGCGCGTCCTCGTGCAGGCGCAGCGCGTCGAGCACCTGCGCGCCGGCGGCATCGGCCTGCAGGCGCGGCCAGTGGCCGCTGGCCTGCAGCAGCTCGCGCAGGGCCGCAGCCACTGCGGCAGCGGCCGGGTGCGCTGCAGCGGCTCGCGCCAGCGCATCGGCCTGCCCGAGCAAGGCAGCCATGTCGCGCCGGCGTCGGCGCGCAGCGACGGCACCGATCGCCACTCGCGCAGCCCGCCGCGGCGCACCCGCCGCTCCAGGGCCGACGCCGTCGCCGGCGCCACCGCGGGCGCATTCTTCAGCCAGTCGAGCACGGCGTCGCTGGCCGCGTTCCAGGCGCAGGCGCGCAGCGCGCGCCATGACATGCGCGGCCGCGCGGGTGGTGGACAGCTTCCAGCCGGTCTCGTCGCGGATGCGCCAGGCCGCGCGCGTCCAGCATGCGCGCCGATGCGGCGCGTCAGCACGCGGTCGATGGCCGCCAGCGCCACCGGCGCGCGGCCGGCCGCGAGATGCCGCAGCACGCAGGCCGCGGCGCGCTCGGCCTCGTCCGACGGATCGCGCGCCTCGTGCAGCGCGATCGCTCGCCGCAGCGGCGCCGTCCGCATCGCAGCGTCAGCGAACGCCGCCTTGTCGCCCGCGGCCTCGGCGAGCGCGCGGGCCAGCGGGTCCGGCTCGAAGCCCTCCAGCACCACGAGCAGGTCCATCGCCTGCGCGAGCTGCGGACTCGAGCAGCGCGTCGGTGGCGTAGGCCGAGGCGGCGGCCCATTCGACGGCGATGCGCGCCGACGGCCGCCTCCAGCGCGAGCGCCGGCGCTTCGGCGCCGGCAGCACGGCCGCGCCGCGCGCGCGCTCGGCCCAGGCCGCGCGCTGCGCCGGCGGCACGCGCCGCGGCCAGCCGGCGCCAGTTGCCAGGCCGCCTCCACCAGGCGGCCGGCCAGCAGGTCGGCGCGGCGCGCCCAGGCCGGCGCGCTCGAGCCAGGCGCGCGCGGTGAGCAGGTCGCGGCCCATGTCGAAGCTCAGGTCGTCGGCGCCGGGCGCGAACCCGGCCGTGGCCGGCCCAGTTCATGCGTGGTTTCGAAGCGCGGCGCGAAGCCGTCGGGCACCTGCGCGGCCCACTCGCGCCGGGCGACCGGCATCAGCTGGGCGTAAGGCAGCAGCACGCACCGTGCGCGCCGGATGCGCGCCGCGAGCCGCGATGCAGCTCGCGAACGCGACGCAGACGAGCCGCGGCCGCATGACTGTCGCTGATGGGTTTGCGCTATCGCGTTCATAGCGGCAAACGGGCCGTCCGGTGCCGACGGGGGGACTTGGTTTCTGTCACAATTCCCTCACTGTACTTGCACAGCCGATGCGCGACGCACGGCACCGCCCCCATCCAAAAGGAATACCCCCATGGCCAGCGACCTGATCAAGCACGTTTCCGACGCCACCTTCGAAGCCGACGTCCTGAAGGCCGACAAGCCGGTGCTGGTGGACTACTGGGCCGAATGGTGCGGCCCCTGCAAGATGATCGCGCCCATCCTCGACGAGGTGTCGGCCACCTACCAGGACAAGCTGCAGATCGCCAAGATGAACGTCGACGAGAACCGCGACATCCCGGCCAAGTTCGGCATCCGCGGCATCCCGACCCTGATGCTGTTCAAGGACGGCCAGCTGGCCGCGACCAAGGTCGGCGCCATGAGCAAGGCCCAGCTGACGGCCTTCATCGACCAGCAACTGGCGTAAGCCGCAACAGGAGAAAACGGGGCCGCCAGGGCCCCGTCCTTTTACGGGGGTTTTGCTTCTATAATGCCCCCAGTTCGCTGATCCGCACTTTCCAGGCGGGCCAGTTCGAGTTCCCGGTTTGTGAGGCATTCTCGCCTCGCAACATCCCTCCCCCAAGATCCAACAAGAACTCCGCCAGGAGTACCTCCATGCACTTAAACGAACTCAAGGCACTGCACGTGTCTGAAGTCCTCAAGCAGGCCGAAGAGCTCGAGATCGAAAACACCGGCCGCATGCGCAAGCAGGAGCTGATGTTCGCGATCATCAAGAAGCGCGCCCGCGCCGGCGAGCAGGTGTTTGCCGACGGCGTGCTGGAAATCCTGCCGGACGGCTTCGGCTTCCTGCGCAGCCCCGACACCAGCTACACCGCGAGCACGGACGACATCTACATCTCGCCGTCAGCCAGGTGCGCCGCTTCAACCTGCACACCGGCGACATGATCGAAGGCGAAGTGCGCACGCCCAAGGACGGCGAGCGCTACTTTGCGCTGACCAAGCTGGACAAGGTCAACGACGGCCTGCCCGAGAACAACAAGCACAAGGTCATGTTCGAGAACCTGACGCCGCTGTTCCCCAAGGAGCAGATGAAGCTCGAGCGCGAAGGCTTCAAGGGCGAGGAGAACATCACCGGCCGCATCATCGACATCATCGCGCCCATCGGCAAGGGCCAGCGCGCGCTGCTGGTCGCGCCGCCCAAGAGCGGCAAGACGGTGATGATGCAGCACATGGCGCACGCCATCGCGGCCAACTACCCCGACATCCACATGATGGTGCTGCTGGTGGACGAGCGGCCCGAGGAAGTGACCGAAATGCAGCGCTCGGTGAAGGGCGAAGTCATCGCCTCCACCTTCGACGAGCCCGCCGCCCGCCACGTGCACGTCGCCGAAATGGTGATCGAGCGCGCCAAGCGCCTGGTCGAACTGAAGAAGGACGTCGTGATCCTGCTGGACTCCATCACCCGCCTGGCCCGCGCCTACAACAACGTCGTGCCCTCCTCCGGCAAGGTGCTGACCGGCGGCGTCGACTCCAACGCGCTGCAGCGCCCCAAGCGCTTCCTCGGCGCGGCGCGCAACGTGGAAGAAGGCGGCTCGCTCACCATCATCGCCACCGCGCTGATCGACACCGGCAGCCGCATGGACGAAGTGATCTTCGAGGAGTTCAAGGGCACCGGCAACAGCGAAATCCACCTGGACCGCCGCCTGTACGAGAAGCGCGTGTTCCCCTCGATCCAGCTCAATCGCAGCGGCACCCGCCGCGAAGAGCTGCTGCTGGCCCCCGAGATCCTGCAGAAGACCCGCATCCTGCGCCAGTTCATGTACAACATGGACGAGATCGAGGCGATGGAAATGGTGCTCAAGAGCATGAAGGCCACCAAGACCAACGTCGAATTCTTCGACATGATGCGCCGCGGCGGCTAGACGCCCCGAGCGCCCGGGGCCGCTCCCCACTGGGGCAATGCAGCGGACCGGCGAAGCCGGATCCGCGCATTCCGGAGGCTGCCTTGTGCGATAATTTATGGCTTAGCGGAAAGTACCCCGGATGTCCCGGGCGCGGCTGCCGCAACTGACAAGGAAAGATCATGAAAGAAGGCATTCACCCCGCACTACCGCGACGTCCTGTTCGTGGACCTGTCCAACGGCTTCAAGTTCGTGACGCGCTCCTGCGCGCAGACCAAGGAAATGGGCAAGACCGACGACGGCCGCGAGCTGCCGATGTTCAAGCTGGACACCTCCAGCGAGTCGCACCCCTTCTACACCGGCACGCAGAAGTCGGTCAACGACATGGGCGGCCGCGTGGACAAGTTCTTCAAGAAGTTCGGCAAGTCGGCCGCCGCCAAGGCCGAAGAAGCCGAGAAGACCGCCGCCAAGTAAGCAGCGTCGTCGCCACAAGCAGGGCAGCCCGGGCAACCGCGCTGCCCTTGTTTTTGGCGGGTTGCCCCGCGGGCCCATAATCGCGCGCAGTGAACCAGCCGACACCCGCCATCGTCGCCCAGGACGCCGTGCGCCGCCTGCCGCGCATCGCCCTCCTGCTGTTCTGCCTGGCCTACGTGGTGCCCGGCTTCGTGGGGCGCGAGCCCTGGAAGAACGCCGACATCGCCGCTTTCGGCTACATGTTCGAGCTGGCCCATGGCGCCGCATCCTGGCTCGCCCCCCGGCTGCTGGGCCAGCCCCCCGAATTCGACGCGCTGCTGCCCTACTGGCTGGGCGCCTGGGCGATCCAGGCGGCGCCGGCCTGGCTCTCGCCCGACTTCGCGGCGCGCATTCCCTTCATCCTGCTGCTGGCGCTGACGCTCCTGGCCACCTGGTATGGCGTCTACTCCCTCGCGCGCAGTCCCCAGGCGCAGCCCGTGCCGTTCGCGTTCGGCGGCGAAGCCGGCCCCGCGGACTATGCGCGAGCCATGGCCGACGGCGGGCTGCTGGCCCTGATCGCGACGCCTGGGCCTGGCGCAGCTTTCGCACGAAACCACGCCCGCCCTGGCGCAGGTGGCCTTCACCGCCCTCGCTTTCTACGCGATGGCCGCGCTTCCGCGCCGGCCGTTCGTCGCGGCGCCGGGCCTGTTCGCCGGTCTGGCTGGACTGGCCCTGAGCGGTGCTCCGGCCATGGCGGTCCTCTTCGGTGCCGGCGGGCTGGTGATCAGCCTGACCGACCGCGATGCGCCGTCCGAAACCCCTCATCTCTCGCGATGGCAGGCGGCCGCCCTGCTGGTGGCCGCGGTCGTGGCCACGGCCCTGCTGGCCGGATGGCTGGGCCTTTGGCGATGGCGCGTGGCCGACGGACTGGCGCGCGACTGGCCCTCGCTCGGACGCCTGCTGCTGTGGTTCACCTGGCCGGCCTGGCCACTGGCGCTGTGGACCCTGTGGCGCTGGCGGCGCCAGCTCGGCAGCCGGCATGTGGCGCTGCCACTGTGGTTCGTGCTGGTCTCGATCGCCACCACCTTGGCTACGCCTTCCTCGGACCGCTCGCTGCTGCTGGGCCTGCCGGCCCTGGCCACGCTGGCCGCGTTCGCGCTGCCCACCTTCAGCCGCAGCGTCGGCGCGCTGATCGACTGGTTCACGCTGCTGTTCTTCAGCGGCTGCGCCTTCATCATCTGGGTGATCTGGATTTCCCTGCAGACCGGGGTGCCGGCCAAGCCGGCGGCCAACGTGGCCAGGCTCGCGCCCGGCTTCGAACCGAGTTTCTCCCTGCTGGCCTTCGCCGCGGCGCTCGCGGCGACCATCGCCTGGGCCTGGCTCGTCAAGTGGCGCACCCGCCGCCACCGGCTGGTGATCTGGAAGAGCCTGGTGCTGCCCGCCGGCGGCGCGGCGTTGTGCTGGCTGCTGCTGATGACCTTGTGGCTGCCGGTGCTGGATTTCGCGCGCAGCTACGCGCCCGTGGTGCGCGGCGTGGTTCGGCAGATGGACCAGCCCGGCTGCGTGGAGGCCTTCGGCCTCAGCCGCGGCCAGACGGCGGCCTTCCTCTACCACGGCCAGCTGGACCTGCGGCCCGCCGCCAAACAAGGCGTGTGTCCCTGGCTGGTCGCTGCAGCGGAGCTGCAACCGGCCATGCCGATCGCGATCGACATGAAGGGCTGGCAACTCGTCTCCAGCATCCGGCGCCCATCGGACGCCAACGACAACGTCCTGCTTTACCGAAAGACGCCTTCCCGGTGACCGAGCTGAGGACCATCACCCGCCACGCGGGGACGGTGCTGGTGGGCCAGTTGGCCGTCATGGCATTCGGCGTCACCGACACCATCGTGGCCGGGCGCTATTCGCAGCAGGCGCTGGCCGCGCTCTCGGTCGGCTCCGCGGTGTACATCAGCGTGTTCGTGGCCCTGATCGGCGTGCTGCAGGTCCTGCTGCCCGCGTGGGCGGAGCTGTTCGGCGCCGGACGCGACAAGGAGCTGGGCCGCTCGGTGCGGCAGTCCCTGTACCTGGCCGGACTGGCGACTGTGGCAGGGTTCCTGGGCCTGCTGATGTCGGCGCCCCTCCTGCGCTGGACCGACGTGCCTGCCGCGATGCAGGGCGAAGTGCAGGCCTATCTTTCCGCATTGGCCCTGGCGCTGCCGGCGACCCTGCTGTTTCGCATGTTCAGCACGCTCAACCAGAGCCTGGGCAAGCCCGTTCTCGTGACCTGGCTGCAGACCGCCGCGCTCGGCCTGAAGGTGCCGCTGTCGATCTGGTTCGCCTTCGGCGGGTGGGGCCTGCAGCCCCATGGCGCCGTGGGATGCGCCTGGGCCACGGTCGCCGTCAATTACCTGCTGCTGGCCGGCGCAATCTGGCTGCTGCGCACGCAGCCCCTGTATGAGCCCTACGCGCTGTGGCGGCGCATGGAGCCGCCGGACTGGCGCGCGATCGGCCGGTTCCTGCACCTGGGCGTGCCCGCAGGACTGGCCGTGATGGTGGAGGTCACTTCATTCACCCTGATGGCGCTGTTCATCGCCCGGCAGGGCTCGCTGGCGCTGGCGGCGCACCAGATCGTCGCCAACGCCGCCGCCGTGATCTACATGCTGCCCTTGTCGATCGCGATCTCGACCAGCTCGCGGGTGAGCTACTGGCTCGGCGCAGGGGATGCAAGGCGCGCGCGGCATGCGATCCGCACCGGGTTCAAGCTCGCCCTGGGAACGGCCCTGGTGGTCAGCGCCCTGCTGGGGCTGGCGCGCCACGAAATCGCGGCGATCTACGCCAGCGACCCGCAGGTGGTGGCGCTGGCCGCCAGCCTGCTGGCGTGGCTGGCGCTGTACCAGGTGGGTGACGCCACCCAGGCACTGTGCGTGTTCATCCTGCGCTGCTACCGCGTCGCGGTGGCGCCGCTGGTCGCGTACGGCATCCTGCTCTGGGGCGCAGGCCTGGCCGGTGGGTACCTGCTGGCCTACCGCGGCATCGGCCCCTGGCCGGCGATGAATTCGCCGGCGGCGTTCTGGATCATGAGCGCACTGGCGCTGGCACTTCTGGCACTCGTCCTGCCGCTGATCCTGTGGCGGGCGGTTCGCTCTTACCGTCCGGCATCCTGACCGCGCGCAGGCGGCTGGCCGGAAACAGGATGGCGAACGTCGAGCCCAGGCCCGGCGTGCTATCGATCTTCAACTCGGCGTTGTGGCGCTGCGCCACATGCTTGACGATGGCCAGGCCCAGGCCCGTGCCGCCGGTCTCGCGCGAGCGGCTGCGATCCACGCGGTAGAAACGCTCCGTGAGCCGCGAAATGTGTTCCGCCGCGATGCCCGGGCCGGAGTCGCGCACCGAAAACTCGCCCCGTCCATCGGGCAATGCGCGCCATTGCACCCCTATCGTTCCCTCGGCCGGGGTGTAGCGCACGGCATTGCTCACCAGGTTGGACATGGCACTGAGCAATTCGCTCGCCGAACCCGCCAGTTCCAGCGGCGGGGCATCGCTGAACTCGACCTGCTGCGGCTTGCCCAGCGCGCCGGACAACGCCCGTGCGTCTTGCGCGCACTGCGCCATCAGCGCCGTGACCGCCGTCCATTCGCCGGCGCCGGGCAGCGGGCTGCCTTCCAGGCGCGACAGCGTGAGCAGGTCGCTCACCAGCGTCTGCATCCGCTGCGCCTGCTGCGACATGAGAAGCAGGTACCTCGTGCGTTCGTCGTCGTCCAGCGGCAGGTTCTGCATGGTCTCGATGAAGCCGGCGAGCACCGTGAGCGGTGTCCTGATCTCGTGCGAAACGTTGGCCACGAAGTCGCGCCGCATCGCCTCGGCCTGCTCCACGCCGGTGATGTCGCGCGACAGCAGGAGCTTGCGGCCCTCACCGTAGGCGTGCAGGTGGACCGACAGCTTGAATGGACGCATCGGCGTGCTGTCGCGGCCCTGGATCACGATTTCATGCGAATAGTCGTTGCCCGCGTAATAGGTGGTGAACCCGGGGTCGCGCACGAGGTTGCCGATCAGCTGGAGGATGTCCCGCTGCGGATCGATGCCGAGGTGATCCGCGGCCGTCTGGTTGCACCATTCGATGCGACCCTGGGCATCGAGCAGCACCACGCCATTGGGCGACGCCTGGATGGCCGCCAGGAAGTCCTGCAGCCGCTGCCGCGCATCCTGGACCTGCTGGTCGCGCGTGCGCAAGGCCCGCCGGATGCGGTCGGCTGCCTCGCCCCACAGGCCATGCATGGCGGGCGCCGGGGCCGGCGTGTCGCGGCGCAGCCAGCGCACGACGCGCAGCCCGCGCAACAGGTCCGAGACGAACCAGGCCAGGCCGCCGGCGATGACGCCCAAGGCCGCCCCCCGCAGCCCACCCAGCCACCAGCCCAGCAGGGCGCCGCCGAACTGGCAGGCAAGGAAGACGCTGATTCGCCAGAGCATGGTGCGATTGTGCAGGCCGGCCGTGGAGGGCCGGGATGCCTCAGGCCGCGCTGGCCGCGGCCACCTGCCCCGTCAGGCGGTAACCCGCGCCGCGGACGGTTTCGATCATCGCGCCGGCCGCGCCCAGCGACTCGCGCAGGCGCTTCACATGGACATCGACCGTGCGCTCCTCGATGAAGACGTGGTCGCCCCAGACCTTGTCCAGCAGCTGCGAGCGGCTATGCACGCGCTCGGGGTGCTTCATGAGGTAATGCAGCAGCTTGAATTCGGTCGGCCCGACCTTCAGCGGCCGCTCCTTCCAGCTCACGCGATGCGTGGAAGCGTCCAGCACCAGGCCGGCAATGGAGACGGAGTCGCCGACCTGCTCGGGCGCGCGCCGGCGCAGCACGGCCCGGATGCGTGCGAGCAACTCCTGGGTCGAGAACGGCTTGGTGATGTAGTCGTCGGCGCCCGCATCCAGCCCGGCCACCTTGTCGGGTTCGTCGCCGCGTGCCGTCAGCATGAGAATGGGGACAGTCCTCGCGCGCGCGTCGCCTCGCCACTTGCGGGCCAGGGCCAGGCCGCTTTGCCCGGGCAGCATCCAGTCCAGCAGGATGACATCCGGCAGCACGGCGTCGAGTTCGCGCTGTGCCGCGATGCCGTCTTCCGCCCACACCGGCTGGAACCCGTTGTGGCGCAGGTTCACCGAGATGAGCTCGGCGATCGACGGCTCGTCTTCGACGATCAGGACTCGGGGCTGGTTCTTCATCGCATCATCTCAGGGTCGACTCGATCGCTTCCATCGAAGTATGGCGCACGTCCTCGCCCTTGACGATGTAGATGATGAGTTCCGCGATGTTCTTGGCGTGGTCGCCGATGCGCTCGATCGCCTTCGCGATGAACAGCAGGTCCAGGCTGGCGGAAATGGTGCGCGGGTCCTCCATCATGTAGGTGATGAGCTTGCGCACGAAGCCGTTGAATTCGCTGTCGACCAGGCCGTCTTCCTTGAGGATGGCCACGGCGGTGGCCGTGTCCAGCCGCGCGAACGCATCCAGCGCCTTGCGCAGCAGGCCGGCGGCCAGGTCGGCGCCCACCCGCAGCTCCGACGCCGGCAAGGTGCGCATCGTTTCGCTCTTCTCGATGATCGACAGCACCATGCGGGCGATCTTCTCGGCCTCGTCGCCCACCCGCTCCAGGTTGGCCGTGGTCTTGGACATCGCCATCAGCAGGCGCAGGTCGCGCGCGGTCGGCTGGCGCCGGCCGATGATGGAGGAGATGTCGCGGTCGATCTCGACCTCCATCGCGTTGACCGAAGCCTCGGTCTCGATCACCTTGGCCGCCGAATCGGCGCCGAACTGCGACAGCGCGTACATCGCGTGGCGGATCTGCGATTCGACCAGGCCGCCGAGCTCCATGACGCGTGAGGACACGCCGTTCATCTCGCTGTCGAACTGCGTGGAAAGATGTTTGTCAGCCATGTCGTCTCCTTTTGCGCCCGGGCGGCGTCAGCCGAACCGCCCGGTGATGTAGTCTTCGGTTTCCTTGCGCTGGGGCTTGAAGAAGATCTGCTCGGTCTCCCCCACCTCCACCAGGTCGCCCAGGTACATGTAGGCCGTGTAGTCGCTCACACGCGCCGCCTGCTGCATGTTGTGGGTAACGATGACCACCGTGTAGTCGGCCTTGAGCTCCGTGATCAGCTCTTCGATCTTGGCCGTGGAGATCGGGTCCAGCGCGGAGCACGGCTCGTCGAGCAACAGCACTTCGGGCTTGATCGCGATGCCGCGGGCGATGCACAGGCGCTGCTGCTGGCCGCCGGAAAGGCCCGCGCCGCTCTGGCCGAGCTTGTCCTTCACTTCGCCCCAGAGCGCGGCCTTGCGCAACGCCCATTCGACGCGCTCGTCCATGTCCGCCGCGCCCAGGTTCTCGAACAGGCGCACGCCGAACGCGATGTTGTCGTAGATCGACATGGGGAACGGCGTCGGCTTCTGGAACACCATGCCGATGCGGGCGCGGATCAGCGCCACGTCCTTCTTCGAGGTCAGCAGGTTTTCGCCATCCAGCACGACTTCGCCTTCCGCACGCTGATCCGGATAGAGCTCGTACATGCGGTTGAAGGTGCGCAACAAGGTGGATTTTCCGCAGCCGGACGGCCCGATGAAGGCCGTGACCTTCTTCTCGGGGATTTCCAGGTTGATGCCCTTCAGGGCATGGAACCTGCCGTAATAGAAGTTCAGTTCCTTGACGGAAATCTTGGACGCGCTTTCGCGCCGGGTGGGGGTGGGCATCTCAGATCCTGTTGCGGGTCAGCAGCCGAGCCACGATGTTCAGGCCCAGCACGGCGACGGTGATGATGAACACGCCGGCCCAGGCGAGCTGCTGCCAGTTCTCGTACGGGCTCATCGCGAACTTGAAGATCGTGACCGGCAGGCTGGCCATCGGCTCGGCGAGGTTCGACGTCCAGAACTGGTTGGAGAGCGCGGTGAACAGCAGCGGCGCGGTCTCGCCGGAAATCCGCGCCACGGCCAGCAGCACGCCGGTCACGACGCCGGCGCGCGCCGCCCGCAGGGTGATGCTCATGATCACCCTCCACTTGGGGGCGCCCAGGGCATAGGCCGCCTCGCGCAGCCCGGACGGGACCAGGAGCAGCATGTTCTCCGTGGTGCGGATCACCACCGGGATCACGATCAACGCCAGCGCGATCACGCCGGCCCAGCCGGAAAATGACTTGTAGCGCGCGACGACCACGGCGTAGACGAACAGGCCGATCACGATCGAGGGCGCGGACAGCAGGATGTCGTTGACGAAGCGCGTGAGCGAACCGAGCCAGCCCTTCGGGTCGTATTCGGCCAGGTAGATCCCCGCCATGATGCCGATGGGCGTGCCGACGAAAGTCGCCAGCATCACCATCAGGAACGAGCCCCACAGCGCATTGGCGAGGCCACCCACTTCGTTGGGTGCCGGCGTCATTTGCGAGAACGTGGCCCAGGCCAGGCCCCCCACGCCCAGCCGCACCGTCTCCCACAGGATCCAGACCAGCCAGAAGATGCCGAAAGCCATGGCCAACAAGGACAGCGTGAGCGCGACCTTGTTCACGCGCTTGCGGCCGGCGTACATGCGCTCGCGCTCGACCGCGCGGTCCGCCTTCTGCATCAGGTGCGCGCCCGTGCCTATGCTCATGCCTTCGCCCCTTCGCCGCGGCGCAGCCGGGCCAGCAGCAGCTTGGACAGCGACAGCACCACGAACGTGATGAAGAAGAGCACCAGGCCGAGGTAGATCAGTGCCGCCTGGTGCAGGCCGCTCGCGGCTTCGGCAAATTCGTTGGCCAATGCCGAGGTGATGCTGTTGGCGGCCTGGAACAGCGACAGCGAATCGAGCTGGTTGAAGTTGCCGATGACGAATGTGACCGCCATGGTTTCGCCCAACGCACGCCCCAGGCCCAGCATGATGCCGCCCACGACGCCCGCCTTGGTGTAGGGCAGCACGACCCTGGACACCACTTCCCAGGTGGTGGAACCCAGCGCGTAGGCCGATTCCTTGAGCATCGGCGGCGTGACGTCGAACACGTCGCGCATCACGGAGGCGATGAAGGGAATGATCATGATGGCCAGGATGATCCCGGCCGAAAGAATGCCGATGCCCACCGGCGGTCCCGAAACCAGCGCACCCAGGTACGGCACGCCGGCGAACAGGGTTTGCAGCGGCTGCTGGACATAAGTCGCCAGGATCGGCCCGAACACCAGCAGGCCCCACATCCCGTAGACGATGGAGGGGACGGCCGCCAGCAGCTCGATGGCGGTGCCCAGCGGCCGCTTGAGCCAGGCGGGCGAAAGCTCGGTGAGGAACAGCGCGATGCCGAAGCTGACCGGCACGGCGATGACGAGCGCAATGATCGAGGTGGCCAGCGTGCCGTAAATCATCACCAGGCCGCCGAACTCCTCGCCGACCGGGTCCCACACGCTGTTGGTGAGGAAGCCCAGTCCGTATTTCTCGATCGCCGGCCAGGCGCCGACCAGCAGCGAGCCCAGGATGGCCAGCAGCAGGCCCAGCGTGACGAAGGCCGCCCCCTTGGCGGCCCAGCCGAAAAGGCGATCGGGCAGGCCTGCCAGCAGCCGGGGCGGTGCGGGCGGCGGCGTCATGTCGCGCTCGCGCCGCCGCGGCGTCGCGGCGGGCAGTTCAAGAGAAGCCTCATGGGCCGGAAGTGTAGAGGACACGGTCCCCTCCTCGGATCGCGCCTGGCGCTGTGGTGGGTGGCGAGCCTTACTTGACCGCGTACACCGGCTTGCCCGCGGCGTCCTTGATCTCGCCCCAGGCCTTGTAGATCTGCGCCTTCACGGTGGCGGGCATCGGAACGTAGTCCAGGTCATCGGCAGTCTTGTCGGCGTTCTTGTAGGCCCACTCGAAGAACTTCAGGGTGGCGACGGCGTCGACCGGCTTGTCCTGCACCTTGTACATGATGATGTAGGTGGGGTTCGTGATCGGCCAGGCATCCTTGCCGGGCTGGTCGGTCGTGATCTGGTAGAAGGTCTTGGCCCAGTCGGCCCCGGCGGCGGCGGCCTTGAAGGCCACGTCGCTCGGCTGCACGAAGTTGCCGTCGCGGTTCTTCAGCAGCGTGTAGGTCATCTTGTTCTGCTTGACGTAGGCGTACTCGACATAGCCGATCGAGTTGGGCAGGCGGCCGACGAATGCAGCCACGCCCTCGTTGCCCTTGCCGCCGGCGCCTGTCGGCCAGTTGACGGCCGTGCCTTCCCCGACCTTGGCCTTCCAGTCGGGGTTCACCTTGGACAGGTAGTTGGTAAAGATGAATGTCGTGCCGGAACCGTCGGCACGCCGCACCACGGCGATGGCGGCATCGGGCAGGGGAACGCCGGGGTTCAGCGCGGCGACCGCAGCGTCATTCCATTTGGTGATCTTTCCCAGGTAGATGTCGCCCAGCACCTGGCCGGTCAACTTGAGCTGGCCGGGCGCGATGCCCTTGATGTTGACCACGGGCACGACGCCACCGATCACGGTGGGGAACTGCATCTGGCCCTTCTTGGCCAGGTCTTCGTCCTTGATCGGCATGTCGGAAGCGCCGAAGGCCACCGTCTTGGAATCGATCTGCTTGATGCCGGCGCCGGATCCCACGGATTGGTAATTGATCTTGACGCCTGTGGCCTTGTTGTAGTCCCCCGCCCATTTGGCGTACAGGGGCGCGGGAAAGGTGGCGCCCGCGCCGGTCACATCCTGGGCCATGGCCAGGCCGGCGAAGGACAGCGCGGCAGCGCCGAGAGCGGCAATGCGGAAACTTTGGGTCATGGGATTCACCTCTGTGTGTTGGAAGGTTGCTAGGGGCACCGCGCAACTCTAAGAAGCTTCTGTGACAGCACTATGACACCGCATCGCCCCGCGTGGGCGGCGCCTGCGTCATGAATACGTCACGACCCGGTCATGGTTGTGTCACGGACGCGCCCTACCCTCGACCCTGGTCTTTAACCGGAGGAAACCATGAAGAACCGTCGCATCCTGATCGCAGCCCCGTTGCTGGCCCTGCTTGCCGCCTGCGCCACCCAGCCCGTGTCCACCCCCGTTTCGGTGGTGGAAACCATCGCCCGTGATCCCAACCTGAGCACCCTGAACGGTCTGGTAGCCAAGGCGGGGATGGCGGACACCCTCCGGGCTGCCGGCCCCTACACCGTGTTCGCGCCGAGCAACGACGCCTTCAAGGCCGTCCCGGCCAAGACCATGGATGAGCTGGTCCATGACCCGGCCAAGCTCAAGGCCGTGCTCAGCTATCACGTGCTCACGAGCAAGCTCATGTCCGCCGATGTCAAGAATGGCCCGGCCAAGACCGCCCAGGGCGCCAACCTGGCCCTGGCCAAGGCCGGGGACTTCGTCACCGTGGAAGAGGCCATGGTCCAGCGCGCCGACGTGGTTGCCACCAACGGTGTGGTCCATACCGTCGACCGCGTGCTGATGCCCCCGCGCCGCTGACGCATGAGCTTCGAATCGTTACGCCGCCGGCACGCCCTGCTGGCCGGTGTGGGCGCCCTATGGAGCGCGGCAAGCCCCGCCTGGGCCCAGCCTGGCCGCCCCGGCAGCGCCCGGGCTGCGATCACCGTGGCCCAGATCTTCGACGCCTCGACGGCTCAACAGGACGTCTCCAAGGACTTCCTGATCGGCTCGCGCGCCGCTTGGCAGGACATCAATGCCAAGGGCGGGCGTGCGCGGCCGGCCGGTGCAGCATCTGTCGATCGAGGTCGACGGCTCGCCCGCCAGCCTGCGCGCGGCACTGGCGTCGATCCGCGACAACCCCGGCTGCGTCTGCCTGTCCGGCACCTCCGGCGACCCGGTCGCCACCCAGCTGGGCGCGCTGCTGCGCCAGGAAAACCTGGGGCTCGCCCATGTGGCGCCGTGGCTGCAGAACTCGAGCCTGGAAGTGGACGACCGCACTTTCCCGATCTTCGCCGCCCGCCAGGAGCAGATCGGCCATGCGCTGAAGTCGCTCACGGCGATGGGCGTGCAGGACATCGGCGCCGTCTTCGCCTCGTCGCTCGACTACGGCCTGTATCACCCGGATCTGGAACGCATCGCCGCCGAATTCAAGCTCAAGCTGCAGGTCTTTCGCGCCGATGGCGAACTCGCGCGGCTGGGCCAGCGCCTTACCAACGCGACGCCCGCCATCCTGCTGTTCATCGGCGGCACGCCTGAGCTGGTGCAGTTCACACAAGGGCTGGACAAGCAGGCGCGCCAGCGCTACGTCGTGGCCCTGGCCGACGTGAACCTGCAGACCATGATGCAGATGGGTGCCTCGCGCAATACGCCGGTGATCGCGACGCAAGCGGTGCCGATGGTCAATTCCAGCCTGCCGATCGTGCGCACCTACCGTGAAACCATGGGGCGCCTGTTCGACGAGCCGCCCACGCCGCTGTCGCTGGCCGGCTTCATCGCGGCCCGCTACACCTTCGAGGTGCTGTCCGAACTGGAAGGCGCACCGACCCGGCAAAGCGCGCTTGCGGCCTTCCAGCGCCGATCCGCCCTGGATGTGGGCGGCTACCGGGTTGCCTTCAATCCGCAACGGCGCGGCGGGACGTATGTGACCCAGAGCATGCTGACGGTGGACGGCCGCGTTGTGGGCTGAGCGCCCCGCGCGGTACGTGCCTTTGCTATGCTGGCCGGAGATGCAAAACGGTACCTTGCTCGCCGCCGTGGACCTCGGCTCCAACAGCTATCGCCTGGAGATCGGCCGCTACGACCACGGCCAGATTCACCGTACCGAATACCTCAAGGAAACAGTGCGCCAGGGCAACGGCCTGGACGAAGCCCGCAACCTCACGCCTGAAGCCATGCAGCGCGGCTGGGACTGCCTGGCGCGTTTCGGCGAGCGCCTGGCGGGGTTCAGGCGGGCGCAGGTGCGTGCGGTGGCGACGCAGACACTGCGGGAGGCGCGCAACCGGGATGAATTCCTCGCCAAGGCGCGCCAGGTGCTGGGTTTTCCGATCGACGTGATCTCCGGCCGCGAGGAGGCGCGCCTGATCTACCGGGGCGTCGCGCACTTGCTGCCCCAGTCCGACGAACGGCGCCTGGTCGTGGATATCGGCGGGCGGTCCACCGAGTTGATCCTGGGGCACCGATTCGATGCCAGGGTCACGGAAAGCTATCGTGTCGGCAGCGTCGCATGGTCCATGAAGTACTTCCCCCAGGGCCAGTTCACCGCGCAGGCTTTCGAGTCCGCGGAGGTCGCCGCCAAGGCCGTGCTGGAGGAAGCGCTCGACGCCTACCGGCGCGACCTGTGGGACGTCGCCTATGGATCGTCCGGCACGCTCGGCGCGGTGGCCGATGTGCTCGGGGCGGCGGGCTGGGCGCCGGGAAGGATCACGCGTGACGGACTCGACTGGATCCAGGACCGGCTGCTGGAAGCACGCAGCTGCGATCGCGTCCGCCTGGATGGCCTGAAAGACGATCGGCGGCCGGTCATCGGCGGTGGCGTGAGTGTGGTGCGCGCCGTCTTCGACTTGCTGGGCATCGAAGAGATGGATGCCGCCCAGGGCGCGCTGCGGCACGGGGTCCTGTACGACATGCTGGACCGGGAGCACGTCGAAACGGATATTCGCTCCCACACGGTACAGCGGCTGGCGACCCGCTTCGCGGTTGACGCGGCGCAGGCCCTGCGGGTGGGCAAAGTGGCTGGCCAGCTGCTGCGCCAGCTTCGAACGCAGGACGTGCCGGGTGACCTGGCGCGCCATGAACGCAAGCTGGCATGGGCGGCCGAGCTGCACGAGATCGGCAGCGCGATTTCGCACAGCGACTACCACAAGCATGGCGCCTACATCCTCGACAACGCGGACGCACCCGGCTTTGCCCTGCCGGAATTGCACCGCCTCGGCCTCCTGGTGCTGGGGCATCGCGGCAAGCTGCGCAAGCTCGACGCCGATTTCGACGACGAGGTGTTCGTGCACCAGCTGTTCTGCCTGCGCCTGGCGGTGATCCTGTGCCACGCGCGGTGCGACCCGGATCTCAAGGGGCTGCAGCTGCGCGCCAGGGACCACCAGGTTTCGATCAGCCTGCGCCCCGATTGGGCCAAGGCTTTTCCGCAGTCAGCCCACCTGCTGCGCGAGGAAGCGGTGGCTTGGCAGAAGACGCCCTGGACGCTGGCCCTGGCATAAGCCGCGCCTGGATGCGGCGCGCCCGCATGTCGGCTCACTCCTGCCGGGGAAGAAAGATTCCCTTCCAACCCAGCGTTCCGATCTGCATTGGGCCGGCGCCTTGCCGCGACATCGTGAAGGTGCGCCCCTGACCGAAGGACTGCCGCAGAATCCAATGCGCTGCCGGCCCCATGCGGATGGTGCCGATCCGCGCCTCGAGTCCCGCGCTCCCCCTGCAAATCACTGCAGCGCCTTCCGCCCACAGGCCCTCGCGCGTCTTCACGAACTGCAGGAAAAGAAGCCCGTCCCTTTCCAGGATGGACACGACCAGCGGCTTGCCGTCCGTCATGGACGTCTCCTCCCAACGAAGCGGAAAGGCCGGGTCGCCTGCGATGGGGCCCAGGCCTTCCAGAGATGCCGCGCAGGTCTCCGCTGCAAGCGCGGGTGCCTGCAAGGCAAGGCATGCCATGGCCGGGGCAAACGCACGCCACATCCGGAGGCAGCCGCGATGATCGCCAGAGGCCATCGAACCAGGATCTTCGTCAGCGCTGTTTCGGGTCGTCATCGTCTTCCGCCGGAACCGATCGCCTGGAATGTGGTGCCGGGTGGCTACAGGATGAAGCCCGTGACCGCCACGTAGTGGCACGCGTTGCCGGCCAGCACAAATAGATGCCAGATTCCGTGAGCGTGCCGCATGCCCCGCGGGTTCAGGTAGAAGTGCGTCCCTGCGGTATAGAGCGCCGCCCCGCCCAGCAACCACGCAATGCCGATCGCCTCCATGCGCGCCGCGATCGGTGCAGCCGCCAGCAGCCCGACCCACCCCATCCCTACATAAAGCGCGACTGACGGCCGGGCGTTCGCCCGCCTGCGCAGTTCGCGCGCGATGCCGGCGATCGCCGCGGCCCAGACAGCGCAAAGCAGGCCCCACCCCATGGCGCCCTTGAGAGTGACGAGGGCCAGCGGTGTGTACGTCCCTGCGATCAGCAGGTAGACGGCGCAATGATCCGCACGCTCCCAGAGCAGCCTGGCGCGGCCCCTGCTCGCGTGAAGCAGCGTAGACGCGCCATACAACGCGAGCATCGAGAGCGTGAACACCAGGCCTGCAACCGTCCGGGCGAGGTCGCCCGTGGCCAGGGTCTTGCCCAGCAGGAACACCGCTCCCGCTGCCGCCAGCGCCAATCCCAACAGATGGCTGTAGCCGTTGAAACGCTCCCCGGGAGACACCGGCTACACGGCGTCGGGCGACTGCACTGCCACCACCACCGTCTGCTCATTGCCGTCGCGCTCGCGGGTGCGCAACCACCAGGCTGCGCCCTTGCGGATGGCGCAGCCGCCCTGCTGGAGTTTCAGCAGCTGGGCGATGACCTCGCCAATGACCGGCTGGTGGCCCACCATCAGGACGGCCTGCTTCGAGGAAGGCCATTGTGCGACCTCGAGCACGTCGGCGGCGGTGGCATCGGGCGCCAGCTCGTTTCGGATCTTGTACTTGCGGCCTAGCGCCAGCACCGTCTGCTCGCAGCGGCGCGCGGGGCTGCAAAGAATGCGCGTTCCTTCCGGCAGCTGCCGGTCGAGCCAGGCCGCAACCCGCGCCGCCTGCTTGTCGCCACGCGAGGTGAGCGGGCGTTGCATGTCGTCCTGGCCCTCGTCGGCATCCTCGGCTTCGGCATGGCGCCACAGGATCAGGTCCATCGCTATCCCCGCTCCTCGCCGTGGGACGCGGCATAGCGCGCCATCAGGGCGGCCTGCGCGCCATGGCCTTTGGGGTCGGACGCGCCTTTCACGCGCTTGTACACGCCGTCGGGCATGAGGTCCCAGGCGTCGCGATTGTCGTGCAGGTACGCAACCAGGCATTCGTCCACGATGCGCTGGCGCAATCTGGCGTCGTTGACCGGCCAGGCCAGTTCCACCCGGCGCAGCATGTTGCGGTTCATCCAGTCGGCGCTGGAGAGGTACAGCTGTTCCTGCGCGTCAGCGCGGAAATAGAACACGCGCGAATGCTCGAGAAAACGGCCGATGATGGAGCGCACGCGAATATTGTCGGTCACGCCCGGGCACGCGCGCCGGCAGCATGCAGGCACCGCGCACGATCAGGTCGATCTTCGCGCCCCGCTGGCCGGCCCGCACCAGTGCCAGGATCAGCAACTGGTCGGTCAGTGCGTTCATCTTCAGCACGATGCGGGCGTCCTTGCCCTGGGCGGCGGCCTCGCCGACCGCGTCGATGCGGTCGATCAGCTTGCGTTGCAGGTGGAACGGCGCGATCCACACACTGTTCAGGCGCGGCAGGCGGCTCTGGCTGGCCAGGTGGACAAAGACGTTTTCGACGTCGGCCGTCAGCTGCGGATCGGCCGTGAGATGGCTCAGGTCGGTATACAGCTTGCGCGGTGCGCGGGTTGTAGTTGCCGGTGGACAGGTGCGCGTAGCGCGCCAGCTGCTTGCCTTCGCGCCGCGTCACCAGCAGCATCTTGGCGTGGGTCTTCAGGCCCACCACGCCATACACCACCTGGGCACCGATCGCCTCCAGGCTTTCGGCCCAGTTGATGTTGGCTTCTTCGTCGAAGCGGGCCTTGAGCTCCACCACCACCGTCACTTCCTTGCCCCGGCGCACCGCCTCGCGCAGCAGGTCCATCAGCTCGGACTCCGTGCCGGTGCGGTAGATGGTCTGCTTGATCGCCAGCACCTTCGGGTCGTGCACGGCTTCGCGCAGGAAGCCCAGCACGCCGTCGAAACTCTCGAAGGGCTGGTGGATCAGCACGTCCGCGCGCTTGAGCTGGTCGAAGAAGGAGCGGCCGGGCACCAGCTGCGCCGGATAGGACGGCTTGTGCGGCGGGAACAGCAGCTGGGGCGCGTCGACCAGGTCGATCAGCTGCATCAGCCGCACCAGGTTGACCGGGCCGTGGACCCGGTACAGCGCCTGCTCGGGCAGGTCGAACTGCTGGAGCAGGAAGTTCGCCAGATAATCGGAGCAGCCCGCCGACACCTCCAGCCGTACGGCCTGGCCGTAGTGCCGATGCTGCAGGCCCAGGCGCAACGCGGTGCGCAGGTCGCGCACATCGTCCTCGTCGACCGCCAGGTCGGAATGGCGCGTCACGCGGAACTGCGAGAACTGCCCGACTTCGCGGCCGGGAAACAGGTGCTCCAGGTGCGCGCGGATCACGCTGGAGAGCGAAACGAACAGCGTCTTCTTGCCGGACACCTTGCCCGGCATGCGGATCAGGCGCGGCAGCACCCGCGGCACCTTCACGATGGCGATCTCGTTCTCGCGGCCGAAGGCATCCTTGCCGCCGAGGCGCACGATGAAGTTCAGCGACTTGTTGGCCACCTGCGGAAACGGGTGCGCCGGGTCCAGC
The DNA here is from genome assembly GCA_963786245.1 of uncultured beta proteobacterium. Classification (GTDB taxonomy): domain Bacteria; phylum Pseudomonadota; class Gammaproteobacteria; order Burkholderiales; family Burkholderiaceae_C; genus Ramlibacter. The sequence continues at coordinate 616,385 of CAWAYI010000001.1, read as the reverse complement.
CCCACCGGGATCAGCAGCGGCCGCACCTCGCGCTCGAAATACTCGTGGACCCAGCGCTTCTGGGCGGCATTGCGGTCGCCGTGCGAGACGATCTCGATGCCTTCGCGCGCGAAGGCCGGTATCAGCTCGTCGTTGTAGAGCGCGTATTGCTCGTCGACCAGCTTGTGGGTGGCCGCGGCCAGCGCCTCGAACGACTGAACGGTGTATTCCCCCTTGCGCTCGCCGGCCTGGACTGCCGTGAGGTGCGGCGCCGCCCGGACCTCGAAGAACTCGTCGAGGTTGGAGGAGACGATGCACAGGTAGCGCAGGCGCTCCAGCAGCGGCACGTCGGCACGCCGGGCCCAGTCCAGCACCCGCTCGTTGAATGCCAGGATGCTGTGATCGCGATCGAGCAGTGAGATCGCCTGGGCCTGTTCAACGGGAACGGCAGCAGCGATGTCGGACATGGGGGGCGCAGGCGCGAATGACAAAGTCATGACAGTGTCGGCGGCCCGGATGACAACTGTGTGACAGGCACAGCGGCGGGCGGGCGCGGTTGCCGGCCTGCCGGCGCAGGGACCAGGTGGCTGGCGAACAACTCCGTGGCGTGGGTCCAGCTGAAGTCCAGGGCCCTGGACGCGCGCCTCGTGCACGCGGCACGGCCAGCGCGGCGTAGCAGGCCTGCTGCAGGTCCTCGTGCATGGCGCCACCCACGCTTCGCCCGCTGGCGTCCCGCCGTCCGAGCACTTCCAGTGGACCGTCCACCGGATAGGCGGCCACCGGCGTGCCGCTGGCCATGGCTTCCACCATCACCAGCCCGAAGGTGTCCGCGCGGCTGGGAAAGACGAACAATTCGGCGGCTGCATAAACCTTCGCCAGCTCGTCGCGCGGCAGCAGCCCGAGCCACCGCACCTGCGGATACTTCTGCCTGAGCTGTGCTTCGACCGGGCCGACACCGCACACCACCTTGGTGCCGGGAAAGTCCATCTTGAGGAAGGCTTCGATGTTCTTCTCGTAGGAAACCCGGCCGACGAACAGCGCGACCGGCCGCGCCAGCAAACCCATGGGCGCATACGGCTTCGGCGTGGGCTGGAAGGGAAAGAGCGCCGTATCGACGCCATGGGTCCAGGACCGCAGGTTGCGAAAACCCCGGGCTTCCAGCATCCGCAGCACGCCCTGCGTAGGCACCATCACGCCGGAGGACGGCCTGTGGAAATGCCGGAACAGCGCATAGCCCCAGGACACGGGAACCTTGACGGCCGCGTTGGCGATTTCCGGGAACTTGGTGTGGAAGGCCGTGGTGAAGGCCAGCTTCCGGCGCAGGCAGTAGCCGCGTCCGGCCCATCCCAGTGGCCCTTCCGTGGCGAGGTGGATCGCGTCGGGCCCGAATGCGTCGAGCTTGGCCGTGAGCAGCGCCTTGGGCGCGATCGCCAGGTCGATGCCCGGGTAGCCTGGGCAGGGCCGGGTCTTGAACTGGCCGGGCTCGATCACCTCGACCACATGGCCGGCCAGTGCGAGCTCCTTGCACAGCTCCACCAGTGTGGTGACCACGCCATTGACTTGAGGTTGCCAGGCGTCCGTCACGAGTGCGATTTTCATGCCATCTCCATTTGTTTTGTGGCCCAGGCCATGCCCGTCGTGCGAGGGTGTCCAATGCACCAGTTCGAGCCGGCCGTCACAGTGCTCGACCAATGCGGTGCGGCTTTCGACCCAGTCGCCGTCGTTGCAGTAGATGACGCCGTCGATGTCGCGCATTTCGGCGCGGTGGATATGACCGCACACCACGCCGTGGTGGCCCCGGCGCCGCGCTTCGCGGGCGACCGCGGCCTCGAAATCGGTGACGTAGTTCAGCGCCTTCTTGACCTTGTGCTTGAGGTAGGCGGAGAGCGACCAGTACGGCAGGCCCAGGCGGCCGCGCAGCACGTTCAGGTGACGGTTGAGCTTGAGGGTGAACTCGTACAGGTTGTCGCCCAGGTAGGCCAGCCACTTGGCGCACTGCACCACACCGTCGAAATAGTCGCCGTGGATCACCCAGATGTGCCTGCCATCCGCCGCCACGTGCACCGCCTCTTCAAGCACCTCGATGCCGCCGAACTGGTGGCCGGCGAACTGGCGCGCGAACTCGTCGTGGTTGCCGGGCACGTAGATCACGCGGCAGCCCTTGCGCGCGCTGCGCAGCAGCTTCTGCACGACATCGTTGTGGGCCTGCGGCCAGTACCAGCGCCGCCGCAACTGCCACCCGTCCACGATGTCGCCGACCAGGTAGAGGTAGTCGCTCGGATGCGACTTGAGAAAGTCGAGCAGCGCCGCCGCCTGGCAGCCGGGTGTTCCCAGGTGCAGGTCCGAGATGAAGACTGCCCGGTAGCGCTTTCGTGCCGCCTCTTCCTCATGATCGTGCGCGGGCGGGTTGGCCAGACCGGAGAGGATGGGCCCGAATGCGTCGAAGGTGGTTCGCATTTCAGGCCCCTGGGTCAACATGGCGCATGTCTCATGCGCGCAGGAAGTGCTTTTGGTAGCGCGGCGGCAGGTCCGCGATCCGCATCAGCATCGGCAGGTCGGCCGAATTGAAATCGGGGTCCCATGCCGGCGGTCCCAGCACCTTGGCGCCCAGGCGCAGGTAGCCCTTGATGAGGGCCGGAGCCTCGACATCCAGCGAGCCATCGAGTTCGTCGACCGGCAAGGGCAGGCGCGGGCGAACCTGGTATTCGATGGGCGCGAGATGCGTCCGCCTCACCTGGTTCCAGATGCTGGCCGCGGCATGCCCGCTGACGCTGCCGTTGTGCAGCATGGGAATGCTGGCGCAGCCGATCATCGTGTCGAGCCGGTTGCGCACCATGAATTCCGCCAGGGCACCCCAGAGGGCGAGGATGACGCCGCCTTGGCGGTGGTCGGCATGGACGCAGCTTCGGCCCAGCTCGACCATGCGCTCACGCAGCCCGCGCAGGCGCGTCAGGTCGAACTCAGTGTCGGTGTAGGTGCTGCCCACTCGCTGGGCCTGCGCCGGCGTCAGCGCGCGGTAGGTCCCGATCACCTCGTTCGTTTGAATATCGCGCACCAGCAGGTGCTCGCAGAAGTCGTCGAACAGGTCGACGTCGTGCCCGGGAATCCAGGTCTCCAGCCGCGCGCCCATTTCCCCTGCGAAGACCTGGTACCTCAGGCGCTGCGCCTGGCGGACTTCGTCCTGGTGCCGAGCCCAGGAAACCAGAATGCCATTGCGGCCCTCAGCGAAGCCTTGATCTGGTCGGTGAAGCGACCCCCGGGGAAGCGACACCGGGGACAGCGGCAGCGTGGGGTTGGGCAGTTCGTTCATGACGCGCTCCTGTTTCGATGCGTGGAGTCTGTTTGCGTGCCATGACGCGTCTGTGGCAGTTCCGTGGCGGTTCGGTGACGCGGCTTGTCATCGTCCTGAAACGTGTGCCCGACAAGATGCGCTCGCCTTTCCCCTGCTGTTCTCGGCCGTGTCGGCCGGAAGCAGGCATATCCATGGAGCCTCACCCTGATGAATCCCGTTCTTGCAACCCGCCGCCGCGCCCTGCAACTCCTCGCCGGCGCACCGATGCTGCCCTACTCGTCGACCCTGACGGGCGCCAGCGCACTTCTCGCCGGTTGCGGGGGCACCGATGCCCCCGGTTTCACATCGGTCAGCTTTTCCTCGATGCCCGCGCCCGTCGCTGGCCAACGCCGCTGCGATGGCCACCACCACCGTGGGTTCGGTCATGTCGGTCAATTTCAGCGACAACAGCAAGGTCGACGTCAAGCTGGCTTACCAGCCGTTCTTCGTCACCGGCGACCTCGTTGCGGACGGCCGCGGCGGCAAGACGCTGGCGGGTGGCTATTACGACATCAACAACCAGCCCATCATCGACACGACCGTGGCCGGCAGGGAGCGCCAGTTCTTTTCCGATTCGCCCGATGGCACCTCACTGCTCACGGTCCCCGGCGCCAAGGTGGACGGCGTCAAGGGCAACACGGTGTTCGCCGTGGTGCAGTTCGAGTACGCCACCTGGGCGCAAGACGGGGTGACCGCCATGTACGGCAAGCTGCCCTCGCCCGTCGCCGTCCTCACGCTCGACCAGGACCCGCTCACCGGCAGGCTGTCGCTCGTGAAGTACCACAATGTCGACACGTCTTCCGTCAACGGCCTGTGGATCACCTGCGGCGCCAGCCTCTCGCCCTGGGGCACGCACCTGTCGAGCGAGGAATACGAGCCCAACGCCTTCACGGCATCGAGCGACGCCCAGTTCAAGGCGTTCAGCAAGAACCTCTACGGCAGCGAGACCGCGGCCAATCCCTATCACTATGGGCACCTGCCCGAGGTGACAGTCAACGCCGATGGCACGGCTTCGATCAAGAAGCACTATTGCCTGGGCCGCATCTCGCATGAGCTGGTGCAGGTCATGCCGGACAACCGCACCGTGCTCATGGGCGACGACGCCACCAACAGCGGCTACTTCGTCTTTGTCGCCGACAGGGAGAAGGACCTGTCCTCGGGCAGCCTGTACGTCGCCAAGGTCGGCGCGGGCTTTTCGCTCGACCCGGCCGCCGCGGGCGCGCCCCTGACCTGGGTCAAGCTGGGCTCGGCGTCGAGCGCAGAGATCAAGCAGTTGGCCGCAACCCTCAGGCCGACGGACATCATGGCCGTCAAGACCAGCGATCCGCTGGACGCGAGCTACACCAAGATCAACGCCAACGGCAAGACCGAATGGATCAAGCTGGTGCCCGGCATGGAAAAGGCCGCCGCCTTCCTCGAGACGCACCGCTACGCCAGCCTGGTGGGGGCCTCCATGGGGTTCACGAAAATGGAAGGCACCACGGTGAACGTCAAGGACAAGGTGGCGTATTCCGCACTCCAGAACTGCCAGAGCTCGATGGTGAGCGGCAACGCGCTCAATACCGCAGGCAACGGCGTTTCCATTCCGGCGCAGCTCGTGGCAGGTGCCGTGATGGCGCTGAACCTCAGGGGCGGGCTCAAGGACACCACCGGAGCGGCGATCGACAGCGAGTGGATGCCGGTGGACACCAAGGCCCTGCTGGTTGGGCAGGACATCCCCGCCGACGCGCTGGGCAACACCGCCAACCCGGACAAGGTGGCCAACCCCGACAACCTGAAATTCTCGGAAAAGATGCGCACCCTGTTCATCGGCGAGGACAGCGGCCAGCACGTCAACAACTTCCTGTGGGCGTACAACATCGACACCAAGGCGCTGTCGCGGGTGATGTCGATCCCTGCCGGCGGCGAATCCACGGGCCTGCACGCCGTGGATGAAATCAATGGGTGGACCTACATCATGAGCAACTTCCAGCACGCGGGCGACTGGGGAAGCATCCACAGCGCCGTGAAAGCCACGCTGGACCCGTTGATCAAGGCCAACTACAAGGACAAGTTCGGGGCCGCCGTCGGCTACCTGACCGGGGACGTGAGCCAGATGAAACTGACGAAGGCATGAGGTAGGCAACGCACATGGGTGGCCGCGACAGCGGCTCGCCCACGCGTTGTCCAGCCGGACAGCGTTCCCCACGAAATCGCGTGCGCAACCCGTATATTTCAATTATCATTGAAACATGGAAATGGTTGCGATCCCCCCCGATGAAGCCGTGACGGTGAAGGCGCTGGCCGCGCTGGCCCAGGCACAGCGCCTGCGTGCCTTCCGGGCGCTGGTGATTGCCGGCCCGAGCGGGTTGACGCCGGGCGCCATGGCCGAGCAGCTCGGTGTGGCCCCCAGCGCCCTGTCATTTCACCTCAAGGAACTCGCGCACGCGGGTCTGGTGAGCGCGGAGCCGCGCGGGCGCAACCTGATCTACCGGGCCGGTTTCGAACGCATGAATGCCCTTTTGGCCTACCTGACGCAGCACTGCTGCCAGGGCGAGGCATGCGAGGTCGATCCGGATGCCAACTGCAACAAGTGCTGAGTCGAAAGGTTTGCCCATGAACATGGCCGACACACTCAACCTCGGGTGCCTGTGCAGCACCCTGCAGGATCAGCTGCTGCACGATGACCTGGAAGCCAACCCCGCCTTGAAGGGCATGGCCGCCGGGCTGGCGGCCAACCAGCCGCACCTGTTTTCGGCAACGCCGGTGTTCCTCTCGGAGTCCGACTTCCTGGCGATCGAGCAAACCATCGCGGCATTGCACCGCGTGAGCGCCCTGCCCGGCTACCAGGGCGTTGCGCTGGGACGCGCGCCGGCGATCGCCTCGCGCGACTTCGGGCCACAAGGCGCCTTCATGGGCTACGACTTCCACGTCGGCGCCGACGGCCCTCGCCTCATCGAGATCAATACCAATGCGGGCGGGGCGCTCCTCCACGCGACGGCCGCACGGGCGCACCGCTCCTGCTGCGGCGCGATGGACCGGATGTTCGGCGGGACGGCCGACCTGGACAGCATCGACCAGGCCTGGATCGCCATGTTCCGCAGCGAGTGGCGCGCCCAGCGCGGCGATGCGCCGCTGCGGTCCGTCGCCATCGTGGACGACGACCCCGGCAACCAGTACCTTGCGCCGGAATTCGAACTGGCGCGCCAGTTGTTCCTGGCACAGGGCATCGAGGCAGTGGTCGCGGATGCCCGCGAACTGACATGGCGGGATGGCCGGCTGTGGGCCCCGGGCCTTCCGGAGGGCATGCCTGTGGACCTGGTCTACAACCGTCTCACCGACTTCTACTTCTCCGAGCCCGGGCACGCCAGCCTGCATGATGCCTACGTCGCCGGCGCGGCCGTGGTGACGCCCCACCCAAGGGCACACGCCCTGCATGCGGACAAGCGAAACCTCATCGCACTGAGCGACGATGCGTTGCTCGCTTCCTGGGGCGTTTCCGAAGGGGACCGGGCGTTGCTGCGCGCGGCGGTGCCGCGTACGGTGCAGGTCACTCCCGGCAACGCCGAAGCCCTCTGGGCCCAGCGGCGGCAACTGTTCTTCAAGCCCTGCGCGGGCTACGGCTCCAAGGCCGCCTATCGCGGCGACAAGCTCACGCGCCGGGTGTGGGGAGACATCGTGGCGGGCAACTTCGTCGCGCAGGCGCTGGTTCCTCCCGGCGAACGGCTGGTCAGCGTCGGCGGCGAGCCCACGCGCCTGAAAGTGGACGTGCGCGCCTATGCCTACGCGGGCCGCATCCAGCTGCTGGCCGCGCGCACCTATGCGGGCCAGACCACGAACTTCCGCACGGCCGGCGGCGGCTTCTCGCCTGTCGTCGTGCTGCCCTCTCCCGTCGACATCGACATCCACAAACCATGAGCGATCGCCCCCTGAACGTCCTGTTCCTCTGCACGCACAACTCGGCGCGCAGCATCCTGGCCGAGGCCACCCTCAACCACATCGGCCAGGGCCGCTTCAAGGCGTATTCCGCCGGCAGCAGCCCGCGCGAGAACCAGCAGCCCAACCCGCTGGGCCTGCAGGCCCTGCGCGAAGCCGGCATCCCCACCGAGGGATTGCGCAGCAAGAGCTGGGACGAGTTCGCGGCGCCGGATGCGCCGCACATGGACCTGGTGATCACCGTGTGCGATGACGCGGCCGGCGAGCAGTGCCCGTACTGGCCCGGCCACCCGGCCACGGCGCACTGGGGCTATCCCGACCCGTCCGCCCTGGAAGGCACCGACCAGCAACGGCTCGAAGCCTTCCGCGGAACATTGATCGCCTTGCGACGCCGTCTCGACCTGCTGGTGAACCTGCCGCTGGACCGGGTGCAGAAGATCGGGTTGCAGTCGCAGGCACGCCGGCTCTCGCAGGAGGATGCCTCGTGACCGCTTCGACCCACACCGCGCGGCCGGTGGCGGCCCCGTTGCCCATGAACCTGTTCGAGCGCTACCTCACGCTCTGGGTCTTCCTGTGCATCGTGGCCGGCGTTCTGCTCGGCCAGTTGTTCCCGGGCGCATTCCAGGCCGTGGGCCGGATGGAAATCGCGCGGGTCAACCTGCCCGTCGGCCTGCTGATCTGGGTGATGATCATCCCGATGCTGCTGAAGGTGGACTTTGGCGCCCTGCACCAGGTCAAGGACCACTGGCGCGGCATCGGCGTCACGCTGTTCGTGAACTGGGCCGTGAAGCCGTTCTCCATGGCGCTGCTGGGATGGCTCTTCATCCGCCAGGTCTTTGCGCCCTACCTGCCCGCGGACCAGCTGGACAGCTACGTCGCCGGCCTGATCCTGCTGGCCGCGGCGCCTTGCACGGCCATGGTGTTCGTGTGGAGCCGCCTCACGAACGGCCACCCCCTGTTCACGCTCTCGCAGGTCGCGCTGAACGACACCATCATGGTGTTCGCGTTCGCGCCGCTGGTGGCGCTGCTGCTGGGGCTGTCGGCCATCATCGTGCCCTGGGACACCCTGATCACGTCGGTGGTGCTGTACATCGTGATCCCGGTGATCCTCGCCCAGCTTTGGCGCAAGGCCCTGCTGGCCCGTGGCCAGGGGGCGTTGGATGCGGCCCTCGCGCGGATCGGCCCCTGGTCCATCACGGCCTTGCTGGCGACGCTGGTGCTGTTGTTCGCATTCCAGGGCCAGGCGATCCTCAGGCAGCCGCTGGTGATCGCCATGCTGGCCGTGCCGATCCTGATCCAGGTGTTCTTCAATTCCGCGCTGGCCTATTGGCTCAACCGGCGCCTGGGCGAGTCGCACAGCGTCGCCTGCCCCTCCGCGCTGATCGGCGCCAGCAACTTCTTCGAGCTGGCCGTGGCGGCCGCGATCAGCCTGTTCGGCTTCGAGTCGGGCGCCGCCCTGGCGACGGTGGTGGGCGTGCTGATCGAAGTGCCGGTGATGCTGCTGGTCGTGCGCGTGGTCAACCGCAGCCGCGGCTGGTACGAGCGCGGCGCGAGAGCCGCCTAGAACCGCACGCCCGCCGAGAACCGCAACTTGTCCTGCGGCAGCGGGTTCAGGCCGGAGTCGTAAGACAGCCGCACGAAGTAGCGCGGCCAGTCGTAGCGCACCGCCAGGCCCAGGCGTTCGGAGCGGGATCCACCCGTCACCTGCAGCGACAGGGCCTGCCCGTCGCCCCAGCGGTAGCCACCCGAGACTCTCACTTCGTCTGAAGCGGCCATGCCGAAGGGATAGCTGCCTTGCTGCAGGCTGCGGCCCACGGCCACCTGCGCGAACCAGTTCCGGCCGGCATCGAGCGAAAGCCCGGCGCCGGAGAACCGCCCGTCGCCCTGCAACGTCGGGCTGATGTGGAATCCCCCCACGCTCAGGGCTTCAGCGCGGTAGGACGATGCCGTTTCGGCCCGGACAGCGCCCGGCAGCCCGTAATCCGCCGAGAACGCCTGCGCCCAGCCGCCTTGGGGCAAGGCCAGGGCCGCGGCCGCCAGCAAAGGCAGCCAGGCTCGGAGATGGAACGGCTTACGCATGAGTCCAATGTAGACCTTGCGAAGCTTTCCGCACAGCGTTGGGCCGATGAGTTGTCGCGCCCGTGCGACGGGCGGCAGGGAAGGCAGGGGGTTATTTGACGGTCTCTTGACCTGACTCCGCCTGGACAGCCTGGGCCAGCCGCTCGGCCGTGCTCCTGGCCTGCTGCTCGTCGCGGGCCTCCACCATCACGCGCAGCACCGGTTCGGTGCCGCTGGCGCGGATCAGCACCCGGCCATGGCCGTCCAGTTCCGCCTCGGCGCGCCGCGTTTCGCTGGCCAGCGCCTGGTTTTTCTTCCAGTCCTGGCCGGCGCGCAGCCGCACATTGATCAGCGTCTGCGGGAACAGCGTCACGCCTTCGAGCAGCTGCGCCAGGCTGCGGCCGCTGCGCACGCTGGCCTTGAGCACCTGCAAGGCGCTGATCAGGCCGTCGCCGGTGGTGTGCTGGTCCAGCGCCAGCAGGTGGCCCGAGCCCTCGCCGCCCAGCAGCCAGCCGCGCTTTTCCAGTTCCTCGAGCACATAGCGGTCGCCGACCTTCGCGCGCACGAACTCCACGCCGCGCGCCTTGAGCGCCACCTCGACGGCCATGTTGGTCATCAGCGTGCCGACCACGCCGGGCACGGCTTCGCCGCGGTCCAGCCGGTCCGCCGCCATCAGGTACAGCAGTTCGTCGCCGTTGTACAGGCGCCCGTGCGCCGTCCACCAGCTGCAGCCGGTCGGCGTCGCCGTCGAGCGCAATGCCGACGTCGGCGCGGTTCGCCTTCACGGCCTCGACCAGCGCCTCCGGGATGGGTGGCGCCGACCTGGTCGTTGATGTTCAGGCCGTCGGGCGCGCAGCCGATGCAGATCACCTCGGCGCCCAGTTCGTGGAACACCTTGGGCGCGATCTGGTAGGCCGCGCCATGGGCCGCGTCGACCACGATGGTCATGCCGCGCAGGCGTCAGGTCGTTGGCGAACGTGCTCTTGCAGAACTCGATGTAGCGCCCCGCCGCGTCGTCCAGGCGCCGCGCCTTGCCCAGGTTGGCGGAATCGGCCCAGGCCGGCGGCTCCAGCAGCGCCGCCTCGACGGCCTGCTCCCATTCATCGGGCAGCTTGGTGCCCTGGCTGCTGAAGAACTTGATGCCGTTGTCCGGGATAGGCGTTGTGGCTGGCGCTGATCACCACGCCCAGGCTGGCGCGCTGGGCGCGGGTCAGGTAGGCCACGCCCGGCGTCGGCAGCGGCCCGAGCAGCACCACGTCCACGCCGGCGGAGTTGAAGCCCGACTCGAGCGCGCTTTCCAGCATGTAGCCCGAAATGCGGGTGTCCTTGCCGATCAGCACCGTGGGGCGTTGCTCCGTCCGCTTGAGCACGCGGCCCGACGGCATGCGCGAGGCGCAGCACGAAGTCGGGCGTGATGGGCGGCTGGCCCACGGTCCCGCGGATGCCGTCGGTGCCGAAATAGGTTCTTGCTCATGGGTTGGGTTCCGCTTTCTTGTCGCTGCCTGCCGCGATCATCGCATTGCGCACCTTCAGCGCCGCCAGTGTCTCCTTCACGTCGTGCACGCGCACCACATGGGCGCCGCGCTCCACCGCCAGCAGCGCCGCCGCCACGCTGGGCGCCAGGCGTTCGTTGACGGGCAGGCCCGTCACGTTGCCCAGCGACGACTTGCGCGACCAGCCGACCACCAGCGGATAGCCGGCGGCCAGCAACTCGTGCTGGCGCGCCAGCAGCGCGAAGTTCTGCTCGACGGTCTTGCCGAAACCGATGCCCGGGTCCCAGGCGATGCGGTCGGCAGTCCACCCCGGCTTCGCGCAGCAGGCGCGTGACGCCTGCTCCAGGAACGCCACCACCTGCGGCACGGCGTCGCCTTCCATGGGCGAGCGCTGCATGGTCTGCGGGCTCGCCGTGCATGTGCATCAGGCAGACGCCGCAAGACGGGTGCGCGGCGACCGCCTCGCGCGCGCCGGGCTGCCGCAGCGCCCAGATGTCGTTGATGATGTCGGCCCCGAGTCCGAGCGCCTGGCGCATGACCTCGGGCTTGTAGGTGTCCACCGAAACCGGCACGCCGAGCGTCACCGCCTCGCGCAGCACCGGCAGCACCCGGGCCAGCTCCTCCTCCAGCGGCACGGGCGGCGTGCCCGGCCGGCTCGATTCGCCGCCGATGTCCAGGATGTGCGCGCCGTCGGCCAGCAGCTTCTCGCAATGGGCCAGTGCCGCGCGCGTGCTGGCGTAGCGGCCGCCGTCGGAAAACGAGTCGGGCGTGACGTTGACGATGCCCATGACCTGCGGCCGCGACAGGTCGATCAGGTGGCGCGAGGTTTGCCAGTGCATGGTGCGGATTTTCACCCAACAAAATGCAAAGGGGGCCGCGAGGCCCCCTTGTTTGCTCCTCCGCGGAGCGCTGCACGCGCCTTACGCGGCCGTCGGTGCCGGGTCGGTCGCCACGGGCGAGCCGCCCGAGCCGCCGCTGCCCGACGGGGGCGTGCGCGGCGTCCAGTCCTTGGGCGGGCGCGGGTCCTTGCCGGCCATGATGTCGTCCAGCTGCTCGGAGTCGATGGTTTCCCACTCCAGCAGGGCCTTGGCCATGGCGTGCATCTTGTCGCTGTTGTCCTCGATCAGCTTGCGCGCCAGGGCGTACTGCTCGTCGATGATGCGGCGCACCTCCATGTCGACCTTCTGCATGGTCGACTCGCTCATGTTGGTGGTCTTGGTCACCGAGCGGCCCAGGAACACCTCGCCCTCGTTCTCGGCGTACACCATCGGGCCGAGCGCATCGGTCATGCCGTAGCGCATCACCATGTCGCGCGCCAGCGTGCGTGGCGCGCTCGAAGTCGTTGGACGCGCCGGTGGTCATCTGGTTCATGAACACCTCTTCGGCGATCCGCCCGCCGAACAGCATGGCGATCTGGTTGAGCATGTATTCGCTGTCGTAGCTGTAGCGGTCCTGCGCCGGCAGGCTCATGGTCACGCCCAGGGCGCGGCCGCGCGGGATGATGGTGACCTTGTGCACCGGGTCGCACTTGGGCAGCAGCTTGCCGATCAGGGCGTGGCCGGACTCGTGGTAGGCCGTGTTGCGGCGCTCTTCCTCGGGCATGACCATGCTCTTGCGCTCGGGGCCCATGAAGATCTTGTCCTTGGCCTTCTCGAAGTCCTGCATCTCGACCACGCGCGCGTTGCGGCGGGCGGCCATCAGGGCGGCCTCGTTGCACAGGTTGGCGAGGTCGGCGCCGGACATGCCGGGCGTGCCGCGCGCGATGATGCTGGCGTTGACGTCCTGGCCGATCGGGATCTTGCGCATGTGCACGTTCAGGATCTGCTCGCGGCCGCGGATGTCGGGCAGCTGGACATAGACCTGGCGGTCGAAGCGGCCCGGGCGCAGCAGCGCCGCGTCCAGGATGTCGGGCCGGTTGGTGGCCGCCACCACGATCACGCCCAGGTTGGTCTCGAAGCCGTCCATCTCGACCAGCATCTGGTTCAGGGTCTGCTCGCGCTCGTCGTTGCCGCCGCCCAGGCCGGCGCCGCGCTGGCGGCCGACGGCGTCGATTTCATCGATGAAGATGATGCAGGGCGCGTTCTTCTTGGCGTTCTCGAACATGTCGCGCACGCGGGCCGCGCCCACGCCGACGAACATTTCGACGAAATCGGAGCCCGAGATGCTGAAGAACGGCACCTTGGCCTCGCCGGCGATGCCCTTGGCCAGCAGCGTCTTGCCGGTGCCCGGGGGGCCGACCAGCAGCAGGCCGCGCGGGATGCGCCCGCCCAGCTTCTGGAATTTCTGCGGGTCCTTCAGGAAATCGACGACTTCCTTGACTTCTTCCTTCGCTTCGTCGCAACCCGCAACGTCGGCGAAAGTGACCTGGTTGTTGTTCTCGTCGAGCATGCGCGCCTTGCTCTTGCCGAAGCTGAAGGCACCGCCCTTGCCGCCCCCCTGCATCTGGCGCATGAAGTAGATCCAGACCCCGATCAGCAACAGCATCGGGCCCCAGCTGACCAGCAGCGTCATCAGGAGCGAGCCTTCTTCGCGCGGCTTGACGTCGAACTTGACGTTGTTGTTGATGAGGTCGCCGACCAGGCCGCGGTCCAGGTAGGTGGCCGTGGTGCGGACCTTGCGGTCATCGGTGGTGATGGCCACGATCTCCGTGCCGCCCTGGCCCTCCTGGATGATCGCGTTCTTGATGCGCTTGCTGCGGACTTCCTCGAGGAAGTCGGAATAGCCCATCACACTGGCCCCGGCGGCGCCGCGCGTGTCGAACTGCTTGAAAACGGTAAACAGCACGAGGGCGATGACCAGCCACACGGCAATTTTGGAAAACCACTGATTGTTCAAACTGCGTCTCCGGAGAGTTGGCCGGCGCCTCAAAGGGGTACCTTGCGTACTTGCTGCCCATTCTAGGCGTTTCAAGTCATGGAATGATGTATTTTCGCTACGCCGGCCATAGGGCCGGCAGGGGTCATCCCGGCCGATTTGGCGCCCCATTCACTTTCCCGGTTTCAGCCCGATGCCCACCAGGAAAGTCTCGGACGATTTATCGCGCGAGGCCTTGGGTTTAAGAGGCTTGACGGTGCGGAAAGTTTCCTTGAACAACTTGACAAGCTCGCCGTAGCCGCTGCCATGGAACACCTTGACGACCAGGGCGCCCTCGGGCTTCAGGTGGCCGACCGCGAAATCGACCGCCAGCTCGACCAGGTGCGCGATGCGCGCGGTGTCGGCGGACTCGATGCCCGACAGGTTGGGCGCCATGTCCGAGACCACGACGTCGGCCTTGCGCCCGGCCATCGCCTCCTCCAGCCGGGCCAGCACTTCCGGCTCGCGAAAGTCCCCCTGGAGGAAAGTGACGCCCTCGACCGGCTCCATGGGCAGGATGTCCAGCGCGATGATGGTGCCGTTGAGCTCGCCGGCGGCGGCCCCGCCGGGCGAGAGCCTGCGCCGCAGGTACTGGCTCCAGGCGCCGGGGGCCGAGCCGAGGTCCACCACCAGGTGGCCCGGCTTGACGAGGCCCAAGGCTTCGTCGATTTCCTTGAGCTTGTAGGCCGCGCGCGCGCGGTAGCCCTCTTTCTGGGCCAGCTTCACGTACGGGTCGTTGACGTGGTCGTTGAGCCACGCGCGGTTGACCTTCTTGCTTTTCGTCTTGATCTTCATCTGACCCCGATTTTGACAGCCACGGGCGCCGGCCGACCCCGCGCGAGATAATCGACCCCATGCCCCAAATACAACTCACGATCGCCGAGCGCAAGGCGCACCGTGCCGAAGCCCACCACCTCGACCCGGTCGTCATGATCGGCAACGACGGCCTGACGGCCGGCGTGAAGAAGGAAATCGACGCGGCCCTCACCGCGCACGGCCTGATCAAGATCCGCGTGCTCGGCGACGACCGCGCCAAGCGCGAGGAAATGTTTCAGTCCCTTGCCGACGACCTGGACGCCGCGCCGATCCAGCACATCGGCAAGCTGCTGGTGCTGTGGCGGCCCAAGCCGCCCAAGGAAAAGGCCGGCGACGAGGACCGGATGCCCGGTCCGCGCGACTTCAAGGTGCTCAAGTACAGCAAGCGTGGCGGCCAACGGCCGGAGGTGAAGACCTTGCGGGTGCTCGGCAACCAGCGCCTCACGCCCGGCGGGCAGGTCAAGCGGGCCAAGCCCAAGCAGAAGTCGATCAAGAAGGGCCGGCTGACCTGAGGCTCTTCCACAGCACGGTCCCGGCGCAAAGCCACTGGGCGACGTACATGCCGCTGCCCAGCCCGTGCCAGAGCTTCAGGTTTTCGCGCGCCATGATCCGCGGCGCGACGGCGAATTCCGAAAGCAGCGCCAGCAGCACCCCGGCGACGACGAAAAGCAGCGCGCCGCCGGCCCAGTCCATCCGCACGGGCTCGTCGCGGGACCGGGACGAAATCAGCAGCAGCATGCCGCACGCAACGCTCACCCACGTCTGCGCGGCGAACAGCCGGGCAGCGACCTGCCCGGCCAGCGCCGGCGTGGGCAGGCGAAGCGAACAGGATGGGCACCGCCATGAAGCCGATGGCGGACAGGCTGCCCCACCACAGCGCTGCCGCCGCGATGGGGAGGCGCTGCCTGAAGTTCAAAGGTAGTGGACCGCGACGATCTCGTAGCGCTTGAGCCCGCCGGGCGCCTGCACTTCGGCAGTGTCGCCCTCTTCCTTGCCGATGAGCGCGCGCGCGATCGGGCTGGAAATGTTGATCAGGCCCTGCTTCAGGTCGGCCTCGTCCTCGCCGACGATCTGGTACTTCACCTTGTCGCCGGATGCTTCTTCTTCCAGCTCGACGGTGGCGCCGAACACGACCTTGCCTCCCGCCTCGACCGCGGCGGGGTCGATGACCTGGGCGGCGGCGAGCTTGCTCTCGATCTCCTGGATGCGCCCCTCGATGAAGCCCTGGCGGTCCTTGGCGGCCTCGTACTCGGCGTTCTCGGACAGGTCGCCCTGGGCGCGCGCGTCGGCGATGGCGGTGATCACGCCGGGGCGGTCCACCGTCTTGAGCCTGTGCAGCTCGGTCTTGAGTTTTTCAGCGCCGCGCTTGGTGATCGGAATGGTAGCCATGTGAAATCCCGGGAATAAAGCAAAACCGCCGACCGTTGCCGACCGGCGGTTTTTTTCTTGATGACGGACGCGATTATGCCAGTTGCGCGTGAAGCTCCTGGAGCGAATAGACGTCCAGGTTGTCCATGTATTTCATCCCCTCCACCGCCGCCTCGGCGCCGGCGATGGTCGTGAAAGTCGTGACCCGGGCGAGCAAGGCCGACGTGCGGATGGCGCGCGAATCGGTGATGGCGTTGCGTCGCTCTTCCACCGTGTTGATGACCATGACGATCTCGTTGTTCTTGATCATGTCGACCACGTGCGGCCGGCCCTCCGTGACCTTGTACACGCTCGCGCAGGCGATGCCCGCGGCGGCGATGGCGGCGGCCGTCCCCTTGGTGGCGACGATGTCGAAACCCTGGTCCGCGAGCTGGCGGGCTACCTCGACAGCGCGTGGCTTGTCGCTGTCCTTCACCGTGAGGAACACCTTGCGGACGGGATCGCTGGCCCGGGGCAGCTTGGTGCCGGCGCCCAGCTGGCTCTTGATGAAGGCTTCGCCGAAAGTCTTGCCCACGCCCATCACTTCTCCGGTCGACTTCATCTCCGGCCCCAGGATGGTGTCCACGCCGGGGAACTTGACGAACGGGAACACGGCTTCCTTCACGCTGAAGTACGGCGGCGTCACTTCCTTCGTGATGCCCTGCGATGCCAGCGACTGGCCGACCATGCAACGGGCCGCGACCTTCGCGAGCTGGATGCCGGTGGCCTTGCTCACGAACGGCACGGTGCGCGAGGCGCGCGGGTTGACTTCCAGCACATAGATCACGTCCTTGCCGCCGTTGTGCTGGATCGCGAATTGCACGTTCATCAGGCCCACGACGTTGAGCCCGCGCGCCATGGCCGCGGTCTGGCGCTTCATCTCTTCGATGGTGTCCTTGGACAGCGAGTACGGCGGCAGCGAACAGGCGGAGTCGCCGGAGTGCACGCCAGCCTGCTCGATGTGTTCCATGACGCCGCCGATGAAGGTCTCCTTGCCATCCGACAGGCAGTCCACGTCGCATTCGATCGCGTCGTTCAGGAACCGGTCGAGCAGCACGGGCGAATCGTTCGACACCTTCACGGCTTCGCGCATGTAGCGTTCCAGGTCGCGCTGCTCGTGCACGATTTCCATGGCACGGCCGCCCAGCACGTAACTGGGGCGCACCACCAGCGGGTAGCCCAGGGCCGCGGCCTTTTCGAGTGCCTCCGCTTCGGTACGCGCGGTGGCGTTGGGCGGCTGCAGGAGCTTGAGTTCGTGCAGCAGTTTCTGGAAACGCTCGCGGTCTTCCGCGGCGTCGATCATGTCCGGCGAGGTGCCGATGATCGGCACGCCTTCGGCTTCCAGGCCCAGCGCCAGCTTGAGCGGCGTCTGGCCGCCGTACTGCACGATCACGCCCAGCGGCTTTTCCTTGTCGACGATCTCCAGCACGTCTTCCAGCGTGAGCGGCTCGAAATACAGGCGGTCCGACGTGTCGTAGTCGGTGGACACGGTTTCCGGGTTGCAGTTGACCATGATGGTCTCATAGCCGTCCTCGCGCATCGCGAGGGCCGCATGGACGCAGCAATAGTCGAACTCGATGCCCTGCCCGATGCGATTGGGCCCGCCACCCAGCACCATGATCTTCTTGTTGTTCGTGGGCTCGGCCTCGCATTCGTCCTCGTAGGTCGAATACATGTAGGCCGTGTTGGTGGCGAATTCGGCGGCGCAGGTGTCCACGCGCTTGTACACCGGGCGGATCCCCAGGGCGCGCCGCTTGTCGCGGATCACCTTGTCCGTGGTCTTGAGCTGGCGCGCCAGGCGCCGGTCCGAAAAGCCCTTCTGCTTGAGCATGCGCAGGGTCGGGCCGTCGATGCTGTCCAGCGAGGTCTTCTCCAGCTCGAGCTCGATCTTCACGATCTCCTCGATCTGCGCCAGGAACCACTTGTCGATCTTCGTGAGGTCGTACACCTCATCCACGGACAGGCCCATCGCGAACGCATCGCCCACGTACCAGATGCGCTCGGGGCCGGGCTCGCCCAGTTCCTTCTCGAGCACTTCGCGGTCCTGTGTCTTTTCGTTCAGGCCATCGACGCCGACTTCCAGGCCGCGCAGGGCCTTCTGGAACGACTCCTGGAAGGTGCGGCCCATCGCCATCACCTCGCCCACCGATTTCATCTGCGTGGTCAGGCGCGAGTCGGCCTGCGGGAACTTCTCGAAGGCAAAGCGCGGGATCTTCGTGACGACGTAGTCGATGCTGGGCTCGAAGCTCGCCGGTGTGGCGCCGCCGGTGATCTCGTTGCGCAATTCATCGAGCGTGTAGCCGACGGCGAGCTTGGCCGCGACCTTGGCGATCGGGAAGCCCGTGGCTTTCGAAGCCAGTGCCGAGGAGCGCGAAACCCGCGGGTTCATCTCGATCACGATCATCCGGCCGTCCTTGGGATCGATCGCGAACTGCACGTTCGAGCCGCCGGTGTCCACGCCGATCTCGCGCAGCACCGCGAGGGACGCGTTGCGCATGATCTGGTATTCCTTGTCGGTGAGCGTCTGCGCCGGCGCGACCGTGATGGAATCGCCGGTGTGCACGCCCATCGGATCGAGGTTCTCGATCGAGCAGATGATGATGCAGTTGTCGGCCTTGTCGCGCACGACTTCCATCTCGAACTCTTTCCAGCCGACCAGCGATTCCTCGATCAGCAGTTCGTTGGTGGGCGAGGCCTCGATGCCGCGCTTGCAGATGGTTTCGAATTCTTCCGGGTTGTAGGCGATGCCGCCGCCGGTGCCGCCCAGCGTGAAGCTGGGGCGGATCACGACCGGGAAGCCCACGGTCTTTTGCACCGTCCAGGCTTCTTCCAGCGTGTGGGCGATGCCCGAGCGCGCCGAGCCCAGCCCGATGCGGGTCATTGCGTCCTTGAACTTCAGGCGGTCCTCGGCCTTGTCGATGGCCTCGGGCGTCGCGCCGATCAGTTCGACCTTGTACTTGTTGAGGACGCCGTTGCGCCAGAGGTCCAGCGCGCAATTGAGCGCCGTCTGCCCGCCCATGGTCGGCAGGATCGCGTCGGGCTTTTCCTTGGCGATGATCTTCTCGACCGTCTGCCAGGTGATGGGCTCGATGTAGGTGACGTCGGCCGTGGCCGGGTCCGTCATGATCGTCGCGGGGTTGCTGTTGATCAGGATGACCTTGTAGCCCTCCTCGCGCAGCGCCTTGCACGCCTGCACGCCGGAATAGTCGAACTCGCAGGCCTGGCCGATGATGATCGGGCCGGCGCCGATGATGAGGATGCTCTTGATGTCTGTGCGCTTGGGCATTTACTTTTTATCTCCGGCTGCTTGGTCCATGAGCCCAGTGAAGCGGTCGAACAGGTAGCCGATGTCATGCGGCCCCGGCGACGCTTCCGGGTGGCCCTGGAAGCAGAACGCGGGTTTGTCGGTGCGGGCCAGGCCCTGCAGCGTGCCGTCGAACAGGCTCACGTGCGTGGGGCGCAGGTTGGCGGGCAAGGTCTTTTCATCCACGGCGAAACCGTGGTTCTGGCTGGTGATGCTGACGCGGCCGTTGTCGAGGTCCTTGACCGGGTGGTTGGCCCCGTGGTGCCCGAACTTCATCTTGAAAGTTTTCGCGCCCGAGGCCAGCGCCATGATCTGGTGGCCCAGGCAGATGCCGAACGTGGGGTAACCCGATTCGATCAGGTCGCGCGTGGCTTCGATGGCGTAGTCGCAGGGCTCGGGGTCGCCCGGGCCGTTGGACAGGAACACGCCGTCGGGATGAAGCTGCTTCACTTCCGCTGCCGAGGTCTTCGCCGGCACCACGGTGACCTTGCAGCCGCGCTCGGCCAGCATGCGCAGGATGTTCTTCTTCACGCCGTAGTCGAAGGCGACAACGTGGTATTTCGGCGCGCCCTGCTCGCCGTAGCCCGAGCCCAGGTGCCATTCGGTTTGCGTCCAGTCGTAGGGCTGGCCCACCGAAACGACCTGGGCCAGGTCCAGGCCGCTCATGGCCGGCTCGGCCTTGGCGGCGGCGATGGCCTTTTCGACCAGCGCTGGCGTGACTTGCTCGCCCGCGGCCAATCCGATGATGCAGCCGTTCTGCGCGCCATGGGTGCGCAGCAGGCGGGTGAGCTTGCGGGTGTCGATGTTGGCGATGGCGACGGTGCCCTGGCTGCGCAGGTATTGGGACAGCGTCTGGGTGGTGCGGAAATTCGATGCGACCAGCGGCAGGTCGCGGATGATGAGGCCTGCGGCATGGACCTTATTGGCTTCGACGTCTTCTTCGTTGACCCCGTAATTGCCGATGTGCGGATACGTGAGCGTCACGATCTGCCGGCAGTAGCTGGGGTCGGTGAGGATTTCCTGGTAACCGGTCATGGCCGTGTTGAACACGACTTCGCCGGCGGTGGAGCCGGTGGCTCCGATCGAATTGCCAATAAAGACCGTGCCGTCTGCAAGCGCCAGGATGGCGGGCGGGAAGGCTCCCTGTTGAGACAAAAGCACTGGGTTCTCCGGATGTGTCGGGTACGCCCAGGTATCAAGTGCTTCGCGCGCGGTTCAGGCGTGCGGCAGCTTTAGTCAGGGATTTGGCTTGAATGCGCTAGGCGTACGGGGTTTGCGGGAAAGCCCTTGATTATAGCCGAAGGGCTTCAATTCCCCGCCGCTGCAGGGCCAAAACACGCGCGTTCAACGGGGGTTGGCCGCGGCGCTCGCGTGCAGGCAGATCGCCGCGGCGGTGGCGACGTTGAGCGACTCCTCGCCGCCGGGCTGGACGATGCGCACGGCCAGCCGCGAACGCGCCGCGATCTCCGCCGCGATGCCCTGGCCCTCGTGGCCCAGTGCCCACGCACAGGGCCACGGCAGTTTCTGCAAATGCAGGAATTCGCCTTCATGCGAACTGGTGGTGATGATGGGCACGGAAAGCGCGTCCAGCGCCGCCGGTTCCAGCGCCTCGACCAGGTGCAAGGCGAAATGCGCGCCCATGCCCGCGCGAAGCACCTTCGGGCTCCAGAGGCCGGCTGTCCCCTTGATGGCGAGGACCTGGCGAAACCCGAAAGCCGATGCGCAGCGCAGGATCGCCCCGACGTTGCCGGCGTCCTGCAGGCGGTCGAGGATCACGGACGGCGCGCCCGGCTGCAGCGCTGGCTCACGCGGCAGCGGGAAGACGAAACCCATGCGCGCGGGAGATTCGAGGCCGCTTAAACCATCGAACAGGGCGTCGGCGATCACCACGTTCCTGCCGCCGTGCCGCGACCATTCCGGTCCGGCCGACGGCCAGAACGACTCCGCGAACACGGCCAGCTCCGGCACTGCGCCCCTGGCCAGCGCGGCTCGGCACAAGTGGTCGCCCTCCAGCCAGACGCGCCCCTGCTTGCGGTACTCGCCGCTGTCCTGTGCCAGCCGGCGCAAGTCCTTCAGCAGGCTGTTGCCCGGGGAACTGATGAGTTGGGGACCGGAGGTCACGCCACGGTGACGCTCACCGCCACCCCGTTCTCGACCGTGAAGGTGGCAGCGACCGGGCTGAAGAACTTCCGGTGGTGCCGGCACGCGCCATGCACGCGCAGTGCTTCCAGGTGCTCCGGCGTGCCGTAGCCCTTATGCGAGGCAAAGCCGTATTGGGGGAATTCGTCGTGCAGGGCCTGGCACAGCCGGTCGCGATGCACCTTGGCGAGGATGGAAGCGGCGGATATCGCCTTCACGGTGGCATCGCCGCCTATCACGGCTTCGGCGAGCACATCCAGCACGGGCAGGCGGTTGCCATCGACCAGCACCTTCGCCGGCTTCAGCCGCAGGCCTTCCACCGCGCGCTTCATGGCGAGCATGGTGGCCCAGAGAATGTTGAGCGTGTCGATTTCCTCCACGCTCGCCTGCGCCACGGAGCAGCACAACGCCTTTTCGCAGATCTGGTCGTAGAGCCGGTCGCGCTGCAGGGGCGTCAGCACTTTCGAGTCCGCGAGGCCGCGGATGCGCTTGGTGTCGTCGAGGATCACCGCCGCTGCGACCACGGGCCCCGCAAGCGGCCCGCGGCCGGCTTCGTCGACGCCTGCCATCAAGCCGACCGGGTCCCAGGGCAGGTGAGCCTGGATGACGGCGGCGCTTCGCTTCGCACGCGTGACGATGGGCCTGGGCGTGCCTGCCGGCTCAGGATTCGAGGACTTTTTGGATGGCATCGGTGGCCAGTGTGGCGGTATCGCGTTGCAGCGCGGCATGCAACGCCTTGAATTTCTCCTGCACGGCCGACATTCTGGCAGGGGATTCCAGCCATTCCAAGAGCGCCGCAGCAAGCGCCTCGGGATTCGCATCCTCCTGCATCAGCTCGGGCACCACGAAATCGCCCGAAAGGATGTTCGGCAGGCCAAGCCAGGGCTGGAGCTGGCGGGGCTTCATGAGCCGGTAAGTTAGCCAGTTTACCGCGTAGGAAATGACCATGGGCCGCTTGAACAGCGCCGCCTCCAGCGTGGCGGTGCCGCTGGCGACCAGCGCGAGGTCGCAGGCCGCCAGGACGGCGTGCGACTGGCCCTCGACGACCTTCAGGTCGGCACCCAGCCCGGCCGCACGCGCGGCCTCTTCTATGCCCGCCCGCCGCGCAGGAACCGCCGGCACCACCAGCTGGATGCCCGGCCGTGCCTTGCGCACGCGCGCGGCCGCGGCGAAGAACCGCGCCCCGAGCTGGCGCACTTCCGAAGCCCGGCTGCCGGGCAGGATGGCCAGCACTTCGCCCTCTTCCCGCAGTCCCAGGGAACGCCTTGCGGCGGCCTTGTCGGGTTCCATCGGGATGACACCCGCCAGCGGATGGCCCACGTAGGTCGATGCAATGCCGTGGCGGGCGAGCAACTCCGGCTCGAACGGGAAAACGCACAGGACATGATCGGCGGCGCGCCGGATCTTGTCGACCCGGCCCGCGCGCCAGGCCCAGATCGACGGGCAGACGAAATGCACGGTCTTGATGCCCTGGGGCCGCAACGACGCTTCGAGGTCGAGATTGAAATCGGGGGCGTCCACCCCGACGAATACCTGCGGCCGCTCCCGCAACAGCCGTTCCCTCAGCTGGTTGCGGATGCCCACGAGTTCACGGTAGTGGCGCAGGACCTCGACGTAGCCGCTGACAGCGAGCTTCTCGTGGGGCCACCAGGCCTGGAAGCCGCGCCGCGCCATCTGCGGCCCGCCGATGCCGGCAGCCTGCAGCTGCGGCCAGCGCTTGCGCAATCCGTCCAGTAGCAGGCCGGCCAGCAGGTCGCCGGACGCCTCGCCCGCGACCATGGCGAACCGGACGGGTTCCATCGCTAGCGGGCGACGCCGCGCTCGGCCGCCGCGAGAAAGCCGCTCATCAGCGCGACGTCCTGCGCCGCTTCGGGCATTTCGGCGGGGAGCGACTCGATGGCGGCGCGGGCTTGCTCCAGCGTGCGGCCCTCGCGGTAGAGCAGCCTGTGCATCTGCTTGATCGCCGCGATGCGCTCCGCGTTGAACCCGCGCCGGCGCAGGCCGACCAGGTTGAAGCCGCGCACCGCGAGCGGATTGCCGTCCACCAGCATGAACGGCGGAACATCCTGCGACACGGCGCTGGCAAAGCCCACCATGGCCTGCGCGCCCACCTTGACGAACTGGTGGATCCCGGTGAGGCCGCCCACGGTAACCCACTCGCCCAGCTCCACGTGGCCGCCGAGCGTCGTGTTGTTGGCAAGGGTGGCATGGTTGCCCACCTGGCAGTCGTGCGCGATATGGGTGTACGCCATGATCCAGCAGTCGTCGCCGATGCGTGTCACGCCACCGCCGCCCGGCGACCCGATGTTGAAGGTGACGAATTCGCGAATCGTGTTGCGGTCGCCGATGGTGAGCTCGCAGGGCTCGCCCGCGAATTTCTTGTCCTGGGGGATCGCGCCCAGCGATGCGAACTGGAAGATGCGGTTGTCGCGGCCGATGGTGGTGTGGCCCTCGATGACGCAATGCGGGCCGACAGTGGTGCCGGCACCGATCGCCACATGCGGCCCGATGACCGTGTAGGGCCCGACCGAAACGGAGCTGTCGATCCGCGCCTTCGGATCGACGATGGCCGTGGGATGGATCTGCGTCACAGCATTCGTGGAGGGCGTCATCCTGTCCTCAGCCGACGGTGCGCATGGTGCACATGAGCTCCGCCTCGCACGCAAGCTCGTCGCCCACCCTCGCCTCGCCCTTGAACTTGTAGATGCCGCCCTTGGCGCGCAACACCGTCACGTCCATGACCAGCTGGTCGCCGGGCTCGACGGGGCGCCGAAAGCGGGCGCCGTCGACGCCCGCGAAGTAATAGACCGTCTTGTCGTCGGGCGTGACGCCTGCGGTGGCGAACGACAGGAGCGCAGCGGTCTGCGCCATGGCTTCGAGCATCAGCACCCCCGGCATCACGGGACGGTGCGGAAAGTGGCCCATGAAAAAAGGCTCGTTGATCGTGACATTCTTGAGCGCGCGGATGCTCTTGCCCGTATCGATGGCCAGCACCCGGTCCACCAGCAGGAACGGGTAGCGATGCGGCAGCAGCTTCAGGATTTCGTGGATGTCCATCATGTCTTCTTCTCCAGGGCCTTGAGTCGATCGCGCAGCTTGTGCAGCTGCTTGAGCGTCGCCGCATTTTTTTCCCAGGCCGCATTGTCGTCGATGGGGAAGATTCCGCTGTACAGGCCGGGCTTGAGGATGGAGCGCGAGACGAACGAGCCGGCCGAAATGTTGACGTGGTCGCCCAGGGTCAGGTGCCCCAGGATCATCGCCGCCCCGCCGATGGTGCAGTGCGCGCCGATGTTCGCGCTGCCGGCCACGCCCACGCAGCCTGCGATCGCCGTGTTCCGGCCGATGCGCACGTTGTGGCCGATCTGGATCAGGTTGTCGAGCTTGACGCCATCCTCGATGACGGTGTCCGCGAGCGCCCCGCGGTCGATACAGGTGTTGGCGCCGACCTCCACGTCGTTGCCGATGCGCACGGCCCCGAGCTGCTCGATTTTTTCCCAGGCGCCGGCGTTGGGCGCGAACCCGAAGCCGTCCGCGCCGACGACCGCGCCCGGATGCAGGACGCAACGCTCGCCGATGACGCAGCCCTCGCCCACCGTGACCCGCGCTTTCAGCACCGTGCCCGCGCCTATCCTGGCGCCGCGCTCCACCACGCAAAGCGCGCCGATGCGCGCGGTCGGGTCGATCACCGCATCCGGGTCCACGACGGCGCTCGGGTGGATCGGCGGGCCGGACAAGGGGGCCAGGCCCTTCTTCCACAGCTGGGTGACGCGCGCGAAATACAGGTAGGGCTCGTCCGCGACGATGCAATCGCCTCGCGCCAGTGCGGCGGCGCGCTGCGCTGGCGCCACGATGACACAGGCCGCGCGGGAAGCGGCCAGCTGGGAGGCGTACCGGGGATTGCTGAGGAAGCTCAGCTGCGAGGGCGTGGCGGATTCGAGCGGGGCGAGGCCTTCGATCGATTGCTCAGGGTTGCCGCAGAGCTCCCCACCGAGAGCGTCGACGATGGAGCCTAGTCGAAGTGCCACACCACGTTACTTCGCGGCGTTGAGCGCCTTGATCACCTTGTCGGTGATGTCGTGCTTGGGGTTGATGTAGACCGCTTCCTGCAGCACCACATCGTATTTCTCGGCTTCGGCGACCTGCTTGACCACGCGGTTGGCCCGCTCGAGCACCTGCTGGAGCTCTTCGTTCTTGCGGGCGTTGAGGTCTTCCTGGAACTCGCGGCGCTTGCGCTGGAAGTCGCGGTCCTGGTCGAGCAGTTGCTTCTGGCGCTGCGCACGCTGGGTTTCGGACAGCGTGGGCGCCTCGCGCTCGAACTTGTCCGACAGGCTCTTGAGCGTGTTGCCCAGGTCGTTGAGTTCCTTTTCCCGGCGGGAGAACTCCTGCTCCAGCTTGGCCTGCGCGGCCTTGGCCGTGTTGGCTTCGCGGAAGATGCGGTCGGTGTTGACGAAGCCGACCCGGAAATCCTCGGCGAGCGCCTGCGTGCCGAACGCCAGTACGCCCAGGAGGATCGCCAGACATTGGCGGGACAGTTGCTTCATTAGAAAGACGTTCCGATCTGGAATTGCAATCTCTGGATTCTATCGCCGGGGAACTTGCGGAAGGGATGGGCTGCCGCCAGCCGCAGCGGGCCGATCGGCGAAATCCACGAAAGGCCCACCCCGGCCGACGCCCGCAGCTCGTTCAGCCGGAATTTTTCGTTCTCGCCGTAGACGTTGCCCGCGTCGATGAACCCGAACATGCGCAGGCTGCGGTCGTTGCCCGCGCCCGGGAAGGGGGTGATGATTTCCGCGTTCAGGGTGACCTTCTTGGGTCCGCCGATCGTCGAACCGGTGACGTCCTTGGGACCCAGGGTGCCCTGGTCGAACCCGCGCACCGAGCCCAGGCCGCCGGAATAGAAGTGCTTGAACACGGGATACGGGCGCCCGCCCAGGCCCTTGCCCCAGCCGGCCTCGCCGTTGAAGGCCAGGGTGAATTGCTTGTTGAGCGGAATGTACTGCTGGAACTGGTAGTTGGCCCGCATGTAACGCGCGTCGCCGAAGAGGCCCGCTTCGCCCGCCACACGCTGCAGCCTGCCCGATGTCGGGGCGATGGTGCTGTCCCGGTCGTCGCGAGCCCAGCCGATGGACAGCGGGATCGTCGTGCTGGTGTACCCGAAGCGCTCGGCGTAGGCCAGGTAAGCCGCGGGAATGTTGGTGCCCGGCTTGATCTGGGTGCGCTCGATGGCGCCGCCGAAGAACACCGTGTCCTGCTCGCTGAAAGGCACGCCGAAGCGCAGGCCCGCGCCTGTGGTCGCGAGCTCGTAATTGCCGCCCTGGTCCTCGTAGGGCTTGGAGCTGCGGTGGTAGATGTCAATGGAGCGCGAGACGCCGTCGGGCGTGAAGTACGGGTTGACCGAGCTGAAGGCGATGGTGCGGTTGTACTTGCTGGTGTTGACTTCCACGCCGAGGTAGTTGCCGGTGCCGAAGGCGTTTTCCTGCTTGATGGAGAACGAAAGCGCGAGCTTTTCGGCGCTGGAAAACCCCGCACCGAGCTGCAGGCTGCCGGTGGGCTTTTCCACCACGGTCAGGTTGAGGTCCACCTGGTCGGGGGCGCCGGGAACGTCACTGGTCTCGACGTTCACCTCCTTGAAATAGCCCAGCCGATCGATGCGGTCGCGCGAGAGCTTGATCTTGTCGGCGTCGTACCAGGAAGACTCGAACTGGCGGAACTCGCGGCGGATCACTTCGTCGCGCGTGCGGTTGTTGCCGCCGATGTTGACGCGCCGCACGTAGGCGCGGCGGGACGGGTCGGCCAGCAGGACGAACGCCACGCGGTTGTTTGCGCGGTCGATCTCGGGGCGCGCTTCCACATTGGCGAACGCATAGCCGAAATTGCCGAAGTAGTCGTTGAACGCCTTCGTGGTCTGGGCGACCTTGTCGGCGTTGTAGGGCTGGCCCGGGGTGATGGCGACGAGCGACTTGAATTCGTCTTCCTTGCCCAGGTAGTTGCCTTCGAGCCTGACGGCGGAGACGACATAGCGCTCACCCTCGGTCACGTTGACGGTGATCGTGATGTCCTGCTTGTTGGGCGAGATCGCGACCTGGGTCGAATCGATGCGGAACTCAAGGTAGCCGCGGGCCAGGTAGTACGAGCGCAATGCCTCGAGGTCGGCGTTGAGCTTGGCGCGCGAATAGCGGTCGGATTTGGTGTACCAGGACAGGAAGCCGCCGGTGTCGAGGTCGAACAGCCCCCTGAGCGTGGACTCGCCGAATGCCTTGTTGCCGACGATGCGGATTTCCTTGATGCGGGCCGGCTCGCCTTCGGTCACGGTGAACGTGAGGTTGACACGGTTGCGCTCGATCGGCGTCACCGTCGTCACGACCTCGGCGCCGTACAGGCTCTTGTTGATGTACTGGCGCTTGAGTTCCTGCTCGGCCCTGTCCGCGAGGCTCTGGTCGTAGGGGCGGCCCTCGGTCAGGCCGATCTCGCGCAGGGCCTTCTTGAGCGCGTCCTTGTCGAACTCCTTGGAGCCCGCGAAGTCGACGTCCGCGATGGTGGGGCGCTCTTCGACGATCACCACCAGCACATCGCCGCTCACCTCCAGCCGCACGTCCTTGAACAGGCCCAGCCCAAACAGCGCGCGGATCGCGGCGGACCCCTTCTCGTCGTTGTACTGGTCACCGATGCGAAAAGGGAGCGAGGCAAAGATCGTCCCCGGCTCCACGCGCTGCAGCCCTTCGACCCGGATGTCGCGCACCGTGAACGGGTCCACCGCCCAGGCATTGGCCACGAAGGCCATGGCGACCATGGCCGAAACTGTACGCACGCGAAAGCGCTTGAAATGTTTTTTCATGAATCAAGGCCGGCCCCGCGTCGCCCTCCACAGGGCGAAAGCAGGCAGCAGCCGCTAAAGGTTAACCAAAGAGACGCGTGACGTCGTTGAACAGTGCGATCGTCATCATGACCAGCAGCACCGCCACCCCCCCACGCTGAAGGCGCTCCATCCAGGCGTCGGAGACGCCCCTGCCCGTGACAGCCTCCCAAAGATAATACATCAGGTGCCCCCCATCCAAGACGGGCAGCGGCAGCAGGTTGAGCACTCCCAGGCTCACGCTGATGAGGGCCAGGAACACCAGGTATTGCGTGAGGCCCAGGCTGGCCGACTTGCCCGCGTAGTCGGCAATCGTGAGCGGCCCGCTCAGGTTTTTCAGCGAAGCTTCGCCCACCACCATGCGGCCCATCATCCGCAGCGTGAGGACCGACACCTCCCAGGTGCGCTGCATGCCTTTCCACAGGCCCTCGACCGGGCCGTAGCGCACGGTGAGGAATTCGGGCGGCGCACCGACGTAGGCACCGATGCGGCCGACCGGCCCGGCCGCGTCCTGCACCGTGTCCGGCTGCACGGCCAGTTCCAGCGCCTGGCCGTCGCGCCGCAGCCGCCAGACCTGGGCCACTGCCTTGCCTTCGCGCACGCCGCTTCGAATGATCTCGCGCAACTGCTGGCCGTCCGTCACGGGCGTGGGTCCCACGGCGGTGACCAGGTCGCCCTTGTGCAGGCCGGCACGACGGGCGGCCCCTTCCATCACATCGCCGATCACCGGCGGCGTCCACGGGCCGACGATGCCGATCTTGCGGAACAGCTGCGCATCGGCGTCACGCGCCGGCAGTTCGGCCAGGGCCAGCAGCGCCTCCCGGCTCGTCCCGGCCCGGTCGCCCGCCACCTGCAGGCGCACGTCATGCCCGTCCAGGGCGCCGCGCGTCAGCAGCCAGCGAAGGTCCTCGAACGAGCGCACCGGCTGCAGGGCCTCTCCCTCGAAGCCGGCTTTCTCCACGACCTCGCCGCCTCGCAGGCCCGAACGCTCCGCGACCGAGCCGGGCACCGGGCTGGCCAGGATGGCCTTGGGTTCCTGCACGCCGGCCCAGTTCACCATGGCGTAAAGGGCTATCGCGAGCAGCAGGTTGGCGGCCGGCCCGGCCGCCACGATGGCCGCGCGGGCCTTCAGCGGCTGCGTGTTGAACGCCAGGTGCCGCTCTTCGGGCGCGACCGGGCCCTCGCGTTCGTCGAGCATCTTGACGAAGCCGCCGAGCGGAAACGCGCCGATGACGAATTCGGTCGACTGGCCCGGCTTCTGGTTTTTCGGCTGCCAGCGGTACAGGGTCTTGCCGAAGCCCACCGAGAAACGCAGGACCTTCACGCCGCAGGCGACGGCGACGCGGTAGTGCCCGTACTCATGCACGGCAATCAGCAGGCCCAGCGCGACGATGAAAGCAACAATGGTCAGCATGCGGTGAAGGGGTCCAGGTCAGGCGCCCAGGCGGGCAATGGCACGTTCGGCCGCTTCGCGCGAGCGTGCGTCCAGCGCCAGCAGATCTTCCAGCGATTCCGGCTTGGAGGGTGTAACCGCCTCCAAAGTTGCAACGTTGACCCGGTGGATCTGGTCGAAGCGCACCCGCCGCTCCAGGAAGGCCGCCACGGCCACCTCGTTGGCGGCGTTCAGGACGGCCGTGGTGCCGGACGGGGCGCGCAGGCTCTCCCAGGCCAGCGCCAGCCCGGGGAACCGCTCCCGGTGGCCCCGGCTGTCCATGGACTCGAAGCTCATGTCGGCCAGGGTGTGGAAGTCCAGCGCCTGCGCCCCGGACGGCACCCGGCCCGGCCAGGCCAGCCCGTAGGCGATCGGCACCCGCATGTCCGGCGTGCCGAGCTGGGCCACGACGGAAGTGTCGCGGTACTGGACCATCGAATGGATCACGCTTTGCGGGTGGATCACCACCTCCAGCCGCTGCGGACCGAGGCCGAACAGGAACCGCGCCTCGATCACTTCCAGCGCCTTGTTCATCATGGTGGCCGAATCCACCGAGATCTTGCGGCCCATCACCCAGTTGGGATGCGCACAGGCTTCTTCCGGCGTGACGTTGCGCAAGGTTCCGGGCTCGCGCGTGCGGAACGGCCCGCCCGAGGCGGTGAGGATGATCTTTTCGACCCGGGCATCCCAGGTCGAGGGGTCCTCCGGCAGCGACTGGAAGATGGCCGAATGCTCGCTGTCGATCGGCAGCAGCGTTGCGCCACCGCGCTTCACGGCGTCGATGAACAGCTCGCCGCCGACCACCAGCGCTTCCTTGTTGGCCAGCAGCAGCCGTTTGCCGGCCCGCGCCGCGGCAAGGCAGGAGGCCAGGCCGGCCGCCCCGACGATGGCGGCCATGACGCTGTCCACCGACTCGTGGGCGGCGATCTCTTCCAGCGCGGCCTGGCCCCAGGACACGCGCGTCGCCAGGCCGGCCGCCTCGACCTTGCGTGCCAGCTCGCGGCCCGGCCCCTCCCCGGCCATCACGGCCAAGCGGGGCTTGAACTGCGCGCACTGCCGCAGCATGAGGTCGACCTGGGTGGCGGCGCTGAGCGCGAACACCTCGAAGCGGTCCGGATGCCGCGCGATCACGTCCAGGGTATTGGCGCCTACCGAACCGGTGGACCCCAGCACGGCGATGCGCTGCTTCATGGAGCGGTGAGGCTGGCCAGCATCATCGCCAGCGGCAAGGTTGGAAGGAGCGCGTCCACCCGGTCGAGTACGCCGCCGTGGCCGGGCAGCAGGTTGCTCGAGTCCTTCACGCCGGCGCTTCGCTTGATCAGCGATTCGGCCAGGTCGCCCACGACGCTCATGGCAGCCATGAAGAGAGCGGCGAGCACCAGCAGCCACCAGCCCTGGGCCGCGAGCCTGGAGTACAGGCTGGGCACGCCGGCCTGCAGGGCCCGGTCGGCCAGCGTCCAGGCGATCGCCAGCACCACCACGCCGGCCATGCCGCCCCACACGCCTTCCCAGCTCTTGCCGGGGCTGATGGAAGGCGCGAGCTTGCGCTTGGTGAATTTCAGCCCGAATGCGCGGCCGGCAGCGTAGGCGGCGATGTCCGCCACCCAGACCAGCACCAGGATGGACAGCAGGAAGTTGATGCCCACGGTGCGCGCCTGCGCCACTGCCAGCCAGGCCACCCACAAGGCCACGGCGCCGCCCGCGAGGCGGACGCCCCGCGGAATCTTCGGCCAGCCCGGCACGCCCGCGCGCACCAGCCAGCCACCCACCAGCACCCAAGCGCCGCCGGCCACCGACCAGAGCATCGGCAGTTGCCGTTCCAGCAAGCCCAGGGCCCACGAAGCTGCGCACATGGCGAGGCACGCCAGGGCCGTTGCGATGGCGCCGGCCGGCCCGAGGCCGTTCAGGCGGCCCCACTCCCAGGCGCCCGCGGCAATGAGCAGCAGCGCCACGACGGCGAACGGCGCCGGCGATGGCCAGAACAGCGCCGGCAGCAGGATGGCCAGCAGGACCAGGGCGGTGATGATGCGCTGCTTGAGCATGGAACTGCCGGTGAAGGCTCAGGCCACCTTGCGGGCCGACCGCGGCGCCACCTGGTCGGACGTCTTGCCGAAGCGCCGCTCGCGCGAGGCGTACACGGCCAGCGCCTCGTCGAGGGCCGCGTCGTCGAACTCGGGCCAGAGCCGGTCGCTGAAGTAGAGCTCGGCGTAGGCGGCCTGCCAGAGCAGGAAGTTGCTCAGGCGCTGCTCGCCGCCGGAGCGGATGATCAGGTCCGGGTCGGGCACGTGTGCCAGCGCCAGGGCGGCGTCCAGGCTCTGTTCGGTGATGGGTTGGCCCCGGCTGGCCAGGCGCGCGGCGGCCTGGGCGATGTCCCAGCGACCGCCGTAGTTGAAGCAGACATTGAAGACCAGCCGCGAATTGGCAGCGGTCTCGTCTTCCGCCTGCGCGAGGCCGGCGCGAACCTTTTCGGAGAGGGCCGCGCGGTCGCCGACGAAATGCAGGCGCACGCCCTCGGACTGGAGCTGCGGCACCTCGCGCGACAGCGCCACGGCCAGCAGTTCCATGAGGCCCGAGACCTCCTCGGCGGGACGGTTCCAGTTTTCCGACGAGAAGGCAAAGACCGTGAGGACCTTGATCCCGCGCTCGGCGCAATGGCGCACGCAGGCGCGCAGCGCATCGATGCCCTTCTTGTGGCCGGCCACGCGCGGCAGGAAACGCCGGGTCGCCCAGCGGCCATTGCCGTCCATGACGATGGCAACGTGATGCGGGATGGGGCCTTGCGTCATGCTGCCGGGACCCGGCCTAGACGGCCATGATCTCCTGCTCCTTGCCGTGCACCAGCTGGTCGATCTCCGCGATGTGGCGGTCCGTCGTCTTCTGGATGTCGGCTTCGGAGCGCTTCTGCTCGTCTTCCGAGGCCAGCTTGTCCTTGACCAGCTTCTTCACGTGCTCGTTGGCGTCGCGGCGCAGGTTGCGCACGGCGATCTTCGCGGCTTCGCCTTCATGCCGCACGAGCTTGGTCATTTCCTTGCGGCGCTCCTCGCTCATCGGGGGCATCGGCACCCGGATCAGGTCGCCCATCGACGCCGGGTTCAGCCCCAGGTCGCTCTCGCGGATGGCCTTCTCGATCTTCGCGCCCATGCCCTTTTCCCAGGGCTGCACGCTGATCGTCCGCGAGTCGATCAGCGACACGTTGGCCACCTGGCTGAGCGGCAGCATGGCGCCGTAGTAGTCGACATGCACCGTGTCCAGCAGGGCCGGGTTCGCGCGCCCGGTGCGGATCTTGGTCATGTTGTTCTTGAAGGCGGCGATGGACTGGTCCATCTTGCCCTGCATGGTCTTGGTGATTTCGGCGATCGTTGTCATGGGGTCTCTCCTCTCAAGCGTAGACGAGCGTGCCTTCGTCCTCGCCCATCACCACACGCTTGAGCGCGCCGTGCTTGAAGATGGAGAAGACCTTGATCGGCAGCTTCTGGTCGCGGCACAGCGCGAATGCGGTGGCATCCATGATGCCCAGGTTCTGCGCCATGGCGTCGTCGAAAGAGAGCTTGGTGTAGCGGACCGCGGACGGGTCCTTCTTCGGGTCGGCCGAGTAGACGCCGTCCACCTTGGTGGCCTTGAGCACCAGCTCCGCGCCGATCTCGGCGCCGCGCAGCGCGGCGGCCGTGTCGGTCGTGAAGAACGGGTTGCCGGTGCCGGCCGCGAAGATCACGACCTTGCCCTCTTCGAGGTACTGCAGCGCCTTCGGGCGCACATAGGGCTCGACCACCTGCTCGATCGCGATGGCGGACATCACGCGTGCGATCAGGCCCTGCTTGTTCATGGCGTCGGCAAGCGCCAGCGCGTTCATCACGGTGGCCAGCATGCCCATGTAATCGGCGGTGGCGCGGTCCATGCCCACCGAGCCGCCGGCGACCCCGCGGAAGATGTTGCCGCCGCCGATGACGATGGCCACCTCCACGCCCATGTTCACCACTTCGGCCACTTCCTCGACCATGCGGACGATGGTGGCGCGGTTGATGCCGAAAGCGTCGTCGCCCATCAGCGCCTCGCCCGACAGCTTCAGCAGGATGCGCTTGTGGGCTGGCTGGGCTGCGGGCATGAATGGGCTCCTTGTTTTCAACGGGGTGAGTGTAGCGGCCTCGTCAGCTTTCAGGCAGCGCCCTTGGCGGCCGCGACCTGCGCCGCCACTTCGGCGGCGAAGTCGTCGACCTTCTTCTCGATGCCCTCGCCCACCACGTAGAGGGTGAAGCCCTTCACGCTGGTGTTGGCGGCCTTGATCATCTGCTCGACGGTCTGCTTGTCGTTCTTCACGAAGGGCTGGTTGAACAGGGACACCTCCTTGAGGTATTTCTGCACGCCGCCCTCGATGCGCTTGGCCACGATCTCGGCCGGCTGCACGGGCTTGCCGGCCGCTTCGGCGGTCTTGCGATCCTCGTCGGCCTTGCCGGCGGCGACCGCGCGCTCCTTGGCGATCAGCTCGGCCGGCACGTCGGCGCTGGTCAGCGCGACGGGCTTCATGGCCGCCACGTGCATGGCGACGTCCTTGGCGGCGACCTCGTCACCCTCGTACTCGATGACCACGCCGATGCGCGTGCCATGCAGGTAGGAGGCGAGCTTGCTGGTGCCCTCGAAGCGCTTGAAGCGGCGAAAGCTCATGTTCTCGCCGATCTTGCCGATCAGGCCCTTGCGCACGTCTTCCAGCGTCGGGCCGAAGCCGTCCTGGGTGTATGGCAGCGCGCCGAGCGCCGCGACGTCGGCGGGCTTGCTCTTGGCGACCAGCTCGGCGGCGGCCTGGGCCATGGCCAGGAAGCTGTCGTTCTTGGTGACGAAGTCGGTTTCGCAATTGATCTCCAGCAGGGCGCCGGTGGTGCCGCTGATGAAAGCGGTGACGACGCCTTCGGCCGTGATGCGGGCGGCGGCCTTGCCGGCCTTGTTGCCCAGCTTGACGCGCAGGATCTCTTCGGCCTTTTCCATGTTGCCGTCGGCCTCGGTCAGGGCCTTCTTGCATTCCATCATCGGCGCGTCGGTCTTGCCGCGCAGTTCAGCGACCATGCTTGCGGTGATTGCAGCCATTTTTCTACCTCGTACGGTTCAGTTCGGTTTCGGTTGTAAAAAGGGGGCCTCGAAAGCCCCCTTCCTTCGGCATGTCGGGGCGATCAGGCGGCGGCGCCCTCTTGCACTTCCACGAATTCGTCGCCGCCTTCGGACACGGCCTTGACCACGTCGCTCACGGCGTTGGAGCGGCCTTCGAGGATCGCGTCGGCGATGCCGCGCGCGTACAGCGTCACGGCCTTGGCCGAGTCGTCGTTGCCCGGGATCACGTAGTCGATGCCTTCGGGCGAGTGGTTGGAGTCCACCACGCCGATCAGCGGGATGCCCAGCTTCTTGGCTTCGGCGACGGCGATCTTGTGGAAACCCACGTCGATCACGAAGATGGCATCGGGCAGGGCGCTCATGTCCTGGATGCCGCCGATGTCCTTTTCCAGCTTTTCCATCTCGCGGGCGAACATCAGCTGCTCTTTCTTGCTCATGGCGTCCAGGCCGGCTTCCTGCTGGGCCTTCATGTCCTTCAGGCGCTTGATGGACGTCTTGACGGTCTTGAAGTTGGTCAGCATGCCGCCCAGCCAGCGCTGGTCGACGTAGGGCACGCCGGCGCGCTTGGCTTCCATCGCGACGGTCTCGCGGGCCTGGCGCTTGGTGCCGACCATCAGGATGGTGCCGCGGTTGGCGGCCAGCTGCTTGACGAACTTGGTGGCCTCCTGGAACAGCGGCAGCGACTTTTCCAGGTTGATGATGTGGATCTTGTTGCGATGGCCGAAGATGTACGGGGCCATCTTGGGGTTCCAGAAGCGGGTTTGGTGGCCGAAATGGACACCGGCTTCCAGCATTTCACGCATGGTGACGGACATGTGAGTTCCTGAAGGTTGGGTCTAAAATCCAGACCGAAATCGCCGCCCGTGTGCACGGGCATTGCAACACCTTGTTGGTCCGGATTCGCGATTTGTTTCGCTGACGGCCACGAAGGCGCACCATGCGCCGACTGCCCAGCAAAACACCGAAAATTATAGCATTGCTGCCTCCACCCATGCGACCCGACCTCAGCGCCACCCGCGAACGACTGCTCAGCGGCGAAACCACTGCCGCGCAGGAAATGGAAGCGTCGATCGCCATTGCCGGGTCCACCGCCTGCGAAAAGGCCTTCCTGAAGACGAGTTTCGACTCGGCGCGCGCCGTTGCCGCGAACCCGGCCAACGCCGCGCGGCCGCTGGCGGGCCTGGCCTGCTCCGTCAAGGACCTGTTCGACATCGCCGGAGAAACCACGGCTGCGGGCTCCACGGTGCTGGCGGACGCCCCGCCCGCCACCTGCGACAGCCCGGCGGTGGCGCGCCTGCGCGCTGCCGGCGGCGCCATCCTGGGGCGCACCAACATGTCCGAGTTCGCGTTCTCGGGCGTCGGCATCAACCCCCACTTCGGCACGCCCGCCAACCCGGCCGATCCGGCCACGCCGCGCATCCCCGGCGGCTCCTCTTCCGGCGCCGCCGTTTCGGTGGCCACGGGCGCCGCCTTCGTCGGGCTGGGCTCGGACACCGGCGGCTCGATCCGCATTCCCGCCGCCCTGTGCGGGGTCGTCGGCTTCAAGAACACGGCGCGGCTCACCCCCACGGCGGGCGCGCTGCCCCTGTCGACCACGCTGGACACGGTCTGCGCGATGACCCGGTCGGTGGGGGATGCCATCCTGGTCCACGAGATCCTGGCGGCGCGCAGCGTGACCCGCAGCCATGCGCCCCTGGCCAGCTACCGGCTGGCCGTCGCGCGCACCACCCTGCTCGACGGGCTGGACACCACCGTGGCCGCGGCGTTCGAGCGCACGCTGAAAGCCGCTGCGCGATGCCGGCGCCCGGATCGAGGAAATACCGCTTTCGGAAGTCGGCGAGCTGGGCGCCCTGCAGGCCACCGGCGGCTTCTCCCCCGTCGAGAGCCACGCCTGGCACCGGGGCCTGCTGGCGCGCCAGGGCGAGCGCTACGACCCGCGCGTGCGCGCTCGCATCGAGCGCGGCGCGGCCATGATGGCCCACGAATACATCGACCTTATCCGGGCGCGCGCCGACTGGATCGCCCGCATGGAATCCGCGCTGCAGGGCTACGACGCCGTGCTTTCGCCCACGGTCCCCATCGTGGCGCCGCCCATCGCCCCGATCGCGCCGGCCGACGGCAGGGACGCTGGCGCGGACGCCGCACGCGACGCGGAGTTCTTCCGCGTCAATGCGCTGCTGCTGCGCAACCCGAGCATCGTCAACATGCTGGACGGCTGCGCCATCTCGATTCCCTGCCAGGCGCCCGGCGAACTTCCGTGCGGGCTCATGATCTGGCAAAGTGCGATGCGTGACGACACCATCCTGAACGTCGCGCTGCAAGCGCAAGGCGTCCTCGCAAGAACAACAGGGAATTCATGAAAGTTGCCGTCATCGGCGCCGGCATCATCGGCGTCACCACGGCCTTCGAGCTGGCCGTGGATGGAAACGAGGTCACCGTCTTCGAGCGCCGGGCTTCGGTGGCCGAGGAAACGAGTTTCGCCAACGCGGGGGTGGTCGCTCCCGCGTACGTCACGCCCTGGGCCGCGCCCGGCATGCCGGCCAAGGTCGCGCGCTACCTGCTGAGCCAGCATGCGCCCGTCCGGGTCGCGCTGCCGCTGTCGCGCAACGACCTGGCCTGGATGTGGAAGTGGTACCAGGCCTGCGACCTGGCGACCTACCAGGCCAACCGCGCGCGAATGCAGCGCCTGGCGTTCTACAGCCGCACCCGCCTGCACGACATCACCGATCATTTCCAGCTCGAATACGACCGCAGCATCGGCTACATGGTGCTGCTGCGCGGCGAGAACGACCGCAAGCTGGTGCAGCCGGGCCTGCCGGTGCTGCGCGAGGCCGGCGTCGCTTTCAAGGAAATCAGCCCGGCCGAGGCACGGGCCCTGGAGCCCGCGCTGAACCCGGACACGGAATTCGTCGGCGCCGTGCACCTGGCGCAGGACGAGGTCGGCAATTGCCGCCAGTTCGCCATGCTGCTGAAGAACGAGGCGCAGGCGAAGGGCGCAAGCTTCGAATTCAACAGCGCGGTGGATGCGCTGGACCCGGCCAATCCCGCCACGCTCTCGGTCTGGGGCCTGGAGGCGGCGGCGCCGGTGCGGCGGCGCTTCGACGCGGTCATCGTCTGCGGCGGGCTGGACTCGGCGCTGCTGCTGCGCCCGCTGGGCGTGGAGGTGCCGCTGGCGGCCGTCTACGGCTATTCCATCAGCGCGCCGATCCGCGAAGCCCTGAACGCCCCGCGCAGCGCCCTGATGGACGAGCGCTACAAGGTCGCGATCACCCGCCTGGGCAACCGGGTGCGCGTCGCCGGCAGCGCGGAGATCGGCGGCTCGCTGGACAGGAAGCGTCCCGCGGCGATCCAGACCCTGTACAAGGTCCTGCACGACTGGTTTCCCGGGGCCGCCCGCATGGCCAGCACCGGCGCCGCCGTGCAGGAGTGGAAGGGCGCGCGCCCCATGCTGCCCGACGGCCCGCCCCTGCTGGGCGCCACCGGCATCCCCGGCGTGTGGATCAACATCGGCCACGGTTCCAGCGGCTGGGCGCTGTCCTGCGGCTGTGCGCGCGTCGTGGCCGACCTCCTGGCCGGCCGCAATCCCGAGGTCGACATCGAGGGCCTGGGGGTCGAGCGCCTCGCCGCATAGGAAGCGCCGGACCGGGCGGTGCCAGAATCCCGGTATGCAACGCATCACGCCCGATCGCCGCTGGCCGCTCCTCGACGTCGCGGCGATCCGCGCCATCGAGGCGGGCGCTGCGGCCGCGCTGCCGCCGCACACGCTGATGCAACGCGCCGGCCTGGCCGTGGCGCGGCTGGCGCTGGCGCTGGCGCCGCATCGCCCGCACGATCTGGATCGCCTGCGGTCCCGGCAACAACGGCGGCGACGGCATCGAAGCCGCGCTGCACCTGCAGCAGTGGGGCAAGAAGCCGGTGGTCACCTGGCTGGGCGATGAAGCCCGGGCGCCGGCCGATGCGCTGGCCTCGCTGCAGCGCGCCCGCGAAGCCGGCGTGGCGTTCGCCGCCGCGCCGCCCGCACAGTGGGACCTGGCGATCGACGCGCTGCTGGGCATCGGCGGCGCCCGGCCGCTGGAAGGCGCGATGGCGAACTGGGCATCGCCGACTGAGCGCCGGACCCGCGCCCGGTGCTGGCGGTGGACCTGCCCTCGGGCCTGGACGCCGACACCGGCGCGGGCCGATGCCGTGCGGGCCACCCACACGCTCAGCCTGCTGGCGCTGAAGCCCGGCCTGTTCACGGCGCGCGGGCGCGACGCGTCGGGGCAGGTCTGGTTCGACGACCTGGGCGTCGGGCAGGACGGCGCCGAGCCGGCCGCGTGGCTTGCGGGGCCGCCGCCTGCCTGCCCCGCGCCCCCACGCCTCGCACAAGGGCAGCTACGGCGACGTCGCCGTGATCGGCGGCGCGCCGGGCATGACCGGCGCCGCCCTGCTGGCCGCATCGGCCGCGCTGCACGCGGGCGCGGGCCGCGTGTTCGCCGCCTTGCTCGATGGCGGCGCCCTGTCCGTGGACGCGGCGCAGCCCGACCTGATGCTGCGGGCCTGGGACTCGCTGGACCTCGGCCACATGGCGGTGGCCTGCGGCTGCGGCGGCGGCGATGCGGTGCGCGCCGGTGCTGCCCAGGGTGCTGTCGACAGCCGGACGCCTGGTGCTCGACGCCGATGCGCTCAACGCCATCGCCGCCGACACGCAGCTGCAGTCATTGCTGCAGCGCGCGGTCGCGGCGGCAGCGGGCCACCGTGCTGACGCCGCATCCGCTGGAAGCGGCGCCGCCTGCTGGGCTGCGGCGCCGCGCACGTCCAGGGAGACCGGCTGCGCGCGGGCCGCGAGCTGGCGAGCGCTTCGGCTGCGTCGTCGTGCTCAAGGGCTCGGGCACCGTGATCGCCGCGCCGGATGCGGCGCCCCTGCATCAATCCGACGGGCAATGCGCGCCTGGCGACCGCCGGCACGGGCGACGTGCTGGCCGGCATGATCGCGGCGCGGCTGGCGGCAGGTGCATCCGCAGTGCGAAGCGGCCGCCGCGGCGCGGTCTATCGCCCATGGACTGGCCGCCGACCGCTGGCCTGCGGATCGCGCGCTTGACGGCCTGCGCGCCTGGCCGCGGCTGCGATCGGCAGCCGCGGCGACTCAGTCCGCGGCCCACGAACGGCATCTTGGTCGCCATCACCGTGTGGAACAGCACGTTGGCTTCCAGCGGCAGGTTGGCCATGTAGAGCATCGACTGGCCGACGATGTTCACGTCCATCAGCGGCTCGATCGCGATCTCGCCATTGGCCTGCGGCACGCCCTTGGCCATGCGCGCGGCCAGTTCGGTCACGGCATTGCCGATGTCGATCTGCCCGACGGCGATGTCGTACTTGCGCCCGTCCAGCGACGCCGTCTTGGTCAGGCCCGTCACCGCGTGCTTGGTCGCCGTGTAGGCGATCGAATGCGGGCGCGGCGCGTGCGCCGAGATCGAGCCGTTGTTGATGATGCGCCCGCCCATGGGCGACTGCGACTTCATCACGCGGAAGGCCTGCTGGATGCCGTAGAACATGCCGTTGAGGTTGGTGTCCACCACGCGCTTCCAGTCCTCGATCGGCGATGTCCTCCAGCGGCGCGGCGCCGAGCGCCGATGCCGGCGTTGTTGAACAGCAGGTCGACGCGGCCCCAGGCCTTCACCGTGGCGGCGAACAAGGCCTCGACCGAAGCCGGATCGGTCACGTCGGTGGGCACGGCCAGCGCGCGGTCGCCCGGCATGCCGGCCTCGCGTCACCACCTGGTCCAGCGGCTCCTTGCGGCGGCCGGCGACCGCGACGCGCCAGCCGTCGCCCAGCAGCGCCAGTGCCGCGGCCTTGCCGATGCCGGTGCCGCCGCCGGTGACGATGGCGACCTTGCCGCCGAGTGGATTGGTTGCCATGGATACTGCTCCTCGTTAACGGCGTGGCTTGCGGCTCTTGCTCTTGCCGGCCGCCTTCTTGACGGCGGCCTTGAGTGCCTGGATCGGGGACTTGGGCTCGGCGGCCGCCTTCTTGGCCGCGCGCTTGGCCGACGACTTGGCCGGCACGCCGGCCGCGCCGCCGCGGGCCGCGCCGCCGGGAACGCCCTTGTCCTTCATGGCGCGGGACACCAGTTCCTCGCCCTCGCGCACCAGCCGGAAATCGATCTTGCGGCCGTCCAGGTCGACGCGGCTGACCTGCACCCGCACCCGCGTGCCGATGGCGTAGCGGATGCCGGTGCGCTCGCCGCGCAATTCCTGGCGCGCCTCGTCGAACTTGAAGTATTCGCCGCCGAGCTCGGTGATGTGCACCAGGCCCTCGACGTACATCTGGTCGAGCGTGACGAAGATGCCGAAGCTCGTCGCCGCGGTGACGACGCCGCCGTATTCCTCGCCCAGGTGCTCGCGCATGTACTTGCACTTGAGCCAGGCTTCGACGTCGCGGCTGGCCTCGTCGGCGCGGCGCTCGTTGGCGCTGCAATGCAGGCCCGCGGCTTCCCAGGCCTGGACTTCGCGGCTGGGCGGCGGCGCCGGCTTCTTCAGCCGGTTGCTGCGGCGCCTTGACGCGCGTGGCCAGCCGGCGCGCCAGCTTCTCGTGCGCCTCGCCGGGCGTCGGCAGCACCGGCAGTTCGTAGCGCTCGCTCGGCCAGGATGGCCTTGATCACGCGGTGCACCAGCAGGTCGGGATAGCGCCGGATCGGGCTGGTGAAGTGGGTGTAGGCGTCGTAGGCCAGGCCGAAGTGGCCGCTGTTGATCGGCGTGTAGATCGCCTGCTGCATCGAGCGCAGCAGCATGGTGTGGATCTGCTGCGCGTCCGGCCGCTCCTTGGTGGCCTCGGCGATGCGCTGGAACTCCGCCGGCAGCGGATCCTCGCTGATGGTCAGCCCCACGCCGATGGCCTTGAGGTAGTTGCGCAGGATGTCCTTCTTCTCCGGCGTCGGGCCTTCGTGCACCCGGAACAGGCCCGGATGCTTGCTCTGCTGGATGAAGTCGGCGCTGCAGACGTTGGCCGCCAGCATGGACTCCTCGATCAGGCGGTGCGCATCGTTGCGCACGCGCGGCACGATCCGCTCGATGCGGCCGTTCTCGTCGCAGATGATCTGCGTCTCGGTGGTCTCGAAGTCCACCGCGCCGCGCTGCGTTGCGCGCCTTGAGCAGCGCGCGGTAGACGTCGTGCAGGTTCAGCAGGTCGGCGACGCGGTCCTTGCGGCGCGTGGCCTCCGGGCCGCGTGTGTTGGCCAGGATCGCCGCCACCTCGGTGTAGGTGAAGCGCGCGTGGCTCCACATCACCGCCGGGTAGAACTGGTAGGCCTGGATCTCGCCGGTGGCCGTGATCAGCATGTCGCAGACCATGCACAGCCGCTCGACCTCGGGGTTCAGCGAGCACAGGCCGTTGGACAGCTTCTCCGGCAGCATGGGGATCACGCGGCGCGGGAAATAGACGCTGGTGGCGCGGTCGTAGGCGTCGATGTCGATGGCGCTGCCGGTCTCCACGTAGCTGGCTCACGTCGGCGATCGCCACCAGCAGGCGCCAGCCCTTGCCGCGGCCGACCTTGGCCGGCTCGCAGTACACGGCGTCGTCGAAGTCGCGCGCGTCCTCGCCGTCGATGGTGACCAGCGGAATGTCGGTGAGGTCGACCCGGTGCTTCTTGTCCTGCGGGCGCACCTTGTCCGGCAGCGAGCGCGCCAGGCCGATGCAGGCATCGGAGAACTCGTGCGGCACGCCGTACTTGCGCACCGCGATCTCGATCTCCATGCCGGCGTCGTCGATCTCGCCCAGCACTTCCTTCACGCGGCCCACCGGCTGCCCGTACAGGCTCGGCGGCTCGGTCAGTTCGACCACCACCACCTGCCCCGGCTTGGCCAGGCCCGGTCGCGCCCTTGGGGATCAGCACGTCCTGGCCGTAGCGCTTGTCTTCGGGCGCGACCAGCCAGACGCCGCTTTCGTGCAGCAGCCGGCCGATGATGGGCTGCGGCGGCCGCTCGACGATCTCGACGACGCGGCCTTCGGGCCGGCCCTTGCGGTCGTGGCGCACGATGCGCGCCTTCACGCGGTCCTTGTGCAGCACGGCGCGCATCTCGTTGGGCGGCAGGTAGATGTCGCCTTCGCCGTCGTCGCGAACCACGTAGCCGTGGCCGTCGCGATGGCCCTGGATCACTCCCTCTATTTCATCGAGCAACCCGGTGCTGATGTGTCCGATATTTTTGATATAGAATCCTTTTCTTTCCTGAAAGCCCAGGTGGCGGAATTGGTAGACGCACTAGTTTCAGGTACTAGCGAGTAACATCGTGGGGGTTCGAGTCCCTTCCTGGGCACCATCATCATAAAGCCGGCTTTGCCGGCTTTGTTGTGTGTGAAACATTCGTTGAGCCGCCCCGCCCGGGCGGCTCTTTCTTTGGGGCTGGCCGTGCGTCAAACGGGGACCGCGACCAGGTCATGGCCCTGCGTGGCGACGATGCGGGCCCGCGTGAATTCGCCGACGGCCAGCCGCTTGCTCAGCTTTTCGGGCGGCAGCAGCTGCACGGTGCCGTCGATCTCGGGTGCATCGGCGTAGGAGCGGCCCACCCCGCCCTTGCGGCCCAGCGCCGGAGCCGAGTCCACCAGCACCTGCATGGTCGCCCCGATGCGCTCGCGCAGCTTGGCCGCGGAAACTTCCTCGGCCACGGCCATGAAGCGCGCACGGCGCTCCTCGCGCACCTCCTGCGGCAGCATGCCCGGCATCTCGTTGGCTGCGGCGCCTTCCACCGGGCTGTAGGCAAAGCAGCCGGCGCGGTCGATGCGCGCTTCGCGCATGAACTGCAGCAGGTGCTCGAATTCTTCCTCGGTCTCGCCGGGAAAGCCGGCGATGAAGGTGCTGCGAATCACGATCTCCGGGCAGGCTTCGCGCCAGCGCTGGATGCGCTCCAGGTTCTTCTCGCCGCTGGCCGGCCGCTTCATCCGGCGCAGCACGTCGGGGTGGCTGTGCTGGAACGGCACGTCCAGGTAAGGCAGCACCTTGCCGGTGGCCATCAGCGGGATCACTTCGTCCACAGATGGGTACGGATAGACGTAATGCAAGCGCACCCAGGCGCCGTACGGCTCGGCCATGTCGCCCAGCGCCTGCACCAGTTCGAGCATCCGCGTCTTGATCGGCTTGCCGTCGTAGAAGCCGGTGCGGTACTTCACGTCCACGCCGTAGGCCGAGGTGTCCTGGCTGATCACCAGCAGTTCCTTCACCCCGCCTTCGAACAGCGCCTGTGCCTCCTTCAGCACGTCGCCGATCGGCCGGCTGACCAGGTCGCCGCGCATCGACGGGATGATGCAGAAGGTGCAGCGGTGGTTGCAGCCTTCGCTGATCTTCAGGTACGCGTAGTGCCGGGGCGTGAGCTTGATGCCGGCCGCGGGGACCAGGTCCACGAACGGGTCGTGCGGCCGGGGCAGGTTGGCATGCACGGCGTCCATCACTTCCTGCGTCGCGTGCGGCCCCGTGACGGCCAGCACCGAGGGGTGCATCTGCCTGACCAGGTTGCCGCCGCCCGTCGCCCGCCTTGGCGCCCAGGCAGCCGGTGACGATCACGCGGCCGTTCTCGGCCAGCGCCTCGCCGATGGTGTCCAGGCTTTCGCGCACGGCGTCGTCGATGAAGCCGCAGGTATTGACGATGACCAGGTCCGCGCCCTCGAAGGTCTTGGAGGTCTGGTAGCCCTCGGCGC
The DNA here is from genome assembly GCA_963786245.1 of uncultured beta proteobacterium. Classification (GTDB taxonomy): domain Bacteria; phylum Pseudomonadota; class Gammaproteobacteria; order Burkholderiales; family Burkholderiaceae_C; genus Ramlibacter. The sequence goes on along the minus strand of CAWAYI010000001.1, from coordinate 572,042 downwards.
TCAATTGGGTGAGGATGAGTTCGGAATCGGTCAGCGCCTTGGGGCAGCCCAGGCTGACGAAACCGACCTTGGGGGTCTTGGTTTCGGGGGAGGCAACTTCGCTCATCCCCGTATTGTCCCAGAGGACCGTGCGCGGATCAGCGCTTGATGCCAAAGGCCCCAAGCATCTGCTCGGCCTGCTTGGCCATCTGCTCCTGCATCTTGTCGAAGATGGTCTTGGACTGCTCGACGTAATTGCCCATCATGCCCTGCATCATGGGGTTCTGCATGCTCATGAACTGCGCCCACATCTCCGGCGTGAGCGTCTTGGACTGCTCGGCCAGCTTGGCCTGGATGTCGGTGAAGGCCTGCACGTTCTTCTCGAGGTAGGTTCCCATGAAGCCCTGGGCCGCGTGGCCATAGAAGCGGATCAGGTTGGCCAGCGCCGGCTCGCTGAACATCGGCGCGCCGCCGGCTTCCTCTTCGAGGATGATCTGCAGCAGGATGCTGCGCGTGAGGTCTTCGTTGGTCTTCGCATCGCGCACCACGAAGGATTCGCTGTCCATCACCAGCTGCTTGACATCGGCCAGCGTGATGTAGGTGGAGGTGTCGGTGTCGTAGAGCCGGCGGTTGGGATATTTCTTGATGACCCGCTGCGCGGGCTTGCCGGCGGCGGTGGCTTTCTTGCTTTGCACGGGCTGACTCCTGGCTCGGTCGCTGCGGTCGGCGGCCGATGTATTGCACTGCAACACATTCTAGGGAGCATGCCAACACGAAATCCCCAAGGTTAACCCTGAGGATGTGTCGCTGAAGTACGGGAAATTGGTAGGCGCGATTGGACTCGAACCAACGACCCCCACCATGTCAAGGTGGTGCTCTAACCAGCTGAGCTACGCGCCTGAATTCGTGTTCGAGATTGCGATTGTAGCAGGCTCGAACCACGCCTCCTTCATCGGCGCCTGGCCCAGCGCACGCCATTGACCTCGGCCACCAGCGCCCAGCACCTTGTTCAGGCGGCCGGAATCGGTCACTTCCACCGTGAACGTCATCCAGGCCGTGCCCTTGAGCGACTGGGTCTGCACGCCGATCACGTTCATCTTTTCCTTGGCGAACACTTCCGAGATGTCGCGCAGCAGCCCCTGCCGGTCGGCGGCTTCCACGCCGACGTCGACCGGGTACACCGCGCCGCCATCGGCCTTCGGCGTGCCCCATTCCACGTCGATCACGCGCTCGGCGCTGCGCGCGGCCAGCTCGCGGAAATTGCTGCAGTCGCGCGCGGTGCACGCTCACGCCCTTGCCGCGGGTGACGAAGCCGCCGATCGCGTCCGGCGGCGCCGGCTTGCAGCACTTGGCCAGCTGCGTCATCAGCGAATCGATGCCCACGACCAGCACGCCGCCCTTGGCCGATTTCTCGGGGTGGCGCGGCTTCTTCAGCAGAAGGAAGTCGTCCGGCGCCAGCGGCGCCTCGGGCGGGCGCAGCAACGTCTCGATGTTGCGCAGCGAATATTCGTCCTTGCCGACCACGGCGAACAGGTCGTCGGCCGACTTGAAGCCCAGCTGCGAAGCCAGGTCCTCCAGCTTGACGGCCGTCTTGCCCTCGCGCTGCAGCAGCTTTTCCACCGCCTCGCGGCCGCGCGCGACGGTCTCGTGCTTGATCTGCTCGTTGAACCAGGCCCGCACCTTGGCCTTGGCCCGGTGGCTGGCCAGGAAGCCGAGGTCGGCGTTCAGCCAGTCGCGCGATGGCCCGCCTTCCTTCGCGGCCGTGATCTCCACGGTCTGGCCATTCTGCAGCGGCGTGTTCAGCGGCACCATCGCGCCGTCGACCCGGGCGCCGCGGCAGCGATGGCCCAGGTTGGTGTGCAAGGTGTATGCGAAGTCCACCGGCGTGGCGCCCTGCGGCAATTCGACGATGGCCGCGTCGGGCGTCAGCACATAGATGCGGTCCTCGAACAGGCCATGGCCCGAGCCGGCCAGGTCGCGCTCCCAGGCCAGCAGCTGCCGCAGCACGGCGATCTTGGCGTCGTACTCGCCGCTGGCCGACACGCCGGCGTAGCCTTTCTGGCCGGCCTCCTTGTAGGCCCAGTGCGCCGCCACGCCGTGCTCCGCATGGTCGTGCATGGCCTGCGTGCGGATCTGGATCTCGATGGGCCGCCCCGCCTTGTCGCGCACGATGGTGTGCAGCGACTGGTAGCCGTTGGCCTTGGGCTTGGCGATGTAGTCGTCGAACTCCTCGACGATCGGCGTGAACTGTCTCGTGCACCCAGGACAGCGCGGCGTAGCAGTCGTTGACCTCGGGCACGATCACGCGCAGCGCGCGGATGTCGAACACCTGGTCGAAGTCGAGCGACTTGCCGCGCATCTTCTTGACGATGCTGTAGATGTGCTTGGGCCGGCCGTGCACGCTGGCGCGGATGCCCTGCGCCCTGAGCTCGGACTCCAGCCGCGAGCGCAGCTCCTCGACATATTCCTCGCGCTCGGCGCGCTTTTCGTCCAGCAGCCGCGCCACCTGCTTGTAGGTCTCGGGCTCCAGGAAGCGGAACGCCAGGTCTTCCATCTCCCACTTCAGCTGCCAGATGCCCAGCCGGTTGGCCAGCGGCGCAAACACCTTCAGCGCCTCGCGCGCCACGCTGGGCGGCGCCACCGTCTTGCAGGCAGCGTGCCAGCGCAGCGTCTGCAGCCGCGAGGCCAGCCGCAGCATCACCACGCGCAGGTCGCGCGAGAACGCCAGCAGCATCTTGCGCACGGTCTCGGTCTGCGCCTTGGGGTCGTCCACCAGCTGGCCGGCGCCCTCCGCGTCGCGCGTCTGCTGCTGCACCCGCACCAGCTTGGTGGTCTCCATCGCCAGCGCGGCATAGTTGTCGCCGAAGGCCTTGGCGATCACCTCCTGCGGCTTGTTCAGGTGCGCGCAGGCGTAGACCAGGTAGCTGGCCGCCTGCATCGCCTCGGAGCCGCCCATGGCCTTGAGGATGGCCGCCACGGCGTCGGCATGGGCCAGCGTGTTTTCGCCGGTGTCCAGCGTCTCGCCGGCGATGAAGGGCTCGGCGAACGCGCGAGCGCGCGCCAGCGCGTTGGCCTGCTGGGGCATCGCCTGCTCGGTGGCGGCGATCAGCTCGGGGACCGGTGCGGAGTCAGCTTGCTCCGCTGTCAGGCTTTTCATGGGGAACGCTATCGGGTTGCAGCAGGAACGAGGCGACAGCCTCGACCTGGTCGTGGGTGACGAACGTGGGCGCATGGCCCACGCCTTCGAATTCGACCAGGCGCGCCTGCGGGCCGCGCTGCGTCATGGCCAGCGCCGTCTCCGCGCGCCAGCAGGTCCGACTCGGCGCCGCGCATGAGCAGCGTCTCGGCCCGGATGTTGTCATACAGCTGCCACAGCGCCGCCTCGCCCTGCGCCGCGGACTCCTCGGTCAGCGGCGCGAAACGGCACGGCGATGGCCGGGTCGTAGTGCAGGGTGAAGCCGCCTTCGGGCAGCGGCCTGACCATGGCCGCGACAAGGCCAGCCACTGCTGCGGCGTGTGCGGTCCGAAGCTGGTGGAAATCGCCCACATCGCGTCGGCGGCCTGCTGCACGGTGTCGAAACGGCCGGTGTTGCCCAGGTAAGTGCCAATGCGCTGCAGGGCCTGCCACTGGATCACCGGCCCGACGTCGTTGAGCACCAGGCGGCGCACGGGCACGCGGCAGCGGCAGCTGGGCGTGCCGCAGATGCCCATGCCGATCAGGCCGCCCATGCTGGTGCCGAACCAGTCCAGCGTCGCGACGGGCGCCTGTGCGTTGCAGTTGCGCCAGCAAGGCCAGCATGTCGGCCGCGTAGTTGGGAATCTGGTAGCCCATCGGGTCCTTCAGCCAGTCGCTGCGGCCGCGGCCCACCACGTCGGGGCAGACGACGCGAAGCGGATGGCCGGCCCGGCCCACCAGCGCCTGCGCCAGCACGTCGAAGTCCCGGCCCTGGCGCGACAGGCCATGCACGCAGACCACCACATGGCCGGCCTGCGCGTCGCCCCACTGCCAGTAGGCCATGCGGTGGCCGCCCGAGGGATCGGGGCACGGTACGTAGTTCAGCGTAGGTTCGAGCATGGCCTGGAAAAACCCGGATACTTTGCGATTCGTTCGTCGTCTGACTGCATCCTAATTCAATCCGGAGACTCCTCATGCTCAAAGGCAAAACCGCCCTCGTCACCGGCTCCACCAGCGGCATCGGCCTGGGCATCGCCAAGGCCCTGGCGCGCCAGGGCGCCAACATCGTGCTCAACGGCTTCGGCGATGTCGAAGGCCCGAAGGCCGAAGTGCAGGCGCTGGGCGTGAAGGTGGCCTACCACGGCGCCGACATGAGCAAGCCGGCCGAGATCGAGGACATGATGAAGTTCGCCGCCGCGCAGTTCGGCCGCGTCGACATCCTGGTCAACAACGCCGGCATCCAGCATGTGGCGCGGGTCGAGGACTTCCCGCCCGAGAACTGGGACGCGATCATCGCCATCAACCTCTCGAGCGCCTTCCACGCCACGCGCCTGGCGCTGCCGGCGATGAAGGCCGCGAACTGGGGCCGCATCATCAACGTGGCCTCGGTGCACGGCCTGGTGGCCTCGGCGCAGAAATCGGCCTACGTGGCGGCCAAGCACGGCCTGGTCGGCCTGACCAAGGTGACGGCGCTGGAAAACGCCACCACCGGCGTCACCTGCAACGCCATCTGCCCCGGCTGGGTGCTGACGCCGCTGGTGCAAAAGCAGGTCGATGCCAAGGCGGCCGCCAACGGCTGTACCAACGAAGAGGCGAAGAACGCAGCTGCTGGGCGAAAAGGAGCCGTCGCTGCAGTTCACCACGCCCGAAGAGCTGGGCGAGCTGGCCGTGTTCTTCTGCTCGCCCGCGGCCAACAACGTGCGCGGCGTGGCGTGGAACATGGACGGCGGCTGGGCGGCCCAGTAGCGAAGGCCTGCAGCTCAGCACGGCGCTCGGCCGGGCCGTCGCAGCATCTAGCGCAGCTGCACCGACCCGACACCGTGACCGTGACCGTGCTCTTGCCGGCCTCGACCGGCACCGGCGCTCGGCCTGCGGCCGCCTTCGCCTCCATGGCCATCATGCGCTGGCCGCGGGAAAGCCCTGGTCGTTGGCGTTGACCGCCACCTCGCGCAGGCTGTAGCCGGAGAAGCCGAAGCCCTTGGCGAGCTCGGCCGCCTTGGCCTTGAAGCGCTCGATCGCGATGCGCCTGCGCATCGCCCTCCACCTTGGCGCGCTGCTCGCGGCTCAGGCCGAAGCTCACGCCGCCCAGGTCATGGTCTGGATCCGTGCCGGCGGTCTGCGTGATGCGCGCGAAATCGCGGCCTTCCAGCACCAGCTCGGCCGTGCCCTGCCAGCCGCTGATCTTGCCGCCCTGGCTGTAGCGCGGGTACAGCCCGAAGTTGCCGGTGCGCACGTCCAGCTGGCCCGGGCTGCGCCGCCTTGCGCGCCTCGGCCAGCGCGGCGTCGAGCGCCGCCTTGAGCTGGCTCTGCACGGCATTGGCGTCCGCGCCTTCGCGCGTCGTGGTCAGGTGCAGCGCCAGCAGGTCCTGCTGCACTTCCACCGTGCCGGTGGCCGACAGCTGCAGCACGTTCTGCGGCGGCAGCGTAGGGCAGGCCTTGCGCCAGCGCCGCAGCCGCAGGCCAGCTGCCAGGCAGCATGCGCCGATCGGCAGTCGCGCGCTTCATGAGCCCTTGCCCGACACGCGGCTGTCAGTGCGGAGAGCTGGCGCCGCAGCTCGGCCGCCGCTCGCTGCACCGGACAACTGCCGCGTCGCTGTGCGGGCGGCAGTGGGCGTTCTGGGCCGCGACCTGCCGGATGATCCGGGCGCGGGCGCCGGCGCGACGTGCAGCCTGCGGCCTGCGCCTGGCCCGCAGCGACGGCCAGTGCGCGATCAGGGCGAGATACTGCTGCATGGTCAGCATTAAACGGCGATGTGCTGCTCGGGTTCACATGCGCCGCGTCAACGCTTGCGCTGCGGGCAACATTTGTAACACTGTGTCAAGGGTACGGGAAAACCCGCACGCCCGGCGTCAAGCCCCTCAAAATCGGCTCTGTTACAAATCCATTGGAGCACCATGACCCAAGCTGCAGCCCGTACCGACAAGATCCTGGTCGTCGACGACGACGCCCGCATCCGCGACCTGCTGCGCCGCTACCTGACCCAGGAAGGCTTCGAAGTCATCCTGGCCGAGGACGGCAAGGCGCTCAACCGCCTGATGCTGCGCGAAACCGCCGACCTGATCGTGCTCGACCTGATGATGCCGGGCGAGGACGGCCTGTCGATCTGCCGGCGCCTGCGCGCCGCCAACGACCGCACGCCCATCATCATGCTCACCGCCAAGGGCGAGGACGTCGACCGCATCGTCGGGCTGGAAGTCGGCGCCGACGACTACCTGGGCAAGCCCTTCAACCCGCGCGAACTGCTGGCCCGCGTGCATGCCGTGCTGCGCCGCCGCCCGGCCCAGGAAGCGCCCGGCGCACCGTCGAGCGACAACGAAGTCGTCACCTTCGGCCCGTTCGCCTTCGACCTGGGTGCCCGCACCCTGCGCAAGAACGGCGAGGAACTGCCGCTGACCACCGGCGAATTCGCCATGCTCAAGGCCCTGGTGCGGCACCCGCGCCAGCCGCTGTCGCGCGAGAAGCTGGCCCAGCTGGCGCGCGGCCGCGAATTCGAGCCGTTCGACCGCAGCCTGGACGTGCAGGTGTCGCGCCTGCGCAAGCTGGTCGAAACCGACCCGGCCGCGCCGCGCTACATCCAGACGGTGTGGGGCGTGGGCTACGTGTTCGTGCCGGACGGCGCGGGCTGAGCCGCCGGCAGCCGCAAATCAACAATAATCAGGGAGACGATCCAACAAGGGGACAGGTTTGATTCGCGGCGTCACCACGAGCATCGACGTCACCGGGCCGGCGCCGCTTGAAACAGCGCCGGCGCCGCTGGACATGCGGCCGCGCGTCGGCCTTTCCCTGTTCTGGCGCACCTTCTTCCTGCTGTCGCTGCTGCTGATCGGCAGCATCGTCGCCTGGCTGCAGACCTTCCGGGCGCTCGAGTTCGAGCCGCGCGCCGTGCAGACGGCCCAGCAGATCGCCTCGCTGGTCAACCTGAGCCGCGCCGCGCTGGTCCACTCCGATTCGATCGCGCGCGTTTCGCTCATCAAGACCCTGGCCGACCAGGAGGGCGTGCGCATCCTGCCGCGCGAGCCGACCGACCGCTTCGCCGCGTTCAGCGCCGGCGAACTCGACACGCGCATCATCGACGAGCTGGTGAGCCGCCTGGGCCCCGGCACCGTGATGGCCGCCAGCGTCAACGGGGAAGAAGGCCTGTGGATCGGCTTCAAGATCGACACCGACCAGTACTGGATGCTGCTGGACCGCGCGCGCTTCTCCCACGTCGGCGGCAAGACCTGGCTGATCTGGCTGATCACGGCGGCCGGCCTGTCGCTGGCCGGCGCGGCGCTGATCGCGCGGCTGATCAACCGGCCGCTCAAGCAGCTCTCCTTCGCCGCCAGCCGCGTGCGCGACGGCGACTTCGACGCCAGCCGCCTCGACGAGAAGGCCGTGACCAGCGAGATCCGCGAGGTCAACATCGGCTTCAACCGCATGGCGCAGCAGCTGGCCAAGATCGAGCAGGACCGCGCCGTGATGCTGGCCGGCATCTCGCACGACCTGCGCACGCCGCTGGCGCGCCTGCGGCTGGAAACCGAGATGAGCGTGGCCGACGACGACGCGCGCGACCACATGGCGGCCGACATCGACCAGCTCGACGCCATCATCGACAAGTTCCTCGACTACGCCCGGCCGGACCACGCGGAGCTCAAGCCCGTGCTGCTCAACGACGTGATCGAGGCCTGCCTGTACGCCGTGCAGGACCAGGGCGACATGCGCATCAACCTCGACGTGTCCAAGGGCCTGTACGTGCTGGCCGACGAGGTGGAACTGGCGCGCGTCATCTCCAACCTGCTGGAGAACGCGCGGCGCTACGGCAAGACGCCCGAGACCGGCATCGCGATCGTGGACATCGCGGCGCAAGTCGCGCAACGAATGGGTGCTGCTGAAGGTGCGCGACCACGGCATGGGCGTGGCGCCCGAGGCCCTGCCCAACCTGATCAAGCCGTTCTTCCGCGGCGACGCCGCCCGCACGGCGGCCACCGGCGCCGGCCTGGGCCTGGCGATCGTCGACAAGACGGTGCAGCGCATGGGCGGCATCTTCGCGCTGGCCAACACCACCTCGGGCGGGCCTGGCCGCGCACATCAAGCTGCAAAAGCCCAAGTCGCCGATGACGGCGCCCGAGCCGCAGCCCGAAGACCGGGCCGAACCCGCGTACTGAGCCGGCGTCAGGCAGCAAGCAGCACGATCGCCCGCGCCTCGATGGCCAGTCCCTGGCCGACGGGCCCGAGCTTCTCGGCCGTCTTGGCCTTCACGTTGACCTGGTCGGGCGACAGGTCCAGCGCCTGGGCGATGCGCTCGCGCATGGCGTCGATGTGGGGCGCGAGCTTCGGCGCCTGCGCGATCACGGTGCTGTCGACGTTGCCGATCTGCAAGCCCTGCTCGCGCACGCGCCGCGCGGCCTCGACCAGCAGCAGCATCGAATCGGCGCCCCTGAAGCGCTCGTCGGTGTCCGGGAAATGGCGGCCGATGTCGCCCAGCCCGGCCGCGCCGAGCAGCGCGTCGGTGATCGCGTGCAGCAGCACGTCGGCGTCCGAATGGCCGAGCAGGCCGCGCTCGAACGGAATCTCGACGCCGCCGATGACCAGCTTGCGCCCCGGCACCAGGGCGTGGATGTCCCAGCCTTCGCCGATGCGCAATCATGGCGCTGCGGCATCAGCTGGCGGCCCTTGAGCACGGCCTCGGCCAGCGCGAAATCATCCGGGTAGGTCACCTTGAAATTCTGCGCGCCGCCGGGCACCAGCAGCGGCCGGTGGCCCAGGCCTCGATGGCGCTGGCCTCGTCGGTCACTGCCCGTGCCGGCGCGCTCCAGCGCCTGCATCAGCAGGCCGATGCGGAACATCTGCGGCGTCTGCGCCAGCCACTTGTCCTCGCGGTCCAGCGTCGCCGCGACGCGGCCGCCTTCCTCCCGCTTGAGCGTGTCGGGCAGCTTGTGCGCCAGCAGGCCGCCCACCTCGTCCTGCGCGCAGGCGTCGATCAGCGAGTCGATCAGCGCCGGCGTGATCAGGCAGCGCGCGGCGTCGTGCACCAGCACCCAGTCCTGGTCGGTGGCGCCCACGCGGGTGAGCTCGTACAGGCCGTTGGCGACGCTGGCGGCGCGGGTCGCGCCGCCGCAGGGCACCACCATGGCCGAGGTCGGGTTGCGCTCGAAGAAGCCGTCGCCCGGCGCCACCACCACCAGCGTCCTGGCGATGCGCTGCACGGCCGCGAAGGCCGCCAGCGTGTGCCAGACCATCGGCTGGCCGGCGATGCGCTCGTACTGCTTGGGGCCGGTCGTGCCGGCGCGGCTGCCGGTGCCGGCGCAGGGAACCAGGGCGTAAAAGCGGGAATTGGATTTGCTTTCACTGGTTGCCATAGCGTCCATTCTAGAATCGAGCCTCACACCCCACCCTCTTCAGGCGCGGGGTGTTTTGTATTTTTTTGCCGCCGGGCCGCCCCCAGGCAAAAAGCGCCCCCGCGGGGGGCTGCGAAGCGTGGGGGCCAACATTGTTCATGGATTTACCCAAACTCAGCGCCGGCAAACGCTACACCCTGCCCCGCCCGCCCGGCTCGGCCGACGCCCTGCTGCTGGCCAGGGTGGCGGAACGGGCGAAGGCCGAGCGCAGGCTCACGGCCATCGTCACCGCCGATGCCACCGATGCGCAGCGCCTGATCGAGGAGATCGCGTTTTTCGCGCCCGACCTGCGCTGCGCGCTCTTTCCCGACTGGGAAACGCTGCCCTACGACACCTTTTCGCCGCACCAGGACCTGATCAGCGAGCGGCTGGCCACGCTCTGGCGCATTTCGCAGGGCGCAGGCCGACGTGGTCGTGGTGCCCGCCACCACCGCGCTGTACCGCGTGGCGCCGCCGGCGTTCCTGGCGGGCTACACCTTTCACTTCCAGGTCAAGCAGAAGCTCGAGGAAGCGAAGCTCAAGGCCCAGCTGACCCTGGCCGGCTACAGCCACGTCACGCAGGTCGTCAGCCCCGGCGAATACGCGGTGCGCGGCGGGCTGATCGACCTCTTCCCGATGGGCTCGACGGTGCCCTACCGCGTCGACCTGTTCGACGACGAGATCGACTCGATCCGCACCTTCGATCCCGACAGCCAGCGCAGCCTGTACCCCGTGCCCGAGGTGCGGCTGCTGCCGGGCCGCGAATTCCCGATGGACGACGACGCGCGGGCCAGATTCCGCAGCCGCTGGCGCGAACTGCTGGAGGGCGACCCGACCAAGAGCCGCATCTACAAGGACATCGGCAACGGCGTCGCCACCGCCGGCATCGAGTACTACCTGCCCCTGTTCTTCGACGACACGGCCACCGTGTTCGACTACATCGGGCAGCAGGCGACCGTGGTGCTGCACGGCGACCTGGAGCCCGCCTTCCAGCGCTTCTGGCAGGACACGCGCGACCGCTACCGCCTGGTGCGGGGCGACCCCGAGCGCCCCGCCCTGCCGCCGGAGCACCTGTTCCTCACGGCCGAGCAGTTCTACGGCCGCGCCAACGAGCACGCGCAACTGGCCCTGCGTGCCGCAGCCGTGCCGGCGCCCGAGGAGACCAGCGCCTATGCCGAGTTCGAGCCCCTGCCGCCCATGGCCGTCGTGCGCGGCGCCGAGGAGCCGCTGGCGAATTCAAGGAGCACCTGCGCAACACGCAGCATCGCGTGCTGGTGCTGGCCGAAAGCGACGGCCGGCGCGAGAGCCTGCTCGACTTCCTGCGCGCCAGCCACCTGACGCCGCCGGCCTTCGACTCGCTGGACGAATTCCAGGCCAGCGACGAAAAGCTGGGCATCGCGACCGCGGCGCTGAACACCGGCTTCAGCTGGCTCGAAGAAGGCCTCGACTTCGTCACCGAAACCGAGCTGTTCGCCGCCGGGCCGACCACGCGCCGGCGCAAGAAGCAGGAGCAGGTCAGCGACGTCGAAGCGCTGATCAAGGACCTGTCGGAGCTGAACGTCGGCGACCCGGTGGTGCACACGCAGCACGGCATCGGCCGCTACAAGGGCCTGGTCAACCTGGACCTGGGCCAGGGCTCGACCGAATTCCTGCACCTGGAATACGCCGACAAGGCCCTCCTCTACGTGCCGGTCAGCCAGCTGCACCTGATCAGCCGCTACACCGGCGTCTCGGCCGACGAGGCGCCGCTGCACAAGCTGGGCTCGGGCCAATGGGAAAAGGCCAAGCGCAAGGCCGCCGAGCAGGTGCGCGACACGGCCGCCGAGCTGCTCAACATCTACGCGCGCCGCGCCGCGCGCGAAGGCCATGCCTTCCGCTACTCGTCGCAGGACTACGAGGCCTTCGCCAACGACTTCGGCTTCGAGGAAACCGCCGACCAGAACGCGGCGATCCACGCCGTCATCCAGGACATGATCTCGCCGCGGCCGATGGACCGCCTGGTCTGCGGCGACGTGGGCTTCGGCAAGACCGAGGTGGCGCTGCGCGCGGCCTTCATCGCCATCACCGGCGGCAAGCAGGTCGCCTTCCTGGCGCCCACCACGCTGCTGGCCGAGCAGCATTACCAGACCCTGGTCGACCGCTTCTCCAAGTGGCCGGTCAAGGTGGCCGAGGTGTCGCGCTTTCGCTCCGGCAAGGAAGTCACGGCCACGCTCAAGGGCCTGGCCGACGGCAGCGTGGACATCGTCGTGGGCACGCACAAGCTGCTGTCCGAGGCCACGAAGTTCAAGAACCTGGGCCTGCTGATCATCGACGAGGAGCACCGCTTCGGCGTGCGCCACAAGGAGGCGATGAAGGCGATGCGCGCCGAGGTCGACGTGCTCACGCTCACCGCCACGCCGATTCCGCGCACGCTGGGCATGGCGCTGGAGGGCCTGCGCGACCTGTCGGTGATCGCCACCGCGCCGCAGCGCCGCCTGGCGATCAAGACCTTCGTGCGCAACGAGGGCAACGGCGTGATCCGCGAGGCGGTGCTGCGCGAGCTGAAGCGCGGCGGCCAGGTCTACTTCCTGCACAACGAGGTGGAGACCATCCAGAACCGGCGCGAGCGCCTGGAAGCGCTGCTGCCCGAGGCGCGCATCGCCGTGGCGCACGGCCAGATGCCCGAGCGCGAGCTGGAGCGCGTGATGCGCGACTTCGTCGCCCAGCGCTACAACCTGCTGCTGTGCTCGACCATCATCGAGACCGGCATCGACGTGCCGACGGCCAACACCATCGTCATCAGCCGCGCCGACAAGTTCGGCCTGGCGCAGCTGCACCAGTTGCGCGGCCGCGTCGGCCGCAGCCACCACCAGGCCTATGCCTACCTGATGGTGCCGGACACCGAGAGCCTGACCAAGCAGGCGGCGCAGCGGCTGGACGCCATCCAGCAGATGGAGGAACTGGGCTCGGGCTTCTACCTGGCGATGCACGACCTGGAGATCCGCGGCGCCGGCGAGGTGCTGGGCGAGAACCAGAGCGGCAACATGCTGGAGATCGGCTTCCAGCTCTACAACGAGATGCTGGCCGAGGCGGTGCGCTCGCTCAAGGCGGGCAAGGAGCCCGACCTGCTGGCGCCGCTGTCCGTCACCACCGACATCAACCTGCACGCGCCGGCCCTGCTGCCCGACGACTACTGCGGCGACGTGCACCTGCGCCTGTCGTTCTACAAGAGGCTGGCCACGGCGAAGAACGCCGACCAGATCGACGCGCTGCTCGAGGAGATCGTCGACCGCTTCGGCAAGCTGCCGCCGCAGGCGCCAGACGCTGATCGACGTGCACCGCCTGCGCGTGCTGGCCAAGCCCTACGGCGTGGTGAAGGTCGATGCCGCGCCCGGCGTGATCCACATCACCTTCAAGCCGCAGCCGCCGATCGACTCGATGCGCATCATCGAGCTGGTGCAGAAGAACAAGCACATCAAGCTGGCCGGCAACGAAAAGCTGCGCATCGAGCGCGAGCTGCCCGACCCCAAGGACCGCGCGCAGATGGTGCGCGACGTGCTGCGCTCGCTGGGGCAGCCCAAGGTGGCGCGAAGCCGCGCCTGAGGCGCACAATGACGAAAATCCCGCAGCATGCCAACCCCCCGCAGAAATCTCCCCCGGCCTGGTCGTCCAGGGCTTCACCCCGCCCCTGGCCCTCAAGGACTTCAAGCTGATCGCCTTCGACATGGACTCCACGCTGATCAACATCGAGTGCGTGGACGAGATCGCCGATGCCGTCGGGCTGCAAGGAGGAAGTCGCCGCCATCACCGAAGCCGCGATGCGCGGCGAGATCGCCGACTACAAGGAGAGCCTGCGCCAGCGCGTGGCGCTGCTGCGCGGGCGTGACCGTGGCCGACATGGAGCAGGTCTACGTCGAGCGGCTGCAGCTCAACCCCGGCGCCGAGACGCTGGTGGCGGCCTGCAAGGCCGCGGGCCTGAAGGTGCTGCTGGTCTCCGGCGGCTTCACCTTCTTCACCGACCGCGTGCGCGACCGGCTGGGCATCGACTTCACCCGCTCCAACGTGCTGGAGATCGAGTCCGGCCCGAACTGCGGCCAGCTCACCGGCCGCATGGTCGACCAGCCCTGGGGCGACATCTGCGACGGCGCCGAGAAGCGCAGGATGCTGCTGGAGACCTGCGCGCAGCTGGGCATCTCGCCCGCAGCAGGCCATCGCCATGGGCGACGGCGCCAACGACCTGCCGATGATGGGCGAAGCCGGCCTGTCGGTGGCCTACCACGCCAAGCCCAAGGTGCGCGAGCAGGCGATGGTCGCGATCAACGAGGGCGGGCTGGACCGGCTGCTGGAGGTGGTGCGCTAGGCGGCGGGGCTCAGCAGGCAGCGTCACCGTGAACGTGGTGCCGCGGCCCAGCTCGCTCTTCACCTCGATGCTGCCGCCGTGCATGTCCACGGCGTTCTTCACGATCGCCAGCCCCAGGCCCGTGCCCTGGATCGCGCCGACGTTGCTGGCGCGGTGGAACGACTCGAACAGGTGCGACACCTCGTCCGGCGGGATGCCGATGCCCTGGTCCGCCACCTCGAACACGGTCGCGTCGTCCTCGCGCCGCACCTTGAAGCCCACCTGGCCGCCGCCGGGCGAGTACTTCAGCGCGTTGGACAGCAGGTTGCTGAAGATGTGGCGCAGCAGCTTCTCGTCGTAGAGGCCCTGGCCGACGCCGTCGCCGAACTCGGTCACCACCTCGCTGTGGCTGTCCGGCTGCTGCGGCGCGCGCCTCGTCGACGAACTGCCGGCACAGCGGCACCAGCTCGACCTTCTGCGGCTTGAACTCCAGCATGCCGGCGTCGGCCTTGCCCAGCAGCAGCACCCGGTCCATCATGCGCGACATGCGCTGCACGCCCAAGGCGATGCTGTCCAGCACCTCGACGCGCTCGTGCCGCGGCAGGCGGTCGCCGTAGTGGCGCAGCAGTTCCTCGGCCGACAGGATGGCCGCCAGCGGCGTGCGGAACTCGTGGCTGGTCATCGCCACGAAGCGGCTGCGCAATTCGTTCAGCGCCTTCTGCTGCTCCAGCGCCTCGCGGATCTCGCGCTTCCGACTTCTTGCGCTCGGTGATGTCCAGGAAGGTCCAGATCACGCCCGAGTCGGGGTCGTTGGGACGCAGGCAGCTGCCGCCCATCTCGACCCAGAACAGCTCGCCGTTGCGGCGCTTGAGCTGGCGCTCGCAGACGTACGAGCCGGTCGCGATCAGCGCGGCCCGCGCCTCCACGCCGAACCGCGCCATGACTCGTCGTCGGGATGGAGATGGTCCGAAGACTGGCCGATGAGCACCTGCCGCGGGTAGCCCGAGCATCTGCGCGAACTTCTCGTTCACCCATTCGTGGCGCCGCGCCACCGACAGCACGATGCCCACCACGCGCGCTGTTCAGGATGGCCTCGCGCTCGGAGCTGGTCTTCTGCAGCTGCTCTTCCAGCTGCTTGCGCGGCGTGATGTTCATGATCACCCAGACGGTGCCCTGCCCCAGGTCGCTGCCGGCTCACGGCCTTGCCCGACAGCGACACCCAGATCGGCGTGCCGTCCGCGCGCCGCATCTGCAGCTCGGTCTCGTACACCTGGCCGCGCGCCACGCTGGCCGCCACCTCGCCGCCGACGCGCAGGTACTGCTCGCGCGAGAGGTAGAACGGCTCCATCGACGTGTTCGGCCTGGCCGTGCGCGCCGAAGATGTCCAGCATCGCCTTGTTGGCCCAGCGAAAGCGCCCTTCGGGCGTGAGGAAGGCGATGCCGACGATCGAGCTCTCCAGGATGATCTCGCGCTCCTCCAGCACCGTGCCGCAGCCGGTCCTGCGACTGGCTGAGCGCCTCCACCATCGCGTGCTCGGCGGCGATGCGCGCCTGCGCCTGCTCCTTGAAGCGGCGCGCCACGTTGATGCGGTCGGCCAGCGCGAACGACAGCAGCACCATCTCCAGCGCCGAGCCGATCAGCAGCGCGTTCGACGTGAACGCGTTGGAGGGCAGCACCCCCGTGTTGTGCAGGGCCAGCGTCACCACGCCGACCAGCAGCACGGCCCAGGCCGTGAAGAAAGTCCGCGCGCCCGGCGAACTCGCGCCGGATGCTGATGACAGCCGACCACGACCATGGTGACCACGCTCACCACGGCCAGCATGGTGACCATCCACGACGACACCGTGTAGGGCAGGGTCAGCGCCGCCAGCAGCGACAGCGCCCAGCCCGCCAGCTGCACGAGCAGGAACTTGTCGATGACGCGCATGCGCACGGAGCTGGAGAGGAAGTGGCGCGCGAACAGCAGGCCGAACATCGCCGCGGCGGCCAGCCCCACCGGCGGCGAGACGCCGTTCCACCAGGTCCACTGCGGCCAGAGGAACTGCGCGCCCAGGCCCGTCAGCGCCGCCTGGCCGATGCCCATCGAGGCGACGAAGGCCACGTAGATCAGGTAGCCGACGTCGCGCACCGACGTGAACAGCAGCAGGTTGTACAGCAGCAGCCCGATGCAGCAGGCCGAAATACAGGCTGAGCGCGCGCGTAGTTGGCCTGGTCGTGCCGCCACAGCGCAGCCGGCCGCCACAGCGTGGCCGGGGCTGCCACCGTTCCCTCCGACTCGATGCGCAGGTAGAGCGTCGCCTCGGCGGCCGGGCGCCAGCCGCACGGGCAGCACGTGGTTGCGATGCGCGACGGCGCGGCTGGCGAAGGGAAGCTGGTCGCCGCCGGCCTGCCGCGCATAGCCGGACGGCGGCATCCGGCGCGTACAGCTCCAGGCGGTCCAGCGGCGGGTAGGCCACTTCCAGCAGCCAGTCGGCCGGCGTCGCGCTGGACGTCCTGACCTTGATGCGCAGCCAGATCGCCGAGCGGGTCAGGCCGAAGTTGGCGCCGGGCCCGGTCTGCGGCCACGGGCCGGAAGGCCGCCTGCGCGCCGGGCTTCAGGACGTCGTCGAACTTCAGCTGCCCGGTCTTGTCCTCCAGGAAGGTGAAGGCCCGCGTGAGCAGGTAGCTGTCATCGGCGCCGACGGACAATTTCCCCGGCGGGTGCCTGCGCCGCGGCCGAGGCCAGCGCCAGCAGCCATGCCAGCAGGATGGCTTGCCAGCGGCGCATCACGCGGCCTCCACCTGCGGCCGTCCGGCCTCGACCACGAAGCGCGCCAGCGTCTCGACCTGCGTGTCGCGCCGCGTCACGTCATCGACGACGCGCAGCGTGGTGGTGAGCCGTTGCGGCGTGAATTCGGCGACGCCATAACCCTTGCGCTCGGAGTCGGCGAAGATGAAGTGCGGGTTCTCGGCCAGGCGTCTGCGCGATCTGCCGGTTGCCCGCGGAACGCGAGGTGATGCTGGTGCCGCAGAACTCGACGCCGATCGATGGCGCTGTCGGGCCGCTCGTAGTCCGCCTTGACATGGCCGACCCAGTTCTCGTGCACGTCGCCGCCCAGCAGGACCGGGTTGGCGACCTGGTGGCGCTGCAGCGATTGCGTCAGCCGCCCGCGCGCCGCGCCGTACCCGTCCCAGCCGTCGTTCCACAGCGACCGGCCCGGACCGCTGCGAAAGTCGCGCCGGCCGAACAGCGTCTGCTGCCCGATCACGGTCCAGCCCGGGCCGGCGCCGGCCAGCGCGGCATCGAGCCAGCGCTCCTGCTGCGCGCCCAGCATCGTGCGCGCGGGATCGTCCCATTCCGGACAGGCCGCCGGGTCCAGCATCGCGGAGCCCGGCCTGCCGCCCGGGCGTGCAGGCCTGGCGGTCACGGTACTGCCGCCCGTCCAGCAGGATCAGGTTGCCGAGGCGGCCGAAGCGCTGCTGCGAATAGAGGCGCATCTCCGCGCCCGCCGCCAGGCCGGCGATGGCCTGCGTCAGCGCCGCCGCCCGCACCGGCATGTGCTCGTAGAACGCCTGGTACGCCGCCGCGCGCCGCTGCGCGAAGCTCGCCACCGGCGGCCCGTTCTCGCCGGCCGCGAGGCCCGCATAGTCGTTCTGCACCTCGTGGTCGTCCCAGGTCACGAACCAGGGGCAGGCCGCGTGCATGGCGCGCAGGTCGTCGTCGCTCGCGATGCAGCGCGTAGCGCTGCCGGTAGTCGTCCAGCGTGAGCGTCCAGCCGCTGAAGGGCAGCCGCACGGGCCGGGCCGCCGCGGGGTATTCGTAGATGTAGTCGCCCAGGAACACGCACCGCGTCCAGGTTTTCATCGCGCATGTGGCGGTAGGCGCTGAAGTAGCCGTGCTCCCAGCGCTGGCAGGACGCATAGGCCAGGCGCAGCTTGCCGACCGCCGCGTCGGGCGCCGGGACGGTGCGCGTGCGGCCGGTGGGGCTCACCGCATCGCCGGCCATGAAACGGTAGAAATACCAGCGGTCCGGCTCCAGCCCGGCCACCTCGGCGTGCACCGAATGCGCCAGTTCGCCCACCGCCTGGGACTGCCCGCGCTGCGCGATGCGGCTGAATTGTTCGTCGTGGGCCACTTCCCATCGCACGGGGACCGCCTCGCCGCCCAGGCTGCCAAAGAGTCCGGGCGCGACCAGCCGGGTCCACAGCACGACGGAGTCATGCGAGGGCGAGCCGCTCGCCACGCCGAGGCTGAAAGGGTCGCCGGAAAACCGCGGCTGGGTCCAGGCGCTGCGCGGCAGCCAGCTGCCCGCCGCGCCGGCCACGGCCAGCTGCAGCAGCCGGCGGCGGTGAGGGTGGGCGTGATGGGCCATGCCCGATGACTATATCAACTCATCCGCCCGGTTGCCGCGGCTGGCGCGCCAGTGGCGGCCATCGACCGCACGCGGTAAAGCAGGAAGACGACGATGCTGACGTTCAGCAGGTTCCAGCCGATGCCGTTGAGAAACGCCGCGCGATAGGAGCCTGTGAGGTCGAACATCGCGCCCGACATCCAGCCGCCCAGGGCCATGCCGAACAGCGTCGCCATCAGCACCATCCCCACGCGCGCGCCGGCCTCCTTCGGCGAGAAATGCTCGCGCACGATCAGCGCGTAGGCCGGCACGATGCCGCCCTGGAACAGGCCGAACATGCCCGACGACGACGTACAGCGACACCAGCCCCTGGAACGGCAGGAACATGAGCAGCGCGATCCCCTGCAGGACCGACCCCAGCAGCAGCGTGCGCAGGCCCGCCGATGCGGTCCGAGATCCATCCCGACGCCAGCCGGCTCACCACGCCCAGCCCGAGCATCAGGGCCAGCATCTCCGCGCCGCGCGCCGCGCCGAAGCCCAGGTCGCCGCAGTAGGCCACGATATGAACCTGCGGCATCGACATCGCGACACAGCACGACACGCCGGCCACGCACAGCAGCGCCTGCACCGTGCCCGGGCTCATGCCCATCGGCCGGTCCGGCACGGCCGCGAAGCCCTTCGCCGGTGCCGCGATGGCCACGGGCGCGTGCGGCGGCGGCCGGCGCCGCAGGACCAGCGCCAGCGGCAGCATCGCCGCCACGCAGAACACGCCCATGCCGACGTAGGTCTGGCGCCAGCCGACGCTGTCGATGAAGTACTGCATCACCGGCGGCCACACGGCGCCGGCCGTGTAGTTGCCGCTCATGCAGATGGCCAGCGCCATGCCGCGGCGGCGGTCGAACCATTGCGACGTGTCGGCCACCAGCGGTGCGAACGTGGCCGAGGTTCCCAGCAGCCCGATCAACAGGCCCTGCGCCGCGCAGAACAGCCACAGGTTGGGCGCCAGGCCGGCGGCGACGAAGCCCGCGCCCAGCCCGAGCGCGCCCAGCACCACGGGCACCAGGACGCCGAAGCGGTCCGCCAGGCGCCCCATCAGCACGCCGCCCAGGCCGAACCCGATCATCGTCAGCGTGTACGGCAGCGACGCGTCCGCACGCGCCACGCCGAATTCCTGCTGGATCCGCGGCAGCACCACCGTCACGGAATACATGCCCGAGCCGCCGATCGTCATCAGGACCAGGGAGACGGCCAGCCGCATCCACGCGTAGGGCGATTCGATGTCTTCCTGCGTTGCCTGCGGCCGGCTCATCCCCGGTATTGGACACGAGAACCCGAAATGGAGTGAAAGGAGTACGTGCTTTCCACACGGCAGGCGCCGTGCCGGACGCCCTGGGCTTGAGAAAATTCGCCTCAACGCATTCCGAGGAGACATCGATGAAATCACGCCGCCTGTTGGCGCAATCCCTCCTGGCCGTCACGCTGCTGGCGGGTGCCCACGCCACGCAAGCGGCACAGGTCGTCGTCGGCCAGGTCGGCCCCATGTCCGGCCTCGAGGCCAACCAGGGCCGCGCCTATTCGGCCGGCATGCAGCTGTACTTCAGCAACGTGAACAAGGCCGGCGGGGTCAACGGCCACACCTTCAACCTGGTGCGCAAGGACGACGGCGGCCGGCCCGAGGACACGGTGAGCGTCACCAGACAGATGCTCGCCGAGGACAAGCCGATGGTGCTGGCCGGCTTCTTCGGCAACCGCAACATCCGCGACCTGGTCAGCGCGGGCCTGCTGGAAAAGGAAAAGATCGCCCTGGTGGGCTACCGCACGGCGGAGATCCGGCCCGAGACGCCGTTGCTGTACAGCGTGCGCGCGGGCCTGCGCGACGAGATCAACAAGCTCACCGAGCACCTGGCCACCATCGGCATCACGCGGCTGGGCCTGTTCTATGAGGATGGCCCCGGCGCGGCCGCGCTGGTCGCCGCCGCGGAGGAAGCGGCCGCCAAGGCCAAGGCCTCGATCGTGGCGAAGGCCTCCTACCCATCGGGCACCAACCAGGTGTCGGCCGCCATCACGACCCTCTCGGCCAATACCCCCCAGGCCATCATCATGGTGGCCAGCGGCGCGGCCGCGGCCGGGTTCATCGAGCAGTACCGCGGCGGTGGCGGCACGGCGCAGCTGTTCGCCCATTCGGGCGCCGACATCGAGCAGCTGTCCAAGCGGCTGGCCGAGGAGCAGATGCAGGGCGTGGCCATTGCCCAGGTCACCCCCAGCCCCTACAAGATCGCGAACCGGCTGGCCAAGGAATTCACCGACGCGGTCGCCAAGGCCGACAAGCTCGAAGTGCCCGTGAGCTACGCGATGATGGAGGGCTACATCACGGCCAAGGTGATCGTGGAAGCGGTGCGCCGCCAGGGCGCGCGGCCGACCCGCGAAGGCATGGCCGCCGCGCTGGACGGCATGGACAACTACAACCTCGGCGGCTATGCCGTCGGCTTCAGGCCCGGCATGCGCACCGGCTCCAAGTTCGTCGAGCTGTCGATCATCAGCGGCGCGGGCAAGATCCGCCAATAGGCCCACGCGCCACGCCCTATAGTGGCGCCATGGGACAAGGGGAAACCACCAGCGGCTATAGCGAGTCGGCCCGGGCGCTGATCGGCCAGTACGAGAGCGTCGCGTTCGAGGACGTGCACCGCCCGGTGCTGCACCTCTTTCCGCCGGCGCCCGCGCGCGTGCTGGACATCGGCGCGGGCACCGGCCGCGACGCCGCGGCCCTGTCGCGGCAAGGGCACGCGGTCACCGCGGTCGAGCCGACCCCTGAATTGCGGGCCTACGGGCAGGCCCGGCACCCCCCGACGATCCGCTGGATCGACGACATGCTCCCGCAACTCGCGAAGGTTTGCGCCCTGCAGGAGCGGTTCGACCTGATCCTGCTCACCGCCGTGTGGATGCACCTGGACTCCGCGCAGCAGCGCCGGGCCATGCAGCTGCTGGCCACGCTGCTCTCCCCCGGGGGCCGCGTGTCGATGACACTGCGTCACGGACCGGTGCCGGCGGGACGGCGCATGTTCGACATCCGCGCCACCGATGTCAGCGCGCTGGCGGAGGGCTGCGGCCTGCGGACGCTGCACGAATGCGCCAGCCCCGACATGCTGGACCGGCCCGACGTGAGCTGGTCGTTCCTGGTGCTGCAGGCGCCCTCCGGCTAGGCCTGCCAGACGCCGTACCCGGCCTTGCGCAGCGCGATCCCCAGTTCCACCTCCATGTCGCGGGCCGCGTCGTAAGGCATGGGGTTGTACCGCTCATACAGCGCAGGCAGGAGCCGCAGCCCGTGGTCGCGCACGAAGCTGTTGGCCTGGATGCCGGCCTTGTGCTTGTCGAAGCGCACATCGGGGTCGAGCCCGGTCATGCCCACGTAGACGAATGGCTTGCCCAGCCGGTAGTCCGGATTGGCGCGGCGAAAGCGCGCCACGTTCCACACCCGGTCGGACAGTTCGACGACGTAGACGTGGTAGTGGGGGCGGCGTGCCATGCGCCGATGCTAAACGCGCGGGCCCGGTGGCCGGTGCGGCCGTGGGACTGCGCCGACAGAGTGCGGTGCCCGGGTCCGACGGTTGACCGGCCGGATGGCGCCTAATGTGAAAGCAAACAACAAGGACCGCGCATGCAGCCCACCTCACCGCCCCGCCATTTCTCGATGCTGCGGGGCTTTCACCTTGCCGATTTCTTTACGCTGGGCAACGCGGGCTGCGGCGTGGCGGCCGTATTCTTTGCCATGGCGTACATGGCGAGCCAGTTGCCCTTCCATTTCTACGCGGCAGCGGCGCTGGCGCCGGCGGCTTTCATCTTCGACGTGCTGGACGGCCGCATCGCCCGCGCGCGCCACCAGCATTCGCCGCTGGGGCGCGAACTCGATTCGCTGTCCGACATCCTCTCGTTCGGCATGGCCCCGGCAGCGCTGGCGTTCGCGGCGGGCATGCAGGGCGGCTGGGACGTCGCCGCGCTGATCTATTTCGTGTGCTGCGGCGTCAGCCGCCTCGCGCGCTACAACGTCACCGCCGAATCGCTCTCGGGCGACAGCGGCAAGGTGAAATATTTCGAGGGCACACCCATCCCCACCAGCGTGCTGCTCACCGGCCTGCTGGCCGTGGCGGCGGCGGTGGGCCGGGTCGGCGACGACCTCTACGGCGGGGCCTGGAGCATCGGCCCCTGGGAGCTGCACCCGCTGGTCCTGCTGTTCGTGCTCTCGGGCAGCCTGATGATCAGCAAGACGCTGCACATCCCGAAGCTCTAAGGAGACACGACATGGCCATGACGATCACCGGCCCGGCGGGCGAACTCTACGTGGACGATACGGGATCCGGCCAGGTGCCCATCCTCTTCGTCCACTCGTACGCCGGCACGTCGGCGCACTGGCGGGCCCAGCTGGCCCACCTGAGGGCACGCCGCCGCGCGGTGGCGATGGACCTGCGCGGCCACGGCCATTCCGATCCCCCTGCTTCGGGCGACTACACCGTGCCCGCGCTGGCCCAGGACATCGCCGCCGTCGCCGATGCGCTGGAGATGAAGCGCTTCGTTCTCGTGGGGCACAGCATGGGCGGGGCCGCCGCCTCGGCCTACGTCGAGAAATTTCCCAAGCGCGTCGCCGGGCTGGTGCTGGTCGGCTCGCCGGGCAAAGCCGCGCCGGAACAGCGCAAGCAGGTGATGGATTCGCTGAAGGCCGACTACGGCAAGGTGATGGCCCAGTACTGGGATTCGCTGCTCGAAGGCGCGCAGCCGGGCGTGCGCGAAACCCTGGAAGCCGGCATGCGAAATACCGGGCAGGAGGAGTCGCTGGCCATGATCGGCGCCATTTTCGACTACGACCCGCTGCCCGCCCTCACCCATTACCAGGGCCCGAAGCTGATCATCGACTCGGCCCACGGCGACGGCCCCGCCGCGCTGCACAACCAGATGCCCGACGTGGCGCGCAAGGTGATCACCGGCACCAGCCACTGGCCGCACATGGACAAGCCCCAGGAGTTCAACCGCCTGCTCGACGAATTCCTCGCCTGGGTGGCGTGAGCGTGGCTACGGCTTGCCGACGAAGCCGCCACCGGCCGGCACGTTGTCCGGCAGCAGCGTTTCCAGCTCGCACGCGTCGCTGGCGAGCTCGTGCTCCACTTCGCCGCTGCGGCGCAGCAGCCGCAGCTTCAGGTTGGCCAACTTGGTGCTCTTGACGACCGACACTTCGCGATCGGGGTTCTCGTAATGCAGCGCCACCCAGGGCAGCAGCCGGGGTGACGCCCCGTCGATGTCGATTTCCAGGCGATGGCTTTCGTTGCACAAGCCGGCGCGCCATCCGTAGTCGTCCAGGCGCAGGACTTCCTGGGTGGGAGCGCGGCGCAGGCTGTTGAACTTGTGCCACCTGCCGCCCACGTGCAGGCAGGCCATGCTGAGCCAGGGCGTGACGATGCGCCGGCCCATCAACGCCACGCGGGCGCTGAAGCCGTCGAAATAGGCCGTGTCGTTGCCGCCGAACCGGGCGCAATTGGCATACGCGTAGCCGTGCGCGTGGCCACTCCCCCAGTTGTGCCCGTTCATGCCGTGAAACTCGCCGCTGAAGGCCAGTTCACCGGCGCGGACGCTGCCGTGGAAATCGACATGGCAATCGCGCGTGAGCAGCTTGTTGCGCGGCCAGGGCAGGCCGTACATGGCCGCGTGCGGAAATGGGGCCAGCGCCATGCCGCTGCGCCGCAGCTTCAAGTCCCAGCTCGCCTGCCCGCCTTCGCCGCTGATGTGCCCGCCCAGGTAGTTGCGGTTGATCTGGACCGAGGCGCCGTTGCGCAATTCCAGCGCCACGTGCTCCCAGTCGCGCGCCATGTCCAGGATCCGCTCGAAGCGCCGGGCATCGACCGCCTCGTGCGCATACACGGCGCTGGTCCGGTTGGCCTCGCGGTCGAACAGCACCAGCGCGCCTTCCATCCACACGTCGTCGCTGCCGCGGTAGCGCAGCATGTTGTGCTTCAGCCAGAATGCGTGCCTGCGGTCGCTGCTGGTGCCGCGAAAATAGAACGATTCGTACAGGCCGCGGCCTGGTTCGGCCAGCATCCTGATGGCGGTCGAATCGAGCATGGCCCACTATAGGCATGCGCATGAGCTGCGCGTCAACGGGGAAAGTGCTGGCCGGCGCGGCAAAATCTCCCCATGCAAGCTGCCGACATGCCGTCCGTTCGCGCGCCCGCCGTGCGCCTGTTCACGGCGCTGTGGCCCGGCCCGGCGACCCGCGAGGCCCTGGCGAGCCGGCAAAAGGCCTGGGCCTGGCCGGCCGGGGCAGCCCTCGTTCCGCCCGAGCGCCTGCACGTCACCCTGCACTTCCTGGGCAACGTCGCGCCGCGGAGCGTGCCGCCACTGATCGCCGCGCTGAGCCTGCCGTTCCGGCCCTTCGAGCTGGACTTCGGGCACGGCGAGGTCTGGCCCCATGGCATTGCCGTGCTGCGGCCCCGCGCAACGCCCCGGCCGCTCGCTGTCCTGCACGCAGCGATGGCCGACGCACTCGCGGCGTTCGGCCTGCCCATGCAGCCGCGTGCGTACCTGCCCCATGTCACCCTTGCGCGCCACGCCCAGGGCGCCACGCCGCCGGCGGAAGGCCCCGTCCTGCGCTGGCATGTCGAAGACGGGTACGTGCTGGTGCGCTCGCTGCCCCAGGGCGCGGGCTACGAGGTGCTGCAACGATGGTGCTGAGGCGTCGCCCGGCCGCGGGTCAGCCCAGGTGCGAGCGGGTCCAGCGCACGATGTCGGCCGCGCCCATGGCACCGGCCTGGCGCGCGACCTCGCGCCCGCCGACGAACAGCGCCAGCGTGGGGATGCTGCGGATCGCGTAGCGCGCGCCGAGCGACTGCGCTTCCTCGGTGTTGACCTTGGCCAGCCGCACCTGCGGCTCGAGCTGCGCGGCGGCCTGCTCGAAAGCCGGCGCCATCTGGCGGCAGGGCCCGCACCAGGGCGCCCAGAAGTCCACCAGCACGGGGATCTGGTTGCGGCTGACGTGGCGGTCGAAATCGGCCTCCCCCAGCGCCGTCGAATGGGCGGTGAACAAGGCCTGGTGGCAGTTGCCGCAATCGGGGGCGTTGCGCAGGTCGTCCTGCCGCACCCGGTTGGTGGTGTGGCAGTGCGGGCAGACGACGTGCAGGGCTTCGGTGGTGCTCATTGCCCAAAACTGGGGACGGGCAGCCCGGATTGCAAGCCTGCGGCGTTCAGAGCAACAAGGTCTGCAGCAGCACGGTCTTGGGGCCGCCCCGCCCTTCGTCCAGCGCCTTCGCGGCCACCTTCGCGATGTGCACGCGGTGCCGCAGGAAAGCCTGCATCAGTGCCTCATCGGTTTCGAACAGCTTGTACTCGAGGTCTTCCAGCGCATCGCGGTACACCACGAATTTCTGCTCGACCGCGCCCGCGGTCCCGGTGAATTCGATGCCATCCAGGGCTGCGACAGGGTTGGAGATGCTGAGACTGGCCATGATCCGCCTCCGTCTTGGGCACGCCCAAGTATGGTCAGGCCGCGGCCCAAGTCAATCGGAAAACATCCGGGGATGCGGGGTCGTCAGCCGCGGCCGGGCCCTCGCCCCTTCGCAGGCGGCAGGTCCACCAGGTCGCCCGGCTGCGACAGCGCCGCGTCCCGGATCGCATAGAGCGCCTGCAGGTCGGTGGCGAGCTCATCGGCCTGCTCGTCCTCCTCCGGTGGCCGGGTGTCCTCCTCGGGGGGCTGCGTGTCGCCGTCCCAGTCGTCCGCGGCGCTGACGCCAGCGGCCTGGCGGCCCTCGCCGTCGAACTGCCAGGCAATGCTGAACAGCCATTCGCGCGGATGCGCCTCGAACTTCTCCAGCTCTTCCCAGAACGCGTCCTGGAATGGATGGAGGTAGTCCAGCAGCCGGTCCTCGCCGCGCCGCACGATGAACTGCACATGCATGCCGCTCTTGTGCTGGCGCGTCATCACGGAAAGGATCCGGCAGTCGATCCAGTCCGACGGGATGGCGTGCTTGCGCATCGTGTCGCGCAGGACCACCTGCACCAGCTCGCGCCGGGGAGCGCTGTTGGAACTGGTGCGCTGGTGCGTGCTCTCGCTTTCGTGGAACTCCGAGGTCGCGCTCTCGGGCCGCGCGGCCCCATCGGCGCCGTTGGCGCCAAACAGTTTTTTCAGCAGTCCCATGGGTTGTCGTGCCCTCCGAATCCTGTCATGCGGGCATTATGGCCCCTGGCCGAACGCAGCCTAGTCCTTGAGCAGGAACAGCATGCGGGTGCCCGCGAGTTCCACCACGTCGTGGTTGGAAAGCAGCACGGGCACGTCGCCGATGGCGTCGCCATTGAGGGCCGGCCGGCTGGTGCCATCCAGGAAGGCGACGTAGTAGCCGTCGCGGCGGTGCGATACCGCGACGACCGACACGCCCGGCTTGCCGAACGTGGTCACGGCCTTGACGACCGGCATCTCCAGTCCTTCGGACGAGCCGTTGAGGACCTGGAAGACGGCGTGCGGCTGGCGGGCCGGCTGGCCCTGCGCGTCCAGCTTCATCGACATGGTTTCCGAGAAGCCGCTGGGCCGGTCGGAAGCCGCGAGGTACTGGATGCGGAAGTTGCCGATGGCGATCACCTCGCCGTCGTGCAGCCGCTGGCGCTTGACCATCTGGCCGTTGATGTAGGTGCCGTTGGTGCTGCCGAGGTCCTCGATGAAGACATCGGCCAGGCCCTTGAGCTCGAACACGCAGTGGTGGCCACTGACCACCATGTTGTCGAAGACGATGTCGTTGTCGGCATTGCGGCCGAGCGTCGTGCGGTCCTTCTGGAGGTACACGTGCTTGATCTCGACGCCTTCGACCGATGCGATGAGTTGCGGCATGGAAGCCTCCGGAATGCCTGGCAGGGGGCTGGCAGCGCACAAGGCGCGATTGGCCGATGGTAGCCCCAGCTGGACCGTTGGGCAAGGCGGGCCTGCCTGTAAGAACAGCGGCGCTGCAGCGACCCACGGTGAGGTTCACAATGCCATTGGCAAGAAGGAGGCCCGCACACATGGACACCCCATCGCTTCCCCTGGGCGCCAGGGCCGCGGCTTTCGTCGCCGACAAGGCCCTGGTCATCGCCGTCATCATCGCCGTCGCCGTGGGCGTCTTCATGGCCCGCAGCGCCGCGGCCGAAAAGGCCGTCGCGCTGCCGCCGCCGGCGTTCGACCTGCCCGCCACCGGCGCGCAGCAGACCGCCGTGTTCGCCGGCGGCTGCTTCTGGGGCGTGCAGGCGGTGTTCCAGCACACGCAGGGCGTGCTCAACGCCGTCTCGGGCTATGCCGGCGGCGCCAGGGAAACGGCCAACTACGCGTCCATCGGCAGCGGCGCGACCGGCCACGCGGAGTCCGTGCAGGTGACTTACGACCCCGGCCGGATCTCGTACGGCAAGCTGCTGCAGATCTACTTCTCGGTGGCGCACGACCCCACCGAGCTGAACCGCCAGGGGCCCGACACCGGGACCCAGTACCGGTCGGCCATCTTCCATGCCGACGCGGCCCAGAAGCAGGTCGCCGAGCGCTACATCGCCCAGCTGGACGCGGCCCATGTCTTTCGCGGCAGGATCGTGACGCAGGTGGCGCCGCTCACGGCGTTCTATCCCGCCGAGGACTACCACCAGGACTACGCGACGCTGCACCCCGGCTCGCCGTACATCGCCGCTTTCGACCTGCCGAAGATCGCCAGCCTCAAGAGCCTGATGCCCGAGGTGTATCGCGAGCAGCCGGTGCTGGTCGCGCGGCGCTGAGCGCCCTCAGATGTAGCCGATGGGCTGCGGCGCGTGCCGCATGTGCAGCGACAGGCCCAGCGCGGCCATGTGGTTGCCATTGCGCCCGAGGATCAGGGCGGCCAGCGGCAGGAACTGCGACTCCTCGAAGGCGGCGTGCGCACCGTAGGCGCGCACGAGCTCGTCCACCACCGCGGCGTCCAGCTCGCCGGCGTCGGGCTTGCCCTTGGCGGTCGCGGCCACGGCCGGTTCCAGCCGCTTCCACAATGCTTCCATCGTGCGGTGCTCCCCGGTGAGGCGGTTCACGAGCGCCTGCACCCGGTCCTGCTCCTCGCCCGGGTGGGCGCTGCGCAGGACGGCCGGGAACAGCTCGCTTTCCTCTTCCACGTGATGCTCGAGCACCGCGTGCTTGAAGACCCGCAGCGAATCCGCGGCAACGCTGCGGGCCAACGCCGCTGCGGCGGCCAGCTCCGGCAGCCCTGCCAGCGCCTTCAGCTGCCCCATGATGCCGGCATGGCATTGCGAAAAGGCGTCCAGCGGGGCATCGACGTCGGCCTCGGCGGGATTCGGGATGGCGGGGTGCTTGCTCATGGTGTCTGCCTCCGGATGTTGGGGCCAATGTAGTGCCCGCGCACTGGGGCCGGATTGACACAGGTCAAGTGCCCCGGCACCCGGTGGCTGCACCATCAAACCTGAAGAACTACTGCAGAAACGCGAGGCCAGGAATGTTCAAGCACATCCTCTTGGGAACCGACGGCTCCGTCGCGTCCGAGCACGCCGCGACGCTTGCCGTGAACCTGGCGCGCGCGCACGGCGCCAAGCTCACGGCGCTTTTCGTCGTCGACCCCTATCCGTACCTGGGCATCGGCGAAACCAACCCCATGGGCTTCCAGGCCTACATGGCGGCAGCCCAGCAGCATGGCGCGCAGGCCCACTCCAGGGTGGCGGCGCTGTGCGCGGCCACCGACCCGCCGGTGCGGCTGGAAGCGCGGATGGCCGAGGACATGACCGCCGCCCACGGCATCGTGCAGACGGCCGCGGACCAGGGCGCCGACCTGGTCGTCGTCGGCTCGCACGGCCGCACCGGCGTGGCGCGCCTGGTGCTGGGCAGCGTCGCCGCCAAGGTGGTCGCGCAATCGGCAGTGCCGGTGCTCGTGGCCCGCTGACGCCGCGGCGGCGGGTGCTCCCGTTCGCAGAAAACCCTATTGGACAGGCTGGAGTGCACGCCCGTTCAAGCACGCAGGCGACGCCCGGGCAATACTCGGGGCAATGATTCCCTTCTCCGTCCTCGACCTCTCCCCCATCACCGAAGGCAGCGACGCGGCCCGGTCCTTCCGCAACACGCTGGACCTCGCGCAGCACGCGGAGCGCTGGGGCTTCAACCGCTACTGGCTGGCCGAACACCACGGCATGCCCGGCATCGCCAGCGCCGCCACGTCGGTGCTGATCGGCCATGTCGCGGGCGGCACCACGCACCATCCGCGTGGGCGCCGGCGGCATCATGCTGCCCAACCATTCGCCGCTGGTGATCGCCGAGCAGTTCGGCACGCTCGAGTCGCTCTACCCCGGCCGCATCGACCTGGGCCTGGGCCGCGCGCCGGGCTCCGACCAGGCGACGGCGCGGGCGCTGCGCCGCAACCTCATGTCGGACGCCGACGAGTTCCCGCGCGACGTGGTCGAACTCATGGACCTGATGTCCGACCAGCCGAGGCAGGCGATCCGCGCCGTGCCCGGCACGGGCCTGAAGGTGCCGGTATGGATCCTGGGCTCCAGCCTGTTCGGCGCCCAGCTGGCGGCGATGCTGGGCCTGCCCTACGCCTTTGCGTCGCATTTCGCGCCGCAGCAGATGATGCAGGCGATCGCAGGTCTATCGCGAGAATTTCAAGCCGTCGGCGCAGCTGGCCAAGCCCTATGTGATGCTGGGCTTCAACGTGTTCGCTGCCGACACCGACGAGGAGGCCCAGGTGCGCGCGACCTCGATGCAGCAGGCCTTCGTCAACCTGCGCAGCGGCCGGCCGGCGAAGCTGCCGCCGCCCGTGCCCGGCTACCGCGACAAGGTCGGGCCGGCCGAGCGCGCGCTGCTGGACAGCGTGCTGTCCTGCGCCGCCATCGGCTCCCCGGGAACCGTGCGTGACGGCCTGCGCGCGTTCATCGAGCGCACCGGCGCCGACGAGCTGATGATCGCCTGCAACATGTTCGACCACGACGCCCGCCTGCGCTCCTACGAGCTCGCCGCCCAGGTGCGCGACCAGCTCGCCTAGCGCCGCATGGAACGCTCGCTGCCGCTGCCCAAGCAGGTCCCGGCGCTGACGCCCGCGCGGGTGGTGGTGGCCGGCCTGGTGGCGCTTGCCGTGGCGATGGGCATCGGCCGGTTCGCGTTCACGCCGCTGCTGCCCATGATGCTGGCCGACGGCGTGGTGGACCTTGCCGGCGCCAGCTGGCTGGCCAGCGCCAACTACCTCGGCTACCTGGTCGGTGCGCTGCTGTGCACCTTCCAGCCCTGGCTCTGGCGCAGGCTGGGCATCGCGCGGCCGGTGCACGGGCCTGGCGCTCGTGCGCGGCGGGCTCGCGGCGACGGCCGTCCTGACGCTGGGCATGGCGCTGCCGCTCCCGTCCGCGTGGCCCGCGCTGCGGTTCGCCGCCGGCGTGGCCAGCGCGCTGGTGTTCGTCTTTGCGTCGGGCTGGTGCCTGGCCCGGCTCGCGCAGCTGGAGATGCCGGCCATGGGCGCGCTGATCTACGTCGGGCCCGGGCGCAGGGCATCGTGCTGAGCGGCCTGGCAGCCAGCGTGCATCGTCGCGTGGCACGGCTCGGCAACGCTCGGCTGGGCCGTCTTCGGGCTGCTGGCGGCCGCGCTCACCGCGGTCGTCTGGCCCGCCTTCACGCCGGCGGCGTCGCAGTCCGGCGCCCCGCCGGCGCGTGGCCGGCGCCGCAGGCACGCACGCCGACGCGCACGGACCGGCGGCCTGGAAGTGCCGCTGCTGGCCGGCGCCTACGGGCTGGCCGGCTTCGGCTACATCATCACCGCCACCTTCCTGCCCGTGATCGCGCGGCAGGCCCTGCCCGGCTCGCGCGTGGCTGGACCTGTTCTGGCCGATCTTCGGCAGCGGCGTGATGGCCGGCGCCGCGCATCGCCTCGCGCATCCGCGGCGCCGGGCGACCTGCGGCTGCGCCTGGCGGCCTGCTACCTCGTGCAGGCCGCTCGGCATCCTCGCCGGCCTGTGGAGTCCCACGCTCGCCGGGTTTCGCGATCGGCAGCCTGCTGCTGGGCCTGCCGTTCACCGCGATCACGTTCTTCGCGCTGCAGGAGGTCCGGCGGCTGCGCCCGGCGTCGCCCTACGGCCCTGACCGGGCCTGATCACCGCGCTGTACGGCCTCGGCCAGATCGTCGGGCCGCCGCTCGCCACCGGCGCTGCTCGCGCGCAGCGCCGATGCGTCGAAGGGTTTCGCGCCGTCGCTCGAGATCGCCGCGGGCGCATTGCTGCTGGGTGCGGTGGTGTTCGGCGGCATGAGCCGCATCTACCCGCTGTCGCGCCAGCAGCCAGCGCGCTAGCGCAGCATGTGAAAGTTCAGCAGCCGCGTGGCGATCCACGTTTCGGCCAGGAAGCACAGCAGCGCCAGCAGGAAACAGACGACGCCGAGCAGGAACCCGGCGATCGCGAAGCGGTTGATCTGGAACGCCGTGGTCTCTCCCAGGAACAGCAGGATGATGGTGAGGCCGATCAGGAAGGCACAGCTGGTGAGCAGCGCAATGCAGCCGTTGGCCAGCCGGCCGCGCACCCGCAGCTCCCCCAGCTCGGCATAGGCCCGCCGGAGAAATTCATCGTCGCTGCTGGCGCGGGCGCGGTCTTCCACGACGCGGGCCCGGTCGATGATGCGGGCGAGCCGCCCGGCCACCGCGCCGATCATTCCCGACACGGCCGTGAGCAGGAACACCGGGGCGACGGCCAGCTGGATGCCATGGGTGACGGCGCTGGTATCGATGGGAAAGGCCATGCGCGATTATTCACCAGCACGGCAGTGGGCTACCCGAAGCCGGTTATCCTCGCCCCAGCCCATGAACAGCCGCCATCCCACACCCGACAAGGCGCAGATCGCGCTGCTCGAACCCTTCGACCGCCTCGGGCTGGACCGCATCCGGCTGGTGGCGACCGCGCGCGATGCGCACGCAGCGCATGCCGAACTCTCCGGCTCGGGCGTCTGGGGCTTCGACACCGAATCCAAGCCGACCTTCGTCAAGGACCAGGTTTCCGAAGGGCCGCACGTGGTGCAGCTCGCGACGCTCGACAAGGCGTGGGTGTTCCAGCTGCATGACCTGGAATGCCGTGCGGTGGTGGCGGGCCTGCTCGCGCAGCGGGGCATCACGAAGGCCGGTTTCGGCCTCGGCGACGACCGCAAGCGCATCGGCAGCAAGCTGGGCGTCGAGCCCGCGGACGTGCTCGAACTCAACACCGTCTTCCGCGAGCGCGGCTATCGCAAGGACATGGGCGTGAAGGGGGCGGTGGCGGTCATGTTCAACCGGCGCTTCATCAAGTCGCGCAAGGCCACCACCTCCAACTGGGCCAACCCGCGCCTGACCGAGGCGCAGCTGGTCTACGCAGCCAACGACGCGTACGCCGCCGTCCGCGTGTTCCACGCGCTCGGCCTGGCCTGAGCCGTCAGCTCTTGTTCGGGTTGTTCGGGCGGCTGTCCAGGCGGTTCGGCACGCCGTCGCCGTCGCGGTCACCGCGCGCCCAACGGCCCTGCCTCAGTTCCCAGCGGCCATTGCGCTCGACCCACTGGTCAGCTTCCCAATGGTGGCCGCGGCGGGCGCGCATCTGCCGGCCCTCGATCCACACATGCTTGCCGCGGCGCCATTCCCAATGGCCCGGCGCCCAG
Source organism: uncultured beta proteobacterium (assembly GCA_963786245.1). Taxonomy (GTDB): domain Bacteria; phylum Pseudomonadota; class Gammaproteobacteria; order Burkholderiales; family Burkholderiaceae_C; genus Ramlibacter. Next base: position 539,264 of record CAWAYI010000001.1, on the reverse strand, counting down.
ACGTAGCCGCGCCGCAGTTGGGGCTGTGCTTCCTCGCGCGGCGGCGGCGGTGCTTCGCGGATGACGATGGTGCGCGCGACCGATGCCAGCGGCACGCTTGCGAACGAGGTCGCGATGAGGCTGGCGAGAAGGATTTTCCTGAACATCTGCTTGTCTCCTAGAAACGAATGGCCGAGCTCCGGAACGAAGCTCCATTGACCAACGCCCACGGTGGGTTGGCGTTGACCCCGGCCCTGTAGGACAAGCGCGCGACAGTGCTGCTATTCAGGCTCGACAGTGGGGCCTTCGCCCTCGGCCGGTCGCGCCTTGCGGTGGCCGGGCTTGGCGAGGATCTCCACGTAGAAGTGCTCTGCGCCCTCCTTCGCGGCTGCGTCGACCAGGCCGATCAGGCTGTTGAGGTGCGTGGCTTCGGCGGTGTCGGGCGTGATGCCGAACTTGCAGTCGAAGTCCCAGTAATCGGCGCCGGGCGGCACGTCGCGCCGGCGCTCGCGCCGGACGTACTTGCGGATCTCGTGCTTCACGGCGTCGAGCACACGGTCACGGTTCTTGCCTTCGACGGTGAGCGGGAACGTTTTCTTCATGCGCGATGGTAACGCCCAAGTGCGGCTGTCAGGCGCGGTCGATGCGGATCGGCATGTCCGCGATCTTCAGGACGGCAATGGCTTCGGCGCAGGCCAGGGCCTCGAGCCCCGTGGGCTCGCTGTGCCTGCAGCTTCCCGCCACCAGCGTGACCGCCTCCCAATAGCTGGCAGGGGCGTCCTGGCAAATCTTGTACGAGCCCAGGTAGGACCTCGCTGCGTCACCGGTGCGGCTGGCGCAGGAGGCGATGTAGTAACCCTCGACCGGCCCGGTCACCCGCGCATGCAGGCCGCCGCTTTGCAGCAGGCGAGCCGTTGGCCGGCTGCCGGCTTCGCGCTCATGGCCGTCGCGCGCCTGCGCGTTGCCGGCGGCAAGCTCGTCGATCGCGCACTGGATCAGGTCCTGGCGCAGGGGATAGGTGCTCTCCATCCAGTCGAAGTCCCGTTCGCTCCGCAGGCCTGCGGCTGGCCGTTTTGGGTTCATGGCCCACGATGCGCTCCGCCGCAAACCCCAGCCGTAGGCCAGGGGCCTGCGTGACCGTCAGCCGTTCGCGCCGATGACCTTCAGCAGCTTCAGCCGGGTCCCGCGCGGAGCCGTCCGCTCGATGGCGGCCAGGGCCGCCCTGGGCGACTGGCGCGCCGTGTCGAGCGCGAACGACATCGCAGCCGGGTTGGCCGACACGCGAATGCTCGCCGCATCGACGCCACGCACCCGCCCCGTGGCCCGGGTGATGCGCGCAGCGTCCACGCGACCGCCGAGTTCGCAGAAGACGACCACGCGGGCGCCCGCCGCCTTCTGGACCACTGCGTGGTCGTAGGTCGCGGCGATCTTGTCCTCATCGCACACGCCGCAGGCCCAGGCGCCCGGCGCCAACGCCGCCAGCACGGTGCCGCACGCGAACAACGCGAGCGCCTTCATCGCTGCGGCGCCGAACCGGTGGCCGCGGGCGGCTGCGCCGGCATCGGCGTGGCCGAATGGGTGTGCGCCGGCGACAGCGACGTGCCTTCCGCCGAGGGTTGCGGCTGTGTCGTTCCCTTGGGCTGCAGGTTCGGTCCGCCCACTTGAAGTAGGCGATGTAGCTCGCGATCTCCTCGATCGCTCAGGCCCTGGTTGGGCATGGGGATCTTCCACTTCTCCAGCATCGCCTTGGCCGCCGGGTCGGTCTGCAGCATCTGCTCGGGCGACTTCAGCCAGCGCGCGAGCCAGGCATCGTCGCGGCGCTTGGTGACGCCGAACAGGTCGGGGCCGAGCTTGTCGCCGCCGGCGATCGAGTGGCAGGCGAGGCACTTGGATTCGAAGGCGAGCTTGCCTTCTGCGCGGCCGGATCGGTGGGCGCCGCGGTGGCCGGAATGTTGTGGTGCTCCGGATCGCCCGCGCCGCCCGCGGCGATGATGCCGATCGCGCCCTGCGACGCGTTGGCGAAATGGTGGTCCACCATCACGTAGCTGCCGGCCTCGGGAATGATGAACTCCACGATGGCGCCGCCGGACGAGCCGAGCAGCACCGTCTGCATGCCGCGGAACTGGTTGTCGGGATTGCCGTCGATCCAGACCCGGTCGAAGATCGTGCCGACGACGTGGAAGCTCGAGGTGTTGGACGGCCCGACGTTCATCACGAACAGGCGCACGCGCTCGCCCGGCTTGGCGGGCAGCGGCTTGTCGACCATGCCGTTGTAGCGCCCGTTGAACACGGTGTAGGTCGGCGCCTTGGCCCGCACGCGCTCGCCGTCGAGCACGTACAGCGGCTGGCCGTCCACCTTGCGCTTCTCGCGGGTCGAGCTTGGTGTAGAACTCGCTCTGCACCACCGCGTATTCGCGGTCGACCTTGGTCGGGTAGCCGTCGCGCGGCTCGACGATCATCATCCCGTACATGCCGGAGGCGATGTGCTCGAGCACCATCGGCGTGCCGCAGTGGTACATGAACACGCCCGGGTAGTTGAGCGTGAACTCGAACGACAGATCGTCTGGCCCGGCGCGATCGACCGGTACTTGTCCTGCGGCGACACCATGGCCGAGTGGAAGTCCATCGAGTGCATCATCGGCGCGGCCGTGATGCGCACGCCCGGCACCGCCTCGTCCGAGCGGTTGGTCATGGTGAACTTGATGCGGTCGCCCACCCGCGCCCGCACCACCGGGCCGGGCACCTGGTCGCCGAAGGTCCAGGCGCTGAACTTCACGCCGGGCGCGATCTCGATGATCTTGTGCGTGGTGTCGAGCCGGATCTCCTTGACCGGCGCCGGGTCGAGCGGCTTGATCGCCGCATCCATGTTCAGCGACGCGCCCATGCGCGAAGGCGCCGGTGTGGCGCTCGTTCGTCAGCACTGCCGGCGGCGACTTGAAGTCCATCTTCGTGACGTCGTAGCGGGTCGCCGCCCGCCGCGGCCGGGCTCGCAGCCGAGCGGGCCGTCTGGCCGCCCACCGCCGGCTCTTCACCGCATCCGGCAATCAGCAACGCAGCAACGCACGCGAAAATTCCTGTCGTCCAGCACTTCACCGCCATGGGGGTCTCCTGTTATTGGGAGGGGCCATTCTCGCGGCAAATCGGCGCGCCGTGTTGCGGCGGCGCAGCGCCAAAGGGGTTTAGCGCAAGGTCGGCACGCCCGAGCTCGCGACCGACAGGTTCGCGCCGCCGTTGTATTTCACGGCCCCCGATTGCCCGTCGAGCATCGCCGCTTCATGCGCGCCGATGCGGGCGTTGGCGATGTGGCGCAGCGTCTCGGCCGGCAGCCGGGCCGTGTTGCGCCCATTCCACGAAGCGCGGCCGCGGCTGGAGAGGTTGTAGTAGATCGACACGCCTTCGCGCAGCTTGGCAGCCCGCTCGTCGGCGCCGAGCTTCAGGCCCGAGATGCGGTCCGCGCTCCACAGCGCGGCTTCCTTCATGTGCAGGGCTGCCACATGCACGGCCTCCACGACGTCATCGGGATTGCGCAAGCCCAGCGCCCTCGCCGTCGCCGGCTCGAACTGCGCGATGCCGAGGTTGGGCGTGCCGTCCTTGCTTCGGCCCATGCGAGGCACCCAGGACGTTTCCGCCGTGATGATGCCGTACACGTCCCGCCAGCCCAGTCCCACAGACGCGAGGCCCGCGCGCTGAGCGGCCGACTTGGCCAGCAGCACGCGCGTCTCGCGGTCGGGCGTGATGAATTCGCCATTGCCCATGCGCGCCTGCACCCAGCGCACGCTGGATCGCAGCTGGCCGTAGTAGCGCTCGTCGGCAGCGGGACCGGCCAGGGGCTGGGCAGCCGCCGCGGTTTGCGCCGGCAGGACTGCCGGCGCCGTGGCAACCATGCGCTCGGCCGGCGCACTCACCGACGGCGGGTCGACCAGCTTTTGCGGAACCTGCCTCGGCCCCCGGATGTCACGCGCGATGAGGCAAGCGAGCCCTACGGTGGTGAACCCGGCAATGGCGGAATAGATGGGCAGGTACCGGCTGAGCATGTAGTCCCTTTCTGACAAAGGAAAAGGGACCGCGAGCGGCGGCAGGAAGTTCACCGGTGTTTCAATCGGCATCGCGCGGGGGCCGCTGCGTGCCAACTATTTCCGCATCTGGGGGCGCGGACGCCTCCCGTCAGCGCTTCGGGCAGGCCGCGCTGTCGCCCGCCTGGCGCAGGTACGCGATCAGGTCCGCGCGGTCCCTGGCCTCGGGAATGCCGTCGTAGGTCATGCTCGTGCCCGGGATCATCGCCATCGGCTTGGCCAGGAAGCGGTCGAGCGTGTGCTCGTCCCAGATCCACTTGGAATGCTTCATCGCGTCGCTGTAGAAGAAGCCGGGCACGCTGCCCGCGCGCCGGCCCAGCAGGCCGCAGTGCCGCGGGCCGACGCGGTCTTGCGCGAGCGCGTGGCAGGCCATGCAGCGCACATAGACCTGCTCGCCATGCGCGGCGTCGCCGGCCCGGGCCGCGCCGCCGGCCACGGCCAGCGCGATGGCGGCGGCCACGCCGCCCGCGAATGCCCTCATGCCATGAACGCGGAGGGCACCGGCGACTCACCCAGCGCCTGGCGCAGGATGGCCCAGTGCATCGCCTCGTCGCCCAGGATGCTCGCCGCCGCCTTCGCCAGGTCGCGGTTGCCGAACAGCGGCACCGCCCCGAGGTACGCGCTGACGGCGCCCTGCTCCAGCTTCGCCGCGAACTTCAGCACGTCGGCCTGCGACTTGAGCTGGTCGATCGGGAAGTCGTACTTCGCCTTGGCGGCCACGGCTTTTCCGCCCAGCTTGGCGATGGTCTTGGCCAGCACGTCGGCGTGCTCCTTGTGGTGGCCCTGGAAAGTGACGGCCAGGTCGAGCACGGGTTTTTGCAGCAGCTTGCTCTCGGCGCCCAGCTGGTAGGCCGCGATCGCCTCGAGTTCGGCCGCCAGCGCGGTGTTGAGGATCTGGATGTCCGACGAAGCTCCGCCCTTGGTCTTGGCCGCCAGCGCGTCATTGCCGGCCAGCAGGGCGACGGCGGCGCCCGACAGCACCAGGCCGGATTGCCCGAGGAAGAGGCGCCGTGCGGCGATGGGACTGTTCATGGTGAAGAATGACATGGGATCTCCTGTGGTTTTCAGCGAACCGGCGGGACAGTCCCGGCCGGGGTGATGGTGGCCAGCACGCTCGCGACGATGCGGTCGCAGCGCGTCCCGGCAAACGAAAAGGCATCTTCCAGCGCAAAGTCCATGTCGCGCGACAGGCTCCCGCGCAACTGCGCGCGGGCCCGGAAGAACCGGCTGCGCACGGTCGCCTCGGGAATGCCCAGCAGCGACGCGACTTCGTCCACGGACATTTCCTCGACGGCGCGCAACACGAAGACGGTGCGGAACACGTCGGGCAATTCGTCGATGCGCGCTTCCATCAGGCGGCGCATCTCGCCGCGGCTCGCCGCGAGGTCGGGTCCCTGGTTCTCGTCGGCCGCCATGTGGTCCTCCGGCTGGGCATCCTGCGCGTGGGCGCTGGAATCGAACATGACGACGTTGGATGCGCGCTGCCGCACCCGCTTGAAGGCCTCGTTCATGGCGATGCGCACCAGCCAGCTCGACAACTTCGCGTCACCCCTGAATGTCGAAAGGGCGCGCCAGGCGGCCAGGTAGGCCTCCTGCACGGCGTCCTCGGTGTCGGCGTCGCTCTTGAGGATGCTGCGCACGGTGCGAAAGAGCAGCCGGTTGTGGCGCCGCATGATGGCCTCGAAGGCGGGCACGTGGCCGCCGGCGGCCAGGCTCGCGAGTTCGAGCTCGGGCGTGTCGTCGAGGGCGCGGGGAAGCGGTTGGTGTGCTTGCATGGTCATCTCCGGGCATAGGATGCAGCCCGGCCCCATCGCGTTCCCGCGCCGCCGGGCTAATTCACTTCGACCACGAAATCGGGATCGAAAAGCGCGTTCTCGTTGACGCCGGCACGCGCATAGCCGCGCGGGTTGCAGACCACGCGGGTGCCATGGGCGAGGTAGTCGAAGCTGTCGTGCGTGTGGCCGTGGATCCACAGTTGCGCGCCGCCCGTGTTCCAGCAGGTGGCCCGCGTCCGAGACGAAGCAGGCATTGAGCATCGAGCCCTCGAAGCGCGGGTGGATGCTCGCCGTCGTCGGCGCGTGATGGGTGATGACCACAGTGGGGCCGTCGTGCGGCTGCGCCAGCGCGTGCGCGAGCCAGGCAGCGTGCCGCCGGAACCGCGCGACCGTGTCCTGGGGCTTGAGCAGGGTCTGCAATCCGTCGTCCAGCCTGATGCGCGCATAGTCGCGCATGAAGCGCACCGCCTCCGCCATGGCGGCGTCGCGCCCGTCCCCGTCGCCGAACAGCTCGAAGTCGGTCCACAGCGTGGAGCCCAGGAAGCGGACGTTGCCGATATGCGCCACCTCGTCGTCCAGCACCTGCACCCGCGTGCCCTGGCACAACGCCTTGAGCTGCGCGGCCGCGCCCGGGATGCTGCCGCCATAGAACTCATGGTTGCCCATGACGTAGAGCACCGGCTTGCCCAGCTGCTGCGCCCAGGCCATGGCCTCGGCCGGCCGCGCGATGTCGCCGGCCAGCACGACGACGTCGGCATCGTTGGACGGCAGGGCGAGCTCGCCCTGCCCCAGGTGCAGGTCCGACAGGATGTTGAGTTTCATGGCCGTGCGCAGGGTGATCGCCAATATATCATGCCGTGATATATTTGCCGCATGACTCCAGGCCACGCCAGGGCACCCGGGCGCCCCCTCACCAAGGCGGACTTCGAGGCGCTTGCCGAATTTCGCTACCAGCTGCGCCGGTTCCTCCGGTTCAGCGAAGAAGCGACGCGACGCAGCGGCATCACGCCGCTGCAATACCAGCTGATGCTGCAGGTCAGGGGCTTCCCCGGGCGGGACTGGGCCACCGTGGGCGAGCTGGCCGAGCGCCTGCAGGCCAAGCACCACGGCGTGGTGGCGCTCGTGTCGCGCTGCGAGTCGCTGGGGTTGGTGCAGCGGCAGGCCAGCGCCCTCGACGCGCGCCGGGTGGAGATCCGCCTCACGGCGGAGGGCGAGCGTTGCACCGCGCAACTGGCCCGCATGCACCGCGACGAACTGGCCGCGCTGCAGGGACTGCTCGAACTGGAGGCTGCGTGAACGAACCCGTCCAACTGTCCGGCCCGCACGACCTGCACCGCGCCATCCTGGAACAGGCGCACGATGCCGTTGTGTTCGCCGACCGCGAAGGCGTGATCCGCCTGTGGAACCGCGGCGCCGAAATCATCTTCGGCTACGGCGCCGCCGAGGCGATCGGCCAGAACCTGTCGCTCATCATTCCGGAGAAATTCCGCCATGCCCACGACGAGGGCTACCGCCACGCCGTGCATTCGGGCCAGATGCGCCATGACGGCCGCGTGATGACGACGCGCGCGCAGAACAAGTACGGCAGCCGGCTCTACGTCGACCTGAGCTTCGGCCTGCTGAAGGACGAAGCCGGCGCGGTCATCGGGGTGTTTGCCACCGGCCGCGACAGCACGGCGCGCCACCTGGAGGAAGTGGCCCGGCGCCTCGGCGCAGACGCGCACTGAGTTCACTCATTCGCCGCGCCCTCGCGCTGGCGCGCAGGCGGCTTTTCGATCACGCCCTCGCGCACCAGCCGCGCCACCGGGTCGGTGGCTTCGTTCACGGGGCGCTGCACCTTCAACGGCTCCCTCCAGGGCTGGATCGCCGGAACCGGGGCCAGCGGCGGCGAATCCGCGACCGGCTCTGCGGCGGCGCCGGCTGCGGGTGTGGGGAAGGCAGGCCGGGCGGGCGCCACGGCCGTCAGCGTCACGTACCCCAGGGTCAGCAAGGTCACGCACGCGATGGTCACCAGCAGCCAGCCCGCCCAGCCGAACTGGTCCTGCAGCGCCGCCGCCATCGCGGCGCCACGGTGGGGCGCGGCCGCCGCCGGGCCCGGCTGCTGCAGCTGCGCATCGTACGCAGCGCGCTTCTCCGGGTCCGACAGCACGGCATAGGCGGCGTTGATCTGCGCCATCACGACGGCGGCGTCGCCCCGGCCCTGGTTCTTGTCAGGGTGGAATCTCTGCGCCATGCGCCGGTAGGCCAGCCGCACGCGCTGCGGCGAAGCGTGCCGGTCCAACCGCAAGGTTTCGTAATGACTGTTCGGGAAAGTATTCTTCATCCGCTGGTCCGGCTGGCAGGAACGATACCAGCCGCCCGCGGTGAAGGGCAACCCTACAGCTTCGCCTGGGCCGCCTTGCGGTCGGCCACCACTTTCTGGGCCGAAGGCCGTTCGCCGATGAGCCTGGCATAGGCCTTGTGGTCGATGCCGCCGGCCGCCAGCAGGTCCTCGCCGAACACCAACTTCGTGGCCAGGGCCACCAGCGGCAAATGGTTGAACGCGGCGCAGTCGGCCTGCGTGAACGTGTCGCCGGCGACATAGGGTGCGAACTTCGCCAGGCGCTTGAAGGCGGCGATGTTGGCGGTCAGCTGCTGGCGAATGCGCGCGGCGTTGCCTTCACTCAGCGGGGCGCCCTTGAAGAACGCCGGGCCGTAGAGCTGGCGCGCCACGATCTCCAGGTGCCAGTCGATGAACGTGGTGAGTTCGCGCACCTTGGCCGCGTCGAAAGGATCGGCCGGCAACAGCGGCGGCTGGGGCCAGGTGTCCTCGATCCACTCCAGGATCGCCTGGCTTTCGCACAGGCCGCCCTTTTCGGTGGTGATGAAGGGGATCTTGCCCAGCGGCGAGGCGCCCAGGATGGCCTCGTCGGTGCTGTGCGTGTCGGCATGGGCTTCGATGAAGGGAACGCCCTTTTCCAGCAGCGCGAGCTTGACCTTGTTGTAGTAGTTGGAGTGGGAAGAGCCGTGAAGGGTGAGCATGAAATACCTCGTGAAAGCGGATGCGCTACTTTAGGGCTGGCAGCGGCGATGCCGTGCCCCGCACGCGACACCCTAGGCGCAGGCGCGCCGCAGCGCAGCCCTTGCCAGCAGCCGCGTCGAGTCCAGCGTCGGCAGCGGCGAGTTCGCGTCGTTCATGAGCAGGGGGATTTCGGTGCAGCCCAGGACCACGGCGTCGCAGCCCTCGCCTTTCATGCGGCCGATCACCTGCTGGAAGTACGCGAGGGCCTGCGCCGTCGTGACCCCGTAAACCAGTTCGTCCATGATGAAGCGGTTGACCTGCTCGCGCTCTTCCCCGGTGGGCCGCAGGAACGCCAGCCCGCGCGCCGTGAGCTTTTGCGGATAGACCTCGCTTTCCACCAGCCACTTCGTCCCGGTGATCGCCAGCCGCCTGAAGCCCCGCTCCACGGCCTGCCCCGCCACGACGTCCGCAATGTGCAGCCACGGCAGCGGCGAGCGCGGTTCGACGTACGGCAGCGCCTGGTGAATCGTGTTGTCCGGACAGACCAGGAAGTCAGCGCCGATGCGCGCGAGCTTCTCCGCCGACGCGAGCATCAGTTCGCCGACGCCCGGCCAGTCATCGCGGTAGATGCGCTCCATGTAGTCGGCCAGCGAAGGCGTGTGCATCGACACCTCCGGATGCGCATGCGGGCCGAGCAGCTGCGCGCCTTCGGTGCAGATGGTGCGGTAGCAAAGCGAAGCGCCTTCGGCCGAACACGCGACGATCCCGATGTGCTGTGTCATGGCGCGCGTCCCTGGCTCCGGCCGCGTCAATCCGCCTTGGCCGCCGCCTGCACCTGCCGCGCCCCGAGGTGGATGCCGCCGTCCAGCAGCAGCAGCTCGCCCGTCACGCTGCGCGCGCCATCGACCAGCCAGACGATCGCCTCGGCCACGTCTTCCGGCGTGCAGGCGCGCTGCAGGGGGACATTGGTTTCATAGGCCGCCTTGACCTTGTCGAAGCCTTCCTGGCCGATGCCTTGCACGAACCAGCGCGAGGTGACGAGGCCCGGGCAGACCGCGTTGACGCGGATCTCGGGCGCCAGTTCGCGCGCCAGGTGCAGCGTCATCGCGTTGACGGCGCCCTTGGACGCGATGTACGGGATGGACGAGCCGATGCCCAGCGCGCCCGCCACCGACGATACGTTGACGATGCAGCCGCGCGCGGCCTTCAGCGCCGGCACGCACGCGCGCACCATCTGGAACGTGCCGAGCGCGTTCACGCCCATGATCCGCTGGAACGCCTGCGCGTCCAGCGCGTCCCAGCCCGCCGCCTTGCCGAACACCGAGACCCCGGCGTTGTTGACCAGCGCGTCGAGCCGCTTCCAGCGCCTTTGCGCCGCCTGCACCATGGCCTTGCAGTCGGCGTCCTCGGACACGTCCCCGCGCAGCAACAGGGTGTCCGCCCCCGCCTCGCGGCAGGCGGCTTGCGCCTCGTGCGCTTCCTGTTCGCTCTTCGAATAATTGATCAGCAGGTTGTAGCCGCGGCGCGCCAGCGCCAATGCCGTCGCCGCGCCGATGCCGGTGGCCGAACCGGTGACGATGGCCGCCTTGCGCTCGTTCATCGCGCGGTCAGTCGAGCTTGGCGCCCGACTCCTTCACGACCTTGGCCCACTTGGTGGTTTCGGCCTGCATGAACCCCATGAGCGCCTCGGGCGTGCCGGTGGCGACTTCCAGCCCCAGCTTGGCCAGCTTCTCCTTGACGTCGGGCAATGCCATCACGCGCAGCGTTTCCGCGTTGATGCGCATCTGCACGTCCCGGGGCAGGCCCGCCGGCGCGTACAGCGCGAACCACGAAGTGGCCTCGAAACCGGGCAGCCCGGCTTCGGCGATGGTGGGAATGTCCGGCGCTGCCGGCGAGCGGTTGGCGCTGGTGACGCCGATGGCACGCACTTCACCGGCCTTCACCAGCGGCAGCGCCGACGGCATGTTGTCGAAGATCATCGTGATGCGCCCGCCCAGCAGGTCGGGCACCGCCTGCGCGCGGCCCTTGTACGGGATGTGCTGCATCTTCACGCCGGCCATGGTGTTGAACAGTTCGCCGGACAGGTGGATCGAGGTGCCGCTGCCCGACGAGCCGAAACTCAGCGGCGACTTCTTCGCCAGATCGATCAGCTCCTTCACCGATTTCGCCGGCACGGTGTTGTTGACGACCAGCAGGTTGGGCGTCGAGGCCAGGAAAGTGATGGGCGTGAAATCCTTGAGGTGGTTGTACGGCATCTTGTCGTACAGCGCCGGATTGATCGCGTGCGTGCCCACCGTGCCGACCACCAGCGCCGTGCCGTCCGGCGGGCTCTTGGCCACGAAGTCGGCGCCGATGTTGCCGCCCGCCCCGGGCTTGTTATCCACCGTGAACGTCTGTCCCAGCGTCTGCCCCCACTTGTCGGCCAGCACGCGCGCCAGCGTATCGGGCGCGCCTCCCGGCGGGAAAGTGACGACGATGCGCACGGGCTTGGTCGGCCAGGGCGCCTGGGCATGGGCAAGGCCGGCCAGGGCCAGCCCGGCCAGCAGCACGCTGGTGGCGATGAAGAGTTTGCGCAGGTCGGCGCGGGCAATCGAACGGGTGGGCATGGCGGCGGGTTCTCCTTGGGGCCGAGCTTACGCGGCGCGCGCCGTGCTGTCAGTGCGGGTTTGACCCGCTTACCAAGCGGTTACTCCGGCCCGCGCCTTCAGTCCGGCACGAACTTCGCCTGGAACGTCGCGACGTCCACTTCCAGCTCGAAGGTCACGAGTTGCCCGTGCTTGCTGTCGGCCAGGCGGTAGGCCGCGAACAGGCTGTACCGGCCCTGCAGGTTGAAGCTCGGCAGGTCGATCAGCGCATAGGGATGCGGCACGAACAGCTCGTGCAGGAAGATCTCGCGATGCCGGTTGCGCGGCGACGGGAACAGCTTGTAGGCGCCGGTGGTGATCGCCGCTTCAGCCATGGCCGCCGTCCGGCTTGGGCTGGCGCTTGAGCGGCTGCCAGCCCGCGAACTCGGGGTGGTGCCGCTGGGTGACCGGCCCGTCGAAATCCCAGGCGATGCACTTGCCCAGGTGGTAGGGCGGCTCGGTGCTGTCACGCGGCGGCAGGCCGGCCTGGCGGCGCAGGCGCTGCTGGTAGGAAGGAATGGTCTGGTACGCCGCCGTCGCCATGTTGAACAACAGCTCGCGCAGGTGGGTGCAGCCGCGGATGCCGCCCAGCGCCCGCTCGATGGCCACGCGCCATCCGGGGCCCAGGGTGACGCCCACCATCTTCTGCATCGGCGCGTTGCCCTGCTGGCATTCGTCGAACGGCGTGTGCTCCTGCGAGCTGGCGATTTCGCGGATCGTCATGGCGTCGTCCACGGTCACGCGGATCGACATGCCGTGGATCGGCGTGCCCGGCGGCATCATCCCCCGCTCGGAACGCTCCAGCGGATAGGTCTTCGTGTCGGACATCTCGGCTTCGATGTCCCACAGGCCGTCCTCGCGGTGGTAGCCGCGGAAGACGACGGCCCGGGTGTGCAGGTGGGTTCGGGGTTGGGGAGCAGGCAATGGCATGGGAACTCGATATGGACGTTGGGGTGATTTTCGCATCCGCACGAAAAGCCCGTAGCCTGGCTATCCTCGATGCTTTTTCAAGGAGCCCCGCGCATGCCGCCTCGCCTGACCGCCCAGGACTTCGACCAGGAATTGCTCATCCTCTTCAACGCCTACACCCACGGCGAGATCGACCGCCGGGGTTTCCTCGAGAAGGCCCGCAAGTTCGCCACAGCGGGCATGACGGCGGCCGGGCTGCTGGCGGCGCTGAGCCCGGACTTCGCGCTCGGCCAGCAGGTCAAGCCGGACGACGCGCGACTGAAGACCGAGCGGGTGAAGGTGCCTGCGCCCCGTGGCAACGGCACCATCAACGGCTATCTCTGCCGTCCCGCGTCGGCCGCGGCACGGCCAGGCTGCCGGCGGTGCTGGTCGTCCATGAAAACCGGGGCCTGAGTCCGCACATCGAGGACATCGCCAGGCGCCTCGCGCTCGACGGCTTCATGGCGCTGGCGCCGGACGCCCTGACGCCACACGGCGGCTACCCCGGCGACGAGGACCGTGCCCGCACCCTCTTTGCCCAACTGGACCAGGGCAAGGTGCGGCAGGACTTCCTGGCCTGCACGGGCTGGCTGCGCAGCCGGCCCGACTGCAGTGGCAAGGTGGGGGCGACGGGTTTTTGCTGGGGCGGCGGGATGGTGCTGTGGCTGGCCACGCAACTGCCGGACCTGGACGCCGCAGCGCCGTTCTACGGCAACTTCCCGGCGCCGGCGGACGCGGGCCGGGTGAAGGCGCCGCTGCTGGTCCACATGGCCGCCAACGACGACTGGGTCAACCCCGGCTGGCCGCCCTTCGAGGCTGCGTTGAAGCAGTCCGGCGTACCCCACACGGCATACGTGTACGCCGGCACACAGCATGGTTTCAACAACGACACCACGCCGCGCTATGACGCGCAGGCAGCCAAGCTGGCCTGGGACCGGACCATCGCCTTCTTCAGGGCGCGCCTGGCCGCCTGAGCCGGCGAACTATTCGGCCTGCAGCCGCTGGGCGGCCTCGCGCTTGCCCATGCCCCGCAGCGCCGCGATCGCCTCGATCTGCTTGGCGCGCGGACGGGTGTTGCCGCTTTCCCATTTGTAGACCGACAACGCCGACACGCCCAGCAGGCGGGCCAGCGCCGCGGCGGACAGGCCCAGCCGGCGGCGTTGCGCGGCCAGGCTCTTGGCGCTGTAGCGGATCTTGCCGCCGGGCTCGTCTTCGTCCTGCGGCGACGCCTTGCCGCCGGCTTTGCCCAGGCGCTGGACCTGCTTTTCCAGCGCCAGCATGCGGCGCTTGAGGTCGGCGATCTGGCTGCGGTACTGCGAGACCGACTTCTTCAGGGCCTGGGTTTCGCCGCGCACTTCCTTGCGCGCCACCCTTGAAATTTCGCTTTTGAAGACCGTTCCGATATTGGGCATGAATGTTGGTTGGACCTGTTGCCGGGGCTGCCCCTGTCTCTGCGTTGGAGTCGGGCCGCTTGCCGGTGGATGAACTCCCGAACACCTATCTTAGCCCTGCGCGCCCGGCGGGGTGGCCGGCCTGTCACGCCAGGATTTCGTACATCGCGTCGCCCATGTAGCGGTGCGAGCCGAAGGCCGCGGCTACGGCGGCGGTTTCGGCCGCCTGCCACTGCTCGAAGATCGCGCGCTCGGCGTCCGTCAGGCTCTCCAGGTCCGGCGTTTCGCCATGGGCCCCGACGATGCGCTGGTACGCCCGGTAGACAGGCACCACGAGGACAGCGTCGCCCAGCGTTTCCTCCAGCGCCCGGCGAAAGCGCTGCTCGGCCTCACGGCGCTGGGCATCGGAAACGTCGTCGGCCTGGTAGAGCTTGATGGAATAGGTCATGGTGGCCAGGCAAGCATACGATACCCCGTTCACCATCCACTTGGATGGTGCTAAGATGGCCCATGCCGAAAGCCAGCCGTAAATCGCTCGTCGCCACGCCCCGGCCGCAGGACGAGAAGATCACCATCAACCTGGGCTGCGTGGACCTGGGCCAGATCGACCTGCTGGTGCAGGAAGGCTTCTATGCCAACCGCACCGACCTGATCCGCACCGCCATCCGCAACCAGCTGGCCGTGCACGGCGAGGCAGTGCGGCAGGCCGTGACGCGCAAGACGCTCGTGCTGGGCATCCAGCATTTCAGCCGGGCGGACCTGCAGGCCGTGCAGAAGGCCGGCGAGAAATTGCAGGTGCGCGTCCTCGGCCTGGCCTCCATCGCGCCCGACGTCACGCCCGCGCTGGCCCTGGCCACCATCGAATCGATCACCGTGCTGGGCACGCTTCATGCGAGCCCCGCTGTCAAGACGGCCCTCGCGAAGCGAACCGGCTGACCTCCCCAACTTCAAGGCAGTATGAATCCCCTCTTCCAACGACTGATGCGAAACGCCACCCGGCTCACTCGCCGTGGCCAGTTGCAGGCCGCCACCGCCGCGATCCAGGCCGCGCTGTCCGGCAGGCCCGAGGCGCCGGCCGCATCCCGGCCGCGACGCGATGCGGACGATGCGATCGACGTGGCTGCACGGGAGGCCACCGCGCCTTCGCCTGAGGCCGAAGCGCCCTCGCCCGAAGGCCGGTTCGTCGCCAGCAGCTATGCCGATGCCTCGGGGCAGCGCCGCGATTACAAGCTCTACCTTCCCCCGGCCGCGGGTGAACGGGCATTGCCGCTCGTCGTCATGCTGCACGGCTGCACGCAGGATGCCGATGATTTCGCGGCGGGCACGGCCATGAACGAGCTGGCGCGCGAAAACGGCTTTTGCGTGCTCTACCCCGAGCAATCCTTGCAGGCCAACCCGCAGCGCTGCTGGAACTGGTTCAAGCACACCCACCAGGGGCGCGACCGCGGCGAGCCCGCCTTGCTGGCCGGCATGACGCGCCAGGTGATGGCGCGCGAAGCCATCGACCCGGCGCGGGTCTACGTCGCCGGCCTGTCGGCCGGCGGCGCCATGGCCGCCATCCTCGGCGACGCGTACCCGGAGCTGTATGCCGCCGTGGGCGTGCATTCGGGGCTGGCCACCGGCGCCGCCAAGGACTTGCCGTCGGCTTTCGGTGCGATGCAACGCGGCCCGCAGATCGTCCTGCCGGCCGAGGCCAGCGGCGTGCCCACCATCGTGTTCCACGGCGATGCCGACAGCACGGTGCACCCCGGCAACGGGGGCCATGTGATCGCGGCCAGCGTGCACAAGGACGCGGACGTTGAAGTCCAGGAAGGCGTGGCCGCCGGCGGGCGCCGCTACACCCGCGAGCTGCATCGCGCCCCGGGCGGCGGCGCGGTGATCGCCGAGCACTGGATCGTGCACGGCGCGCCCCACGCGTGGTCCGGCGGCAGCGCCAAGGGCACGTACACGGACCCGAGCGGGCCCGACGCCAGCGCGGAGATGGTAAGGTTCTTCCGCGAACACGCCCGCCCGCCCGCGTGAGGGTCAAGCAGGCGCGGGGAGTCCCATGAAGCGAACCACCCTGATCCTGCTCACCGCCCTGGCCATGCTGGCGTTCGCCGCCAATTCGGTCCTGTGCCGGCTGGCCCTGCGCCACACCCAGGTCGACCCGGCTTCGTTCACGGCGATGCGGCTCGCTTCGGCGGCGCTCGTCCTCTGGCTGATCGTGCGGATGCGCAGCACCCAAGCGCCCGCGGAGGGCAATTGGCCATCGGCCCTGGCCCTGTTCGCCTACGCGGCGGCTTTCTCTTTCGCGTACACCGGCCTGCCTGCCGGCATCGGCGCGCTGATCCTGTTCGGCGCGGTGCAGGCCACGATGGTCGGCGTCGGGCTGTGGCGCGGCGAGCGGCTGACCCTGCTCCAGGTGACCGGCATGGCCATCGCCATTGCCGGGCTGGCCGGGCTGTTGCTGCCACAGGGTGCGCTGCCGGCGCCCCCGCTGGGGTCGGCAGCGCTCATGCTCTGCGCCGGGGCGGCGTGGGGCATCTACTCGCTGCGCGGCCGCTCCGCCCGCAACGCCACGGCGGCGACACAGGGCAACTTTGCCCGCACGCTGCCCATGGCCGCGCTGCTGGTCCTCCTCATGCTGCCATCGCTTCGCCTCGACACCGCCGGGCTGGCGCTGGCCGCTGCCTCGGGGTCGGTGACGTCCGCCATGGGCTACATCCTCTGGTACACCGTCACGGCCCACCTGCGCGCGGCCCAGGCGGCGACGGTTCAACTGTCAGTGCCGCTCATTGCCACCGCGGCCGGAGTGGCGCTGCTCGGCGAGACCATGAGCCTGCTGCAGTGGCTGGCCGGCGCAGCCATCGTGGGCGGGATCTGGCTGTCGCTGCTCAAGAAGCCGGCAACAAAGTAGTCCCCGCGGCCGCAAAAGCGGCATTGGCCTACTCGGCTGCTTCCCGGTTTTGGCCAGACTAGGGCCATGAACCCATCATTCTGGGTGTGGCTCGCGTTCGGCCTGGTGGCGCTGCTCGCGCTGGTGATCTGGTCCATGAAGCGCGTGCGCGCCCCCGTGCTGAAAGTGGAATGCGAGTCGCCCATCGACGAACTCATTCCCTCGATCTCCGGCCTCACGCTGGGCACGGCCGTGCCCGGCAATTCCGTCGAGGTCTTCGAGAACGGCGCCTTCTTCGACGCCCTGCTCGAAGGCATCCGTTCCGCGAAACGCTCCGTGCATTTCGAGACTTTCCTGTGGAAGGAAGGGTCGCTGGGCCAGCGTGTGGCCGATGCCCTGTCGGCCCAGGCGCGCACCGGCAAGCAGGTGCGCGTGATGCTCGACGCGACCGGGTCGAAGGAAGCGGGCCAGGACGCGATCCAGCAGATGCGCGACGCCGGCTGCAGGGTCAAGTTCTTCCACAAGCGCGGCCTGCTCAACCTGGGCGTGCTGAACGACCGGGACCACCGCAAGATGGTCATCGTCGACGGCCGCGAGGCCTATGTCGGCGGCCACTGCATCGTGGACGACTGGCTGGGCGACGCCGAGGACGGCCAGCATTTCTCGGACGTGAGCGTGCGGCTGCGCGGCCCCATCGTCCACAGCGTGCAGGGCGCGTTCAGCGAGAACTGGTGCGGCGAAACCGGCGAGCTGTTCCTGGGCGACGACGTGTTTCCCGAGCTGGCGCCGGCGGGCGACTCGACGATCCACGCCGTGTTCGTCAAGCCCCAGGGCTCGGCGCCCGCCGTCAAGATCCTGCACCACACCGCCATCTGCGTGGCGCGCAAGCGCATCTGGATCCAGAACCCCTATTTCATCCCCGAGCCGGAAGCCATCGACGCCTTCGGCGAGGCCGTCAAGCGCGGCGTGGACGTGCGCGTGCTGATGCCCTCCACCAGCGGCTCGGACAACCCCATGGTGCAGCACGCCGGCCATCGCAATTTCGAGAAGCTGCTGGAAAACGGCGTGCGCCTGTTCGAGTACCCGCACACGCTGCTGCACCAGAAGATCATGACCGTGGACGGCATGTGGAGTGCGATCGGTTCGAGCAACTTCGACGACCGCTCGTTCGAGACCAACGACGAGATCACGCTGGCCATCCTGGACGCTGGCCTGGCGCAAAGGCTGGACGCGGTCTTCGAGCGCTACGTGCCCCGCGCCAACGAGATCGACCTGGCGCGCTGGCGCAAGCGCGGCCTGTGGCACAAGTTCAAGGACAACGCGGTCTACGTGATCAACGAATTCCTTTGAACGGCGGCGCCGCTGCGCCCCGCCATCGTTCGAAGGATTGGAACAATGCATGCGAAATCCCCGCCTCGATGCCGGGCGGATCGCCTCGCACAATGAGGTTCATCGGAAGGACAGATTTCATGAACCGCATGCCCTCGCTCTTCGTCTCCCACGGCGCCCCGACTTTCGCCATCGAGCCGGCCCTGGCCGGCCCGCTGCTGCGCCAGCTCGGCCGCGAGTTGCCCCGGCCCCGGGCCGTGCTGGTGCTGTCGCCGCACTGGATGACTCCCAACGTGCGCGTGAGCTCGACGGCCACGCCCGAGACGGTGCACGATTTCGGCGGCTTTCCCGCCGAGCTCTACCGCATCCAGTACCCCGCCCCGGGCAGCCCGGAGGTGGCGGCGCGCGCGCTGGAGTTGCTCAACGCGGCGGGCTGGAACGCGACCGCCGACGAGCGCCGCGGCCTCGACCATGGCGCGTGGGTGCCGGTGCGCCACCTCTTTCCCGATGCCGACGTGCCGGTGCTGCAGGTGTCGATGCCGCGCGACCTGGACGCGGCGGGCGCGGTGCGCCTGGGCCGCGCGCTGGCGCCGCTGGCCGATGAAGGCGTCCTGCTGCTCGGCTCGGGCAGCATCACGCACAACCTCTACGAGTTCCGCCAGGACATCGGTGCGCAAGGCGCCTCGTACGCCACCGAGTTCGTGGACTGGGCACGCGCCAGCGTCGCCCGTCACGACGAAGCGGGCCTGGTCAACTACCTCAGCGCCGCGCCGCATGCGCAACGCGCGCACCCGACGCCGGACCACTACCTGCCCCTGCCCTTCGCGTTCGGCGCGGCTGCGCCTGAAGCACCGGTGCGCGTCATCGACGGCGGCATGACCTACGGCGTGCTGGCGATGGATGCGTACCTCTTCGGCGCTAGCGCAGCCCCCTGAACAGCCGGTTCAGGAAGTTCGAGATGCCGTCGACCACGTCGGGCCGGCCCGCGTCGGGCGGCGGCTCCGGGGGCTTCGGCCGTGGCCGCGGAATGGCGAACTCCGCGCGCGGGTCGATCCACTTGTTGCGCAGCGACTGCTGGAACACCTCGCCGACGATGGGCAAGCGCGCTGCGCGCGCCCGGGCCCCAGCTGTCGCCCATGGTGATGCGGCTGTCGTTGAAGCCGACCCAGGCGCCGGCCACCAGCTGCGGGTGCATCAGGATGAACCAGCCGTCCGTGTTGTCCTGGGTGGTGCCGGTCTTGCCGGCCACGTCGGGCTGCATGCCCAGCCGGCGCGCGAATGGCCGCGCCGGTGCCCTCGTCCACCACGCCGCGCATCACGTTCACCAGCTGCAGCGACTGCTCGTACGACATCGCCTGCTCGGGCTGCGTCCACTGGAAGGCCTGCAGCACGTGGCCTTCGCGGTCCTCCACCTGCGACACCAGCGCCGGCTCGATGTAGCGCCCGCCATTGGCGATGGAACCGTAGGCCGCCACCATCTCGCGCAGCGTGACCGGGCTGGTGCCCAGCGCCAGCGACGGCACCTCCTCCAGCTTGCTCAGCCGCACGCCCATCGCGCGGGCGAGCTGCGCCGCGCGCTGCGGGCCGATCTGCATGATCAGCTGCGCGGTGATGGTGTTCTTCGAATGCACCAGGCCGTCGCGCAAGGTCATGGGCTCGCCGGTGGGGGGCGTGCCGTCGCTCGGGCTCCAGATGCCGCCGCCGGGCAGCCGGATGGCCAGCGGCTGGTCGACCAGCACGTCCTGCGGGCTCATGCCGATCTCGAAGGCGGCGCCGTACACGAAGGGCTTGAAGGTGGAGCCGGGCTGGCGGCGCGCCTGGTTGACGTGGTCGAACTGCTCCTGCGCGAAGTCGCGGCTGCCCACCCAGGCCATGATGTGGCCGTTGCGCGGGTCCAGCGCCATGAAGCCCGCCTGCAGCGGCACCTTCTCCTCGCCCTTCTTGCGCCGGCGGTCCGCCAGCGGCTGCAGCGCATCGAGCTGGCGCGCCAGCGCCTGGTTGGCCGCCTTCTGCAGGCGTGAATGCAGCGTCGTGCGCACCACCAGCCCGTCGGCGTAGATGTTCAGCCCGCGCGCATCGGCCCACGCGATCAGCCATTTGCGCACCCACTGGGCCACGTGCGGCGCCGGGCCCAGCTGCGCGTCCTGCCGCTCGAAGTCGATCTTCAGCGGCAGCCTGGCCAGCGCGTCGGCACGCTTGGCCTCCAGCTTGCCGTGCTTGACCATCTGCGCCAGCACCACGTTGCGCCGGTCGCGCGCGCGCTCGGGGTTGAGCACCGGGTTGTAGTAGCTGGTGCCCTTGAGCATGCCGACCAGCGTGGCCGACTCCAGCACCGTGAGCTGGCTGGCGGACTTGTCGAAATAGGTGCGCGCCGCCATCTCGATGCCGAAGGCGTTGTAGAGGAAGGGCACCGTGTTCAGGTAGATCTCCAGGATCTCGTCCTTGGAGTACACCGCCTCGATCTTGAGCGCCGTCAACGCCTCCTTGACCTTGCGGTTGATGCTGATGGAGCGGCCGATTTCCTCGGGGTAGAGGTTGCGCGCGAGCTGCTGGGTGATGGTGGAGCCGCCCTGCATGTTGCCGCGCAGCGTGTTGTACAGCGCCGACGCCGTGCGCCGCAGGTCCAGGCCGTGGTGGCTGTAGAAGCGGTGGTCCTCGGTGGCGATCAGGGCCTGGACCGCCGACGGCGCGATCTTCGACAGCGGCACCCACTGCCGGTTCAGCCGCTTGAAGTCCGCCAGCACCACGCCGTCGACGGACATCACCACCGACGGCACTTCCGACTTGGCCTTGCGCAGGTCGGCCGTGCTGGGCGTGAACGGCAGCATGGCCAGCACGTACAGCAAGGCGAGGCCCGGCAGCACCAGCGAGGCGCGCACGGGGTGGGCCCTGGCCAGCGCCCAGAGACTGCGAAAGCGTTCGGAGAGCCACGCCCGGGCGCGGGCAATTTCAGGAGTCATCCCGCCGACTTTACTGCTGGGCCGGAGGGGCGCCTGTAGGACCCGGTCGGGGTGCTATCGCCGGCCGAACGCTTGCGTGAGCGCGGACAGCCCCTGGCTCAGCACGTCGTCGGCGTCCGCAGGCACGTCGCCCGAGGGCGTGAGGTGGTTCACCACCTGCGGCAGGATCTGCGCCAGCCCGCCGGCCACCTGGTCTTGCGAGACGCCCAGCTGCTGCGACAGGCGTGACAGCTCATCCGTGCCCACCACTTCGCCCACTGCTTCGGAAGTGAGCGGCTGGTTCTCGCCGGTGGACACCCAGGACGCCGCCTGCTGGCTGTAGCCGCTCTGCTTGAAGCGCTCCAGCAAGGCGCCGACGCCGCCACTGCGCTGCACCCACTGCATGGCCAGCGGCAGCAGCATCGCAAGCAGTGCCCCCTTGCCGGCCACGGGCGCGGCATCTTCGCCGTCGCCCGTCGGCTGCTGCGCACCGCCGCCCAGCATTCCCCCCAGCACACCGCCCAGGCCGCCCAAGCCGCCGAGACCGCCCAGGCCCCCGAGACCGCCCGGCTGCCCTTGCTGGCTGGATGCGTTGCCACCCAGGACACTGCCCAGGATCTGGCTCAAGAAATCGTTCGACATGATGGGATCCTTCCTTGAATGCGGGCGAGCGCCCAGCGGTGCGCCACAGTCTACGCGCGCTGCGGCGCACCGGGGGCCCCGGAGACGCCCGCCACCAACTTCTTGAGCTGGCCGCTGTCGATGAGCGCCTTCAGGTCGTCGTAGCCGCCCACCAGCGTGCCCTTGACGAACACCATGGGAAAGGTCGGCCACCCGGTCCACATCTTCAGCGCGCCGCGCGGCCGCCACATGCTTGTGTAGCTGCCGTAGCCGAGGTACTTGTACGGCTGGCCCATGGCGTCGAGCGCCTTGCGCGCCTTGGCCGGGAACGGGTTGGTGGCCATGCCGACCACGACCACGTCATTGGCCTGCACCGCCGCCATCACCTCGTCGACGATGGCATGCTGCCAATCCGCGACTTTGGCGCGGACGGCGGGGTGGATCCGGGCTTCATCAAGGACGTGGCGTGGCATCGAGGCTCCTGGGGGATGGGAGGGCCACGGTAACACGCGCCTGGGCGCGCGGCCGCGGCTGCGGAAACTGGTAGATCGTGTCGTTGAGGTGGCGGGTCACCTCGTCGATGTCGGCGTCGCTCCAGCCGAGCGTTGCCGCCGCCTGCCAGCGCCGCACCTGGGCGCGCAGCGTGTCCCAGTCGCGCGCCAGGTGGAGCGTGCGCCAGTGCATCTGCGAGTTGTGGCATTCGATGCAGTGGATCGAGTAGAGCATCTGGCCGCGCGTGGGGGGCGCTTGCTGGACCGGCCGGGCGAAAGCGGGCACGGCCGCCGCGGCCATGAGGATCACCGGAAGGTGGCGGATGAGCAATGTGAAGCGCCCGGGCATGCCCTCATGCTAGGCCCTGCCCCCGGCAGCGCAATGCGCTGCGTCAAACTTGCGGCGCCTGTTCCCGCGCGGGCTCCCCGGCCGCGGCCAATGCCGGGCCGGCGGGCCCGACGATGTCCTCGTAATAGCGGAAATCGTGGCAGCTCTTCGCCCAATGCTTGTTCGTGGCCTGGCGCGTTCCCACCCCGACCAGCCTGCGGCCCGCCGCCTTGATCTTCTGCGCGACCGGCATGAAGTCACTGTCGCCGCCGACGATGACGACGGTGCCGATGTGCGCGAATCGCGCGATGTCTTCGGTGGCGTCCAGGCACAGCTTGATGTCGGCGCCGTTCTTCGCGGTGCCGCCCGGCGGGAAGAGCTGCAGCAGCTCCATCGCGTTCTGCATCAGCGCGTCGCGGTAGCGCCCGAAGAACTGCCAGTTGCAGAAAGCGCGGTTGATGGCGATGGGCCCGAACGACGCGGCCAGGTCGACGATGGCCTGGATGTCGACCAGCGGCTCCTGCGGCTTGAAGCGGTTGTCGGGCCGGGCGTAGGAACCCGGGTCCTTCGCCTCGCACAGGCTCGCGTGCAGGTTCTCGAAATCCCAGTACAGGGCCACGGACGGCGCCTGGGCGGTGTTGTGTTGTGGCATGGCGCTTTTCCAAAACCCGATGTTAGTCCCCGGCCGCGCCTGCGGTTGCGCTCTAATGGGCGGCATCACCTTGCGAGGCCACCATGGACGACCCCAACACCGCCCCCACCCCATCGCGCAACCTGTGGCTGCGCGCCCTGCAGATGCTGGTGCTGCTCATCGCGCTGTACGTCGCCGGCTGGCTGGTCTGCATCCTGTCGGTGGTCCAGCTGTTCGCCGCCGCGATCAACGGCGACGCCCTGCCCCAGCTGCGCAATTTCGGCAGCGCACTCGGCGCCTACATCCGGCAGATCGCCGCCTTCAACACGTTCGCGTCCGACGACCTGCCCTTCCCCTTCAGCGACTGGCCCGCGACGCAGTGACGGCCTGGCGCCGGTCCGCGCGCCCTTCTCCTCTGCCTCAACGTTTGCTTACAGCAGAGGCACAAGCGGCGCGCCAACCCCTACAGTGGCCGGACGGGCGGCACGGCGCCGCCAAGGGAGAAGCCCAGCCATGAAGAAACAGCAGTTCCTGCTCACGGTCGTGCTCGCGGTGTGTTCGCTGCTGGCCACGACGACGACCGCGGCAGTCGCCAAGGACACCACCACGCGGCAGCACGGCAATAAGGCCGTGAAGAAACCGGTGAAGAAACCGGTGAACAAGCAGGCCAAAAAGCCGGTCGGGAAGAAACCGGCGCTACAGGCCGGCAAGCCCGCACCGAAGCCGGCGCAGCCCATTGCCGCGGCGCAGCCCAGCACCGACGTGCAGCAAAGGATCACCAAAGCCGGCGATTACCGCTTCGCCATCCAGCACGGCGGGCTGGCGCGCACGTACCGCGTGCATGTGCCGGCGCGCTACACCCCGGACGAGCCTGCGCCGCTGCTGGTGGCGCTGCACGGCGGCGCGGACCGCGTCAGCGAAGACGGCCTGGAGGGGCTCACGCGCGAGTCCGACTACAACGGCTTCATCGCCGTCTTCCCCGAGGGCTATGCGCCGCCCGGCAAGGGCAGGAAAGCCACCTGGAACGCCGGCAACTGCTGCGGCGATGCGCGTGAGCAGCAGGTCAACGACGTCGGTTTCATCGAGCAGGTCGTCAACAACGTCTTCCGGCAGGTGAGCGTCGATCGCCAGCGCATCTACGCGGCCGGCATGTCCGACGGCGGGATGATGGCGTACCGCCTCGCCTGCGACCTGCCCTACGTGTTCAAGGCCGTGGCCTCGGTCGGTGGCACGGACAACACGGCCACCTGCACGCCGGAGCGGTCCGTCTCGGTGATGCATTTCCACGCCAAGGACGACCCGCGCGTGCCATTCCCATCCGCCCCGGCGACCGCGGCCAAATGGGCCCACTTGAACGGCTGCAGCGAGAAGCCCCGGCGCGTGCTGGACACCGCCGGCGCCTATTGCGAAGCCTATTCGTATTGCCGCAGCCAGGCCGAGGTTCAGCTGTGCGTCACCGATACCGGCGGCCACTCCTGGCCCGGCGGGAAGGCGCGCCCCGGCGCCGAGCCGCCGTCGCAGGCGATCCAGGCGACGCAGGCGATGTGGGGCTTCCTCAGCGCCCACTGAAAGCCCACGCACTACTTCGGCGGCGCCGGCGGCGCGTGGCCGCGAAGCGGCGCCAGCAGGTGGCTCAGCCCGTTGTGGTCGATCTCCAGCATCAGCGCCAGCAGGCGGCCAAGCTCGCCGGGCGGAAAGCCCTCGCGCGCGAACCACGCCAGGTAGTTGCCCGGCAGGTCCGCCAGGACGCGTCCCTTGTACTTGCCGTAGGGCATCTCACGGGTGACGAGCAGTTGCAGCAGCTTCGGGTCCATGTGAGCCCGGATCCTACCTGCCCCGGTGCCACTCGCGCTCAGGCGACGAGCGCGTCGGACCCCGTCTTGTTTTCCGGGGCTGCCGGGGTGGCGAGCGGCACTTCAAAACATACGCGGACGCGCATTCCCGGCTCCGGCTCTCCCCATATGCGGCCGCCGTGCGTTTCGAGGATCGAGCGGCAGATCGACAGGCCGAGGCCGGCCCCGCGCCGGTCATCCCGCGCCTGCCAGAAGGGCTGGAACATGCTCTCCAGCTCCTCGGCAGACAGCGCAGCGCCGCTGTTGGCAATGGAAAACCGCACCGCCCCCGGTTGCTCCTCGGCCCGCAGGACGACCTGGCCGGGCGGCTGCGTGAACTTCAGCGCGTTGTCGAGCAGGTTGACGAACACGCGCAGGATCCGGTCCGGATCGACCTGGACGTCGGGAAGCGCGACACCGCTGTCGACCAGCAGCTCGATGCCTTTGCGCTCATAAAGCGGCCGGACGGCGCCAGCCGCCCGCTCCACCAGCGACGCGGCTTTCACGGAGGTCATCTTCAGCATCGAGCGCCCGCCGCGTGACGAGATGGCGACCGCGAGCAGGTCATCGACCATGCCCGACATGCGGTTGCCGACATCGACGAGCGAGGCGAGCGTTGCGCGAAGGCGCTCCCCGCCCGGAAGCTTGGCCGCGATCTTCTCGGCCGTGGCGGCGTTGAGCGTCAGCGAGAACAGCGGATTGCGCAGGTCGTGGCTGACGACGGCGAGAATCTCCTCGCGGTCGCGCAACATCCTGGAAGCGCTCACGAGGGCGTGCGCGACCTCTTCGGCCTCATCCAGTTCCAGCGGCGGAACGACGATCGCCTCGCCGCGGCCCAGCGCTGCTGCAGGCGCGATCAGGCCGCGGATCGAACGGGCGATCCTCGCGCTGAACAACTGCGCGAACGCGATCCCCAGTGCAAGCAGCACCACGGTGCCGGCGATGACCCAATAGATCGAGGTGCGCAGTTCCTTGCGAAGGATGGCCTGGGGAATCCCTATCCCCACCGACCAGTTGGAGACGGACGAGCGGCTGAAGACCACGACAGAGGGGATTCCTTCCAGCGTTTCGGTTTCGACCTGGCCCTCGGTCTGTCGCGCCAGGCCCTGAACCACTGCGGGCACTGCCCGCTTGCCGACAAAGCGGTCGGCATTGTGCGTGCGTGCAATGACCGTGCCCTGGCTGTCGAAGATGGCGCCCACCCAGCCCGCCGGAAGCTCCTGGCGCCGGAGAATCTCGCCCAGGCGTTCCGGGAAGAAGGCCATCGATATGTCGTAGACCACCTGCCCGCCCCGGTGCACCGGGACGCCGACGCTGATCAGGGGCCGGCCTACCAGCTCACCCACGAAGAGGTCGGAGATGACCGGCCGGCCGGTTTCAAAGATGCGGCGCAGCTGTTCCGGGCTGGAATTGCGGGGAAGCGGCTCGCCGAAGGGGCGCAGCGTGTTGATGAGCTGGTGGCCCGAGGCATCGCTGAGAACCACGTTGTCGCCGGGCAGGTCGGGCATCACCGCCATCGCCTGCCGATGGAATGCCGCGAGATCCCCGGAAGCCAGGTAGGGCGAAGTGGCGAGCGCCTGCAGCGCGATGCGGCCGCTGGCAAGCTGCAGGTCAACGGCCTGGGTCAAGGCGCGTGCCGTATCGAGCGTGTTGTGTTCGAAGTTGACGCGCTGGCGCTCGTACGTGTAGACGATGAGAAGCGCGGCGGCGAGCGCAGCCGGCAGGAGCGCGGCCAGCACGAGTCGCGTGAGCTGTGCCTGGATTTTCAACTCGAAACCGGCCTTCCTTGTTTTGAAGAACGTGCAGGCGGGCGCCGCGGCCCAATCGCGGACCCTTGTTACATTATTCGGTGGGAAGCGGGCAGGCTGGGTTGAGATACATCAAGTGCCGGCCGGAACCGTCGGCCGTCCTGCGAGGTAGGCCCCAAGCCCATCGAAGGGCCGCCGCGGTGAGGGGACAGACGGTGCCGGTGCCGGGTCATCCAGGGAACTGCCTAGCCACACCACTGTTTCTCGCACGGCACGCCGTTCCTGTCGCCATCCATTTCTACGCCCGGGCAATTCTTGAGAAAGTACTTCGCCTCGGCGCACGACGTCATCTGGCTGCAGTAAGCGCGGCCATCGCACTTGAACTGGGAGGGCGACGTGTCCCATGACCGCAGGACATTTCCCCTCGCGGGGGACGACAGGGGCGTCGCCGCCAACTCCCGCGCCCGGTATTGCTGGAACCCCGCGGCGCTTGCGATGGCGAGGATCAGGAGCACTGCAACCACTTTCAGGAAGCGATAGGACGGTTCGCCATATTTCGCGATTGCAGAGCGCGCGCGCCGAGCACCGGACGGCTGGCCAGCGGGCCTGTCATCGGCACGACGCACCTTGATGGCCTTCTTCTTGCCCTGCCCGTTCAACGCCACCTCGAACGAAAGCGCCATTTCCAGCCTCGGCGCTTCGCCGCGCGGCAGTTCCGACGCGTGGACGAAGATGTCCTGGCCGCCCTCCGCAGGCGCGATGAAGCCGAACCCGCGTTCGTCGTTCCAGGTCTTGAGCCTGCCTGTGAATCGCATGACTTTCCCCCCTTGCTGGTGCGCCCGCCTGACCTTCTGGAGCGATTTTTCCACGTCGGCCAAAGATAGCCTGAATCCTTTTGCCCGTCCCGCCCCTCCTTACCCTTGATGCCACGTTTTGCTGGCAGCCAAGGTGAAACAATGTTCTATCGCAAGAATGTAGGCCCCAGGGAGCGTGCGGTACGCGCGGTGGCAGGAGGATTGATGGTGGCATTCGCATGGACGCTGGCGGGGGCAACCCCGCTCGGCTGGCTGCTGGCCGGCGCCGGGGTGATGACCGTCGTCACCGGCATGGTCGGCTTCTGCCCGGCCTGCGCCATGGTGGGCCGCAAGCCCATCGAAGGCCCGCCCCGGTGATGGTGCTCGACCGCGCCCTCTTCACCGCTGCGCAGGCCGGCGACCCGCTGGCGCTGGAGCGGCTGCTGCGCGAGCTGCAGCCCGACATCCGGCGCTACGCGCGCCACCAATGCCACCGCACCTCGGCCATCGAGGACGTGGTGCAGGAGGCGCTGATCGTCGTCTACCGTCGCGTGGGCAACGTGCGCGACGCGCAGGCGTTGGCGGCCTGGGTGTTCCGCATCGTGGCGCGGATGTGCATGCTGCCCGCGCTGATGCTGATGCGCGGCACCGAGCAGCTGACGGCAAGCCACGAGGCCGAGTACTTTTCCACCGTGCCCCAGGACGAATTGCGCATCGACCTGGTGCGCGCGCTGGAGTCGTTGCCCGACATCTACCGACAGGTGATCCTGCTGCGCGACATGGAACAGCTGACCATCACCGAGGTGGCGCAGCGGCTCGCGATCACCCGCGAAGCCGCCAAAAGCCGCATCCACCGGGCGCGCGCCCTGGTGCGCGAATACCTCCAGCCGGAAACGCCCGGCAAAGGGGCCGCGCCATGATGGGACTCCTGCGCAAGAGCGCGACGGGCGCCTTTGCCAGCCAAAGCCTGGCCGGCCACCTGGTCCGGGGTGCGGCCGCCTTTGCGCTGATCTACGCCGCGCTGGCTTACCAGCATGAGTACCCCTTGTGGGCCCTGGGAGCGGGCGCGCTGTCGCTGGTGGCGATGCGCGGATGCCCGGTTTGCTGGACGATCGGCCTGATAGAGACGGCGGCGCAGCGGTGGCGGGCGATGAGGGCCGGCCCCGAGGCTTGAGGGGCTCGCGGCGCCATCACCTGGCCGCAGGCGCGACGACGCGGAACCCCTGGTTGCCCGCCGAGCTTTGCGGCGTGTTGGAGCCGCGCGCGGCGACACGGTAGCGGTTGCAGTACGAGTCGTGGCACAGGAACGATCCGCCGCGGCTCGCGCGGCGGCCGGTCGGCTCGTCCTGCTGCGGGTCGAACCCGAGCGTGCTGCGGTGGTACTCGGGGCTGAACCAGTCCGCGCACCACTCCCACACGTTGCCCGCCATGTTGTACAGGCCGAAGCCGTTCGGGCTCGTGACTTCGCGTCGACGACGCCGGGCTGCCAGCCCGGCGCAGGCTCGTGGGGAAACGAGCCGCGCCAGATGTTGCAGGGCGGGTCCGCCGGCATGGCGTCGCCCCAGGTGTAGCGCTTGCCTTCGAGGCCGCCGCGCGCCGCGTACTCCCACTCCGCCTCGGTCGGCAGCTGCACGCCGGCCCAGCGGCAGTAGGCCTGCGCGTCGTTCCACGACACATGGACCACCGGATGGTCCATGCGATTGCGCACCTGCGAACCCGGCCCTTCCGGCCGCTGCCAGCACGCGTCACGCACCTGCAGCCACCAAGGCAGGCCGTGGGGTGGCTGCGGATCGCGTCGCGCACATCCTTGGGGACCTGCAGGTAGAACACGAAGGACGAGCCCGCCTCCTCGGCTTGCGTCACGTAGCCGGTGGCGCGGACGAACTCGGTGAACTGCGCGTTGGTCACCGTGGTGGCCGCGATGCGGAACGGGCTCACCTGCACGCGCCGCGCCGGGCCCTCGCCGTCGGCGGGAAAGCCCTCGTGCGAGTCGGTGCCCATGAGGAACACGCCGCCGGGCAGGGAAACGAAGTCGTGCTGCGCGGGGGCGGTGGATGCGGGTCAAGCCCGCAATGACCGGCTGTCGTCATGCCGGACTGGATCCGGCATCCACTGTCTCCAACACGCGCCGGCGTGCAGCAGGGCTTGCCGTTCACGGCAGGTACGGCGCCTTGAAGTCGTCGCGCTCCCAGAACGCGGTGCCCACGTTCTGCTCGCGCAGCAGCTGGTCGATCCGTTCGCGCGGGATCACGCCGCAGCGCCGGGCCCAGGCCTCGTACTGCGCCGCCATGTCGGTCACGCGGTCCGGGATGCTGCGCCGAGATGTCGTTCAGCTCCGTGCGGTCCGGCTCCATGTCGTACAGCTCCCACGGGTCCGGGTACTTGCGCACCAGCTTCCACTTGCCGATGCGCACCGCGGCGTTGCCTTCGTGCTCCCAGAACATCGGCGGGCGGTCTGCGGCCTCGCCGCGTGCAGTGCCGGCAGCAGGCTGTGGCCTTCGAGCGGCGTCGACCGGCCTGCCGTTCCAGTTGGCGGGGTAGCTGCGTGCCGGTGACGTCCAGGATCGTCGCCATGATGTCGGGCAGGTAGCCGGGCGTGTGGCGGATCGCGTTGCGCTCCCGCGATGCCCGCTGGCCAGTGCACGATCAGCGGCGTCGAGATGCCGCCCTCGTGGATCCAGTGCTTGTACAGGCGGAACGGCGTGTTCGACAGGTTCGCCCAGGCGCGCCCATAGCTCTGGTAGGTGTTCTCGGGGCCGGGCATGACGCCGGGGTCGTTGCCGAAGTGCACCGGCTCGCCGGTGCGCGTGTGCGCCTTGGCGATCATCAGCTTGTTCACCAGCTCGTCGACGGTCACGTCGTCCGGGATGTCCTCGGCGCAGGCGCCGTTGTCGGACAGGAAGATCACCAGCGTGTTGTCGAGCTCGCCCTGCTCTTCGAGCGCGCGCAGGATGCGGCCGATGCCCTGGTCCATGCGGTCGATCTGCGCGGCGTACACCTCCATGCAGCGCAGCAGCCATTCCTTGTGCTTGGCCTGCGGTCCAGGCGGGCTGCGTCGGGTCGCGGTCGGTCAGCTTCCAGGCACTTGTCCAGGATGCCGGAGGCCACCAGGCGTTGCAGCCGCTCCTCGCGCAGCTTGTCCCAGCCCTTGTCGAAGCGGCCCTTGTACTTGCGCGATGTCCTCGTCGTGCGCGTGCAGCGGCCAGTGCGGCGCGGTGTAGGCGACGTACTGGAAGAACGGCTTGTCCGGCATGCTCGCGGCGATGCTGCTCGATGAAGGCCACCGCCTGGTCGCTGATCGCGTCGGTGTAGAAGAAGCCCGGCGCCTTCGCCTCGTGCTCGATGTTCTCGTTGCCGCGCGTGAGCGTGTTCGGGTCGTAGAAGCTGCCGGCGCCGATGATGGTGCCGTAGAACTCGTCGAAGCCGCGCTGCAGCGGCCAGCTGTCGGTGGGCTGCGTCAGGTTGCTCGCGACGTGCCACTTGCCGCTCAGGTAGCTGCGGTAGCCCTTGCCCTTCAGCACCTCGGCGATGGTGACGCAGCGGTGGTTCAGGTTGCCGGCGTAGCCCTCCGGGCCCGATGTCGTAGGTCAGGATGCCGATGCCGGTCTGGTGCGGGTGCAGGCCGGTCAGCAGCGAGGCGCGCGACGGGCTGCAGCGCGCCGTGTTGTAGAACTGCGAGAAGCGCAGGCCGTCCGCGCGCCAGCCGGTCGAGGTTGGGCGTCTCGATCTCGCCGCCGTAGCAGCCGATGTCGGAGTAGCCCATGTCGTCGTTCAGGATCAGGACGATGTTGGGTTGCTTGGTCATGGGGTCACTTCCTTTCAGATGCGGTTGCCGGTGCCGCTGCGCGGTCGAACAGGTGCGCGGCCGCCGGGGCGAACGAGAGCCGCACGGCCTCGCCTTCGCGCACCGCCGGCAGCTCGCCGGCGCGCAGCTTCACGCGCTGGCCGGCGGCGTCGCAGGTTCACGATGCTGCTGTCGCCGAAGTCCTCGACCAGCTCCACGCGCGCGGGGAGGCCGCGCGCCGCGATGCGCAGGTCGCCGGGACGCACGCCCAGCGTGACGTCGGTGCGGCCGCTGGCGGGCGCCGGTCGCCACCGGCACGACGGCGTCGCCGACCCGCACCTTGCCGCCTTCGAGCACGGCCGGCAGCAGGTTCATCGGCGGCGTGCCGATGAAGGCGGCCACCGTCGCCGTCGCGGGCTTGCGGAAGATCTCGTGCGGCGTGCCGACCTGCACGATGCGGCCGTCCATGAACACCGCCATGCGGTCGGCGAGCGTCATCGCCTCTTCCTGGTCGTGCGTGACGTAGACGGTGGTCACGCCGAGCGAGCGCTGCAGCTTGCGCAGCTCGAGCCCGCGTCTCCAGGCGCAGCTTGGCGTCGAGGTTGGACAGCGGCTCGTCGAGCAGGAACAGGCGCGGCTGGCGCACGATCGCGCGCGCCAGCGCGCACGCGCTGCTGCTGGCCGCCCGACAGCTGGCCCGGCTTGCGGTCGCAGCAGGTGGCCGATGTCGACCTTGGCCGCGGCATCCGCGCACCGCGCCGGTCGATCTGCGCTGCGCGGCGTGCCGACCATCTTCAGCGGAAAGCCGATGTTCTGCGCCACCGTCATGTGCGGATACAGCGCGTAGCTCTGGAACACCATCGCCACGTCGCGCTCGCCGGGCTCGCGTGCGCGGTCACGTCGGCGCCGTCGATCAGCACGCGGCCGGCGCTCGACCGACTCCAGGCCGGCGAGGATGCGCAGCGTGGTGGTCTTGCCCGAGCCCGAGGGCCCGAGCAGCACGAAGAACTCGCCGGGCTGGATGTCGAGGTCGATGCCGTGCAGCACGGTGAACGTGCCGTGGCGCTTGACGACGCCTTCGAGGCGGACGCTGCCGCGGACTGCGTCATCGGCGCCCTCCGCCCTTGACGGCGCCCGACGGTCAGGCCCTTGACGATGTGGCGCTGCGCGAACAGGCCGATCAGGATCACGGGCGCCATGGCCAGCATCGCGCCGGCCGCGAGCCGCGCCCACTGGGTCTGCTCGACGGAGATGAAATTGAACATGGCGACCGTGACCGGCCGCACGTTGTTGCCGCCGAGCACGACGGCGAACAGGAACTCGTTCCAGGCATTGAGGAACACGAAGACGGTGGTCACCGCGATGCCGCCGCGCACCTGCGGCAGGATCACGTACCAGAGCGTGCGCAGGCGCCCGGCGCGGTCGAGCAGCGCGGCCTCCTCCATCTCGTAGCGGGATGTCCTCGAAGTACGACACCATCAGCCAGATCGCGAACGGCAGCGAGAAGGTGAGGTAGATCGCCGTGAGGCCGCTGTAGCTGTCCAGCGCCGCCGATCTTCTGCAGCACCAGGTAGTACGGGATGATCAGGCCCACCGGCGGCAGCATCTGCGTGGCCAGCACGTAGAAGCCGGTGGCGCGTTTCGCCGGGATAGCGCAGGCGCGCCAGCGCATAGGCCGCCGGCACCGCGAACAGCATCGTCAGCAGCGTCGACGCGCGTCGCGACGACGATGCTCGACCACAGGTTGGGCAGGATCGACGAGGTGCCGAACAGCACCTCGCGGTAGTTGTCCAGCGTCGGCTTGAAGAGCAACACCGGCGGATAGGCCAGCACGTCGCGCTCGGTCTTGAACGACGTGAGCAGCCCCCACAGCACCGGGAACGCCCAGACCGACACGAGCGCGCGCCGGCGCACGGCGGCACAGCGCGACGCGTGCGCGCAGGCCGTGCCGCTCATGCGCGCCCTCCGCAGCCGGAACATGAAGAACGACACCAGCAGCGTGATGGCCAGCAGCACCATCGCCAGCGACGCGCCGTAGCCGAGGTTCAGCTCGGTGAACGAGGTGCGGTAGGCGTAGAGGTTCAGGATCTCGGTGGCCGAGCCCGGGCCGCCGCCGGTGGCGGCGAAGATCGCCGCGAAGGCCGACAGCGCCGTCATCATGCGCAGGATCACCACCATCACGATCGCCGGGCCGGATCAGCGGCAGCGTGATGTGCACGAAGCGCTGCCAGGCGCTGGCGCGGTCGAGCCGCGCGGCTTCGTACACGTCGGGCGGCAGCGTCGCGAGCGTCGCCAGCAGCACCAGGAAGGCGAACGGCGTCCACTGCCAGGTGTGGATGGCGATCACCGAGATCAGCGCCAGCTGCGGGTCGCCCAGCCAGTTGTGGCTGCCCAGGCCCGAGCGCGCGCGTGACGAGGTCGACCAGGCCGAAGTCGGGCGCCAGCACCAGCGTGCGCCAGAACAGGCCGACCACCACCGGCGCCAGCACGATCGGCAGGATGGCCGCGACGCGCAGCACGCCCTGGCCGCGCGGGATCTGCAGCACCAGCAGCGCGAGCGACAGGCCGATCACCACCTGCAGCACCACCGTGGACGCCGGTGTAGACGACGGTCAGCCAGCAGCGAATTCCAGAAGCGCGGGTCGTCGCCCATCTTCGCGAAGTTGTCGAGCGCCGGCGAAGCCCGACAGCCACGGCATGCCGAGGTCGATGCGGTTGCAGGCTGGTCCACGCCAGGTAGACCAGCGGCGCCGTGGTCGTGAGCAGCAGCACGGCCAGCGCGGGCGCGAGCAGCGCGAGCGCGAAGCGCCGCTCCTGGCGCTGCCAGGCTGTCGGCGCCGGGCGCGCCTGCCGCGACTGCCGCTTGCACCGCGCTCAGCCCTTCAGGATCTGCTGGATGCGCGCCTGCGCCTCGTCCAGCGCTTCCTTGGACTTCTTCTGGCCGACCAGCGCCGACTGGATGGCCGTGGCCATGGTCTCGCCGATGGCGGGCCACTGCGGCACGCGCGGACGCCAGTCGACGTCGGTGTCCTGCTCCAGCGACTCCAGCGCGGCCGGGATGAAGTTGTCGCCCGCGTCCTTCATGGCCTGCGGCGAACTCGGGCGACTTCCACAGCGAGATGCGGTTGACGCCCGAGCGCTTGGCCGGCCCGGCGAACTTCCACGAGGTGCGCGCCTGCGTCTCGGCCGAGGTGGCCCAGCTGGATGAACAGCCACGTGGCCTTCTTCTGCTTTTCGGTCAGCGCGGCGTTGATCGGGAAGCCCCAGTTCCAGATCGAGGTCACGCGCTTGCCGTTCGGGCCCTTGCGGCCAGCGCGCGATAGGCGATCTTGCCGACCACCTTGGACTTCTCGGGGTTGGTGATGCACCGCGGCCGACGAATGCGCGTCGATGTAGGTGGCCGACCGTGCCCTGCGAGAAGGCGTCGGCGATGTCGGGCCAGTTCCAGTTGCGCACCGCCGGCGGCGCGTACTGGCCGTGAGCGCGTTGACGTACCAGTCGAGCGCGTTCACCGCCTCGGGCGAGTTGACGACGATGTCCTTGCCCTTGAACCAGCTGCCGCCGAAGCCGCGGAAGATCGACGGGTAGATGTACATGTTCTGGCCGGCGCCGGCGAAGCCGCGCAGCGCCAGGCCGTACATGCGGTTGGCCGGGTCGTGTCAGCGCCTTGGCGTTGGCGAGCAGCTGGTCGTAGGTGTCGGCGGGCTTCAGGCCCTTGGCGTCGTACAGGTCCTTGCGGTAGACCTGCACCGTCACCTCGCCGTCGTAGGGGATGCCGTAGGGCTTGCCGTCGATCGAATCGGCGTCGCGCCAGGCCTTGAGGATGTCGTCGTAGTTGAACCAGGCCGGCGTCGGTGAGCGTGGCGTCGTTCAGGTACTTGTCGAGCGGCTCGACCCACTTGTTGGCGACGTACAGCGGGTAGTACATCGGGTCGGCCGCGTGCGTGGCGTAGGTCGCCGTCTTCGACGACAGGTCGAGCATCGCCTTCTGGCGGATCTGGCCCGGCGGCACCTTCTCGAAGCGCACCTTGACGCCGGTCAGCGCCTCGAACTGCGGCAGCAGCGACGATCAGGTTCTCGAAGTAGCTGGCCGGGATCACGGCCACCGTGATCGACTCGCCCTCGACCTGCTTCCAGTTGATCTTCGCGCTGCGGTACGGCGCCAGGTCGTCGCCCTGCGCGAAGGCGCTGGCCACCCACTGCGGCGTGGCCGCGAGCACGCCCACGGAGGCGGCCTGCTGGATGGCGCGGCGGCGGCCGGGCTGTTGCGGTGTCTGCGGATCGTGCGGGGTACGGTCTGTCATCGCGGTCTCCTGTGGTGCGGTGATGTATTCGATTACATGGCGATTGTGCTTTGACATGGATCATGCCTGCACCCCTGAACTCTAGGGGAATTCCCTGTTTCTGTGCAAATACAATGAAAACGTTTGCATATACCGAATAAGCTCAGCCGACATGGACATACGTACCAACCGCAGCCGCACGCGCCAAGGACGTGGCGCTGCTCGCGGGCGTCTCCACCGCCACCGTCTCGCGCGCGCTGAACGCGCCGGGCAGGTCGACGCGGACACGCTCAGGCGCGTGCGCGACGCCATCACCAAGCTGCGCTACGTGCCGCACGGCGGCGCGCGGTCGCTGCGCAGCCACCGCAGCCGCATGGTCGGCGCGATCGTGCCCTCGTTCGACTACGCGCTGTACGCGCGCACCACCAGCGCGCTGCAGCAGCGCCTGGGCGAGCATGGCTATTCGCTGGTGCTGGCCGAGCACCACTACGACCTGGAGCAGGAGCTGCAGGTGACGCGCCAGCTGATCGAGCACGGCGTGGACGCCTTCATGTTCGTGGGCCTGGACCACGACCCGCGCCTGTTCGCGCTGCTGGAAGACTACGGCCGGCCCTACGTGCTGACCTGGGGCGTCGACGGCGCCGACCGCCACCCTTCCGTCGGCTTCGACAACCGCGCCGCCGGCCACGCCGATCGCGCAGCCACCTGCTGGGCCTGGGCCACCGCCGCATCGGCCATCCTGAGCGCGCCGCTGGAAGGCAACGACCGCGGCCGCGAGCGCGGCGCGGGCATGCGCGCGGCGCTCGCCGAGGCCGGCGCCAAGGAGCCGCATGTGGAGTACGGCAGCGATCGCGCTGGGCGCTGCCGAGGAGGCGATGCACAGGATGCTGACACGCAAGCAGCGCCCCACCGCCGTGCTGGCCACCAACGACGTGTTCGCCGTCGGCGCGATGATGGCGTGCCGCAGTGCCGGCGTGCGCATCCCGGAAGACATCTCGATCACCGGCGTCGACAACACCGACCTCGGCGCGACCCAGACGCCGGGGCTGACCAGCAGTGCGCACGCCGATCGTCGAGATCGGCACGGCGGCGGCGGAGCAGCTGATCGCGCGGCTGGAGGGGAAGGAATTTGCGGCGAACCAGGTGATGGGGTTCGAGGTGGTGGTGAGGGGGAGCACGGCCGCGCGGTCGATCTGAAGGTCGCGCACCCGTCACCTTTTCAACGGCGTCGCGCTCGCCCTTCTCAATCCCAGACGATCTCGCTTCTGGTCGTCAACGGGTCGAGCCTGGCGTTGATCCGGCTGGACAGCGACTCACGCGCGTCGATGTCCACGCCGCCGACGCGCACGGTGATCAGGTTGCCATGCTCGGCGTGCTGGCCAACGTCGACGCAAACCTCGGCCCCCGGCGGCGACAGCCCGTCGAGCAGGCGGGCCACTGCGCGCCGCGTTGCTTCGAGGCGCAATGCAGGCTTGAACACCTTGCCCACTGCGGTGAGCGGGATCGCGTCGGTGAAGTAGATCTGCACCGGCACGGCGGCACGTTCCGGCGTTCGCTCACGCACGAAGGCGAGCAGCTCGGCGGCATCGATCGCCACGCCGGGCCTCGGCTGCACGAAGGCCACCGGCAGTTCACCCGCGTGGGCGTCGGGCTCGCCCACCACCGCCGCCAGGGCCACGCCCGGGTGCTGGAAGAACACTTCCTCGATCGCCACCGGGTCGATGTTGTGGGCGCCCCGAATGATCAGGTCCTTGGCGCGGCCGGTGATCCACAGGTAGCCCTCGGGATCGATGCGGCCGAGGTCTCCTGAATTCACCCAGCCCGGCTCGACGAACGCGTCCCGGTTGTGAACCTCGCTCAGGTAACCCGAGAACACCCCGGGCCCGGCCATGGCGACGACGCCGATTTCATTGGGCGCGCAGTCCCCGGTGGCGCGGCCATCGCCGCCCACCTTGACGATCCGCACGCGGCTGTAGGGCAAGGCGTGGCCCGCCGAGCCCAGCCGCAGCGGCCGGCCCGGGTAAGCCAGCGTGAAGACGCTCGAAGTCTCGGTCATGCCGTACACCTCGACCATCGGCAAGCCGAGTTCCCCATAGGCGCGGCCGACGGCCACGGGCACGGCCGAACCGCCGCCTGCCGCACAGCGCAGGCTGCTGATGTCGGCGCCGTTCACCGGCACCTGGACGGCCGCCGCCAGCACCGTGGGCACAGCGGACAGCGTCGAGGGCCGGTACCGTTCGACCAGCTTCCAGATCTGCGGGATGGCGTTGGGCTCGCGCCAACCGGCCGGCCCCAGCACCACCAGGGAGCCGCCCCCGGCCAGCACGGACAGCGCCTGCGTCAGCGCCCCGCCCACATGGAACAGCGGCAGCCCGAACAACAGGGCGCTGCGCCCGAACGGCAGCATCAGCCCCATCGCCCAGGCCTGGTAGACCTGGTTGCCATGGGTGTGGCGCACGAGCTTGGGCATGCCGGTCGTGCCGCCGGTGTGGAAGTAGCCCGCCGTGTCGTCGGCCCGGATGTCCCGGCCGCTGGCCAGCCGGTCGCCCGGGCAGCGCGCGAGCGCTGCGTCGAAGTCGAGGGTCGCCGGGGAATCGCAACCGTCGCCGTGGACGACGAGGATCGCCTTCAGGTCCGGCAGCTGATCCTTGATCTGCTGCACCTTGGCATAGATGTCCGAACCCGGCAGAGGCCCGAGCGTGACCAGCACCTTCGTCTTTGCGGCGCGAAGGATCTCGCCGATCTGTGCCGCCGACAGCATCGGGTTGACGGGGTTGGCGATGCCCGCTGCCTGCGCGCCGAACAGCGCGAAGAACGCCTGGGGCAACAGCGGCATGAGCACGCTCACCACATCCTGCGGCCCCACGCCCAGCGAGTGAAACAGGTTGGCCGCCTGCGTGATGCGGGCGAACAACTGGCTGTGCGAAATGATGAGCGGCGTTTCGGCCGGGTCCGCCTTCGACAGGAACTGGATCGCCAC
Organism: uncultured beta proteobacterium; assembly: GCA_963786245.1. GTDB lineage: Bacteria > Pseudomonadota > Gammaproteobacteria > Burkholderiales > Burkholderiaceae_C > Ramlibacter. The sequence goes on along the minus strand of CAWAYI010000001.1, from coordinate 500,835 downwards.
CGCATCCGGATCCGCCGCCGCGCCCAGGCGCAGGGCCTCGTAGGTGCTCTGCGCCGCGATACGGCGGGCATACGGCGTGCTTTCGAACGCCGCCACCTCGGCTTCGGTGCGCAAAGCGGGCAGCTCGGAGCCGATCACGGTGTCGAGCAGGTGGGCTGGCGTCATGGGCGGCTCCTCGGTCCGGCGATTCTGCTGGGGTTCTCGCAGATTGCCAACCCCGGCTTACCCACTGGCAGAAGCTGGGGCGGGCTATTCACGCCCCGACGGCATCTGGGCGCCGTCGAGCACCTGGTTCATCACCGCGGCGAATCCCGGTTGATCGGCTTGTCGCCAGTGCCGAACAGCTTGCGCAGGGCAATGCCTGCACCGGCGAGCGCCGCGCCCGGCATCGCGGCCGGGGGCACCGTCACCTGGGGCGCGCCGAGCGGGCCGGCCACTTTCAACGACACGCCGGCGAGCCCGCCGACCAGGTCGACGGTGAGCTCGCCGTCGATCCGCCGATTGGCGATCGTTCCCTGGCCCCGCGCGCTGAACGCATCGCCCTTCGCCTGGATCGCGCTGTAGGTCACCACCATGCCGGCCGGCGTATTCTGCGTGTCCATGCGGCCCGTGAGGGACTGCAGCGCAGTCCGGCCCCCGCGGTCCTTGCCATAGGTGCGAATGGCCTTGTCCATGTCGATGTGCAGCAGCGCCGCCGACACCACCGAAAAATCGGTCCGGGTGTGCAGGCTGCGGGCCAGCTCGCCCACGCTTTGGCCACTGGCGGACAGCGTCGTGCGGCCCATGGCCTTTCCGCTCACGATGGATTTGCGCTTGAAGGCCGCCAGGGCGGCCGCCACCTCGACATCGCGCGGCTCGAGCTCGCCGCTCAGTCGCAGCGCTCCTTCCTTGCCCGCCGAAAGCCTGACCTGCCCGTCTGCCGTTCCGCCGCCCAGCTTGATGCGCACCTGCCAGCTGTCGGCGTCGCCATCGCGCGCCAGCGAGAGCTGCGTCGCGGATTCGACGCCGGTGCGCACCAATTCGGCTTCGCTCGGCCGCCAGCCGGCATCGAAGCGCGCATGGCCGTCGAACTCCAAGGGGATGCCGTGCCGCGTGATCCAGGTCACGTCGCGAAAACGAAGCTGCGAGACGACGGGTTCTGCGGCGTCCGGCCCGGGCGGGCTCGGACGGACGCGCAATTCGCGCAACGACATCTGGGGCATCACCCCGCCATCCACAGTGACGGAGTCGAAGACCAGGCGCCGCTGCAGCAGCTCGCGCCATTTCGGCAGCGCCTCGATCCGCGTGAACTTGATGGGCAGCGGCTGCACCGTGGCCGCGTCTTCGATCAACAGCGCCGGTGGAAACATCCGCCAGTGCACGGCACCCACGGTGACCTTGACACCCAGCTCGGCTTCGGCAGCGGCTGCGAGGCGCAAAGCCAGCTCATCGTCGTTGGGGACCAGCCAAACGAAGGCGGTGCCCAGGACGGCGGCAATTGCCGCCATTCCCAGCACGACCCACAGCGTCCAGCGAGCACGGCGTTCCATGAAGCACTTTAGCGGCCGGGCAACTTGCGCGGTGTAGTCCACAAGCTCGACCGGGGCTCCCTGTAAAGTCACAGGGTGCAACCGCAAGAAGAATCCCACAACAGCCGCAAGGCCTGGCTGATGCTGCTGGTGCTGATCGGCGGCTTCGCGCTCAGCCAGGCGTTCCGCACGGCGCCTGCGATCATGGCGCCGTCGCTGGCGCAAACCTTCAGCCTCACGCCGCAGCAGCTTGGCCTGTTCGCGGCGGCATTCCACTTCTCGTTTGCCGGCCTGCAGCTGTTCATGGGCATGGCCATCGACATGTACGGCCCGCGCCGCACCATCGTCGCGGTCTTCCCGCTCGCGATCGCGGGGCCGCTGGTGATGGCCGCCGCGCCCAACTACGGCGTGCTGATCGCCGGCCAGGTGCTCACCGGCATCGGCTGCGGGCCGGCCTTCCTGGTGTGCACGGTGTTCATCGCGCGCAGCTTTCCGCCGGGGCGGTTCGCCGCCGTGAACGGCGCGGCGCTGGGCATCGGCTCGGTCGGCCTGCTGCTGACGGGCACACCGCTGGCGTGGACCATCGAGGCGGCTTCATGGCGCGCGGGCTTCGTGGCGCTGGCCGTGATCGCGGCCATGGCGTGGACCGCCATCTTCGTTTTCGTGCGCGACGGCACCCCCGCCCACGAGCCGCACCAGAAGCTGAACGTCGGCGCCGCGCTGCGCGGGTATGGCGAGATATTCCGCCTGCCGCACACCCTGGGCATCTTCGCCCTGGCGCTCACGACGTATTCATCCTTCATGGCGCTGCGCGGGCTGTGGCTGGGCCCGATGCTGATCGAGCGCCACGGCTTCAGCCTGGTGCAGGCCGGCAACGTCGCCGTCGCGATCTCGGTGGTCGGCATGATCGGCCCGCCGCTTTTCGGCCGCGTGGACCCCGGCGACCGGAGCCGCCGGCGCTGGATCATGGCCTGCGCCCTCACCTCCGCCGCGTTGTTCATCGTGATGGCGATCAACCCCGGCGCGGCCGGCGACGTGGCGCTGGCCCTGGTCGTCAGCCTGCTGGCCGGCTTCGGCACGCTGCAGTACGCCGACGTGCGCTCGGCGTATCCGCCGCACATGACGGGGCGCGCGATGGCCGTCTTCACGATGGCGATGTTCCTGGGCGTGGCGGTGATGCAGTGGTTCACCGGCGCGGTGGCCGGCGGCGCCGCGGCATTCGGCATCGAAACCTATTCGGCCGTGCTCGGTGCGATCGCGGCATCGCTGGCGTTGGGGACGCTGGCGTTCAAGGTGTTGCCGGCGCCCGGGCGGCGCGTGAACTAAAGGGTCACGCCGTATCGACCGGCTCCTGCGCGATGGCCATGTGCGCCGGCTCGCGCGAAATGTGCGCCATGATCGCGGCCCAGGCCGCCGCGCGGTCGGCCGGCGGATGGCCGTGAATGCCCCGCGCCCGATCCGCCGCCTGCTGGCCGCATTGCTCGCCGTAGCGCATGACGAGCGCCAGGAGTTCTTCTTGCCAATGAGAGTCCATGACGGTGCCTTTCGCGGCTGCCTGAATGCCCAGCCCATGGGCAATCGTGCGCCCGCATCGAAGGGGCCGCCATGATCTGGGACAGGGTTTGCGCGGGTTGGGGCTGTCGCGGGCTGAGTGTCAGGCGCTGAGGATCATCTCGAAGCCGCCGTAGATCATCCGCTTGCCGTCGAACGGCATCGGGTTGGTTTCGGGGTTGAAGCGCGGGTCGGCCATGACCTTCTTCATCCCTTCGTCGCGGACGGCCTTGGAAGGCCAGGTGATCCACGAAAACACCACCGTCTCATCGGCCTTGCGCTGCACAGCCATGGGAAAGGACGTGACTTTGCCTTCCGGCACGTCGTTGCCCCAGCATTCGACCATCTGCAGCGCGCCGTACTCCTTGAAGATGGCGGCGCCGGCTTGCGCGTAGCGAAGGTACTTCTCACGATTGGCCGTGGGAACGGCGACGACGAATCCATCGACATAGTTCATTCGAATCTCCTTGAACGGGGCGGCGGAAGTGCTGCCCACGACGATACGACGAACGGCGGCGGCCAGTCTCGACATGTCGTTGTAACGTGAGTTGCGACCGCGCAGGTGGCGTCATTGCCGAGGTGACCGCCATGGCCGAGGTGCCGGGAAATGGTTACCCGCAGAGCTGGCAAATTTCCCCGCCTGACCTATTCTTCTTCCCCCTTTTTACTTTGGAGGCTGTCATGAGCGCGATCATGGAGAAGAAGGCATTGGCGAAGAAGTCTGCGGAGCAGCCGGACGAAGTGCGGCCGTTCAAGGACGGCAAGGGCCGGCTGGCCGTCTATACGTTCGACGGCAAGACCATGGGCCGGGGCGAGTTCGAGCCCGGCTGGCGCTGGAGCGAACACGTGAAGCCGATTGCAGGAACCGATTCATGCCAGGCCGCGCACACCGGCATCGTGCTGGAAGGCCGGATGGTGGTGAAGATGCAGGACGGCGGACAAGAGATGGAATACGGGCCGGGCGACGTCTTCTTCATGCCGCCCGGGCACGACGCCTGGGTGGTCGGAAACAAGCGTTGTGTGCTGTTCGACTTCACCGGCGTGGCGCAATACGCCAAGCCCCATTGAGGGGCGAGGGAGACGGCCAGTGGCCGTGGCCGTCCCCGCCTGATCAGTTGCGGTAGGGGTTGTTCGGCGCGCGGTCGTAGCGGTTGGGCACGCCGTCGCGGTCCACGTCGCCCCAGGCGCCCTGGCCGTAGTGGCCGCCACGTGCGTCGTAATGGCGCGGATGGCGGTCGTACCGGTTCGGGATGCCGTCACGGTCCCAGTCGCCCCAGGCGGCGTTGCGCTCCCAGCGGCCGTCATTGCCGTAGTACACGGCTTGCGGCTGCACATAGACCGGCTGCGGCTGGACGTACATGGGCACCGGCCGGGTGTAGCCGTAGGCCGAGTTCAGGTCGACGGAGACGACCCAGTCACCGCGGGCGTGGGCGGCGGATGCCAGCCCCACCGCGCCCAGCGCGACGGCGGCAACAACGATGGACTTGGCGGAGAAGAGGCGTTTCATGGTTCGCTCCTTGGTTGGGATGAGCGAATGATGCAAGCGCCTCCATGAACGAAGCCTGAACGGGCCGCAGTTACTTGGCGAGCGCCCGCAGCACGTCTTCGTGCGACGGCCCGCGCACCTTGATGGCATTGAGCACCTGCACCCGGCTGCGCCCGGTGGCGCGCATGAGGGAGTAGATCTCGTTCTCCAGCTGGCTGGCGGCCTTGGCCTGGAGTTCGGGATTGGGGAGGGTGGTGTCGGTGGTCATGTAGGCCTTTGGTGGATGGCCCTACTGTGACAGGTATCAGCGGGTCGCAATGGAAACCCCTGGCGCCCTGCAAAGTCGCGGTGCAATTGCAAGGAGAGTCCCTCGGCAGCCGCACGGCTTGGCTGTGCTGCTGGTGTTGATCTGCGGCTTCGCGCTAAGCGAGGCAATCCGCACGGCAGCATCTTCATTGCGCTTGGGGTGACACGGGTCAACGCCCGCTCGCTGACGATCATCTCGATGCCGCCATAGATCATCCGCTTACGTCGAAGGGCATCGGGTTGGCTTCGGGTTTGAATCGGCCGCCCAGTCTCCGACATCGGCTTGAAACGATGGATTGCAGAACTGACGTACGGATCCGGGCTGGCGCGTACTGATCAGGCTGTGCGCGCCGCGTCGCCGCGGATGGTCCCGCCCTCGACATGAGCGCCGTCATGCCACCGTGCCCGCGGCATTGCCGCGTAGGCGCCCAACCTCTTCCATTCGCGAAAAGGCGCGCAGGGGCCATCTGCCCATCAGCGATTGAATGAACTCTCTGAGTTCAACACAAATTCTTAGCAGACTCCGAGAGAAATCCCAGGAAGCCGCGCATTTGCTTCGCAGCAGGCGAGCATCAGTCAACTGCTTCTTGTCTTCGGACTCATCAATCTCTTGAAAACCCATCGCTCACAATCCCGAGCGTAATGTACCGAGTGCGGTAGCAGGCACGCCCAACCAGACGAGATTCCTGGCCCGAGTGACAGCGACATAGCCGATCCGCGCCTACCTCCGTCCCTACGCCCGCAAGAAGCGCCTCCACGTGCTCCTTTCCAGCGACGTACAGCACCGCATCGAGACTTTCGCCCTTGACCTGATGCACGGTTTCGATGCGCATGCGCGCATCGTGCGTGGCCAGATCTGCTTGCGCCATCAGTGGCGCGTTGGGCAACCCCTTCTTCGCCAGCTTGTTGCCCAGGTTGTCACCAGTGTCGAGGCCGAACCGCGCGCAGAGTGAAGACAACAACGCTTTCAGCCTCTCGACAAGCCGCGGATGCCACTGCACATCTGCAACAAGTGACGCAGCTGGCAAGCCGCTGTCGGCATCGCGTGTGAAGTTCCAAATCTCACGGCGCAGTAGCTTAGCTTCGGGATAGCGGGCGGGCTGCATGACCTTGCCAGCAGGCCCTGCGGCGCGTTGGCGACCAATCCGAGCACACACGCTGCGACGGTCTTGAAAGCATCCAAGTAGTTGTGCTGCTTGTCGCGCAGGACCGCCGCCAGCGCAAATCCCTTCACGACACCCTGCCCCACAGCGACATCAACGCCAGCCAGCTGGTCCGCCAATGCGCGGCTTCGGCAGAGCACTGCCGAGCGATCGAAGCTCAGCCCCGCCGCGAGCACGGCCGCCTGAAAGGCCGAGATTAGTTGGTCCCGCTCGGCGTTCTTGTAGGGGATGAAGAAGGCCCCATGTGGTGTCTCCGGCGAATCACGCTCGCCCGTGTCAGCTCGCGCGGACAGCTTGTTGGCCACCGCCAGGATCGGCGGCACCGATCGGTAGTTGCGCGTGAGCGCGAGGCTCGACATGCCTGGTCGCTGTCCGTACCGGGAGAGGAACGAACCGTCGGCGCCGGCGAACTCGTAGATTCCCTGATGCGGATCACCGATCAGCGAAACCTGCGTACCCGCACCTGCGAGCAGTTCAAGAATCGCCTGGTGAAGCGTCCCGATGTCCTGCGATTCGTCGATCAGGATATGGCGGATAGCGTCGCGACAAGGCGCGCAGGATTGCGGGCTGCTCGATCAGCGTGCGGTAGCACCAGTATCGCCCCAGGTTGTGCGTGTACGCTCCCGTTCGACCGAGCCTGTTCCACGATCGAAGGGCGTAGGCGGTGTTCAGTTCATCGGTTTGGTCGTAGTAGGCAGTAGTAAAAATATGCCGATCCTGCGCGGATGCCTGCTTGCATCTGCGCGATGGATAGCGGGAAGCTGCTCGTCTTGAAAGTGAAGCCACTCAGGAAGCCCTCCCCGCCCGTCACAAGGTAGGGCGCCTGAGAAGCGCCCATCGTGCGATGTGCATGCGACCTCAGGATGTTGCTCGTGATGAATCCGTCCAACGTGTCTATCGCGACCCGGTCGCGGCCGATGGCTGCGGGCAACTTGCACGCGAGCGATTGATAGCCCTCCCGAAACGTGTCGACGGCGATGTTCGAGAAGGACAGCAGTGCCACGCGGCCGCGATGGCCGTCGAGCTTCCCCGCGCATCTCCGCCAGTCGGATCCAGGCAGTCCGCGTCTTGCCGCTCCCTGCACAGGCGATCACGCATAGCGGCGCGAGAGCGGCCTCAACGATGGCCCGCTGCTCGGCCGAGAGATCTGTCATGGCTTTGAGGCGGCACCCTGGCAGGCGTGCGTCACCGCGTCGCGGATGTACTCTGGGACATCGCACGCCACGCCTGGTTCGGAGAAGGTCTGCGCCAGCGCCTGCCCGAACCGCCCTTTCTGCACGTTGTTCTGCTTGCGCTCGAACATCCCGCTGAACAGCGCGCGTGCCTTGGCGGCGTCACCGACCGCGGCATCGACAGCGGCCTGCACGCCTCGCTGATCTTGGGATGCAAATCCTTCAGCGTCCTCATCATCGCTTTGCGGTTGTCCTGCGTGCAGAGCCAAGTCGTATTCGAACGTCTTGAGGCCGTGGAAGACCTTGACCAGTAGGTCCTCACTCCCCTTCATCTTGGCTGTGTTGTCCGACACTTTGACGGCATCACCTGGTGCCGGATAGAAGCGCCTGCGGTTCACTACCGTCCGCGGGTTCATCGACCGGGTCCGCGTCCGTAATGAGCGCCACCGGAATCTTGAGCGCCTTGTCGCCGAACAGCGGAAGGAACGAGTCGAAGTTCAGGCCTTCGACGCTGATCAGGCTCACAGCGTGCTCCCGCAGCTTGAACCCGGACTTCTCCGCCAGCACACTGACCAGCATCAGTTCAGCCGCACCCTCGACAAAGATCACTCGGCGCGCGAAGAACAGCTCCGCCCGCGTCACGTCCAGATAGCGCTTTAGTTTCTCGCGCTTTCCCGCGTCGAACAAGATGGTTCCGCGGGAAAGAATGTCTCGACCGCCTCGCCCGCATCCACCAGGCATGTCAGGGTGTCGAGGTCGGCGATGCTCGCGAAATTGGGGGAGTGGCTGGTGACGAAGAACTGGACCGGCTTATCCCCCTCGGCCGCTTGAAGTGTTTCCAGGTACCGTAGCAACACCGACTGCAGTTGTGGATGAAGGTGAGCCTCCGGCTCTTCGACGATCAAGCTGCGGTACGCCGCTTCTGGATTCTTGGCCAGCTCGCTGAGCACTACCGCCATGAAGATCAGGTTGTTGAAGCCCAAACCATTCTGCTCGATCTCGAACGAATCCACCAGCAGCGACAAACGTGCCGCCAGACGCTGGAAGTCGCTTGCGCTCAATCCGAGATCCAGGCCCTGGGCCAACTGCGCGCCGAGCATAGAGCCGTGCCGGGCGTTGATGGCCGCGTGCGTGTTGACGATGGGCGGATGCTTTTTCAGCTCTTCATCTAATGTCTTCAGCGCGATATTGATTCCATCGCGACCGCTATCGTCGGTCAGAAGTTGGAACAACCGCGCTAGCTGGCTTGTCCGGCTTGGCTTTAGGCCGTGCGCCGCGTCCCGCAGCGGTGGCAAATACACCCCGCGAAGGTTCTCCATGATGTCCGACGTCAAGCCTACGTCCTCGTGGTCACCGCACCACCGCTTTACCCTCAGCCGTCCTGACTTGTCAGCATCCGAAGTAACCAATGGTGATGTGGGCCTCAAGCTGGCCGGCGGCGCCAAGTTTTAAGGCAGAAAGAAAGTCCGCCTCATCATCTGGTTCCAGGCCCCGAAAATCGTCAGCGGAATACGATGTCCTCGCCCGGCGTGCCACCCTTTGGGTGACTGCACGTCCTCGATTCCTAAACGAGGAAAGGGCTCGTCATGCCCCGCAAGGAGTGCGCGTAGCGCATCTACAACCGCAGTCTTGCCTACATTGTTAGCGCCGACCAAGATGTTTCAGCCCCGGCTGAAATCTTAGGCTTGCCTTTGCAAGTTTCCTAAAGTTGGAGACTTCGAGTTCTTGGCCAAGTACATCAGCAACCTCCCCCATATTTGTTTTGGTTCGCCCATAGACGAACGCGGAGCATAGTAGCGCAACTAATGCGCTGCCCATGGAAGCGGCGATTCCTAGCACCCGAGTTGCGGCAATCAGAGGTCAGGGTCAAGCCCTGTCGCGCTAGCAGCGTCGATGCGCGGGCGTCAACTGGCGTGTACGCACTACTACCGCCAGACAGGGCATCGTGCCGTCCTGCGTCGCCAGCTCATATGGCCCTCCCCAACCTCCCCACCCCCTCCTCAATCTTCCCCACATCCGCCGTCGCAAAGCTAAGCCTCAACGTGCTCGGATCCGGATTCACCGCATAGAACGGCGCCCCCGGCACGAACGCCACGCCCTGGTCGATCGCCTTCTTCGCGAACTCGCTCGCGTCCTTGATCTTGCCGCCCGCGCCGGTCAGCCGGGCCCAGAAGAACAATCCGCCTTGCGGCTGCGTGAACTCGATGGCGTCGCCCATCTCGCGCTTCAGGGCCGCGCCCATCGCCGCGGCGCGCTCGCCGTAGGTCTTGCGCACGCGCGCCAGCGTCGCCGGCATGCGGCCGGCCTTCAGGTACTGGCCCGCGGTGGCCTGGGCAAAGGTGCTGGTGTGCGCGTCGCTGAACTGCTTGCACATGGTGGCCTTGGCCAGCAGCTCGGGCTGGGCGATCATCCAGCCCACGCGCAGGCCGGGGCTCAGCACCTTGCTCATGCTGCCGCAGTGCGCCACCCACTCGCGCGCGCCGGGCTGGTACTTGCACAGCGACAGGATGCTGGGCGGCGGCGGCTCGCCGAAGTACAGGTCGCCATACGGATCGTCCTCCACGATCAGCGTCTCGTATTGCACGGCCAGCTCCAGCACGCGCTTGCGGCGCTCCAGGCTCAGCATGGCGCCGCTGGGGTTGCCGAAGGTGGGGATCAGGTACACGAACTTGGGCTTGTGCTGCTTGATCAGTTGTTCCAGTTCATCGACCTTCACGCCGTTCTCGTCGATGGGCGCGGTGATCAGCTCGGCGCCGTACAGGCGGAAGCACTGGATGGTGGCCAGGAAGGTGGGCGCCTCCACGATCACCTTGTCGCCGGGGCTGATCATGGTCTTGCCCAGCAGGTCCAGCGCCTGCTGGCTGCCGGTGGTGACGATCAGGCCGTCCTGGCTGACGGCCACGCCCTTGGTGGCCATGAAGGCCGAGAGCTGCTCGCGCAGCGGCTCGTAGCCCTCCGTGGCGCCGTACTGCAGCGCGCCGCCGGGCTCTTGCAATAAGGCGGTGTTGACGGCTTCCTTGATGCCGGCCACGTCGAACATGGCGCTGTCGGGGAACCCGCCGGCAAAGGAGATGATGCCGGGCTTGCCGAGCAGCTTGAACAGCTCGCGGATGGCGGAGGTTTCGACGTTGTTCAGGCGGGAGGCGAATTCGAGGGGCATGGTCGCTTTTCTCACTTTCTGGCCTCCATTGTCGCCAATCCGCCGGCGGGCCCGCGGGCGCCGTCTCGCTCGCCCAAACGGGGGAGTGACGCACCCATGTCGCAGGCCTACGATTTCCCTGCCGTCACAGCTGTGTGGCGGCAACCACTTCAACTCTCTCAGGAGGAATTATGGAATTCTCTGCCACCACAATGAACCAGCTCAGCACCGCCAACTCGCCGGAAGAGGCGTACAAGATATTCGTCGGTGCCGTCTCCGGCGGCCTCGCCCAGCTCCTGGCGGACGCGGTCGCCAAGACGGTGGCGACGGTGTCGGTCGCGGCAGCAACCCCAGATCGTCGGATGGGAGTCGTATCGTCAAAGGCATGTGCTTGCACGTGGCATTGGGGCACGCCGGGGCTATGACCGGCCCTCGAGTCAGCTCACGAGCTTTCGCCTCTCCGTCATCGGCGCCAACGCCAAGCCGAGCATCGCCGGCGGCTCGATCACGTTCGGCGGCTCCTGGAGCTTCTGAACGGCCCGGCGGCGTCCCGACAGCCTGTTCGCATGGGTGGCGCACTCACCGTCCACCCAGCCGGTCTGGGCGGGTGAATTTCGCAGCGAGGGGGTTACGCCGTGCGCGCCACTAGAATTTGCCGCTCCGCAGTACCAATCCCCCATGTTCAAAACCGCATCATTTTTCCGTATCGCCGCTGACTTCGTCATGCCGCCGCTCGAAGCCTTCGAGGAAGCCCTGCAGGCCCAGCGCTTCGTGCCCTGCGGGGCCACGCAACCCGAGTCGCGCGGCTGGGTGCCGCCCCGCGGCAAGAAAAGCATCACCCTGGCCGAGAGCGTCGGCGGGCAGGTGATCCTCAACCTGTGCACCGAGCGCCGCGCCCTGCCCGCCTCCGCCGTCAAGGCCGGCGTGGAGGAGAAGATCGAGCGCTACATGAAAGAGACGGGCCAGGAGCGCGTCGGCGCCAAGATCAAGAAGGAATTCAAGGAAGAAGTGGTGCTGGACCTGTTGCCACGCGCCTTCACCAAGCGCGCCAACACGCTGATCTGGATCGACGCCGCCCGGAAGCTGCTGGTGGTGGGCACGGGCAGCCTCACCGGCGCGGACAAGGTCATCACCGCGCTGGTGGAAGCGCTCGCCGCCGTGCCGGGCTCGCCGCCGTCCCTGGGCTTCAAGCCGGTGCAGACGAAGACGTCGGCGTCGGTTTCCATGTCGCAGTGGCTGTCCACGCAGGAAGCGCCGCTCAACTTCACGGTGGACCGCGATTGCGAGCTGAAGACGCCCGACGAGCACAAGTCCACCGTGCGCTACTCGCGCCACACGCTGGAGATCGAGGAGGTGCCGCAGCACATCGCCGCCGGCAAGGTGCCGACGCAGCTGGCGCTGACGTGGAACGATCGCCTGTCCTTCGTGCTGACCGAGACGGCGCAGATGAAGAAGATCCAGCTGCTCGACGTGGTGCTGGACGGCGTGCAGAAAGGCGGCAAGGACGACGACGGCTTCGACACCGACGCGGCCATCATCACCGGCGAGCTGTCGGGCCTGATCCCGGACTTGTTGGAGGCGCTGGGCGGCGAGATGGAAGCGGAGCCCGCCTTAATTGGAATCTGACCCCAATTAGGTATGACAATGCGGCGATGCTCGATTCCTGGTTCATCGCCGCCGCCGCGGCCATCCTGCTGGCCCTCGGCCTGGCCCACCTGCTCTATACCTTCATCGGCCCGAAGCTCGCCCCGCGCGACGCGGCGCTGAAGCAGCGCATGCAGGAGGTGGCGCCCGTCATCTCGCGCGAGACGACGATGTGGCGCGCCTGGATCGGCTTCAACGCCAGCCACGCTTTCGGCGCCATCTTCTTCGGCTGGGTCTATGGCTACCTGGCGCTGGCGCAGACGCGCTTCTTTTTCGAGTCGCCCTTCCTGCTGCTCAGCGGGCTGGCGCTGCTGGCGCGGCTACGTAGTGCTGGGCCGGCTGTACTGGTTCAGCATCCCCTTCCGCGGCATCGTGGCCGCGACGGTGCTGTACTCCTTGGGGCTGGTCGTTCGTTATGCCTGAACGATGTCGTAGTGGAAGACCTTGCTGACGATCTGCCAGCGGCCTTCCAGCTTGACCAGCGTCAGGAAGTCGATGAAGGCCTTGGACGGGATCGAGCATTCCAGCTTGGCGAAGCCCGTCACCGGGCCCGCGAATTCGATGGACAGGATGCGGTCCGTCCGCGCATGGCCTTGGCTGGCCGGCGAGGGGCGCTTTTCCACCACCGGGAAGTATTGGTCCATGCCCAGGTGCAGTAGCGTGCCGTCCGTGGCACAGAAGTAATGCGCTTGCGGATGGAACACGCGGCGCAGGCGGGCGACGTCGCCGTGGTGCAGGCCGTCGAAGTAGTCGCCCAGCGCTTTCACCACCTCGTCGAAGGCGCTCATCGCTGGCTCCTGCGGTAGTCCTGCACCGGCAGGCCGCCCACGCCCCAGTTGTCCAGGTCGACTTCCTGGATCACGACGTGCGTGGTAGCGGGGCTCTTGTCGAGAACGCGCACCAGCAGGTCGGTCACGCCGTGGATCAACTCGGCCTTCTGCTCGCGGGTGGCGCCTTCGCGTGTGACCTGGATGTTGACGTAGGGCATGCGCCGTTCCTCAATTGTGACGCCGCACGACGTCGGCGATGCGCTCGCCGAACAGGCGCGCCGTTTTCAGGTCACCGGGCACCATCTCGTCCACGCCGGCGTCAGAAGGCGTGGCCGTGGCCAGGCCCGAGAACGAGGCCAGGTAGTTCACGTCGTCGCGCGTCGACGCCTTCGCGTTGGCCGGCATCATGCCTGTGCCCGCCCACAACATGCCGTGTTGCTGCGCGAGCGTGAACAGCGTGTAGAGCGTTGACTGCTTGTCGCCGCCCACGCTGGCGGAGTTGGTGAAGGCCGCGGCGAACTTGTCCTTCCAGCCCTGCTTGAACCACACGGCCGACGACGCATCGGCGAACTTCTTGAACTGCCAGCTGACGTTGCCCATGTAGGTGGGCGTGCCGAACACGATGGCCGTGGAGGCGGCCAGGCGCTCCCACCCTTCGGGCGCCAAGTTGCCTTGTTCGTCGATGGCCAGCAGCGTCGCGCCGCTGCCTCCGGCCACCGCTTCCGCGATCTTGCGGGTGTGGCCGTAGCCGCTGTGATAGACGATGCTGATGGGGGAACTCATGCCTGTGACTCCAGTGGGTTGATCTGGTACGGATGCTATTGGTGATCTTTGTGTTGATAAACTGGCTTGTCTGAACTTCATAAATTACACAAGGTAATCCATGAACCGCCAGTTTGAAGACGTCACGCTGGGCAGCATCGAGTTGTTCTGCCTTTCGGCGGAGCTGGAAAGCTTCACCGCCGCAGCCGCCGCGGCGGGCATCACGCCGGCGGCGGTGAGCCGCGCCGTGGCGCGCCTCGAGGAGCGGCTGCACGTTCGCCTCTTTGCGCGCACCACGCGCAAGATCCGTCTGACCGACGGCGGCCGCGCGTACTTCACGCAATGCCGACAGGCGCTGAACCAGTTGACCGAGGCCGAGCGCGAGCTCACGGGCACGCAAGCCGAGCCCGCGGGCGTGCTGCGCATCAGCGCGCCGACCCCGCTTGGGCACTACCGGCTGTTGCCGCTGCTGCCGGCCTTTCGCGCGCGCTATCCGATGGTGAACGTCGACGTGCAGTTGAGCAACCACAACGTCGACTTCACGGCCGAGGGTTTCGACCTTGCGATCCGCGGGCGCACACCGCCGGATTCGGGCATGGTCGCGCGCAAGCTGATGGATGCGCCGCTGCTGGTGGTGGCCGCGCCCGCGTACCTGAAGCGCGCAGGCAAGCCCAGGACGCTGGACGACCTGGCGCGGCACGAGTGCATACAGTTCGAGCTGCCCAGCTCCGGCCAGGCGGTGCCCTGGTCCTTCCTGCGCGACGGCGACGAGGTGGAGCTTGCGACGCAAGGCGGTTTTCGCTGCTCGGGCGACCTGCTGGCCACGCTGACGCTTGCGCGCGCGGGTGCGGGCGTGCTGAACACCTATCGCTTCCTGGTGGAAGACGACCTGAAGCGCGGCAGCCTCGTCGAGATCCTGCAACCCTATGCCGGGCGCAGCCGCCCATTCTCCCTGCTGTACCCGCAGAACCGCCACATGCCCCTGCGCGTGCGCGTGTTCATCGACTACCTGACGAAGGCCATGAGCGCCTGAACCCACCGGCTTGACTGGAGTGCCACTGTGGAGGTGCCGCTCTCGCCCCAGCTGCTGCAGCAGGACGGCTTCGTGCATGGCGGCGTGCTGGCGTACCTCGCGGACAACTGCCTCACCTATGCCGGTGGCTCGGTGCTGGGCAAGGTGCTGACCTCGGAATTCAAGATCAACTACATCCGTCCCGCCAGGGACGCCGACAGCCTGGTGGCCGTCGCAACCGTGGTCGCCAACGGCAGGACGCAGGCGGTGTGCCGCTGCGACATCTTCCTGGAGCGTGGGGGCGAGCGCAAGCTTTGCGCGGCGGCGCAGGGGACGATCCGGAAGGCGGAGTGAGGGCCCGTCAGTGCAGCGGCCGCGCCAGCGCCTCACTGGCGAGTTGCCGGGCCTCCACGCGCGCGAAGTCCATGAAGGCGCGCGGCCGCTGCCGACAGGTGCTTGCCCACGGGATAGGTGAAGTGCCAGTGGCTCTCGAGCGGAAAGCCCTCGACGTCCAGGCAGGCCAGCCCGCCGGGCTCGGGCTCGATGCCCAGCGTGTAGCGCGACAGGATGGAAACGCCCATGCCGGCCAGGATCGCCTCGCGGATGGCCTCGTTGCTGCTCAACTCCATGCGCACCTTCGGCGCCAGCCCGTGCCGGGCGAACACGCCGACAGCGGCTTCGCGGGTTCCGGAGCCGGCCTCGCGCATCAGGAAGGGCTCGCCAGCGAAGCGGGCAAATGCGATGTGCCGTTCGGCCGCCAGCGGATGGTCCGCCCGCGCCACCACCACCAACGGGTTCGGGACGACCGCCTGCGCCACCCGGTCGCCCGCGGGCGCGTCGGCCAGCAGGTACAGGTCGTCCTGGTTGCGGTGCAGGCGCTCCATCAGCGCGCCGCAGTTGTCGACGTGCAGGGATGTGCGGATGCCCGGATGAAGCTGCGCGAAGGCGCCCAGCAGCCGCGGCGCGAAATAGCGGGCGGCCGACGCGACCGCGATGCTCAACTGGCCCGTGTCCAGTCCACGCATGTCGTCCAGCGCCTCCTCCAGTGAACCGAGCGCGCGAAAGACGTCGTTGCAGCCGTCGTACACGCGCCGTCCGACATCGGTGGGGTACATGCGCTTGCCGACCTGCTCCAGCAGCGGCAGGCCGACGGTCTCGGTCAGCTTCTTGATCTGCGCCGTGGCCGTGGGCGGGGCCATGTGCAGCTCCTCGGCCGCGCGGGCCAGGCTGCCCAGCCGCACGCTGGCTTCGAACAGGCGCAATTGCGGGAGCGTGCCGTGCCTGAGGTAGCGTCCTATGTTCACCTGCGTCATCGCGGACCTCCATTCAATGGATGCCACGACCGCCCGCAAAATGCGAGCGGCCTTCACCTCGGGGTGAAGGCCGCCGGAAATAGTCGCCTTCACCCGTTAGGCAAAGGTCTTGCTCGCATGGCGCCAATCTGCACCTGCCGCGGCGACCGGGGCTCATGCCCGTCTTGACGATCGCCGCGCAGCAGCCCGAAGGCTGCCGAAAGCTACTCCCCTTTGGAGGGATGTCCGGTTACCGCCGGACACCTGACTTGTAGCACCACGCGCGGGGCGCGTCAATGGTCCGGCGGGGCGCGATGGTTCACGAATCGTGAAGGATGGATTCACGCTTCTTGCGCGCCATTCCGCTTTCGTGAACCCAGGCGTCGCAACGTTCGAATTTTCAGGGCGAAGGCCGCCAACCATACTGGTTTCATCCCAACACCAAAAGGCCGGAGGCCGCCATGCATGACAAGGAATCGCACGGAAAACCCGTCGAGCAGCTCGTCAATGACTTCCAGACCCACCTGGAGCTGGGCCTGACTCAGCAGGAAGCGGCGGCCCGCCTGCTCCAGCATGGCGCCAACGAATTGCAGGAGCGCCCGCGGCCCGGGTTCATGGCCCTGCTGTGGGACCAGTTCAACAACTACCTGGTCATCATCCTGGTGATCGCGGCGCTGGTTTCGCTGGCCCTGGGTGAATACGTGGACTCCATCGCCATCATGGTCATCGTCGCCCTGAACGCCGTGGTCGGCGTGATCCAGGAGTCCAAGGCCGAGCAGGCGCTGGCGGCGCTGAAGAAGATGTCCGCCCCGAATGCGGCCGTGATCCGCGACGGGCACCAGGTGATGGTGGCCAGCCGCGAGCTGGTGGCGGGCGACATCGTGCTGCTGGAAGCCGGCAACTTCGTGCCCGGCGGACCTGCGCCTGGTGCAGACCGTCAACCTCAAGATCGAGGAGGCCTCGCTCACCGGCGAATCGGTGCCGGTGGACAAGAACGCCGGCGTCGTGCTCGACAAGGAGATCCCGCTGGGCGACCGCAAGAACACGGCCTTCATGGGCACGATGGTCACCTACGGGCGCGGCCGCGGGCTGGTCACGGCCACCGGCATGCACACGCAGATCGGCATGATCGCCGAGATGCTGCAGTCGTTCGAGGACGAGGAAACGCCGCTGCAGCGCAAGCTCGCCGACCTGGGCAAGATGCTGGGCACGGCCTGCCTGGGCATCTGCGCCGTGGTGTTCGTCTATGGGCTGTTCCGCGACACGCACCTCACGGACGCTTTCCAGAACGGCTTCCTGGCCTACCTGCAGGCCGAGCGCAAGGACATCGTCAACCTCTTCATGACGGCCGTGAGCCTGGCCATCGCCGCGGTGCCCGAAGGGCTGCCGGCGATCGTCACCATCTGCCTGGCGCTGGGCATGCAGCGCATGATCAAGCACCACGCGCTCATCCGCAAGCTGCCGGCCGTGGAGACGCTGGGCTGCGCCACGGTGGTGTGCTCGGACAAGACCGGCACGCTCACGCAGAACCAGATGACGGTGGTGCAGGCCTGGACCGGCGGGCGGCGCCTGCGGGTCACCGGCGAGGGCTACGCCCCCACCGGCCAGTTCTTCGCCGACACGCATCCGTTCGATCCGCGCTCGCATCCCGACGCCGCGCGCCTGCTCGAGGGCGCGCTGCTGTGCAACGACGCCCGGCTGGAAGAGAGCTGCGACGCCGAAGGCAAGATTTCCTGGCGCATCATCGGCGACCCGACCGAAGCCGCGATGGCCGTGGCGTCGGTGAAGGCCGGCTACCAGCGCGAAGACCTGGAGGCGGTGTGGCCGCGCGTGCAGGAGATCCCGTTCGACTCCGAGCGCAAGCGCATGACGACCATCCACCAGCGCGGCGGCGAGACGCCCTCGGTGATCGCCTTCGTGAAAGGCGCGCCCGACATGGTGCTGGACCTGTGCGTGAACAGCCTGCGCGACGGCCAGGCCGTCCCGCTCACGCCGGCCATGCGCGAGGAGATCCTGGCGCAGAACCGCGACATGGCGGGCAACGCGCTGCGCGTGCTGGCGGTGGCCTACCGGCCGCTGGACGAGGTGCCGGAAAAGCCGGAGGCGGCGAGCGTGGAACGCGACCTGGTCTTCGCCGGGCTGCTGGGCATGATCGACCCGCCTCGCCCCGAGGTGATCGAGGCGCTGAAGGTGTCGCGCGGCGCGGGCCTCAAGAGCATCATGGTCACCGGCGACTACAAGGACACGGCCGAGGCGATCGCGCGGGACATCGGCCTGCTCACGCCCGGCGGGCTGGTGCTGACGGGCGCGGACCTCGACCGCCTGAGCGACAAGGAGCTGGCGGACCGCGCCAACCGGCTCGACGTGTGCTGCCGCGTCTCGCCGCAGCACAAGACCCGCATCGTGGAGGCGCTGAAGTCGCGCGGCCACGTGGTCGCGATGACCGGCGACGGCGTCAACGACGCGCCGGCCCTCAAGCGCGCCAACATCGGCGTGGCCATGGGCATCACGGGCACCGACGTCGCCAAGCAGACCGCCGACATGGTGCTGACCGACGACAACTTCGCCAGCATCGTCGCGGCCATCGAGCAGGGCCGCATCATCTACTCGAACATCCGCAAGTTCGTCTACTTCCTGCTCGCCTGCAACGTGGGCGAGATCCTGATCGTCTTCGGCGCGATGCTGTTCGGCATGCCCATTCCCCTGCGGCCGGTGCAGCTGCTGTGGCTGAACCTGGTGAGCGACGGCGCCCCGGCGCTCGCGCTCGGCCTGGAAAAGGGCGACCCGGACATCATGAAGCAGCCGCCGCGCTCGCCGAAGGAACACGTGATCAACCGCGACATGGCCATCGGCATCGGCGTGATCGCCGCGGTGGATGCACTGGCGATCCTCAGCGTGTTCTTCCTGGCGCTCGGGCGCTACCCGGGCCATGTGGAGACGGCGCAGACCATCGCCTTCGTCACCCTGTGCACCTCGGAGCTGCTGCGCGCCTTCACCGCGCGGTCCGAGTACCACAGCATCTTCACGATCGGCATCACCAGCAACCGCTGGATGGTCTGGGCCGTGGCCGCTTCGTTCGCGCTGGTGTTGACGGTGGTGTACGTGCCCTTCTTCCAGCCCTTCTTCGACACGGTGCCGCTGGGGCTCGACGACTGGATGCTGATGCTGCCGTTCTTCATCGCCTCGCCCATCGCCATGGAACTGCTCAAGGCGTATTTCCGCTGGTCGGGCGCGGCCAGGCGCACGGCCGCAGCGGGCGGCGCGGCGCCCGTGGCCGCCACCGCCGAATCCAGTGTTTCAGCCAGTCGCCCACTCACAGGAGGCATCGCCATGAAAGTCCTCGTCCCCGTCGACACGTCCCACAACTCCGAAGGCGCCGTGCGGCGCGTCGTGAGCCGATTCATGAACGACAGCAGCATGGAGATCCACCTGCTGAACGTGCAGTCGCCGCTGGACCACCTCGCGTCGCACTACGCCGGCAGCGCCAACGTGCACGATTACCACCAGGCCGAGTCCGAGAAGGCGCTGGCGCCCAGCAGGCGGATCCTGGACGGCTTCGGCATCCCCTATGCCGTGCACATGAAAGTCGGCGACAAGGCCGAGCGCATCACGGAGATGGCCAAGAAGCTGCGCTGCGACCAGATCGTGATGGGCACGGCGCGCAAGGACTCGCTGACCCGCCTGGTCGAAAGCTCCATCACCAACCGCGTGCTCGAACTCACCTCGGTGCCGGTGGAGGTGGTGGCAGGCGACACGGTCTCGCGCTGGGAGCGCTACGGGATACCGGCAGCGATCGCGGGGCTGCTGGCGGCGCTGTTCCTGGCCGCCACGGACTGACGCCTGGCCCCCTGCACCGCCGGGGCGCGGCGGTGCGCCAAGCGCCGGCTAGCCGTTCTCGCGCGGGGCCATGGTTTCGTAGCCGGGCCCGGGCTGGTTCAGGCCGACGATCTCGCGCAGCGGCGGCTGCGCGCCGCGCTCCATCACCCGCACGCCCGGCCTCGGCGCGCCAAGGCTGGGCGCCCCGGCGGCGGCCGGCGCCGCCTCGTCGGTCCAGCCGCTGGCTCGCCATTGCTGCACGCGCTCGTCCACGTCGATGGCGCCCATGTCATGCAACAGCGTCGCCGCGTGTTCCGCCTGCGCGTCGTCGAGGGCGTCGACCACGACCACCGAGTGGCCGCGCCGCACTGCTTCCTTGTAGGTGCCGGCATGGCGGGCGTGGTGGTCCAGCCCGAACAGGCTCACGAAGAAATGGCCGACGGCCGTGAGCGCATCGCGGTCCACGGCCACCTCGCGCTCGGCGCTGTCCATGGTGCGTTCCCCGACCATCTTGGCCTGCGCATCGTCGGCCGAAGGCGCGGCCGGGGCTTCCTGCAGGTGGACGTCTTCGCGGGCAAAGCCGGCTTTCACCAGTTTTTCGATCGCCCGTTGGGCGGCTGCCCGGTCGTCGAAGGCGCTGATCAGTGTTTGCATGTCTGGCTCCGTTCAGGGAAAGGCCCCTGTCGGGCCATTGTTGTAGGGCGACCGGCCGCCGGCTGTCGGCCTGGCGTGCTTTCGGCGGTAGGCGCGGGACTACCGCCGCGCCGCGTTTCTGGCATGCTCGGGTCGAGGAGACCCGCCATGACCGAAAAGCACCTGGACATCGCCACCGCCGACGGCGCGATGAACACCTTCGTCGTCCACCCCGACGGGCCCGGCCCGCACCCGGTGGTGCTGTTCTACATGGACGCGCCGGGCAAGCGCGAGGAGCTGCACGACATGGCGCGCCGGCTGGCCGCCGCCGGCTATTACGTCGTGCTGCCCAACCTGTACTACCGCCGTTCGCGCGACTACTGGCTGAAGGAGCGCACGCCCGAAGCGATGGCGCGTGATGTTCGAGCACATGAACGCGTTGTCCCTCGACATGAACGTGCGCGACACCGCAGCGATGCTGCGCTTCGTGGACGCGCAGCCGGAGGCGGACGCCAAGCGCATCGGCGCCGTCGGCTACTGCATGAGCGGGCCGTTCGTGATGGCGGCCGCGGCGGCCTTCCCCGACCGCTTCAAGGCCATCGCCTCGATCCACGGCGCCGGCATGGCGACGGACCGTCCCGACTCGCCGCACCTGCTGGCGCCCAAGATCAAATGCGAAAGCTACTTCGGCTGCGCCGAGATCGACAAGTGGGCGCCGCCGAAGGACATCGCCACGCTGGAAGCGGCGCTGGTCGCGGCCGGCACCCCGCACCGCATCGAGTGGTACCCGGGCGCCGAGCACGGCTTCGTGTTCCCGCTGCGCAAGGGCATCTACCACGAGCCCAGCGCCGAGCGGCACTGGGAAAGGCTGTTGGAGCTGTTCGGCCGCACGCTGCGCTAGGGCCCCTCACTTCGCGCCGATATTGCGCTCCAGGAATTTCTCGACGCGGGTCCAGAAGTCCACGCGGTTCTTCACCAGCAGCCAGCCGTGGCCCTCTTCCGTGTACTCCACCCATTCGACATTGGGGTTGGTCTTCTGCACGGCGTCCCGGAACTTCACCCCGTGGACGATGGGCACACGCCGGTCGGCCCCGCCATAGGCCAACAGGACGGGCTGCTTGATCCGTGAAGCCTGCTGGATCGGCGACGTGGCCTTCAACTGCGCGGCGTCCTTCGCGCGATCGCCGACCAGCACCGGCATGCCGTAGGTCTTGTACACCTCGGAAAAGTCGCTCCACACCACCGAGTACATGAGGTCGATGTCGGTCACGCCCACCCAGTTCACCCCGCACTTGAAGAGGTCCGGGTCGTTGACCAGGCCCATCAGCGTGGCGTAGCCGCCGTAACTGGCGCCGGCGATGCAGATCTTCGCCGGGTCGGCGATGCCCTGTGCCACGGCCCAGCGCGCGCCGTCGGCCACGTCGTTCTGCATGGCCAGGCCCCACTGCTTCCAGCTCGCGCGGAAATGCTCGAAGCCATAGCCCGCGCTGCCGCGGTACTCGGGCTCCAGCACGGCATAGCCGCGCGAAGCCAGGAACTGGCTTTCGGCTTCCCAATGCCAGTGGCCGCCGCGCACCCACGGTCCGCCGTGCACGAGGACGACCAGCGGCAGCTTCCTGCCCTTGGCGCCGCGCGGCACCGTGAGCCAGGCGGGGATCTCCAGGCCGTCGCGCGCCTTGTAGCGCACGAAGTCCCGGCGCGCCATCTGCCTGGCATCGATGCCCGGCTGGGCGGCCCCCAGCAGCGTGAACTTGCCGCTCTCGGTGTTGTAGAGCATGAAGGTGCCCGGGTCCGCGTCCGAGTACGCGTGGACCAGGACGATGGGCAGCTCGGGGCGCAGCGGCACGTCGAGCTTGTTGATCGTGCCGGGCAGCAGCGCGTCGATCTTCGCCTGCACGGCCTTGATCGCCGGATCGAACCAGACCGTGGCTTCGGCATCGGACTCGTAGCGCAGCCCGAGCAGCCGCTTGCTGTCCATGATGAACTCGCCGCCGAACTTGCCATAGGGCTCGCGCAGGCTGAAATCGAACCCCGGCAGGGCCAGCACCGGCTCCGGGTCCAGCGCCTTCCTGGCCACGTCGTAGCGGTAGAGGGCGTCCTTTTCCTGGCCCTTGTGCGCGGCGACGTACAAGGTGCCGTCCGGCGTCACGGCGACGGGCTCGAACGCCTCGCCGCCGAAGCGGTCGAACTCGGCGAGCTTTTGCCACTTGCCGCTGGCCGGGTCCAGGTAATGCACGGCGCTCTTGTTGTCCTCCGCGGTGATGCTGGCCCGGGGCACGTCCTGCGCATCCACCACCCAGTGCACGGACTTTCCCGGACGGCTTTGCCGGCTGACGGCCCGGGTGCGGGTGTTGACGCGCACGATGTTCCAGGACTCGAAGTCCCAGTTTTCCTTGAACTCGGGCAACAGCACGAAGACGTCGTCGCTCTTCTTTTCGTGCGTGGCGCCGAAGAGGCGCGAATTGACGTTGAGCATCTCGCGGTCGCCCAGGCGCCGGCCCTGGAAGAACTCGCCCTCCATTTCGGCCATCTGGCGGAAGTCGCCGCCGTCGCGGTCGACGGCGAACAGGCCCGGGCCGTACTTGCGGTCGCCCGCCGCGAGGTTCAGGTCGGTGATGGTGAACACCAGCCGGTTGTCGTTCACCCATTCGAAGCGGCTCACGTCGGCGTTGGAAAAGCCGCCGACGATCTTGGCGGACGCCAGGTTCTGCACGTCCATGACCACCAGCTGCACATGCCCGTTCCTGTTCGTCACCAGCAGCGCGATATGCCGTCCGTTCGGCGACAGCTTGCCTTCGCTGAACGCCGGGTTCTGGAAGAACGCCTCCACCGGCGGCCGGGCCGTGCGGCCGGGGCCTGCGCCAGCGCCGTGGCAGTGCCCCACAAAAGGAAAGCCGCTGCGACCACGCGGCCCAGCGGCTTGAAACCGTATTGCATTTTCATCGTCGACTCCTCCCCCGCGTTTCTAACAGAGGAGGCAATGGCGGGCAAGGAATTGCGCGCCCCGCGCGGCTTGCCAGCGACCCTAGCGGCTCGTCAACTTGCCTTCGCGCGTGACCATGGCCAGGTCCACGAACTTGCTGCCGTGGTGGGCGCCGCTGTTGAAGGTGATCCGATAGCCGCCCAGGTCATAGGTGCCCAGGTTCGTCAGCGCCTCGAGCACGGTCCTGGCGGTGACCGGCCGCTTCGCGCGCCGGATGCCTTCGGCGAGGATCTTGGCCGCGAAGCACGCTTCGAGCTGCGTGCTGTTCATCACCGGCTTGCCGGCCGCCTCCATCGCCTTGGCGCATTCGCGCACCGCGGGAACGTTCGAGGTCGGATTGGGAACGACCTGCGAGATCGAGACGCCTGCCGCCGCCGGGCCGGCCGCCGTGATGAACTGGTCCGCGCCGACGAAGGACAGGCTCGACGTCGGGATGGTCTTGCCCATCTCCACGAGTTCCTTCTGCAGTTGCGCGGCGGCGCCGGAGAGCACCGTGCTCAGGAGCAGGTCGGGCGTGGTTGCCGCCAGCGCCTGCGCCTCGGCCTTGCCGATCTGCGCATTGCGCTTCAGCGGGAACGCCTGCGGCGCCAGGTTGATCTTCTTGAGGTACTGGGTCACCACCTCCAGGTTCTGCTTGCCCACCTCGTCTTCGTAATAGACGACCGTGACGCGCTTGAGGCCCAGGCTCATCCAGAAATTGAGGATCTTCTCCATTTCCTCGCCGTAGGAAGCCCGCACGGTGAACAGCACCGGGCTGTTCACCCGCACCGGGTTGGCGCCGGAGAACGGCGCGAAGAAAGGCACTTCCCTGGCCTGCGCCTGCGGCAGCGCATCCAGGCTGAGGGTGGCGGACGCGAAGCCGAACAGCGCGAGCAGGTTCTTGTTTTCCAGCAGCGTCTTGGCGTTGGCGGCGGCCTGCTTGCGGTCGTTCTTGTCGTCCAGGGTCTGCAGTTCGATCGGATGGCCCTGCACGCCGCCCTTGGCGTTGAGCATCGCGAAATAGGCGTTGGCGCCGTCGCGGATGTCCTTGCCGAACTGGGCATTGCCCCCGGTCAGCGGCGCGGATTGGCCGATGATCCATTTGTCCTGGGCGTGGGCGGCGCAGGCGATGGCGAACGCCGCCGCGCCGATGATGGTGGCTGGTCTCATGTTTTTGTCTCCCTGGGTACGCTGACCCGCCAAGCCTAACTTCGGCAGGCCCGTATCAATCTGTTGTATCGCTGGTGAATTCCCTAGCAATCGCAAGCATTTGTTAGCATGCAACGTGCTTTCGTTCTAAAAACCAGCGACCAGTCCGTCGCGCCGCGAGTCGCTCGCGGCGATGTAGCCTTCGCGCTTCGGGTCGCCGGCGCGCCAGATGAACTGGCCGGCGCCGAAATCCTGGTAGTTGTCGTCGATCACGTCGATGGCATGGCCGCGCTCGGTCAGCGCCTGCACGGTGGCCTTGTTCATCTGCTGCTCGACGTTGATCTCCAGCCCCGCATTGAAGCGCCAGCGCGGCGCGTCGCAGGCCGCCTGCGGGTTCTGCCGGTAGTCGAGCATGCGCACCAGCGTCTGCATGTGGCCCTGCGGCTGCATGTTGCCGCCCATCACGCCGAAGCTCATGACCGGCTGGCCCGCCTGGGTCAGGAACGCGGGGATGATGGTGTGGAAGGGCCGCTTGCCCGGCGCCACCTGGTTGGGGCCCGGGTCCAGGCTGAAACCGTGGCCGCGGTTCTGCATGCTGACACCGAAGTGCGGCTCGACGCAGCCCGAGCCGAAGCCCATGTAGTTGCTCTGGATGAAGCTGATCATCATCCCGTTCTCGTCGGCCGCCGTGAGGTAGATGGTGCCGCCCTTGACCGGGTTGCCCGCGGCGAAGTCCTGCGCGCGCTTCATGTCGATCAGCTTCGCGCGGCTGGCGAGGTAGGCGTCGTCCAGCATCTGCGCCGGCGTCACTTCCATGCTCGAAGGCTCGGAGACGTAGCGGTACACGTCGGCGAAGGCGAGCTTCATGGCCTCGATCTGCACGTGCTGCGAATCGGCGCCGTCCACCGGCATGGAAGCCAGGTCGAACTTGTCCAGGATGCCCAGCGCGATCAGCGCCGCGATGCCCTGCCCGTTCGGCGGGATCTCGTGCAGCGTGTAGCCGCGGTAATCGCGGGCGATGGGCTTCACCCACTCGGGCTTGAAGCGCGCGAAGTCCTTCGCCGTGATGCTGCCGCCGTTCATTGCCGCGAACTTCTCGATCGCCTGGGCGATTTCGCCGCCGTAGAACGAGGTGCCCTTGCTCTGCGCGATGGCGCGCAGCCCGCGCGCGGCGGCCTTGAACTGGAACAGCTCGCCCACTTCCGGCGCACGGCCCCAGGGCAGGAAGGCTTCGGCAAACCCGGGCATGTGGTGCAGCTCCGGCGTGGCGGCGGCCCATTTCTGCTGCACGACCACGGGCATGAGGTAGCCGCGCTCGGCGATCTCGATGGCCGGCTCCATCAGGTCGGCGAACGGCAATTTGCCGAAGCGCTCGCTCAGGGCCACCCAGCTCGCCACCGCGCCGGGCACGGTGACGGAATCGAAGCCGCGCTTGGGCGGCGTCTTCGCATCCGCGCCGTACTTGCCCTTGAAGTGGCTGGCCGTCCAGGCCGCCGGTGCATGGCCCGATGAATTGAGGCCGTGCAGTTCCTTGCCGTCCCACAGGATGGCGAAGGCGTCGCTGCCCAGGCCGTTGCTCACCGGCTCGCAGATCGTCATCGCGGCGGCGGCGGCGATGGCCGCATCGACGGCGTTGCCGCCCTTCCACATCATGCGCAGGCCGGCCTGCGCGGCCAGCGGGTGCGATGTGGAGACGACGTTGCGCGCGAACACCGGCAGGCGCGTGGTGGGGTAAGGGTTGTGGAAGTCGAAGTTCATGATGCAGTGCATTTCATTCGGCGGCGATGCGCCGGTCCGCGATGATCTTCTTCCACTTGGCCATGTCGGCCGCGGCCATGGTGGCGAACTGCTGCGGCGTGCCGCCCACGGGCTCGATGCCCAGGCGCGCCAGGCGATCCTTCACGTCGGCCTCCTGCAGGGCCTGGTTGATGCCGGCGTTCACGCGCGCCACCAGCTCGGGCGGCAGCCCCTTCGGCCCGTACATGCCGAACCAGGTGACGGATTCGTAGCCGGGCACGGTCTCGGAAATGGCCGGCAGGTCAGGCAGCAGCGGCGAGCGCTTGAGCGACGTGATGCCCAGGGCGCGCAGGCGCCCTTCCTTCACGTGCGGCAGGCCGCTGGGCAGCGAGTCGAACAGCACGTCCACCTTGCCGCTCACCAGGTCGGGAATGGCCAGCGCCGTGCCGCGGTAGGGAATGTGCACCAGGAACAGGCCGGTCTGCGCCTTGAAGTACTCGGCCGTGAGGTGGACGATGGTGCCGTTGCCGCTGCTGGCGTAGTTGAGCTTGCCCGGGTTCTTGCGCGCGTAGTCGATCCACTCCTTCACGGTCTTCGCCGGTGCGCTGTTGGGCACCACCATGATGCTGGGCGCGTTGCCCACGTGCGAGATCGGCGTGAAGTCGTGCACCGCGTCGTACGGCAGCTTGCCGCCGAAGCTCGGGCCGATCGAGTGCGTGCTGCTGGTGGCCAGCAACAGCGTGTAGCCGTCGGCCGGCGCCTTGGCCACGATGTCCGAGCCGATGGTGCCGCCGGCGCCGGGCTTGTTGTCCACGATGATGGTGGTGCCCAGCTTCTCGCCCAGCCTTTGCGAGACGGCGCGGGCAAAGATGTCGGTGGCGCCGCCGGCCGGGAACGGCACGACGAGGCGAATCGGCCTGTTGGGGAAGGCCTGGGCATGGGCGCCGGCGCCGATCAGCGCGGCAGCGGAAAGCAGGAGGGCCTGGATCAGTTTCATGGCGGGTTCCGTTCGGGGGAGACTTCGATTATCGAACCGCCAAGAAAAAGCAAACGCGAATAATGCTTTACCCAAGATAAAGAATTTCTTTATCATCAACGCCATGAGCAGCATCCGCGTCCTGAAGACCTTCATCGCCGCCGCCTCGGAGGGCTCTTTCGCCGCGCGCGGCGCATCGCGTGGCGCTGACGCAGGCTGCGGTGGGCCAGCAGATGCGCGCGCTCGAGGCGGACCTGCGCCGGCCCCTCTTCGAGCGGCAAGGCAAGTCGGTGGCGCTCAACGACGCCGGCCGCGAACTGCTGCCCGCCGTGCGCAAGCTGGTGGCCCTGTACGACCAGATGCAGGCCGCCGCCGGCTCGCCCGAGCCGATGTCGGGCACGGTGCACCTGGGCGCCGTCGTGTCCGCCGTGCGCCCGCTGATCCAGGCCACGCTGTCGCTCAAGGCCCGGCACCCCGGGCTGGCGCTGCATGTCTCGGCGGCGAAGTCACTGGACCTGCTCGCGCGCGTCGAGGCGGGCGAGCTGGACGCCGCCATTGCCGTGCGCGAGCCGGGGCAGTCGCGCCCGGGCCTGGCCTGGTCGGCGCTGTACGAGGAGCCGATGGTGTTGCTGGCCTCGCGCGGCGCGGGCGAAGGCGGCGCGCGCGCGCTGCTGCAGCGCCACCCGTTCATCCGCTTCGACCGCAGCCAGCACACCGGCCACCTGGTGCAGCGCATGCTGCGGCGCCTGCGGGTGGAGCCCGAAGAGTTCCTCGAGCTCAATGCGATCGAGTCGATCGTGGACCTGGTGCGCGCGGGCCTGGGCATCGCCATCCTGCCGCACCTGCAGGGCGGGCGCTGGGCAGCGGACACCCGGTTGCGCGTGGTGGAAATCCCGAAGGCCGAAGTGCGGCGCATCGCCGTCGTGCAGGCCCGCGATTCGGCGCAGGCCCCGGTGATCGGCGCGGTGATCCGCGAGCTGCAGTCCAGGCTGCAAGGCTAGCGCCGCTCGCCGTCAGTAGCCCAGGCCGCGCAGCATCCGCAGCAGCTCCTGCTGGCTGTGCACATCGGTCTTGGCCAGCAGGTTGCGGATGTGCGTGCGCACGGTGGAAAACGTGAGGCCCAGCGAGTCGGCGATGCCCATCGCGTCCCTGCCGTCCATCAGGCCCGCCAGCACACGCGTCTCGGCCGGTGACAGGCGAAACAGCGGCGCGGCGGCCGCCGCGGCCTGGGCGCCGTCCTGGCGCGGCAGGGGAACCAGCAGCAGGAACATTTCGCCCGCGCCGGTTTCGGGCCGGCCCGAGGTGTCGGGCGGCAGGCAAAGCAAGGTCGCGGCGACCAGGTGCGGCGGCTCGGCCGCCAGGCAGGTGACGATCTGCACGGGAACACCGGACCGGCACCGGGCGATGGCCTCGGGCAGGCTGGGCGCGCAGCGCCTGCCGAGCACGCGCAACTGGCGGAAGCGCACGGCGCCGGTCGATGCCACGCTCAACAGGCCGGAACCCGCGTCGTTGCATCCATGGATCACGCACTGGCCGTCCAGCAGGATGCTGGCGATGTTCAGGCCGCCCAGCGCCTGTTGCAGGCGCGCGTCCACCAGCGAGCGCACCTGCCGCTGCAGGCGAAAGGCGCGCTGGAAGTGCGGCAGCAGCTGCGCCAGCCGGCGCTTGTGCTCCAGCTCGAAGCGCTCCTGGCCGGGCGCGCGGTACCAGCACAGGTTGGTGAACGGCATCTCGTCCGGCTCGGTGCCGTCGAACAGCACCGCGCCGACCATCGACTCGATCTCGTGCGGCCGGCAGAATTCGTTGAAGAACGCGGTCTTTCGGATCGCCTCTTGCGGCACGAGGTCCTCGCCCAGCACCACCGTGCCGCGGACCATGCGGCCGCTGCGCCGCGCGCCATGTGCCCACTCGTCCTGCGTGTGCCAATACCCGGCGAAACGTTGCGCCATCTCCGGGGGCTGGTTGTGGGCCTGCAGCACGGCCTCGGGCTGCGTTGCGCTGTGCGAGCTGAAAAGGAAGGCCGAGGTCGCCGCGAATTCGCGCCCTGCCGCGGCCATGGCGGCGGGCCACTGGTCGGGCTGGAGCGCCGCCGCATAAATCTCTTTCAGTACCCTGTCTTCGCCGGTATCGGCCGGTGTGCGCGTTCGAACCACAGAACTGCTCCGTACTACAAGCTGGCGATGATAAGAGGCCCCATGGCGCTTTCCGCATCGGGGTCGCCACCGATTGCGGGCCTGCACGCCTTCTGCAGCAAAGTAGACTCGCCAGTGTGAAAAAAGACCTGATCGAGCCGTTCTTCGCGACCCTGCGCGCCGCCAACCCGCTGCCCACGACCGAGCTCGAATTCACCACGCCTTTCGAGCTGCTCACGGCCGTGCTGCTCTCGGCGCAGGCCACGGACGTCGGCGTGAACAAGGCCACCCGCAAGCTGTTTCCGGTGGCCAACACGCCGCAGGCCATCCTCGGCCTGGGGCTCGAAGGCCTGGAGGCCTACATCAAGACCATCGGCCTGTACCGCACGAAGGCGCGCAACCTGATGAAGACCTGCGAAATCCTGGTGGAACAGCACGGCGGGCGGGTGCCGCGCACGCGCGAAGCGCTGGAAGCACTGCCCGGCGTCGGGCGCAAGACGGCCAACGTCGTGCTGAACGTGGCCTTCGGCGAGGAGACGCTGGCGGTGGACACGCACATCTTCCGCGTGAGCAACCGCACCGGCCTGGCGCCGGGGAAGAACCCGGAACAGGTGGAGGCCGCGCTGATGAAGCGCGTGCCGAAGGAATACCTGGCCGATGCGCACCACTGGCTCATCCTCCACGGCCGCTACGTCTGCGTGGCGCGAAAGCCGCGCTGCTGGGAATGCGCCGTGATCCAATACTGCGACTACCGCCCCAAGACGCCGCCGCCCGGGGCGGCGCGCTGACCGCAACCGACCGAGGTGCCCATGGATGACACGAAGAAGCTCGAGGAAATGCTGGCGCTGTACAGCGACAACATCCAGGGCCTGATGGACAACCAGCTCGCCCTCACGGCGCAGGTGCAGGTGCTGCAGGCCGCGCTGGCCACCGTGCTGCTGCACCATGCGGACCGGCCCACGCTGCTCAATACCTTCCAGCAATACATGAAGATTTCCAAGCAGGCCGCGCCGCAGCTGGCCAGCCGGATGGAAGGGCTGGAGTCCGGGATGCTGGCGTTGCTGGGGCAGCACCAGGCGTGAAACCGCAATCCGGCGGTGGCCGGTGGGTCATGCGGATCGCGGTGGCGTGTGCCTTGTCCCTTGCACGGCCCAGGCGCGGGCGCCCAGCGTGATGCTTCCGTCCGATTGCACGGGCAGGCGGGCCTTCAGCTCGTCGCGGATGCGATGCTGCATCGCCGGTTCGAGCTTGCCCAGGTAGGTGGGCGCGGCGCCCTGCTTCCACAGGAACGGCGTCCAGAAATCATCGAAATCGCGAAACACCATCGGGATGTCGATCGCGCGCGTGGCCACCCGCTCCAGGCCCTGCGCCTCGAACAGCTCCTGCAGCGGGCCGGGCTGGCAGATCGGGAAGCGCTCGGCCTGGTCGAGGCTCGCGTCGTTCGGGTTCAGCGCAATCGCCACATCCCAGAAGTGCCGCATCATCTGCATGCCGCCGGCGTAGTCCCAGACATAGGCGGCGACGCGGCCCCCGGGGCGAGTCACGCGGCGCATCTCCCGCACCATCGCCGCGCCATCGGGCACGAAGTTCAGCACCAGCCCGGACACGGCGGCGTCGGCCGATTCATCGGGCCAGGGCAGCGACGTCGCGTCGCCCACCTCGAAGACAGCACGCGGGCCGGCGATGCGGCGGCGCGCGGCGGCGACGAACGCCTCCGCTCGGTCAACGCCCACCAGCGACACGGGCTCGCAGCTGCGCATGATGAGCTCGGAAAGCGCGCCCGTACCGCAACCCACGTCGGCCCAGCGCAAGCCACCCGGCAGGGCCAGCCAATCGATGAACCGGGCGGCCACCGGCCGGCTCCAGCGGCCGACCCAGCCGTCGTAGGCGTCGCCGGAGTCCCAGGATTCCTTGGCTTGATCTGCCATCGCGCTTCTCCTTCGCCTTGCGGCGTGGCCCAGTTTAGGCGCCCCGCTACAGCCCGCGCCAGCCACCCCCCAGGGCCTGGATCAGGGCGACGGCGGCGACTTGCCGGTCCGACTGCGCCTGCACGACGGCGCGGCGTGCGTTCTGCGCCGTGGCCTGGGCCGTCACGACCTCGGTGTAGCTCACCTGCCCGGCCTGGTAGCGGTTGAGCACCTGCTGCTCCACCAGGTTGGCCGCCTGCGCGGCCTGCTGGCGCAGCACCAGCTGCTGCTGCAGGACGCGCGACGCGACCAGCTGGTCCTCCACGTCACGGAACGCGGCCAGCACCGTCTGGCGGTAGCGCGCCGCCGCTTCGTCGAGCCCCGCGCGCGCGCCTTCGACCCGCGCGCCGGTCGCGCCGGCATTGAAGATCGTCTGCGCCAGCGAAGCGCCGACCGACCACACCAGCGCCGAGGCGCTGAACAGGTCGCCGATGCTCGCCGCGGCCTGCCCCACGTTCCCCGACAGCCGCAGGCTCGGGTAGTACGCCGCCTGAGCGATCCCGATCTGCTCGTTGGCCTGCGCCGCCCGCCGCTCCGCCGCGGCGATGTCCGGGCGGCGCTGCAACAGGGTCGAGGGCAGGTCCACCGGGATGTCCGGCACCACGCCGGCCCAGGCTGGCCGCGGCGCGATGCTGAAATTGGCCGGCGCCTTGCCCACCAGCACCGCGATCGCATGCTCCAGCACCGCGCGCTGGCGCTCCAGGCCGAGCTGCTCGGCCTGCGCGTTGGCCAGCTGCGTCTGCGCCTGCAGCACGTCGGTGCGCGCCACGACGCCGGCGTCGTAGCGGTTCTGCGTGATCTTCAGCGTGCGCTGGTAGCCCGCGATGGTCTCGGCCTGCAGCGCGCTCGCCGCGTCGAACTGGCGCAGGTTGAAGTAGTTCACCGCCAGCTCGCCCTGCGCCGACAACTTCGCCGCCTGCAGGTCCGCGAGGCTGGCCTGCGCGCCTGCCCCCGCGCTGTCGACGCCGCGCCGCAGGCGCCCCCAGACGTCCGGCTCCCAGCTGCCGCCGATGCCGAGCTGGTAGCTGCCGCGGGTCGGCGTGTCGCCGCGCCCGCCGCTGCGGTTGGCGCCCGCGTCCAGCGTCACCGCGGGAAAGAGCGTGGCGCGCTGCTCGGCGACCAGCGCCCGCGCCTGCGAGTAGGCGGCGACCGCCGCGGCGATGTTCTGGTTGGACACTTCGACCTGCGAAGCCAGCGCATTGAGCTCGGCGTCGTTGAACAGCTCCCACCAGGGCCCGCGCTCCAGCGTGTCGGCGGGCACGGCCCGCACCCATTCGCCCTGCCCCTCCTTGAACGCCGCGGGTGTTTCGATGGCGGGAGTCTGGTAGGTGGGCCCCACGGCACAGCCGGCCAGCGCGAGCAGCATCAGGGCGGAAAGGCAGAAGCGTTGTTTCATACGGGTTCGGGCTCGACGTGCCGCCCCAGCTGGCTTTCCAGCGGGCCGCGGCGGCGCAGCTTGTCCAGCAGCAGGTAGACGACCGGCGTGGTGAGCAGCGTGATCACCTGGCTGGCGATCAGGCCGCCGATGATGGAAATGCCGAGCGGGCGGCGCAGTTCCGCGCCCTCGCCGAAGCCGATGGCCAGCGGCAGCGCGCCCAGCCCGGCGGCCAGCGTGGTCATGAGGATGGGCCGGAAGCGCAGCAGGCAGGCTTCGCGCACGGCGTCGTAGGGCGAGAGGCCGCGCGAGCGTTCGGCATCCAGCGCGAAGTCGATGATCAGGATGGCGTTCTTCTTCACGATGCCGATCAGCAGGAACAGGCCGATCAGCGCGATGATGGACAGCTCCATCTTGAACAGCAGCAGCGCCAGCACGGCGCCGACGCCCGCCGAGGGCAGCGTGGACAGCACCGTGATCGGGTGCACCAGGCTCTCGTACAGGATGCCCAGCACGATGTAGATCACGACCAGCGCGGCCAGGATCAGCATCGGCTGCTCCTTCTGCGAGTCCTGCGCGGCGCGCGCCGTGCCCTGGAAGCTGCCGCGCACGTTGATCGGCAGGCCGATCTCGGCCTCGGCCTGGCGCACGGCCGCCTGCCCGTCGGAGAGCGTGCGGCCCTCGGCCAGGTTGTAGGAAATGGTGGTGGCGAGCTCGGCGTCCTGGTGGTTCACCGAGCTGGCCGTCGGCCGCTCGGAAAAGCGCGCGATCGCCGACAGCGGCACCATGGTGGAGGCGCCGGTGTTGACGGCCTGGCCGGTGGACGGGTCGCGCAGCGCCGGGTTGACGGAGCTCACGCTGCTCCCGGACGGCCGTCGTCGCGGTGCCGTTCGCCTGCGAGTTGAGCGGCGTCGCGATGCCGCCCGCCGACCCGCGCGCCGGCACGTAGATGTCCTTGAGCGCCTCCGGGCTGCGCGTGTACATCGGCGCCACGCCCATGATCACGCGGTACTGGTTCAGCTCGTCGTAGATCGTCGCCACCTGGCGCTGGCCGAAGCCGTTGTACAGCGCGTTGTCCACGTCGCGCGAATTGATGCCCAGGCGCGCGGCCGTGTCCTTGTCCACGTGGACATAGGTTTCGACGCCGTTCTCCTGCTGGTCGGTGTCGACGTCCACCAGCGCCGGCTGGCGCTTCATGGCCTCGGCCAGCCGCGTGGCCCAGTTGCGCAGGTCGGCGATGTTGTCGCTCTTGAGCGTGTACTGGTAGGTGCTGTTGCTCTGGCGCCCGCCCATGCGCAGGTCCTGCACCGGGTTGAGGAACAGGCTGACCCCGGTCACGCGCGCCAGCTGCGGCCGCAGCCGCGCGATCACGGCCTGGCCCTTGTCGGTGCGCTGGCGACGCCGGCTTGAGGTTGACGAACAGGAAGCCGCCGCCGGCGCGCCCGCCGCCGGTGAAGCCCACCACGGTGTCCACCGCCGGGTCGGCGCGGATGATGTTGACCAGCTGCCGCAGCTTCTCCTGCATGGCCTGGAACGAGATGCTCTGGTCGGCGCGCAGGCCGCCCTGGATCTGGCCGGTGTCCTGCTGCGGGAAGAAGCCCTTGGGCACCATCACGAACAGGTAGACGTTCAGGCCGATCACCAGCACCAGGATCAGCAGCACCAGCCACTGCGCGGAGAGCGCCCAGTCCAGGCTGTGCTCGTAGCCGCGCTGCAGCCGCTCGAAGCCGCGCGCGAACCAGCGCGACACGCGCCCGGGCCGGTGCTCGTGCGCGTCGGGGCGCAGCAGCCAGGCGCACATCATCGGCGTGGTGGTCAGCGAGATCACCAGCGAGATCATCACCGCCGCCGACAGCGTGACGGCGAATTCGCGGAACAGCCGCCCCACCTGCCCGCCCATGAACAGCAGCGGGATGAACACGGCCACCAGCGACAGGCTGATCGACAGCACGGTGAAGCCGACTTCGCGCGCGCCCAGCAGCGCGGCCTTGAAGCGGTCCATGCCGGCCTCGATGTGGCGGCTGGTGTTCTCCAGCACCACGATGGCGTCGTCCACCACGAAGCCGGTGGCCACCGTGAGCGCCATCAGGCTCAGGTTGTTGAGCGAGAAGCCCAGCAAGTACATCACGCCGAACGTGCCGAGCAGCGAGACGACGGTGGCCACGGCCGGGATGACGGTGGCGCGCACGCTGCGCAGGAACGCGCTGACCACCAGCACCACCAGCACGATGGCGATCAGCAGGGTGAGTTCGACCTCGTGCAGCGACGAGCGGATCGAGTGGGTGCGGTCGGTCGCCACCTGCAGCTTGATGTCCCGGGGCAGCTGCTCCTGCAGTTCGGGCAGCAGCGCGCGCACGTCGTCCACGGTCTCGATGGCATTGGCGCCGGGCTGCAGCGTCACCAGCACGATCACCGCCGGCTCGCCGTTGAACAGGCCCAGCGTGTTGATGTTCTCGACGCTGTCGATGACCTCGGCGACGTCCGCGAGGCGGATCGCCGCGCCGTTGCGCCAGGCCACCACCAGGCCGCGGTAGTCCACGGCCGTCGGGCGCTTCCTGTCGGCCGCGCCGGTGCCGGTGTAGATCTGCAGCTGCCGGCCGTCGCCTTCGATCGTGCCCTTGGGCCGGTTGGCGCTGCTGGCCTGCAGGGCCGCGCGCACGTCCTCGCTGCTCACGCCATAGCGGTTCAGCGCGAACGGCAGCAGGTCGACCCGCACCGCCGGCAGCGAGCCGCCGCCCAGCTCCACGTCGCCGACGCCCTGCACCTGCGCGATCTTCTGCTGCACGATGTTGGAAACGGCGTCGTAGATCTGCCCCGGCGAGCGCGTCGGCGACGTCAGCGCCAGGATCACCACCGGCGCGGCCGACGGGTTGGCCTTGCGGTAGGTCGGGTTGCTGCGCAGCGTGGACGGCAGGTCGGCGCGCGAGGCGTTGATCGCGGCCTGCACCTCGCGCGCGGCGGCGTCGATCTTGCGGTTCAGGTCGAACTGCAGGCTGATGCGGGTCGAGCCGTTGCCGCTGTTCGAGGTCATCTCGTTGACGCCGGCGATCACGCCCAGCCGCCGCTCCAGCGGCGTCGCCACGCTGGTGGCCATGGTGTCCGGGCTGGCGCCCGGCAGGCTGGCGCTGACCGAGATGACCGGGAAGTCCACCTGCGGCAGCGGCGCCACCGCCAGCATGAAGAACGCCGCGATGCCGGCCAGCGCGATGCCGACGGTCAGCAGGACCGTGGCGACCGGGCGGCGGACGAAGGGCTCGGACAGGTTCATGGCTTGCTTGTCATCCCATCGTTGTCATCCCGGATGGCCGGGACGACAGCCTCTTTCCTCCCCCAACGCCGCGCCAGCGAATCGAACCCGAGGTAGATCACCGGCGTCGTGAACAGCGTCAGCAGCTGGCTCACGATCAGGCCGCCGAAGATCGCCAGGCCCAGCGGGCGGCGCAGCTCGGCGCCCTCGCCCCAGCCCAGCATCAGCGGCACGGCGGCGAACAGCGCGGCCAGCGTCGTCATCAGGATCGGACGGAAGCGCAGCAGCGCGGCCTGGTGGATCGCCTCGCGCGGGACTCTTGCCCTCGGTGCGCTCGGCGTCGATCGCGAAGTCGATCATCATGATCGCGTTCTTCTTGACGATGCCGATCAGCAGGATGATGCCGATGATGCCGACCACGCCCAGGCCCTGGCCGGTGACCATCAGCGCCAGCAGCGCGCCGACGCCGGCCGACGGCAGCGTCGAGAGGATCGTGAGCGGGTGGATGTAGCTCTCGTACAGCACGCCCAGCACGATGTAGACGCACACGACGGCCGCCAGGATCAGCCACAGCTGGTTGGACAGCGAGCTCTCGTACGCGCCGGACGCGCCCAGGAAGGTCATCGTCACGCCCGGCGGGCAGCTTGAGATCCCGCGTCGCCGCCCGGATCGCATCGACGGCCGTGCCGAGCGAAACGCCGGGAGCCGTGTCGAAGCCGATCGTCGTCGCCGGGTACTGCGCGACGTGGGTGATCTGCAGCGGCGCGCGCCGCTCCACGATATTGGCCACCGCGGACAGCGGCGTCGCTTCGCCCGAGGACGTGCGCAGCTGCACCATGCCGAGCGTGGCCGGCGAGGCGGCGGCGTCCGGGCGCGCTTCCAGGATCACCCGGTACTGGTTGGTCTGCGTGAAGATGGTCGAGACGATGCGCTGGCCGAACGCGCTGTAGAGCGCGTCGTCGATGTCGGCGGCTGAGATGTTCAGGCGCGCAGCGGTGTCGCGGTCGATGTCCACGTACACCGCCGCGCTGGACGCGTCGGCGTCGGTGACGACGTTGCGCACCTGCTTGATCGACTGCAGTTTCTGCGCGAGGCGCGTGGCCCACTGCGTCACGGTGGCGGTGTCCGCGCCTTCGAGCGACAGCCGGTACTGGGTCGGGCCGGTCTCGGCGTCGATGGTCAGGTCCTGCGTCGGCTGCAGGTACAGCGCGATGCCCGGCACGCGCTGGGCGCGCTGGCGCAGCCGGTCCATCACCTCCTGCTGGTTGGCGTGGCCGCTTTTCAGGTTGATCAGCATGCGGCCGGTGTGCAGCATGGTGTTGTTGGCCGCGTCCACGCCGACGAAGCTGCTGAGCGTCTCGACGTCGGGGTCTTCCATCAGCAGGCGCGCCACTTCCTGCTGCAGCTGCGCCATGCGCGTGTACGACACCGACTGCGAGGCCTCCACCCGGGCCTGCAGCTGGCCCGTGTCCTGCGTCGGGAACAGGCCCTTGGGGATCCAGATGTACAGCAGCACCGTCAGCACCAGCGTGGCCAGCGCCACCAGCAGCGTGGCGCGCTGGCGCTCCAGCACCCATTGCAGCCACCGGTCGTAGTGCTCGACCAGGCGGTCGAAGCGCCGCTGCATCGCGCCGCCCCAGCCGGTCTCGCCGCCCGGGTGCGCCGTGAGCCAGCGCGCCGACATCATCGGCACCAGCGTCAGCGACACGACCGCCGAGATCAGGATGGTGATGGCCAGCGTGACGGCGAACTCGCGGAACAGCCGTCCCACCACGTCGCCCATGAACAGCAGCGGGATCAGCACCGCGATCAGCGACACCGTCAGCGAAATGATGGTGAAGCCGATCTCGGTCGCGCCCTTGAGCGCCGCTTCCATCGGCGGCTCGCCGTCCTCGATGTGGCGCGAGATGTTCTCGATCATCACGATGGCGTCGTCGACCACGAAGCCGGTGGCGATGGTGAGCGCCATCAGGCTCAGGTTGTTCAGGCTGTAGCCCAGCAGGTACATCGCCCCGAAGGTGCCGACCAGCGAGATCGGCACGGCCAGGCTGGCGATCAGCGTCGCCCGCGGGCTGTGCAGGAAGGCGAAGATCACCAGCACCACCAGCACCACGGCCAGCAGCAGCTCGATCTGCACGTGATGCACCGACGCGCGGATGCCGGTGGTGCGGTCGCTGAGCACGTCCACCTTCATGGCCGCCGGCAGGCCGGCCGTCAGCTCGGGCAGGCGCTCCTTGATCGCGTCCACCGTGGCGATGACGTTGGCCCCCGGCTGGCGCTGCACGTTCAGGATGATGGCGGGCTTGAGCTTTCCGTTGACCACGGCCCAGGCGCCGAGCTTCACGTTCTCGGCGCTTTCCACCGCCTTGGCGACGTTGGACAGGCGCACCGGCGCGCCGTTCCTGAATGCCACGATCAGGTTCTGGTAATCGGCCGCGGCCTCCAGCTGGTCGTTGGAGTTGATGGTGTACGCGCGCGTCGGCCCGTCGATGCTGCCCTTGGCGCTGTTGGCGTTGGCGGCGGTGATCGCCGTGCGCACGTTGTCCAGCGTGAGGCCGTAAGACGCGAGGGCCCGCGTGTCGACCTGGATGCGCACGGCCGGGCGCTGGCCGCCCGACAAGGTGACCAGGCCGACCCCCGTCACCTGGCTGATCTTCAGCGCGAGCCGGGTGTTGACGATGTTCTGCACGTCGGTCAGCGGCAGGGTGTCCGAGGTGACGGCCAGCGTCAGCACCGGCGCGTCGGCGGGATTGACCTTGGCATACACCGGCGGCGCGGGCAGGTCCGCCGGCAGCAGCGAGCCGCCGGCGTTGATCGCCGCCTGCACC
This sequence comes from uncultured beta proteobacterium, assembly GCA_963786245.1. GTDB lineage: Bacteria > Pseudomonadota > Gammaproteobacteria > Burkholderiales > Burkholderiaceae_C > Ramlibacter. The sequence continues at coordinate 462,208 of CAWAYI010000001.1, read as the reverse complement.
TGCTGCTCGGCCACGTCCAGCGCCAGGCCCAGGCCGAACTGCAGCGTGACGATCGACACGCCCGCCGCGCTGGTGGAACTCATGCGCGACAGCCCCGGCATCTGGCCGAACTGCCGCTCCAGCGGCGCGGTGACCGTCTGCGCCATCACCTCGGGGCTGGCGCCCGGGTACAGCGTCTGCACCTGGATGGTCGGGTAGTCCACCTGCGGCAGCGCCGACAGCGGCAGGAAGCGGAACCCCAGGATGCCGGCCAGCACGATCGCCAGCATCAGCAGCGAGGTCGCGACCGGCCGCAGGATGAAGGGACGCGATGGGCTCATTGCGATGCGGCGGATGCCGGCGAAGACGCCGCAGCAGCGCGGCGCCGCCCGCCGGCGCCCGGGCCGCGGCCGCCGGCGCCGGGGCTGTCGCCGGGCAGCACGACGCGCGAGCCGTCGCGCAGCCGGTCCGCGCCTTCGGTGATGACGCGCTCGCCCACCTGCAGCCCGGTGGCGATCTGCACCCTGTCCACCGTGGCCTGCCCGCGCGTGACCGGGCGCTGCGCCACCGTCCGGTCGTCCTTGAGCACGAAGACGAAGTCGCCGGTGCTGGAGTTCCTCACTGCCGCCACCGGCACCACCACCGCGTCGCGGATGGTGCGCACGCTCAATTGCACGTTGACGAACTGGCTGGGAAAGAGCGCCAGCCTGGTGTTGTTGAACCGTGCCTTCGCGCGCACCGTGCCGGTCTGCGTGTCCACCTGGTTGTCCAGCGACGCGAACACGCCGGTGTCGAGCACGGCCTGGCGCGTGCGGTCCAGCGCCTTGGCTTCCATGAAGGCACCCGCGTTCTGCTGGAGCATCGGCGCCTGGTCCTGCGGCACCGCGAACTCCACGTCGATCGGCGAGACGGCGGTGATCAGCGCCACGCCGTTGGCGTCGCTGTTGCTGACCACGTTGCCCACGTCCACCGTGCGCAGGCCCACGCGCCCGGCGATCGGCGCGGCGATGCGCGTGTAGCCCAGGTTCAGGCGGGCCGTGCCTTCGTTGGCCTTGGACATGACCACCGCCGCTTCGAGCTGCTTCACCAGCGCGGCCTGCGTATCCACTTCCTGCCGGGCGATCGAATCCTGCTGCAGCAGGGTGCGAAAGCGCTCCAGCGTGACCTTCGCCGCCTGCAATTGCGCCTCGTCGCGCATGCGCTGGCCCAGCGCCTGCTGCAGCGACATCTCGAACTGGCGCGGATCGATGGTGGCGAGCAGCTGGCCCTTGCGCACCATCTGGCCTTCCTTGAACAGCACCTGCTGCAGCACGCCCGAGACCTGTGGGCGCACGCGCACGGTCGCCTGCGGCACCACGGTGCCCAGCGCGTCGATGACGATGGGGATGTCGGCCCGCTCGGCCACGGCGATGCCCACGGTGGTGGCCGGCCCCCGGCCGCCGCCTCCGCCACCACCACCACCGCCGCCGCCGCGCGCGCCTTGCACCGCTGGCCGCGGGTGCGCCGCCCTCCGCCGCGGCGGGCGCGTCGGGATGGGTCAGGTTCCAGGCCAGCCAGCCGATGCCGGCGACGGCCAGCACGGCGATCAGGCTGCCGATGAGGGTGGCGCGGCGGCTGAGGTGCCGGCGCACGGGTGCGGGGTTCGGAGGGGGTGTTGTCGAATCGGGCGGTACCGGCGGCTGCGCTTCCATCGCTGTCCTTGTTGTTGCGGGCAGCCGCCGCGGTTTTCACTGCGGTCGCCAAGTCCCATGAGCCTGCGGCAATTCCCACCGAAGAGCCATCGGCGGGTAACGCAAGGCACTGTAGGCCCGTTCCTGCAACCGGACGGGAAATTTACTGAGGTTTACCCGGCGTTTACCGGGGGGCGAGGTCCGCGTCGCGCCGGGCGCTGCGGCGCTGCCGGCTCGCTGCGGCCAGGCCGCGCAGCACTTCCTCGGTCTGCTCCCAGCCGATGCAGCCGTCGGTGATGGAGACGCCGCGGGCCAGCGGCACGCCGGGCCGCAGGTCCTGGCGGCCGGGCTGAAGATGGCTTTCGATCATCAAGCCGAAGATGCGCTGCTCGCCGGCGGCGATGCGCCCGGCCAGTTCCTGCGCGACCTGCACCTGCCGGTCGAATTTCTTGGCGGAATTGGCGTGCGAGCAATCGACCATCACCCGCTCGCAGACGCCCGCCTTGTGCAGCACCGCGCCCGCGGCCTCGATGTCGGCGGGCGAGTAGTTCGGCCCGCGCGAGCCGCCGCGCAGGATGATGTGGCAGTCCTCGTTGCCGGTGGTCTCGAAGATGGCGACCTGCCCCATCTTGGTCATGCCCATGAAGGCATGCGGCGAGCGGCAGGCCACCAGCGCATCGGCGGCCATCTGCACGCCGCCGTCCGTGCCGTTCTTGAACCCGACCGGGCAGCTCAGCCCCGACGCCAGCTGCCGGTGGCTGGGGCTCTCGGTGGTGCGGGCGCCGATCGCGCCCCAGCTGATCAGGTCGGCGATGTACTGGGGGCTGAGCAGGTCCAGGAACTCGGTGGCCGCGGGCAATCCCATCTGGGCGATCGCCAACAGCAGCTCGCGCGCGCGGCGCAGCCCTTCGTTGATGCGAAAGCTCCCGTCCAGGCGCGGGTCGTTGATGAAGCCTTTCCAGCCCACGGTCGTGCGCGGCTTCTCGAAGTACACGCGCATGACCAGCAGCAGGTCTTCGCCCAGCTCGCCGGCGAGCGCATGCAGGCGCTGCGCATAGTCGAGCGCCTGTTCGCTGTCATGGATGGAACAGGGGCCCACCACCACCAGCAAACGCGCGTCCTGCCCGCGCAGGATCGCGGCGATCTGCCGCCGTGCGTCCTCCACGCAGCGCTGCCCGGCCTCGTCCACCGGCAACTCGTACTGCAGCAGCGCCGGCGAAATGAGCGGGCGCACGTCGCTGATGCGCACGTCCTCCACGCGCGTGGCCAGCGGCGTTTCCTCGTTGGGTTCGATGTACCTGGGCGGCTGCGATTCGTTCATGGTGCGATTGTCAGGGCAGCGGCAGCGGCCGGCCTTCGCTGGCCGCCGGCGGAGGCACGTGCAGCAGGCGCGCCAGGGTCGGCGCGATGTCCGTGACCTCGACCGGGCTGTCGACTTGCCCGGCCTTCACCCATTTCGGCCCGTAGACCAGGATCGGCACGTGCGTGTCGTAGGGATGGGGCGAGCCGTGCGTCGCGGCCGACCCGCTGCCGGAAGCGAACATCCAGTTCGGCTTGAGCGTGAACTGCACCTCGCCCGAAACGTCGGGGTGCCACGCCAGCCGCGAGGCTTCGAAGAATGGCGACCCGGCCCGGCTGTTGGACAGCAGTTCGCGCCGGGTGTAAGCGGTGCCGAAGCCCGGCTCCAGCAGCAGCAGGCGCCGCGCCTCCTCGGCCACCGCGTCCGGGTCCTGCTGTTTCTGCGCGATGAGCTTCCTGTCCAGCAAGAGGGATGCCGACGAATAGCCGAGGGCCCAGCGGCCCTCGCCGAAGCGCTGCGCGAGGCCGGCGTTGACCCGCTCCAGCGCCTGCCGGTAGTTCACCTTGCCGGCATCCTGGCCCCTGGCCTGGCTGTATTCGGGCGCGGGCATGAAGCCATGGTCGGCCGTGAGGACGGCGATGTAGTTGTCCTTGCCCACCGAGGCGTCGAGGTCGCGAAAGAATGCCTGCAGGAGGCGGTCGAGCTGCAGCACGTGGTCGTGCGACAGCCGCGACTCGGCGCTCCACCGGTGGTTGACGTAGTCGTGGCCGGACAGGCTCACCGCCAGGATGTCGGGAGCGTCGTCGCGGCCGAGCTGCTCGCCGGCAATCGCCGCCCGCGCGAATTCCAGCGAGAGCGCGTCCGCGAAAGGGCTCGCCAGCAGCGCGCTGTAATAGGCCGGGCCCGGTGCGTCGTCGGCGGGCACGCCCATCATCATCGGCAGCTTGCCGCCGCGCGGGCCGAACCACACCTGGCTGTCCGGCACCGAGCGCGCGTACGCGGCTTCCGGCAGCAGCGGCTTCCATTCGGTCTTGAAAAAGCGGTCGGCGGGCTTCTTCCCGTTGAAGTCGTTGACCCACGCCGGGTGCTGCGGCATGTAGTAGGTGCTGGACGCGAACTGGCCGTCCGAGCTCATGTACATGTAGGCGGTGCCGGTCCGGCCCGCGGGCAGGATGGCGCCGCGGTCCTTGCCGGAGATCGCGATCACCTTCGACCGCGGGTCGGCCCGGCGCAGCACGTCGCCGACGGTCTCGGCCTTGAGGTTCCTCGGGCTGGTGCCGTCGAGCGGGCGTGTCTTGTGGCCGATGTAGGTGGCGCCAGCATCCCCGGTGTTGTAGACCTCCGCGCCGGTGGCCGGGTCGCGCCACTCGTTGCCGATGATGCCGGTGCGGTGCGGATAGGCGCCGGTGAGCATGGTGGCGTGGCCCGCCGCCGTCACGGTGAACGCGTGTTTGTAGAACGCGTTGGCGAACCAGGCGCCGCGGTCCAGGAACCGCGCCAGTCCATCGGGCGCGAGCTGGTCGCGATAGCCGATCACCTGCCGCTGCGGCAGGCCGTCGACGGCGAGGAACACCACCAGCCGGGGTTTCTCCTGCGACCGGCGGCGGGGCCGCGCAGCCGGCCAGCAGCGCGGCCAGCAGGGTGGCGGAAACGAAGCGGAAAAGGCTTGGGATTTTCATGCCGGGAGTATGCCCGCACGGGCGCGCGGCGAGCCTTGCGGGTTCTCCCCCCGCAGGTTCAGTCCGGATCGGGCAGGTACACGCCGCTGGCGATGTAGATGCCGCCCATCAGGGCGGATTCGACGTCGACGTCCGCGAGGCGCCTCGGGCCAGCAGGTCCCAGGGCTGGCCCAGGCCGTCCAGCGAGGTGACGGAGTACATCGCCGCCAGCAGCACGAACCCGTTGGTCGGCCAGGCCCAAGCCGGCGCCCATTGCAGGCCCGACGCCACCACCCGCGCGCCCGGCTTGAGGTGGGCGAGCACGTTGCCGATGGCGGCGCGCTCGCGCAGCACGTCATGGGTGAAGTGGAACAGCGCAGCGTCCGCCAGCCCCCTCACCTTCGCCGTCGCCGCCGGCGCGCAGACGAGTTCGACGTTGTGCCAGCGGTTCTCCTCCACGCGGCCCTGCGCCTTGGCCATCATCTCCGGGCACTGTTCGATGCCGACGATGCGGCCGCCCTTGCCCACGCGGTCGTGCAGGCGCTGGAACGACAGGCCCGTGCCGCAGCCCACGTCCAGCACCGTGTCGCCGCGGCGCAGCCGCAGGCGCTCGATGGCGTCCGTGCGAATCGGCTCGAACAGCGCCAGCTCGCGGTCGTACAGGTTCGCGCGGCGTCGGTATTGGGCCAGCGCGGCCGAGCGGTCGGGCGCCCGGCGGGTGGCCGGTGAAGCGAAGGCCATGATGGAGCCTGCTGCCTAGGGCGTGATGACGACCAGCACGCTGCAGGGCGCGTGCTCGATCAGCGCCCCGGAGATCGACCCGCGCCACCAGCGCGCGGCCCAGCTGTCCAGGTGCTTGTGCCCCACCACGATGAGGTTGGATTCGATCTTGCGGGCGTACTTGGTGATCTCGTCCACCGCCTCGCCCACCAGCACTTCGCCGCGCGCCGCGTAGCCGCCTTCGGCCAGGCGGCGCAGGCCGTCGTCCAGCACCGCCTGGTGCTTCTTCTTCTCGCGCTCTTCCAGTTCCATGTCGTAGACGCCGCCTTCCAGGCCGACGAAGCTCATCGCCGAAGGCATGACCGCGATGAGGAAGAGCTCGGACTGGCTCCACTGCGCCAGGTCCAGGCAGTCCAGCAGAGCTTTCTGGCCGGCATCGGAGCCGTCGTAGGCCAACAGAATGCGCTTGTACATGGCAGTCCCCGAACGATTGATGGCCCAAGCATAGACCGTGCGCCCGCGCTTGTCACCCCGGGGCGGACCCCGTGCCCGGCGCCGGTCGCAAAGGGATCTGGCCGAGTGCCTCCCCGCCGTCGATGAGGCTCGACAGCACGCCGGGGGCGAAGTGCTTGCCGATGAAATCCGCCAGGCCGTCGAAGACGCTGTCCAGCGACGGCGCCGCCGCGCCAAAGAGCGCATGCAGCACGTCGGCGTCCTCGAACAGGCCGTGCAGGTACACGCCCAGCACGTTGCCCTCGTCGCTGTGCCACGCCAGGCCGCCGTCCATGGCGACGCGCGCGACGGGCATCGCGGGGTGCTGCGTGGTGCGGCCGTGGTGGATCTCGTAGCCCTGCACGGCAACGCCCGACAGCGCTGCCCAGGGACCGGCCAGCATGCCGAAGCGGCCCTGCGTCCTTTTCACCGTCTTGGCCGGCTCGAACAGCGTCACCAGCGGCAACAACCCCAGCCCCGGCGCATTGCCGTCGATGCCATGCGTGTCCACCAGCGCCTCGCCCAGCATCTGCAGCCCGCCGCAGATGCCCAGCACCGCGCCGCCGCGCTGCGCATGCTGCGCGACCGCGCGGTCCAGGCCTTGCGCCCGCAGCCACGCCAGGTCGCCGCTGGTGTGCTTGGAGCCGGGCAGGATGATCCAGTCGGCAGCCGCCACGTCGGCGGGCGAACGCGCCCACACCAGCCGCAGGCCGGGCACGTTCCTGAGCGGCAGGAATTCATCGAGGTTGCTGATGCGCGGGTACGCGACGACGGCGACGGTCCGGCTCACTGCGCCGCCCGTGGCGCTGCGCTCGTCGAACACGCCGTCCTCTTCCGGCAGGCCGTGCGCGCGCCACATCGGCAGCGTGGCGACCACGGGGATGCCCGTCAGGTCCTGCAGCATGCGCGGCGCGGGTTCGAGCAGCGCCGCGTCGCCGCGGAACTTGTTGAGGACGAAGCCGGCGATGCGGTCGGCTGTCCTTTTCATCCAGCAGCGCCCAGGTGCCGTACAGGTGTGCGAACGCGCCGCCGCGATCGATGTCGGTGACCAGCAGGCAGCGCGCATCGGCATGGCGCGCGACGCGCATGTTGACGATGTCGCTGTCCATGAGGTTGATCTCTGCCGGCGAGCCGGCGCCCTCGATCACCACGACGTCGTTTTCCGCGCGCAGCCGGTCGAGCGCCGCGGTGATCTGCGGCCACACGGCCGCACTGCGCTCGTGCCAGGGCATGCGGGAAAGCGCCTCGCTGGCCTGGCCCAGCAGCACCACCTGGCTGTGCGTATCGTTCTCGGGCTTGAGCAGCACCGGGTTCATCAGCACGCCGGGTTCGGCACGCGCGGCGAGCGCCTGGAAATACTGGGCGCTGCCGATCTCACCGCCGGATGGGTCCGAGCCCGTGCCGGCGACGACCCGCGCGTTGTTGCTCATGTTCTGCGCCTTGAACGGCGCCACCTTCAGGCCCTGGCGCGCATACCAGCGGCACAGCGCGGTGGCCAGCCAGCTCTTGCCGGCGCCGCTGGTCGTGCCCAGCACCATCACGCAGCGTGCCGTCATGGGAGGGCGGGCGGCGCTCATTCGTTCGGCAGCGCGACCCACTGCCCCGCCAGCGAATGGATGCCGATGCGGTGCTGGAACACCTGCTCCAGCGCGCGGTGGGTGCTGCCGTGGACGCATGCGCCCTGGTGCACGACGCAGCCTGCGTCCATGACCACCATCTCGTCGGCATGCAGCGCCATCGTGATCTCGTGCAGCACCGTCACCGCCGTGCCGCCGCGCTCGACGTGGCGCCGGACGATGCGCAGCCAGTCCGACTGGTGCGGCGGATCGAGGTTGGCCAGCGGCTCGTCCATGAGCAACAGCGGCGCCTGCACGGCCAGCGCCCGCGCCAGCAACACCCGCTGGCGCTCGCCGCCCGACAGGCTGCCCAGCGACCGCCCGCGCCATTGCAGGCACTGCGTCTCTTCCATGGCCGAGCGCACCGCGGCATGGTCCTGCGCACTGGGGGCGCCCAGCCAGGGCTGGTGCGGCAGGCGCCCCAGCATCACCACGTCCTCGGCCAGCAGGTCCAGCGCGCCGCCTTCGTTCTGGCCCAGCCAGGCCAGGGTGCGGGCCCGCTCCCTGTGGCTCCAGGCCGGCATGTCGCGGCCCAGCAGGCACACGCGCCCGTGGTAAGGCAGCAATTGCGCCAGCGCCTTCAGCAGCGTGGTCTTGCCGGCGCCGTTGGGGCCGACCACGCTGGTCCAGCGGCCGGCCGGCAACGCCAGGTTCGACGCCGTGCAGGACCTGCGTGCCGCCCAGCGCCACGCGCAGGCCATCGGCCAGCAGCGCCGCGCCGGCCGTCACAGCGGCCTCCGGTGCATCAGCCACAACAGGTAGCCGCCGCCCAGCACCGCCGTGAGCACGCCCACGGGAAGTTCGCGCGGTGCGAGCAGCCAGCGTGCGAGCACATCGGCCGCCAGCAGCAGCACGCCGCCGGTGAGCGCGGCCAGCGGCAACAGCCAGCGGTGCGTGGGCTTGGCGGCAGCGCGCACGAGGTGCGGCGCCACCAGGCCGATGAAGGCGATCAGTCCCACCTGTGCCACGGCGCCGCCGGTGGCCAGCGCCATCACGCCGATCAGCACGATGCGCACCGGCGTGAGCGCGACGCCCAGGCTCAATGCCGTCGTGTCCCCCAGCGACAGCGCATCGAGCGCGCGGCTGAAGACCACCGCTGCGGCCAGGCACACCACGAACAGCGCACCGAGCAGGCCCACGCTGCCCCATCCCAGGAAGCCGGTGGTCCCCAGCAGGAAGGCCTGCATGGCCCGCATGATGTCGGGCACCCAGAACATCACCAGCGCCGCGAACGCGCCGAACACCATGCCCACGACGATGCCGGCCAGCAGCAGCCGCAAGGTGTGTTGCACGCCCTTGGCCAGGCCGAGCGTCACCAGCACCGCCGCCACCGCCCCGGCGAAGGCCGCGCCCGTCATGCCCAGGCGCGCCGCCCAGCCGGCGGCGGCGATCGGCGAGGCGCCGATCAGCACCAGCAGCACCGCGACGCCCAGCGCCGCGCCGGTGGCGCTGCCCAGCAGGTAAGGGTCGGCCAGCGGGTTGCGGAACAGCCCCTGCGCCACGGCGCCGGCCAGCCCCAGCAGCGCGCCCGCGAGCCACGCGCCGAGCGTGCGCGGCAACCGGATGTCCCAGAGGATGGCCATGGAGGCGTCGCTGCCGCGATGCCACAGCGGCTCCCAGCCCAGGCTGCCGACGGCGACGCCCGCGGCGCACAACACCGCGGTGGCAGCCAGCAACAGCACGGCCAACGAGGCGGGGCTGCGCATCGCCGTCACGGCGCCCTGCCCTTCGTGCGCGCCTGCAGGCAGTCGGCCATGAGCCGCACGCCCTGCGCCATGCGTGGGCCGGGGCGCACCAGCGCGTCGCCCTGCGTGGCATCGAACACGCAGACGCGCCCGTCGCGCACGGCGCGAATGCTGTCCCAGCCGGCGCGGCTGCGCAGTGCCGGCGTGGCGTGGTCCGAAATCATGATCACCTGCGGGTCGGCGCGCACCACGAACTCGGGGTTGAGCTTGGGGAAAGGCCCGAGATGGCCCGGCACCACGTTGGCCGCGCCGATGCGCGCCAGCAGCTCGCCGATGAACGAAGCCTCGCTGGCCGCATAGGGGCCGGTGTCCACTTCGACGTACACGGTCGTGCCGCGCAGGGCCGCCGGCAGGCTGCGCGCCGCCGCGTCCACGCCGGCGTCCAGGCGCTGCCACTTCGCCGGTGCGTCGGCGTCGCCCAGCGCCTGGCCCAGCCTGCGTCCAGACGCTGCGCAGCTCCGCCAGGGTCTTGGGCTCCAGCGCCATGACCTTGATCCCCAGGCCTTCCAGCCGGCCCGCGGCGCGCGACGAGGACGCGAGCAGCACCAGGTCGGGCCGCAGCGCGACGATCCGCTCGATGTTCGTGTCTTCGAGGCCGCCGACCCGCGGCAGCGTCCGCACGGATTGCGGCCAGTTGGAGTAATCGTCGACGCCGACCAGGCGTTCGCACGCGGCCATCTCGCACACGATCTCGGTGAGCGAAGGCAGCATGCTGACGATGCGCTGCGGCGGCCGCGCCAGCGCGACGGGCACGCCGCGGTCGTCCACGACCTGCACGGCGTGCGCCTGCAGGGCCAGCGCGCACAAGGCGAGCAGCAGCCAGCGAAGTTCAGCCATGGGCCTGGCTCCAGTTCATCACGATGCGATGCAACTGCTCCACGCCGTCGGTGAGCGCGGCGGGGCCGGGCTGCAGGATGTCGGCCGACTTGATTTCGAACAGCTGCTGGTTGCGCACCGCGTCGACGGCTTGCCAGCCGGGCCGTGCCGCCACCTTCTCGGGCCTGAATTTCTTGCCGCACCACGAGCCGATGACGATGTCGGGGTTGCGGCGCACGATCTCCTGCCCATCCGCGATGATGCGGTCCCTCCCCATGGGCTGCTGCGCCAGCTCAGGGAAGCAATCGTCGCCGCCGGCGATGCCGGCCAGCTCGGACACCCAGCGGATGGCGCTGATGTGCGGATCGTCCCATTCCTCGAAGTACACCCTGGGCCGGCGCGGCAGCGCCCGGGCCGCCTGCTCGATCGCCAGCAGCCGCTCGCGCATGGCGGCCAGCAATTCCTGGGCGCGCCCGCCCTGCCCCACCATCGCCGCCACCTGGAACAGCATGGAGAAGATCTCCTGCACGCTGCGCTGGTTGAAGATGGTCACCTGCACGCCCTTGCGCACCAGCTCGGCGGCGATGTCGGCCTGCAGGTCGGAAAATCCAAAGACGCAGTCGGGCCGCAAGGCCAGGATCCTGTCGATCTTTGCCGACGTGAAGGCGCTGACCCTCGGCTTTTCCTCGCGCGCGCGGCGCGGCCGCACCGTGTAGCCCGAGATGCCCACGATGCGCGCCTCCTGCCCCAGCAGGTACAGCCACTCCGTCGTCTCCTCCGTCAGGCAGACGATGCGCTGGGGGCCATCGGGCATCGCAAGGTGGAACATTGCCGTCCTAGAACTGGTAGCGCAGCGCGGCCGTCGCGGCCCGCCCCGCTTCGGGGTAGACCGCGGCCGTCACGCCTGCCGAACAACCGAACGCCTGCGTGAAGTACTTCCTGCCCGACAGGTTGGTGACGCCCAGCGACAGCTCCAGCTGCTGCCACTGGAAGGCGTAGCGGACGTCCGCGGTGGTGTAGGCCGGCATGGTGCAGGCGTTGTTGAAGTCCGGATGCTGGGAGGATACCCAGTTCACCCCACCGCTGAGCCGATGGCCCGCGGCGGGCGTCCAGTCGGCGCGCACGGCGAGCGTCTTGCGCGGCACCAGCGGAACATCGTTCCCGGCATAGGGGCCGGAGCGGAACGTCGCCTGCCGCAGCGCGGCGTTCACGCGCAAGCCGACCGATTTCGTCAGCGCGTGGCTGGTGTCCAGTTCCAGCCCCTGCCGGCGCGTGGGGTCGAAGTTGACGTTGGCGCCCGAAAAGCCGAACGGGCCGGCCGCGTTGGGGTCGAACCCGATCTCGTTGTCCAGCAGGCTGCGGTACAGCCGCACCTCGGCCTTGCCCGCCGCGTAGGCCCAGCGCGCGCCCAGTTCCAGGTCGCGCGACTGCTGCGGCTGCAGGATGGTGCCGGGCGAGGTGTAGCCGAACTCGTCGACGTTGGCCAGGCGATAGCTGCGCCCGGCGCGCGCGTAGGCCGTCATGTCCGCCGAGACCGGATGGCTGGCGCCGAGTTCCCAAGCGTGCTGGCGGCCGTCCGTGCCGGCGGCCGCGTTGCTGTTGTCCTTGGCGATCTTCTCGGTGCGCCAGCCCGCCGACAGGCGCGTGCCGCTGCCCAGCGTGACGTCGTCCTTCGCATAGAAGGCGCGCGAAGACTGGCTGGCCGACGAGCCGAAGGCGCCCAGCACTTCGCGGGTCCAGCGTGCGTGGTCGAAGCCCACCACCAGGATGTTCTTCATGCCTGCGAGGCCGGCCTCGTGGCGCGCGCGCAGCGACTCGTTGGACGCATCGATGTCGTAGTCGAACGGAAAGCCGCTGTTGAGGCTGGTGAGGCTCTTCTCGCGCCGGCCGGCGTCCGCGGCCAGTTGCCAGTTGCCCACCTGCGCCTCGGCAAAGACACTGCTGCGCCCGTTGCGGATGTGCGCCTTGTCCCCGGGCGTGGTGGTCTGGCGCGGGTCGGCCTCGTATTGCGCGATGGTGAGCCCGCCCGGCAGGCCGGTGTCCAGCGAGTCGCGCGCGGCGCGGGCGCCGACGCGCACGCTGTCGTTGGACCACTGGCCCGTCGCCGACAGGGCGTCGGTTTCGGCGCGGAAGTTGTTGCGGTGGTTGTCGCTGTCGCGCTTTTGCGCCGCCACATCCAGCGAAAAGCCGCCGGCCGCCACGGTGGCGTTGGCCCGCCCGTCGCGCAGGCCGTTGCTGCCGGCCGCCGCGTAGAGCGAGGCGGTGTTGCGCCGCGCCTTGCCCGTGCCGGCCTTGGTGGTGATGACGATCACGCCGCCGGTCGCGCCTTCGCCATACAGCACCGCGCCGCTGCCGCGCAGCACTTCGATGCGCTCCACGGATTCGATCGGGATGCCGGCCAGCCGGCTGCCGCCGAGGTCGGCTTCGGAAAAGCGCAGGCCGTCCAGCACGATGACCTGGTTGTTGTCGGCCGTGGTGCCGAAGCCGCGCAGGTCGAGGCTGTACTCGCCGCCGCCGAAGAAATCCTGGCGGCCGACCACGCCCAGCACGCGCATCAGCGCTTCGTTGATGGTGGCGGCGCCCGACGCGCGGATGTCATCGGCGGTGATGACGGCGACGCCGAGCGGCAGCGACTGCGCGGGCTCGGCAAAGCGCGTGGCGGTGACCACGGTGGCAGGCAGGGTGAAGGAGCGCGGCGCCGTCTGGGCGAATGCGCAAGGCAAAGCCGCGGCCAGCGCCAGGTGGAGCGCGGCGCGCTTCGAAACCGGGAGAGCAATCATGATGGAAGGACACGTTTCAATACCCGCACCGGCTTCCCCGCCGGTACATTGGGCGTCACGGCTCGCGCCCTCCTGCAAGGGAATGGCGCGGCCACCGTGTTGGCCGGTATCCGGGCTGGCGGGTCGACTTCCATCGCCTTCCCAGGTGCGCTGTTTCAGGCGCGCCCAGTGGCTTTGCGTGATGGAAGCGGAATTTCGCGTGAAATTCTTCCGCTTACCGTTGCGGGGGCAGCGCAGGTTAGCTGGGCCGAATGCCGGCTTCGCCTCCTGCTTCCCGTTGAACTGCGGCATGTGAACCACACCGCGAGCACCAACGCTTGCCATTTTAAGTTGAAATCTGTCACAAAACCCTACAATTCAAACCGTATGCCCAGTGCCTCCCAAATCGACCAGGTTGCCGAACGCGTCGAGCGCCTGCTCGTGCGTTACGAGGAGCTGCAGCGCACCAACACGCTGCTGGCCGAGCAGGTCGAGGTGCTGACGCACGAACGCGACTCGCTCAAGTCGCGCCTGTCCGCCGCCCGCGCCCGCGTCGACGCGCTGCTCGAGCGCCTGCCCGACATCAAGAGCGCCGCATGACCGTGATGAAGCAACTCGAAGTCCAGATCATGGGCCAGAGCTACCTGCTGGGCTGCCCCGAGGGCGGCGAGCAGCGCCTGCTGGAAGCGGTGGAGAAAGTCGACACCGCCATGTGCAAGATCCGCGACGCCGGCAAGGTGAAGGCGCGCGACCGCATCGCGGTGCTGGCCGCGCTGAACCTGGCTTTCGACGTCGAGCGCAATGCGGCCTTCCACGCTTCGAGCTTCGCCCCGTCCGAGCTGCCGGTGCAGGGCAACGGCCACGCCAATGGCGCGGAAGGCAGCGACCCGCGCCTGGCGCACCTGCTGCAGCGCCTGGACAGCGCCCTGGGCGACGACGGCCGGCTGATCTGAAGCCGGGCGCACAGTTCGCCTGATTTCGCGCTTGTCAAGTTCTCTTTCGGCCATAGGGGCCAAACTTTTTTTCGCCCCCGCGCCCTGCGCACCACCTACAATGAACCCGTGTCTGCAGTGCGTGCCGGGCTTTATATTTCCTTGAACCAATGCTCATTGAGCCCGGGCCTGGAACATCGCCTGGTGAGCGTGATCGTCTCGCGTCAGACGAACCCAACGCCAGGCTGACCTAGCCCACCTGAACCCCGGTTCAGGATGCCGGTCCGGTGGCACTTGCAGACGCCTTTTTTTCCTCCAGGTCCCTGGGCGCCGATGACCTCCGGTCAGGGCGCACTTCGGCGTGCTCGATGCCGCGATCTCCGGGCCTGCGACAATGGGGCCGTGCTCCCTGCCGGGACACGGATTGCCCACAAGAAGAATGCTCATCGAGCCCCACCTGATTCCGAACTCGCCCTGCTGGGCACCGCCACCGGCTTCCTGGCGGGCCTGCTGGGCATCGGCGGCGGCATGCTGATGGTGCCGTTCATCACCATCATCCTGACGTCCAAGGGCTATGCCCCGGAATACACCGTCAAGATGGCGGTGGCCACCTCGCTGGCCACCATCTGCTTCACCTCGCTGTCGTCGGTGCGCGCGCACCACCAGCGCGGCGCCGTGCTCTGGCCGATCGTGCGGCTGCTGGCGCCCGGCATCCTGCTGGGGTCGCTGATCGGCGCGCAGCTGGCGGTGGCCCTGCCCGGGAAGGTCCTTTGCGGTGCTGTTCGCGATCTTCGTGGCTTTCTCCGCCACCCAGATGTTCCTGGACCGCAAGCCCGAGCCGAGCCGCACCCTGCCCGGGCGCCTGGGCACCTTCGGCATGGGCGGCGTGATCGGCCTGCTGTCGTCGCTGGTCGGCGCCGGCGGCGCCTTCGTCTCGGTGCCTTTCATGACCTGGTGCAACGTGAAGATCCACGACGCGGTCGGCACGTCGGCCGCGCTCGGCTTCCCGATCGCCCTCGCCGGCACGCTGGGCTACATCTGGGCCGGCCAGGGCCTGCCGCAGATGCCGCCGGGCTCCGTGGGCTACCTGTACCTGCCCGGCCTGCTGGTCATCTCGCTGGCCAGCATGGCGATGGCGCCATGGGGCGCGCGCACCGCGCACCGCATGGACATCCAGCCGCTGAAGAAAGTGTTCGCCGTGGTGCTGTATGCGCTGGCGGCGTATTTCCTGCTGCGTTGACAATCCACCCGAGAAATCCAGAGGACCGCCCATGAGAATCGCAATCATCGGACAACAGGAATTCGGCAAGGCCGTGCTCGATGCGTTCCTGGCGCGCGGCGACGAAGTCGCCGGCGTCTTCTGCATCCCCGAGAAAGTCGGCGCCAAGCCGGACGTGCTGCGAGAGGATGCCCATACGCGGGGCCTTTCGGTGTTCCAGTTCTCCAGCCTGCGCAGCACCTTCGCCGAGCAGGCCATGCGCGAGCTGAACGCGGACATCGGCATCATGGCCTACGTGCTGCAGTTCGCGCCGCAGGCTTTCGTCAACATCCCGCGCTGCGGCACCATCCAGTTCCATCCCTCGCTGCTGCCCCGGCACCGCGGCCCCTCGTCGATCAGCTGGCCGATCGCGCTGGGCGAGGCCACCACCGGCATCAGCATCTTCCGGCCGACCGACGGGCTCGACGAAGGCCCCGTGATCCTGCAGAAGTCGTGTCCCATCGGCCCCGACGAGACGCTGGGCGAGCTGTACTTCAACAAGCTGTTCCCGATGGGCGTGGCGGCCCTGCTCGAGGCCGCCGACCTCGTGACCGCCGGGCGGCACGAGGAGCGCGTGCAGGACGAATCGCGGGCGGAATACGAAGGCTGGTTCCACGAGGACGAGTCGCGCATCCATTGGGGCCAGCATGTGGACCAGGTCTACAACCTGATCCGCGCCTGCAACCCGGCACCGGGGGCCTGGACGATGCTGGGCGGCGTGCGGACCTGGCTGTACGACGCGAGGAAGCACCCGGTGCGCACGTTCGCCGGGGTCGCCGGCAAGCCCGGCGAGATCGCCCGTGTCGGCGAAGGCTCGATCTTCATCAACGCGCATGGTGGCCAGATCGAGGTGCTCAAGCTGCGCCCGGAGGGCGGCAAGAAGATGAACCCGGCCGAGTTCGCACGCCAGCGCGGCCTGGTTACTTCGCGCGCCTAGGCCGCGCGCCTGTCGCCTGCTCGATCAGGCGCGGCGCCGTCCTTCATCAGGAAAGCCTTGAAGGCCTGCGCCACCGGCGGCAGCCGCTTGGCCTTGCGGTGGACGACGTACCAGTTCAGCATCAGCGGAAAGCCCTGCACGTCCAGCACGGCGAGGCTGCGCGCCTGCAGCTCGCGGCTGATGGTGTGGGCCGACAGGAAGCTCACGCCCATGCCCGCCATCACCGCCTGCTTGATGGTCTCGGTGCTCTTGATCGTCCATGGCGATGTTCAGCTCGCCCATGTGGCGGCCGAACGCCTCCTGCATCGAGTTCCAGGTGTCGGAGCCCTTCTCGCGCACGATGAACGGCTCGCGCGCCAGGCGCGACACCGGGATGCGCTTCCTGGACGCGAGCGGATGGTCCGGCGCGGCGACGATCACATAGGGGTGGGGCGCGAACGGCTCGGCCAGCGTGTCGGCCTCGCCCGCGGCGGGCGGGCGCACCATGATGGCGAGGTCGGTGAGGTTGTCGGCGAGCTGGCCGAGCAGCTCCTCGCGGTTGCACACGCCGAAGTTCAGCGTCACGCCCGAGTTGCGGCCGCGCGAATTCGACCAGCAGCCGGGGAAAGAAGTAGTCGCCCGCGCTGATCACCGTGACGTTGAGCTTGCCCGCCGCTGACGCCCTTGAACTGCGTCATCGCCTCCTCGAGCCTCCTGGAACTGCTGGATGATCGCCCGGCTGGACTGCAGCATCTGCGCGCCCGCGGGCGTCAGGTGGATCTTCTTGCCGAGCTGCTCGAACAGCGGCAGGCCGGCGTGCTCCTCGAGCTTGCGCACCTGGGTGGAAACGGCCGGCTGGGTGAGGTGCAGCTCCTCGGCGGCGCGCGAGAAACTCAGGTTGCGGGCAACCGATTCGAACACCTTCAACTGGCGCAGGGTGGCATTCTTCATGGCGCGCCTACTATAACCTTGAGGTAATCATCATCATCAAATACTTTAACTGTTATTAATCGTTGATTCTCCCTACATTGGCAGCGCTGCCAGCGGCGGCGAATTTCACGCCCCCCATCGATCAAGGAGAACCCCATGCTCGCCATCCAGGACAACGACATCCTCGACGACCAGGCCGCCGAAGCCCATCGGCAGGCCTACAACGCCGCCTTCGAAGAACTGGGCCTGAACTGGCATTGGGACCCCGTCACCTACGCCTGCCTGCCGGCCGGCCGCGACGGCGTGCGCGCCTACCTGGAAAAGGAGCAGCCGCACCTGCTGCGCGCCTACGAAGCGGACTTCCTGCTCGATGCGATCGAAACCGCCAAGGGCCGCTGCTACACCGTGATGATGAGCAACCGCGCGGCGCGGGCCCCTGCGCCGGCCCGCGCCGCCATCGCCAGCCACCGTCCGGCCTGAGGCGCGGGCGATGAACGCGCTCTGGGTCCGCTTCCGCGAGGGCGGCACGACCGGCTTCGGGACCCTGGAGGGCGAACGCATCCGGGTCTGCGAAGGCGACATGTTCGCGGGCGCCGTCCCGACGGACCGCATGCTGGCGCTGGCCGAAGTGCGAACTGCTCACGCCGGTGCAGCCGACCAAGGTCATCGCGCTGTGGAACAACTTCCACGCGCTGGGCGACAAGCTCGAGCTGGCCGCGCCGGCCGAGCCGCTGTACCTGATCAAGTCGCCCAACTCGTACCTCGACCCGGGCGGCATCATCCGCCATCCCGGCCTGCGGCGGCAAGGTGGTGTTCGAAGGCGAGCTGGGCATCGTCATCGGCAAGACCTGCAAGCAGGTGGCCGAGGGCCGACGCGCTGGACCACGTGCTGGGCTACACCTGCGCCAACGACGTGACCGTCGCCGACATCCTGAACCGCGACGCGTCGCTTCGCGCAGTGGGTGCGCGCCAAGGGCTTCGACACCTTCTGCCCCTTCGGCCCGGCGGTGGCCACCGGGCTGGATCCGGCGCGCTGGTGGTCAGGACGCTCGCTGAACGGCCAGGTGCGCCAGGACTACCCGATCAGCGACATGCGCTTTTCGGTGCAGCAACTGGTCAGCCTGATCTCGCAGGACATGACGCTGTACCCGGGCGACATCATCCTGTGCGGCACCTCCGTCGGCGTCGGGCTCGATGAAGCCGGGCAGCACTGGTCGAGGTGGAGATCGCCGGCATCGGCCGGCTGCGCAACCGATTCGAATAGATTTACTACTCCAGGGAGCTGACAGTGAAGATTGCAATCATCGGAGCCGGCGCCATCGGCGGCTACGTGGGCGCGAAGCTCGCGCTGGCCGGCGAGGACGTGACCTTCATCGTGCGCGGCGCCAACCTCGAAGCCATCCGCGCGCACGGCATGAAGCTCATCGGCACGACGGCAGCGAACAGGTCGCACGCGGCGTCAGGGCCACCGACGACTACGCGCAGGCCGGCGCCGCAGGACCTGGTGATCCTGGCCGTGAAGGCGCACCAGGTGGATGCGGTGGCCGACGAACTGCCGCAGCCTGTTCGGGCCCGACACCCCGGTGGTCACGATGCAGAACGGCATCCCCTACTGGTATTTCCACAAGCACGGCGGCCCGCTCGAAGGCAGCCAGGTGCGCAGCGTCGACCCGACGGCACTCGCTGGCGCGGCATGATCCCGCCGTCGCGCGTGATCGGCTGCGTGGTCTATCCCGCTGCGGAGCTCGTCGCGCCCGGCGTCGTCAGGCACATCGAGGGCGACCGCTTCCCGGTGGGTGAGCTCGACGGCTCGACCAGCGAGCGCGTCACGCGCGTCTCGGAATGCTTCGACGCGCGCCGGCTTCAAGGCGCCGGTGCTGGACAACATCCGCTCCGAGATCTGGCTCAAGCTGTGGGGCAACCTCACGCTTCAACCCGATCAGCAGCCTGACCCATTCCACGCTGCTGGACATCTGCCGCTACCCGCTGTCGCGCGAACTGGCCGCGAACATGATGCGCGAGGCGCAGGAGGTGGCGCACAAGCTGGGCATCGAGTTTCGCGTGACGCTGGAAAAGCGCATCGCCGGCGCCGAGAAGGTCGGGCAAGCACAAGACCTCGATGCTGCAGGACATCGAGTCGGGCCGCGCGCCGGAGATCGACGCGCTGGTCGGGTCGGTGGTCGAACTCGGCCGCCTGACGCAGACGCCGACGCCGCACATCGACACCGTCTATGCGCTGGTCAAGCTGCTGGCCCACACGATGGCCGAAGAGAAGGGCAAGCTTCGCCTGCAGCCGGCCGCCGCCTGACAAGATCTGGTTACTGCTTGTTGCAATGCGCTACCGTATGGCATGGTCCGGACAAACCCTAGAACGGCTCGAGAATTTCGCAATCTTGACCGCCGTCAAGAGCGGTTCGGCCGGGTTGGTAAGAGCATCCCGCATTGACGTCCCCGGCCATGGAACCGCATAGTCCCGGGACCGAAGACGCAGTTCACCCAACAAGGAGACAACGTATGGGATTTCTACTGAAGATGAACGGGCCGCGTGGCCGCGACCACGGTTGCCATGGCAATGATGGCGGCAGCGCCCCTGGCCCAGGCCGCATGGGAGCCGACCAAGCCGGTCGAGTTCGTCGTGCCGGCCGGCACCGGCGGCGGCGCCGACCAGATGGCGCGCCTGATCCAGGGCATCGTCATCAAGCACAAGCTGATGAAGGAGTCGATGATCGTCGTCAACAAGTCCGGCGGCGCCGGCGCCGAGGGCTTCCTCGACGTCAAGGACGCCAAGGGCGACCCGCACAAGATCATCATCACGCTGTCCAACCTGTTCACCACGCCGCTGGCCACCGGCGTGCCCTTCAACTGGAAGGACATGACGCCGGTGTCGATGATGGCGCTCGACCAGTTCGTGCTGTGGGTCAACGCCGAGACGCCCTACAAGACCGGCCAAGGAGTACCTCGACGCCGTCAAGGCGGCCGGCCCGAGCAAGATGAAGATGGGCGGCACCGGCTCCAAGCAGGAAGACCAGATCATCACCGTCGGCCTCGAGAAGGCCACCGGCACCAAGTTCATCTACGTGCCCTTCAAGGGCGGCGGCGAGGTGGCGGTGCAGCTGGTGGGCAAGCACATCGACTCCACCGTCAACAACCCGATCGAGGCCGTCGCCCAGTGGCGCGCCGGCACAGCTGCGCGCCGCTGTGCGTGTTCGACGACAAGCGCATGCCCTACAAGGCCAAGGTGACCGACACGCAGTCCTGGGGCGACATCCCGACCTGCAAGGAAGCGGGCGTGCCCACCGACTACGTGATGCTGCGCGGCATCTTCATGGCGCCGGGCGTCACGAAGGACCAGACCGACTTCTACGTCGACCTGATGCAAGAAGGTGCGCGAGACGCCCGAGTGGAAGGAGTACATGGAAAAGGGCGCCTTCAACCAGACCGCGCATGACGGGCGACGAGTTCGTCAAGTGGCTGGGCAACGCGGAGAACCATGCACCGCGAGCTGATGAAGGAAGCCGGCTTCCTGGCCAAGTAGGCCGCCAGCGCCGCGCGGGCCGCGCCGGCCGCCTGCGCCGGCCCCCGCCATCCGCCCCGCCCCATCGGCGGGGCCGCTTTCACCCAGACGGAGTTCTCATGGAGCCAAACGAGCTGCCCAGCGACGAGCCTCGCCGGGCGTTGCCACCAATGTCGTCGAAGCCGTGGTCGCGCGGCCTGGTCGTGGTGCTGGGCGTCCTGGTCGTGACCGGCAGCTGGAAGCTGGGCTCGCGCTGGACCAGCGACGGCCCCGGCTCGGGCTACTTCCCGTTCTACATCGGCCTGATCCTGTGCATCGCCGGCGCTGGGCATCGATGTTCCAGGCGCTGGTCGGCAAGAGCGCAGAACAGCGAGATCTTCGTCGACCGCGAGCAGCTGCGCCGCGTGCTGTCGGTGCTGATGCCCGCCGTCGTCTACGTGCTGGTGCGTCCAGCTGCATCGGCCTGTACGTCGCCTCGGCGATCTACATCGCGCTGTTCATGATCGTGCTGGGCAAGTATTCGCGCGTCAAGAGCGTCGTGACTGGCCGTCGCGCGTCAATGCCGCTGTTCTTCCTGATGTTCGAGGTCTGGTTCAAGGTGCCGCTGTTCAAGGGCACGCTCGACCCGCTGCGCTTCCTGGGCTACTGAAGCCCGCCGCCCGCCCTGTCACAGTACAACTCCAACACCCAGACCATGGACGAAATCAGCGCACTCTTTCACGGCTTCAGCGTCGTCCTGACGCCGATGAACATGGTCCTGATGTTCGTCGGCATCATCCTCGGCGTGCTGATCGGCGTGCTGCCCGGCCTGGGCGGCGCCAACGGCGTGGCCATCCTGCTGCCGCTGACCTTCACGATGTCGCCGACCTCGGCGATCATCATGCTGTCGTGCATCTACTGGGGCGCGCTGTTCGGCGGCGCCATCACGTCGATCCTGTTCAACATCCCGGGCGAGCCCTGGTCGGTGGCCACCACCTTCGACGGCTACCCGATGGCGCAGAAGGGGCGGGCCGGCGCAGGCGCTGACGGCGGCCTTCACCTCGTCCTTCGTCGGCGCCTTCGTCGCGGTGCGTGATGATCACCTTCCTGGCGCCGCTGGTGGCCAAGTTCGCGCTCAAGTTCGGCCCGCCGGAGTTCTTCGCCGTGTACCTGCTCACCTTCTGCAGCTTCGTCGGCATGGGCAAGGGCTCGCCGTTCAAGATCCTCGCCTCGATGGCGCTCGGCTTCGCGCTGGCCGCCGTCGGCATGGACACCGTGACCGGCCAGCTGCGCCTGACCTTCGGCCTTCCCGAGCTGATGCGCGGCTTCGACTTCCTGATCGCGGTGATCGGCCTGTTCGGCATCGGCGAGATCCTGCTGTCGATGGAAGAGGGCCTGGCCTTCACGGGCAAGAGCGCCAAGATCAACCCGAAGGTCGTGCTGGAGACCTGGAAGAAGCTGCCGCAGCTACTGGATGACCTCGCTGCGCAGCTCGCTGGTCGGCATCTGGATGGGCATCACGCCCGGCGGCGCGACGCCGGCGTCGTTCATGAGCTACGGCCTGGCCAAGAAGATGTCGAAGAACGGCGCGAAGTTCGGCACCGGCGAGATCGAAGGCGTGGTCGCGCCCGAGACCGCGGCGCACGCCGCCGGCACCAGCGCGCTGCTGCCGATGCTGGCGCTGGGCATCCCGGGCTCGCCGACCGCCGCGGTGCTGCTGGGCGGCCTGCTGATCTGGGGCCTGCAGCCCGGGCCGCTGCTGTTCGTCGAGCAGAAGGACTTCGTCTGGGGCCTGATCGCCAGCATGTACCTGGGCAACCTGGTCGGCCTGATCGTGGTGCTGACCACGGTGCCGCTGTTCGCCTCGATCCTGCGCATCCCGTTCTCGATCATCGCGCCGGTGATCATCGTGATCTGCGCCATCGGCGCCTACACGGTGCACAACGCGATGCTCGACATCTGGCTCATGCTGGTGTTCGGCGTCATCGGCTACGTGTTCAAGAAGCTCGACTACCCGCTGGCGCCGCTGGTGCTGGCGCTGGTGCTGGGCGACAAGGCCGAGGACTCGTTCCGCCAGGCGATGCTGGTGTCGCAGGGCGACCTGTCGCATCATCTGGTCCAACCCGCTGGTGGGCAGCATCACCGACGCTGGCGCTGGTGATGCTGGTCTGGCCGCTGCTCTCGCGCGTCATCGCGATGGTCCGGCCGCCCAAGCCGAAGGAATTCGCGGAAGAGCAGCCCGTTGACTAGCGTCCGACCCACCGGTCGACTGCCAAGGAGAGCCGCACATGCCCGTGATCGCCCTGACCCAGGAAATGGGCTCGCTCGCCAAGGACGTCGCCGCTGCGCTGGCCGCGCAGCAGGGCGGACTCGCCGTCATGCGCCACGAGGTGGTGGAGAACGTGGCCGGCAGGATGCACGTGCCCACCAGCCTGATCAGCCGCCTGCGCGAAGGCAAGGCCGGCCTGGTCGAGCGCCTGACCACCGACCAGGACCGCGTGGCCGTCTACACCGCCGAAGGAGGTCTTTGCGCTGGCCAGCAGCGGCAACGTGGTGCTGCGCGGCTGGGGCGCGACCTGCCTGCTGCGCCCGGTGCCGCACGTCGTGCGCGTGCGCATCACGCGCCCGTTCGACCAGCGCGTCGAGTGGCTGATGGACCACCTGGGCACCGACGACGCGCGACTTCGCCGAGGCCGAGGTGCGCCGCAGCGACCACGCCCATGCCACGCGCATGCACGCGCAGTTCGGCGTGACCTGGGGCGACCCGCTGCTGTACGACCTGGTGCTCAACACCGACCGCCTGTCGGTCGACAGCTGCGTGGCGCAGATCCTCGCAGCTGGCGCGCGCGGCCCGAGTTCCAGGAGACCGAAGCGTCGCGCGCGATGCTGGCCGGCCTGGCGCTGAAGCGCGCGCGTGCGCGCCGCGCTGAAGGACCAACGAGTCGACCCGCGACGTCAACGTCAGCGTCGAAGCCTCCGGCGGCAAGGTGGTGCTGCAGCGGCATCGTCCTCAACGAGCAGGAGCGCAGCGAAACCGAGCGCGTCGCCAGCACCGTGGCCGGCGTGGGCAACGTGGACAACCAGCTGCGCCTGATGGCCGTCACGCGGCGCTTCGCGTACGCGAAAACCTGAGATCTTGCCGCGCTGCTTCAGACGGCTCAGCGTCTCGGCCGAAAGGTTCAGGTAGGACGCGAGTTCCTTCTTCGGGATGCGGTCGAACAGCTCCGGGTGCTTGCGCAGGAAGCGCTTCACGCGCCCGGGCGCGTCCAGCAGGTGCAGCGTGATGGTGTGGGCCATGATCTCGCTCATCTGGTGCATCACGTCGTACTCGAAGGATTGCTTGAGGCCCGGGTGGCGCTCCAGGAAGGCGACCCAGTCGCGCATCGGCAGCTTGGCCACCCGCGCCTTGCGTGACGCAGACGATGCTGTAGGGCGTGGGCGTGCCCAGCCGCCAGGCGGCGTAGCTGGTTTCCATGTCGCCCTCGTCGGCGAAGCGCAGGATCATTTCCTTGGCTTCCTGGTTGCTCACCACGCGCTTGAGGATGCCCTCGAGGATGAAGTACTGCTCCATCTCGTGCACGCCCTGGTTCAGCAGGGCCTCGCCCTTCTGGCAGTCGACGACGACCAGGTGCGGCTCGAGCTCGACCATCTGGGCCGCCGTCATGCCCTTGAGCACCACGTTGTGCGCCAGCTGGACGCGAATGACGTTCTGTTCGGGGTGGTGATCGATCGAGGACATCGAGGTGGAGTCGAAGGCACTCATGCGCGGCGGCCTTACGGAGAAATTTTCGAAAATTGACCGCGGTCAAGAGTGGAAACCGCAGCGCCTCCCTATGATACCCCGAGGGTGCAAACGGCCTTACGCACGGTGCAAACAGGCGCCAAACACGAGACATCTCACATGACCAACGAAACGCAGGCACAGGACGTGACCGACGGCTTCCACCTCGTCATCGACGCGCTGAAGCTCAACGACATCGACACGATCTTCGCGCTGCCCGGCATCCCGATCACCGACTTCCTGCGCATGGCGCAGGCCGAAGGCATGCGCGTGATCTCGTTCCGCCACGAGCAGCACGCCGGCAACGCCGCCGCCGCCGCCGGCTTCCTCACGCAAAAGCCCGGCATCTGCTTCACCGTGTCGGCGCCCGGCTTCCTGAACGGCCTGACCGCGCTGGCCAACGCCACCACCAACTGCTTCCCGATGATCCTCATCAGCGGCTCCAGCGAGCGCGAGATCGTCGACCTGCAGCAGGGCGACTACGAAGAGATGGACCAGCTCGCCATCGCCAAGCCGCTGTGCAAGGCGGCCTTCCGCGTGCTGCACGCCGAGGACATCGGCGTCGGCATCGCGCGGGCCATCCGCTCCGCGGTGTCCGGCCGTCCCGGCGGCGTCTACCTGGACCTGCCCGCCAAGCTGTTCGCGCAGACGATGGACGCCGTGGCCGGCAAGAAGTCGCTGATCAAGGTGGTCGACCCGGCGCCCCGGCAGATCCCCGCGCCCGACGCGGTCAAGCGCGCGCTCGACCTGCTCAAGGGCGCGAAGAAGCCGCTGATCATCCTGGGCAAGGGCGCGGCCTACGCGCAGGCCGACGCCGAGATCAAGACCTTCGTCGAGAAGACCGGCATCCCCTACCTGCCGATGTCGATGGCCAAGGGCCTGCTGCCCGACAACCATGCGCAGTCCGCCTCCGCCGCGCGCTCGTACGTGCTGGCCGAAGCCGACGTCGTGATGCTGGTCGGCGCGCGCCTGAACTGGCTGCTCTCGCACGGCAAGGGCAAGACCTGGGGCGGCGCCAGCTCCAAGGCGCCCGGCGGCCAGCAGTTCATCCAGATCGACATCTCGCCCGACCGAGGCCGACAGCAACGTCGCCATCGCGGCGCCGCTGGTCGGCGACATCGGCTCCTGCATCGCCGCGCTCGCGGCGGGCATGGGCTCGAACTGGGGCAAGCCGCCGGCCGAGTGGACCGGCGCCATCGCCGAGCGCAAGGACAAGAACCTCACCAAGATGGCCGAGACGCTGGCGAAAGAACCCGTCGCCGATGAACTTCCACAGCGCGCTCAACGTGATCCGCGACAAGGTCAAGGCGCACCCGACGCCGATCGTCGTCAACGAAGGCGCCAACGCGCTGGACTTCACGCGCTGCATCGTCGACATGTACGAGCCGCGCAAGCGCCTCGACGTCGGCACCTGGGGCATCATGGGCATCGGCATGGGCTTCGCCGTCGCCGCCGCCGTCATCACCGGCAAGCCGGTGATCGCGATCGAAGGCGACAGCGCCTTCGGCTTCTCGCGGCATGGAAGTCGAGACGATCTGCCGCTACAACCTGCCGGTGTGCATCGTCGTCATGAACAACAACGGCATCTACAAGGGCACCGACGTCAACCCGCGCGGCGGCGCGGACATGGCGCCGACGCAGTTCGTGAAGAACGCGCGCTACGACACTGATGATGGAAGCCTTCGGCGGCGTCGGCGTGCACGGCGACGACCCCCGAGGAGCTGCGAAGGCGCTGGACGAGGCCATCGCCTCGCGGCAAGCCGACGCTGATCAACGCGGTGATCGACGAGAGCGCCGGCACCGAGAGCGGCCGCATCACCAGCCTGAACCCCGCCGCGGCGAAGAAGAAGTAGCTCACCGGCGAGTCATTCCGGGCTTGACCCGGCATGCAGGCAAAGAGCAATGGATTTCGAGCTCGCAGAGAGCGAGCAAAAAATGAGCAAAGCACTCGACGGCGTCAAGATCCTCGACTTCACGCACGTGCAGTCCGGCCCCACCTGCACCCAGCTGCTGGCGTGGTTCGGCGCCGACGTGATCAAGGTCGAGAAGGCCGGCGAAGGCGACGCCACGCGCGGCCAGCTGCGCGACATCCCGGACGTGGACAGCCTCTACTTCACGATGCTGAACCACAACAAGCGCTCGATCACGCTCAACACCAAGGACCCGAAGGGCAAGGAAGTGCTGGAGCGCGCTGATCAAGCAATGCGACGTGCTGGTCGAGAACTTCGCGCCCGGCGCGCTGGACCGCATGGGCTTCTCCTGGGAGCGCATCCAGGCAGCTCAACCCGCGCATGATCATGGCGTCGGTCAAGGGCTTCGGCCCCGGCCCGTACGAGGACTGCAAGGTGTACGAGAACGTCGCCCAGTGCGCCGGCGGCGCCGCCTCCACCACCGGCTTCGACGACGGCCCCCCGCTGGTGACCGGCGCGCAGATCGGCGACAGCGGCACCGGCCTGCACCTGGCGCTGGGCATCGTCGCCGCGCTCTACCAGCGCAACACCACCGGCCGCGGCCAGAAGGTGCTGGCGGCCATGCAGGACGCCGTGCTGAACCTGTGCCGCGTGAAGCTGCGCGACCAGCAGCGCCTGGACCGCACGCACGTGCTGGAAGAGTACCCGCAGTTCCCCGACATCGAATTCGGCGAGGCCGTGCCGCGCGCCGGCAACGCCTCGGGCGGCGGCCAGCCGGGCTGGATCCTCAAGTGCAAGGGCTGGCAGCACGACCCCAACGCCTACATCTACTTCATCACGCAGGCGCCGGTGTGGGGCGCCATCTGCAAGGTGATCGGCGAGGAAGGCTGGATCACCGACCCGAACTACGCGACGCCCAAGGCCCGCCTGCCGCACCTGAAGTCCATCTTCGCGCGGATCGAGGAATGGACCATGACCAAGGACAAGTTCGAGGCCATGGACATCCTGAACAAGTTCGACATTCCCTGCGGCCCGATCCTGTCCATGAAGGAAATCGCCGAAGAGCCTTCGCTGCGCGCCACCGGCACCGTCGTCGAAGTCGACCACCCCAAGCGCGGCAAGTACCTGACCGTGGGCAACCCGATCAAGATGTCCGACAGCATCACCGAAGTCACGCGCTCTCCCCTGCTGGGCGAGCACACCGAGGAAGTGCTGGGCCAGCTCGGCTATTCCCGCGAACAGATCGCCGATCTGCGCGAATCCAAGGTCATCTAAGGAGCTTCACATGGCAATCGACAAAGCAAAAGTCCGCAAAATCCTGGACGCCGTGAAGGCCTCTGGCCGTGATTCACTGACCGCACCCGAAGGCAAGGAAGTCTGCGACGCCTACGGCATCAAGGTGCCGGGCGAAGGCGTGGTCACCAGCGCCGCGGAAGCATCGAAGCTCGCCGGATCGATGGGCTTCCCAGTCGTGATGAAGATCGTCTCGCCGGACATCCTGCACAAGACCGAAGCCGGGGGCGTGATCGTCGGCGTGAAGGACGCGGACGCAGCGTCGAAAGCCTACGACACCATCCTCGCCAACGCGAAGAAGTACAAGGCCGACGCCAACATCCTGGGCGTGCAGGTGCAGCAGATGATCAAGGGCGGCACCGAGGTGATCGTCGGCGCGATGAGCGACGACAGCTTCGGCAAGCTGGTCGCCTTCGGCATGGGCGGCGTGCTGGTGGAAGTGCTCAAGGACGTGACGTTCCGCCTCGCGCCCGCGACGAAGGAAGACGCCGCCTCGATGCTCGACGGCATCCAGGCCGCGGAAATGCTCAAGGGCGTGCGCGGCGGCAAGCCCGTGAACCGCGAGGCACTGCAGGACGTGATCGTGCGCGTGTCGCAGCTCGTCTCCGACTTCCCCGAAATCTCCGAGATGGACCTGAACCCGATCTTCGCGAGTGAGGAGGGCGCGATCGCCGCCGACGTGCGCATTGTGGTGAACTTCGCGCAGAAGGCGCCGCGTTATCGCCCCGAGGAAAAGGATGTGGTCATCTCGATGAACCGCATCATGAAGCCGAAGGCGATCGCGGTGATCGGCGCGTCGAACGAGGCCGGCAAGATCGGCAACTCGGTGATGAAGAACCTGATCAACGGCGGCTACAAGGGCGAGATCTACCCGATCAACCCGAAGGACCCCGAGGTCATGGGCATCAAGGCGTTCAAGAGCGTCAAGGATGTGCCGAACGACATCGACGTCGCCGTGTTCGCGGTACCCGCGAAGTTCGTCGCCAGCGCGCTGACCGAGTGCGGCCAGAAGAAGATCGCCGGCGCGATCCTGATTCCCTCGGGCTTCGGCGAGACGGGCAACATCGAAGGCCAGGAAGAGCTGCAGCGCATCGGCCGCGAATACAACATCCGCCTGATGGGCCCGAACATCTACGGCTTCTACTACACGCCGTCGAACCTGTGCGCCACCTTCTGCACGGCCTACGACGTGAAGGGCTCCACCGCCCTCTCCTCGCAGTCCGGCGGCATCGGCATGGCGATCATCGGCTTCTCGCGTAGCGCGAAGATGGGCGTGTCAGCCATCGTCGGCCTGGGCAACAAGTCGGACATCGACGAGGACGACCTGCTGCTCTTCTTCGAGCAGGACGACAACACCAAGGTGATCGCGCAGCACGCGGAAGACCTGAAGGACGGCCGCGCTTTCGCGGAAGTCGCCAAGCGCGTGAGCAAGAAGAAGCCCGTGATCATGCTGAAGGCCGGCCGCACCGCCATGGGCGCCGCCGCTGCCGCCTCGCACACCGGCGCGGTGGCCGGCACCGACAAGATCTACGAGGACGTGCTCAAGCAGTCCGGCGTGATCCGCGCGCGCAGCCTGCGCCAGATGCTGGAGCTCGCGCGCGGTGTGCCGATCCTGCCGACACCCAAGGGCGAGAACGTGGTGATCATCACGGGCGCCGGCGGTTCGGGCGTGCTGCTCTCCGACGCCTGCGTCGACAACGGCCTGAAGCTGCTCAAGCCGATGCCCGACGACCTGGACGCGGCCTTCCGCAAGTTCATCCCGCCGTTCGGCGCGGCCGGCAACCCGGTAGACATCACCGGCGGCGAGCCGCCCATCACTTACGTCAATACCGTGCGGCTCGGCCTGGAAGATGACCGCGTCCACGCGCTGATCCTCGGCTACTGGCACACCATCGTCACGCCGCCCATGGTCTTCGCGAGGAACATGGTGCAGGTGGTGAACGAGATGCGCGAGAAGGGCAAGAGCAAGCCCGTCGTCGCCTCGCTCGCGGGCGACGTGGAAGTCGAGGAAGCCGCGCAGTATCTGTACGAGAACGGCATCCCGGCCTATGCGTATTCGACCGAACTGCCGGTGGAAGTGCTGGGCGCGAAGTACCAGTGGGCCCGCGCCGCCGGCCTGCTTTGACCTGAACCGGAAGGCGCGAACTTGCTGAAGAAAGTCATCCCCATCGCGCCATCGAGGGAAGAAGTGCGCGAGCGCAAGCGCCGCGGCCCCAAGGGTCGCCGCGCCAGTGCGCAGGCGCTTGCCGAAGTGCGCGAGCTGCTCGGCGGCGCGCCGCGCCAGCGCGACCTGCTGATCGAGCACCTGCACCGCATCCAGGACCGTTACGGCTGCCTGGCGGCCGACCACCTGGCGGCCCTCGCCGAGGAGATGGCGCTGGCGCAGACGGAGGTGTACGAGGTCGCGTCCTTCTACCACCACTTCGACATCGTCAAGGAAGGCGAAGACTCGCCCGCGGCGCTCACCGTGCGGGTGTGCGACGGCCTCTCGTGCGAGATGGCGGGTGCGCAGGCGCTGCTGGAGCGCCTGCCCGCGTTGCTGGGGCGGGACGTGCGCGTGCTGCATGCGCCTTGCATCGGGCGCTGTGAACAGGCGCCCGCGGCGGTGGTGGGGCAGAACCCCGTGCCGAACGCGACCGTGGAGAAGATTGCTTCGATGGTGAAAGCCGGCAGCTCGCGCCATGAGCCGGAACCATACATCGACCTGCAGGCCTACGTGGCCGACGGCGGCTACAAGCTGCTGGGCGAATGCCTGTCGGGCAAGCGCGATGCCGAGTCCGTCATCGCCGTGGTGGAAGCTTCCGGCCTGCGCGGCCTCGGCGGCGCGGGCTTTCCGGCCGGCCGCAAGTGGAAGATCGTGCGCGCCGAACCGGCGCCCCGCCTGATGGCCGTGAACATCGACGAAGGCGAGCCCGGCACGTTCAAGGATCGGGTCTACCTCGAGCAGGACCCGCACCGCTTCCTCGAAGGCATGCTGGTCGCGGCCTGGGCCGTCGGCATTGACGGCATCTACATCTACCTGCGCGACGAATACCACGGCTGCCGCGCGCTGCTCGAGCGCGAGCTGGCGAAGCTGCAGGCCGATCCGGCGATGCTCAACATGCCGAAGGTCGAACTGCGCCGCGGCGCGGGCGCGTACATCTGCGGCGAAGAGTCCGCGATGATCGAATCCATCGAAGGCAAGCGCGGGATGCCGCGCCTGCGCCCGCCCTATGTCGCGCAGGTCGGCCTGTTCGGCCGCCCTACCCTCGAACACAACTTCGAGACGCTCTACTGGGTGCGCGACCTCCTCGAAAAAGGACCGGAATCCTTCAGCGCGCACGGGCGGCACGGGCGCCATGGGCTGCGGTCGTTCTCCGTGTCCGGCCGCGTGAAGAACCCCGGCGTGAAGCTGGCGCCCGCCGGCATCACCATCCAGGAACTGATCGACGAGTACTGCGGCGGCATGCAGGACGGGCACACGTTCTACGGCTACCTGCCCGGCGGCGCATCGGGCGGCATCCTCCCCGCTTCGATGAACGACATCCCGCTGGACTTCGACACGCTGCAGCCCTATGGCTGCTTCATCGGCTCGGCCGCGATCGTCGTGCTGTCGGACAAGGACACCGCCAGCGCCGCCGCCCGCAACCTGATGCGCTTCTTCCGCGACGAATCCTGCGGCCAGTGCACGCCGTGCCGCGCCGGCACCGCCAAGGCGCTGGCGCTGATCGCGCAGCCGAAATGGGATACCGCCGCTGCTGGCCGAGCTGTCGCAGGTGATGCGCGACGCCTCCATCTGCGGCCTGGGCCAGGCGGCGCCCAACCCGGTGGATTGCGTGGTGAAGTATTTTCCGCATGAGCTGGCGTAAGGAAGCAAGACCATGAACGCCGTCACCCGCCAGGAACTCGCGCAGATCGAGGCGCCGACCGTCACCTTCAAGCTCGATGGCCGCGAGGTCACCTGCCAGGCCAACCAGACCATCATCGAAGTCGCGGACCGCGAAGGCGTGGAGATCCCGCGCCTTTGCTACAAGCCTGGCCTGGACAACGTCGGCAACTGCCGCTCGTGCATGGTCGAGATCAAGGGCGAGCGCGTGCTGGCCCCGAGCTGCTGCCGCAATCCCACCAGCGGCATGGAAGTCAGCAGCAAGAGCGAGCGCGCCGTCGCCTCGCAGAAGATGGTGCTGGAGCTGCTGCTCGCCGACATGCCCGAGGCCGACTACACGCGCCACAACGAAGTGGACGAGTGGTCCGCGCAGCCTGGGCGTCGGCAAGCCGCGCTTCGCCGCGCGCGGGCAGGTCGCCGCCGACCTGTCGCATCCGGCCATCGCCGTCAACCTCGACGCCTGCATCCAATGCACGCGGTGCCTGCGCGCCTGCCGCGACGAGCAGGTCAACGACGTGATCGGCCTGGCCTTCCGCGGCGAGCACGCCAAGATCGTGTTCGACATGGACGACCCGATGGGCGTGTCCACCTGCGTGGCCTGCGGCGAATGCGTGCAGGCCTGCCCCACCGGCGCGCTGATGCCGGCGCGCGGCGCTGCGCTGGCGGTGCCCGACAAGCAGGTCGCCTCCGTCTGCCCGTACTGCGGCGTCGGCTGCCAGCTCACCTACAACGTCAAGGACAACAAGATCCTTTACGTCGAGGGCCGCGACGGCCCGGCCAACCACGGGCGGCTGTGCGTCAAGGGCCGCTACGGCTTCGACTACGCGCACCACCCGCAGCGCCTGACCAAGCCGCTGATCCGCCGCGCCGACGCGCCCAAGCGGGCGGACGTCGAGCATGGACCCGGATCGCGTGATGGACCTGTTCCGCGAAGCGACCTGGGAAGAAGCGCTGGAATTCGCCGGCGGCAAGCTGCGCGCCCTCCGCGACCAGCACGGCCCGAAGTCGCTGGCCGGCTTCGGCTCGGCCAAGGGCAGCAACGAAGAGGCCTACCTGTTCCAGAAGCTGGTGCGCACGGGCTTTCGCAGCAACAACGTCGACCACTGCACGCGCCTGTGCCACGCCTCGTCGGTCGTGGCCCTGCTCGAAGGCATCGGCTCGGGCGCCGTGTCCAACCCGGTCATGGACGTGACCAAGGCCGACGTGGTGATCGTCATCGGCGCCAACCCCACGGTGAACCATCCGGTCGCCGCCACCTGGATCAAGAACGCGGTGAAGAACGGCACCAAGCTGATCGTGATGGACCCGCGCCGCTCGGACCTGGCGCGCATGGCCCACCGCTACCTGCAGTTCAAGCCCGACACCGACGTCGCGATGCTCAACGCCATGATGCACGTGATCGTGCACGAAGGCCTGGTGGACAAGGCGTTCATCGACAGCCGCACCATCGGCTACGAGGACCTGCGCAAGAACGTCGAGGGCTACAGCCCCGAGGCGATGGCCCCGATCTGCGGCATCGACGCGCAGACGCTGCGCGAGACGGCGCGGCTGTATCGCCACCTCCAGGGGCTCGATGATCCTCTGGGGCATGGGCGTCTCGCAGCACATCCACGGCACCGACAACGCGCGCTGCCTGATCGCGCTGGCGCTGATGACGGGCCAGATCGGCCGCCCCGGCACCGGCCTGCATCCGCTGCGCGGCCAGAACAACGTGCAGGGCGCGTCCGACGCCGGCCTGATCCCGATGATGTACCCGGACTACCAGCGGGTCGTGGACCCGGCGGCGCGCGAGCGCTTCGAGAAGGCCTGGGGCATGGCGGCCGGCTCGCTGGACGCGCAGCCCGGCCTGACGGTGGTCGAAGTCATGCACGCCATCAAGGCAGGCTCCGTCAAGGGCATGTACGTGATGGGCGAGAACCCCGCGATGTCCGACCCGGACGCCAACCACGCCCGCGAGTCGCTGGCCGCCCTGGAACACCTGGTGGTGCAGGACATCTTCCTCACCGAGACCGCCTACCTCGCCGACGTGATCCTGCCGGCGAGCGCCTTCCCGGAAAAGACCGGCACCTTCACCAACACCGACCGGCTGGTGCAGATGGGCCGCCAGGCGATCGATCCGCCCGGCGACGCGCGGCAGGACCTGTGGATCATCCAGGAGATCGCGAAGAAGCTGGGCCTGGACTGGCAGTACGGCCACGTCTCCGAGGTGTTCGACGAAATGCGCCACACCATGCCCAGCATCGCCGGCATCACCTGGGAGCGGCTGGAGCGCGAGCACGCCGTCACCTACCCGTGCCGCAACGAGGGCGACCCGGGCGAGTCGGTGGTGTTCGTCGAGGACTTCCCGCGCGAAGGCGGGCGCGGGCGCTTCGTGCCGGCGGACATCATCCCCGCCGACGAGCGCCCCGACGCGGAGTACCCGGTGGTGCTGATCACCGGCCGCCAGCTCGAGCACTGGCACACCGGCAGCATGACGCGCCGCGCCACCATGCTGGATGCGATCGAGCCCGACCCGGTGGCGCTGATCCACCCGCTGGACCTGCAGGCGCTGGGCGCCCGGCCCGGCGACGTGGTGACGATAGCGTCGCGCCGCGGCAGCGTCTCGCTCTACGCGCGCGCCGACGACAGCTCGCCGCGCGGCGCGGTGTTCGTCCCCTTCTGCTACTACGAAGCGGCCGCGAACAAGCTGACCAACGCGGCGCTGGATCCGTTCGCCAAGATCCCGGAATTCAAGTACTGCGCCGTGCGCGTCACGCCCGGCGGCCCGCAGCCGCAGCAAAGCAGCTTCGGCGGCGGCCAGGCGCTGGCGAACGCGACGGCCTGACGCTAGCCGTGCGCCTGCCGTGAATCGGCGGGCGCCTCGGCGCGCTGCTCGAGCCCGTAGTCCCGGATCACTTCGGCGATCCGCAGCCGGTATTCCTTGAACATCGTCTTGCGGCCCGCGGCCTGCGCGGCGCGGTGGGCTTCCAGGTTGCGCCAGGCCGTGAGGCACGACTCGTCGCGCCAGAACTGCAGCGACAGCAGCTTGTCCGGGTCGGTGAGGCTCTGGAACCGCTCGATGGAGATGAAACCGTCCATCTTCACCAGCTCGTTCTTCAGCTCGGCGGCCCAGTCCAGGTAACCCGCGCGGTGGTCGGGGTGCGGCCAGACTTCGAAGATGACGGCGATCATGCGGCGGCCCCCACGGCCGGCCGCTGGAAAGCCTCGGGCACGACCTCGGTGAAGCGCCGCTCCTCGCGCAGGATGAAGCGCTCGCGCTGCGCGAAGGCGAAGTTCTCGACCGCCTTCGCATCGCGCCTCAGGCGCGCGCGATAGGCCTCGTAGTCGGCCAGGCTCGCGAAGGCGATCAGGCCCCAGGCTTCGTAGTTGCTGCCTTCGTGCGGCAGGAAGTAGCCCAGCAGGTTGCCGCCCAGGCGCGGGATGATCTCCGCCCACGCCACGGCGTACCGGCGGAAGGCCTCGCGCTGGAACGGGTCGATCTCGTAGCGGATGAAGCAGGTGATGGTCATGGTTGGGGCTCGCAGCGGACGTCGGTGGTGACTGAATTGGCGATGAAGCATTCCTCGTGCGCGCGGTGGTGCAAGTCATGGAGCTGTTCGCGCGTGGGCCGCTTCTCGCCCGAGAAGATCGCCAATGGCCGCAGCGTGACCGTCGTCATCGCCATCTTGCCCGCCGCATTGCGCTCCATCGTGCCCTCGGCGCTGTCGGTGTAGCTGTCCACGCAGAAGCCGCGCTTGGCCGCGATCGACAGGAACCACAGCATGTGGCAAGTGGAAAGCGACGCAACGAACATCTCCTCGGGGTCCACCGCCGCCGGGTCGGATTGCGGCGGCGGCACGACATGGGGCGAGGACGAGCCCGGCAGCTCGACGCCGCCGTCGAAACGGATCAGGTGGCGCCGGCTGTAGCGGTTGCCCGTGAAGTCCTGGCCGTTGCGCTGCCAAAGGATCTGCGCGGTGTAGTGGGACATGGTATTCGGTGATGTCGTGGTCGAAGGAGTGGAAGTGTCGCCAGCCGCGGCCGGTTTGTCGAGCATCAACAGTTTGGCTACCATTGAACTATGAATGCAGAACCCGACCTCGCCCGCATCGCCGCCACCGTCGGCGACCCGCGCCGCATCCAGATGCTGGCGCTGCTGATGGAGGGCCGCGCCCTCACCGCCAAGGAGCTCGCGCTGGGCGCGGGCGTCGAGCCGGCCACGGCCACCGCGCACCTGAAGCGCCTGCTGGAAGACGGCCTGCTCGAATCGGCATCGCAGGGCCGCCACAAGTACTTCCGCTTCGCGTCCGGGCACGTGGCCCAGCTGGTCGAGTCGCTGATGCGCGTGGCCCCGCCCCGCAAGGCCGCAGGCGCGGCGCGCGACGACGAGCCGATCCGCGCGGCGCGGTACTGCTACGACCACCTCGCCGGAAGCCTGGGCACCGGCCTGCTCGCGCTGATGCTGCGCAAGGGCTGGCTGCAGGACGTGGCCGGGGACGCCAAGCAGCTGGAGCTGACGGGCAAAGGCGAAAAGGCGGTGGCGCAGATGGGGCTGGACCTGGGGCCGGCCCGCGAGCGGCGCCGGCAGTTCGCCTGCCGCTGCCTGGACTGGTCCGAGCGGCGGGACCACCTCGGTGGCGCGCTGGGCGCGGCGCTGGCCGATCACTTCAAGGCATCGCGCTGGATCGAGCGCCAGAAGCACAGCCGCGTGGTGCGCATCACGCCGCTCGGCAGCGAGGGGTTCACGCGGCTGGGGTTGCCGCCCGGCTGAGCAGGCCCTGCAGCACGTCGAGCACAAGGCGCGGCTCGGTCAGCTGCGGAAAATGCCCGCTCTTGGCCGCGATGACCTGCTCGCCGTGCGGCGACAACCGTGCCAGGTCCTGCTGGTGGTCGCGCCGGGCCTGCAAGGCCGCCGGTGGCATCAGCCACTTCGGCGGATTCGCGCCGCCCGTGATCACGGCCACGGGCACGTCGGGGAAGGGACCGGCCCCCGCGATCTCGTCGACGGTCTCCGAAACCCACTCGATCTCGGCATGCACGTTGGCGCGAAACAGCCACTGCGGCAGCGAGAACAACTTCGACAGCGCGCGGGTGAGCTGCGTCTCGTGCTGCTGCAGCACTTCCCGGTCGCGCGGATGCGTCGCCTCCAGGAACAGCACCGCGGCGACTTCCTTCGGGTAGAGCCGCGCGAACAGGTTGGCATAGAGCCCGCCCAGCGAATGCCCCACCAGCACATAGGGCGGCTGCAGGCCCGCGTAGGCGAGCAGTTCGCGCAACGACGCGACGACCACCGCGCCGGTCTGCGCCAGCCGGGGCGAATCGCTGCCCTTCACGCCGAATCGGTTCCATGCGAACACGGTGCCCAGCTGTTCGATCCCGGGGTAGAGCGCGCGCCAGCCTTCCAGCGTGACGCCGGCGCCGTTGAGCAGCACGATGGCGGGCCGGCCGTTGCCCGAGACGACGTATTCGAGCGCGCCGCTGCGGGTCTGGAGCATGCGCCTGTCGGGCAGGCGTCCGAGTCGAAAGGGCTGGGCCGCGGGCATCGGCGCACTGTAGCCGAGCTTCCATCCCGCTTCAGGCCCCGTTACCGCCCGTCACCTTCCCCGTGCCCCGGCAGGCCCATGCAGGCAGGCCTAACGCCCGCGCCAGCCCGGATTGCGCTTTTCCGAGAAGGCAGCGACGCCTTCGGCGAAATCCTCGCTGCCGTAGGCGCGGCGGATCAGGTCTTCGACGTCGGGCAGGTTCTGCAGCAGCAGCCGGCGCAGCGCTTCCTTGCTCACGGCCTGGGTCACGGGCGCGAGCGAAGCCAGACGGCTGCACAAGGCTGATGCGGCCGCGGCGATGCCGTCGGCGGGCACCAGCTCGGCCAGGTAGCCGCAGGCCAGCGCTTCCTCGGCCGTGAGGACCTCGGCGCCGATCAGCATGCGCTGCACGCGCGGGCGCCCGAACGCGGCCACCAGCCGCGCCAGGTTGGCGGCGGACAGGCAGTTGCCGAGCGTCCTGGCGATCGGCACGCCGAGGCGGGCGCCCGGCGTCGCGATCCGGATGTCGCAGGCGGTGGCGATGGCCAGGCCTCCGCCCACGGCCCAGCCTTCGATCACCGCGACGGTCGGCATGGGCAGCGCCTCGAGCCGGGCCATGCCCTCGTCGATGCGGCGCTCGTAGTCGACGCCGTCCCCGCCCTCCCTGAAGGCCTTGAACTGCTCGATGTCGGTGCCGGCGACGAAAGCCGCGCCGCCCGCGCCGCGCAGGCACACCACGCGCACGGCGGGCTCGACGGCCAGCCGCTCGCAGATGGCGCCGAGCTGCTCGTACATGGCCCAGGTCATCGCGTTGCGCGCGGCCGGGCCGGTCGAACACCACCGAGGCGATGGCGCCGTCGATGCTCAGGCGCACGGCGCCTTCGGACGCGGCGTCGCTCATGGCGCGAAAGCCCCTTGCGCTTCCAGCTGCGCGCGCTCCTCGTCGCCGATGCCGAGTTCGGCCAGCACCTCGCCGGTTGTGCTCGCCCAGCAGCGGCGGGTGGCGCCGCACCTGCTGCGGCGTGCCCGAGAGCTTCACCGCGAAGCCGATGTTGGGCACCTTGCCCTCCACCGGATGGTCGATCTCCATCTGCATGTGGCGCGCCGTGCCGTGCTCGCCTTCGAAGGCCTCGGGATACGTCAGGATGGGGCCGGCGGGAATGCCCGCTGCCAGCAGCGTCTCGACCCAATAGTCCTTGGGCTGCGTGCGGAAGGTCTTCTCCAGCTCCTGCTCCAGCGCGGCGCGGTTGCGCCAGGCGCAGCGAGATGGTGGAAAAGCGCGGGTCCTCCAGCAGCTCCTGGCGGTCCATCAGCGTGCACAGCTGGACCCACAGCTTCTGGTTGTTGGCGCCCATCACGAAGTAGCCGTCGGACGCAGGCCATCGCCTGGTACGGCGCGGTCATCTTGTTGGCGGTGCCCAGCGGCTCGCGGCGGCTTGCCGGTGCCCCAGTAGTCGCAGATGTCCCAGACCGAGAACGCCAGCGCCGTGTCGAACAGCGACGCGTCGATGTACTGGCCCTGCCCGCTCGCCTTCGCGCCGATGTAGGCGGCCAGCGTGGCGTAGATCGCGAACAGCGCGCAGCCGATGTCGGCCACCGGCACGCCCGGCCTTCACGGGCGGCCCGCCCGGATAGCCCGTCACGCTCATCACGCCCGACATCGCCTGCGCCATCAGGTCGAAGCCCGGGCGGTCGGCCCAGGGCCCGGTCTGGCCGAAGCCGGAGATGCTGGTGTAGACCAGGCGCGGGTTGAGCTCCTTCAGGTCGTCGTAGCCCAGGCCCAGGCGCTTCATCGCGCCGGGCCGGTAGTTCTCGACCAGGATGTCGGCGTCCTTGACCAGGCGCAGCAGCACCTCGCGCCCGGCCTCGGACTTCAGGTTCAGCGTGACGCTGCGCTTGTTGCGGTTCATGTTCAGGAAGCCCATGCTGTCGGCCCCCTTCATCTTGAAACCCATCGAGCCGCGCGTCTGGTCGCCGCCGCCGGGCGGCTCGATCTTGATCACGTCGGCGCCCAGGTCGGCCAGCAGCATGCAGGCGTAGGGCCCCGCCATCACCTGGCTGATGTCGAGCACCCGCACGCCCGCCAGGGGCAGCGGCCGGTCATTCATTCATTACTCCCTGGATCAGCGGTAGAAGAGATTCACCAGGCCCATGCCGGTCACGGGCACGTAGGTCACGAGGCCGAGGACCATCAGCAGGACGCCGATGTACCAGACGTTGACGCGCGTCACTTCCCACACCGACGCCTTGGCGATCGAGCTGGCCACCATCAGCACGCTCGCCACCGGCGGCGTCTGCTGGCCGATGCCCAGGTTGATGGTCACGATCAGCCCGAAATGCACCGGGTCGATCCCGACCGAGCGCACCAGCGGCATCACGATGGGCACCACCAGGATGATGGCCGCCGCCGAGTGCAGGAACATGCCGAGGAACAGGAACAGCACGTTCAGCAGCGCCAGCACCACCCACTTGTTCGAGGTGAAGTCGGACACGGCCTTGGCGAGCGCCTGCGGCGCCTGCACTTCGGTCAGGTAGGTGCCCAGCAGCGCGCTGGTTGCCACCAGCAGCATCACCACCGCCGTCTGCACGCCGCCTTCCATGACGGCGGCCCGCAGGTGCTTCAGGTCGAGCTCGCGGTAGACCACCAGCCCGACGAACAGCGCCGCGATCACGGCCAGCGCCGCGCCCTCGGTGGCCGTCACCACGCCGCCGAAGATGCCGCCCAGGATGATGATGGGCAGCGCGAAGGCCCACAGCGCATCGCGCCCGGTGCTGGCCACGCGCTTGATGGAGAACTTGTCCTCGCGCGGCAGGTTGTAGCGATTGGCCAGGAAGGTCGCCGTGCCCATCAGGCCGACGGCGCCGATCAGGCCCGGCACGATGCCGGCCACGAACAGCTGCACGACCGAGGTCTCCGCCATCACCGCGTACAGGATCATCGGGATCGAGGGCGGGATGATCACCGCCAGCGTCGCCGCCGACGACATCGATGCCGCCGCGAACGCGCTGGGGTAACCCTTGGCCTTCATGCCCGGGATCAGGATCGAGCCCAGCGCGGCCACGTCGGCCACGGCGGAGCCGGAGATCTCGGCGAAGAACAGCGACGCGCCGATCGACACGTGGGCCAGGCCGCCGCGCACCCAGCCGAACAGCGCGGAGGCGAAGGCGATCAGGCGCCGCGAGATGCCCGAGGCATTCATGATCGCGCCGGCCAGGATGAACAGCGGGATCGCCAGCAGCGGGAAGTTGGTGGCGCCGTTGTAGATGACCAGCGCCATGTTGGGCAGCGAGTCCAGGCCGTGGCTGGCCAGCATGGCGACGATCGCCACGATGCCCAGCGAAACCGCGATCGGCACGTTGATCAGCACCAGCGCCAGCACAGCGGCGAACAGGATCAGCATGATGGCCATGTGGCTTCCCGTTCAGTGCGTGCCGTCGGCCAGCGACACGGCAGGCCCGGCCGGCGCCTCCCGGTGCTGGACCAGGTCGACGAGGAACATCGCTTCGCCCAGGATGATCAGCGCCGAGGAGATCGGGACCACCGACTGCACGAAATTCATCGACACCCAGGGCAGGCTCACCAGCGCATCGCCCACCAGGGCCGGCATGATCGACATGCCCACCCAGCAGAGCAAGGCGAAGAACGCGATCACCAGCAGCTGGGTGAAGATGCCGAAAGCGTGCTGCAACGCCGGCGGGAACTGCTCGACGACCTCGGGGCAGCCGATGTGGGCCCGCTTGACCGAGGCCAGCGCCGAGCCGTAGAACGTGAGCCAGGCCAGCAGCACCGAGGCCACCTCGTCGTACCAGACCAGGGAGCTGCCCGCCGCGCGGAACACGACGCCCAGCGTCACCTCCACCGAGAGGACGACCATCAGGGCCATGACGACCCATTCGAGGAACAGCCCGTACCGCTCGCGAAAGCGGTGCATCAGGCTGCTGGAGGGAAGGATATGGTGCGGCTTCGTCATTTGCCCAGCGCCACGGCCTTGTCGATCAGCGGCTTGGCGCCGGCGACTTCCTTGCCGAAGTCCTCGTAGATGGCCTTGCTGGCGGCGATGAAGGCGTTCTTGTCGACCTCGTTGACCTGCATGCCGGCGGCCTTGAGCTTGCCCAGCAGCTCGCCCTCTTCCTTCTCGGCGGTGGCGTAGACGAAGGCCTGCGTTTCGCGCGCCGTGTCTTCCAGCACCTTGCGCACGTCCGCCGGCAGCGTCGCGTACTTCTTCGAGCCGACGACCACGTAGGCAGGCGTGTAGACGTGGCCGGACAGCGACAGGAACTTCTGCACTTCCTGCAGCTTGGCCGAGTAGATCTGGGTGAAGGGATTTTCCTGGCCGTCCATCACGCCGGTCTGCAGGGCGGTGAACAGCTCGGAGAACTTCATCGGGCTGGGGTTGGCGCCGTATTCCTGGAACATCTTGACGCGCCACTTGCCCTCGGGCACCCGCAGCTTGATGCCCTTCAGGTCTTCCGGCACCTTGATCGGCTTCTTGTTGTTGGTGATGTGGCGGTAGCCGTTCTCCCACACCGCCAGGATCTTCAGGCCCTTCTTCTCGGCCTCCGGCGCCATGCTGGGCCAGAACACTTCCTTCTCGATCCGGGCCATGTGGGCGCGGTCCTTCACGATGTACGGCAGCTCGAACAGGCCGAACTGGTCCACCTCGGAGGTCATCACTGTCGAGGGCACCGCCATGTCCACGGTGCCGAGCTTGAGCTTCTGGATCAGCTCCTTGTCGCCGCCG
Organism: uncultured beta proteobacterium; assembly: GCA_963786245.1. Taxonomy (GTDB): domain Bacteria; phylum Pseudomonadota; class Gammaproteobacteria; order Burkholderiales; family Burkholderiaceae_C; genus Ramlibacter. The sequence continues at coordinate 420,832 of CAWAYI010000001.1, read as the reverse complement.
AGCTGGCTCGAGCCATAAGTCACGATCTTCACCTTGCCGGCCAGCTTCGCGTTGACGCGCCTGGCGTATTCGTCGGCGCTGGTCTGGAAGAGCGAGCCCGGCTCGCCGACGTGGCCCAGCTTGAGCTCGACCTGCGCCAGCACGGAGCCGTGCGCCACCATCGCGGCGGCGGCCAGCAGTGAATAAGCGATTCTCTTCATGATGTCTCCTTGGTTTGTGACTTGACTATGCAGCCTTGGGCAGCGCCCGCGCGGGGTGCGAGGCGAAGAACTCCATGGCCGCCTGCACCCCCGATCCGGCGAGCTTCACGCCCGCCAGCTTCAGCCCCATCTCGCAGCCGCCGAGCGCGGCCACCAGCGTGAGGTCGTTGCAGTCGCCCAGGTGGCCGATGCGGAACATCCGCCCCTTGACCTTGCCCAGGCCCGTGCCCAGCGAGCAGTCGAAGCGCTCGTAGATGATCTTGCGCACCGCGTCCGCGTCCACGCCGTCGGGCATCATCACGCCGGTCAGCACCGGCGAATACACCGACGGGTCGGCGCACTGGATGTCCAGCCCCCACGCCTTCACCGCGGCGCGCACGCCCTCGCCCCAGCGCTGGTGCCGCGCGAACACGGCCGGCAGGCCGCCGTGCTCGGGCGCGAGCAGCATGTCGCACGCTTCGGCCAGGCCGTACAGCAGGTTGGTGTTGGGCGTGTAGGGCCAGTAGCCGCCCTTGTTCATCTCGACGATCTCGTCCCAGGCCCAGAAGGCCTTGGGCAGCTTCGCGGACTTGCCGGCCTCGATCGCCTTGGGCGACAGCGCGTTGAAGCTGATGCCCGGCGGCAGCATCAGGCCCTTCTGCGAGCCGCTGATGGTGACGTCCACGCCCCATTCGTCGTGCCGGTAGTCGGCGCAGGCCAGGCCCGAGATGCTGTCCACCATCAGCAGCGCCGGATGCTTCGCGGCGTCGATGGCCTTGCGCACCGCCAGGATGTCGCTGGTGACGCCGGTCGAGGTCTCGTTGTGCACCACGCACACGGCCTTGATCGCGTGCTGCGTGTCGGCCTTGAGCCGCTCCTCGATCAGGGCAGCCTGCACGCCGCGGCGCCAGCCGGGCGCCTGGGGCAGCCGGTCGTCCTTGCCCGCGTAGCTGAGCACTTCGGGCTTCAGGCCCAGCCGCGTCGCCAGGCTGTTCCACAGGCTCGCGAACTGGCCGGTCTCGTACATCAGCACGGCGTCGCCCGGGCTCAGCGTGTTGGCCAGCGCGGCTTCCCACGCGCCGGTGCCGGACGCCGGATAGATGACGACCGGATGGCGGGTCTGGAAGATCTTCGCGATGCCGCCGAGCACGCGCAGGCCCAGCGCGCCGAACTCCGGGCCGCGGTGGTCGATGGTGGGCAGGCTCATCGCGCGCAGGATGCGGTCGGGCACCGGCGACGGCCCGGGAATCTGCAGGAAATGGCGGCCGGTGGGGTGGAAGTCGAGCGTCAGCATGGCGGGCTTCTTTCGGGAACTGCGGCTGATTTTTGCATGCAAAAATCAGCTTGTCAATGGCGTCTATACGTAGTGATCGCTTTACTCCGATGTTTTTTGCATACAAAATAGCGACATGACTGCAGACATCATTTCCATTCCGCGCGCGGCCCTGCACGAGCAGGTCGCCACGCGGCTGCGCCAGATGCTGGTCGAAAACCGCATCGCGCCCGGCGCCAAGCTCAACGAGCGCGAACTCGCGGACGTGCTGCAGGTCTCGCGCACGCCGCTGCGCGAGGCGATCAAGATGCTGGCCGCCGAGGGCCTGGTGGAGCTGCGTGCCCAATCGCGGCGCCATCGCCGTCGCCCTGACCGAAGCCGACGTGCTCAACACCTTCGAGGTGATGGCCGGCCTGGAAGCCCTGTCGGGCGAACTGGCGGCCCAGCGCATCACCGACGCCGAGCTGGCCGAAATCAGGGCCATGCACTTCGAGATGATGGCGGCCTACACGCGCGCCGACCTTTCCAACTACTACCGCCTCAACTCGCCGCATCCACAGCGCCATCAACGCCGCGGCCAAGAACCCGGTGCTGACGGCGACCTACAACCAGGTCAATGCGCGGCTGCAGGCCCTGCGCTTTCGCTCCAACCAGGACGGCGAGAAGTGGAGGCGCGCCGTGAAGGAGCACGAGCAGATGATCGAGGCCCTGGCCGCGCGCGACGCCGCCGCGATGCGCGAGGTGCTGCTCACCCACCTGCAACAACAAGCGCGACGTGGTGCTCGAGCAGCTGCGCCGCGAAGACGGCGCCAGCGGGGCCGCGCGATGAACGCGCCGCTGCCGCTCAAGGTCGCGCGCGACCTGCCCGGCCCCGCCTACGACCGCGTGGCGCAGGCCAGCAACGAAGTCGCCGGCCGGCTGGCGCAGCGCCTGGCGAGCGAAACCCAGGGCGAGGTGCTGTTCTCCCCGGCGGACCGCGGCCGCTATGCCACCGACGCCTCGATCTACCAGGTCATGCCCGTCGGCGTGTTCGTGCCGCGCAGCGGCGACGACGTCCGGCTGGCGCTGGACATCTGCCGCGACCTGCGCGTGCCCATCGTGCCGCGCGGCGGCGGCACCAGCCAGTGCGGGCAGACCGTGGGCGCCGGCCTGGTGATCGACCACTCCAAGCACGTGCGCAGCATCCTGCATTTCGACGCCACCTCGCGCACCGCGGAGGTGGAGCCGGGCATGGTGCTGGACCACCTGAACGCGGCACTGAAGAAACTCGGCCTGTGGTACCCGGTGGACGTCTCCACCAGCGCGCAGGCGACGCTGGGCGGCATGGCGGGCAACAACTCCTGCGGCAGCCGCAGCATCGCCTACGGCAACATGGTGCACAACGTGCTGGGCGCGAAGGCCTGGACCGCCGACGGCGCGCTGCACCGGTTCGAGCGCTACGAGGATTGCGTGGGCCATGCCCGCGACATCGGACGGCGCGTGAAGGACCTGGCGGCGACGCTGGCGCCCGAGATCGAGCGGCGCTGGCCGAAGGTGCTGCGCCGCGTCGGCGGCTACAACCTGGACATCTTCCACAACCAGAGCGAGCGGCCCTACACCGGCGACGGCTCGGTCAACCTGGCGCACCTGCTGGTGGGCAGCGAAGGCACGCTGGCGCTGACGAAGTCGCTCACGCTGCAGCTGGCGGAACTGCCCCGCGCCAAGGTGCTGGGCGTGGTGAACTTCCCGACCTTCTACAAGGCGATGGACTCGGCGCAGCACATCGTCAAGCTGGGGAACGGACCCGAGCGCCGCGGCACCCTCACCGCGGTCGAGCTGGTCGACCGCACGATGATCGAGCTGTCGCTGCAGAACCCGGCGTTCGCGCCCGGTCATCCGCACGGCCGTGATCGGCCAGCCCGACGCCGTCCTGCTGGTGGAGTTTTCCGGCGCCGACAAGGCGGCGCTGGTGCGCAAGCTCGACCAGCTGGTCGAGCTGATGGGCGACCTGGGCCTGCCCGGCTCGGTGGTGCGCATGGAGCGACGACGCGCCGCAGAAGAACCTGTGGGAAGTGCGCAAGGCCGGCCTCAACATCATGATGAGCCTGAAGGGCGACGGCAAGCCGGTGAGCTTCATCGAGGACTGCGCCGTGCCGCTGGAGCACCTGGCCGAGTACACCGACGCGCTGACGCAGGTGTTCCGCAAGCACGGCAGCCGCGGCACCTGGTACGCGCACGCGTCGGTCGGCACGCTGCACGTGCGGCCGATCCTGGACATGCGCACCGACGGCGCGGCCAAGATGCGCGCCATCGCCGAAGAAGCCTCGGCGCTGGTGCGCAAGTACAAGGGCGCCTACAGCGGCGAGCACGGCGACGGCCTGTGCCGCGGCGAGTGGATCGGCTGGCAGTTCGGCCCGAAGATCAACGAGGCCTTCGCGCCAGATCAAGACGCTGCTTCGACCCGGACGAACCTGCTGAGCCCGCAGCGCATCGTCGACCCGCCGCGCATGGACGACACGCGGCTGATGCGCTTCCCGCCGCAGCTACCAGGTCATCCCGCTGCAGACCGCGCTCGACTGGAGCGCCTGGGACGTGCAGAACGACCCGGCCACCGAGCGCATCACGGCCGCCCGGCACCGGCGGCGACCCGGCCGGCGGCTTCGCCAAGGCGGTGGAGATGTGCAACAACAACGGGCACTGCCGCAAGTTCGACGCCGGCACCATGTGCCCGAGCTACCGCGTCACGCGCGACGAGAAGCACCTGACGCGCGGCCGCGCCAACACGCTGCGGCTGGCGCTGTCGGGCCAGCTCGGCCCCGACGGCCTGGACAGCGAGGCCGTGCAGCGAGGCGATGGACCTGTGCGTCAGCTGCAAGGGCTGCAAGCGCGATTGCCCCACCGGCGTGGACATGGCGAAGATGAAGGTGGAGTTCCTGCACCACTACAAGGCCCGCCACGGCTACACGCTGAAGGACAGGCTGGTCGCGCGCCTGCCGGACTACGCGCGCACTGGCCAGCCGCTTCGCCGGCCTGCTGAACCTGCGCAACCGCAGCGCCGCTGCTGGCGCGCCTGGGCGAAACGCTGCTCGGCTTTTCGGCCCGGCGCAGCCTGCCGGCGTGGCAGGCGCACGCATTTCTTCAACAGCGCCGCGCTCGACCGCCACGCGCGGAGGAAGTGCTGGCGGCCGAGCGGCCGGTGGTGCTGTTCGTCGACACCTTCAACGGCTTCTTCGAGTCGGACAACGCGCAGGCCGCGCTGAAGGTGCTGCAGGCCGCGGGCTACACCGTGCACGTCGCGGCCAAGCGGCGACGCCGACGGCAAGCACCTGTGCTGCGGCCGCACCTACCTGGCCAGCGGCATGGTGGACGAAGCCCGGGCCAAGGCGCGCGAACTGCTGGACGCGCTGCTGCCCTTCGCCGAAAGAGGCATCGCCATCGTCGGCCTGGAGCCGTCGTGCCTGCTGACGCTGCGCGACGAAATGCTGGCCATGGGCCTGGGCGCGCCGGCGCAGGCGGTCGCCGGCCAGGCGCTGCTGCTGGAGGAATTCCTGGCGCGCGAAGCGCAGGCCGGCCGGCTCGATGCGCTCAAGGGCCGGCTGCGCCCGCTGGACAAGCGCGTGCTGCTGCACGGCCACTGCCACCAGAAGGCCTTCGCCGCCGTGACGCCGATCGTCGAAGTGCTCAGGCTGATCCCCGGCGTGCAGCCGGAGCTGATCGAAAGCAGCTGCTGCGGCATGGCCGGCAGCTTCGGCTACGAGGCCGAGCACTACGACGTCTCGATGCAGATGGCCGAACTCAGCCTGCTGCCGGCGGTGCGCAAGTTCCCCGGCGCGATCGTCGTCGCCGACGGCACCAGCTGCCGCCACCAGATCCACGACGGCGCCCAGCGCGAAGCCGTGCACGCGGCCGTCCTGCTGGCGGCGCAGCTCTGACCGGGCGGGCGCGGCACAATAGGCCCATGCCCGCCCCGACGATCCGCTCCGCCCTGCCCGGCGACGAAGCTGCCTGGCGCCAGCTCTGGCGCGGCTACTGCGACTTCTACGAAGCCCGGGTCGGCGACGACGTCACCGAATCGCACCTGGCAGCGCATCCTGGACCCGGACTCCGCGATCATGTGCATCGTGGCCGAAGTCGACGGGCAGGTTTACGGCTTCGCCAACTGCGTGGTCCACGAAAACACCTGGGAGGCGCAGCCCGTGTGCTACCTGGAAGACCTGTTCGTCGCGGCGCCCGCCCGCGGCCACGGCGTCGGCCGGGCGCTGATCGAGTGGCTGCGCAACTCGATGCGCGCCGAAGGCTGGGCGCGCCTGTACTGGATGACCCGCGAGGACAACGCGCAGGCCCGCAAGCTGTACGACCAGTTCACGCGGGCCGACGGCTTCGTGCGGTACGTGATCAAGCAGCGCTAGGATGGGGCGGGCTGCGGCCCCTCGCCACCATGACACGTGCCCCCTCCCCGCTGGAAGCCAGGCTGACCGGATCGTTCGCGACCCGGATGCTGCTCGAGCTGTTCGGCAATTCCGCCGTGTTCCCGATCGCCAACGTCCTGCTCGAGTTGCTGATGGCTCGCGGGCTGGCCAACTACCTGGCGGAGCCGGACCTGTACGTGATCGCCCTCGCCAGCCTGGCCCAGGCGTACTGGCTGACCCGGTGGCAGCAAGCCGGCCGGCCGCGCCGCATCGCGGGCAACCTCATCGGCCCCGCGCTGTACACGTTGATCGAAACCCTGATCGAGGGCCCGGCCTTCTTCGACGCGCCCCACCATCTCGCGTATTGGGGCTTTTCCCTGGCGATCGGCTGCCTGCAGGCTGCCGCGCCGGCCGCGCCGCGGATGGCGGGCGCCGTCATCGTGGTGGCCGAGAGCGTCGTGCGCTCTTCCATCCTCTTCTTCATGTACGCGATTTTCGAAACCCGCGCCGACCAGGCCGCGGTGTTTTCGCCGCAGGCGTTCCTCGCCGACCGCAGCCATGTGTTCATCGGCCTGGCGGTGCTGCTGCTGGGCCTGTCCGCGGGGCTGGCAAACCTGACCAGCGAGCGTTACCTGTCGCTCGTGCGCCGGACCATGGCGCAGCTGCAGATCTACTCCGAGTGGCTGCTGGGCCGGGAACGGCTCCAGCAGGCATTCCTCGACCCGACGGCACTGGCGTTGACCCGCCGCGAGCGTGCGGTGCTCTTCATGGATGTCCGCGGCTTCACCCGCTGGAGCGAGACGCAGCCGCCGGAGGCAGTCGTCGGCCTGCTGAACCGCTATTACCAGGTTGCCGAGTCGGCCCTGGCGCGCCACGAGACCATCAAGTTCAAGTTGTCGGCCGACGAAGTGATGGCCGTCTTCAGCTCCGCACGGGATGCGGTGGAGGCGGCGCTCGAACTGCGCCGGGAAACCGCGTTGCTGATGTCCGGCTTCGCGCTGGGCGCGGGCATCGGCATCCACGTCGGGCCGCTGGTGGAAGGCCTCCTGGGCAGTGCGGGGGTGAAGTTCTATGACGTGATCGGCGACACGGTGAACACCGCCAAGCGCATCGAGAGCGCAGCAGGCAGTGGCGAGATCCTGGTGTCGCAGGCCTGCCGCGAGGCCTTGGGACAGGACCTGGCGGCCGGCGGGCGGCGGGAGGTCAGCGCCAAGGGCAAGGATGCCCCAGTGGCCGTCTTCGTCGTCGAGGACTTAAGATGCCCGCAACCCAACACCCGGGGGCCGTCGTGAGCCAGCCAGAAACCACCGCCGATCACAGCGTCGATTCGCTCGACCAGCTCGAAGCCCTCTACGGCAGGGTCGGCGAAGCCTCCTTGCGCAAGGAGGTGGGGTTCGTCCACCCGAAGTACCGCGCCATGATCGAGGCCTCGCCGTTCGCCGTGCTGGCCACGGCCGGGCCCGGCGGGCTGGACGCATCGCCGCGCGGCGACCCGCCGGGCTTCGTCGCAGTGCAGGACGAGCACACGCTGCTCATCCCCGAGCGGCGCGGCAACAACCGCATCGACAGCCTGCGCAACATCCTGGCCGACCCGCGCGTGGCCCTGCTGTTCCTGATCCCCGGCTCGGGCGAGACCTTGCGGGTGAACGGCCAGGCCCGCATCACCACCGACCCGGCCCTGCTGGAGCGCTTCGCCATGAACGGCAAGCCGCCGCAATGCGTGCTGGTGGTGAAGGTGGAGACGGTGTTCTTCCAGTGCGCCCGTGCCATCCAGCGCTCCCGCCTTTGGGATGCCGTGCCGGCGCAAAGGTCCGTTCCCACGGCCGGCGCGATCCTGGAAGCGCTGACCGACGCGGACATCGACGCCGCGACGTACGATGCGGAACTGCCGGCGCGCCAGCGCGCCACCCTCTACTGAACCCGAGGACACCTCCATGGACACGCTCGCCGCCTGGCACGAACTGGTGCGCACGCACAACCCCCAGGGTCTGGATGCGCTGCTGGCCGAAGACGCGGTGTTCCATTCGCCCGTCGTCCACAAGCCCCAGGTCGGCAAGGCCCTGACGCGCATGTACCTGGCCGCGGCTTTCGAGGTGTTCTTCAACCCGTCGTTTCGCTACGTGCGGGAGGTGGTGGGCGAGCGCGACGCGGTGCTGGAATTCGCGCTGGAGATCGACGGCATCGCGATCAACGGCGTCGACATGATCCGGTGGAACGATGAAGGCCGCATCACCGATTTCAAGGTGATGATCCGGCCGCTCAAGGCCGTCAACCTGATCCACGAGAAGATGGCCCGCATGCTGCAGGCGGGGCAGCAGCAATAGGACCGGCGGCCGCCTACTTGCGGCTCTTCCTGGCGGCCGGCGCGGGCGCGTACTTGATGCCGTGTTCGACGAGGAATTCGCGGATGAGCCGCCGCATCACCTGGGAAGGCGTCATGTCCTGCGAATGGCAGAGCTTCTCGAAAGCGTCCTTGCGCGCAGGGTCGATGAGGACTGTCAGCCGGGCTGTCTTGTTCTCCATGTCCGGCGGGATGTTAATCAAATTCCAGCGACTTCGCCAGACCGGCCCGCAGCGCAGCGCGTCCCTCCCCTACCCGGCGCGCGCCTTCGCGGGGGCAGCATCGAGTTGGACGCCGTGCTGCTCCAGGTAATGCCGGATGAGCTGCCGGACCTTCTGCGATGCCGTTGTGTCCTGGGCGGAGCACAGCGCCTCGAAGGCTTTCTTCTTGGCCGGGTCGATCAGGATGGTGAGTCTTGCTTTCTCTTCCATGCGGGACTATCAGGTGGTTGCGATGACCATACTGTGCGTCGGCGATTGTGCTGGGATGGTAGTACTTGTGCCTCAGCGGAATTAGGACCGTTTCCCTTCGAGGGCCCGGTCGCCGCCTGCACCGATGTCATCCTTTTCCCATCATGAGCGGCAGCCGGTTGACCGGCGTCAAGCGCCGCGGCCCCGCACCTTCCTAGACTGACCCCATGAACCTGACATTTCTCGGCGCGACCGACACCGTCACCGGCTCGAAGTACCTGCTGCGCGAGGGCGCGCCAGTCGGTCCTGGTGGACTGCGGCCTGTTCCAGGGCTACAAGCAGCTGCGGCTGCGCAACTGGTCGCCGCTGCCGGTGCCGCCGGCCTCGATCGACGCGGTCATCCTCACCCATGCCCACCTCGACCACAGCGGCTACCTGCCGCTGCTGGCGCGCCAGGGCTTTCGCGGCAAGGTCTACTGCACCCCCGCCACCCTCGACCTGTGCCGCATCCTGCTGCCCGACTCCGGCCACCTGCTGGAGGAAGAGGCCGAGTACCTCAACCGGCACCAGCTGAGCAAGCACACGCCCGCCCTGCCCCTGTACACGCGCGACGATGCGCTGCGCTGCCTGAAGCTGTTCAAGCCGGTGGAGTTCGGCCGCGCGTGGCAGCCCGTCGCCGGGCCTGACCGCCACGCTCTCGCCGTCGGGCCACATGCCGGGCTCGTCGTTCGTGCACATCGACGACGGCCAGCGGTCCGTCCTCTTCTCGGGCGACATCGGCCGCCCCGACGACCTGATGCTGAAGCCGCCCGCGCACATGGACGGCGCCGACTACCTGGTGGTCGAATCGACCTACGGCGACCGCCTGCACGAGCGCAGCGACGTGATGGACCAGCTGGCCGACGTGATCAACCGCACGGCCGCGCGCGGCGGCGTGGTGGTGATCCCCGCGTTCGCGGTGGGCCGCGCGCAGACGCTGCTGTACTGCATCCACCTGCTCAAGGCCCGGGGCGCGATCCACGACCTGCCGGTCTACCTGAACAGCCCGATGGCCGCCAGCGCGACGCAGGTCTTCCGCGCACCACGTCGGCGAGCTGCGCCTCACCCGCGACCGAATGCGACGCCATGGCGCGCGACGCGCAGGTCGTCGAGACGCCCGAGGAATCGCGCGAGCTCAACACGCGGCACGGCCCGATGGTGATCATCGCGGCCAGCGGCATGGCCACCGGCGGGCGCGTCGTGCACCACCTCAAGGCCTTCGCGCCCGACAAGCGCAACACCATCCTGTTCGCGGGCTTCCAGGCCGGCGGCACGCGCGGCGCCACGATCGTCGCGCGGCGCGCCCACCGTGCGCATCCATCGGCGAGGACGTGCCGGTGCGCGCCGAAGTCGCGATGCTCGACACCCTGTCGGCGCACGCCGACGCGGGCGAGATCGTCGACTGGCTGCGCGGCTTCAGCGCGCGCCGCGCCAGACCTTCATCACGCACGGCGAGCCGGCCGCCGCCGACGCGATGCGCCAGCGCATCGAGCGCGAGCTGCACTGGAGCTGCCGCGTGCCCTACTACCTGGAGTCAGTGGACCTGGACTGACCTGGGCTGCGGCGTGAAGACGGGAGCCGCCGGCATGCGAGCCTGCGCGACATCGAGCGTGAACGTGAAGCTGGTCCAGCCGCCGGGCACCGACTCGGCGCGCACCGTGCCGCCGTGGCGCGAGACCAGGCGCTTGACGATCGCCAGGCCCACACCCGTCCCCGGAAATTCCGCCTCGCTGTGCAGGCGCTGGAACAGGCTGAAGAGCTTGCCGGAATAGGCCATGTCGAACCCCGCGCCGTTGTCGCGCACCGTGATTTCCGCCACTCCGCGCGCCTGGCAAGCCGCGATCTCCACCTGCGCGCCGGGTCGTTTGCCCGAGAATTTCAGCGCGTTGCCGACCAGGTTGCAGAGCACCTGCCGCAGCATGACGGGATCGGCACACACGGTGGGCAGCGGGCCGACGGTGACGTGCGTGGAGGGCCAGCCTTGCCGGGCTTCCGCCACGACCTCGTCCGCCATGGCCGCCAGGTCGACCTGCTGGCGTCGCATGTCGGCGCGCTCCGCGCGGCTGCAGGCCAGGATGTCGCAGATCATCTGGTCCATGCGCCGCGCGCCCGCGACGACCCGGCCCATGCGGTGACGGCCTTGTTCCGACAGCGCCGACGCCTCGGATTCCAGCACGGCCTGCGCGAAGGAATTGACCGCCGCCAGCGGCGCGCGCAAGTCGTGCGAAACGCTGTAGCTGAAGGCCTCGAGGTCGGCGATGCACTTCTGCAGCGTGTCCTCCACCCGCCTGCGGGTGGCCACCTCTTCCTGGAGCGTGCCGTGCGTGCGGTACAGCAGCCACGACGTGACGGCCACGAACAGGAAACCTTTCCAGGCGCCCAGTTCGACCAGGGCCGCGCGGTCATCCACCACCAGCGCCAGCAGCCAGTCCGACCCGGCGATCCACAGCGTCGCGAACAACGCATAGAGGAAGACCTCGCGATTGCGCGGGCAAATGCCTGCGAGCCGGCACGCGGCCTGTTTCAGATTCATGGCGGACCCCTGCTCTTCGTGGGCGCGGGGTCGCAGTTCGACCCCGGAGGGAAGTAGCCTTCCCGAGCTTGATTCTGGATGCGGAAGGCGCGTATCGCTTGACAAGAGTCAAGCCAAGCCGCACCACACCGCGATGCGGTGCGCCAGGTCCATCCACAGCGCCCACAGCGCGGCCAGCACCAGCAACGCGCCCGCGGCGCGCGTGCCCCAGTCCTGCCGCAGCCGGTTGCCGGCCTGCTGCAGCCGCGCGAGCAGCGCCGGCGCGAGCCAGAGCGACACCCCGCTGCCGAGCGCGAACAGGGCCATCGACAGCGCGCCCTCCAGCGGCCCGCCGCTGAGGGACGCGACCAGCAACGCGGAGTACAGGAGGCCGCACGGCATGAACGCCCACAGCGCGCCGGTGGCGAAGACGCCGCCGCGCGCCGCCGCGACCGGCCGCACGCGCGACCAGACGCTGCGGCCGGCGCTGCTCACCCAGTCGGGCTGGCTGGCGCGAGCCACCAGCATCAGGCCCCAGGCCAGCACGGCCAGGTGGAACAGGGTCCAGACCGGGCGCAGCGCGGCGGTCTGGGTCGTGAGCCAGCCGAGGCTTTGCACGGCGAAGGCGGCGGCGGCGCCGGCCAGCGAATAGCCGGCCAGGCGGCCGGCCTGGAAGGTCCACAGGGAGCGCGGGGTGGACGGGCCGCCCATGCGGCCCAGGCCCGCGCAGGCAGCGCCGCACATGGCCATGCAATGCGGCCCGCCGGCCAGGCCCATCAGCAGCGCCGAGAGCGCGAGCGCAGTGGACACTTCAGGTCAGATGATGCGCGAGAACTTCGCGCGGTTGCGGTCGGCCTGCAGGTAGCGGTCGAACACCATCGCGACCGCGCGCACGAAGTACCAGCCCATCGGCGTGACCTGGATGCCCGCCTCGTCCACCACCACCAGGCCCTTGTCGGCCAGGTCGCGCAGCGCGTCCAGTCTCGGAGGCGAAGTACTCGCGGAAGTCCAGCAGCCAGGCCAGCTCGATCGACTCGAACAGCACCTGCCCCTGGCACATCAGCGCCATGATGACGGCGCGGCGCGCGAGGTCGTCGCGGCTGAGCGCCAGCCCGCGCGTTCACCGGCAGCTGGCCGTGGTCCAGCAGGTCGCAGTACTCCTCCATGGTCTTGGCGTTCTGGCTGTAGGTGGCGCCCACCTTGCCGATGGCCGACACGCCCAGGCCGATCAGGTCGCAGTCGGGCTGGGTGCTGTAGCCCTGGAAGTTGCGGTGCAGCCGGCCCTGCCGCTTGGCCACGGCCAGCGCGTCGTTGGGCAGCGCGAAATGGTCCATGCCCACGTAGACGTAGCCCGCGTCGCTGAACGCGTCGAGCGACTGCGACAGCATGGCGACCTTGGAGGGCGCGCCCGGGAGCTCGGTGGACAGGATGCGGCGCTGCGGCTTGAACCGCTCGGGCAGGTGCGCGTAGGCGTACAGCGCGATGCGGTCGGGCCGCAGCTCGCTGATCTGCGCCAGGGTGCGCGCGAAGGACTCGGGCGTCTGCTTGGGCAGGCCGTAGATCAGGTCCACGTTGATCGAATCGAAGCCGATGCCGCGCGCCTGCTCGACCAGCTTGAACACCTGCTCGGCGGGCTGGATGCGGTGCACGGCCTTCTGCACTTCGGGGTCGAAGTCCTGCACGCCGAAGCTCAGCCGGTTGAAGCCCAGCTCCGCCAGGTTGTTCAGCCGCTTTTCATCGACGGTGCGCGGGTCGACCTCGATCGAGTATTCGCCGCCGGGCGCCATCGCGAAACTGCGGCGCAGCATGGCCATCAATTCCTTGAGCTCGTCGTCCGACAGGAACGTCGGGGTGCCCCCGCCCAGGTGCAACTGCGTCACCGCCTGGCCCAGGCCCAGCTGCGCGGTGTGCAGGTCGACCTCGCGGCTGAGGTAGCGCAGGTACTGGGCCGAGCGGTCGTGGTGCTTGGTGATGATCTTGTTGCACGCGCAGTAGTAGCACAGCGACTCGCAGAACGGGATGTGCACGTACAACGAAAGCGGTAACGTGAGCCCGGCCGGGCCGGTCCGGCGCTGGGCCAGGGCCTGGCCGTAGTCGGCGGCAGTGAAGGCTTCGACGAAGCGGTCCGCCGTCGGGTAGGACGTGTAGCGCGGCCCCGGGATGTCGAAGCGGCGCAGGAGGTCGGTCGATAGAGTGGTCATAGGCATTTTCAGGTACTGGCCCTACTGTGCAGCCCGTCCCGGACCCCATGATTGACTTAAATCAATTCGGCCCGCCCCTGTCGCCGGACAATTTGATTCAGATCAGTAGAGCCCCCTCAATGAAGGATTTCCCTGTGCCCCCCACCACCTTGAAGCTGATACCGTCCGGTCCAACGGAGCCTTTCGACGCGCTCAGCATGAAGGTGGCCTGCTCCAACTGCAACCTGCGCGAGCTGTGCATGCCGATCGGCCTGACGCCCGAGGAACTCGAGCGCATCGACGAAGTGGTGGCCACGCGCCGCAAGATCAAGCGCGGCGCCATCCTCTTTCGCAACGGCGAAGCCTTCCAGTCCCTGTTCGCCATCCGCACCGGCTTCTTCAAGACCTGCGTCACCGCCGAGGACGGCCGCGACCAGGTGACCGGCTTCCAGATGGCCGGCGAGATCATCGGCCTGGACGGCATCGTCAACGACCGCCACACCTGCGACGCCGTCGCGCTGGAGGACGCCGAGGTCTGCGTGATGCCGTTCGACCGCATCGGCGAGCTCTCGCGCGAGGTCAACGCGCTGCAGCACCACGTCCACCGCATCATGAGCCGCGAGATCGTGCGCGAGCACGGCGTGATGCTGCTCCTGGGCAGCATGCGCGCCGAGGAGCGGCTGGCCGCCTTCCTGCTGAACCTGGTGCAGCGGCTGCACGCGCGCGGCTTCTCCCGCTCCGAGCTGGTGCTGCGCATGACGCGCGAGGAGATCGGCAGCTACCTCGGCCTGAAGCTCGAAACGGTGAGCCGCACCTTCTCGAAATTCGCCGAGGACGGCATCGTCGAGGTCCGGCAGCGCCACGTGCGCATCCTCGACACCGACGCGCTGCGCGCCATCGTCAACCGGCAGGCCTGCAACTAGGCGCCCTGGCGCAGCTCCAGGTGCATGGCCACGGTGTCGCTCGAGGCGCCCGTGGTCACCTCGAAGCCCAGCTTGCGCGCCAGCGCCGCCATGCCGGTGTTCTCCGGCAGGCACTGGCCATCGACTTCCTCCAGTCCCGCGCTCGCGCAGGTAGCCCAGCAGCTTTTCCATCAGCGCGCGGCCCAGCCCCTTGCGCTGCCACGTCGAAGCCACCTGGATGGCGAACTCCGCCTTGCGGTTGTCCGGGTCGCCACCGCGCGCACCTCGCCGGCCATGGCGCGCTTGCCGGAGTCGTCCGGCGGCGCCAGCGCGATGAAGGTCATCTCGCGCTCGTAGTCGATCTGGCAGTAGCGCGCCAGCTCCGAATGCGGCACCTCGCGCCGCGACATGAAAAAGCGCAGCCGCATGTCCGCAGGCGATGCGCCGGCGTAGAAGTCCGCGAGGCGCTCGCCGTCCTCGGGCCGGATCGGGCGCAGCAGCAGCGGCACGCCGCCGATCTCGATGCGCTCTTCCAGCTGCCGCGGATAGGGCCGCACGGCCAGCCGGCTCGGCTCGCCGGGCACCGGCCTGCGCACGCGCACCCGCGCGTCCAGCGCCAGCACGCCGTGCGCGTCGGCCAGCAGCGGGTTGATGTCCAGTTCCGCCAGCGCCGGCAGGTCGCAGGCCATCTGCGACACCTTCAGCATCGCGCTGACCAGCGCCTGGTGGTCGATCGCGGGCCGGCCGCGATAGCCCGCCAGCAGCGGCCCGACCTGCGTCTGCGCGATCAGGTCGCGCGCCAGCCGGTCGTTGAGCGGCGGCAGGCCCACCGCGCGGTCCTTGCGCAGCTCGACGGCCGTGCCGCCTTCGCCGAACAGCACCATCGGGCCGAACACGGGGTCGGTCGCGATGCCCACGATCAGTTCGTGCGCGCCGGGGCGGCTGGCCATCGCCTGCACCGTGAAGCCCAGCACATGGGCCTGCGGGCTGCTGGCGCGCGACGCGCTGGCGCATCCGGACGGCCGCGGTGCGGACCTCGTCCGCCGACGCGAGCCTGAGCGCCACGCCGCCCACGTCGGACTTGTGGACGATCTGCGGCGACAGGATCTTCAGCGCCACCGGAAAGCCGATCTGCGTGGCCGAGAGCACCGCCTCCTCGGCGTCGCGGGCGCGGCGCGTGTCCACCACCGGGATGCCGTAGGCCTGCAGCAGCGTCTTGGCCTGCTCCTCGTCCAGCCATTCGCGGCCTTCGCGCAGCGCCTGGTCGAGCAGGGCCTGGGCGCGCGCCTGGTCGGGCCGGAAGTCTTCCAGCCGCGCCGGCGGCAGCTGCAGCAGCGCCTCCTGGTTGCGGCCGTAGTTCACGCGCTGCAGCCACGCGGCCACGGCCCGCTCGGGCGTGATGTAGCTGGCGACGCCGGCGTCGTTGCAGGCCTTGCGCGCGGCCGCCACCGTGGCGCCGCCCAGCCAGCAGGCCAGCACCGGCTTGGCCGCCTCCTTGATGATCGGCAGGACGGCCGCTGCGATGTCGCGCGGCCGGCACGATGGCCGTGGGCGCGTGCATGAACAGCACGCCGTCCACCTCGGGCGCGGCCAGCAGCACGCGCAGCGCGTCGCAGTAGCGCGCCACCGGCGCGTCGCCGATGACGTCCACCGGGTTGGCGCGCGGCCAGGTCGGCGGCAGGCATTGGTCGAGCGCGTGCAAGGTGGCCTCGCTGAGCTCGGCCATGCGCCCTTCGCCCAGCGCCAGCGCATCGGCGGCCAGCACGCCGGCGCCGCCGCCGTTGGTGAGCATCGCCAGCCGCTCGCCGCGCCAGGGCTTGACGTGCGACAGCGTCTCGGCGGCGTCGAACAGCGCTTCCAGCGTGTCGACGCGCAGCATGCCGGCGCGGCGCACCGCGGCGTCGAACACCGCGTCGGACCCGGCCAGCGCGCCGGTGTGCGAAGCGGCGGCCTTCGCGCCCGCGGGGGCCCGGCCGGCCTTCACCACGATCACCGGCTTGTTGCGCGCCGCGGCCCGGGCGGCCGACATGAACTTGCGCGCTTCCTTGACCGACTCCATGTACATCAGGATGGCGCGCGTGCCGCCATCGCTGGCCAGGTAGTCCAGCAAGTCGCCGAAGTCGACGTCGGCGCTGTCGCCGAGCGAGATGAAATGCGAGAAGCCGATGCCGCGGCTGTTGGCCCAGTCCAGCATCGCCGTGGCCAGCGCGCCCGACTGCGTGACGAAGGCCAGCTTGCCCGGCAGGGCATTGCCGGGCGCGAAGCTGGCGTTGAGCCCCACGCCGGGCACCAGCACGCCGAGGCAGTTGGGGCCCAGGATGCGCAGCAGGTACGGCCGCGCCGCGTCGAGCATCGCCTGTTCCAGCGTGGCGCCATCCTGCGCGTTGCCATTCTTCAGGCCGGCGCTGAGCACGACGGCGGCGCGCGTGCCCTTGCGCCCGAGCGCGGCGATGATGCCGGGCACCGTCGCGGCCGGCGTGCAGACGAGCGCCAGGTCAGGCACGCCCGGCAGCGATTCGACGTCCGGCCAGGTGTTCTCTCCGCCCACCTTGCCATTGCGGCTGTCCACCAGCCAGATCGGGCCCTTGAAGCCGCCGCCCTGCAGGTTGCGCCACACCACCTGGCCGAGGTTGCCGGGCCGGTCCGACACGCCGATCACCGCCACCGATGCCGGTGCGAACAGGGTTTCGAGATTGCGTACGCTCATGGCGATCCTCACCACGCGGGCGAACCGCGCCTCAAGGCAGGTTAGCCCTCATGCCGGGCAAACAGTTGCTCCAGATCAAGGACGGCAGCCAAAGCGGCTTCCAGAATCGTTCCATTGCAACGAGGCTTTCTCAATGGACACTTACGACCGCTCACAGGCAACCCGGTTCGCGCAGCTTCTGGCCAAGCGCGAAGCGGAACTGCGCGCAGTTTTGCGTGCCACAGGCGACCTGGCCGAACATGCATCCGACGTCAGCGAGGGTGAGGTCGTGGATTTCAAGGACATGGCCGTGGAGGAGACACAGGCCGTGGTCGAGCAGGCGGTGGCAGGCAAGGCCGCCGACGAACTCGAGCAGGTCGTCGCGGCACGCCGCCGCCTGGCCGACGGCAGCTATGGCGAATGCCTGGACTGCGGCGAGGAGATCGATGTGCGCAGGCTCACCGCCATGCCCGGCACACCGTACTGCACAGGCTGCCAGGCCATCCACGAACTCAAGGTTCCGCGCCTGCTCCGACGCCCGAGCCTGCACGCCTGAAAGGACACCATCGTGACCAAGACCCTCCCACGCGGCAGGGCTGCACCCGCGCGCCCGCCCGAAGCCAATCCGTTCCCCGCCCTCGACATCCTGGCCGACCTCGGCCGCCAGCAGATGTCCGTCGCCGCCGACGCCTCGTGCGCCCTGCTGCGCGGCTTCGAGGCCATGCGCCAGATCCAGCAGAAAGCCGCGCACGACGCCTCGGTGCGCCATGAGGCCGTCTCCGAGCAACTGCACAAGGGTTGCGCCCCGGCCGACCTGATGTCCATCCAGGCCAGCCTGTTGCAGGGCGACTGGCAGGAAGCCAGCAAGTACTGGCAGGAACTCGCCGCCACCGCCCTGGAAATGCAGGTCGAGATGATGAGTTGCGCCAGCCACCTGGTCGATTCCGAAACGGCCGTCGAGTCCGTGTCCGCCGTCGAAGCGTTCGACGCCATCCCGGGCATGAAAGCCTTCTTCCCGTTCCTGGCCAACGGCCCGGCCAAGGGCGCGGCCCGGCCGGCGCGGTGACGGGCGACACCGCACCAGACACGGAACCGGGTTCCCACCCGCCACGGCGCCCGCGGATCGGCCTGGCGCTGGGCAGCGGCTCGGCGCGCGGGCTGGCGCACCTGGGCGTGGTGCGGGCCCTGCAGGACGCCGGCATCGAGCCGGATTACGTCGCCGGCACCAGCATGGGCGCCCTGGTCGGCGCCATCCACGCCGCCGACAAGCTGGACGAGCTGCAAGCCACCTTCCAGGCCTTCGACTGGAAGAAGACGCTGTCGTTCTTCGACATGGTGCTGCCCAAGTCGGGCCTGCTCGACGGCGCCCGGGTGAGCGAGCTGGTGCGCGCGCCTGTGGATGCCGACAGCATCGAAACGCTGGCCCACCGCTTTGCCGCCGTGGCCACGGACATCGTGACCGGCGAGGAAGTCGTCATCACCACCGGCGACGTGATCGAGGCCGTGCGCGCCAGCATCTCGGTGCCCGGCATCTTCACGCCCGTGCGCAGCAACGGCCGGGTGCTGGTGGACGGCGGCCTGACCAACCCGGTGCCGGTGAGCGTGGCGCGCGCCATGGGCGCCGACATTCGTGATCGCCGTCGACCTGAACCACCAGATCATTACCGGCAAGAACATGAAGCCGCTGCTGCCGCCCAAGCTGGACGACAAGGAGGCCGAAGCGGCGGCCGGCGCGTTTTCGCGCTGGGTGGCGCCCTATCGCCAGTCGATGGCCGACCTGAAGCAGAAGCTGCTGGCGCGCGACGACCCCATCGCCGCGCAGTTCCGCAAATGGAGTTCCCCGGCCGAGACCCTGCCCAGCATCTTCGAAGTGCTGCTGGCGTCGATCAACATCATGGAAACGCGCATCACCCAGTCCCGCCTGCGCGCCGACCCGCCCGACCTGCTGATCCAGCCGCCGCTGGGGCATATCCGCTTCCTGGAATTCGCCAGGGCCGAGGAGATCATCCGGATCGGGTATGAGAGTACGGAGGCGGCGCTGGCGGGTTTGGAAGGCTTCTTTGGTTTTTCGAGAAGGAGACAAACGTGCGAATCAACAGAACGACTGTGCTGTGCGCGGCCCTGCTGGCAACGTCGCTTAGCAGTTGGGCGGTGACGACGGTGGGAGACGTCCCGTGCGCCGAATGGGTGAACCGAAACACACCGGCGATGAAGGCGTGGCTCTTGGGGTATATGTCCGGATTGAATGTTCAGTGGGCAGCGGACATACAAAACCGCGGCGAGGGACCCCTCGAAAAGTATGGGTCGCAGGAATTGTTATTTCGCCGGATGGACGAGAGCTGCAGGATTGAAGTCCACGTAGAGGACAAGATCTCGGTCAGGGGCTTCAGCCTGTTCCTGGAAATGCAGAAGCAGAAGTAGCGGTGATGCGCAGAAGGACAATTTCCCTGCGCGCAGACCCGCCCGACCTGCTGATCCGGCCGCCGCTGGGGCCTATCCGCTTTTTGGAGTTCGCCAGGGCCGAGGAGATCATCCGGATTGGGTATGAGAGTACGGAGGCGGCGCTGGCGGGGTTGGATGGTTCTTTGGTCTGCAGGTCGAAAACCGGTTCAGCGACCATTTGAAACTTGCATGATTTCGGGACTTCGTCGGCAGCTAATCAAACCAACAAGCCCGCAGGGCATCGTCACTTCTTTCGTGACGGCCGCGGAACCGGCCCAGCGGGATTGGTGCTTTCGGCCGTCGACAACGCCGTCGCAGCGGCAGAAAGTCGGTCAACCGCAGACTTGTACGCCGCGCTGTCCTCTCGCCGGTCCACCGACAGCACCATCACAATGAGTTTGTCGTCTTCGACCTCGTAGACCAGCCGCACGCCCTGCTTGTTGAGCTTGATTTTGTAGCAGCTGGAAAGAGCCCCGTGCAACTCGCCGCCAGGCACGTGTGGATTTTCGAGACGCTTGGCAAGCAGCTTCTTCAGGTTTTGCTGGATTGAGCCGTCCAGATCGCGCCACTCCTCAAGTGCGTCCGGCAGGAAGAAGAGCCGATACTTGTGTTCGGGCGCCTTCTTAGAGCTTGTCAATGTCAACCTCGACCGCCTTGGACTTGTCAGCCATGCGCCGAAGGACCTTTCGGTACAGTTCCTGGTCCGCCAGCTCTTCCATCAGCGCCTCGAACAGGGGCGGCTCGACCATGTAGAAGGCAGCTCGGTTGTGATTTAGCACGGCCACCGGCCGATTGTTTGCCTCCCGTAGCACAGCCGCCGGGTTCTTCTTGAACTCAGACATGCTGACCGCGACGTCCGCGAGAATGGCTTCCATATTGGCTCCTTAATCAGAGCTTAATATAGCTACAAATTTCAGCGATGTCAATCTGCGCAATAAGGCTAGGCCCCCCTTTTAATCAAATGACCGGTTTGGCGACCAATCAAATATATAGAACTTTATTGACATTTAATAACTCCTTTAGGTACATTTCCCACCAAGGGGGGATCCAAAATGAATGGCTTCGAATGCTTGGCGAAACTGCGTCCCGTGCACGGCGCCGCCATCGCCATCGCGCTGGGTGTCGCGTCTGTGGCCTTCACTGCACGCGCACAAGACCAGTGTTACGAGTGGACGGCGACGCTGGTGAACGGCAACGCCTCCGTGGGGGGTGCGACAGGCGAGACGCAGCGAATCGCGGCCAGGCTTGCCGTCGACGACTACAACGCCAGGTTGGCCTCGCACGTCTATGCCGGCGGAGTCTGCGCGGGACAACGCATCTACACCGCCAGCAACCCGCTCGTCCTTTCCGACTTCGTCGGCAGTTGGGAGGTCCACGCGCGCCGGGAACACCTCCTCGGCTACGACGCCGACCACAATCCGCACTACGCCTGCGAAGAGTACCTGTTTGCGGTGTGGGCCATCGAATTCCGCCAAACCCCGGCCGCCAAGTGCCCGCCACCTCCGCCGCCTCCCCCGCCACCTCCGCCTCCTCCCCCGCCGCCTCCGCCACCCACGGACGGCAGCGACCAGAACAATGGGCCCGGAGAAGACGGCGAAGCTGGTGACGATGGGGGCTCGGGCGCCGACGAAGGTGGCGGGA
The DNA here is from genome assembly GCA_963786245.1 of uncultured beta proteobacterium. Taxonomy (GTDB): domain Bacteria; phylum Pseudomonadota; class Gammaproteobacteria; order Burkholderiales; family Burkholderiaceae_C; genus Ramlibacter. Next base: position 399,839 of record CAWAYI010000001.1, on the reverse strand, counting down.
GCAGTTGCTCCGCACCTCCCGCAGCGGGCTTCCTGGGAAATCCAATCTTTGCCGGCACCGGCAACAAGTACCAGCGCGAAGTCGATTACATCGGCCCCGGCCTGCTGCGCATTTCGCGCCACTACAACTCGTCGACGGGTGCCTGGTCCCACGATTTCTCGATGCGGATCGCCGGCACGACCAGTCCCCAGAGCGTGAAGGTGATTCGCGCCAACGGAAAAGCACTGGTCTTCAATGGCAACGGCCCAGGGGCATGGGTTTCCAACGCCACCGTGGTCGAGAAGCTGGAACAACTGCCCCCCGGCAGTTCGAACGCGGCGTGGCGGATCGTGGATGCCGACGACACCGTGGAAACCTACGACTCCGATGGCCTCCCGGTCTCCATCACACGGCGCGGCGGACAGCGCCTGAGATTGCAGTACGTGGGACAGCAGCTGCAAAGCGTCACCGACGACTTTGGGCGAAGCCTGCGCTTTGGTTACGACACACAGAACCAGCTCACGAGCGTCGCCGCTGCGGCAAGCGTCGTCGCCAATTACGGGTACGACGGTACGGGCCGCATGACCAGGGTGAGTTACCCGGACGGAGCAACGCGCCAGTACCTCTACGAAAATGCTGGCTTTCCCAACGCCTTGACCGGCATCGTCGACGAGGCAGGCAATCGCTATGCAACGTTCGTATATGACATCCAAGGCCGGGCCGTCAGCACCGAGCACGCGGGCGGTGCGATGCGGTATGAGTTGAATTACAGCGACACGGGCCAGGTGGCGGTACGCGAACCGCTGGGAGCCCAACGCACTCTGCGTTTCGCCACCGTGGCCGGCCGGCGACTGTATGCGGGCCAGGACCAGCCCTGCGCATCCTGCAAGGGCGACGCGGCCGAGATCCAAGTCGACCCGACCACCGGATTGAGATTGCAGGCCACCGACTACCTGGGCGTTACCAAACTGTTCACCTGGGATGCGGCGCGCAAACTGCCCACGAGCATCACCCGCGCTGCCGGCCTCCCGGAGGCAAGCAGCACCCTCACTGAATGGCACGGTACTTTCCGCGTCCCCATTCTCGTCACCGAAACCGGGCGAACCACGGCCTACGGCTACGACGAACTGGGCAACAAGATCAGTGAGACGATCACCGATACAGCCACCGGCGAGGTTCGCATCTGGCGTTGGACCTACAACGCCCTGGGGTTGTTGGAAACCACGACCGATCCAAAGGGCGGCGTGTGGCGCCATGCGTACGACGACAGCGGCAACCGCACTGCCGTCAAGAGTCCGTTGGGCCTGGAAACGAGATACACCTTCGACGCGGCCGGCCGGGTGACAAGCCAGACGGAGCCGAATGGCCTGGCGACCCGGTACGTCCATGACCAGCGTGATCGGCTGGTTTCACAAGATCGCGGTGGCGAAGTTTCCACGTTCACCTACACGCCTGCGGGCCAGGTGGAGAGCGCCACTTTGCCCAGCGGCCTTCAGATCAGGTACGCCTATGACGCCGCGCACCGCCTGATAGGCGCAACGGACAGCTTCGGCAACACAGTCAATTACGTGCTCGATGCCTCCGGCAACCGAATCCGCGAAGAGGTCAAGGACGCGAACGGAAACATTGCGCTCGCCACCGCCCGCGTCATCAATAACCTGAACCGAGTGGCCGCGATCCAGGGCGCGCAGGGGCAGACCAGTGCGGTGACCTACGACGGCAATGGCGAAGCCGTGGGATTCACCGACCCCCTGGACCAGACCACACGGCAAACCCTGGACGGACGCCGGCGTGCGGTAGCAACGACTTTTGCGGACGGCGCGTCGTCGGGGTTCAGTTGGAATCAACTGGACGATCTCACCCTCGCCGTCGACCCGAAAGGCGTCCAGACCAGCTATCAGACCAATGCGTTCGGTGAAGTGATGAGCGAAAGCAGCCCGGACATCGGCACGCTGCGGTACACACGGGACGCTGCCGGCAACGTGACGGCGATCGAGGATGCAAAGGGCCAAATCACTCGCATCGGGCGCGACGCGCTGGGTCGCCCGACCCTGATCGAGTACGCCGAAGGCAACTCAGTCACATTCACCTACGACGCTGGCGGCTACGTCACACAAATCGATGACAAGTCCGGCAGTACGGTCTACTCCCGCGACGCTCAGGGACGGGTCACTGCCAAGACGCAGTCGATCAACGACAACCCGAGCAACCCCACCCAGCTCAAGACGGCCTACAGTTACCACGGCGGTGAGTTGGCCAGCATCGGCTACCCCAGCGGCCTGAAAGTGTTTTATCGCCGCAGCGCGGGTCGCATCACGGGCATTGACGTCCAGGAGCCGCCCAACCCCTCTGGCAAGGCGCAGCCGGTTGTCTCTTTCGTGTCCGACTTGACCCACAACGCCTTGGGGCAGCCCAAGTCCTGGTCCTGGAAAAGCGGCGATGCCGCCAGCAGGAGCTTCGACGCCGATGGGCGCATGACGCAAAGCGAGATCGCCAGCATTGCCTATGACGCGGCCAGCCGCATCACCGGTATCACCCAAACCCTCTGGGCTGAGAAAACCGTGACGGCGGTCGTCAACGGAAGGCCGCAGACCGTCAAGCAAAGATTCCAGATTCCCATCACGTGGACCGCGGGCTATGACCGCCGGAACCGCCTGACCAGTTTCGCCCGCACAGGCGCCTCCACAAACTACGCGTATGACGCCAACAGCAACCGGCTGACAGCTGTCGAGACCAGTTCCGGCGAGTCGGACCTGGAAGACGCGTTCGACTCCCCCAACCTCACTCAATCGTCCGCACAGAGCCTGGACATCGATGCGGCGAGCAACAAGCTTCTCGGATTCAGCCAAACCCTGACCAGGACTCGATCGGGCACGCCGGTCAGCAGCGTGGTCAGCCAGGTGAACTACAGCGTAGATGCCAACGGCGCGATGACCAGCGACGGGTTGAGGACGTTCGAATACGACGAATCCCACAGGCTGGCAAAGGTCAAGATTCTCAAGGACGGTGAAGCGGCATCGATCGACTACCTGCACAACGCACTGGGGCAGCGCGTCTTCAAGGGCCAACCCGAAGTCGAACAGACATTGCCGCAAGAGGAAGACCTGGGCCCAGGGTTCGTCAACTGGCTGAGAAGGCAGTTCGGTTGGCTATTTGTCCAGGGGCAAGGCAACAAGGCGAGGCTCGGCATGACCTTCGCCTACGACGAGGAGGCGAACCTGCTGGGCGAATACGACAATGGCACCGCCATGGGCCGTGGAAAGACTGAATTCATCTGGCTGCCGACGAAGTCGGGGCAAGCCATTCCCATCGGGCTCTACAAGAATGGGAAGTTCTACCAGGTGCATAGCGATCATCTGGGCACCCCGAGACTGATCACTGACCCGGACAAGAATCCGGTCTGGCAGTGGCCTTACAGCGCTTTCGGAAACAACAAGCCGACCGGAGTGCTGCAGGTCGCGACGACCACTGAGGCGACAGTGCTGCAGAAGGGGACGAAGCCCTTGGTTGAAAACAATCTTCGAATGCCGGGTCAGTATTTCGATGAAGAATCCAATTTGAGCTACAACTACTTCCGCTCCTACAGAGCCGCAGATGGCCGGTACAGTCAGCCCGATCCGATTGGGCTGGGTGGTGGAATGAACAGATTCAGCTATGTCGCCGCAGATCCACTTAGCAGGATTGACGCTCTCGGCTTGCGGGGACATTACCTCGTTGCTGTATGGACTTCGAGATTTGCACAGGGCTCAGTAGGGCATATTTATATGGGAGAAATGAATGGTTCCACAATCACCAGCCAATTTCCAGCTCCCCACGGGTTTGAAGGCGCAAATACTACGCGAACTTGGTATGACACACTGACAGCAGAGGGGCGCGACCCGGACTACACGTATCAATTAAGGCTAACCAATGATGCTGCCTTCGATGCGGCGGCGGCCGCAATGAGAGACCTGCCGACATGGCTCGCTTTTCCCAACGGAAGGAACAGTACACATTGCGCTAATGCAGCAGTGAACGCTTTGAAAGCAGGTGGGATGACTGGCTTGCCCTCGGGTAACCCGCTTCTTCCCAATCACGTGAACACTAATTTGCTCTTGAAGTCGTTCCTTGGCTCAGAGGTATCTCGGCTTCCTCGAGCACCCTGGTAGAGCATGGTCGATATCCAGCTCGGGCAGGTGTCTGTCTCTCGCAGCCGAGCAGAGTTCGCAGATGCGTTTGTATCGTTCCAAGACCTCGAGTCCAAGGTGAAGTAATGCAGCGATCAACGACAGCAAACCTCAGGGGCGGTTTCGCCTTCTTCGGTTTATACCTCTTGTACTTTGCATATTGCCTCTATCTGGCCGTGTTCGAAAACAAGCCGGACGCGCAGGTCGCAGTGGCATTTGCTTCATTTCCATCATCCGCAGTTTTGCTGTGGCTGGCTCACCCGATCCTTGAAGTATTGGGTCCTCTAGGATCAATGGCGCGAAGAATTGGGGAGTGGAGTTTCCTTGCACTCGCTGGAGGTCAGTATTTCATTGCGGGCCTACTCCTCGTTCGCTGGCTCGGCGGAACAAATACCGAAAATGCGAAAAACCCAGAATAACGAAATGGCAACTGTCTTCTTCTTTGCGAGAGCGAGTCAGTTTAGGACCTCAATGCTGACGATTTCCCGTTCCGTCTTGCTTTGCATCGCAGTGACCTTCTGCTGGTGGCAAGCCGCATGTTCCCAGCCCACGCACTACTCCGTGAGTTCCAAGGCGCAAGGCGCTTCGTTTGATCTCGTGGTTACTGAGGTGAAACGCGAACCGAACAAATCCTTCATTTCAGTTCCGGGTTTTCACAATCGCACGGCTCCAGGCGCGCGATGGCTGATGTGTGCCTATACAGATCTGGCGATCCATCGCGGGTTTTCGCAATGGGCCGTCGTCTATCCACCACCTGAAAGCGAGGTGTTGATTGTTGCCTTCTCGAACTCTGCCAGCGCCTCGGTTCAGGACTCGCTCAAAAGTGATTTTGTCAAGGAGAGAATGCTGGGAGAGAATTTCATGCCTGTGGAGAAGCTGGTCGCCATGTGTGGGATGCGTCGCTAGCAAACGCAGGACACCGTTGCCCTGACCTCTCCATCGCACTGACAGTTTCGCCACGCCGTTCCTTCTAATAGCCGTATCTGATCTCGAGCGAAATGTGGACGGCATCCAATGCGCAGCAACACCACCGCGTAAGGGCGGCCACCCCTTCTACTTCTACCTTCCCCTCTCCGGTATCGCCGCCAGCGACAACGCCCGCCGCAGGTCCGTGACGGCCTGTCGCCGGCGTGCTGACGTCTGCGCCATGTGCTCGCCCAGCGCGCACAGCTCGCCCAGCCGCTCCAGCGACAGCGGCTGCGTGGCCTCCAGGCCGCGCTGCAGTGCCTCCGCCTTCGCGCCCTCGTCATGGGCGATGGCGGTTTTCAATTCGGATATGCAGTCGTTGATGGAATATCTCATTCGTAACCTCCAGACAGCGGCATCCTGCGCTTCATGGCTGTGCCTTGTCCGTGCGATATCGCCTGACCACGCCGATTCGCGCGCAGGTCCTACGATGGGGCGAGTGCTAAAGGCCTCCTTTGCGGCCGGCGCATCTCAGCGTTGGTGCACGTAGGTCCCCGGCGCCGTGACCGCCTCACCCTTCTCCACCAGCCCTTCGACGGGCCTGGCCTTCACGCTGCCCGATGAATGCCGGCTCAGCCACTGCTCCCAGCACGGCCACCACGAGCCTTCGAACGAAGGCGCGGCCTCTTCCCACTTGCCGGGCTCGGCCGGCATCTTGCCCGGTGCATGGGATGCAAACCGGTAGCTGGCCTGCGGATGCGCGGCGGGCCCTTTCGGCGGGTTGACGATGCCCACGTTGTGGCCGCCCGATGTCAGCGCGAAGGCGATCGGCGAATGCGCCATGCGCGTGATCTTGTAGACCGACTTCCAGGGCGACACGTGGTCGCGCTCGGTGGCCAGCACGAACATGGGCACCGTGACGTCCGACAGCGACACCGGGTGCCCGTGCACCGGGTAGCGGCCCTCGGCCAGGTCGTTGTGCAGGTACAGGCGCCGCAGGTATTCGCTGTGCATGCGCGCGGGCAGGCGGGTGGCGTCGGCGTTCCACGCGCGCAGCGCCGTGAGCGGCGTGTGGGCGCCCATCAGGTACTCGTGCACGAGCTTGGACCACACCAGGTCCTTGGAGTTGATCAGCTGGAAGGCGCCGGCCATCTGCCGGCCGTCCAGGTAGCCGCGCTCGGCCATCAGGTCTTCCAGGAAGGCGATCTGGCTTTCGTCGATGAACAGGCCCAGCTCGCCCGGCTCGTGGAAGTCGGTTTCCGCGGCCAGCAGGCTCACGGTCTTGAGCGGGTTGCGCGCCTTGGCGCCGAAGGCCGCCGCCGCGATGGACAGCAGCGTGCCGCCCAGGCAATAGCCCATGGCGTGGATGCCCGTGCCGTTGCTGCGCGCCTGCACCTCCTTCACCGCGGCCAGCACGCCCAGCTCCAGGTAGTCCTCCATGCCCAGGTCGCGGTCGTCGCTGCCCGGGTTCTTCCACGACACCATGAAGACGGTGTGGCCCTGCCCCACCAGGTACTTCACCAGCGAATCCTCCGGCGTGAGGTCGAGGATGTAGTACTTCATGATCCACGACGGCACGATGAGCAGCGGCTGCGCCGCCACTTTGGCGGTGGCCGGCTCGTACTGGATCAGCTCGATCAGCCGGTTGCGATAGACCACCTTGCCCGGCGTCAGCGCCACGGCCTTGCCCGGCAGGAATTTCTCGACGCCGCGGGCCGAGCCTTCGCCCGCCACCGCCATCGCGTCGCGCTGCCAGTTGGCAAAGCCGCTGGCCAGGTTCACGCCGCCGGTGCGCAGCGTTTCCTTCAGCACCTGTGGGTTGGTGGCGATGTAGTTCGAAGGTGACCACATGTCCAGCCACTGGCGCATGGTGAAGCCGACCACCTCTTCGTGATGGGCGGACACGCCGCGCACCCCGGCCGTGGCCTCGGCCCACCATTGCTGCTGCAGCAGGAAGGCCTGGGCCAGCGCGCTGTAGGGCGGCTGTTCCCATTCCTTCGGCGAAAAGCGCTTGTCCTGCGGCAGCGGCTCGATGCAATGCGGGCAGTCGCGCTGCCACGCGTGCGCCACGAAGTGCTGCCACATCAGCGCCTTGCTCACGGCGCTGGAGGCCAGCTCGGAGGCTTTGGAGGGCGACACCGCCAGGTGCGTCAGCCAGTCGGAGAACGCCTGGGCCACCGAAGACGGCGAAACGCCGTTGGCCAGGCGCGCCAGGCCGAGCTTGATCGGCAGGTCCATCGCGGCGGGCTCGTGCGCGTTGGGGCGAAGCGCGGAATTACCCATAGGCTCATAGTCTCAATTCCCGCGCCGCGGCATTTTTGCGCAAGGTCAACGGTGGGGCGAATGGCCCCCACGGCGCGCCCCGCGTGCTTAACATCGGCCCATGTTGCCGGCTTTCATGAATGCGATGACGGTCGCGCCCTCGGGTCGGCAACTGCAGGTGGCGCGCAAGCCCGTGCCGCAGGCGCAAGGCCACGACGTGGTGGTGCGCGTGCTGGCCTGCGGTGTCTGCCGCACCGACCTGCACATCGTCGACGGCGAATTGCCGCCGCACCGCGCGGGCGTGGTGCCGGGGCACGAGGTGGTGGGCTCCGTGGTGGCGCGCGGCCCCCAGGCCAAGCGCTTCGCCGATCGGGCAGCGCATCGGCATCCCGTGGCTGGGGCAGACCTGCGGGCACTGCGGCTACTGCGAGATGGACCGCGAGAACCTCTGCGACCACCCGGTCTTCACCGGCTACGACCGCGACGGCGGCTTTGCCGAGTACGCCGCCGCCGACGAGCGCTTCTGCTTCGCCCTGCCCAACCGCTACGACGACGTGCATGCGGCGCCGCTGCTGTGCGCGGGCCTGATCGGCTACCGCGCGTGGCGGCTGGCCGGCGCGGCCACGCACCGGCGCCTGGGCCTGTACGGCTTCGGCGCGGCGGCGCACATCATCTGCCAGGTCGCGGCCTCGCGCGGGCCAGGAGGTGTATGCCTTCACGCGCGCCGGCGACACCGCCGGCCAGGCCTTCGCGCTCAGCCTGGGCGCGGCCTGGGCCGGCGGCTCGGATGAGCAGCCGCCCGCGGAGCTGGACGCAGCGCTGATCTTCGCCCCGGTCGGCGCGCTGGTGCCCGCGGCCCTGGCCGCGACGCACAAGGGCGGCGTGGTGGTCTGCGCGGGCATCCACATGAGCGCCATCCCCGCGTTCGACTACGGCCTGCTGTGGGGCGAGCGGGTGCTTGAAGTCGGTGGCCAACCTCACCCGCGCGGATGGCGACGCGTTCTTCTCGCTGGTGGCCGAGCTCGCCCTGCGCACGCACGTGCAGACTTTCGCGCTGCAGGACGCCAACGCCGCCTTGCAGGCCTTGCGCGACGGCAAGGTGGAAGGCGCGGCGGTGCTCGTGCCCTGACCCCGGCCGGAAGGCGTTAGCATGCGTGCTGTCGCCCCCAAGGAGTCTCGTTTCATGAATGTCGAATCGCTCGCGCTCGATCCGGGCGCGATCCGCGCGCTGTCCGCCGTGTCCAGCGGCACCATCACCACCGTCCTGCTGAAGAAGGGCCTGCGCAACGTCTGGCTGCGCGGCACCCGGCCGCTGGCCCCGGGCCAGCCCCGCCTGGTCGGCCGCGCGTTCACGCTGCGCTTCGTGCCCGCGCGCGAAGACCTCGCCACCCCCGCTTCGTGGGGCTCGCCGATTTCCACCCGCGCGGCCATCGAGGCCATGCCGCCGGGCTGCATCGCCGTCGTGGGCGCCATGGGCGTGACCGACGCCGGCATCTTCGGCGACATCCTGTGCGCGCGCATGGCCAAGCGCGGCGTCGCCGGCCTGGTGACCGACGGCGTGGTGCGCGACGTCGTCGGGCGTGCTCGGCACGGGCCTGCCGGTCTGGTGCCAGGGCACCGCCGCGCCGCCCTCGGTCGCGGGCCTGACCTTCGTCGGCTGGCAGGAGCCGATCGACTGCGGCGGCGTGGCCGTGTTCCCGAACGACGTGATCCTGGTCGACCAGGACGGCGCCGTGCTGATCCCCGCAGCGCTGCTGGACGACGTGGTCGCCGCGGCCACCGAGCAGGAGCACCTGGAAAACTGGATCATGAGCCAGGTCGACCAGGGCGCCGCCCTGCCCGGCCTGTACCCGCCCAACGAGGAAAACCGCGCGCGCTACGAAGCCTGGCGCAAGACCCAGCCCTAGGGCGTTGGTGCTCGACCGTCGCGCGGCGACGTGCGACGCAGGACGCTAACGGATCTTCACCGCCGGCGGCCCCTGCGGTGGTGACGGCGGCGGGGTCCCGGGCGGCCTGGCGGCCCGCCGCAGCACGCGCGGGATGTACGGCTCCGGCGACCAGTCGGGCCGGCTGCCGCGCCGCGTATCCACCACGACCAGCCAGGCGCCGTCCAGCAGTCCGTACTGGTCGATGAAGCCGTCGAGCGAAGCCGGGATGCGGATACCGCCATCGGACTGCGCGCTGCCCAGCCGCTGCTCCAGCAGCTCCGGGTCGGTCGCGTGCATCAGCAGGCGCATTTCCGCGGCCTTGCCGTCGCCCCAGCCCTGCGGCACTTTCTGCGGCCCGAAGTCGTACACGCGCAGGCCCTTGGCGCCGTAGCGCAGCAGGCCATCGGCATCGGGCACGCCGTCCGAGCGGAAGTCCGCGGCGGCACGGCTGTGTTCGAACACGCCGGCCGGCGTTTCGAAACTGTCCAGGCCGCCGGTGCGGCCGGTGGAGACCGGTGACGCGCCGACCAGCTCGAGCGTGGAGTCGGCGTTGCGGAAGAACAGCAGCAGCGCCTGCACATACGGGTCGCGATCGACCACGGCAAGGTACTGGGGCCTTGCGAGTGTCACGCCAGCCTGGGCCAATGCGTCCTGCGCCAGGCGTGCATAGCGCCGCGCTTCATCCGGCGGCGCGGGCAACGTGCGGTCGACCTGCGCGCCGTACGCGCGTGCCAGGTCGCTGGCCACGGCCCAGCTCCGCCCACCGTACAGCAGCGGCAGCACGCCCAGGGACGCGAGGAGGAATCGGCGGCGCATCGGCGTCATGAACGGGGCCCTTCGGGTTCGCCAAATCATTCTGGTACGGCTGTATCGCCTATAACGCGGCCCCGCTGGACCAAAGTTGCGGCAGATCAAAAAACATTCGCGGTGCGGATATAGATTTCCCTTGGAGCCTTCGCGCGGCGGGTGTCACCGACGGCGACAAGGCGCATGGAGAACGAGCGATGAAAACAGACCTGCAACTCAAGTCGGATGTCACCGATGAACTGGCGTGGGACCCGTCCGTCAACGCCACCAACATCGGCGTGGCTGTCAAGGAAGGCGTGGTGACCCTGTCGGGCACCCTGGACACCTTCGTCGAGAAACATGCGGCCGAGCGTGCCGTGCGGCGCGTGTCCGGCGTGCGCGGCATCGCGCTGGACCTGGACGTCAAGCTCGCGCCCGAGCACAAGCGCAGCGACACGGAAGTCGCGCAGGCCGCCGCCACGGCGCTGCAGCTCAATTCGCTGGTGCCCGACGGCAAGGTGAAGGTGGAGGTGGAAGACGGCTGGGTGACCCTCACCGGCGAGGTCGACTGGGGCTACCAGTTCTCTACCGCCGAGCAATGCATCCGGCCGCTGGCCGGCGTGCGGGGCCTGTTCAACCGGGTCACCGTCAAGCCGCGCGTGAAAACCAGGGACATCGCCACGCAGATCACGGCGGCGCTCACGCGCCATGCCGCCCGCGAGGCGAAACACATCGGCATCGAAGTGGACGGCGGCGTGGTGACGCTCAGCGGCGATGTCCATTCCATGGCCGAGCACGACGCCGCCATGGGCGTGGCGTTCGCCGCGCACGGCGTTTCGCGCGTCGTGGACCACCTGCGGGTCGTCGCCTGAGGCGCCCCGCGGGGATGCTTCATTTCATCACCAAGAGAGGTACATCATGACAAGTCTTCGCCTGTTCGATCCGGCCTTCAACGACAACTTCGAATCGTCCCTGCGCCGGTTCTTCGCCCCCACCGCCTTCGAAAAGGAAATGCCGGACCTCAAGATGCGCATCGACGTCGCCGAGAAGGACAACGCCTATGAGGTCAAGGCCGACATTCCCGGCGTGAAGAAGGAAGACATCAACGTGCGCATCGACGGCAACATCGTGCAGATCGACGCCGAAGTGAAGCGCGAAAAGGAAACCAAGGGCAACGGCGACAAGGTGCTGCGCAGCGAGCGCTACTACGGCAACGTGTCGCGCACCTTCAGCCTGGCCGACGACGTGGACGACAGCAAGGCCGAGGCGAAATATGCCGACGGCGTGCTGACGCTGGTGCTGCCGAAGAAGACGTCGGTCGCGTCGAAGAAACTGACCGTCCAATAAGGCCTGCTGCATGACCCCAGCACCGGCGCAGCAGCCGGCCTTACCGCCGGTGTTGCGTGCCCGGTCGCTGTGCAAGACCTACGGGGACGGCGAGACGGCCGTCCATGCGCTGCGCGACGTCGACCTCGACGTGCGCGCCGGCGAGTTCGTGGTGCTGCTCGGCGCCTCGGGCAGCGGCAAGTCCACCCTGCTGAACATCCTCGGCGGGCTGGACCGCCCCACCAGCGGCGACGTGCAGTTCTTCGACCACCGCCTCACCGATGCGTCCGACGACGAGCTCACGCGCTACCGGCGCGAGCACGTCGGCTTCGTCTTCCAGTTCTACAACCTCATTCCCAGCCTCACGGTGCGCGAAAACGTGGCGCTGGTCACCGACATCTCGGAGAATCCGATGCCGGTGGACGAAGCGCTGGAGCTCGTCGCCCTGTCGCCGCGGCGCGACCATTTCCCCTCGCAGCTCTCCGGCGGCGAGCAGCAGCGCGTGGCCATCGCGCGGGCCATCGTCAAGCGCCCGCAGCTGCTGCTGTGCGACGAGCCCACCGGCGCGCTGGACTACGCCACCGGCAAGCTGGTGCTGGAGGTCATCGCGCGCATCAACCAGGAGTTGGGCACCACGGCCGTCGTGATCACCCACAACGCCGCGATCGCGGGCATGGCCGACCGGGTGATCCGCCTGTCGGACGGCCACATCGCCAGCATCGAGAAACCCGAGCGCCGCCTCACGCCGGCCGAGCTGTCCTGGTGAAAGCTCAAACACCATGAAAGCGCTCGACCGCAAGGTGTTCCGGGACCTGAAGCTGCTGTGGAGCCAGGCCGTCACCATCGCGCTGGTGGTCGCCAGCGGCATCGGCGGCTTCGTCGGCTGCCTCTCGGCCGTCGAGTCGCTGTCGGTCGCGCGGGAACGCTTCTACGAGTCCGGCCGCTTCGCCGATGTCTTTGCCAGCGTCAAGCGCGCACCCGACGCCCAGGCCCGGCGGCTGGCCGAGCTGCCGGGCGTGGTCGACGTCCAGACAACCGTCGAGGCTGGCGCGCGCATCACGGTGGCGGACAGCACCGACCCGGTCATCGGCCAGCTGATCGGCCTGGACAGCCACCAGCCGCAGCGCCTGAACCGCGTGTCGCTGCGGTCGGGCCGCCTGCCGGAACCGGGCACCCGGGCCGGTGGCGAACTCGACGCCGTCGTGACCGAAGTGTTCGCGCAGGCGCACAAGCTCACGCCGGGCACCAGCGTCACGGCCCTGGTCAACGGCAAGCTGAGGCGCCTGCGCATCACGGGCACGGTGCTTTCGCCCGAATACATCTTTGCCGGCATGTGGGGCATGCCCGACGTGCGCGCCTTCGGCGTCTTCTGGCTCGACGCCGATGAGCTTGCCGCCGCGCTGGACATGCAGGGCGCATTCAACCGCGTGACCCTCAAGCTGGCGCCGGGCACTTCGCAGCCGGCCACCGTCGATGCGGTGAACCGGCAGCTCGCGCGCTTCGGCGGCCTGCCCGCGAACGGCCGCGACGACCAGATGTCGCACGCCATCCTCAACGCCGAGATCCGCGAGCAGCAGGTGCTGGGCACGATCCTGCCGTCGATCTTCCTGGCGGTGGCCGCGTTCCTGCTGCACGTCGTCACGGCCCGGCTCATCGCCACCCAGCGCGAGCAGGTCGCGGCGCTCAAGGCGCTGGGGTATCCCAACCGCGCCATCGCCCTGCACTACCTCAAGCTGGTCACGCCCATGGCCATCGGCGGCTGGCTGCTGGGCCTGGGCCTGGCGCAATGGCTGGGCCGGCTCCTGATGGGCCTGTACGACGAGGTCTTCCGCTTCCCGGTGTTTGCGCTGGTCATGCCCTCCGAGCTCGTGGCCGCCAGCCTGGGCATCGTGGCGGTCACCGCCCTCCTGGGCACGCTCACCGCCATCGGCGCGACCGTGCGCCTGCAGCCGGCCGAGGCCATGCGCCCGCCCGCGCCCGGCCGCTACAGCAGGTCGCTGCTCGAGCGCATCCCGCGCCTGCGCACCGGGCCGGCGCTGCGCATGATCCTGCGCAACATCGACCGCCGCCCGCTGCGCGCGGCGGTGACGGTGGGCGGCATCGCGGCCTCGGTGGCGATCATCGTCATGGGCAACTTCTTTCGCGATGCCATCGACGTGATCGTCGACACCAACTTCAACCTGGGCATGCGCGGCGACGTCGAGATGTGGACCATCGAGCCCATCGACGCCGGCGCCTCCCGCGCCCTGGCGCGCCTGCCCGGGGTGCTGCAGGTCGAACCCGGTCGCCGCGTACCCGTGCGATTCGTCCACGGCCAGCGCAGCGAAACCGGGGTGATCCAGGGGCGAACGACGCCCACCAGCCTGCTGCGCGTGATCGACGTGGACGGCCGGCTGGCCGAGCCGCCCGCGGAGGGGCTGCTGTTGAGCGACCGCCTGGCCGACAAGCTGGGGGTGCGCGTGGGCGACAGCGTGACGGTGGAACTGCGCGAGGGCCGCCGGCTGGTGCGCGAGGTGACGGTGCAGCAGCTGGTGCGCGACATGATGGGCCTGAACGCCTACATGGAGCGCCGCGCCCTCAACCGCCTGCTGGGCGAAGGCGACGTGGTGTCCGAATTCACGCTGCGCGTCGCGAAAGGGCAGGACCACCAGGTGCTGGAGGCGACCAAGGCCATGCCGCGCGTCTCGGGCTCCTTCAGCAAGGCGACCATGATGCGCAACATGCAGGAAGTGACGGCCCGCAACATCCTGGTCATGAGCGCGATCCTCACCGGGTTTGCCGCCGTGATCGCCGTCGGCGTGGTCTACAACAACGCACGCATCGCGCTGGCCGAGCGCACCTGGGAACTGGCCAGCCTGCGGGTGCTGGGCTTCACGCGGGCCGAGGTCTCGTTCCTGCTGCTGGGGGAACTGGCGCTGTCCATCGCCGTCGCCCTGCCGCTGGGCATGGCGCTGGGCTGGGGGCTCACGCACGGCATCGTGGAGCTCATGCGGTCCGACGAGTTCTATTTTCCGGTGATCATCCGCGCCCGCACCTATGCCTTCGCCGGCCTGTGCGTCGTGGCGGCGGGCGCGGCCAGCGCGCTGGTGGTGCGACGGCGCATCGACCGGCTGGACATGGTGGCCGCGCTCAAGACTCGCGAGTGAAGGGGAAAGAACAATGATCCAACTGAAGAAATCGACCTGGGGCTGGGCCGGCGCCGGCCTCGCGGCCGTGGCCGCGCTCGCGTGGGCCTTCGCGCCCCGGCCCGTGGATGTGGAAGCCGAAGCCGTGAAGCAGGGCCTCTTCGAGCAATCCATCGAGGAGGACGGCCGCACCCGGCTGAAGGACCGCTTCACCGTCTCCGCCCCGGTGGCGTCGCGGCTGGCCCGCATCACGCTGCGCGAAGGCGACAGCGTGGCGGCCGGCGACACCGTCGCGGTGCTCACGCCCGTGATGTCGTCCATGGTGGACGCGCGCAGCCGCACCGAGGCGACGGCGCGGCTGAAGGCCGCCGCGGCAGGCGTCGAGCGCGCCGGGGCCCGCATCGCCAAGGCCCGCATCGCGGCGCAGGAAGCGCGGCTGGAGCAGGACCGCTCCGAAAAGCTCGCCGCCGACGGCTTCATCGCCGCATCGCGCCTGGACGCCGCGCGGCTCGCCACGGGCAGCGCCCAGCGCGAGATCGACATGGCCCTGGCCGAACGCGAGGTGGCCATTCATGAGCAGGCCCAGGCCGCCGCCGCGCTGCAGCCCGCGGCCGCCGGCGCGCCGGGCCGCGCGCTGAACGTGAAGGCCCCGGTGGCCGGCGTCGTGCTGCGCGTGGTGCAGACCAGCGAGGCCACGGTGCCGGCCGGCGCGGCGCTGCTGGACATCGGCGACCCGGCCCGCATGGAAGTGCTGAGCGAGCTGCTCACCACCGATGCGGTGCAGGCCCAGCCGGGCCGCCGGGCGGTGATCGAGCGCTGGGGCGGCCCGCCGGTGGAGGGCGTGGTGCGCCGCGTGGAGCCGGCCGCCTTCACCAAGGTGTCGGCGCTGGGCATCGAGGAGCAGCGCGTCAACGTGCTGGTGGACATCACCTCCCCGCCGCAGGCCTGGAGGGCGATGGGCGACGGCTTTCGCGTCACGCTGCGGATCATCACCTCGAGCGTCGACAAGGCGACGCTGGTGCCGGTGGGCGCCCTCTTCCCGCACCAGCGAAGGCATGGCCGTCTACAAGCTCGACGGGCGCCGCGCGCGCCTGCAGCCGGTCGAGGTGGCGGCGAGAAACGGCAGCCAGGCCTGGGTGCGCAACAACCTCGCACCCGGCGACACCGTCGTGGTCTACCCGCCGGCCGCGCTGGCCGACGGCAAGCGCGTGAAGGTCCGCACGCCCTGAAAGCCGGTCAGGCCTTGGGCTCGTCCTGCCGCACCAGCAGCACCGGCACCGGGCTGATCCGCGCCACGCCTTCGGCGGCGCTGCCCAGCGTCAGGCGGCTGAAGCCGCTCCGGCCGTGCGTGCCCATCAGGATCAGGTCGCAGCTGTGCAGCGCGGCCTGCTCGACAATGACATCGGACACGCGCTTGCCGGTCACTTCGCGCAGCAGTGTTTCGCAATGGACCGATCTGGCCTCGGCGGCGGCCTTGGCCTTGCCCAGCACGTCCAGCCCGTACTGGCGCAGGCCGCGCAGCATCTCGTCGTAACCGGCGGCCGAAGTCATTTCCGCCAGCGTCGTGTAGTCGTCCACCACGTGCAGGAAGAGCAGCCGCGGTGTTCTGCCCGGCGGCCAGGCCGATGGCCTCGCGCAGGCCGCGCTCCGATGTCGCGCTGCCGTCCACGGGCACGAGGATTCGTTGGTACATGCAAACTCCTTGCGGGCCGGTCGCGCGGGAGCGCCCGCCGCCGGCCACTTCGCGACGGGCATTTCGCATTGTGTCCCAGCGCGGTGGCCCGGATTGAGAAATCTCAACACGCCGCGGCCCCGCACGGACCAATATCGACCCATGAAGCCGTGCTCCCCCAACCAGGTTCCGTGGCCCGCGGCCTCCTCGCGGCGCTGCCGCTGCTATGGGCTGGCTGCGCAACGCAGGCACCCGGCGCGCCGCCGGATGCGGGCGTGGCGGTTCCCGGCGCCCGCCCTGAAGAGGTCACGCCGCGGTCCTTGCCGCCTGCCCCTGGATGGCGCCGGTTCGGCGATCCGCTGCTGGCCGAGCTGGGCGACGCTTCGCGGCACACCGGCACCGACGTGCGAGCCGCGCCGGCCAGCCAGCGCCAGGCGCGGGCCCTGCGCGACCAGGTCGCAGCGGCCTTCCGGCCGGGCCTGAGCGTCTCCCGGGCAGTGAATCCGCTTGCCAGCCATTCTTCGAGTCAGGTGCTTCCCATGAAAACCTTTGAACCCTCCCTCTCGCCCCGCTTCTCGGAGTTGCTCACGCAGCGCGAAGCCGACCTGCGCGCGACCTTGCGCGCCACGGGTGACACGGCCGAGCAGACCGTCACCCCCGACCGCGAGGTGACCGATTTCGTCGACATTGCCGACGCCGACACGCAGGACGACGTGGACGAAGTGCAGGCCCAGCACGCGGCGGTGGAACTGGAGCAGGTGCTGTCCGCCCGCAAGCGGCTGGAAGACGGCACCTACGGGCAATGCATGCAATGCGGCAAGCCCATCGACCTGAGGCGGCTCACGCTCATGCCCGCGACGCCCTATTGCGTGGACTGCCAGAGCGCCCACGAGCATCCCGTTCGCGGACGCTGATCGCGACGCTGATCGCCGGGGCCGCCCCGGCCCGGCCTATTCGTGCCGCAGCGCCTCGATCGGATCCATGCGCGCCGCGCGCCGCGCCGGGAAGTAGCCGAACAGCACGCCGATGCCGGCCGAGAACACGAACGACAGCAGGTTGATCGCCGGGTCGAACAGGTAGGGCACGCCCATCACGCCGGCCAGCACGATGGACGCGCCGGTGGCGATCACGATGCCGATGAGGCCGCCCAGCGCCGCCAGCACCACCGCCTCGATCAGGAACTGCAGCAGCACCTCGCGCTCCAGCGCGCCGATGGCCAGGCGCAGGCCGATCTCGCGGGTGCGCTCGGTCACGCTGACCAGCATGATGTTCATGATGCCGATGCCGCCCACCAGCAGGCTCACCGCGGCCACCGCGCCCAGCAGCGTGGTCATCACCTTGGTCGTGCCCGACAGCGTCTCGGCCAGCTGCTGGGTGTCGAGCACGTTGAAGTTGTCGTCGTCGCCCTCGGCCAGCTTGCGGCGCTCGCGCAGCAGCTGCGCGCAGGCTGGCCTTCAGCGCGCGTGCTGTCGCTGCCGTCCTGCATCGACACCAGCAGCGTGTTGACGCGCTGGTTGCCGGTGACGCGGCGCTGCAGCGTGTGCAGCGGCACCAGCACCATGTCGTCCTGGTCGTTGCCCATGGCGGCCTGGCCCTTGGAGGCGAGCACGCCGATCACCTCGCAGGAGAACTGCTTGATGCGCAGCTGCTCGCCCAGGCCGCGCGTGCCGCCGAAGAGCTCGCGCCGCACCGTCTCGCCGATGATGCAGACGGCGGCGCCGGCGCGCTGCTCGTCGTCCTCGAACTCGCGGCCGGCGGCCAGCTTCCAGTTGCCGGTGTCGAACCAGGCGTTGGTGCTGCCGGTGACGCTGGTGGCCCAGTTGCGGCCGTTGGCCACCACGGTGACGCTGGTGCGCGCCTTCGGGCGCCACGGCGGCGATGCCGCCGATCTGCGCCAGCGATGGCCTCGGCATCGGCCTCCTTGAACGACGGCGCGCCGCCGCCGCCGCCGCCGCCCGGCCCCTGGCGCTGGCCGGGGCGCACCATCAGCAGGTTGGTGCCCAGGCTGGAGATCTGCGTCTGCACCGCCTGCGTGGCGCCGTTGCCCAGCGTGACCATGGTGATCACGGCGCTGACGCCGATCACGATGCCCAGGATGGTGAGGAACGAGCGCAGCAGGTTGCGCCGGATCGAGCGCAGCGCGAGCAGCAGGGTGTTGAGCAGCATCAGCGGTGCTCCGCGCCGCAGCGGCGCGGCGGCCGCCGGCGACGGGTGCGGGTTGGGCGCGTCGCTGTCGATGCGGCCGTCGACGAAATGCACCATGCGCCGGGCGTAGGCCGCCATGTCGGGCTCGTGCGTGACCATCAGCACGGTGATGCCGTGGTCCACGTTCAGGCGCCGCAGCAGCTCCATGATCTCGCGGCTGCGCTGGGTGTCGAGGTTGCCGGTGGGCTCGTCGGCCAGCAGCACCGCCGGCTCGGTGACGATGGCGCGGGCGATCGCCACGCGCTGCTGCTGGCCGCCCGACAGCTCGGCCGGCGTGTGGTGCTCCCAGCCGCGCCAGGCCCACCGACTGCAGCGCCCTGGCGCGCGGCGGCGCGGCGCACCGCGGCGCTCTCGCCGCGGTACAGCAGCGGCAGCTCGACGTTCTCCTGCGCCGAGGTGCGCGCCAGCAGGTTGAAGCCCTGGAACACGAAGCCGAGGTAGCGGCGGCGCAGCCGCGCGCGCTGGTCGCGCGACAGGCGCCTCGACGTGCGCGCCGTGGAACAGGTACTCGCCCGGCGCTGGGCGTGTCCAGGCAGCCCAGGATGTTCATCGCGGTCGACTTGCCCGAGCCGCTGGGCCCCATGATGGCGACGAACTCGCCGGCGGCGATGTCGAGGTCGATGCCCTTCAGCGCCAGCAGCTCGGCCTGGCCGCTGCCGTACACCTTGGTCACGCCGCGCAGGCGGATCAGCGGCTCGTTCATCGGTGCCTCATTTCGCGGCGGCGCTCTTCTGGTCGGTGATGACCTGCATGCCGGCCTGCAGCTCGCCGCCGGTGATCTCGGTCATGCGGCCGTCGCTGATGCCCGGGCGTCACCGCCACCGGCACGGCCGCGCCGTCGCGCAGCACCCAGACCTGGCGCGCGGTCGCGGTGCTGGCGCCGGCCGCGGCCGGACGTGCGCGTGCCGCTGCCGCGGCATGCGCGGCGTCAGGCTGGACGACGATGCCGCCGCTGGCCGCCGGCTGGCGGCGCGGCGGCCGTCGGCCGGCGTGAAGCGCAGCGCGGTGTTGGGCACCAGCAGCACGTCGTTGCGCTGCGGTCGCGGTGATCGTCGCGGTGGCCGTCATGCCCGGGCGCAGGCTCAGGTCGCTGTTGTCCACGTCCAGGTAGGTGAGGTAGGTGACGACGTTGTCGGTGATGGTCGAGCCGTAGGCCACGCGGGTGATCGTGGCCGGGTAGCTTGCGGCTCGGGTAGGCGCTGACGGTGAAGCTGGCCTTCTGGCCCGACCTTGCACCGAGCCCACGTCGGCCTCGTCGACGTAGACCTGCAGGCGCAGCTGCGCCAGGTCCTCGGCCACGGTGAACAGCGTCACCGCCTGCAGCGAGGCGGCCACGGCGTTGCCGGGGTCGACGTTGCGCGTCAGCACCACGCCGTCGGACGGGCGCGCGGATCGACGCCTTGGACAGGTTGATCTCGTCGGTGGACAGCGCCGCCTGCGCATCGGCGACGCTGGCGCGCGCGCTGGCCTCGTCGGCCAGCGCGCGCTCGAGCGTCGGCGCGGCCGCGTCGAGCTCGGCCTTGGACGGCACCTTGCCGCCCGACAGGCGCGCCACCTCCTCGAAGCGCGCCAGGCTGGCCCTGCGCCTCCTTCACCGTGGCCGCCGGTCTGCGCGACCTTGGCATTGGCCGCGGCCAGCGACGGCGCGCGAGCGCAGGATCTGGTCGTTCAGCTTGGCGGTGTCGAGCTCGACCAGCACCTGGCCCTTCTTGATCTGGTCGTTGACGTCGACGTTGACCTTCAGCACCGTGCCCGAGAGTTCGCTGCCGATGTTGATCGAGCGCGTCGGCTGCAGCGTGCCGTTGGCGGTGACGGTCAGGGTCAGGTTGCCGCGCGCCACGGCCTGCGTGACGTAGATCGGGCGCGGCGTTGGCGGCCTGGCGCTGCCTGCCAGTACCACAGCCGCCGGCAGCCAGCAGCACCAGGACGACGCCGCCCCACAGCGCGGGGCGGCGGTACCAGCGGTGCGGCGGCCGGCTCGGCGAGCAGGGCGGCGAGGTCGGTCTCGGTGCCGGCGGTCGGGCGGCGGGCGCGGCGCGGCGGAAGGAGTGGGGATGTTCATGAGGGGGACGTCCGGACGGGTTCTGCGGCGGCAGCGGGCGGCGCAGTCGCCGCCTTCGGGCTGCCAGCCGCCGCCCAGCGCCTTGTACAGGCGCACATGGTCGGCGCTGACGTCGGCGCTGGCACTGGCCACGCTGTCCTGGGTGCTGAGCTGGCGTGCGCTGGGTTTCGAGCACGACCTGGAAGTCGACCAGGCCGCTGCTGTAGCGCTGGCGCGCCAGCAGCGCGGCGTTGCCGGCGGCCTCGGCGGCGCTGCTGCAGGCGCGCCAGGCGCTCGCGGTCGCCGCGCAGCGCGACCAGCGCGTCCTCCACGTCCTTCAGCGCCGTCAGCACCGCGGCCTGGTAGGCCACGCGGGCCTGGTCCAGCGCCGCCTGCTGCGCGCGCACCTGGGCGCGCGCGCGCGCCGCCGTCGAACAGCGGCATCGACACGCCGGCCAGCAGCGCGCTGACGACCGACGCGCCGTTGGTCAGCGCGCCCAGCGTCAGCGCGTTCAGGCCCAGCGAACCGCTGAGCCGGAAGCTCGGCAAGCGCGCGCGCATCGGCCTGCGACACGCGGGCCAGCGCCGCCGCCACCTGGTGCTCGGCGGCGCGCACGTCGGGCCGCTGGCGCAGCGTCTCGGCGGGAATGCTCAGCGCCAGGTCGTCGGCGGCCTGCGGCACCGGGCCGGCCGCGGCCAGCACGCCTGACAAGGCCGCGGGCGGCTGGCCGGTCAGCACCGCCAGCGCGTGGCCGGTCTGCTCGATGCTGGTCTGCAGGGCCGGCAACTGGGCGCCGCGTCTGCTCGGTCGCGCGCACGCGCCTGCTCGGCTTCGAGCGAGGTGACCAGGCCGGCCTGCAGGCGCCACTGCGGTGATCTGCAGGGTCTCCTGCTGGCTGGCCAGGTTGTCGTCGGCGATCGCCAGCCGCGCCTGGGCGCCGCGCAGCGCGATGTAGTCCAGCGCCACCTCGGCGGCGATCGACACCTGCACGTCGCCCAGGCTGGCCGCGCTGGCCTGGGCCGCGGCCTCGCTGCGCCTGCAGCGCGCTGCGGTTGCCGCCGAAGACATCGAGCTCCCAGCTCGCGTCGAGGCCGACCCTGAAGCTGTTGCCGGCGTGGTTGCCGCCGGACCGGCTGCGCTGCGCCGACGCCGAGCCGTCGACCGTCGGCAACAGGCCCGCCGCCGACGACGTCGCGCAGCGCGCGGGCCTGCCGCAGCGCGGCCTGCGCGCCGGTGACGCTGGTGTTGGCCTGCAGGGCCTGCGTCACGAGCTGGGCCAGCAGCGGGTCGTCGAAGCGCAACCACCACTGCGCCAGCGGGACCGCAGCGCGGCCGGCAGCGGCATCGCCACCGGACCAGGTCGAGGGGACTTCAAACGAAAGGGGTGGCACGCGCTGGGGGGCCAGGGGCGCGCACCCGCACGACGCCAGTGCCAGCCCGGCCAGCACCAGCGACAGCCCGGCACCGCGCACTGCGGCCAGTCGGCGTCGGGCGACCGCCTCACCGTCCGGCAGGCAGGGATCGGACATCACAAAAACCTGCGTCAGGTCGCGTCGGCGTCCGGCGGCTTCGACCGCACCAGCAGCACAGGCACCGGGCTGGCCCGCGCCACCGCTTCGGCCTGGCTGCCCATCGCCAGGCGCTGGAACCCGCGGCGGCCATGCGTGCCCATGACGATCAGGTCGCAGGCGTGCTGCCCGGCCTGCGCGACGATCACGTCGGAGACGCGCTCGCCCATGACTTCGCGCAGCAGCGCCTCGTAATGCACCGCAGCCTCGTCGCACTCGCCCTTGGCGCTCGCCAGGACGTCCAGGCCGTGCTTGCGCAGGCCCTTGACCACGTCGTCGTAGCTGGTCATCGACGAGGTCTCGATCAGCATCGGGTAGTCGTCCACCACGTGCAGGAGCAGCAGCTTGGTCTGCTGGCCGGCAGCGAGTTTCAGGGCTTCGCGCAAGCCGCGCTCGGCCGTGGGGCTGCCGTCGAGGGGAACCAGGATTCGCTGGTACATGAGAGGCCTTCGAAGTGATGAATTCACTATAGGCAGCTTCCCGCATGGAGCGGTTTGACAGAGGTCAATCCGTGCCCCCGCACCCTGGAATAACCTTTCCTCCATGCATACCGCCGACCCCACCACGCTGGCGCAGGCCCTGGTCAGGGCCCTTGCCCGCACGCTGCACGCCGAAGTCATCGAAACCCACATCTCGTGGGTGCTGCTCGCGGGCGACTTCGCCTACAAGATCAAGAAGCCGGTGCACCTGCCTTTCGTCGATTACTCCACGCTGGAAGCGCGCCGGCATTTCTGCGAGGAAGAGGTGCGGCTGAACCGGCGCCTGGCGCCCTCGCTCTACCTTGGCGTCGCGAACATCGTCGGCACGCACCGCGCGCCGGAGATCGACGGGCCGGGCACCGTCCTGGAGCACGCGGTGCGCATGCGCCGCTTCCCCAACGGCGCGCTGTTCAGCGAGCGGCTGGAAGCGGGCACGCTGCGACCCGGGGACGTGGACGCGCTGGCGGCGCTGCTGGCTGATTTCCACACCCGCGCCAACCCCACCGCCAATGGCTTTGCCAGCTGCAAGCGCCGGCGTGCGACCGCGCTGGCGGCGCTGGACGGCGCACGGCCCCTGGCCCACCCCCACGAGCAGGCGGCGCTGGAAAAATGGCTGGAATCCAAGGCCACGGCACTGGGGCCACTGTGGACCCGGCGCCTGGAGGGCGGCTTCGTGCGCCAATGCCACGGCGACCTGCACCTGGACAACGTCGTGGCGCTTGACAGCGGCGTGGCGGCTTTCGACTGCATCGAATTCGACCCGGCCCTGCGCTGGATCGACATCATCGACGACATCGCCTTCCCGGTGATGGACTTCAGCGCGCACGGGCGCCATGACTTCGCCTTCCGGCTGCTCAACGGCTGGCTGGACCACACCGGCGACCACGCGGGCCTGGCGGTGCTGCGCTTCTCGGTGGTCTACCGCGCGCTGGTGCGCGCGCAGGTGGCCCACCTGCGCGGCCGCGGCAGCGAAGCCGCGGCGCGCCGCTACCTGGAGGCCGCGCTGGCCTGGACCCATGCGCCGGCACGCCGGCTGGTCATCACCCACGGCCTGCCGGGCTCGGGCAAGACCTTCGAGTCGCAGCGCCTGCTGGAGCGCGAGGGCGCCATCCGCATCCGCTCGGACGTGGAGCGCAAGCGCCTGGCCGGGCTGGGCATGCTGGAAGACTCGCGGGCCAAGGGGCTGGACCTCTACACCCCGCAGGCCACTGCCCGCACCTATGACCACCTGCTCGCGCTGGCGAGGCAGGCGCTGCAGGCCGGCTACCCGGTGGTGCTGGACGCCGCTTTCCTGCGCCGCAGCGAACGCGACGCCGCGCACGCGCTGGCGAACGAACTGAAAGTGCCGTTTTCCATCCTGGCGTGCGAGGCGCCGCCGGCCGTGCTGCGCGAGCGGCTGCGGGCGCGTCGCGGCGATGCATCCGAAGCCGATGTCGCCGTGCTCGACCACCTGGAGGCGACCGCCGAGCCGCTAGGCGAGGACGAGCTCGAATCGGCGGCCGTGCCGGTGAGGGTCGGTTCGAACGTTGCGGGGTGATCCCCGGAATTGCGGCGTGCGTGTTCGCCGGCGACGCAGGAATCAGGCTCCTGCAGCCCAATAAGAACGGGCCCCGAAGGGCCCGTCTGGAGGACTCAGCTGCCCTGGATCACTTCTCGCCGGAGGTGATCTGGCCCTTCTTCATGGCGTCCTTGGCGGCGGCCTTGCGTGCCTTCTTGGCAGCGGCCTTCTCTGCCTTGGTCGTGACCTTGGCGACGCCGACGGACTCGGGGCCGGTGCCACCGGGCGCATCGGCCTTCGCGGCGGCCTTGCCTTCGGCCTTGCGCGTCACCTTGGCGGCAGCCTTTTCGGAGGCCGTGGCTTTCGCCGACGGCGCAGCCTTGGACTGGGCCGGATCGGCCTCGCCCTTGGTTTGGGCTAAGGCGCCCACGGCCAGCATTTGAGCCAGCACGATGCTCACGGTCAACAGGGTCTTCTTCATAGCATCACTCCATGGAAAATTGGTCGTTCGGTTCGCGGATGTCTGTTACCTATCCTGAGTACCAGTATTTCACCGACCTGAGCAGTGCGCCTTGATGTTTATCAACGGTTGGCGCGAGCGCTATTGCCCGGTCTGCTGCTGGCGCTGGATTTCGCGCCGCTTCATCGACAGGTAGTCCTCCCGGTCCACCTCGTGGAGCTGCTTCGCGTACTTTTCGGTCGCATTGAACCACCCGGCCAGGCGCTTTTCCTGCTGCTCGGCTGGCGGCGCCGGGATCGCGTCCAGGTAGGCGTCGATGGCCAGGTAGTAGCGCATGGTGTTGCGCTCGACCAGCCCGCGCAAGCCGCCGATGTACCCGCCCGCCTCGCCCGGCTGCCCCTTGCCGACGGGGGTGAACCCTACCTTGTCGCGCCCGATCGTGGACAGGTACAGCCGCATCGCCATGCGGCTCATGGCGCCATGGCTGAACGAATAGCCCATGTGCAGGAAGGTGCGGCCGGCATCGAGCGGCACCGCCTCCAGGAGGATGCGGTAGTCGCTGGTGTCGAACGGGCCGTCGGGCGCCTCCAGCTCGACCGCAAGGTATTCCGGCGTGACGCTCACGGCGCGGAAGGCAAAGGCCACCAGCGTGGCCGATGCGAGCGGCTGGTCATGCTTCTTGCCGACCCGCAGCTCGATGCGCGTCGTGCCCGCTTCGCCGGTGCGGCGGCAGTACTTGGTGTTCAGGTGCAGGATCATCACGTCGCACCAATGCTGCGGGTTGCCCAGCGCCGCGCTCACGGCGCCGAACGGGTGCTCCACCACCGCATGCACCTCGCCCTGCAGCGCCGCCGGGCTTTCCAGCGATTCGAGGTACAGCGGCCCGCGGAAGGGGTTGTCGGCCAGCACGGGCCGCAGGGCCGTGTACTTGGCGCGCAACGCGGCAGGGCCGGCGGCCTGCGGCACGCCGGCCAGCGCCGCCTGCGGCCACTGCAGCAGCAGGAGCGCCGCCAGCAGGCAGCGCAGGAGCAGGATGGGGAATCGGTTCATGGCGTTCACTATGGGGCTTGCGGCCGCATCCCGTGCATCAATACATTTCAGGCGGGCCGCCGGGCGCGGCCTCGCCTTCCTTCTTCGGCGCATTGGCGATCATGCAGTCCACCGTGAGGATCAAGCTCGCGATCGAGCCGGCGTTCTGCAGCGCCAGCCGCGTCACCTTCGCGGGATCGATCACGCCCATCTGGAGCATGTCGCCGTATTCGCGCGTCGCGGCGTTGTAGCCGTAGTTGCGATCGCCGGAGGCCTCGACGCGGTCGAGCACGATCGACGGCTCCTCCGCGGCGTTGCTGACGATGCGGCGCAGCGGCTCTTCCAGGGCGCGCATGACGATCTTCAGGCCCGAATCCTGGTCCAGCGAAGGCAGCTTGAGGTCGCGCAGCACCTTGCGCGCGCGCAGCAGCGCGACGCCGCCGCCCGGCACGATGCCCTCCTCCACCGCCGCGCGCGTGGCGTGCAGCGCATCCTCCACGCGCAGCTTGCGCTCCTTCAGCTCGGTTTCGGTGGCCGCGCCCACCTTGATCACGCCGACGCCGCCGGCCAGCCGGGCGATGCGGTCGTCCAGCTGCTTGCGGTCGTATTCGCTGGTGAGGCCCTCGCGCTCCTTCTTGAGCTGCGCCACGCGGTCGCGGATGGCCGACGGGTCGCCGCCACCGCCCACGATGGTGGTGCGCTCCTTGTCCACCTCGACGCGGCGCGCGCGGCCCAGGTGGGCCAGCCCCGTCTTTTCCAGCGAGAGCCCGGCCTCGGCCGCGATCACCTGCCCGCCCGTGAGCACCGCCATGTCCTGCAGCATCGCCTTGCGGCGGTCGCCGAAGCCCGGCGCCTTGACGGCGCAGGTCTTGATGACGCCGCGGATGCTGTTGACCACCAGCGTCGCCAGCGCGTCGGCTTCCACGTCCTCGGCGATCACCAGCAGCGGCTTGCCGGCCTTGGCCACTTCCTCGAGCAGCGGCACCATCTCCTGCAGCGCACTGAGCTTCTGGTCGTACAGCAGGATGGCCACGTCCTCGAGCACCGCGGACTGGCGCTCCGCGTTGTTGACGAAATACGCCGACAGGTAGCCGCGGTCGAACTGCAGGCCCTCGACCACTTCGAGCTCGCTGGCGATGCCGGAGCCGTCCTCGATCGACACCGCGCCTTCGCGGCCGACCTTGTCCATCGCGCGGGCCACCAGCTCGCCGATCGAGCGGTCGTTGTTGGCGGAGATGCTGGCCACGTGTGCGATCTCCTGCGACGTCGCGCAGGGCTGGGCGAGGTTCTTCAGCTCGGCGACCACGGCCTCGATGGCGCTGTCGATGCCGCGCTTGAGGTCCATCGGGTTCATGCCCGCCGCGAGGTACTTCAGGCCTTCCTGGATCATGCCGTGCGCGAGCACGGTGGCCGTGGTCGTGCCGTCGCCGGCCATCTCGCTGGTGCGCGACGCCACTTCGCGCAGCAGCTGCGCGCCCATGTTCTCGAACCGGTCTTCCAGCTCGATGGCCTTCGCGACCACCACGCCGGAATTGACGATCTGCGGCGGGCCGAAATCGCGATCGAGGATCACGGTGCGCCCGCGCGGGCCCAGCGTCACCTTGACCGCGTCGGCCAGCGCGTCGACGCCGCGGCGGATCTTGTCGCGTGCGTCCTGCCCGAACAGAAGCTGCTTGGCTGCCATGAACGAATACCTCCTGCCGGCGGCGCGCCACCCGGAGTGCCGCATTGACCTTCAACAGTAGGCCGTCAACGCGGGTTGAGGATTGACCTGCCGCAAAGACGCGGCTGTCGCCCGCCCGGTCGCGCCGCCGGCGGCACTGCCGGGCTAGACTGCATGCATTGCGGCCAGCCCCCAAGCTCATCCATGAACCACACCGAACCGGTCCTCTTCGCGTTGAACGCCACGCGCGAATTCGGCGAGAAAGTCGCCCGCCAGATGGGCCTGGCCCTGGACCCGCACGAGGAGCGCGGCTTCGAGGACGGCGAGCACAAGGCCCGGCCGCTGGCCAACGTGCGCGGCCGGGATGTCTTCGTCGTGCAGTCGCTCCACGGCGACGGCGAGCAAAGCGTCAACGACAAGCTGTGCCGCCTGCTGTTCTTCATCGGCGCGCTCAAGGATGCCTCGGCCGACAGGGTCACCGCCATCGTCCCCTACCTGGGCTATGCGCGCAAGGACCAGAAGTCCAAGGCCCGCGACCCCGTCACCACGCGCTACGTGGCCGCGCATGTTCGAGGCGGTGGGCACCGACCGCGTGGTCACCATCGACGTGCACAACCTCGCCGCCTACCAGAATGCCTTCCGCTGCCGCACCGAGCACCTGCGGGCCGAGGACCTGTTCGCGAAGCATTTCGCGCCCCTGCTGGACGGCCGGGAAGCGGTGGTGGTTTCGCCCGACGCCGGCGGCATCAAGCGCGCCGACCGGTTCCGCCTGCGCCTGGCCCATGCGCTGGGCCGGCCGGTGGCGGCCGCCTTCGCCGAGAAGCACCGCAGCCAGGGCGTCGTTCAGCGGCGAACTGATCGTGGGCGACGTGCAGGGCCGCTGCGCGATCATCGCTGGACGACCTGATCAGCACCGGCACGACGATCGCCCGCACGGTCAAGGCCTGCCGTTCGCTCGGGCGCGTCTTCCGTCTACGCCGCCGCGTCGCACGGCCTGTTCGTGGGCGAGGCGCCTCTGCTGCTGGCCGACGACGCGCTGACCGGCATCGTGGTCACCGACTCGGTCCCGCCCTTCCGGCTCGGTGACGGACGGGTCAAGGCCAAGCTCGTGGTGCTGGCCGACGCGCCGGCCTGTTCGCGCGACGCCATCCGCTGCATCCACGACGGCGGCTCCATCGTGGAGCTGCTGGAAGGCTAGGACAGCGCCGGCCCGAACGCCTCGCAGCTGTGGGCGGCGTGCGCAGTTCCAGGTACTGCCGCGCGCGCGCCGGCCATTGGGGCGAGTCGCGGTAGCGCGCTTCCTTCAGGTGCCGGATGGCGATGCGTGGCGCGGCACGCAGGCGCGCCAGGCCTGGTAGAAATCGACCAGCGCGGCGTCGGGCACGTCGCCCGCCGCGCCCGCATAGGCATCGAGCAGCGCGCGGCCGAGCTGCGGCGCGCCCAGGCGCTCGCATTCGAGCGCGAGGAAGCCCAGTTCGTCGGCGACGTCGAGCGTGCGCAGCTCGGCCGAGAACTCGAGGCAGTCGATGATCGCCGGCGGCTCGCCCAGCCAGATGTGCTCGGGCCGCAGGTCGCCATGGCCTTCGACGATCCGTCCGGCCGCACCCGCGCCTCGAACAATGCGCCCCGCGCCTGCAGCAAGGCCCGGAGCCGCGCGCACACGCGGCGCACGTCCGCGGCCGGCAGCGCGTACGACAGGGTCGCACAGCTCACGCTCGCACTCGTCGATGTCGCCGCGCGCAGGCGCGCGATGTAGCGCCCGGCGTCCATCGCGGCCGGCGGCAAGGCCGCGGTAGAAGGCGGCACAGCCGCTCGGCGATGCGCCGCATGTGGTCCGCGGTCGCCCGGCCCTCCTCGAGCAGCCGGTCGAGCATCAGGTCCGCGGGCAGGCGCCGCATCCTGACCAGCCAGTCGACGACTTCGCCCCGGGCGCCCAGCCGCAGCGTCCCGACCGCATCCGCCCTGCAAGCGGCACGACGTCGAGGTACACCGCCGGCGCCAGGCGCCGGTTCAGCCGCAGCTCCTCCATGCAATAGAAGTCGCCGCGCCTCGAGCGTGCGGAAGTCCAGCCCGTCGTAGCGCACCGGCTTCTTGAGCTTGTACGCCTGGTCGGCCGTGCAGGAAGACCCAGGACATGTGGGTCTCGATCACCTCGACCGACGCGGCCGGGCCCGGATAGGTCGCCGGGCCGGCGTAGCGCAGCGACCTTGGCGTCGATGGCGACATCGAGGCTCAGCCATGGGCGCCCCTGCCTCCAGCGAGCAGCGAGCCGTCCGGCTCCTGCGGCGCATCCGCGTGCCCAGCGCACGGCCTTCCCGGTCGAGGGTGTCGCGCAGCCACGCCGCTCCCTCGGCCGGGGCGCGCTCCAGCCGGAAGCGGCGCATCCGCATCGGCACCATCCGCAAGTGGCGCAGGCCGCCCGTACCGGTGTCGACGTCCGGGAAGTACATCAGCGAGAGCTCGGGCCGGTATTCGTCGTGGCCGCCGATGCCTTCGTAGTCGTTGATGAAGTCGCCGCAGCCGTAGAGGATGAGCTTGCCGCGCGCGCACCTCGATGCCCTTGACGTGATGCGACGAATGGCCGTGCACGATGTCGGCGCCGCCCGCGTCGACGAGCGCGTGCGCGAACGCCCGCTCCTCGCGCGGGATCTCGAAACCCCAGTTGCCGCCCCAGTGCACCGACACCACCACGATGTCGCCGGGCCTGCCGGTGGCGCGCCACCTCGGCGCGCAATCGCCTGCGCCGCGCCGGCGAAAGCTCTCCAGCAAGTTCACGCCGCACGCGCGGTCGCCTCGCAGCCCAATTCGCAGGCGTGCCGCCGCTGGCCGCGGCGATACGCGAAGACCAGCACCCGCGCCGGCCCGCGCAGGCGCGATGCACGGCGGGCGCCGCGGCCTCCTGCGCATTGCCACCGGCCCCCGCCGTGCGCAACCCGGCCGCATGCAGCGATCGCCAGTGTCTGCTCGAGCCCGACATGGCCCCAGTCCAGCACGTGGTTGTTGGCGAGAACGCAGCAATCGATCGCCGGCGCTCACGAGGCAAGGAAGGTTCTCGGGGTGCATCCGGTAATGAATGCCCTTGCCCGGCTGGGCGTCCTCGCTGGTCGTCACCGCCGTCTCCAGATTCACCAGCCGGGCGTCGGGCCGCTGCTCCTGCAGCACTGCCAGGGCGTCTCCCCACGGATGGGCGTAATCCAGGCCGCGCCCGATGGCGCCGGACGCTTGCTGCGCCAGGTCGACATAGTCGTTCGCCGAGTGCGCCCACTGCTCGAAGAGCTGCGGCGCGCACGGGTGCGGCAGCACCTGGTCGATGCCCCGGCCGGTCATGACGTCACCGCACAGGAAGAGGCGCGCGCTATCGTTCATGGGGAACCGGCTTTCGCGGGCCACCGGCCGCCAGCAGCTCGATGGCCTCCTCGTCCTCCACCTGGCCGAACGTGCGGTAGAACTGGCCGACGGCGTAGAAGTCATCCGGGTGCGTGCAGGCACACCACCTCGTCCGCGAGCGGGCGCACCAGCTCCAGGCTGTCCGGCGAGGCCACCGGCACGGCGCAGACCAGGACGGCGGGTTTGCGCGCGCGCACCGCATGGAGGGCGGCGATCATCGTCGCGCCGGTGGCCAGGCCGTCGTCCACGACGATGGCCACGCGGCCGGCCGCGTCGATGGGGGCCCGCGCCGGCGTGTAGCGGGCGCGCCGGTCCTTCAGCACGTCCAGCTGGTGCCGTTTTTCTTCATCGAGGTAGGCGTCGGTCGCGCCGGCGCGGTGGGCATGCGGGGCGATGTAGGCCCAGCCGCTTTCGTCGATGGACCCGACGGCGAACTCGGGAGACCCCGGCGCCCTGAGTTTCCTGACCAGCACGACGTCGAGTTCACCGCCGAGCTGGTCGGCCAGCAGCCGCCCCATGGGCAGCGCGCCTCGCGGAATGGCGAGCACCAGCGGGTTGCGGCCGCGCCAGGACTTCAGGGCTTCGGACAGGCGCCGGGCGGCGTCGAGGCGGTCGGCAAACAGCATGGCAGCGTTCTCCTGTTCGCGGACGGCAAGCGTCGCGCGTCCGCGCCTGACCCATTCTTGTCCGTTGGCGCGCGGCAATCTTGCGCTGGCTCAACCCTCGTCCAGATGGCGCGTGCCATTGTTCATTCAGGCCGCTCGCAGCGCGGCTGTAAAGGTCAACCATGAAACTTCCCGCAGACATCCGCTTCATCGGCCTGGAGCCCTCCGATGCCCTGGCCGCGGCCGCCCGCGAAAAAGCGGCCAAGCTCGACCAGTTCTGTCCCACGATCATGAGCTGCCGCGTCGCCATCGAGCAGGCGCACAAGCACAAGCAACAGGGCCGCCCGTTCTCGGTGCGCGTGAACCTGACCCTGCCCGGCCGCGAGCTGCAGGCCAACCGCGCCGAGCACGAGGATCCATACGTGGCCCTGCGCGATGCCTTCGACGACATGAGGCGCCAGGTCGAGGACACGATGCGCCGCCTGCAGGACCAGGAAAAACACCCTGAGCCCGCGCCCGCCCCCGCTGCGGCGCCGGACAACGGAGGCTCGCCATGACCATGAAAGACCCGCTGAACGCGGGCGACATCTGCACCCGCGTCGTCGCCATCACCTACCCCAGCATGGCGCTGAACGAGGCCGCGCGCCTGATGCGCGAGCACCATGTGGGCTGCCTGGTCGTGGTCGAGGAGCGCACGCTCGAAGACCGGTTCGCGGTCGGCATGCTGACCGACCGCGACATCGCGATGGGCGTCGTGGCGGCCGACCGGGACCCGCACGGCATGCGCGTGGGCGACCTCATGAGCAAGGGCGTCATCACGGCGCGCGAGGAAGACTCGCTGGCCGACCTGCTGACCGCCATGCGCCGCAAGGGCGTGCGCCGCGTGCCGGTCGTCTCCGCGCGGGGTTCGCTGGTTGGCCTGGTCTCGGTGGACGATGTCCTGGACGTGCTCGCCCAAGAGATGAAGGCAGTGGCCGACGCGGTGGGCGCGGCGGGCCGCCACGAAGCGACCGCGATGCCGTGAGGCGCGGCGAAGCGCGCTGAGCGGCGGCGGGAACCTTGACCGAAGTCAAGGAAGGCCCCGACTGCGGGCCACGGCGCGCGGCGCTGGCAGTTGTCCTACATTGGCGCCGCAAGCGCGGTGAAAAACTCAACAGTACTGAGCCACCAAAAGAGGACACCGAATGCAACGCGCCGCCAGCGACGACGGGACCACCGACCATGACGTGCTGACGCTCTACCTGCGCGAGGTCCGGCGCACCGAGCTTTTCACGCCGCAGCAGGAATTCGAGGCCGCCACGCTGGCCCGCGCCGGCGACTTCACCGCGCGGCAGTCCATGATCGAGCACAACCTGCGGCTGGTGGTGAGCATCGCGAAGGCCTACCTCGGGCGCGGCGTGCCGCTGGCGGACCTGATCGAGGAAGGCAACCTCGGGCTGATGCACGCGATCGACAAGTTCGAGCCCGATTTCGGCTTCCGCTTTTCCACGTACGCCACCTGGTGGATCCGCCAGTC
The DNA here is from genome assembly GCA_963786245.1 of uncultured beta proteobacterium. Taxonomy (GTDB): domain Bacteria; phylum Pseudomonadota; class Gammaproteobacteria; order Burkholderiales; family Burkholderiaceae_C; genus Ramlibacter. Next base: position 367,237 of record CAWAYI010000001.1, on the reverse strand, counting down.
GGTCGAGCGCGCCGTGATCAACCAGGGGCGCCTCATCCGGCTGCCGGTGCGCGTGGTGCGCCAGTTGCAGAAGGCGCTGCGCGCCCGGCGCACGCTGGAGAACGGCCCCGAGTCCACGGGCGGACCGGCCCGGCTTCGAAGGTGAAGGCGTGCGGGTGGAGGATGTGGCCGCGCTGCTCGGGCGCGACGTGCAGGAGGTGGCGGCCCTGCTGGCCCTGGCCGAAACGCCGAAGTCGCTGGACGCCGCGATGGACCGCTCCGACGAGGAACACAGCCTGGGCGAGTCGCTCGCCGACGAGCTGGCCGCGGACCCGACGGGCGTCACGCAGGACCACGAACTCCAGCGGCTCATGGACCAGTGGACCGGCGCGCTGTCGAACCGCGAGAAGGAAGTGATCTCGGGCCGCTTCGGCCTGCACGACCGCGAACCCGAAACCCTGGAAGTGCTCAGCGACCGCCTGGGCCTCACGCGCGAACGCGTGCGGCAGATCCAGAACGACGCGATGCTCAAGCTCAAGCGGCACATGAACCGCGACGGCTTCAACAGGCAGGCGTTCCTCTAGCCGGCGGCGCGTCGAGCAGCTGGATGCCGGACACCGGCGACGCCCGGCCCACCAGCTTGCCGTGGCGGTAGAAGCTGATGTCGCGGGCCTGGCCGGTCAGGCAGGCATTGCCTTCGGCGAAATCCTTCAGCAGGCCCAGGCGCCGGGCCGGGGCCGTCCCGTCCCACTCGCGGCCCCAGTCGAGGCGGATCGCGCCTGCCTGTTCGGACCACTGCGTTCCCATTTCGGCCAGGAGCGCCTGCACCCTTGCGGCGTCGACCCTGTCGCATGCCAGGGCCGGCATCGCGCATGAACATGCCAGGAGAAGGGCAGAAAATGTTTTCACGTTTGCCTCCATCGAATTGCGCGGGTTCATGGCTCATGCCCCGGCAGGTACATCGCGCCCGGAAGGTCGAACTGCGGCTCGTCGGGCGTGGTGCGTGCGCTCTCGCGGGCGATGCCGTCGCGCAAGGCACCGGCCAGGTCTTCGAGTTCGCCGGCGATGGCCTGGAACAGGTCGTCCGCCGAGACCAGGCCCACCAGGGCGCCTCCGGGCCGCACCACGAGCAGCCTGCGCACGCCGGCACGGCGCATCTCCTGCACGGCTTCCTGCATGGTGGCGGTGGCGGGCACGCCCACCAGGCGGGTGCTGCACAGCGTACCGATGGCCTGTCCCTCCACGGGAAGGCCCCGGGCCAGCAGGTCGACGACCAGGTTGCGGTCGGTCACGACCCCGATCGCGCGGCCGGGTTCCTCCGGATCGGTGACGACGAGGGCGCCGACATGGTGGTGCCGCATGGCTTCGGCGGCTTCGCGGATCGACGCATTCGCATTGACCGAAACGATCTCGCGTTGGCAAAGGCTGGAGATGTCCATGGAGGTCCTCCGGCGTCCGAACCCGGACTGCCATGATTCACTCTAGTTCCCCGCGATGCCCTGACTTTGCCGCAGATCAAGCTTGCCCGCCGCCGCTACTCTTCCTCGAGGTGCGGGGGCGACTGGCCTTCGGCGGGCTGGCCGGTTTCCGCGTCGATCCACTCGTTGATGCCGATGTCCCGCTCGGCCTCGTGCAGCGCCTCGCCGCCCTCGGGAGGTTCGTCCTCCCGGGCGTCGCGGTCGGCCAGCGCAGCCTCCAGGGTCTCGAAAGGCCCGTACTCTTCCGGCCCCTCCGGCGCCTTCCAGTAAAAGCCATCCGGCCGCTCCAGGATTTCCCCCGTCTCGCCGTCGCCGCCGGGCTCGGCGATATCGGGCAGATCGGGCGGGTTGGGTCGGGTCTTTTGCGTCATTCGTTGGTTCCTGCCAGGGTTGCCATGTCGGCCCCTGCATGATCTCACTCTATGCCCGCGCCCGGGGCGCGGGCTGATCCAGGTCAAGCGTGAACTGATGTGTGCGATCCGCCCTCCTGGCCGCTGCCGGCGCGCTGTGCCGCGGGCCTGGCCACGGGCGGCAGCAGCCGGTCGCCGATCTCGATCAGGCGCGCCGTGCCGGTGCCGTCCTCCACCTCGCGCGTGGTGAACGCTTCGGCAAGGATGGGCGGCCGGCCCAGCAGGTGCGCGATCTCGGTCACCGCATTGGAGGCGCCGGCCGAGCCCATGGTCGAGACGACGGCGAACCGCCGCACCAGGTCGCGGTGCGACGCCACGAAGCTGCGCATGGGGCCGGCCAGCCGGTAGGCCCAGATCGGCGACATGAGCACCACGGTGTGGAAGTCTTCCGGGTCCGGGCCGAAGTAGCGCACCGCGGGATGGCGGCGCAGCAGCGAGTCGAGGACGCAGCGCAGGGTGCCGGAGGCGCCCGACCGGGACTGCTGTTCCCGGATCTCGCCCAGCGGCCAGCCGTGGTGGGAACACAGCAGCTGCGCCAGCCTGCGGGTCGTGCCGGTGTAGGAATAACAGACGACGAGGATGGTGTCCATGGTTCGCTCCTTGGTTCAAGTGCTTGGGGCCGTCACGCGGGCGGCGGTGAATCGCCTTTCAGCAGGGCTTTCAGGTGCCGGTGGAAGAAATCGGTAAGGCCCGTGCGGTTGAGGTGATCGGTGTCGAAATACAGGCGCGTGTCGCCCACGGCTGCGGAGAAGTCGTGGACGGGCACCCCGGCCTGCGCCGCTGCCCGCAGGAGGGCCGCGTCGAATGGCGACTCGCCGGGCAACTGGACGCGGAAGGCGGGCGGCGTCGGCAGCTTGACCACGGTCACCTGCGCCCCGGCCTGCCGCGCGGCGGCGACAAGTTCCGAGAACTCGCCCAGGTAGCGGTCGAGCGGCGCCTGCGGCGTGCCGTCGGGGTAGAGATAGTCGATACGCTTCTTGATCGCGGAGGCCGAGGCCCGCCACGAGCGGTCGAACTGCGCTTCGCCCTCCCAGCGGTCGTCCTTGAAACGGTCGCGGTTGTTGACCTTGGAAAATCCGGTCGCGTAATCCAGCAGCGCCTTCGGCGACACGCCCTCGTGCCGCACATAGCCCAGCATGCGCGCCGCGATGGCCGGGTCGCGCGGGGTGCGCGCGAGCAGCTTCGAATCCGCGAAACGGTCCTCGTTCCAGGCCCGCGAATAGAAGGCGAACGAGTCCACCACGTAGAGCACGTTGCGGGTTTGGTGCCCGCGCAGGAAATGCTCGAGCACGAAGCGGTTGTACAGCGGCCCGGTGCCGGGCGCCGCGAGGTTCACGATGCGGGTGCCGGTGGCCTGTTCCATCAGCGCATTGAAGCCATCGAAATCCAGCGGCATCGCGTGCGACGCGCCCAGGATCACCCAGTCGACGGCCGGTTGTTCCAGCGTGGCGATCTTGAAGAACGGGTTGCTCCTGCCCGTGCTGCGCATCAGCTGCTCCGCCGCGTAGAAGAGGGCCGCATACAGCAGCAGCCCGCATGCGACGAAGGTGATCGCCGAGCGTGCGAGGCTCCTCGCTCCGGTGGGGGTTGCCGCGTTGTCCATGGCCTAGAACTGCATGTAGATGAATTCACGCGCCTGCCAGCGCCCCATCACCAGCAGGCAGAAGATGCCGAGGTAGCAGGCTGCCCAGCGCAGCGCCACCGGTGCCGCGGCCAGCCGCCGGAAGACTGACCGGTGCTCGTCGACCAGCTCGATCAGCAGCAGGATGCCGATCAGCGCGAAGCCCAGGTAGTGGTCGAACGTGAACGGATAGCGCGAGAGCAAGGCCGGCATGTCCGCGAGCTGGGTGCCGATCTTGCGCAGGATCAGCCAGGCGTCGCCCAGCGACTTCGCGCGGAAGAACACCCAGCTGATCGCAATCAGGTGGAAGGTCAGGAGCGCACGCAGCGTGATCCATGGCCAGCTGGTGGCGACCCGGGGCAGCCGCGCGCCGATTCGCGTCCAGAGCGGGCGCGACGCCAGGCCGGCGATCTGGTACGCGCCGTTCAACGCGCCCCACACCAGGAATGTCCAGCCCACGCCCCAGCCCAGGCCCGCGTGCCACAGCCCGCTGGCGGTGAACACGATCATGATGTTCAGGCCCCGGCGCGCCGCCCCCGCACGGCTGCCGCCCAGCGGGATGTAGAGGTAGTCCCGGAACCAGCGGCCCAGCGAGATGTGCCAGCGCTCGCCCCAGAATTCCGCGGTGCTGCGCGACAGGTAAGGCCGTCGGAAGTTCTCCATCAGCTCCAGCCCGAACAGCAGCGATATGCCGATGGCGATGTCGGTGTAGCCGGAAAAATCGCAGTAGATCTGGAAGGCGAAGAAGTAGACGCTGATCAGCAGGTCGACCGGCGACGCGTACGCCGCGATGCCGAAAGTCCGGTCCACGAGCGGGGCGAGGTTGTCCGCGATCACCACCTTCTTGACCAGGCCCCACCCGATCAGTTGCGCGCCGAGCACCAGTTGCTGCGGCGTGGCGCGGGTCGCAGCTCGCACCCTGTCCAGGAAGCCGGGCGCACGCTCGATCGGGCCGGCCAGGATCTTCGGGAACCACGCAAGGTAGAGCGCAACCTCGCCCGCGCCGGCGGCAAGAGGCAGGCGCCGCGCAAAGGCATCGATCAGGTAGCTGGCGGCAGAAAAGACGTAGAACGAATAGCCCGCCGGCGCCGTGACGCCCAGCCGCGGCAATGCGAAGCCGCCCTGCCCCTCGCCCGCGGAGCCGCGCACCAGGCGTTCCAGCTCCTCGGCCGCGAAGTCATGGAACTTGAAGGCGACAAGGGACCCGAGCACCAGCACCAGGCCGCCAGCCAGCCACGCGCGGCGGGCCCCCTCGCCCTTCGCGCGGGCCATCGCCGCACCGCAGCCCCAGACGACGAGGGTGACCGCCCCCAGCCAGGCCAGGTGCGCCGGATGGTGGGCCCCGTAGAAGAAGACGCTGGCCGCCAGAAGCCAGGCCCAGCGCGCCCGGGCCGGCAACAGCGCGAACACGGCGAGCGCGACCGGCAGGAAGGCGAAGAACTCCAGCGAGGTGAACAGCATGGTTCCACCCCGGTCGCCGCGTCAGTAGGTCGCGCCGCCTGCGCGCAACTCCTCGGGAACCTGGTCGATGGGGATCGCCGCGTTGAGCACGAGGTAGCTGGCCATCGCCTCGCGCTGCAGGGGCGTGAGCTTGATGTTGATGTGGCTGGGCTTGTTCATGGACCCCAGCCACTGGGCCTTCGCCCGGTCCTGGGTGATGACGACCGTGATGATGTGGCAGCCCTGGCAGTAGTCCAGCACGATGTCCCGCCCGTCCATGGGCAGCAGCTTGGCCCAGTTCGCCCCGGCCGGGTTGCGCGGGCACGCTGGCCGCGGGGAGCGGCAGGTTGAACGACATGTAGTCGGCGAGCGTGAGGAACTCCTTCTCGCTCAATTTGCGCGATGGCGGGAAAGTCCTTCTCGTGGCTGCGCAGGTAGGCGGCCCACTCCTGGCCCGTGTGCTTGCGCGCCGACCACGGCGCGCACCGCGTCCGCAGGGCGGCCGGCCAGCACGCGCGCCAGGTGGCTGCGCCCGCCCAGGGGGATGAAGTCGAACACGTCGGCGGCCCAGGCGGTCAGCGCGGCGGACAGTAGCGCGCCGCTGACGAGGGTGGCGCTCAGGAAAAAGCGTGGAGTGCGCATGGCGGTCTCTCCCTTCAGAACCGAAGCTCGGCCGGCACGTCTTCGATCTTCATGGGCATGTTGATCTCGGCATAGCGCGAGAACTCCTCGCGCTCCTGCGGGCTCATCTTCAGCGCGCGGTGGAAGGGCGACATGAACATGTTGCGCCAGCCCTGCACTGCGCGGCTTTGCGTGAGGTAGCTGGAAAAGAGCGAATGGCAGGACTGGCACTCTTCCCACGCCAGTTCGCGGCCGTCGCGCGGCAGCACGGGCGCGCCCTGCGCGGCCTGCGCGAGCGGCATGTTGACGAAGAGGTAGGCGGCCAGCGTGGCGCGCTCCTTTTCAGTCAGGGGTTTCTTCTGGGCGTCCGCGAATTCGCGCCATTGCGCCTCCGTGCGCCGCTCCGCAGCCAGGCTGCGCAACTGCGCCGACGAGGCGCCCACGAGCTCGAGCAGCAGCGTCCTGCCGCCCTTGGGCATGAAATTGGGGTCCTCTCCCGCAGCGGCCATCGCGAGGGCCACGGCGCAGGCGCCGAGCGCGGCCAGCACCAGCCGGCCCGGATGCCGGGCGGCGTTCATGGCTCGCTGCTGGTGGCCACCCCGTCGCGGAAGGAGAAAACAGGCACGCTCAGCTCGCTGCGCGCTTTGTCCGCCTGGAAACCCCCGGAACGCAGCAGGTCGAGGAGCACCACCGTGCTGTCGTCGTAGAACTGCTCGCCGCAGCTGCCGCACTGCAGGGCGGGGATGTCCTCCACGACCACCAGCCGTTCTTCATGCCAGAAGGCCGAGCGGACATCCGCGCGGCGCACGTCGGCGGCGCCGCAGTTCGTGCAGGTTGCAAAGAGCGGCTGCATGTGGCGTCCCTATCCGAGCAGTTTCATCGCGGCCGCGACCACATGGTCGGCGTTGGGCCGCATCCAGTTGAACATCTCCGGGGCCGCCGGCGGCGGCGCGTCGGGGAAGGCCACGCGCTTGAAGTGCGCGCCGTACGACGTTCTCGGCGCACCGCGCGATCACTTCGGCGCCCGGGCACAGCGTGTAATAGCTCTGGTCCACCGTCAGCAGGTACTTGGTCTTCTGCACCGACTTCACCAGCGTCTCGGTGTCCATGGGCTTCAGGCTGCGCAGGTCGATCGCCTCGACCTTCATGCCCTGCTTCTGCAGCTTCTCCGTCGCCTGCATCACCTCCGGCATGCTGGCGCCGGAGCCCACGATGGTGATGTCGCTGCCCGTGGTGCGCAGCACCGCCTTGTCCAGCGGCACCGTGTACTGGTTGTCCGGCACATCCTCCATCAGGTCGCGCAGGCCCGCCGGATAGAGGTACACGACCGGGTTCGGGTCGCGGATCGCCGAGACCATCATGCCCTTCGCATCCGAAGGCGTGGAGGGCACCACCGTCTTCACGCCGGGAATGTGCGCGTAGTACGTGTCGATCTCATAGTCGGAATGCTGCCCGGCGAAGCCCGGCGTCTGGCCCGTCATCTCCAGGATGAACACGATCGGCAGCGAGGCCATGCCGCCCGTCATCGAGCGCAGCTTGCCGGCGTGGTTCTGGATCACCTGGAAGCACATCGCAGTTGCCCTGGTAGGGGATGTAGGTGACGGCCTTGGAGCCGGCCAGGCCCGCGCCGAGCACGCAGGAGGCCATCCAGTTCTCGTCGATGCCGGTGTTCACGACGCGATTGCGCCCGAATTCCTTTTCCAGGTTGATCACCGGCTTGCCCGGCGTCGACGCGACCGGTGGTGTCAGCTCGAACACCCAGATCATGTTCTTGTCCTGACGCATCTCGAATTGCACGGCCTCGAGGACCGAGTACATCCAGCTCTTGCGTGCCATGTTTATCTCCTGTTGGGTTCAGCCGAACTGCCGGGGAATGACGGTGCCGTCGACGAATACGTTTCTCAGGCCGTCTTCCGGCTTGCACGTCGGCTGCTGCGCAGCCCAGGCGAAAGCCTCGATCGCCTCCTGTTTCGCGGCCGCCTCGATCTGGTCGGCGCGGGCGCGGTTGAAGACGCCCCAGCTGATCAGCGTGTCGCGGGCGATGATGACCGGATCCCGTGCCATCCAGGCGCGCACCTCGCGCTCGGGCCGGAAGGAGGAGATCGCCAGCGGGTCGTAGCCGAATGCGCCCAGTTCCCCGGGCTTGGCGCCCGGCGCGCCCCAGTGGTTGTAGTAGCGGTAGGTCTTGGCCTCGATCAGCGTCGGGCCTTCGCCGGCGCGCGCGCGGTCCACGGCCGTCTTGGCCGCGTTGTAGACCTGGAACACGTCCTGGCCGTCGACCACCACGCCGGGAATGCGGTAGGTGCGCGCCGCGTCCGCGATGTCCTTCATCGGGCACGAATACGAGTAGTGCGCGTACTGGTGGTACAGGTTGTTTTCCAGCACGTAGATGAACGGCAGCTTCAGCAGCGCGGAGTTGTTGAGCGCGGCGTGGAAGTGCGGCGTGGCGTAGGTGCCGTCGCCGCCGAAATTCACCACCACCTGCTTGCTGCCGCGCGCGCGGATCGCGAAGGCCGATCCGGTGGCGATCACCGGGCCGGGCCCGATCATGCCGTCGGCCCCGATGAAGCCGATGGACTTGTCGGACAGGTGCATTTCGCCGCCGTAGCCCTTGTTGATGCCGGTGGCCTTGAACTCGTTTTCCGCCGCCATCTTCTTCATGTCGATGCCCTTGGCGATCGCGTGCCCGGTGGGACGGTGCGTGCTGTACACCAGGTCGATCTGGTCGAACGGCCCCTTGTTGTTCAGCGCGGCGCATACGCCCGTGGCCACGGCTTCCTGGCCGGCGTAGAAGTGGTTGTAGCCCCGGTAGTTGGGGTCGGTGATCATCTTGTCCGCCATGGTCCGCTCGTGCCAGCGGATGCGCACGATGGTGGTGAACATCTCGATCAGCTTGTCGGTCGGCAGGTCCTTGGACCAGTAGCCGATCTCGTCGGCCCAGGCGCCCCTGCCGATCAGGGAGACCGCCGCTCCGGCGCCCGCCAGGCCCTTGATGAAGGTGCGCCGGCCCACCGAGGCGATCGGGTCGTTGTCGCGCGTTTCCTTCGTTTCCTCGATGCGTTCGATGCTTTCCATTGCAGCCATGGCCGGTCTCCAGTTCGGTGAACACTCAGAACCCTTGACGGCTAACAATAGGCGGGCAACATTGATTGACTTTGATACATCGCAAGGTCTGGTTCGATGACACGGTGTAGGCGCGGCCAGGCGCGGCCGGCCCGCGCGTCAACGCGCCAGGGCCAATGCGCTGTCGAGCAGGAACAGGGGCGGCTGCTCGGCCAGCCTCTGCGCGTCCTGCTCTGCCATCTCCCGGTCGATGCCGCTGCGCAGCGCGCGCGCCAGGCCGGCGAGTTCTCCCGAGATGGTGTCGAGCAGGTCCTCGGCGCTGACGATCCCCACGATCCGGTCGTCGTCGCCGGTCACGAGCAGGCGCCGCACGCCCAGGTCGTCCATGGCGGCGACCGCTTCCAGGATGCTCGACGCCTGCGCGATCGTGGCCAGCTTCGGGCTCGCGAGCTCGCCGACCGGCGTCGGCTCCACACCGGGCTCGCAGGTGAGCCAGCCGATCACCAGGTCGCGATCGGTCAGCACACCCACCACGCGGGATGGGTCGGCGCCGTCCGTGACCACCAGGGCGCCCACGTGCTCGTCGCGCATCAGGAGGGCGGCGTCGCGCACGGACGCTTGCGCGCCGATCGTGACGATGACGCGCTGGCACAGGCCGGCAATGTTCATGGAAATCTCCCCGACGCAGCGTTGAAGAAACGGGGCCACCGCACCTCGGGCGTCGCGCGAGCGAAGCCGCCTGCATGACGGGCGCGACCGCATTGGGGGACAACGCGGCTGAGCGGGCCGAGGGGACACGCGGCCCTGATTCGCCACCCTGACCGCATCAACGGCATGAGCCTTCGACGCGATGGCAGGATTGACTCTAGGACCCGGTCATCGAAATACCTTGACCCAGGTCAAGCTTCGCTGCGCCCCGCGCGGGCCGGCTCAACGGCCCGGGCGCAGGACGGGCACGTACACCGCCGCGCCGCTGCGCACCACCAGCACGGCCACGGCGCCGGCACCCGCACGCTGCAGCGCCGCGTCGACGTCGGCGGGGCTGGCCACGTCGATGTCGTTGACGGCCGTGATGCGATCGCCGGACTCGATGCCGGCGAGCAGCGCCGATCCCCTGGCCGATTCGACATACACGCCCGCCGGCATCCCGGCCACGGCCTTGCGCTCGGCCAGCTCCAGGCCCAGCCTGACCTCGGCGGCGACGGGGAGCGCCTGCGCCGGCTCCGGCGCCTTTGCGCGCTGCGCGACCACGGTCGCCCGCCGCAGCGCCTTGCGCCGCCAGAGCTCGAGATGCAGGGGCGTGCCGGCGCGCGCGGACGACACGGCCTCCTCGATCTCGGGCTGCGTATCGAAAGCGCCGTCGTTGACCGACAGCACGATGTCGCCGATGCGCAGCCCGGCCGCCGCGGCGGGGCTGCCCGGGTCCACCCGCGCCACCAGCGCGCCGCGCGCACGCTCCAGCCCGAACGCCCGGGCCAGGTCGGCCGTGACGGGCTGCGTGCGGATGCCGATCTCCACGCGCGGCGCGCCTTCGCTCGCGCGCAGGTTGGCCGCGATGCGCAGCACCTGGTCGATCGGCAGCGCGAACGACAGTCCCACGGACCCGCCCAACGCCGAGAAGATCATCGAGTTCATGCCCACCACGATGCCGCTGTCGTTGAAGAGCGGCCCGCCCGAGCTGCCGGGATTGATGGCCGCATCGGTCTGGATCAGGGGCAGGCCGCCGGCGCCGGGCACGAAACGCGGGTACGCGCTCACCACCCCGACCGTCACGCTGTGCTCGAAGCCGAACGGCGCACCGATGGCGGCCACCCATTCGCCGGCGCACAGCCGCGTCCCGGCGGCGAGCGCCGCGACCGGCAGGCCCGTGGCCTCGATCTTCAGCAGCGCGACGTCGGCGCGCCGGTCCATGCCCACCACCCGGGCCGGAAAGCGCGCCTCGTCCACCATGCGCACCCAGGCCTCCCGCGCCCGCAGCACGGCGTGCGCACTGGTCAGGATGTAGCCGTCGGAGGCGATGATGAACCCGGAGGAGATGGCGCGCTCGGACGCGGTGCTTCCCGGCAGCGGCAGCCCGGAAGCGGAAGACAGGAAGAACTCCATGCCATCGAGGTCCTCGAACCCGTCGCCGCGCTCGCGGATGACCGTGACGTTGACGACGGCAGGCGCGTTGCGTGCCACCGCCGCGATGAATCCCTGCCGGTCAGCGGGCCGGGCCGCGCGCTCCAGGCATGCGGCGTCCGCCGCCGCTGCCGGCGAGGCGGCATGCGCGAGCGAGGCCAGGGCCAGGGCAGCGCCGGCCAGCGCGCACCGCGCGTTCATGCGCGCCTCAGTGCGCCAGCTCGTGCGCGATGCGGCGCTTCAGCTCGGTCACGCCGACGGCGGTGAGGTCCACGGCGTGGGCGCCCGCGACCAGCTTGAGCGTCGCGTCGCCGACATGGGCCTTGAGCTCGCCCAGGAACGGGCTCGACGCGAAGATCTGCAGCTTGCCGAATTTCCCCTGAAGGGCTTCGTGCTCCAGGTATTCCGCCAGCTCCCGCGCGAAGCGCTCATGCTCCTTGTGCTTGACCTCGGTGTGCGGCTGGAAGGCCGCCCCCCCGCCGAAGGTGCGGTCGGTGCCTTCGCGGCCCGCGTGGTCGTCGACCAGGTCGCTGACCTTGGTGCGGCTCTGCGGATGGGTGAAGTTGCGGATGACCACCATGGGCCCGTTGCCTTGCTGTTGCAGGAGGCGGGCATTGGTGGCGTTGGCGATGATTGTCCAGTCGGGTTTCATGGTGTTTCCCTGCGGTGTGGCGTTCCTTCGCCGGCGCGGATCAGCGCGCCAGCTCGGTCAGGATGCGCCGCTCCAGTTCGGCCGGGCCGACGGCCGTGAGGTCCACGTCGTGGGTGACGGTCAGCAATTTTGCGGCAGCCTCGCCCAATTCCTCCTTCAGCTCGCCCAGCAGCGGGTTCGACGCCAGGACGGCGAGCGACCGGTAGGCACCCTGCTCCGCGGCGCGCTCCAGGTGCGCGGCCAGCTCCCGTGCGAACCGCTCGTGCTCCCTGCGCTTGGCGTCCAGCTGCAGAAAGGAGCCGCCGGAGCCGCTGTCCTGGATCTCGTGGGCGCCGTATTCGACCAGGTGGGTGGCCCTGCTGCGGTTGTGCGGATGGAAGAAATTCCTGACGATGGCCATCGGTTCGCCGCGCTCCCGCGCCAGCAGGCGGGCTCGCGTCGCGTTGGCGATCAGGATCCAGTCGGGCTTCATGGGGACTCCTGTACTGCAAGTGGGTTGCGAAGGCCCGGGCGCTGCGGCCGGGCGGATCGCAAGCGGGCTCGCTGTGCCCGCGAGGTCAACTTTGGCTGGCATGCGCGATTGCATCTTTGACCGCTGTCAAGCATTGACACCATCGCCCGCATTCACACCGCGGCGCCGAACAAGGCGCCCACCCCGGCGGTGATGGCCATGGCCAACGCACCCCAGAACGTCACGCGCCATGCACTCGCGAGCATGGGCGCGCCGCCCAGGCGCGCGGAAACCACGCCCAGCAGGGCCAGGAACGCCAGCGACATGGCGCTGACCCAGTAGGCCAGGGCAGGCCCGGCCACCAGCGCCGTCACGATGAGGGGCAACGCGGCGCCGACGGCAAAGCTTGCGGCGGACGCCAGCGCTGCCTGGATCGGCCGGGCGCTGAGGGTATGCGAAATGCCGAGCTCGTCGCGCGCGTGGGCGCCCAATGCGTCGTGCGCCGTGAGTTGCTGAGCCACCTGGGTCGCCAATGCCGGGTCGAGCCCGCGCGCGACGTAGATCGCGCTGAGCTCGCGCAGCTCTGCAGCAGCATCGGCTTTCAGCTCCGCGCGTTCGCGGGCGATGTCGGCGCTTTCGGTGTCGGCTTGCGAATGGACCGACACGTACTCCCCGGCGGCCATCGACATGGCGCCCGCGACCAGCCCCGCGACGCCGGTCACCAGGATGCTGCCGTGGCTGGCGCTCGCCGCGGCCACGCCGACCACCAGGCTGGCCGTGGAGACGATGCCGTCGTTGGCGCCGAGCACCGCGGCGCGCAGCCAGCCGATGCGGTCGGTGCGGTGGCGTTCGGAATGGCGGCCGAAGGAGGGGTTGATGCGAGCGTTCATGCCCCTGATTGGAAATCCCATCGGCGCCCGTGTGTGCGCGCACAGGCGAAGGCCGGACTCATCGGTTGATGCAGGTCAAAAAGCCGGGCGGGCCGGAGGAATCCAATGGAGGCTGGGTCACCGAACGGATCACCGGGATGTACGCTGCGTTCGAGGAAGAGGCGAACAAGCTGGCTGCCAATTCCGCGCTCCCCTTGCGCGAGGACGGTACCCGCGGGCCCGCGGCGTCGCGCCGGCCGCGTGCGGCCTCGATGCGATGCCTGCTGTCCCTGCTGATCGCGGCGTCCATGCTGCCCCTGGGCGCGCTGCTGGCCTACCAGGTGGCGCACGAATGGCACACCCACCTCTACGATGCGCGCAGGCTGGTGCAAAGCGTGGCGGACACGGCCGCCCACGGCACCGCCGCGTCCCTCGAGGAAGTGGAGCAGACGCTGGCCTGGTTCGCGCAGCGCCCCCGGGTGCGGGCGCTCGACGCCGCGAATTGCGATGGCCTGTTCGCGGACATCCCCGCCTTCAAGGCCAGCATCGGCACCACGGCCAGCCTCGACGCCGACGGCAACGTCGTCTGCTCGTCGCTGCCTGCATCGGCCGCGCCGCTGCCCAACTTCGGCGGCATGCAATGGTTTCACCGGCTCAAGGAAGGGGACACCGGCGTGATCAGCTCGCCCTTCCGGGGCCCGGTCACCCAGCGCTGGATTGCCGTGGCCGGCGCCTCCATCCATGGCTCCTCCGGCGCATTCCGCGGCGCGGTGGTGATGACCATCGACCTGGCCGCCTTCCAGCCGATGGAGCTCGCGACCCTGCCCGAGGGAGGCGTCGCGGGCATCGTCGACCGCGAGGGCGTGGTCGTGTCCCGGTCCGACAGGATGGCCGAATCGATGGGAAGCAACATCAAGGACACCGCGGTGGGCCGCGCCGTCCTGAGCGGGCTGCGCAACACCGAGGTGATCGTGGGCGCCGATGGCATCGAGCGGCTCTATGCGTACCAGCCCATCGCCGGCACGAGCTGGTCGGTCGCCGCCGGCCTGCCGACCCACCTGGTGTTTGCCGGGCTGCGCGAAACCGCCTGGCGCAACGGCCTCGGGTTGGTGGCCGCGCTGGCCGTGACGGGGCTGATGGCGTTCGCCGTCTACCGGCGGATCTCGGAGCCGCTGGCGGGCCTGCGGGACGCGAGCCGCGCCATCGCGCGCGGAAGCGTCCACCAGCGCGCACCCGCGCACGGGCCGCGCGAGCTCGCGGAAATGGCGCGGTCCTTCAACCACATGATGGACCGCATCATGGAGACGGAGCTGGTCGCACGCGAGCACCAGGACCACTACCGCCAGCTGTTCCTGGCTTCCCCGGAGGCGATCTGCCTGCTGCAGGAGGGCCGTGTCGTGATGGCCAACCCCGCGGCCGCGCGGCTGTTCGTCGGAGATGCCGGGACCGGCATCCTGGGGCGGGACGGGACGGAGCTGGTGCACCCGCGCGACCGCGCGGATGCCCAACGGCGCTCGCGCCTGGTGCTCAGCGGCAGGAGCGAGTTCGAGACCACGGAGATCGAGATTCTTCGCGCCGATGGCAGCGGCGCCGCCGCCGTGCTCACGCTGCTGCCCTTCTCCTTCAGGGGGAAGCCGGCGGTGCTGGCCATGATCGCCGACGTCTCCGTGCAAAGGCGGCTGGAGGGCGAGGCGCTGGCCCGGCGCAGCGAGCTGGAGCGGCTGCTCAACCAGCAGGTCGCCATGCACACCGCGCTCGCCGTCGCGCACGAGCTCAACCAGCCGCTGGGCGCGGTGTCCGCCTATTGCGAGGCGGCGCTGTTCATGCTCAGGAGCGGCAACCCCATGCCCGGGAAGCTGGAGCAGGCGCTGGAAAAGGGCGTGGAGCAGGCGCACCGCGCCGGCAGCAGCCTGCACGAGCTGATCGAATTCCTGCGCCGGGACGACGCCCCCGTTGCGCCCTTCGACGTGGGCGAGGTCATCCACCACGCCGTCGAGCTGGTGCATCGGGAGAGCGGGGACAGGTGCAAGATCATGGTGCGCGTGGACAAGGCCCTGCCGCCAGTGCTCGGCTGCGACGTCCAGGTCACCAAGGTGCTGGTCAACCTGCTGCACAACGCCATCGAGGCGATGGGTTCCGAAAGCGAACAGGAAATCTCCATCAGCGCCGCGCCGACGCCCGCCAGCGACATGGCCCAGGTCAGCGTGCAGGACAGCGGCCCGGGGATGACGCCCGAGATGGCGCAGCAGATCTTCAAGCCCTTCTTCACCAACAAGCCGCAGGGCATGGGCCTGGGCCTGGTGATCAGCAAGGCGCTCATCAAGGCGCAGGGCGGCGACCTCTGGTGCGACCCGTCGCGCACGGAAGGCGGCGCGGTGTTCCGCTTCACGGTGCCGGTGGCCACATGAGCCCTTCCCCGACCGTCTATGTGGTGGACGACGACCCGGCCGTGCGCGATGCGCTCACGATGCTGATCGAGCAGCACGGCCTGTCCGTGGTGGCCTGCGACAGCGCGGAGAGCTTCCTGGCGATCGCGCAGCCCGGCGACGGCTGCGCGATCGTCGACCTGCACATGCCCGGCCTCGACGGGCTGGCCCTGCAGCAGCGGATGGCGGAGCGGGGCATGGAACTGCCGGTGGTGATCCTCACCGGGCACGGCGACATCCCGGCCAGCGTCAGGGCCATCAAGCAGGGGGCGATGGACTTCCTGACCAAGCCGGTTCCCGCGAGCCTGCTGCTCGAGGCCGTGCGCGCCGCGATCGAGGAGAGCCGCCACGCGAATGCCGCGGCGCTGGCCGCGCGCACCAACGCGGCACGGGTGGCGAGCCTCACGTCCCGCGAGCGCGAAGTGATGGCGCTGACCATCGAAGGCCGCTCGAACAAGGACATCGCGCGGATGCTGGGCATCAGCCATCGCACGGTGGAAATCCACCGGGCCCGCGTCATGCACAAGATGGGTGCGCAGAGCGCCCTCGAGCTCTCCAGGCTTGTCCTGCATCAATAGCTGAGCCGGGGTAAGTGGCCGCCCGTATGTCGCGGCTGGCTGATCATTCCTATATTCGAGTTGTATCGAATGCAACCGAATAAAGAGCAGGAACCCGCGAAATGTCCACCGGCCACCAACCGACACAGGGCGTGCGCGCACACCATGATGAGCTGTGCGCGCCGGCCGCCCCGCACAAGCACACCATCGTCGAGCGGCTGAGCTCGTTCTTCAACCACGGAAACTTCCAGGCGTCGCTCGAAGCGCTGGTGCGCGATTTCTCGCAGAATTCCGGCATCGCCACGGAGACACATTTCGAGCCGGTGGAACTCGCGGAGAGCTCCCGCCAGGCCCTGCACCGGCTGCTGCAGGAGTGCCTCGCCAATGTGGACATGTACGCGCAGGCCTCGCAGGTCTACGTCGACCTGCTCAATTGGCAGGACAGCACGGTGTTCACGGTGCGCGACGACGGCGTCGGCTTCGACATGGCCCGCCGCAATGCGCGCCTGTGCCTGGCCGGGATGCGCCGCGACATCGAAGCCTGCGGCGGGGAGCTGTGCTTCTTCTCCGCTCCGGGCAAGGGCACACAGGTGGTCGCCCTGCTGCCGCAAGTGCGAAGCGACGGGCAGCCTGCGAACGCAGCCGCCATCAACTGAATTCGAGCCTGAGGACACGAATCATGAGAACCCAACGCCACGCCCCGGCCCGCACGCCGCAGCCGGTCGACCTCGCAAGTTACCTGCAGAAGATGCGGGACCAGGAGCGCGCGGACCTGGCCCGCGAACTGCATGACGAACTCGGCGCGCTGCTGACCTGCGCCAAGCTGGATATCGCGGGCCTGAAAGCGCGGCTGGCCGGCTCGTCTTCCGACATCGACCAGCGCCTGCAACACCTGAGCGACACCCTCAACAGCGGCATCGCGTTCTCGCGGCGCGTGGTCGAAGGCCTGCATCCCTCCTCGCTGACCAACCTGGGCCTGAAGGAATCGCTGGAGATCCTCTCGCACGATTTCGAACAGTCGACCGGCGTGCGGATGGCCACGGTGCTGAACGAGGTGGAGGGCATGGACCCGGCGACCGAGCTGACCGTGTACCGCATCGTCCAGGAAGCGCTCAACAACTCCGCCAAGCACGCCGGGGCCGGCAAGGCCTGGGTCACCATGCTGGACGGCGAGACCGACCTCGTGGTGTCCGTGCGCGACGACGGCAAGGGCTTCGACGCCGCGGCCATGGGCACGTCCAGCCATGGCCTGGCCGGGATGCGCCATCGCGCCGAATCCTGCGGCGGCACGCTCCACGTCAAGTCGGAGCCCGGCCGGGGAACCTGCGTGGTGGCCGTGCTGCCCGTCCACGCCGGCACGCACGCCGGGGTGGCGTACAGTGAGGCGGACCACCCGCCATGCCCGAGTCCTACCCGTCCATCGCAGATGCGAGCAAGCTACGCCTGAGGCGGCTCGGCATCGACACCTACCAGGAGCCGGTGCTGTACATGCACCGCGACTGCCCGGTCTGCCATTCCGAAGGGTTCGAAGCGCAATCGCGCGTGGAGGTGGCCTTGAACGGCCGCACCATCGTCGCGACGCTCAACGTCGTGAGCGGCGACTTCCTCTCGCCGAATGAGGCGGGGCTGTCGGAGGCGGCCTGGCGCCTGCTGCAGCCGCATGACGGCGACGAGGCCGTGCTGCGCCACCCCAAGCCGCTGGACTCGCTGGGGCACGTGCGCGCCAAGGTCTACGGCCGGCGCCTCAATGGCGCTGCGTTCGACGCCGTGATCGCCGACGTCGCGGCGGGGCGCTATTCCGACCTGCAGCTCGCGGCCTTCGTCACGGCCTGCGCCGGGAACGGGCTGGACCTCGGGGAGACCGTGGCGCTCACGCGATCGATGGTCAACGTGGGCGAGCGCATGTCCTGGGGCAAGGGCCTGGTGATGGACAAGCACTGCGTGGGCGGCCTGCCCGGCAACCGCACCACCATGGTCATGGTGCCGATCGTGGCGGCGTGCGGCCTGCGCATGCCCAAGACATCGTCGCGCGCCATCACGTCGCCTGCGGGGACGGCCGACACGATGGAGACGATCGCGCCGGTGGACCTGGACGTCGCGCACATCCAGCGCGTGGTCGAACGCACCGGCGGCTGCGTCGTCTGGGGCGGCGCGGTGCGCCTGAGCCCCGCCGACGACGTGCTGATCCGCGTGGAGCGGCCGCTCGACCTGGACAGCCCCGGCCAGCTCGTCGCCTCGGTCCTGTCCAAGAAGGCGGCGGCCGGCGCCACCCACGTGCTCATCGACATGCCGGTGGGCCTCACGGCGAAAGTGCGAAGCGCCCGCGACGCCGCCCTGCTGGCCCATCACCTCGAGCAGGTGGGCGCGGCGCTCGGCCTGCAGGTGCGCGTGAAGCAGACCGACGGCCTGGCGCCCGTGGGCCGCGGCATCGGCCCGGCGCTGGAAGCGCGCGACGTGCTGTCGGTGCTCCGGCGCGAGACTGGCGCCCCGGCCGACCTGGCCAGCCGCTCGCTGGCCCTCACGGCAGAAGTGCTGGAATTCGGCGGCGCGGCGCCCGTGGGCGAAGGCCTCGCGCTGGCCACCTCGGTGCTGGAGGACGGGCGGGCCTGGAAGAAATTCGTGGAGATCTGCGAGGCGCAGGGCGGCATGCGCGAGCCGCCGGTGGCGACGCACCTGCGGCCCGTGCCGGCGCTGCGCGGCGGCACGGTGATCGCGATCGACAACCGGCGCCTGGCCCGCATCGCCAAGCTGGCCGGCGCGCCCGGTGCGCCCTGCGCCGGCATCGACCTGCACGTGCAACTGGGCGCCGTCGTCGAAAAGGGCCAGGCCCTGTTCACCCTGCATGCGGCGACGCCGGGCGAACTGGCCTATGCGCTGCAGTACGCGACGTCGCAGCCCGAAGCCATCCACGTGATGGAGGAAGCGCGCTGACGGCCGCGCGAGGGGCATGCTCATCCTCGCCTTCCCCGGAGCGGCACGGCTGGCGTCTTCGCTGGCCGCGAAGCTCAAATGCGACTGGGGCGAGCTGGCGCTGCACCGCTTTCCCGACGGCGAGTCGCTGGTGCGCATCGACGCGCCGGTCAAGGGCCGCTGCGTGGTGCTGGCCGCCAGCCTGCGGCATCCGGACGAAAAAACACTGCCGCTGCTGTTCGCCGCGGATGCCGCGCGCGAACTGGGCGCTGCGCAGGTGGGACTGGTCACGCCCTACCTCGCCTACATGCGGCAGGACCGGCGTTTCAACCCCGGCGAGGCGGTGACGTCGCGCAGCTACGCGCGCCTGCTGTCGTCGTCGTTCGACTTCCTGGTGACAGTGGACCCGCACCTGCACCGCTGGCACGACCTGGCCGAGCTCTACCCCATCCGCACGGCCGCCGTCGCCTCGGCCCCGGCCATCGCGCAGTGGCTG
This sequence comes from uncultured beta proteobacterium, assembly GCA_963786245.1. Lineage (GTDB taxonomy): Bacteria > Pseudomonadota > Gammaproteobacteria > Burkholderiales > Burkholderiaceae_C > Ramlibacter. Next base: position 348,143 of record CAWAYI010000001.1, on the reverse strand, counting down.
CGCCGCCATGTCAAGAATGCGCTGGTGGTCGGCCCCGACCAGGAAAGCGAGCAATGGGTGGCCGAAGTTGCCGCACTGGCCGGCGCGCCCTGGACCGTGATGGCCAAGACACGGCGCGGCGACCGCGAGGTGGGCGTCAAGCTGGCGGGCCGCGCCCGCTGGGCCGGCCGCACGCCGGTGCTGGTCGACGACATCGTCTCCACCGGCGAAACCCTGATCGCGGCCACGGCCGCGCTGCAGAAGGCCGGCCTGCCGGCGCCGCTGTGCATCGCCGTGCATGCGCTGTTCGACGCCGACGCGCTGTGGCGGCTGCTGGAAGCCGGCGTGCGCAAGGTCGTCACCTGCGACAGCGTCCCGCACGGCACCAATGCCATTGCCCTGACGCCGTTGTTGGCGAAGGCCGTGCGCGCCGTGGCGGCCAAGGCCCCGCCAGCGCGACTGTAGGACAACACCGCTTGATGCCGGGGCGGCGTGCGCCGCCGGCGCCCCGCCCGCGATAATCGGAACGGAATGCTGCCCGACGCCTTCACCGGACGCCCGTGAACACCCTCTCGAAACCCGCTCCTGGCCTGGACCCCCGCGAATCCCTGGTCGAAGGCCGCTTCCAGCTCCTGATCGAGGGCGTCGTCGACTACGGCATCTTCATGCTCGACCCGCAAGGCCACGTGATCTCCTGGAACACAGGCGCGGAAAAGCTCAAGGGCTACACCCGCTACGAGATCATCGGGAAACACTTCTCCGTCTTCTACCCGCCGGATGCGATCGCCACGGGCTGGCCCGAGGAAGAGCTTCGCCGCGCCGCCGCCCTGGGGCGCTTCGAGGACGAGGGCTGGCGCCTGCGCAAGGACGGATCGCGCTTCTGGGCCAACGTCATCATCACCGCCGTGCACGATGCGCAGCGCCGGCTGTCGGGCTTCGTCAAGATCACGCGCGACCTCACGGAGCGCCGCCGGCACGAAGAAGAGCTGCGCGACAGCGAGGAGCGTTTCCGGCTGCTGGTCGAGAGCGTGCGCGACTACGCCATCTTCATGCTGGACGCCGGCGGCACGATTCGCAGCTGGAACGCCGGCGCGCAGGCGCTCAAGGGCTACGCGGCCGACGAGATCATCGGGCGCGACTTCAGCGTCTTCTACCCGCCGCAAGACCAGGCCGCCGGCAAACCCGCCGCCGAGCTGCGCATGGCCCGGGCCAACGGCCGCGTCGAGGACGAAGGCTGGCGCGTTCGCAAGGACGGCACGCTGTTCTGGGCCAACGTGGTGATCACCGCCGTCTACAACGGCGGCGGCGAGCTGTACGGCTTCGCCAAGGTGACGCGCGACATGACCCAGCGCCGGCGCCTGGAAGAGCTGGAGCGCTCCAGCCAGCGCATCAGCGAGTTCCTGGCGATGCTTGCGCACGAGCTGCGCAACCCGCTCGCCCCGATGCGCAACGCCGTCAGCGTGATGCAGCTCGAGCCGGTCGCGAGCCCCGCCCTGCGCGACTGCCGCGACATCATCGACCGGCAGCTCACGCACGTGACGCGCCTGGTGGACGACTTGCTGGACGTCGGCCGCATGGCCACCGGCAAGATCAGGCTGCACAGGCAACTGCAGCGCGTGGACGAGGTGGTGGCGGGCAGCGTGGAGACCGTGCGGCCCGTGCTGCAGGAGCGCGGGCATGCCCTGGACATCGACCAGCCGGCCGCGCCGATCTACGTCGACGCGGACCCGACGCGGCTGTCGCAGATCCTCCAGAACCTGCTGGTGAATGCCGCCCGCTACACGCCAGACGGCGGGCGCATCTCGCTCAAGGTCGCGCCCGAAGGCGGCTTCGTCGCGGTGGCGGTGTCGGACAACGGCCGCGGAATCGATGCGGCCGACCTGGAGCGCATCTTCGAGCTGTTCATGCAGGGCGACAACAACACGCCCACCGAAAGCGGGCTGGGCATCGGGCTCACGCTGGCGCGATCGCTGGCTGAAATGCACGGCGGCCGACTGGACGCCGCCAGCGCGGGCGCGGGCCAGGGCAGCACGTTCACCCTGCGCCTGCCGCTGGCGAAGGGGCCAACCCCGGGCGGCGATCCGGGCGAAACGCAAGCCACCGCAGCGGCCCGGCCGCCGCGTCCTGGTGGTGGACGACAACCGCGACTCCGCGGACAGCGCCACCACCATCCTGCGCCTGCTGGGCCACCAGGCCGAATGCGCCTACACCGGGCGCGAAGCGGTGGAAGTCGCGCGCCGCTTCCCGGCGGAGGTGGTGCTGCTGGACCTGGCCATGCCTGGCATCGACGGCTTCGAGACGCTGGGCTTGCTGCGCGCAGTGCCGGGCATGGAACAGGTGTACGCGGTCGCCATGACCGGCTTCGGCAGCAGCGACGACAAGCGCCGCACCACGCAGGCCGGCTTCGACGCGCACCTGATCAAGCCGGTCAAACTGAACGCACTGCTCGCGTTGCTGAACGAGGTGCCCGCGGCCGTGCGCTGAAACCGGCGCGGCGGTTTCGGCTCACTGGCCGGCCGGCTCGCCGGCGCCCGGCGGCGGGAGCGACGGAACAACGGGCATGGCCGGGCCCGCCCCAATCTCGCTGGTGGGCGGCACGATCACGAAGCGGCCCGACCGCTCCATCCGCAACGGGACGGGAGCGCGCTGGAATTCGGGCAGGCGCTGGACGTCCGGCGCCCGCTGCAGGTAGGGCGGCAGCTCGGGCTGCGCCACGGCGCCGGGCTCGGGCAGGATGACGGCCGCGGGCCGAGGCGGCTCGGCCACCGCGGCCTCCGGCGCGGGCGGCTGCGCGTCGCCGCGGCCGAAGAGGGCGCCCAGCCAGTCGTTGATCGCGGCGGGCGGGTCCGCCGCGCCGGTATCGCGCGGTGCAGCGAACTTCACCTTTGCGTCGATCGCGCCGGACTTGAGCGCCTGCTGGAAGAAGTCCCCGACGACGTTGAGCGCGTTGTGCGCGCCCTGCCCCCAGGCGTCGCCGCGCATCGTGACGCGGTTGTCGTTGAAGCCGACCCAGGCCCCGCCCACCAGCTGCGGGTGCATCAGGATGAACCAGCCGTCGGTGTTGGACTGCGTGGTCCCGGTCTTGCCCGCCACGTCGCCCTTCACGCCGAAGCGGCTGCGGATGCCCGCGCCGGTGCCGCGGTCGATCACGCCGCGCAGGACATCCAGCAGCGTCTCGGCGGCGCGCTGCGACAGCGCCCGCTCAGGCGCCTTCGCGCGGAAGTCCTCGATCACCGCGTGGTGCCGGTCCTCGATGCGCGTCACCAGCACCGGCTCGATGTAGCTGCCGCCGTTGGCGATGGTGCCGAACGCCGACACCATTTCCTTCAGCGTCACCGGGCTGGTGCCCAGCGCCAGCGAAGGCACCGGGTCCAGCTTGCTTTGCCGCACGCCCATGTCCCAGGCGAGCTTGGCCACCCGCGCCGGGCCGACTCGCTGCACCAGCTGGCTGGTGATCGAATTCTTCGACAGGGCCAGGCCGTCGCGCAGGGTCATCGGCAGGCCGCTGGCGCCGCCCACGTCACCGGGCGTCCACACCGTGCGCTCGTCGATGCGAATTTCCACCTCCTGGTCGATGAAGGTCTCGGCCGGGCTGATGCCCTGCTCGAAGGCCGCGCCGTAGACGAACGGCTTGAACGTGGAGCCGGGCTGCCTGCGCGCCTGCTGCACGTGGTCGAACTTGTCCTCGTCGAAGCCGCGGCTGCCGATCCAGGCCTTGACGTGGCCGTTGGCCGGGTCCAGCGCCAGGAAGCCGGCCTGCAGGCGGGTCTTGCCTTCCCAGAGCGGGTCCATGAATTCGGCGTCGGCCAGCAGCTTCGCGAGGGCCAGCTGCGGGGACAACCCACCGGCGACGGCGGCCTGGAACTGCGCGGTCTCGCGCACGAAAGCCTCGGCCAGTTCCTTGTGCGCCTTCCAGCCGCCGCGGCGCCAGGCACGGTCGGCCGCCTGCTGCAGCTTGTCGGCCTGCCGGGTCACCGCCTCCTCGGCCTGGGCCTGCAGCCGCGAATCGAGCGTGGTGCGCACCACCAGCCCGTCGGCGTTGATGTTGTAGCCCTTGCGGTCGGCCCAGTCGATCAGCCAGCGCCGCAGCTGCTGCGTGACATGCGGCGCGACGCCGTTGTCCTCGGGCAGGCGCTCGAAGTCCAGCGCCAGCGGCCGGCCCTTGAGTTCATCGAGCCGGTCCGCGGCGATCTTGCCGTCGCGCGCCATCTGCGCCAGCACGGTGTTGCGGCGCTGGCGCGAACGCTCGGGGTTGAGCACCGGGTTGTAGTGGCTCGTTCCCTTGAGCATGCCGATCAGGGTGGCGCTTTCCAGCACGTCCAGCTCGCCCGCCGGCTTGTCGAAGTAGGTGCGCGCGGCCATCTCGATGCCGTAGGCGTTGTAGAGGAAGGGCACCGTGTTGAGGTAGGTTTCGAGGATCTCGTCCTTGGAATAGACCGCCTCGATCTTCAGCGCCGTGATCGCTTCCTTGACCTTGCGCGCCAGGGTGGGCGCGCGCCCGATCTCGTCCGGGTACAGGTTGCGCGCCAGTTGCTGCGTGATGGTCGACCCGCCCTGCAGGTCGCCGCGCAGCGTGCGCAACGCGGCGGCGGCCGTGCGCCGGACGTCCAGCCCGTGGTGCTCGTGGAAGCGCCGGTCCTCGGTCGCGATCAGCGCGGCCATGACGTGGGGCGAAATGCTGTCCAGCTTCACCCAGTCCCGGTTCGCACGCTTGAACACGGCCAGTTCCTTGCCGTCGGCCGACAGCACGACCGTGGGCTGCTCGGACTTGGCTTTCTTCAGGTCCTCGATCCCGGGCGTGAACGGGACCAGCGCCAGCACATAAGCCGCCACCGCCAGCGGCGGCACGGCAAGGACCAGCAGGGGATGGCGGCGCACCCAGCCCCAGGCACGGCGGGCGGCATCGGCGATGGTGGAAGGGATAGGGGCCAGGCTCACCGCAGGCATCTTGGCCGGGCCGCCATGGATGCGCTGTAGGACGGCGGCGCGAGGACGCCTGCCCGATTGCCGCGACCCGGCTTAGCCGTGCGGCTCGCGCCAGGGTTGCGGGCCGTCACGCGCAGGGTGCGCATGCGCGGGGATCCGCGCCCTCAGGGAATGCAGCTCGCGCTCCAGCGCATCGATGCGGTCCAGGTAGCCCAACAGCACCGCCACGGTGAAGATGTCCAGGTCGTAGTCGCGGCGCAGGCGTGCTGCCTCGCGCAGGGGCGCGACCCAGGCGCCGCTGAAGCTGGGCTCGGCCGGCGCCGGGACCAGCGGCGCCAGCGCGCCGTACTCCACCAGTTCGTCCAGTTCGGCCGGGTTGAAGCCGCACACCCTGCACAGCTCGGCCGCGGACATGACTTCGCTGGCATCCAGCCAGGTCACTTGCACCCGCGAGCTCATGATGCCTCCTTGGCCGCGACCGCGCGCGCATCGAAGCGCGACTCGGCCGCCAGCTCCTTGAACAGTTCGCGCTCGCGCTCGGTCAGCGTGGCGGGCACGTCGATATGGACGGCGGCATACAGGTCGCCGTGGCCCCCGCGGCCGTTGGCCAGGCCCCGCCCGCGCAGGCGCAGCTTGCGCCCCGACCGGGTGCCCGGCGGCACGGTGAGCAGCACGGACCCGTCCAGCGTCGGGACTTCGACGTCGGCGCCCAACGCGGCCTCCCAGGGGGTGAGCGCCAGGTCGAAATAGAGGTCGTGGCGGTCGGGGCGGAACACCGGGTGGGGCGCCAGCGTGATGTGCAGGTAGATGTCGCCGTCGGTCCCGCCGTCGCGGCCCTTGCCGCCCTTGCCCCGCAGGCGCAGCTTCTGGCCTTCGCTCACGCCCGGCGGGATGGTGACTTCCAGCGTGCGCGGCCCGCGCTCGTCCTCGAAATTCACGTGGAGGGCGGCGCCGCGGTGGGCGTCTTCCAGGGAGATGCGCGCGGTGGTTTCGTAATCGCGGCCATGCAGGGGCCGGGGCCCTGGCGCGGCGCCACGATGGCGGCGGCCCAGCGCGTCGAGCAGGTCGGACAGGTCGATGTCCTCGAAGCCCTGGCCGGCCGATGCGTAGTGGCGCGCCCATTGCGGCGGCGGGCTGAACTCCTCGCCGGCGGGCCGGCGGCCGAGCTCGTCGTACGCGGCGCGCTTTTCCGCGTCCTTCAGCGTGGCATAGGCCTCGCCGACTTCCTTGAACTTCGCCTCGGTGCCGGGCGCCTTGGAAACGTCCGGGTGGTACTGCCGCGCGAGCTTGCGGTAGGCCTTCCTGATCTGGTCGGCGTCGGCGTCGCGGGGCACGCCGAGCGCGGCGTAGTAGTCCTTGTATTTCATCGGGGCGGCGACGCTCCCATCAGGTGCTTTCGGCTAGTGGACCTGCACCTCGAAGCGGCGCTTGAGGCCTTCCATGTCGGTGATGCGCACGTGCCGCTTGTCCACTTCCATCAGGCGCTGCTGCTGGAAGGCGGAGAAGGTGCGGCTGACGGTTTCGAGCTTCATGCCCAGGTAGCTGCCGATTTCGGCGCGGCTCATGCGCAGGTGGAATTCTCTCTCCGAATAGCCGCGCGCGGCGTAACGCTGCGAAAGATTCAGCAGGAAGGCGGCCAGGCGCTCCTCGGCGTTCATGCTTCCCAGCAGCATCATCAGGCTGTGCTCGCGCATGATCTCGCGGCTCATCAGGCGGGTGATGACGTGCTGCATGCTGTTCGTGCCCGCCGCCATGTCGGTGAGGTGGGTGTAGGGGATGGCGCAGATGTCGGTGTCTTCCAGCGCCATCGTGGCGCTGGCATGAAAGCCCTGGGCCGCGCCGTCGAGGCCGACCATCTCGCCGGCGATGTGGAAGCCGCTGATCTGCTCGCGCCCGTCGGCCAGCATCAGGCTGGACTTCAGGGTGCCGGCGCGCACGGCGTAGATGAACTGGAACTTGTCGCCTTCGCGGTAAAGCGTCTGCCCGGCCAGGATACGGCGGCGGCCGAACATCAGGCTGTCGAGGCGGTCCACGTCGCTGTTGGCCATCCCGCAGGGCAGGCACAGGTCGCGCAGGTGGCAGCTCGAGCACGAAGTCTTGAGCGGCGCGACGGGCGCCGCGTGCCGCGTTTCGGCGACGGGCATGATGTGGACGGTGCGGCGGGCGGTGGCAAGCGTGGCGGCGGTCATGTGTTTTCCCCTAGAAATCAGTGCGTGTGCTGCGATGCGGTCTGGATCGCGGGCACGAGTTGGTCGAATTCGGTGGTCTTGTCGAGAAAGCGGCAGGCGCCTTCGCCGAGGTAACGCTTGCGGTACGCGTCGCCGGAGTTGTTGCTGAACACCACGAAGGCGATGCCGGGGTCGGCCTGGCGCACGGCGCGCAGCACCTGCAGGCCGGACCCGCCTTCGAGCTGGACATCCAGCACCACCACGTCGGGGTGGGCGGCCAGGATGCCGTCGATGGAGGCCTGGGGCGTCTCGGCCTGGCCGACGACGCTCATGGCGCCGGCCGCCAGCATGACGGCGACGCGGTCGCGGATCATGGCCGAATCGTCGGCGAGGAAAACCTTGACGGGGACATTGCTCTGGGGCATGGACGTACTGTCGCCGTTTGCGCCGCCCGGCGGTATCGGCGCCCGCTGAATCGAAGGCTCGGCGGATTCCGGTTCGGCCTTGCGCGCATGCTGAGCGACCCTAGGAATCGTCCTAGGCCGCGGGGGCCCGCCCCCTAGAATCGCCCCCATGACCACCGACGAACTGGCCCGCCTGTCCCAACAAGTCCTCTGGGCGTCCTTCTTCGTGTCGATGGCCCTGGGCGCCCTGGTGCAGCGCTCGGGCTTTTGCACCATGGGGGCGGTCGGCCGACGTCGTCACCATGGGCGACTGGACGCGGATGCGCCAGTGGGGCCTGGCCGCCGGCGTCGCCATCATCGGCTTCGGCGTGCTGGCCTGGACCGGGCTGGTCAGCCCGGAAAAGACCCTCTACGCCTCCAACCGCTGGATCTGGCTGTCGGCCCTGGTGGGCGGCGGTATTTTCGGCTTCGGCATGGTGCTGTCCTCGGGCTGCGCCAGCAAGGCGCTGGTGCGCGTGGGCGCGGGCAACCTGAAGGCCCTGGTGGTGGTGGTGGTGCTGGGCGTCGCCGCGTTCGCCACCCTGAAGGGCCTGACGGCCGTCTGGCGCACCCGGACGGTGGACCGGGTCGCACTCGATTTCACGACCCAGGCCAGCCTGCCGGCCTGGGTGGCGCAGGCCTTCGGCCGCCCCGCCGGCGGTGGTCGGCCTGGTGCTGGCGCTGGCCATCGGCGGCGCCCTGGTGGCCTGGGCCCTGGCCGGGCGCGAATTCCGCAGCGCCACCAACCTGCTGGGCGGTGCCGGCGTGGGCGCCGCCGTGGTCGCCATGTGGTGGATCAGCGGGCACATGGGGTTCGTGCGCCGAGCATCCGGAAACGCTGCAGGAGACCTTCCTGGCCACCAATTCCACGCGGGCCGAGGCGCTTCAGCTTCGTCTCGCCGATCGCCTACACGCTGGACTGGCTGATGTTCTACAGCGACCGCAACAAGGTGCTCACGATCGGCATCGTCTCGGTGTTCGGCGTCATCGCCGGCTCGGCCGCCGTCGCGCTGGCGCGGCGCACCTTCCGCTGGGAAGGCTTCGGCGGCACCGGCGACCTCGGGCCACCACCTGGTGGGCGCGGTGCTGATGGGCGTGGGCGGCGTGACGGCCATGGGCTGCAGCATCGGCCAGGGCGTGTCCGGCGTCTCCACGCTCAGCGCCACCAGCCTCGTGGCCGTGGGCGCGATGATCGCGGGCGCCGTGGCGGCGCTGAAGTACCAGGCCTGGCGGCTCGAGCGCGAAAGCTAGGAGCCCGCTCCTAGGGTCCACCCTCATGCGCGCGAAATCGCGATTGCCTTATATTGGCAGCTGGCGATATATTTCGCATGGAGCCCACACGATGAAAACCTTGTCCCGATTTGTCGGCGCCGTTGCGGCGGCCTTCCTCCTTGCCGCCGCGGCCCATGCGCAGGACAAGGTCGTGTACCACATCGACAATTCCGAGACCCAGGCCACCAAGGGCCTGCGCAACGTCCGCAACCACCTGGACGTGGCGCCGGACACGAAGATCGTGGTCGTCACCCACGCCGAGGGCATCGACTTCCTGATGGAAGGCGCCAAGGACAAGAAGAACCCCAACATCGACTACGCGTCCCTGGTGAGCGCGCTGAAGGCGCGCGGCGTGCGCTTCGAGGTCTGCGAGATCACGCTCAAGACCCGCAACCTGAAGAAGGACCAGTTCATCATGGACGCCGAATTCACGCCTTCCGGGGTGGTGCGGATCGGCCAGCTGCAGACGCGCGAGAAATACGCGTACATCAAACCCTGACCGCCGCACACCGTCCCCCCATGGCCAAACGCTCCCCCAGCACCGCCCCTTCCGCCGCCGTCGAATCGGACGAGGTTTTCGAACTCGCGGCCGAAGTCTTTCGCGTCATGTCGGCGCCGATGCGCCTGAAGATCATCGCCAGCCTGTGCAACGGCGAGAAGAACGTCAGCGAGCTGCTGTCGGAGATCGACACCACCCAGCCCAACATGTCGCAGCACCTCAACACGCTGTACCAGGCGGGGGTGCTCGGCAAGCGGCGCGAAGGCGTGCAGATCTACTACCGCATCGTCAACGACCGCGTGGTGACCCTCTGCCGCGCCGTCTGCACCCAGATCGCGATCGAATCCGAGGTCGCGCGGTAGCCTCCGCGCCACTCGCGGCCGCGCGCTACGGCTGCACCAGCTTCCCCGGCTCCATCGCCGGGCCCGTGGGCGTGACGGCTTCGGGATGCGGCCGGTCGAGCAGCCAATCGGTCATGCCCGCCCCGCTCCACATGCCCACCAGCGTCAGCCAGGCCGTCACCGCGAACACCGAGCCGCCCGAGAGGCCCGCGCCCACGGCGCAGCCGCCCGCGAGCATGGAGCCGAAGCCCATGAGGATGGCGCCCGCGATGTAGCGGCGCATGCCGTAGCCGTCCTTGAAGCCCTCGAGCCTGAGCTCGCGGCCAAGCACCGCGCCGAGGAAGGACCCGGCGAACACGCCGGGCAGCAGCCCGAAATCGAAGCCCGGGGCGGGCGACGGCGAGCGCAGCACGCGCATCAGCCATTCCGCGGACGGGCCGGAAAAGCTCAGGCCCTGCACCGGCACCACCAGGAACGACGCCCCGGAAACCGCGAAGGTGAACCACCAGCCCGCGGCGATCATCAGGCCCGCGCCGATGCCGCCCGCCCATTTCCAGAAACCCCAGCCGCTGCGCACCGCGTACCAGAGCGCCGCGGCCAGCCACACGCCGCCGAACGCGAGGCCGCCCCACGGGCCCACGCGCGTGATCGCCAGCAGGTCGCGGCTCGCGCCGCCCTCGACGGTCCACCACATGCTGATCGCCTCGCGCAGCGGCGCCAGCACGCCCGCGAGCGACGCCTGCGCCGTGACGGCGAACACCAGCCCCGACAGCAGCGCGCGCAGGTTGCCGTTGGCCGAGAGCACCAGCAGGCGGCTGGCGCAGCCGCGCGTCATGATCATGCCGGCGCCGAACAGCAGCCCCCCCACGAGCGCCCCGGACAGGCTGCCGCGCGTGGCCAGTTGCCGGGCGCTGCTCACGTCGAGGCTGTGCGTCACCACCAGCGCCTGCACCGCGACGGCCGCCGTCGCGAAGGCCAGCAGCCAGACGGCCAGCCGCTCGCCCGGATGCCCCCGCCAGAATTCGATCACGGCCGAGCGCAGGCAGAACCGCGAGCGCTGCGCGAAGAACCCGAACAGCACGCCGACCAGCGCGCCGCCGGCGGCGAGCAGCACGGGCTCGCCGGCCAGGTCGATGAGGTCGGTCAGGTTCATCACTCTCTTAATTAAGAAATCGCTTATATTAATGCTAGTGGTTCACCGGGTCCGCCGGTTGATCCCGGTCAAAGGCAGTCAACGATGGTTATTCGCCGGATGGTTTCTGTTGTTCGCGTGATCGCGTGGCTGTGGACGCTCGGCGCCGCAGGGCTCGCGCTGGCGCAATCGCCCGCGTCGATGACGGCGCACCAGGTGTCGCGCTCGACCTGGTACGTGCAGGGCGAATCGGCGCTGGGCAGCCCGGCCAACCGCAACTTCGTCTCCAATGCCGGCTTCATCGCCACGGCCGACGGCGTCGTGGTGATCGACGCGCTGGGCTCGCCGCAGCTGGCGCGCGAACTGATCGCAGAGATTCGCCGGGTGACGGGCAAGGCGGTGACGCACGTGATCGTCACCCACTACCATGCCGACCACATCTACGGCCTGCAGGAATTCAAGCGCGCCGGCGCGAAGATCATTGCGCAGCGCGGTGCGCTGGACTATCTCAACTCCGACACGGCGCGCACCCGGCTCGAAGCGTCGCGCACCGAGCTCGCGCCCTGGGTCGACGCGCAGACGCGGCTGGTGCCGGCGGACGAGTGGATCGACGGGCCGCGCGAGCTGGTGGTGGGCGGCGTGCGGCTGCTGCTGCAACCGGTCGGCCCGGCGCACACGCCCGAAGACACCGTGGTGTTCCTGCCCGCCGAGAAGGTGCTGTTCGCGGGAGACATCGTCTTTCGCGGGCGCGTGCCCTTCGTCGGCCAGGCCGACAGCCGCCACTGGATCTCGGCGCTGAACACCGTGCTGGCCTTCGACGCGGCGGCCGTCGTCCCGGGCCACGGCCCGATGTCGACCTCGGCGCGCGAGGACATGGAACTCACGCGCGACTACCTCACCTACCTGAGGGAAGTGATGGGCAAGGCGGCGCGCAACCTCGACCCCTGGGAGGAGGCCTATGCCAAGGCCGACTGGTCCCGCTTCGAGAAGCTGCCGCTGTTTCGCGTGGCCAACCGCATGAACGCGTACAACACGTACCTGCTGATGGAGCGGGAGGCGAACTGATGGCGCGCAGCACTCCACCGCTCGCAGTGCCGGCCGATCCGGTGCGTCGGCGCTTCGCGCTGGGCGCCCTGGGGTCGCTCGGACTGGGAGGCATTGCAATGGGCGCCGCCCGGCGCGCCGGTGCGGCCACCCTGCCCGCCCCGGCTTCGCTCGCCGCCGAACTGGCCGATGCGCTGCGCCGCGGCAACCCGCTGGTGGTCATGGCCAGCCTGGCCGGCTGCCCGTTCTGCAGGATGGTGCGCGACAGCTACCTCGCCCCGCTGCGCGCGGAAACCGGCCAGCCCGTCGTCCAGCTGGACATGGGAAGCGCCGCGCAGGTGCTGGATTTTGCGGGCGTCGCCCGGTCGCACGAGGAGGTGCTGCGCGCGTGGAAGGTGGGCGTGGCGCCCACGGTGCTGTTCTTCGGGCGCGGCGGACGGGAAATCGCGGAGCGCCTCGCGGGCGCGTCGATTCCCGATTTCTACGGCGCGTACCTCGACGAGCGCCTGCACAGCGCTCGCCGCAAGCTCGGCTGAAGGCTCAGACCGCGGCCAGGGCCTGTTCGAGCCGCTGGCGCACCTGCGCCGCCAGTGCCGGCACGGCCGGGTTGTCCACCAGCGTGAGCACCGCGTTCGGGTCCATCATCTCCACGTACACCTTGCCCTGCGCGTCCTGGCGCACGACCACGTTGCACGGCAGCAGCGCGCCGATCTGCGGCTCGGCCGTGATGGCCTGGATCGCGAACTGCGGGTTGCAGGCGCCGAGGATGCGGTACGGCGGGATCTCCGCACCGAGCTTCTTGCGCATCGTGGCCGACACGTCGATGTCGCTGAGCACGCCGAAGCCGACCTTGGCCAGCTCTTCCGTGACGCGCTGCACGGCGCTGTCGAAACCCAGTTCCACGGTCCGGCCAAAAAAATATTTCGTCATCGAATTTCCTCTTGCGTTGTCGGGTTCACAGGGCGATATATCGCCCCACGCTGATTATTGCGGCCGGCGGGCCCAGGCGCCATGACCGCCGTCAAGGTGCGCTTCGATCTCAGCGTAAACCCCGAGGGATTGGCGCACGGCCGGATGATATATTGCTACATCTGAATATAACGATCTTACACCCCATGAATCCCGGCCGGCTGCAAAAAGCCCCTGAAAACTTCCTCGACCGCGACGGCGTCGCGCAGGTCTTCGCGCAGGCGCGCAACGGCCGGCGCGACTTCATTCGCGGCGCGTTCGCCGCCGCCGCGGCCGGCATCGCCCTGCCCTCCGCGAAGGCGCAGGCCGCGGCCCCGTCCGACGGCGACCCCAACATCCTGAAGCTGCCCGAGCACGCGACCGGCCTCGGCCAGCCCGTGGCGGTGGGCTACGGCAAGCCGTCGAAGTACGAAGCGAACGTGCAGCGCCGGCAAAGCCCCGGCCTCACGCAGACGACGCAGGCGTCGGTGTCCTTCGCGCCGCTGCAGTCGCTCTTCGGCATCGTCACGCCGAGCGGCCTGCATTTCGAGCGCCACCACCAGGGCTGGTGGGACATCGACCCGTCCAAGCACCGCTTCATGGTCAACGGGCTGGTGAAGACGCCCAAGGTCTTCACGATGGACGAGCTGATGCGCCTGCCGTCGGTCTCGCGCTTCCACTTCATCGAGTGCGGCGCCAACACCGGCATGGAATGGGGCAACGTCGCGGTGCCGACCTGCCAGTACACGCACGGCATGCTGTCGTGCAGCGAGTTCACCGGCGTGCCGCTGATCACGCTGCTGGAGATGGCGGGCGTGGACCTGGCCAAGGGCAAGTTCGTGCTGGCCGAGGGCGGCGACGGCTCGTCGATGACGCGCACCATCCCCATGAGCATGGTCCGCTCCGGCGAAGTGCTGGTGGCCTACGGCCAGAACGGCGAGATGCTGCGCCCCGAGAACGGCTACCCGCTGCGCCTGGTGGTGCCCGGCGTGCAGGGCGTGAGCTGGGTCAAGTACCTGCGCCGCATCGAAGTCGGCGACAAGCCCTACGCCACCAAGGACGAGACCATCCACTACGTGGACCTGATGCCCGACGGCCAGCACCGCCAGTACACCAGCATCCAGGAGTGCAAGAGCGTGGTCACCACGCCTTCGGGCGGCCAGATGCTGCTGGACAAGGGCTTCTACAACGTGACCGGCCTGGCCTGGTCCGGGCGCGGCAAGGTGAAGAAGGTCGACGTCTCCGTGGACGGCGGCCGCAACTGGCGCACCGCCCGGCTCGAAGGGCCGGTGATGAGCAAGTGCCTGACCCGCTTTTCCATCGACTGGGTGTGGGACGGCAAGCCGGCCATCATCCAGAGCCGCGCGACCGACGAGACCGGCTACGTGCAGCCGAACTACCGGCAACTGCGCGCCGTGCGCGGGACGCGCTCGATCTACCACAACAACTCGATCCAGTCGTGGCTGGTCGAACAAAACGGCGAGGTGAAGAATGTCCAGGTGGGATAGCTCCCCCCCGAAGCGGCCTGCGGCCGCCTCCCCCTCAAGGGGGCGCCACCAGCGGCCCGGCAAAGCCGGTTCCGCGGTGGCCGCGAAGATGATCGCGTTCGTTTTGGCTTGTGTGGCGAGCATGGCGCTGGCGCAGGGCAAGGCCTATCCCGGCATCGGGCGCGACGCCACGCCGAAGGAAGTCGCGGCCTGGGACATCGACGTCCGCCCCGATTTCAAGGGGCTGCCCCCGGGCTCCGGCAGTGTCGCGAAAGGCCAGGAAGTCTGGGAGGCCAAGTGCGCTTCATGCCACGGCGTGTTCGGCGAATCCAACCAGGTGTTCAACCCGCTGGTGGGCGGCACCAACAAGGACGACATCAAGACGGGCCACGTCGCCAGCCTGAAGCGCACCGACTATCCGGGGCGCACCACGCTGATGAAGGCATCGAGCCTGTCCACGCTGTGGGACTACATCAACCGCGCGATGCCCTGGTCGCAGCCGAAGTCGCTCAGCGTCGAGGAGGTGTACGCGGTGACGGCGTACCTGCTCAACCTCGGCGACATCCTGCCGGCGGACTTCACGCTGTCCGACAAGAACATGGCGCAGGTGCAGCAGCTGCTGCCCAACCGCAACGGCGTCACCACCGCGCACGGCCTGTGGCCCGGCAAGGAGCTGGGCGGCACGGGCAAGCCCGACGTCACGGGCACGGCCTGCATGAAGGACTGCGCGGTCGACGCGAAGCTGACGTCCATGCTGCCGGCGTTCGCGCGCAACGCGCACGGCAACCTCGCCGAGCAGAACCGCATCGGTGGGCGCGCAGCGCGGCATCGACACGGCGCCCGCCGCGGGCAAGGCGCCGGAAGCCAAAGCCGCCGCCGCCTCCAGCGACGCCACTGCGGTGCAGGCCCTCACGCAGAAGAACAACTGCGTGGCCTGCCACGCCCCCAACACGCGCATCGTCGGCCCGAGCTGGTCCGAGATCGCGGGCAAGCACCCGGGCAAGGCCGACTACATCGCCGGCAAGATCCGCTCGGGCGGCACGGGCGTGTGGGGCGCGATCCCCATGCCGCCGCAGACCTTGAGCGAAGAAGAAGCGAAGCAGATCGCCGGCTGGCTCGCCGCCGGCGGAAAACCCTGACGCGCAGGGATATCCCCCATGACACACCGTCCGTTCATTTATTAGCATCCACTTAATCATCAGGAGCCGTTCGATGCAAACCCGTCGCGAGACACTCAAACAAAGCGCCGCCGTGGCCGGCCTGCTGGCCTCCGCCGGCTTCTTCCCGGTCGAGGCGCTCGCCGCCTGGAACACCACCGCCTTCGAAGCCAAGAGCGTCGCCGACGTGATGAAGGCGTTCGGCGCCAGCGCGCCGGCCGCCAGCAGCAGCGTGACCCTCACCGCGCCCGACATCGCCGAAAACGGTGCCGTGGTGCCGATGGGCGTGGCCACCACCCTGCCCAACGTCAAGCACATGCTGGTGCTGGTCGAAAAGAACCCCAGCACGCTGGTGGCCAAGTTCGACGTCACCGACGCGGTGGACGCGAACTTCCTCACCCGCGCCAAGATGGGCCAGTCGTCCGACGTGTACGCCGTGGCGATCACCACCGACGGCAAGGCCTTCTACGCCAAGAAGGAAGTGAAAGTGACGCTCGGAGGCTGCGGCGGCTGATCGCGCCCCGACCTCACCACCATCCAAGACACAGATTCAGGAGTCCCCCATGTCCGACCCGATGCGCATCCGCGCCCAAGCAGCAGGCGGCAACGCCACCGTCCGTGTGCTGATGAGCCACGAAATGGAAACCGGCCAGCGCAAGGACGCTGCCGGCAAGACCATCCCCGCCTGGCACATCACCGAAGTCACGGCCACCCACAACGGCAAGCCCGTCCTCGCCGCCGAGTGGGGCCCGGCCGTCGCCAAGAACCCTTTCCTGCAGTTCACCGTCAAGGGCGCCAAGGCCGGCGACAAGATCGGCATCACCTGGAAAGACAACAAGGGCGACACGCGCACCGACGAAGCCGTGGTGTCCTGAGGCAGCCTGCCTCCCCAACGAACGACAACAGGAGACAGATCGCATGAGCATCAGGAAGACGACCACAGTGCTGGCGCTGGGCTTGCTGGCGGCCGGCGCCGTCCTTGCGCAGAAATCCGCCACGCAATCGATCGAGGAATACCGGGCGCTGCTGGCGGATGGCAATCCTGCCGACCTCTTCGATGCCAAGGGCGAGGCGCTCTGGAAGCAGAAGCGCGGCCCGAAGAATGCGTCGCTCGAGGCGTGCGACCTCGGCAAGGGCCCCGGCGTCGTCAAGGGTGCCTGGGTCGAACTGCCGCGCTACTTCGCCGACACCGGGCACATGCAGGACGTCGAGTCGCGCCTGGTGACCTGCATGTCCACCCTGCAGGGGTTCGATGCGCAGCAGCTCGCCGACACGCCCTACGGCAAGGGCGAGATGGCCAACATCACCGCGCTGGCGACCTGGATCTCCGGCCAGTCGCAGGGCATGAAGTTCGCGACGCCGCAGGGCCACCCCATGGAGCGCAAGTTCTACGCGCTGGGCGAGAAGGCGTTCTACTTCCGCGCCGGCCCGATGGACTTCTCCTGCGCCAGCTGCCACGGGCAGCCGGACAAGCGCATCCGCCTGCAGGACCTGCCGGTGCTGTACAAGAATCCCGGCGACGGCCTGGGCATCGCGGCATGGCCGGCCTACCGGGTGTCCAACGGGCAGATGTGGGGCATGCAGCTGCGCCTGAACGATTGCCTGCGCCTGCAGCGCTTCCCGTACCCGAAATTCGGCTCCGACCTGACCACGGCGCTCGCCGTGTACATGGGCGTCAACGCCAAGGGCGCGAAGTCCATCGCCCCGGCCCTGAAGCGCTGAAGGAAACCACACCATGATGAAAAGAACCAAGCACATCCTGGCCGGCCTGGCCGCCGCCGCCGTCGTCGCGGGTTGCGCGAACGGCGGCTCCGGCAAGGAGCTCGACGCCGAGTTCGCGGCCATGATGCAGCGCTCGTTCCGCGCCGAAGGCATCGCGAAGATGGACCGGCTCACGCAGGATCTCGGGCAGGCCGCGTGCTCGTCGCCGAACCCGCCGCCGGACGACGTGGCCAAGCGCATCGAGACCGAGGCGCTCGCGTCCATCAAGTGGCCGGCCAACGGCCAGTACTTCGGCGACTGGAAGGAAGGCGAGAAGCTCGCCCAGAGCGGCCGCGGCATGACCTTCACCGACAAGACCGCCAACACGTCGGAGAACGGCGGCCAGTGCTACAACTGCCACCAGCTCGACAAGAAGGAAATCTCGTTCGGCACCATCGGGCCCAGCCTGTACAACTACGGCAAGATGCGCGGCGTGAAGAACGTCAACGCGCCGGAGTCCGAGGCCATCATCAAGTACACCTGGGGCAAGCTGTGGAACAGCAAGGCATATGCCGCGTGCTCCAACATGCCGCGCTTCGGGCACATGAAGCTCCTGGACGAAACGCAGATCCGCCACATGATGGCGCTGCTGCTCGACCCCCGCTCGCCCGTCAACCAGTGACGCGCAGCCACTGACGCTCCAGAGTTCGCCCGGCGCTGCCGGGCTTTTTTCCAATCAAGATATAAGCCATTACTTATCATGAACCTGAGCAAGCGCGAATTCCTGCAGGTCCTCTCGGCGGCTTCGGTCGCCGGCATGGGGCTGGGCCGCTGGTCACAGGCCGACGCCGCCACGGCCGCCGACAAGCTGTACGACGTGCCGAAATTCGGCAACGTCTCGTTCCTGCACATGACCGACTGCCACGCGCAGTTGAAGCCCATCTATTTCCGCGAGCCCAGCGTCAACCTGGGGGTCGGCGAGATGAATGGCCGCCTGCCGCACCTGGTCGCCGAGCACATGCTCAAGGTCGCCCGGGTGCCCGCCGGCTCCGCCGACGCCTACGCCCTCACCTGCCTGGACTTCGAGCAGGCAGCCCGGCGCTACGGCAAGGTCGGCGGCTTCGCGCACCTGGCCACGCTGGTCAAGCGGATGAAGGCCAGCCGGCCCGGGGCGCTGCTGCTCGACGGCGGCGACACCTGGCAGGGCTCGGCAACTTCCTTGTGGACCAAGGGCCAGGACATGGTGGACGCCGCCAAGCTGCTGGGCGTGGACATCATGACGGGGCATTGGGAATTCACTCTGGGCATGGAGCGCGTCAAGGAGATCGTGGAGAAGGACTTCGCGGGCAAGGTCGACTTCCTGGCGCAGAACATCAAGACCGCCGACTTCGGCGACCCGGTGTTCAAGCCCTACGTGATCCGCCAGATCAACGGCGTGCCCTGCGCCATCATCGGCCAGGCCTTCCCCTACACGCCCATCGCCAATCCGCGCTACCTCATGGCCGACTGGAGCTTCGGCATCCAGGACGAGAACATGCAGAAGATGGTGGACGAGGCCCGCGCCAAGGGCGCGCAGGTCGTGGTCGTGCTCAGCCACAACGGCATGGACGTGGACCTGAAGATGGCCAGCCGCGTGAGCGGCATCGACGCGATCATGGGCGGCCACACCCACGACGGCATGCCCGTGGCGAGCGTCGTCGCCAACAAGGGCGGCAAGACGCTGGTCACCAACGCGGGCTCGAACGGCAAGTTCCTGGCCGTGATGGACTTCGACGTCAGGGACAAGAAGGTCCGCGACTTCCGCTACCGCCTGCTGCCCGTGTTCGCCAACATGCTGCCGGCCGACAAGGAGATGGATGCGCTGATCAACAAGATCCGCGCGCCGTACGAATCGAAGCTCGCTGAAAAGCTGGCCGTCACCGAAGGCACGCTGTACCGCCGCGGCAACTTCAACGGCAGCGGCGACCAGTTGCTGCTGGACGCACTGATGGACGTGCAAGGCGCTGAGATCGCGTTCTCGCCGGGCTTCCGCTGGGGCACCTCGCTGCTGGCCGGCCAGCCCATCACGCGCGAATGGCTGATGGACATGACGGCGACGACGTATTCCTATGCCACGGTGAGCATGATGAGCGGCGAGACGATCAAGACGGTGCTGGAAGACGTCTGCGACAACCTCTTCAACCCGGACCCGTACTACCAGCAGGGCGGCGACATGGTGCGCGTGGGCGGGCTGGAATACAGCTGCAACCCGCTGGCTGCGATGGGCAAGCGCATCGACAACATGCGCCTGGCCGGCAAGCCGATCGAGGCCGCACGCCAGTACAAGGTGGCGGGCTGGGCGCCGGTGGCCGAGGAAGCCTCCCGGGCCGGCAACAAGCCGGTGTGGGAGCTGGTGGAGCAATGGCTCAAGGCGAAGGGCGGTGTCGTCACCCCGCGCAAGATCAACATGCCGCAACTCACCGGCGGCGTCCCCAACCCGGGTTACCTGCCGGAGCCGGCATGAACTCACACGCGAACTCCACGTCCCGCCGCCGGTGGGCCCCGGCCCTCCTCGCCACTGCTTGCCTCCTCGGCAGCGCCGCGATGGCGCAGCAAGCAACCTTCGCGGTCCGCTCGATCACGCCCGACGCGGCGTTGAAAGCCGCGCGCGCCGCGCTCGCGAGCTGCCAGAAGAGCGGCTACCAGGTGGCGGTCGCCGTCACGGACCGCGCCGGGCTGCCGCTGGTGATGCTGCGCGACCGCTTCGCCGGGCCGCACACGCCCGGCACCGCGCAAGGCAAGGCCTGGACTGCGCTCTCGTTCAAGATCGACACGCTGGCCTTCGCGCAGCTCACGCAGGCGGGCCAGCCCATGTCCGGCATCCGCGAGTTGCCGGGCGTCGTCGCCATCGGTGGCGGCCGCACGGTCGAATCGGCCGGCTCCATCGTCGGCGCGATCGGCGTGTCGGGCGCGCCGGGCGGCGAAGCCGACGACGCCTGCGTCAAGGCCGGCATCGCCGCCATCGCGGACGAACTCGAACTCTGAGGCTCTGTGCCCGCCGCGCCCGGCTCGCTCAGCGGCGCCTGTGCCGCCACGCATGGGCCAACAGCCCGGCTGCGGCAATCATGAAAGGCAGGGCGAAGAGAAACGCCATGTCGCGCGGCAGGCCGCCCCACCAGACCGAGAGTTCACCCAACCAATGCGTCGCCATCGTGTTCTCCTCAAAGCAGCCGGAAAGCCAGAATCGCCGTGACCGTCGGCAGCAGCGCCGCGACGAACAGGCCGAAGGGGTGGATGGCCCCGTCGTCGAAGTGCCCCCGCAGGATCGAAAAGCCAGCCGGGTTGGGCGCATTGGCAATGACGGTCAAGCCGCCCCCTGTCACCGCACCGGTCACCACTGAATACTTGAATTCGTCACTCAGGCCTCCGACCAGCGAGGCCAGATACGTCAGCGCCGCGTTGTCCGTCACGGCGGTGAGCGCCGTGGCCCCGAAGTACACCGTGGTCGAGTCCATGCCGCGCAGAAGGGGGTCCAGCCACCACTGCTGCTGGCCACCCAACACCACCAGGCCGGCGAGGAAGAAGGCCACCATCAGTCCTTCGCGTAGCATGAGGCGATCCTGGAACTGCGGATAGGCCATCGCAAAGCCGAGAAAGAACAGCAGCAGGCCCAGGAAGACTGCAGGGTGGTGGGCGAACGTCACGACGCCGGCAAGAAACAGCACGTGAATCCCGGTGATCCAGCCTGGCATCCGGGCGTCCCGGGGCGGCTTATGCGGGCGCAGCCCGGCCAGCTCGCGCCTGAAGATCAGCGCCGCGGCCAGCGCATTGACCGTCACTGCGATTGCGGCCTTCCATCCGATCTGCGTCAGCATGTGCCACACGTCCCAGTTCCATTTCGCAGCCACCATCAGCACGGGCGGCGCGGCAAAGGGCGTCAGGGTTCCGCCGATCGAGACATTGACGAACAGGACGCCCAGCGTGGCGTATTTCAGCTTGTTCGACACGCCATGCCGGTAGATCTGGTCGCTGAGCATCAGCGCGGCCAGCGTCATGGCCGCAGGCTCCGTGATCAGCGATCCCAGCAGCGGCACCAGCGACAGCGTGACGAAGTGCAGGCCGACCGTTCCTTCCAGCGGGATCAGCTTCGCGACGCTCGTCACCACCCCACGCGCCAGTTGCAGGATGGCGCGGCTGCCGGCCACGACCATGATCGCGAAGACGAACATGGGCTCGGTGTAGTTGCGCGTGTCGAGATAGCTCGTCGCCGTCCGTGTTCCCAGGAAAGCGGCGATGGCCAGGACCAGCACCATCGCCCAGAACCCGAAGACGACTTCCACCTCCCCGAGCAGGTGCCAGGCGCCCGAGTGTTGAGGGCGCTCATGCGCCAGTCGCTCGAAGAATTTCGTGGAAAACGTGTGGAGGATCGCGATGGCGAATATGCCCGCCCCGATCCACTGCATCGTGCTATTCATGGGTTGGTTCGAGTTGATCGAGCTGCGCACGCAGCCCACGGCGCAAGCGGCGGACATGAAACGGGGCCACGGCCAGGGCGATTGCCGGCACGGCAACGATGAAGTTGAGGAGTGCGGCGGCGAACCTCGATGGGAGGGTTTGATCGGGCAGTGCGTACTGGGTGGCCGCTGTGACCAACACCAGCCCGAACGCCATGCCGATCAGCTCGAGGACGTCCAGTTCGGTCTCACCCGCCCGCTTGAAGGCTTGCGCCTGCTCGCGAGGTGGAAACCGGCCAAGTTCGGGCAGCACCACCAGCCACAACCTGTACATCACCGGCATTCGGTGAGGCCGCGGGATTCCTTGCCGACAATTGCCGCAGCCACACGAATCTCCTTGAATGGCAGGAGGTTATCGTTCGAAGCCGCATAAATAAATCCGGGAGTCCCGTACGGGCTGCCCTTATGCGCAAGGCCCCCCGGTCGCGCCGGATGGCGGATCAGCCGGGGCGGCGATCCGTGAGGCGGACGAAATCCACCAAAGTCTTGACGCCGAGTTTTTCCATGACCCGGGCTTTGTGGACCTCGACGGTTCGGGGGCTGATGCCAAGCTCCTTGGCAATGTGCCGGTTGTGCAAACCCCTGGCCATCAGGTCCATGACCTGCTGTTCGCGCTCGGACAGTTTCTCGCGTGCAGCCGTGATGGCGGTCGCCGCTGCATCGCCGGCATCCCCGCTGAGCAGCCGCGCCTTCGCCTTTTCGACGGCGGCGATGATCTGGTCGGCTTCGAACGGTTTCTCGATGAAGTCGATGGCGTCCCCGAGGAAGGCCCGGCGGGCGGCGGCGACGTCTCCGTGCGCCGTCACGACGATCACTGCGAGCCTCGGAAGCCTGGTGCGCAAGCTCTCCTGCAGCTCCAGGCCGGACATCCCGGGCATGCGGATGTCGACCACGGCGCAGCCACGCCAGTCAGGCTTCATCGCATTCAGGAAATCCTCGGCGCTCGCGAACGTCGCGGTAGCGTGACCCTGCAGACTGAGCATCAGCGACAGCGAGTCGCGCACCGAGGCATCGTCATCGACGATGAATACGGTTTCACGATGCGTGTTCGGCTGCATGGGCGTCATTGTCTCCAAGGGGCAATCGGAAGAAGAAATGCCCGCCGGGCCCGGGCTCCGCCCAGAGTTTGCCACCATGGGTCTCCACGATGGCGCGGCAGATGCTCAGGCCGACACCGAGCCCGCCCGGCTTGGCGGAAGGCAACGCATCGAAGAGGGTGTGCAGCTGCGCCGGTTCCACACCGGGCCCGCTGTCCTGGACTTCGACCAGCAATCGACCCCGATCGATCGTGGCCCGCACGAGGACGCGCCTGTCCGAGGGCATCGAGGCCGCGGACTCGATCGCGTTGGCCATCAGATTGCGCAACACGACCGCGATCTGGAGCGGGTCCACCCAGACCGGCGGCAACCGGGAATCGATGTCGCTGGCGATGGTCACGCCCAGTCGCTCGCCGAGTTGGGCCTGCGCCTTCACAGCGTCGCGGATCGTTGACTGGGGCAGGACCAGCTGCAGCGAAGTGGCACCGCTCTTGAAAAAGTCCCGCAGCCGCTTGACCACCTCGCCGGCACGCTGCGCCTCGCCGGCGATGGCTTGCATGATCGAGGAGAGTTGCTCCCTTTGCCCGGCATCCAGGCCCCCCGGAGCCGCTGCAATGGTGCGACTCGCGTGGGCATAGTTGCTCAACGCCGTCAGCGGCTGGCTCAGCTCATGGGCCAGTGCGGCCGCCATCTGGCCGGCCGCGGCAAAGCGAAGGCTGCTGCGCAATTCCGCGGCAGCCCGGGTCCGCTCGTCGACGAGCACGCCCACCAGCAACGCCGTCATGGTGGCCGCGGCCATCAGGAGCTGGACCTCGAACACCGTGAGGTCGTGGCGCAGCGCCAGCTGCGCCGCCGCGATCAGGCCAAGCTGCGTGACGAGCGAGGACAGGACTGCGCCGGCCAGGCCGAAACGCGCCGATGCCCAGACCACGGGCAGCAGCAGGAGGTAGAAGTACTTGAAGTAGTCCTGCTCTCCCCTCCCGAACACCACCCACAGGCAAACGCTCGTCAGTGCTGCCGTTGTCCACCAGACTCCGCTGCTGAGCGTCGAGGCAAGACCGGCGCGGCTCGCGCGATCCATTGAAATCAGCAGGATGGGAAGCGTGACGAGCAGGCCGACCGCGTCGCCCACCCAGTACCTGGCAATGGCGCCGGAGACGGAGCCTTCCGGGCCAAACCCGCCGGCCGAGAACGCCAGGACATACAGAACCGCGCTGACCAGCGACCCGCCGATGGCGATGCCAACAAACCAGGTCAGGTCCTTGAGCGTGGCAAACGGATGAGTCAGGTCCATGCGTTGCTGGAGTGCCTGCGCAACGGCCGCGTAGGTCAGGCTCAATGCGATCGTGGCAGTCAGCGCGCCCAGCCAGTTCGCGGGAACCCCCCGAACGACCAATTCGGCGGCGATCAATCCCGCCCAGACCAGCCAGATCCACCTTCGGCTCCAGATCAGCAAGGCGATGGCCAGCGCAGGCTGCGGATTCCAGGGCGTGATGTTGAGCCCCTGCAGCGGCCGGATGTAACTGGCCCAGTCAAGGACCAGGTAGGCGGCGAAATAACCGAGCGCCAACAGCCAGGTCGTTCGATTTTGCGCGGGTGCCCACCCGCCGGTCACGGTCGATGACATGGCCGTATTGTGTCGCGTGCCGAAGTTCCAGCCCACCGGCGAATCGGCGAATCGGCAAGCCGCGGCATTCGACAGAACGAATGTCGCAATGGTGGCCCGACCATTTGCCCGACCGGATGCAGAACAGCAGCTCCCATGCCCGACAAGGACAGTCGGTCTTGTGCACTTACGCCCTCAAGGTTGACTCGAGTCAATGTCGCCGCCGCAAATTAGGACGACAGTCGTCCGCATCCGTAGAGGTGACCGAATCCACACAGGAGCACGCATGAGGCTGACCAGAAGAACATTCATCATGGCGTCGGGCGTTACGGCAAGCTGGCTTGCCACCGGCTGTGCCACGACGTTTTCCCGCGAGCCGCTGCACAGCGCGCTGATCCCGCGCAAGGCCAAGCCCAGCAGCCCGGCGGTCGGTGACTGGGTCGCCAGCACATGCCAGGGCTGCACGCAATGGTGCGCGATCCAGATCTATGTGCAAGGCGGCCGTGCCACCAGGGTGCGCGGCAATCCGCTGTCCAGGACCAATCACGGCTATGTCTGCCCGCGCGGCCACCTGATCCCGCAGCAGATGTACGACCCCGACCGCATCAAGGTGCCGATGAAGCGCACCAACCCGCTCAAGGGCCGCGGCATCGACCCGAAGTTCGTGCCCATCTCCTGGGACGAGGCGCTCAGCACCGTCGCCGACAAGTTGATCGAGTTGCGCAACGCGAACGAAACGCACAAATTGGTCTACATGCGTGGCCGCTACTCGCCGACGTCGACCGAATTGCTCTACGGCACGCTGCCCAAGATCTTCGGCACCGGCAATTACTTCTCGCACAGCGCGATCTGCGCCGAGGCGGAGAAGATGGGCCCGGGGCTGACGCAGGGCTTCTTTGGCTACCGCGACTACGACCTGGCCCATACCAACTGCCTGGTGCTGTGGGGCACGGACCCGCTGGCGTCCAACCGCATGGTGCCCAACATGCAGAACCAGTTCCCGGCCATCGTCAAGCGCGGCACCGTGATCGCCATCGACCCCAGGCTGTCCAACGTCGCCGCCAAGGCGCACGAATGGCTCCCCATCCAGCCCGGCACCGATGGCGCGCTGGCCGGGGCCATCGCCCACGTCCTGCTCACCGAAGGCCTGTGGAACCGCGAGTTCGTCGGTGACTTCAAGGAGGGCAGGAACCTGTTCGTCGCCGGCAGGGCGGTGGACGAGGCGGCATTCGTGGAGAAGGAAACCCACGGCCTGGTGAAGTGGTGGAACCTGGAGTTGAAGGACCGCACCCCTGAGTGGGCCGCCAGGGAAACCGGCATACCGTCCCCGCAGATCGTGCGAGTCGCCCGCGCCATGGGCAAGGCCGCCCCCAAGACAGTGGTGTGGATGGGCCCGGGCGTCGCCATGACCCCGCGCGGCACCTATGCAGCCATGGCAGTGCATGCGCTCAACGGCCTGCTCGGCTCGATCGACGTGGAAGGCGGCGTGTGGCAAAGCCCCAGCGGCCCGCCGCTGGCCTCGTTCCCCAAGATGGATGCGTACGTCGACGAGATCGCCAAGAAGGGCAGCGCCGGCAAGAAGCTGGATGGCCGGGGCGCCAAGGACATGCCGGCCATGATGGGCGCCAAGCCCGGCAGCGGCGTGGTGACCAACAACGTCGCCAACGGGATGCTGAAGGACCCCGGCGCGGTGAAAGTGTTCATCTCGTCGTGGAGCAACTTCAATTTCTCCTGCACCGGCGCGGACCGGTGGGACAAGGCCATGGCCAAGGTGCCGTTCTTCGTTCACATGGTGCCCAGCGCATCGGAGATGACGCAGTTTGCGGACATCGTGCTGCCCTCCACCTTCAATTCGGCCGAAGGCTGGTCGATCGTCACGAACATGGGCAACGGCTACGCCTACGCTTCCATCCAGCAGGGCGCCGTCAAACGCCTGTGGGATGTCAAGCAGGAAGAGACCGAAGTGATGTGGCTGCTGGCCGAGAAATTGAAGGCCAAGGGGTTTGCGAACCTGTTCGACTACTACTCGAAGGAGTTCAAGGACCCCGAGACCGGCAAGTCGCCCACGACGGCGCTGGAGTTCTCCGAGATCGCGACCAAGATGACCAGCGCGCCGATCTGGATGGCCAAGGAGCCGCTCAAAGGCGATGCGCCGATCGCCGGCTGGGCCGATTTCAAGAAGAAGGGCATGTTCAGCGGGGCCAAGTACTCGCTCAAGAAGGGCTGGGGCGGCAAATTCGCCACCGCGACCAAGAAGTTCGAGTTCTACAGCGAGACGCTCAAGAAGGGTCTGCTCGAGCACGCGAAGAAATACGAGACCACCACCGACGACATCCTGGCCGTGAGCGGCTACGCGGCGCGCGGCGAGCTGTCCTTCGTGCCGCACTACGAGCCCGTCAAGCGCCATGGCAGCCTGGCCGACTACCCGTTGACCTTCATCGACTACAAGTCGCGCCTGAACCGCGAGGGCCGCTCGCAGAACCTGCCCTGGTACCAGGAGTTCAAGAAGGTCGATCCGGGCGATGTGTCCTGGAGCGACGTCGTCAAGATGAACCCGGTCGATGGCGCCAGGCTGGGCCTGAAAACCGGCGACACGGTGAAGATCGCCTCGATGGCCGGGACGATCTCCTGCCAGCTCAAGCTGTGGGAGGGTGTACGGCCCGGGACCGTGGCCAAGTGCTACGGGCAGGGGCACTGGGCCTACGGCCGCGTCGCGGCCAAGGACTATGCCAAGGCCGTTCCCCTCGGTGGCAACAACAATGAAATCCTGGTCGATGACTACGACAGGCTGAGCGGCGCGACCGCACGCAATGGCGGGTTCACCGGCGTGCGGATCCAGAAGGCCTGATCGCCCACATCCACAGGAGCAAACAATCATGACAAGATTTGGAATGGTGATCGACCTCGCGAAGTGCAACGGCTGCGGCGCCTGCGCCTTTGCCTGCAAGACCGAGAACAACACCCGTGACCGCGCCGATGGGCAAAGCTTCAACTGGGCCGACTTCCTCATGCGCACCGAGGGCAAGTTCCCGAATACGACGCACATGGTGATTCCGGTGCTGTGCAACCACTGCAGCGACGCGCCCTGCGTCAAGATCTGCCCCGGCAATCCCGAGAAGGCCGGCAAGGGCAACCCGTACAAGGCGATGTTCAAGACGGCGGAGGGCATCACGCTCCACGACCCCGAACTGTGCGTGGGCTGCGGCAAGTGCCAGGAGGCCTGCCCCTACAGCCACGACAAGCTGGACGCGACGAGCCTGGACGGCGGCAGCTACAGCGTGATCAGCCTCAACGCGATGGACGAGAATCCGCAGCCGCGCTGGGCCGACAAGACCTCGGCCATTCCCGGATGCACCGCGTCGGGCGCGGAAGTGGCGGCCCTGGCCGGCGCCCTGCCGCCCACGCTGAACCAGTGGAAAGGCGGCGACCTGCAGCCCGTTCGCAAGGACGACGTGGTCGAGAAATGCACCTTCTGCTACCACCGCACGCTCAACGGGCTCCAGCCTGCTTGCGTGGAGGTGTGCCCGTCCCAGGCGCGCATCTTCGGCGACCAGGACGACCCGGCCAGCGCGATCGCGCAACTGCTGAAGAAGGAAAAGTCGTTCCGACTGCAGGAAGAAAAGGGCACCCGGCCGAACGTGCACTACATCGGGAGGTACAGCCCGAGGGCCTGATAAGCTCGCTGGTGCGCCTGTGGGGCCGGTTCCGGCCCCTTTTTCTTTTGAGGATTGACGATGCCGGATTTCGACCTTGAACAAGCTGCCGCGCGCGAGGACCTGTGCCGCTTCCTGTCGGCCTGCTTCTACGAGCCCGGCCCGGAGTTCGCCGAGGAGCGGGTGTTCGATTCGATGCTGGATGCCGCGCAGCGCATCGATCCGGGCCTGGCCGACGTCGCGCGCAAGCTGGGAGAGGATTTCGCCGGGCAGGACATTGCAAACCCTGCTGGTCGACTACGCCCGGCTGTTCGTCGGCCCGGCGCAGCCGCTGGCGCGGCCCGACGGGTCCGGCTGGCTGAGCGGCGAGGCCGCAGCGCTGCAGGACTCGGCGATGGCCGTGCTGGACCTCTACAACCAGGCCGGCTTCGAGCTCGATGAAGAAATCCGCGACGTCCCGGACCACGTGGCGTTGGAACTGGAGTTTCTCTACCTGCTGATCTTCAAGCAGAACGAGGCCCGCCGCGCCGGGCTCGAAGAGGTCCTGGCGAGTTGGAAAGAATTACAGGGCCTGTTCATGGCAGATCACCTTGGCGCCTGGATCGGACCGTTCGCCGCCGCCGTGAAGGCGCAAGCGCAGACCGCGTTCTATCGTGACCTCGCGGACCTGGCCGAGCGCTTCGTCCGGATGGAAGCCGGCTCCCCCACGGCGCACTGAACGCCGCACGCAGCGGCGCCTTGCCAATCGCTCCAGGCATTGACCCTGCGCAAGGAGCCTTTGCGCGATTGGCGCATGCTGCAACAGGAGTCTTCATCTCTTCGAAGAGAAAGACCCGGCCATGACTGAACTGACCCTGTCCCAACGGACGCAGCGACTGCCCCGGCAGCACCCGCGCGCCTTCCTGTCGGTCGCCGCCATCATCTGGCTGGCCCTCTACCAATCGCTGAGTCCCCTTTCCGAGGCGGTGGTTGCCGCCTTGCCGCTGGACCGCGAAAGCCACCTCGGCGGCGCGGTGCAATTCTTCCTGTACGACACGCCCAAGGTCCTGCTGCTGCTGACTGCCGTGGTGTTCGTCATGGGCATGGTCAACTCGTACTTCACGCCCGAGAGAACGCGGGCGCTGCTGGCCGGGCGCACCGAAGGCGTGGCGAACGTGATGGCGGCCAGCCTGGGCATCGTGACGCCGTTCTGTTCCTGCTCGGCCGTGCCCCTCTTCATCGGGTTCGTCCAGGCGGGCGTGCCGCTGGGCGTGACCTTCTCCTTCCTCATTTCCGCGCCGATGGTCAACGAGGTGGCACTTGCTTTGCTCTTCGGCATGTTCGGCTGGAAGATCGCGCTGCTCTACATGGGGCTGGGCCTGACCGTGGCCATCGTTGCGGGCTGGATCATCGGCCGGCTGAAGATGGAAAACTCCCTGGAGGACTGGGTGCGCGACATGCCCAGGGTGGCCGCCGCGGCCGGCGACAACGGCCTGACCCTGCCCGAGCGCATCGAGGCGGGCTTTGCCAGCGTGCGCGAGATCGTCGGCAAGGTCTGGCCCTATATCCTCGCCGGCATCGCCATCGGCGCGGCCATCCACGGCTGGGTGCCGCAGGACTTCATGGCGTCGTTCATGGGCAAGGACGTCTGGTGGTCGGTGCCGCTCGCGGTGCTGATCGGCGTGCCGATGTACACCAATGCCGCGGGCGTGATCCCCATCGTGCAGGCCCTGCTGGCCAAGGGCGCGGCCCTGGGCACGGTGCTGGCCTTCATGATGAGCGTGATCGCGCTGTCGCTGCCCGAGATGATCATCCTGCGCAAGGTGCTCAAGGTGCGCCTGATCGCCACCTTCGCCGGCGTGGTCGCCACCGGCATCCTGGTCGTGGGCTTCGTGTTCAACGCCGTGTTGTGACAATGCAGGCGTGCGTCTGAGTTTCGGCCTTCCCAAGGAGTTGTCATGGATATCAAGGTACTCGGCAAGGGTTGTTCCAACTGCAGGAACACCATCGCGCTGATCGAGCAGGTCGCGCAGGCCAGGGGCGTGAGCGTCACGCTGAGCAAGGTCGAGGAGATGCGCGACATCGCGGGCTATGGCGTGATGAGCACGCCGGGCGTCGTCATCGACGGCAAGGTGGTGCACGCCGGCGGCGTGCCCAGCCGTGACAAGGTCGAACAATGGCTGGCGGCCTGAGGAAGGCCGTGCCCCCATGAGCGCGGACATTGGCCACAGCCATGCCCCGGCGAGCTACAGCGCCGCGTTCGCCATCGGCATCGGGCTGAACCTCGCCTTCGTCGCCATCGAGGCTTTCTACGGGCTGAAGGTGAACTCGCTGGCCCTGCTGGCCGACGCCGGGCACAACCTGAGCGACGTGGCCGGGCTGGTCCTGGCCTGGGTGGCCTCGCTGGCCGGGCGCCTGCGGCCCGACGCGCGCCACACCTACGGCTGGAAACGCGGCAGCATCCTGGCCGCGTTCATCAATGCCGTGCTGCTGCTGGTCGCCATGGGCTCGCTGGCCTGGGAGGCAGTGCACCGGCTGCAGTCGCCGCAGCCGATCGAGGGCATCACGATCATGGTCGTGGCCGGCATCGGCATTGCCGTGAACACGGCCACGGCCCTGCTGTTCATGCGCGGCAGCAAAGGCGACCTCAACATCCGCGGCGCCTTCCTGCACATGGCGGCCGATGCGCTGGTCTCGGCCGGCGTGGTGGTGGCCGGCGGCCTGGCGCTGTGGTTCGGCTGGGCCTGGCTCGACCCGGTGGCCAGTTTGGCCATCGCTGCCGTCATCGTCGTCGGCACCGCCAGCCTGTTCAGGCAGTCGCTGCACCTGCTGTTCGACGGTGTCCCGGAGAGCGTCGATCTGCACGCCGTGCAGGCGATGCTCGAAGCCCTGCCCGGCGTTGCGCAGGTCCACGACCTGCATGTCTGGGCGATGGGCACCTCGGAGATCGCGTTGACGGCCCACCTGGCGATGCCCGAGGGTCAACCCGACGACGCCTTCCTGCAGCACGCCACCGATCAGCTGCACGACCGATTCGGAATCGGGCATGCAACCCTGCAGGTGATGCGCGTGCCGTTCACGACGTCGTGCGCTTCGCGGGCCGAGGCGCAGGCATTCGCGCCGGGGGGCCGGCATGTGTGAGCTGCTGGCTCTTTCGATGTCCCAGCCGGCCCGGCTGACGTTCTCCCTGCACGCGCTGGCCGCGCGCGGCGGCGAAGCGGGCACCACGCGTGACGGCTGGGGCGTGGCGTTCTACCAGGGCAACGATGTCGCGCTGTTCCGGGAGCCGGCGCCCGCCGGCAACAGCGCGCTGGTCCGCTACCTGGAAACGGAAGGTCCCAGCACGAACCTGGCGCTCTCGCACATCCGCCACGCCACGCAAGGATCGGTGCAACTCTCCAACACGCAGCCCTTCGTGCGGGAGCTGGGCGGCCGCACCCATGTCTTTGCCCACAATGGCCATCTTCCCGGCATCGAAAGCCATCCCTCGATGGCGCTCGGGATGTACCGCCCGGTCGGGGACACCGACTCGGAGCATGCTTATTGCGCGCTGCTGGGACGGCTTCGCCTGCTGTGGGAGGAGGGCCGGACCCCTCCCCTGCAGTCACGCATGGCGCTGCTGGCCGACTTCGCGGCCGATCTGCGGGCCCTGGGGCCGGCGAATTTCCTCTATGCCGACGGCGATGCGCTGTTCGCGCATGGCAACCGTCGCATCCAGCCCGCCCTCGGGCGCATCGAGCCGCCCGGACTGTGGGTGCTGCAGCGGCATTGCACGCCCCCGGACCTTTCGCCCGAGGGCCAGGGCGGGGTCGCCGTCGCCCACGAAGAAAGGGCGATCGTGTGGGTCGCGAGCGTACCGCTCACGGACGAAGCCTGGCGGCCGCTGGCCGAAGGCGAGTTGCTGGCGATACGAGCCGGCGAAGTGCTGGCCACGCATACCTAGCAGCCTGCGCGCAGGCGCCTAGGGCTTGTGCATTCCCCCGTGCTGGTGGTCGTGCCCCGCCATCGCGTCGGCGCCGTGGTCCGACAGCTGGGCGTCGAACCACGCGTGAAGTGCGGCAACCAGTTTCGCGTTCGCGGTCCGGTAGGTCAGTTGCGCGCCGCCGGGCACGTCCTTGTACGCGATGGCGATCTCGCCGGGCCGGGCGGCCTTCAGCTCGGCCAGGCCCGGCATGTCGTTGCCGTGGATATGGGCCGGCCCGGAAAAATCGCCCTTGCGGAACTCGGACTCGATGTCGCGCAGGTGCGCCCGCACGAGCTTCACCTGCGCCGCATCCGCCCTTCGCTTCGCCACGACACGCTGGATGCCGCCCTCGCGGCTCTTGGTGAAGATGTGCGTGGTGGCTCCCAGGTCGAAGGGCATCACGTCGGCGCCGCGCCGGGCGACCTCGGCCTGGCGGGCGGCATCGGCAGGCGCCGCCAGCGAAGGCAGGCTGGCGCAGCAGGACAAGGCGAGCGCCAGGGCGACGCGTGTGGTGTTTGGCTTCATGGGGTTCTCCGATCGGGATGGTGGGAAGCGGACGGGGGTGGAGCGCGGTCGCGCAAGCGCGATTCGGCGCCGCGCGGCAGGGTCAGGACGGCTTCCAGGCCGCGGCCCGGCAGGTTGTGCAGCGCGATGTCGCCGCCGTGCATCTGCGCGATGTTCCTCGCGATGGCCAGCCCCAGGCCGGTGCCGCCGGTTTCGCGGCTGCGCGAGCCCTCCAGCCGGTAGAACGGCTCGAACACCTTCTCCAGCTCGGCCTGCGGGATGCCCGGCCCCTCGTCCTGCACCCGGATGGTGAGCAGCTGCGGCGTGTCCTCGACCTTCAGGGTGGCGGCGCCGCCGTACAGCGCCGCGTTGTCGAGCAGGTTGCCGAGGCAGCGCTTGAGCAGCGACACCACGCCGACATACGGCGCCGCCGCCTGGCCTTCGATGCGAACCCGGCGACCCATCGCCTCGTTGTCGGACTGCAGGCTCTCCAGCAGCGCGGTCATGTCCACCGCCTGCCGCGGCTCGCCGCCGCCGAGACCGCGCATGAACTCCAGCGTGTGGGTGACCATCGCTTCCATTTCCATGAGGTCGGACTCGAAATGCTGGCGCAGTTCGTCGTCGTCCATCAGGTCGGCGCGCAGCCGCATGCGCGTGAGCGGCGTCTTCAGGTCGTGCGACATCGCCGCCAGCATGCGCGTGCGGTCCTCGATGAAGCGCGTGAGCCGGTCCTGCATGGTGTTGAAGGCCCGCGCCGCCTGGCGTATTTCCAGCGGCCCATCCTCGGGCAGCTTGGGGCTGTGGATGTCCCGGCCCAGCGCCTCGGCCGCCGTCGCCAGCACGTGCAGCGGCCGGGTGACCCAGCGCACCGCCACGAATGAAAGCACCAGCACCGCCGCCAGCAGGACGCCCAGAGTCAGCAGCAGGCGCCAGGGCAGCCCGTCGGGCGCGGGTGGCAGCACTGCGTCGAAGCGCGCCCAGGACCCGTCGCGCAGCTGCACTTCCGTGCGCACGGCCGCGCCCATGCCCATGCGGTGGCCACCCGGGCCGCCGCCCATCATCCCGGGCCCCGGCCCCGGCCCGAACCCCGGGCCCCTCGGCCCGCGGTCGAAAGCCTGCGCCGGGTCGGCCGCATACACCCGCACCGCGCGGCCGTCGCCCAGGGACGCGCGCAGCATCCCGCCGAACATCGCCGCACGCGCGTCTTCGGCCGCGGCGGGCTCACCCAGCGGCGTGTCGTGCAGCGAAAGCACCAGCGGGGGCATGCTGAGCACGGCAACGATGCGCTGGCGCTCGGCGGGGCCCATCGGGTCGAGCAGCTTGACCACGTCGGCGATGCGCTGCGCGTGGCGCGCGCCGCCCGCCGTGAGGAGCAGGCGGTCGCGCTCGGCCAGGTTGATGGCGGCACTCAGCAGCTGGGCCAGCAGCAGGCCGCCGGCCAGCACCAGCACCAGCCGCCCGAACAGCGACCCCGGCAGCCAGCGCGAGTTGCGGCGGTCCATCAGGCTGCGGCCTTGCGCACCGGCACCGAAAGCACGTAGCCCTCGCCGCGCACGGTCTTGATCATGGCGGGGTCGGCCGGGTCGTCGCCCAGGCGGCGGCGCAGCCGGCTGACCTGCACGTCCACGCTGCGGTCCAGGGCGTCGGCTTCCTTGCCCCGCGTCATCTCGACCAGCTGGTCGCGATTGAGCACCCGGTTGGGATGGTCCAGGAAGATGCGCAGCAGCCGGTACTCGGCGCCGCCGACCGGGGTCACCACGCCATCGGGGGCGACCAGCTGCCGCAGCTCCGTGTCCAGCACCCAGTCGCCGAACCGGATCTCGCGCAGCGGCTCCGGCCGCATGTTGGGCGGCAGGCTGCGCACGCGCCGCAGGATGACCTTGATGCGCGCCAGCAGCTCGCGCGCGCTGAAAGGCTTGGGCATGTAGTCGTCCGCGCCCATCTCCAGGCCGACGATGCGGTCGGTTTCCTCGCCGCGCGCCGTGAGCATGATGACGGGCATCTCCGAGCGCGCCCGCAGGTTGCGGCACAGCGTGAGGCCGTCCTCGCCGGGCAGCATCAGGTCCAGCACGATCAGGTCGAAGGTTCCCTTGTCCAGGGCCTGCCACATCGCGCGCCCGTCGGCCACCGTGGTGGCGCGCAGGCCGTTCCGGTCCAGGTAGCGCCCCAGCAGGCTGCGGATCTGCGCGTCGTCGTCGACGATGAGGATGTGGTCGGGGCGGTCCATGGTGCGATTACAGCCTGAGAGCGCGCTGCCGGCCCGGGCCAAGGTAACACAGCATGTCAAACCGGCCGCCTGATGCGCTGCGCCACAAAAAGCCTCCCGGCCGACATGGCGCGCTTACAGGGCCGCAGTGAAATGGACGGGTGGAAAGGGACTTCCCCGCCACGGGCCGGTGCCACATCGGCCACCTTGCAAAGCATCGACAGGAGTTGGACATGAAACGCACCTACAGGATCATCACCGGCGTCGCAGCCGCATTGTCGCTCGGGCTGGCCGCGGCCGTTTACGCGCACCCGGGCGGCGGCTTCGGCATGGGCCCTGGAATGGGAATGGGTCCCGGCATGGGCATGGGCCCCGGCATGGGAATGGGGCATGGCATGGGCCCCGGCATGGGTCGCGGGATGGGCCCCGCCGACATGACCGCGGCGGCCTCGGCCCGCCTGGCCCAGGTGAAGGCCGTGCTGAAGATCACGCCCGCCCAGGAAGCGGCGTGGAAAACCTATGAAGCCGCCGTGCAGCAACAGGCCACCGGCATGCAGGCCATGCGCACGCAGATGCAGGCCCTGATGCAGAAGGCGCCGGACAGCGCCACCGCCCCCGACTTCGCTGCCCAGCGCGAGGCCATGTTCAAGCAGCGTGAAGCGGGCTTCCAGGCGCACACCGCCGCGGTGAAGGAGCTGTACGCGGTGCTGACCCCCGAGCAGCGCGCCCTCGCCGACCAGAGCATGGGCCCGATGGGCGGGTATCGCATGGGCGGGGGGCATCGCATGCGCTGACCCTGTCCGCGCTTCGAGGCAGTTGGGGGCGCCCTGATCCATGTCAGAACGCGCCCCCTTCCTTCGGCGTAGGGTCGCATCAGGCCCGTCCGTCGGCGGGCCGAAGGAGTTCCCATGAAAGTCAACGAAGGTGCCCTGGACCGCGGGCTGCGCGTGGTTGCCGGCCTGGTGCTCATCGGCCTGGCCGCGACCGGGACGATCGGCGCCTGGGGCTACATCGGCCTCATCCCGCTCGTGACAGGTGCGGTGGGCCTGTGCCCGCTCTATGCGCTGGTGGGGATCGACACCTGCCCGGCCAAGCCGAAATAAGGGCCCTCACGGAATCGCTTCCGGATGGCGACTTTCTTCAAGTCCAGCCGCCTGTGGGTGCTCGAGTTCACCTACGACGGCCGTGCGCGCCGATGGATCCGCCCCCTGCCGGAAGGCGAGGACGGCCCGGCGGTGCTGAGGGCGCAGATCGCCGATCTCTACGGCAAGCACGGCCGCGTCACGCTGGTCCGGCCTGCGACCACCGATGAGGAAACCCAGTACATCGAAGGCACCGTCCCGGTCAACATCCTGTGCCCCACGGGGCGCAGGGGCACACCATGACGCAGATCAAGGAAATCCGGGCCGCCATCGCCTAGATTGAAATCACGCCGATGTGAAACCCAAGGTTCCCGCGGCGTGCGGCCCAGGGGCCCAGCCCCAAAAGCCTGGATCCGGCGTCCAGTACGCCGGGATGGTTGGAAGCGACATCAGACCGGTACGGGCTCTCCCGCCCAACCCGGAGCTTCCACCGACCCGCCGCCCGTGTGAACGGCCCGGCGGGTTTCTTCTTGGGCCCACAGGGCCCGCGTGAGGCTTCATCGAATCTTAATTGTCGAGCCCACAAGATGCACATCGATGAATCCCCGCGTCATCCCATGAGCGCAATGCTGCGCTCGGCGCTTCCGGACGACCAGCCGCCCCGCCCCCGCACGGGCGGCTGGCTGGGCGGCGGCGAAGGCTTGCGCGCCAACCGCAGCACGCTGGCGCTGGTCTGCGCGCTCGGGCTGCTCGCGCTGGCGCGCCTCGCGTCGCTGGGCCTTTACCCGCTGATGGACGCGACCGAAGCGCGCTATGCCGACATCGCGCGAAGAATGCTCGAGCGCGCCGACTGGATCACGCCCTGGTTCACCGACACCCAGCCCTTCTGGGGCAAGCCGGTGCTGTCATTCTGGGCCACGGCAGCAGGCTTCGAAGTCTTCGGCACGAATGAATTCGGCGCGCGCGCGCCCCACTTCATCCTGGGGCTGGCACTCGCCGCGATGGTGTGGAAACTCGGCCGCAAGCATTCGGCGCGCCACGCCCTGCACAGCGTGGCCCTCCTCGCCGGCTGCGTGCTGTTCACGGTGTCCAGCGGCGCCGTGATGACCGACATGGCGCTCGCGCTCGGCACGACGATGGCCATGGGCGGCTTCTGGGCCTGCGCCGGGCGCGGCGAGACGAGCCTGGCCGCGCGCGCGGCGCTATTCGTCGGATTGGCCATCGGCCTGCTGGCCAAGGGGCCGATTGCGCTGGTGCTCTGTGGTGTTCCCATCGCTGCATGGGCCCTCTGGCAACGGCGCGTGCGGGACGCCTGGACCCGCGTGCCCTGGCTGTGGGGCCTCGTGCTCGTGGTGGCCATGGTCGCGCCCTGGTACGCCGCCGCCGAATGGCACACGCCCGGGTTCCTGCGCTACTTCATCGTGGGCGAGCACTGGCAGCGGTTCCTCACCCCGGGCTGGGCGGGCGACCTCTACGGCAGCGCCCACAACTTCCCGCGCGGCAGCATCTGGGTGTTTGCCCTCGTGGCCGCGGCGCCCTGGATCCTCCTGCTGCCGCTCGCCGTGGCAGCCGGCCGCGGCGAGGCGCCGGGCCTGCCGGCGAGCGAGCGGCGCTACCTCCTGCTGTGGATGCTGTGGCCCTGCGCGTTCTTCACGGTGGCCGGCAACATTCTCTGGACCTACGTGCTGCCGTCCCTGCCGGCGTTCGCCCTGCTGGCGGGAAGCTGGACCGCCAAGGCGGCCCACGCCCAAAAGGCCGAGCGCATCATGGCCGCAGTGCTCGTGGCGCTCGCCCTGCTGATCCCGGTGCTGGTCGTCGCCGGCGACCGCGGCGGGCTCTTCGCCCGCAGTTCCGAGAAATCCCTGGTCCGCGCCTGGGACGCCGCCGCGCTGCCGGGGCAAGCTCTGCTGGAAGTGCCGCACCCGGCGTTCTCCACACGCTTCTACACGTCGGGTCGGGCCGGCGACCTGCCCGACCCGCTCGCGCTGCGCGAGTTGCCGGTGGGACAGGTCGTGTTCGTGCTCATTTCCCCGGCCCGGCTCGAGGCCCTGCCCGAGGACATGCGGCAGAGCATGGCGCCGGTGGCGGCCACGGCGAAAACCCGCCTCGTGCGCTGGCGACGCGGCGTCTAGCCGGCTTCGCCGCCCTTGCGGGCGCCCCTCCGGTTTTTCTTCGGCCCGGCCCTTGAACCGGGCCGGGATTGACCCACATCAAGGACACGAACAGATACTGGGTGGAGTATACTTAAACACTGGCGAGCGTCCTCGCACCAACCGGGCAATCCATGCATCCCCTTCTCTCTTCATTCACACCACGCAGCCGCAGGCGCGGCTTGGCACTGTCTGCCGCGCTGCTGATTGCGGCCACGGCGCACGCCGCACCCGGCATCGGGGTGCCCGTGGTCAGGCTCTCCGCCCAGCCGGTGGCGATCGGCCTTGAATTCGACGGCGTCGTGGAACCCGTGACGCAGAGCACCGTCGCCGCGCAGGCCAGCGGCCGAATCGCCAGGCTCGCCGTCAAGGCGGGCGACGCAGTGCGCGCGGGCCAGCTGCTGGCCACCATCGACGACCAGGAAACCCGCACGGGCCTGCAGCGCAGCCAGGCGCAAGCGGCGCAAGCCGACGCCGAGCTGCGCAACGCCCAGGCCCAGTTCGAGCGCACGCGCGAGCTGCAGTCCAAGGGCTTCGTGAGCAAGGCGGCCCTCGACACGGCGCAGGCCACGTTCAAGGCCGCGCAGGCGGGGCGCGACGGGGCCGCCGCGGGCCAGCGCCAGTCGCAGATCGCGCAGGGCTTCACGCAGGTGACGGCGCCCTACGACGGCTGGGTGCTGGAGACGCTGGCGCAGTCCGGCGACCTCGCCGTGCCCGGCAAGCCGCTGCTCACCCTCTACGCTCCCCTGCCGTTGCGCGTGGTGGTCCACGTGCCCGCATCGCGTGCCGCGGCCGCGCGTGCCGCAGGGCAGGTCGAAGTGCAGGTCGCCGACGCCAATGGCGCCAGCCAATGGATCAGCCCCGCTTCACGCACGATGCTGCCCGCGGCCGATCCCGTCGCACAGACGCTGGAATGGCGGCTCGAACTGCCGGCGGCCGCCGCGAAACTGGTCGCGCCCGGCCAGCAGGTCCACGTGCGGTTCGCGGGCGGCTCGCAGCGGCGCCTGGTCGTTCCCGCCGGCGCCGTGCTGCGCCGTGGCGAATTGACCGCCGTCTATGTGGCCTCCGCCAACAACGCGGGCTTCGTGCTCAAGGCGGTGCGCCTGGGCGCGGACCATGGCCCGGCCGGCGTGGAAGTCGTGGCCGGCCTCAATGCCGACGAACTGGTGGCCCTGGACCCGGTCAAGGCCAGCCTCGCCGGCGCACGGCCCGCGATCGCGCCCTGAACCGGACGCCAAAGCTCCATGACGCAAGACCCCACCCCTTCGGCCGCCGAGCACCGCCTCGGCATCTCGGGCCGCATCGCGGCGGCATTCCAGTCCAACGCGATCACGCCGCTGCTGGCCATCGTGGCCCTGCTGCTGGGCCTGTTCGCGGTGCTGGTGACGCCGCGCGAGGAAGAGCCGCAGATCAACGTGACCATGGCCAACGTGCTGATCCCCTTCCCCGGGGCCAGCAGCACCGAC
Source organism: uncultured beta proteobacterium (assembly GCA_963786245.1). Taxonomy (GTDB): domain Bacteria; phylum Pseudomonadota; class Gammaproteobacteria; order Burkholderiales; family Burkholderiaceae_C; genus Ramlibacter. The sequence goes on along the minus strand of CAWAYI010000001.1, from coordinate 308,906 downwards.
GTGCAGAACATGGTGGCGCGCCCGGCCGAGCAGGTGCTGTCGCAGATCGCCGGCATCGAACACACGTATTCCGTCGCGCGGCCGGGCCTGGCCGTGCTCACCGTGCAATTCAAGGTCGGCGTGCCGCGCACCGAAGCGCTGGTGCGGCTGTACGACGTGCTCAACGCCAACCAGGACTGGCTGCCGCGCGACCTCGGCGCGCTGGCGCCCATCGTCAAGCCCAAGGGCATCGACGACGTGCCGGTGCTGGCCGTCACGCTGTGGAGCCGCGACGTCCTGGCGGCCGACGACCTGGAGCGCATCGCGCGCACGATGGAGGCCGAACTCAAGAGCGTGCCCGGCACGCGTGAAGTGCAGACCATCGGCGGCCCGGGCCGCGCCGTGCACGTCTGGCTCGACCCGGTGCGCATGCGCGACCGCCATGTCGACCTGCTCGGCCTGCGGGCGACGCTGGCGGCCGCCAACATGGGCATGCCCGCCGGGGCGGTGCTCGACGCATCGCAGGCGGATTCGCGCATGCTCAGCGTGGAGACCGGCGAATTCCTGCGCTCCGAGGAAGACATCGGCCTCGCTGGTCGTCGGCGTGCAGCGACGGCAAGCCGCTCTACCTGCGCGAGGTCGCGAAGATCGAAGCCGGCGCGCAGTTGCCGCAGCGCTACGTGTGGTACACGCCGGGCGCGGCCGCCACCGCCGCGAGCGCGGCCGGCGCCGCGCGGAGCCGGCCAGGTCTTCCCGGCGGTGACGATCACGGTGACCAAGAAGCCGGGCGAGAACGCCGTCGACGTGGCGTCCGCGCCGCGCGGCAGCGCGTCGACCAGCTGCGCAACACCGTCATCCCGTCCAACATCGAGACCACCGTCACGCGCGACTACGGCGAAACCGCGGCCGAGAAGGCCAACAAGCTGATCCAGAAGCTGGCGTTCGCCACCGCGTCCGTCATCGTGCTGGTGGGCCTGGCCCTGGGCCGGCGCGAAGCGGTGATCGTCGGCGCGGCCGTGATCCTCACGCTGACGGCCACGCTGTTTGCCTCCTGGGCCTGGGGCTTCACGCTCAACCGCGTGTCGCTGTTCGCGCTGATCTTCTCCATCGGCATCCTGGTGGACGACGCCATCGTCGTGGTGGAGAACATCCACCGCCACCAGCAGCTGCACCCGGGCCGCTCGCTGGCGCGAGATCATTCCCGGCGCCGTGGACGAAGTCGGCGGGCCCACCATCCTGGCCACGCTGACCGTGATCGCCGCGCTGCTGCCGATGGCCTTCGTGTCCGGCCTGATGGGCCCGTACATGAGCCCGATCCCGATCAACTCCAGCCTGGGCATGGCGATCTCGCTGGCGATCGCGTTCACGGTCACGCCCTGGCTCGCGCTGAAGCTGATGAAGCCGCACGGGCCCGGCCGACAGCCGCCGGCCACGCGCCCGGGTGGGTGGTGCGCCTGCAGGGCGTGTTCACGCGCGTGCTCACGCCGCTGCTGGCGAGCGCGCGCAAGCGCTGGCTGCTGCTGGCGGGCATCCTGGCGGCGCTGCTGCTGTCGGTGGGACTGACGCTGGTGCAGTGGGTGGTGCTGAAGATGCTGCCGTTCGACAACAAGAGCGAATTCCAGGTGGTGGTCGAGATGCCCGCCGGCACGCCGCTGGAAAACACCGCCGCCGCGCTGCACGAGATGGGCGCTTACCTGGCGCAGCAGCCCGAAGTGCGGGACCTGCAAGGCTATGCCGGCACCGCCAGCCCGATCACCTTCAACGGCCTGGTGCGCCAGTACTACCTGCGCGCCGAGGCCGAGCAGGGCGACCTGCAGGTCAACCTGGTCGACAAGAGCCATCGCCACGAGAAGAGCCACGCGATCGCGCAGCGCCTGCGCCCGGCGCTCGAGGAGATCGGCAAGCGCCACCAGGCGCGCGTGAAGATCGTCGAAGTGCCGCCCGGCCCGCCGGTGATGAGCCCGCTGGTCGCCGAGGTCTACGGCCCCGACGAAGCCGGCCGCCAGCAACTGGCCCAGCGCATCGCCGCAGGCCTTCGGCGGCACGCCGGACATCGTCGGCGTCGACACCAGCCTCAAGGAAGACGCGCCGCAGGCCCACCTGACGGTGCAGCGCCAGCGCGCCGAGTCGCTCGGCATCCCGGTGTCCGCCGTCGCGCAGACGGTGCACGCGGCGCTGTCCGGCGCCGACGCCGCCTACCTGCACGACGGGCAGAGCAAGTACCCGGTGCCGGTGCGCCTGCAGCTGCCGCTGGCAGTCGCAGGTCGGGCTGGACAGCCTGCTGGCCCTGCCGATGCGCTCGGCCTACGGGCGCATGGTGCCGCTGTCGGAGCTGGTGCGCGTGGACCGCGGCGTGATCGACAAGCCGCTGTTCACCAAGGACCTGAAGCACGTGAGCTACGTCTTCGGCGACGTCGGCCTGCGCCCGGGCGACGCCGCGGCTCGGCACGCCCGACTCGCCGCTGTACGGCCTGTTCGCGATCCGCTCGCGAGCTGGACGCCGCGGCGCTGCCGGGCACCGGCGAGCTCGGCGAGTACTGGATCCGCCAGCCCGCCGACCCGTACCGCAGCTACGCGATCAAGTGGGACGGCGAATCGCAGATCACCTACGAGACCTTCCGCGACATGGGCGCCGCCTACGGCGTCGGCCTGATCCTGATCTACCTGCTGGTGGTGGCGCAGTTCCGCAGCTACCTGACGCCGCTGGTGATCATGGCGCCGATTCCGCTGACCATCATCGGCGTGATGCCGGGCCACGCGCTGCTGGGCGCGCAGTTCACCGCCACCAGCATGATCGGCATGATCGCGCTGGCCGGCATCATCGTGCGCAACTCCATCCTGCTGGTGGACTTCATCGAGCTGCAGGTGCGCCAGGGCATGCCCTTCCGCGACGGCCGTGGTGCAGTTCGGCCGCCGTGCGCGCGCAGCCGATCGCGCTGACCGGCCTGGCCGCGATGATCGGCGCCTTCTTCATCCTGGACGACCCGATCTTCAACGGCCTGGCCGTGTCGCTGATCTTCGGCATCCTGGTCTCCACCCTGCTCACGCTGGTGGTGATCCCCGTCCTCTACTACGCGCTTTACCGCAAGCACCACGAATCTTCATCACCCCAAGGAGCCACTCCATGACAGTCGACCGCTACATCCGCATCTTCGCGGGCCTCTTCATCCTCGTTTCGCTCGCGCTCGGCGTGGAGGGCAGTCCCCTCTTCGTCAGCAAATGGGCGCTGGCCTTCACCACCTTCGTCGGCCTGAACCTGTTCCAGTCGGGCTTCACGACGATCTGCCCGCTGGCCACCATCCTGCGCAAGCTCGGCGTGCCGGTGAACTCCACGACCTGCATCGGCTGACGCCCCATGGCAGAAGGCACCGTCAGCGTCGCCTTGACGCAACAACAGGACTACCGCCTCGCCGTTCGCTTCGGCGATTCCGTGCCCGACCTGGTCGCCGACGAGCCGGCGCCGCTGGGCACCGGCACCGGCCCCTCGCCGGTGCAGCTGCTGGCGGCGGCGGTGGGCAGCTGCCTGTCGGATTCACTGCTGTTCGCCCTGCGCAAGTACAAGCAGAAGCCCGAGCCGGTCTCCTGCATCGTGGAGGCGAATGTCGGGCGCAATGCCGAAAACCGCCTGCGCGTGCTGGGGATCAAGGCCGTGCTGACGCTGGGCGTGGCAGCCCCGGCGCTGGAACACCTGGACCGCGTGCTGAGCCAGTTCGAGTCGTTCTGCACCGTGACGCAGAGCGTCGGACAGGGTATCGTGGTGACTGTCGAAGTATGGGACGCAGCCGGCCTGCGTTTGAAATGATGGCAACGCTCACCGACGAAACGGCACGCGCCGATATCCTGAGCCGGCTCAAGCGCGCGGAGGGCCAGCTGCGCGGGGTCCAGCGCATGCTGGAGGAAGGCTCGCCCTGCCTGGACGTGGCCCAGCAGTTCTCGGCCGTGCGCAAGGCGCTGGACAGCACCTACGTGCGCATGACCATGTGCCTGCTCGAGCAGGAGCTGCACGCGATGCAGCCCGGCGGCAAGGCGCCGTCGGCCAAGCTCGAGCCGCTGATGGCCGACGTGCAGAAATTGCTGACCCGGCTGTAGCAGCTCCGGGCGTCAGTGCAGGACGGCCGCCAGCTCGTATGACACCTGCCGGCCGAGTTCGGCCACGCCGCAGCTGGTCAGGTCCCGCTCGCCGGTGCCGACCAGCAGCCGCACGGTGAATTTGCCGAGGGCGGCGCGCAGGTCATCGAGGAACGGCTCCGGCGCCAGGATCACCAGCGAGCCGAAGTGGGCCAGGCGGGCCTCGGCTTCGAGGTACTGCGCCAGCTCCTGCGCGAAGCGCGTGTATTCCTTCTGCCGGGAATCCAGCAGCGGCAGGCTGGGCTGCCCCCGGCCGGCCGGGTGCACGAAGCTCTCGAGCACTTCCATGGCGGCCCCGCATTGCTGGCACAGCACCCGCGCCCGGGTCGTGTTGGCGATCAGGATCCAGTCGGGTTTCATGGAAGTGTCCGGCATGTCGGCGACGCTCGAGGCTGCATTGCAACCACGATAACCCTGACCCGGGCGCCAAGCCTTGATGCGCGTCAAGCTTGCGGGCCGCGGCCGCGGGCGGGCGCCGCGGGCCCGGCCTACAGTTACTGCGGCATGCTCTCCGACCATGACGCCTATTGGAGCTTTCCGGCCGGGCAGCTCATGGCGCGCCTGCGCGCGGATGGCGACGGGCTGAGCCCCGCCCAGGCGGCCGCGCGCCTGCGGCGCCACGGGCCGAACGCGCTCGATGCCATCCGCCAGGACAGCGCCTTGCGGCTCTACGCGAGCCAGTTCAAGAGCCCGCTGGTCCTGATCCTCATCGTGGCCTCAGCGGTATCGCTGGCCGCATCGGAGTGGATCGATGCCGCCGTCGTGCTCGTGGTCGTGTTCGGCAGCACCATCCTGGGGTTCGCGCAGGAGTATGTGGCCGGCCAGGCCGTCCAGAAGCTGCGCTCGAAGGTCACCATCCACTCGACGGTGCTGCGCGGTGGCGCGGCGCTCAACCTGCCCTCGGCCAAGGTGGTCCCCGGCGACGTGGTGCTGCTCGCCGCCGGCAGCCTGGTGCCCGCCGACGCCGTGGTGCTGGAAGCGCGGGACCTGTATGTCAGCCAGGCGGTGCTCACCGGCGAGACCTTCCCGGTGCCGAAGTCGCCCGGGGCCGTGGCCGCCGAGGCCGGGCTGACGGAGCGCAGCAACTGCGTCTTCATGGGCACCAGCGTGCGCAGCGGCACCGCGCGCGTGCTGGTCGCGGCCACGGGCAGGGCCACCGTGTTCGGGCAGATCGCGGGCAAGCTCGCCCTGCGCCCCGAGCTCACCGAATTCGAGCGCGGCATCCAGCGCTTCGGCTACCTGCTCACGCGCATCATGCTGGTCATGGTGGTGCTGGTGCTGGCCACCAACATCTTCCTGGCGAGGCCGCCGGTCGCCTCGCTGATGTTCGCGCTCGCGCTGGCCGTGGGGCTCACCCCGGAACTGCTGCCCGCCATCATCAGCATCACCCTGTCGCACGGCGCCAAGCGCATGGCCAGGCTGGGCGTGATCGTGCGCCGGCTCAACGCCATCGAGAACCTGGGCAGCATGGACGTGCTGTGCACCGACAAGACCGGCACGCTCACCGAGGGCGAAGTGCGGCTCGACAGCGCGCCCGGCACGCGCGGCGAAGCCAGCCCGCAGGTGCTGCGCCTGGCCGCCATCAACGCCCGGTTCCAGACCGGCATGGCGAACCCGATCGACGATGCCCTGGGCCGGGCCGCGGACAAGGCCGGGCTCGACCTCGGCGACGTGCGCAAGGTCGACGAGATTCCCTACGACTTCGTGCGCAAGTCCATGTCGGTGGTGGCGGCCGACGCCGCGGGGGCGCGCACGCTCATCACCAAGGGCGCCCTCGACAACGTCCTGGGCATGTGCACCAGCGTGCGGGCCGGCACCGCAGCCGAGCCGCTGGACGCCGCGGCCCGGCTGCGGATCGAGGCGCTGCACGACGGCTGGAGCGCCGAGGGATTCCGCGTCCTGGGCGTGGCCACGCGCGCGCTGGAAGCGGGCTGCGGCCCGTGTTCGCGCGCCGACGAGCAGGGCATGTGCTTCGCCGGCTTCCTGCTGTTCCTGGACCCGCCCAAGGCCGATGTCCGCCAGACCATCGCCGACCTGGCGCAGCGCGGCGTGGCGCTGAAGATGATCACCGGCGACAACCGCAAGGTCGCGCGCCACGTGGCCCAGGCGATCGGGCTGCCGGTGGCCCGGACGCTGACGGGGCGCGAGCTCAACGGCATGAGCGACGAAGCCCTGCTGCACGCCGCGCAGCAGGTCACCGTGTTTTCCGAGGTGGAGCCCAACCAGAAGGAGCGGATCATCCTGGCGCTGCGCAAGACCGGCCACGTGGTCGGCTACATGGGCGACGGCATCAACGACGCGCCTGCGCTGCACTCGGCCGACGTCGGCATCTCCGTGGACACGGCCGTGGACGTGGCCAAGGATGCGGCCGACTTCGTGCTGCTGCGCAAGAACCTCGCCATCCTGCGCCAGGGCATCGACGAGGGGCGCATGACCTTCGCCAACACGCTCAAGTACATCCTGACCACCATCAGCGCGAACTTCGGCAACATGTTCAGCATGGCGGCGGCGTCCCTCTTCCTGCCGTTCCTGCCTTTGCTGGCGTCCCAGATCCTGCTGAACAATTTCCTCTCGGACATCCCGGCCGCGGCGATCGCCGGCGACAGCGTCGATCCGGAGGCGGTGGCCACGCCGCGCCGCTGGGACACGGCGTTCATCCGCGACTACATGGTCCTGTTCGGGCTGGTGAGCTCGCTGTTCGACTTCCTCACCTTCGGCTTGCTGCTCTGGGTGTTCCAGGCCGCGCCGGAGCAATTCCGCACCGGCTGGTTCATCGAGTCGCTGTTGACGGAACTGGTCATCGCCCTGGTGGTGCGCACGCGCCGGCCGTTCTGGCGCAGCCGGCCGGGCAAGCTGCTGCTGGCCAGCACCGTGGCGGTGATCGCGCTGGCCCTGGCGCTGCCCTACCTGCCGTTCATGTCGCTGTTCGGCTTCGTGCCGCTGCCCGCACCGATGCTGCTGGCGATGATCGTGCTCACGCTGGCTTACGTCGCGGCCGCCGAAGCGGCCAAGAGGTATTTCTACGCGCGGCGCTGACGCGCCATCCGCGGTCAATGGGCCATCAGCACCGGCAGGGTCATCGACCGCAGCACCGTGCGCGAGGTGCCACCCAGTACCCACTCGCGCGCGCGGCTGTGGCCGTAGCAGCCCATCACCATCAGGTCGGCTTCGAGGTCGAACGCGCGCGACAGCAGCAACTCGCCCAGGAAGTCCGGCTCGCTGCCGCCTTCCTTGTGCCAGACCGGCTCGATCCCGCGCAGCCTGAGGTAGCCGTCGAGGTCCAGGCGCACCCCCGCCACTGCCTCGTCTTCGGCGGCCCAGGTCATCACGTGGACCTTGCGCGCCCGCTGCAGCAGGGGCACGGCGGCGCTGACGGCCCGGGCCGCCTCGCGTGTCGGCTTCCAGGCAACCAGCACGGTCTGCCCGACCTTGCCCGGCGGCATCTGGTAAGGCAGGACCAGCGCCGGCTTGCCGCACGCGGCCATGACGGCCTCCGGAAAATCGGGGGGCACGCCGGCGGCATCGGGGTCGGCGTCCTCGTGCTGGCCCAGGACCAGCAAGTCGGCATACAGGGCCTGCCGGGCGAACCCGCTGATGACCGGGTCGTCCAGGACCTCCGCCCAGGCCGCACGCGCGCCCGGCGTGGCCATCTGGGCGTCGAACGTCTTGCGCACCCGGCTGCGGCGCTCATCGTCGATCTCGCGCAGCGCCGCGATCACGCTGGCCCCGGCTTCTGGCGCATAAGGCACCGCGAGGATCGCCGGCGTCACGGCATAAAGGCAGGTCAGCGCCGCATCGTGGTCGGCGGCGATGGACCGGGCCAGGGCCAGCCGGGCCTCGCTGCCGCGCGTGCCGTCGAGGTGGACCAGCAATTGCGTGAACGAGTGCTTCATGGCAGCTCCTTCGGGCAGGATGCCCGCCAGCCAACACTAGTTCGCGATCCAGGGGGCAATGTTGACCCGGGTCAACAAGCGTTGCGCGGCCCGGCCCAGCTCAGCTGTCCAGCGAATCGCCCAGGCCGTGCTTCATTGCGTAGCGCACCAGGTCGCTGGTGCTGTGCATGGCCATCTTGTGCATCAGGTTGGCCTTGTGCGTGCTCACGGTCTTCACCGACAGCTTGAGCCGCTCGGCGATGTCGGTCACGGAAGCGCCGGCCACCAGCAGGCGGAAGACCTCGAACTCACGGTCCGAGAGCGCTTCGTGCGGATGGCCCTCGCTGCCGGGCATGGCGCCCAGCGCGAGCTGCTCGGCCACTTCCGCCGTGACGTAGGCACCGCCGCCCGCAATCTTGCGGATGGCGTGCTCCAGCTGCGCCGGCGCGCTCTCCTTGGTGAGGTAGCCGCTGGCGCCGGACTTGATGGCGCGCACGGCGTACTGCAGCTCCTGGTGCATCGACAGCACCAGGATGCGCAGCCTGGGCTTTTCGGCGCGCACCAGCTTGATCAGCTCCATCCCGCTGCGCCCGGGCATGGACAGGTCCTGCACGAGGATGTCGAACTCCAGCTCGCGCACGCGCTGCATCACTTCGGTGCCGTCGGCGGCCTCGCCGACGACCTGCATGTCGGCGATGTCGCCGACGATGCGCTTGAGACCCTCGCGCACGATGGCGTGGTCGTCGGCAATCACGATCCTGATCATTTCTCGCCCATCGCCTGAAGGGGAATGCGCACCTCGACGCGCGTGCCCTTGCCGGGCTCGCTCTCGATGCTGGCGGCCCCGCGCAGCAGCTGCGCGCGCTCGTGCAGGCCCATCAGCCCGAGCGAATGGGGCTTGCGCGGCGCCGAGGTCACGAATCCCTGCCCGTTGTCCTGCACCGCGAGCGTCACCGTGTCGCCGATCCTCTCGACCGAGACGGTCACCTCGGTGGCATGCGCGTGCTTGCCCACGTTGACCAGCGACTCCTGCACGATGCGGAACACCGCCGTGGCGTACGGCTCCGGCAGTTCCAGCGCCTCGTCGGCCTGCAGCCGCGTCGCGACGCCCGAGCGCTGGCTGAAGTTCGACACCAGCCACTCGATCGCCGGCACCAGGCCCAGGTCGTCGAGCAGCAGGGGGCGCAGGTCGGCCGCAATGCGGCGCGTCGACGCCACGGCCTTGTCCAGCATGGACAGCATCTCGGCCAGCTTGGGCGCGACCGATTGCGGCGCCGCGGCCACGTTGTCGCGCACCCAGATGGTGTCCATCTTCAGCGCCGTGAGCGACTGCGCCAGCTCGTCGTGCAGCTCGCGCGCCACGCGCGTCTTTTCTTCCTCGCGGATGGCGTGCGCCGCCGCCGCGAAGGCGCTGCGCTCCTCCTGCGAGCGCACCCGCTCGGTCACGTCGCGCAGGATCACGGTGTAGAGCTTTCCGTCGGCCGTGTCCAGCTGCGAGATCGAGGCGTCCATCGGGAATTCCTCGCCGTTGGCGCGCCTGCCGTAAATGACGCTGTTGTCGCCCATGCGGCGCGAAGTGACGCCCGTCGTCCCGAAGCGCTGCATGTAGGAGCCGTGGGCGGTGCGGAAGCGCTCGGGCATGAGCTTGCCCAGCGGCTGGCCCAGGATCTCGTCGCTGCCCCAGCCGAAGATCTTCTCGGCGGCGCGGTTGTACAGGACGATGCGCTGCGACGCGTCCACCGTGATGATGGCGTCCATGGCCGAGTCCAGCAGGCCGGACAGGCGGGCCGCCAGCCGCGCGTGCCTTTCCTCGGCCTGCAGCCGCACGGTGATGTCGCGCAGGATCACCGTGTACAGCTTGCCCTGCGGCGTCTCCAGCTGCGAGATGGAGGCGTCGATGGGAAATTCCTCGCCGCTCGCGCGCAGGCCGTAGATCACGTTCAGCGCGCCCATGCGGCGCGACGTCACGCCCGTGGTGCCGAAGCGGTGGATGTGCCCGGCAGTGCGCCGCGCGGAACCGCTCGGGGATCAGCTTGTCCAGCGGCTGGCGCAGGACGTCCTGGCGCGGCCAGCCGAAAGTCTTCTCGGCGGCGCGGTTGTACAGGACGATCTTCTGGTCCTGGTCCACCGTGACGATGGCGTCCATCGCCGAGTCGAGCAGGCCCGCCAGCAAGGCGGCGGCGTTCCCGGGATCGGTGCCGGTGGGAAGGGCTTCGAAACTGTTGTTATGGGGAGCAAACACACTTCAGTATGACATGTGTTGATTTCCCTCAAAAGTCACTCAGACCGATGAAAACAAACTTCCTAACGGATGAGAACGGACCCCGCCGACTCCCCGGCCGGCTGGAACGGGCCGAGCGGATTGAACTGCTTTTCGACCCTGTCGGTCATGGCCTGCCCCGCGTAGTTGCGGAACAGGATGGTGCCGTCGGTCATCACGATGAAGGCGTCGAACCACCAGCCCTTGATGTAAGTGGTGCGGCGCACGTTCAGGAAGTCCAGCCAGAAGCTGCCCTCGCGGCGCCGGTCCTGGCGCTCGTAGTGGAAGACGTAGCCGCGGCAGGCGGATTGCGCCTCGATGCATCGGCGGATGCCCGGGTCGAGCTTGTCGAAAGGCACGCCCGGATGGGGCGCCAGCCGGCCCACGATGTCCGGGTAGGGAACGAGCGTGACGTTCGGCCCGGCGACGGGGTCGAACCCGAGCTTCGGGAGCTCCGCGGGGACCGTCCGGAACGCCACGACACGCTGCACCGCGGCTTCGGCCTGTTCGAAGCTTTCGAACCCGCTGGGCGTGTCGGTGCTGCCGCGCGGCAGCATGGATCCGCAGCCGGCCAACAGGCCGCAGGCCAGCAGGACGAAGGGAAAGCGCGGTGACATGCCTTCACTATGTCGCCAACCCGCAGGGGCGGGTTGACGTGCGTCAAGCGAGCAGCCTGCGCACCTCTTCGTCGGTCGGGGAAGCGTAGTCGCGGTAGTACAGGCGCACGTTGCCGGGTTCCTCGGAGCATTCCAGGCAGGCGAATTCGTCCGCCGCGGTGCCGATGCTGTCCTGGGCGCCGGAGGGCGCCACCGGGACGGCGACGACGATCCATTCCGGGCTGGCGCCGCGCAGCGTCGTGAGCGCGTTGCGCATCGATGTTCCCGTGGCGATGCCGTCGTCCACCACGATCACCGTGCGTCCGGCCAAGGGCACCGTGGGGCGGGTGCCGCGGTACAGGGCCTGCAGGCGGATCAGCTCCAGGCCGTCGGCCGCGATCAGCAGGTCCAGCGGCGCCGCCAGCGCGCGCGCCACCTCCCATGCGACCGGCACGCCGCCGCGCGGCACGGCCAGCACCACGACGTCGGTGCGGCCGGCGTAGGCTTGCAGCTCGCCGGCGAGCGCACGGCCCGCCGCGGCGCGATCCTTGAACAGGGGTGTCATGGAAAATTGGAGGAGACACCGCAAGGTAGGGCACTCACGGCACCGGGGCATTGACAAGGATCAACGGGCGCCCAGCCGGCACTTGGCCGGGCGCAAGCTAGACTCTCTCGCTTCTCGAAAAGGGACCATGGACACCACACATCGAATCGGGCCGCGCGCCCTCACGCGAACGCTCGCCGCCGCGATCGGCCTGGCCTGCGCCGCCGGCGCCTTCGCCGCGGGCGGCCACCATGCCGTGGACGACGCGGCGATCCTGGAGCCGCAGGCCTGCGAACTGGAAAGCTGGCTCACGCGCGCACAGGGCGGACAGCGCCTGCTGCACGCGGGCGCGGGTTGCCGCGTCGGGCCGGTGGAGCTGGGCGTGGCGGGCGAATACGCGCGCCAGGGCGGCGCCAGCGACGCCGCCTACGCCGTGCAGGGCAAATGGGCGCGCGAATGGGCGCCGGGCTTCAGCGCGGGGCTGTCCGTGACCTCGGGCTGGCAGGCGCATGTGCGGCCGCGCTACCAGGCCACCACGGTGGCCGCGCTGGCCACCTGGCTGCCCCGCGAGGACCTCGCCCTGCACCTGAACCTGGGACGCGATTTCGTGCGGGGCGACGGCGACGCGAACCGCTCGGGCGTCGCGGTGGAGTGGACGCCGCGCGAGCGCTGGTCGGTCCTGGCGGAGCGCTACGTCGAGCAGCGCACGCACCTGCTGCGGGCCGGGCTGCGCTGGGCGGCCAGCGAGGACTGGACGCTGGACGCGAGCCGCGCGCACCGGCTGCACGGGCCCGGCGAATCGAGCTGGACGGTCGGCGTGACGCGGCGGCTCGGGCCCTAGGCTTGGCTTGACGAAGGTCAACCGCATCGCGTCTGCGCGCGAGGACACTGGAAGCGACAACTCCGGGAAGGCCCATCATGTACAAGCGCATCCTCGTCGCCCTCGACGGCAGTGAAACCTCCACCCGCGCCCTGACGGCGGCGCTGCAGCTCGCGCGCCAGGTCGGCGGCCGCGTGCGGCTGGTGCACGTCGTCGAGCTCGCCTACCTCGGCGGCTTCGACCCCTACGGCGCCTCCTCCGGCGAACTGCTCAAGGTGATCCGCGAAAACGGCGCCAAGGTGCTCAGCGACGGCCTGGCCATTGCCGGCTCCGCCGGCGTCGAAGCGGAAAGCGTCCTGTTCGACAATTTCGGCGAGCGGCTCGCCGAGGTGATGGCCGACGAGGCCAGGCGCTGGGAAGCGGACCTGATCGTGGTCGGCACCCATGGGCGCCGCGGCATGGGCCGGGTCCTGATGGGCAGCGGCGCGGAGCAGATCATCCGCCTGGCGCCGGTGCCGGTGCTGGTCTTCCGCTCGCCCGAAACGGCGAGCTGACGCTTCAGGCGGCGCGGCCCGGGCCGCTGCGCAGCGAGCCCCTCCCCGCGCGCGCGAGGTGCAACGCGCCCAGCCACAGCGCGATGGGGGCCACCATCAAGGCCACGCCCCAGAGCATGTCCGCCGACGGCGGCGAGAACCCCATGACCTGGCGCAGCCACGGCCAGCCCAGCGCCAGCCCGAGCACGGCCGCCACCGCGAGCAGCAGCAGCACCAGCCAGCGATTGCGGATGCGCAGCCCGCCCCGCCCGCGCCAGCTCACGCGGTTGGCCGGGACCAGCAGGAACACCCCGCCCACCAGCGCCAGGAAGGACGCGGTGCGGATGTCCACACCGCTCCAGCCCTGGGCCACCATGGCCGCGCTGCCGAGCGTCAGGATCACCGCCATCCCCAGGCCCTGGACAAGGCCGTCGACGAGGTTGGCCCATTCGAAGGGCGATGCGCCGGCCGGCCGCGGCGCGCGCTCCATCAGGTCGGCCGCGGCGGGCTCGGCCTCGAACACGATCGAGCACGCCGGGTCGATGATCAGCTCGAACAGCACGACCTGCGCGGGCAGCAGCAGCAGCGGCCAGTGCATCAGCGTGGGCACCAGCGCCAGCGCGATCACCGGCACGTGGACGGCGAAGATGAAGCGCACCGCGGTGCGGATGTTGTCGTCGATGTGCCGGCCCTGGCGGATGGCCGCGGTGATGCTGGCGAAGCTGTCGTCCAGCAGCACGATGGCGGCGGCCTCGCGCGCCACGTCGGTGCCGCGCTCGCCCATCGCGATGCCCACGTCGCGCGGCCTTGAGCGCGGGCGCGTCGTTGACGCCGTCGCCGGTCATGCCCACGCGCTCGCCGCCCGCCTGCAGCGCCCGCACCAGCCGCAGCTTCTGCTCGGGCACGAGGCGGGCGCAGATGTCCACGCTGGCCAGGCGCCGCGCCAGCGCGGCGCTCGTCCAGCGCGGCGAGCTGCGCGCCGGTCAGCACGTCGCCGCGGTCCGAGCAGGCCGACCTGGCGCGCGATGGCGTGCGCCGTCGCGGGGTGGTCACCCGTCATCATGATCACGCGGATGCCCGCGCGCCGGCACGCCGCCACGGCGGCGGGCACTTCGGGCCGCGGCGGGTCCGCCAGGGCCACCAGCCCGAGCAGGCGGAACGTGAAGTCGTGCTGGCTCGCCGGCCAGTCGGCGCCCTGCCATTCACCGCGTGCCACGGCCAGCACCCGCAGGCCGCGCTCGGCCATGCCCAGCACTTCCCGCTGGACGGCCGCGCGGCCCTGGGCATCGAGGTGGCACAGGTCGGCCACCGCCTCGGGCGCACCCTTGTACGCGAGCAGGTGGCGCTGCGCATCCGCGCCGGCGAACACCTGCGTCATCGCCAGGATGTCCGGCGACAGCGGGTAGGCCTGCTCGGGCGCCCAGCCTTCATGCGCGTGCTCGGTGCCGCCCAGGTGCACCTGTGCGAAGGCGCGGATCGCCTTTTCCATCGGGTCGAACGGGTCGGCCGGCGTGGCCAGCATCGCGAATTCGGCGAGTTCGTGGAACGCCTCGGGCAGCGCCTGGCCCTCGCCCTCGCGCCACGCGCGGCCTGCCACGCGCAGTTCGGCCACCTGCATGCGGTTCTGCGTGAGCGTGCCGGTCTTGTCCACCGCCAGCACCGTGATGGCGCCGAGGGCCTCGACGGCCTGCACGCGCCGCGTCAGCACGGCGTTGTGCGACAGGCGCCACGCGCCCAGGGCCAGGAACACCGTGAGCACCACCGGGATTTCCTCGGGCAGGATGGCCATGGCCAGCGCGATGCCCAGCAGCGCGCTCTCCAGCAGGGGCCGGCCGTCCCACAGCCAGGCCAGCAGCACCAGCGCCGCGGCCAGCGCCAGCCCCACGCTGGCCATCCCACGCACGATGCGGCGCGAGCCGCGCTGCAGGTCCGAATCGACCAGCGCCGTGGTGGCCAGGGCGACGCCGATGCGGCCCACGGCCGTGTGGGACCCGGTGGCGAGGACCCGCGCCAGGCCCACCCCCTGGGTGACCACCGTGCTCGCGAAGACGAACGGGCTGCCTTCGACGCCGGGCTCGCCCGCGGCCTGCGCGCCGGGGTCGGGCAGGTGCAGCAGCGGCGCGGGCTCGCCGGTCAACAGCGATTCGTCCGCGTGGACCTGCCCTTCCAGCAGCACTGCGTCGGCGGCGACGCGGTCGCCCTCGCGCAGCACCAGCAGGTCGCCGTGGACCACCTCGCGGCTGGCGATGCGCTGCTCGGCGCCGTCCCGGATCACCAGCGCGCGCGGCGCCGACAGGTCGCGCAGCGCCTCCAGCGCGCGCTGGCGTCTTGCGCTCCTGCGCCAGGGTGAGCGCGATGATCGCCAACACGGACACCAGCAGGAACAGCCGCCTCGGCCGTGTCGCCGATCAGCAGGTAGATGCCGCCGGCGGCCAGCAGCATCAGGAACATCGGCTCGGTGAGGACGCCGAGCGCAATGCGCAGCGTGGACTTGGGTTCGCTGCCGGGCAATGCATTGGGGCCGGTTTCGGCCAGCCGGCGCGCGGCCTCCTCGTGGGAGAGGCTCTCGATCGAAGTGTGGAACGGCACGCGCTATTGCTGCGGACAGCCGTCGGGCCTTTCACCCGAGGCCAGCGGGCAGAGGTTGACTTCGGCCGGCGGGGTGCCCAGCAGCGCGGTGAGGCCGCTGGCCACCATGCTGATGGCCCAGAACACGAAGAAGGAGAACGTGTAGGCCGCCTGGCGCGACAGGCCCAGCGGATGGCCCGCCCACTCCAGGTCATGCGGGTCGACCAGGGCGAACACCACCAGCTCCAGCAGGCAGGCGGCGAGGAACGCGGGCCAGACGACCCACATCAGTTTCTGGTTCCACATGGCGGGTCTCCTTGGGGTGGCGTGCGTGTCAGCGTGCGGTCGCCGTCGCCGGCGTGGCCGCGTGGTTGCGGCCCTGCAGCGCCGGCAACATGGCCTTGTTGTCGGCGAGCGTCTTGTTCATCTCGACGCCCCGGCGGTAATAGTCCTCGGCCAGCACCGGGTCGGGGCTGCGCACGGCGATCCACGCCGTCACCAGCGCGGCAATCACCACCAGGGCCGGCCCGGCGATCACCAGCCACACATGGCCGAACTTCCACCACGGGGCGGACTCTTGCTGCTCGGTCGTGTTCATCATGGTCATCCTTCGTTCATCGCGGCACCAGGAAGGCCGACTTCTCGCTGACGTGGGCATCGCCGGCGGGCGTGCCGATGGTGAAATGGATCGGGTGCGAGCCGGGAGCGGCCGAGCCGTAGGGAATCTGCAGCCGCACGGCCACCCAGCGCGATTCTGCCGGACCGACCTCGACTTCGCCTTCCGAGGCCAGCACCAGGCCCGGCAGGCCGGTGGCCGCGATGCGGTAGCGCTGGGGCTGTTCCGTGGCGTTCATCACCTGCAGGCGATAGACGTTCTCCAGCTTGCCGCCGGCGACGATGCGCGAAAGCGCGGCGCGGTCGCGCACCACGTCCACCTTCAGGGGCGTGCGCGCGACGAGGCTGGCCGCCACGGCGACGCACAGCGCCAGCAGCACGCCGCCGTACACCAGCACGCGCGGGCGCAGCACATGGCGCATGATGTCCGACGGCGTCCAGCCCTTGGCCATGGCGTTCTGCGTGGTGAACCGGATCAGGCCGCGCGGGTAGTTCATCCGGTCCATCACCGTGTTGCACACGTCGATGCAGCCGGCGCAGCCGATGCATTCGTACTGCAGGCCCTGGCGGATGTCGATGCCCGTCGGGCAGACGTGGACGCACAGGTTGCAGTCCACGCACGCGCCCAGCGACAGCGCGGCCGGGTCGGCCTTGCGCGAGCGCGAGCCGCGCGGCTCGCCGCGCGCCGCGTCGTAGCTGACGATCAGCGTGTCCTTGTCGAACATCGCGCTCTGGAAGCGTGCGTACGGGCACATGTACTTGCACACCTGCTCGCGCAGGAAACCCGCGTTGCCGTAGGTGGCCAGCGCGTAGAAATTGACCCAGAACCATTCCCACGGGCCGAAAGACAGCGTGAAGGCCTCGGACCAGAGCGTCTTGATGGGGGTGAAGTAGCCCACGAACGTGAAGCCGGTCCACAGGGCCAGCGTGAGCCACAGGATGTGCTTGCCGCCCTTCCTGGCCAGCTTCTCCGCCGACATCGGCGCGGCGTCCAGCCGCATGCGCGCGTTGCGGTCGCCCTCGGTCTTGCGCTCGATCCACAGGAAGATCTCGGTGTAGACCGTCTGCGGGCAGGAGAAGCCGCACCACAGCCGCCCCGCCACCGCGGTGAACAGGAACAGCGAGAGCGCGCTGATGACCAGCAGGCCGGTCAGGTAGATGAAGTCCTGCGGGTACAGCACGAAGCCGAAGATGTAGAAGCGGCGCGCGCCCAGGTCGAACAGCACCGCCTGGCGCTGTCCCCATTCCATCCACGGCAGGCCGTAGAAGACCAGCTGCGTGAGGAAGACGAAGCCCCAGCGCCAGCGGGCGAAGATGCCGGTCACCTGGCGGGGATAGATCTTCTTCTGCGCCTCGTACAGCGACTCTCCCGGCTCTTCGGGGCCGGCGGGAACGATCGGGATCACCTTGCGAACTGCTGCAGGTGAAGTCACGGCGGGAAACTCCTTCAGGGTTTGGCGGTCGCGGGCTTGTTGGAAAGGCCCCAGACGTAGGTCGCCAGGACGTGGATCTGGGCATCGGTCAGCTTGCCCGACTGGGCCGGCATCTCGTTGACCTTGCCATTGTTGACCATATTCATCACGGCCTGCTCGCCCCAGCCGTGAAGCCAGACGTCGTCAGTCAGGTTTGGCGCGCCCAGGGCCTGGTTGCCCTTGCCGTCCATGCCGTGGCAGGCGGCGCAGGCGGTGAACTTGGCCTTGCCCAGCTGCGCGCGCACCGAGTCGTGCGGGCTGTTGGACAGGCTCAGCACGTAGTTGGCGACGTTCTTCACGTCGTCGGGCGTGCCCACGGCCGCGGCCATCGGCGGCATCTGGCCGCGCCGGCCGCCGGTGATGGTCTCCCTGATCTTGTCGGGCGAGCCGCCATGCAGCCAGTCGGCGTCCGCCAGGTTCGGGAAGCCCTTGCTGCCACGGGCGTCGGAGCCGTGGCACTGCGCGCAGTTGTTCATGAACAGACGTTCGCCGACGCCCATCGCGTTGGCGTCGCCCGCCAGGTCCTCGGTCTTGCGGGACGTGAATTGCGCGTACAGCGGCGCCAGTTCCCTGTTGGCCTTGTCGACTTCGGCCGTGTACTCGCCCGCGGGTGCTCCAGGCCAGCTGGCCCTGGTAGCTGCCCAGGCCCGGGTAGGCCACGAGGTACAGCAGCGAGAACACGATGGAGATGACGAACAGCCACATCCACCAGCGCGGCATCGGGTTGTTGGCTTCGCGCAGGTCGCCGTCCCAGACGTGGCCCGTGGTGTTGTCCGTGCTCGGGGCGGACTTCGTGCGGGCCGTGATCCACAGCAGCAGCAGGCAGGCCAGGATGCTGAAGACCGTGAGGCCGGCTACATAGAGCGACCAGAAGTTGGCGTTGAAATCACTCATGTCTGCTCCGCTCAATCTTGCTCGAAGGGGATGCGCGCCGCTTCGTCGAAGCGCTCGCGGTTGTGCCGGGCAAAGGCCCACCAGGCGATGCCCAGGAAGGTGGCGAAGGAAGCCAGCGTCGCGACGATGCGCAGGAAGGTGATCATTTCAGCGCCCTCCCCATCGATTGCAGGTACGCCACCAGGGCGTCCATCTCCGTCTTGCCCTTCAGCTCGTCGGCGGCCTTGGCGACCTCGGCGTCGGTGTAGGGAACGCCCACCATGCGCAGCGCCTTCAGGTGCGCGGCGATGCTCGCGGCGTCCGCGGGGTTCTTCTCGAGCCAGGAGTACGCCGGCATGTTCGATTCGGGCACGACGTCGCGGGGGTTGTTCAGGTGGATGCGGTGCCACTCGTCGCTGTACTTGCCGCCCACGCGGTGCAGGTCGGGCCCGGTGCGCTTGCTGCCCCACTGGAACGGGTGGTCGTAGACGAATTCGCCGGCCACGGAGTAGTGGCCGTAGCGCAGCGTCTCGGCGCGGAACGGGCGGATCATCTGCGAATGGCAGTTGTAGCAGCCCTCGCGCACGTAGATGTCGCGCCCGGCCAGTTGCAGCGGCGCGAGGGGCTTGACGCCCTCCAGGGCCTGCGTGGTGCTCTTCTGGAAGAACAGCGGCACGATCTCGACCAGGCCGCCGACGGCGATCACCAGCAGGATCAGGACGATCATCAGGAAGTTGTTGGTCTCGACCTTTTCGTGCGAGAAGCCGGCGGTGGTGGTGTTGTGTTCACTCATGACGTTTGCTCCATCAGGCCGCGGCGGGAATGGCCACCGGCACGCGCACCGAGTGCCCGTTGGCGATCGTCTTCCAGGTGTTCCAGGCCATGATCAGCATGCCGCCGAGGTACAGCAGGCCGCCGGTCGACGCGGATCACGTAGAAGGGATAGGTGGCCTTCACCGATTCGACGAAGGTGTAGGTCAGCGTGCCGTCGCCGTTGACGCCGCGCCACATCAGGCCCTGCATCACGCCGGCGATCCACATCGCGGCGATGTACAGGACGATGCCGATGGTGGCGGTCCAGAAGTGCACCTCGATCGCCTTGACCGAGTACATCTTCTTCTGGCCGAACAGGCGCGGGATCAGGTAGTACAGCGAGCCCATCGAGATCAGGCCGACCCAGCCCAGCGCGCCCGAGTGCACGTGGCCGACGGTCCAGTCGGTGTAGTGCGACAGCGAGTTGACGGTCTTGATCGACATCATCGGGCCCTCGAACGTGCTCATGCCGTAGAACGACAGCGACACGATCAGGAAGCGCAGCACCGGGTCGTCGCGCAGCTTGTGCCAGGCGCCCGACAGCGTCATGACGCCGTTGATCATGCCGCCCCAGCTCGGCGCCAGCAGGATCAGCGAGAACACCATGCCCACGGACTGTGTCCAGTCGGGCAGCGCGGTGTAGTGCAGGTGGTGGGGGCCCGCCCACATGTAGGTGAAGATCAGCGCCCAGAAGTGGACGATGGACAGGCGATAGCTGTAGACCGGCCGCTCCGCCTGCTTGGGGATGAAGTAATACATCATCCCCAGGAAGCCGGCCGTGAGGAAGAAGCCCACGGCGTTGTGGCCGTACCACCACTGGATCATCGCGTCCTGCACGCCCGCGTAGGCCGAGTAGGACTTCATCCAGCCGGCGGGAATCGCGGCGCTGTTGACCAGGTGCAGGACGGCGACGGCCAGGATGAACGCGCCATAGAACCAGTTGGCCACGTAGATGTGGCGCACGCGGCGGATGCCGATGGTGCCGAAGAACACGATCGCGTAGGCCACCCACGCGACGGTGATGAGGATGTCGATGGGCCACTCGAGCTCGGCGTATTCCTTGCCCTGGGTGTAGCCCAGCGGCAGGCTGATCGCCGCGGCGACGATCACCGCCTGCCAGGCCCAGAAATGGAACGACGCCAGCTTGCCCAGGAACAGCGGCACGTGGCACGTTCGCTGCACCACGTAGTAGCTGGTGCCGAACAGGGCGCAGCCGCCGAACGCGAAGATCACCGCGTTGGTGTGCAGGGGGCGCAGTCGCCCGTAGCTGAGCCAGGGAACGCCGAAGTTCAGTTCGGGCCAGGCGAGCTGGGCGGCGATGAAGACGCCCACCAGCATGCCGACCACGCCCCAGACCACGGCCATGATGGAAAACTGGCGCACGACTGTGTCGTTGTAAAGCGCGCTTTCCGACGGGCTGTCGTTCATGGAAACACCTGTGTTGTACGTGACGCCCCAGTGTCCCAGCGCGGCGGAAAACCCGCCTTGATGAAGATCAATCCGACCTGAGAATGCGCTCGCCCTCGGCTTCGATGCCCTCGAACTGGCCGCGCCACACGGCCCAGCCGAGCGCGCCCAGGATCAGCAGCGCGAGGCCCACCGACAGCGGAATGAGGATGAAGAGGATGTCCATTGAAAGTCTCGCGTCAGCTTGCGCGTGCGAGGCGCGCCGAGTTGGCGACCACCAGCAGCGAACTGGCCGCCATGCCCAGCCCGGCGAGCCACGCAGGCATATAGCCTAGCACGGCGAGCGGCACGCACACCGCGTTGTAGATGCCCGCCCACACGAGGTTCTCGCGCACGATGTGGCGGGTGCGGCGGGCGTGCAGCACGAGCGATGCCACCGCCCGCAGCTGCCCGCCCAGCACGACGAAATCCGACTTGGCCTGCGCCAGCGGCACGGCCTGCCCCATCGCCACCGAGACGTTGGCGCGCGCCAGCACCGGCGCGTCGTTCACGCCGTCGCCGACCATCGCCACGCTGTGGCCGCGCTGCTGCGCGAGGCACACGTGGTCCAGCTTGTCTTCGGGCGAGCAGTCGCCGAAGGCCCATTCGATGCCGGCGCGCCGCGCCAGGCGTTTCACCGCGGCGCCGCGGTCGCCCGACAGCAATTGCACGCGCAGCCCGAGCTCGCGCAGCGCCGTGACGGCCGGCCTCGCGTCGCCGCGCATGGCTTCGTCGAGCTCGAACGTGGCCAGCCAGCCTTCCTGGTCGGCCAGGTGGACTTCCAGCCCGATCGTGTCGGGCGCGCGCGCGGGCGCACCGCAGAACGATGCCGATCCCAGGCGCAGGTCGCGGGCCTCCCAGCCGCCGTCGCCGGCCACCGTGCCCTGGACGCCGCGGCCCGCCACTTCGGTGACGTGCGTGGCCGTCCAGCCGACCGTGCCGGCCGCCTTGGTGAGCGCGCGCGAGGCGGGGTGCAGCGAATGCCGCGCCAGTGCGCCGGCCAATGCGAGGGCCTGTGCGCCGTCGGCGCCGGCGCGCACGCGCGTGGCGACCAGGCCCATGCGGTCCTCGGTCACGGTGCCGGTCTTGTCGAAGATGACGGTATCGATCGAGGCGCAGGTCTCCAGCGCCTGCAGGCGGCGCACCAGCACGCCCTTGCGGGCGAGCGCACCGGCCGCCGCCAGCGTCGCGGCCGGCGTGGCCAGCGACAGGGCGCAGGGGCAGGTGACGATCAGCACGGCGACGGCCACGCCCAGCGCATGGCCCGGGTCGGTCGGCCACCACCAGGCGGCGGCGCCGGCCGCGGCGGCCATCACGACGAGCAGGAACGGGCTGGCGATGCGGTCCGCTACCTGCGCGAGGCGGGGCTTGTCCATGGAGGCCTGCTCCATCAGCGCGACGATCGCGGCATAGCGGGTCTGCGCACCGGTGCGCTCGATGCGCACCACCACCATGCCCGAGAGGTTGGAACTGCCCGCGATGACGGCTTCGCCCTTGCGCCGGGGCAGCGGCCGGGATTCCCCGGTCAGCAGCGCCTCGTCGACGCGCGTCTCGCCGGCCATGACGGTGCCGTCGGCCGGAAACACTTCACCCGGCAGCACGCGGATGAGGTCGCCGGCGGCGAGCCTGCGCACGGCGACGCGGCGGAATTCGCCGCCCTCCTCCTGCCGCTCGATGGTCTGCGGCAGCCGCCGCATCAAGGCTTCCAGGGCGCCGGCCGTGCGGTCGCGCAGGCGCTGCTCGAGCAGCCGCCCCGACAGCAGGAAGAAGACGAACATCGTCACCGAGTCGTACCAGACTTCGCGGCCCAGGGGGCCCGCCGGGTCGAACGTGCTGGCGGTGCTGGCGCCGAAAGCGATGGCGATGCCCAGCGCCACGGGCACGTCCATGCCGATGCGGCCGTTGCGCAGGTCGCGCAAGGCCGCCGCGAAGAACGGCCAGCAGGAAAACAGGACCACCGGCAAGGTGAGCACCCACGAGGCCCAGCGCAGCAGGTTCGCGATGTCCGGCGTGATGTCGCCCGGCTGGGCCATGTACGCGGGGACGGCGTACATCATGACCTGCATCATGCAGAAACCGGCCACCAGCCAGCGCCACAGCATCAGCCGCCGGGCCTGCAGCCGCGGCGCACTGTCCAGCAGGTCGCCGGCGGGCACGGCGCCGTAGCCGGCGCCCTTGAGCGCGCCCAGCCAGGCCGAGGGCCGGCACTGCTGCGGGGTCCACACGACGCGGGCGGTGCCGCTCGCGCCATTGACCTGCACGCTCTCGACGCCGGGAACCTGCGCCAGCGCCTGCTCCACGGTGAAGGTGCAGGCCGCGCAGTGCATGCCTTCGATCGCCAGGTAGGACTCCCACCAGCCTTCGCGGCCCGCGACCTGCCGCCCGAAACCGTCCCATTCGCCGGGCTCGTCGAGCACCGCCCAGCACGAGGCGGGCTCATCGAGCGTGAGGGAGGCAGTCTGCATGTCCCTAGGTTATCGGCATGACCCCACGGAGCGGTTGACATGGATCAAGCCGGGGGCCACGGGCGCGGCCTAAGCTCAAAACATCAACAAGCGGAAGGACCATCATGTACAAGAAAATCCTCGTGGCCACCGACGGGTCGAGCCTGTCCAAGAAAGCCGTGCGCAGCGCCATCGACCTGGCCGGCGCCGTGGGCGCCGAACTCGTTTCCCTGTATGTCGTGCCCAACTACCCCGTCAGCTATTTTGAAGGCGGCGTGACGATCTCCTCCGACGACATCGCCCGCACCGAGAAGCAGTGGGCCGACCACGGCCAGTCGGTGGTCGACGCCGTGACCGATTCCGCGCAGGCACAGGGCGTGAAGGCCAAAGGCACCATCGCGCGCTCCAACCTGGTGGCCGAAGCCATCCTCGCGGCCGCCAAGCGCAACAAGTGCGACCTGGTCGTGATGGCCTCGCACGGGCGCAAGGGCCTCAAGCGCGTCCTGCTGGGCAGCGAGACGCAGCACGTCCTCACGCACAGCGCCATCCCCGTTCTGGTGCTACGCTGATCCCCTTTTTTGAAAAGGACGGAAACCGATGAAACTCCTGTTCGCAGCCGACGGCAGCAAATTCACCAAGAAGGCGCTGGCCTTCCTGGTCACGCACGAGGGCCTGACCGGGCCCGACGGCGAGCTGGTGGTGCTGCACGTGCAGTCGCCGGTGCCGCCGCGCGTCAAGACGATGGTCGGCTCCAACACGGTCTTCGAGTACCACCAGGACGAAGCCAGGAAGGTGCTCGACCCGATCGAGCGCTTCCTCAAGCGCCACAGCATTCCCTTCAGCACCCGCTGGGTGGTGGGGCCGCCGGCGCAGGAGATCGTGAAGGCCTCGAAGAAGGACAAGGCCCACATGATCATCATGGGCACGCACGGGCACGGCCTGCTGGGCCGCGCGCTCATGGGCAGCGTCGCGCAGAAAGTCGTCGCCGAGAGTGAAGTCCCGGTCCTGCTGGTGAAGTAGCCGACCCGCCGGGCCCGTGGCCCGGCGCTCGGCTTTCCTGGAGCAAAGGTTGATGCGAGGCCCCTGGACCCTGACCGCCAAGCTGTTCACCAGCGGCGCAACCTTCCTGGTCCTGGCCCTGGCATCCATCGGCCTGACGCTGTGGGTGACCTGGAACCTCGAAGGCGGCGCCGCCGCCGTGAACGAGGCCGGGCGCATGCGCATGCAGACCTACCGGCTGGCGCTGGAGCTGTCCGGCAAGCCCGACTCGCCCGAGGCCCTGGCCCTGGCACGCAGCTTCGACGAAAGCCTGGCGCTGCTGAAGTCGGGCGACCCTTCGCGCCCCCTCTTCGTGCCGTGGTCGGCGGCGACGCACCGGCATTTCGACCGCGTCAACGCGCACTGGGCCCAGCTGCGCGAGAGCTGGCTGCGCTCCCATCCCACGCCGGCCCGCGCCGCGGCCGAGGCCGGCGAATTCGTGGCGCTGGTGGACGGCTTCGTCGCCGCCATCGAAACGCAGATCGCCCGCTGGACCGCCATCCTGCACATGTTCCAGCTGGCCATGATGGCCCTGGCCATCGGCAGCGCCGTGGTGATGCTGTATGCCGGCTACCTGTTCGTGCTGCAACCCGCTGGCGCGGCTGCAGCGCGGCCTGACCGCGGTGCAGCAGGGCGACCTGTCCACGCGCGTCGAGGTGGACAGCGGCGACGAGTTCGGCCAGCTGTCCGCCGGCTTCAACGACATGGCGCGCACGCTGCAATCCCTCTACGGCAGCCTGGAAGAGAAGGTGCGCGAGAAGACGGCCCGCCTGGAGGTCAAGCGCCAGCGCCTGGCCGACCTGTACGAGGTCAGCGCGTTCCTGGCGCACGCCTCCAGCCTCGACGACCTGGCCCGCGGGTTCGCGCAGCAGGTGCGCCGCGTCGCCAAGGCCGACGCCGCGGCCGTGCGCTGGTCGGATGAAGGCAACCAGCGCTACCTGCTGCTGGCGGCGGACAACCTGCCCGTCAGCATGGCCGAGGCCGAGAACTGCCTGGACACCGGCGCCTGCTATTGCGGCCAGCCGCGCGACGAGGCCCTCATCCGCGTCGTGCCGATCCACCGGCTGCAGCCGGCGCCGCTGGACCATTGCCGCCGCGCCGGCTTTCGCACGCTGGTGTCGGTGCCGGTCAAGCTGCACGAACGCGTGCTGGGCGAAGTGGACCTGTTCTACCGCGGCGACGCGCGCCTGGACGACGAGGAGCGCGACCTGCTCGACACGCTGGCCAGCCACCTGGCCAGCGCGATGGAAAGCCTGCGCGCCGCCGCGCTGGAGCGCGAGGCGGCCGTCTCCGAGGAGCGCAGCCTGCTGGCGCAGGAACTGCACGATTCGATCGCGCAGTCGCTGGCGTTCCTCAAGATCCAGGCCCAGTTGCTGCGCGACGCGATGCGCAAGGGCGACTCCGTCGCCATGTCGCGCGTGCTCGGCGAGCTCGACGCCGGCGTGCGCGAGAGCTACGCCGACGTGCGCGAGCTGCTGGTGCACTTCCGCACCCGCACCAGCGAGGAAGACATCGAGCCGGCCCTGCGCACCACCCTGTCCAAGTTCGAGCACCAGACCGGCCTGCGCGCGCACCTGGAGATCGAAGGCCACGGCGTGGCCCTGGCGCCGGACGTGCAGGTGCAGGTGCTGCACATCGTCCAGGAAGCGCTGTCGAACGTGCGCAAGCACGCCGGCGCGCGCGAAGTCGTGCTGCGGGTGACGCCTTCGCCCGCCTGGCGCTTCGAGGTGCGCGACGACGGCACCGGCTTCGTCGTCGACGACGGCGCGGGCGACGAGACCCATGTGGGCCTGCGCATCATGCGCGAGCGGGCCCAGCGCATCGGCGCACGGGTCCTGGTGGATTCGGCGCCCGGCCACGGTTGCCGCGTGGTGCTGGAGTTGCCGCGCGCCCATGAATCGCAGACCGCGGCCAGTGCCGCAGAAGCCCGGGCATGAACCCCGCCGCGGTGCGCCTGATGGTGGTGGACGACCACACGCTGTTCCGGCGCGGCCTGGTGGCGCTGCTCGCCTCGGACGACAGCCTGGCCGTCATCGGCGAAGCTTCGGACGCCGGCGAAGCCGTGCGCAAGGCCGCCGCGCTGCAGCCCGACGTCATCCTGCTGGACAACCACCTGCCGGGCGTGACGGGCATCCAGGCCCTGCCCGGCCTGAAGGATGCGGCCCCCGAGGCGCGCGTCATCCTGCTCACCGTGAGCGAGGACGCGCAGGACCTGCAGGCCGCGCTGCGCGCCGGCGCGCATGGCTACCTGCTCAAGACGATCGAAGGCGACCTGCTGGCCCAGGCGATCCACCGGGCGATGCGCGGCGAAGCCGTGGTCAGCCCCGAGATGACCGGCAAGCTGGTCACCGCCTTCCAGGCCGCCGCCGCGCCCGCACCGGCCGAGCCCGCACCGCCGCCCGACCCGCTCGGCCAGCTCTCCGCGCGCGAACTGCAGGTGCTCGAGCAGATCGCCCTGGGTGCGAGCAACAAGGAAATCGCCCGCACGCTTTCGATCGCCGAGACGACCGTGAAAATCCACGTCCAGCACATCCTGCGCAAGCTGAACCTCACTTCACGGGTCCAGGCGGCGGTGTTCGCGAGCAGCCGGGCCTAGCGCCACCTCGCGCCGGCGCTAGACTGCCCGGATGAGAGACATCCGATATGGTTGAGCGAGCGGACTTCCTGGTCGTCGGTGGCGGCATCGCGGCCGCTTCGGTCGGCTACTGGCTCGCCCCGCACGGCCGCGTGGTTCTGCTGGAGCGCGAGTCGCAGCCGGGCTACCACTCCACCGGGCGCTCGGCCGCGCTGTTCATGGAAAGCTACGGCACGCCGCAGGTGCGCGCCCTCACGCTGGCCAGCCGCGCATTTTTCGAAGCCGCACCCGGCGGCTTCTCCGAGCACCCCGTCCTCAGCCCGCGTGGCGCCATGATGGTCGCCGCGCACGGGCAGGAGGAAGCGCTGCAGGAACACTGGCACATCCTGCGCGCCATGTCGCCGCAGGCGCGCCTGCTGGACGCCCACGGCGCCTGCGAGATCACGTCCGGTCCTGCGCCCTGGGAAGGTGGCGGGTGCGGTCTACGAGCCCGACGCCGCCGACATGGACGTGCATGCCATCCACCAGGGCTTCCTGCGCGGCATCCGGCGCGCGGGCGGGCGCATCGTCACCGACGCCGAGGTCACGTCGCTGCGGCCCGTGGGCCAGTTGTGGCAGGCCGGCGCCGGCGGGCTCACCTGGGAGGCGCCAGTGGTCATCAATGCCGCGGGCGCCTGGGCCGGCGTGGTGGGCGAGATGGCCGGGGCCATGGCCATCGGACTGCAGCCCCGGCGCCGCTCCGCCTTCATCTTCGCGCCGCCGCCGGGCTGCGACGCCGTCGGCCTGGCCGCTGACGGCCGGCGTGGCGGAGGACTGGTACATCAAGCCCGATGCCGGCATGCTGCTCGGCTCGCCGGCCAACGTCGACCCGGTGCCGCCGCACGATGTGCAGCCCGAAGAGATGGACATCGCGCTCGCCATCGACCGCATCCAGGAGATGACGACGCTCACCATCCGCCGGCCCACGCGCACCTGGGCCGGGTTGCGCTCATTCGTGGCCGACGGCGACCTGGTCGGCGGCTGGGACCCGCAGGCGCCCGGCTTCTTCTGGGTCGCGGCCCAGGGCGGCTACGGCATCCAGACCTCACCGGCCATGGGCGAGGCCTGCGCCGCGCTCGTGCGAGGCCAGGCGATCCCGGACCACATTGCCGCAAGGGGACTGACCGCGGCCATGCTCAGCCCGGAGCGCCTGCGCACTCGGGCCGATTGAGGCCAGGGCCAACCGCCCGGCAGCCGGCGGGAACACCGGGTCGCTGCAGTGACTGGCGGCCGCACCGCTTTCGGCCATGATGCGGGTACCACGCGGGTTGCCACGCGCAGAGGAGAACGATATGCAAGCTGCCATTCTTCATGCTTTCGGGTCCACCCTCAGCGTCGAGGAAGTGCCCCGGCCCACGCCGAAGGCGGACGAGGTGCTGATCGAGGTCGAGGCCTGCGGCGTCTGCCACTCCGACCTGCACGTGGCCGAAGGCGACCAGCCCATGCTCAAGGCCGTGACCAAGGCCAACCTGATTCCCGGGCACGAGGTGGTGGGCCGCGTCGTGGAAAGGGGCGCCGATGTGACGCACCTGGCCGTGGGCGAGCGCGTCGGCGTGGCCTGGAACCATGCCACCTGCGGCGAATGCGAGCCCTGCCGCGAAGGCCGTGAGAACCTGTGCCGCAAGGCGGTGATCACCGGCGTGATGGTGGACGGCGGCTACGCCGACTACATGGTCGCGCGCGCCAGCCATGCGCTGCCGATTCCCGATGTGCTCAGCTCTGTCGAAGCGGCGCCGCTGTTCTGCGCGGGGCTCACCGTCTACCGGGCCCTGAAGAACGCCGGTGTCGGCCCGGGCCAACGCGTCGCGGTGTTCGGTGTGGGCGGCCTCGGCCACCTGGCGGTGCAGATCGCGAAGGCCTGGGGCGCCGAGGTCATCGCGCTGGACCTGGACGCTTCCAAGCTGGCCCTCGCCAGGGAATTGGGAGCCACCCTCACCTTGAACGCGGCCAATGCGGACGACATCAAGGCGCTGCGCAAACTCGGCGGCGTGCACGTGGCGGTGGTCACCTCCGCGTCGAAGGCCGCCTATGACACCGCCTTCAAGTGCCTGCGCCCGGGCGGCACGCTGTCGGTGGTGGGCCTGCCGCCCGAACCGCTCACCTTCCCGGCGCTGGGCCTGGTGGGCATTGAAGCGCGGGTGATCGGATCGTCGGTGGGAACGCGCGACGACATGCGCGCCGTGCTGCAACTGGCCGCGGAGGGCAAGCTGCGATGCCACACCGAAACCCAGCCGCTGGACCAGGTCAACGCCGTGTTCGAGCGCATGCGCCGCGGCCAGATCAGCGGCCGCGTGGTGCTGACCTGCGGCCACCACCACGCGCATCCCGCCTGATCAGAACTCCTCGGTGTCGACCTCGCGGCGGCTTTGCTCGCTGTAGCGGTTGCCGGAGACGGTTTCCTGGTTGATCAGGGCCTCGAGCCGGGCCAGCAGCCCGGCATCGAGCTTGACGTCGGCGGCGCCCAGGTCTTCGCGCAAGTGTTCCACGCTGGTGGTGCCGGGAATGGGAACGATGTGCGGCGCCTTGTGCAGCAGCCAGGCCAGCGCCAGTTGCGCTGGCGAGCAATCCGCTTCCTTCGCCAAGGCTTTGTAGGGCGGCAGCAGCTTCAAGTTGGCCGCGTAGTTGTCCGGGAAGAACCGGGGCATCGCCTTGCGGATGTCCTTGGCGTCCAGCGTCGTCACGTCGTGCAGCGCGTCGTACAGGAAGCCGCGCGCGCCGGGGCTGAAGGCGACGAAGGCCGCGCCCAATTCACGGCAGGTATCGAGCACGGCAATCTCGGGGTTGCGCGTCCAAAGCGAATACTCCGTCTGCACGGCGGTGATGGGGTGCACAGCGTGGGCCTTGCGAATCGTCGTCGCCGACACTTCCGACAGGCCCAGTGCCCGAACCTTGCCGGCGCGCACCAGGTCCGACATGGCGCCAACGCTGTCTTCGATCGGGACGCTCTTGTCCCAACGGTGCAGGTAGTAAAGGTCGATGACTTCGGTCTGCAGGCGACGCAAGCTGTCTTCGCAATTGCGCCGGATGGCTTCGGGCCGGCCGTCGATGACGCGTCGCACCGCGCCATCGTCAGCCGTGACACCGGCCATGCCGCCCTTGCTGGCCAGCGTGATCCGGTCGCGGTGGGGCTTGAGCACTCGGCCCACCAGCGTCTCGTTGGCGCCGAAGCCGTACAGCGCGGCCGTGTCGAAAAGCGTCACGCCGGCATCGAGCGCGGCGAGCAGCACCCGTTCGCTCTGCTCGGCCGGCGGCGGATTGCCGTAGACGTGGTTGAAGTTCATGCAGCCCAGGCCGATGGCGGAGACGGCGAAGGGCCCGATGGAGCGCTGATGCATGGTGAAACACGGAAGAAGTTGGCGACCTGCCGAGCTTAACGCCAGGCTCCCCTGCGTGGGACCGCCCGCCCGCTTCAGGCAAAGGTCGAGCGCGGCGCCTTCATTCGCGCAAAGGCCAGGTCGAGCCAGGCGCGGCTGCCGTAGGCGCGCACCAGGTCGCGCTGCGCCACGGCCCAGGCGGGGTCGGCGGGGTCCATCCCCAACTCGCGCACGAAGTCGTCCTGCGCCACGATGAACTGGCGCCGGTACGGCAGCAGGAAAGCGCCGCGATCGGCCTCCTGCGCCGCCCGCGCCGGCTCATAGCCGGCAAACCACAGGTTCAGCAGCGTGGCGCAACGCGGCGCATACCAGAAGGCTCCCATGTCATCGCCGCTGGCGGCCTGCCCGCCCAGCACGCGCCGGGCGTCGTCCCAATGGGCAAAGCCCACGTCGCGCGCCACCTGGTTGAGGCAATGTCGCAGGCGGGGACCCGGCCCTTCGGCATCCGGTGCGTCCTGCCGCCGGGCGGCGTTCAGCTGCAGCCGGGCGCGCGTCTTGAGTTCGATCAGCAACTGTGTCATGGCGGCGCCTGGAAGTTTCGCACGGCCGGTGCCATCACACGCGCAAGGCTTCGCTGCGGCACAGGGCCGTGAGCGCCGCGTTGACCGCCGGCAGCGCATCGGGTGCGAGCGCGGCGACCGCCTCGGCGCAGATGGCATCGGCCGTGACCATGGCATCGCCCACCAGCCGCCGGCCCGCCGGGCGCAGCACGACCGAGCGCGCGCCACCCGCGAGCGCAGGTTCGCGTTGCACATGGCCGGTCTTCTCCAGCGGCAGCAGTTGCCGCGTCACGGCGGACAGTTGCACGCCCATGGGCCGCACCAGGTCGGTCACAGCCATGCGGCCGCCCTCGGCGCGGGCCAGGTGCCGCAGCAGGATGAAGTCGTTCAGGCTCAGGCCGTGCAGCGTGCCCAGCTCGTCGTCGAGCTTGAGATTGAGGCTGGCATGGGCCTGGCTGACTTTCAGGCAGAAGTCGATTGCATCGATGGTCATGTGGGAACTCCTGGTCAGCGCGCGGCATCGCGCAGGTTGTAGCCGTGCTCGCCATAGCAATCGAGCTCCTCGCGCCACAGCTGCAGCATCGCGTCGAGCTCGCCCTGGTAATCGAAGTCCGGGTCGTCGCGCTGCCTGACCCGGTCGATGACCTCGAAGCGGAAGTTCTCCGCGCCGCAGGCAAGCCAGTCCTGCATCAGCCGGGCGTTGCGGTGCGACTTCTGCCCCAGCTCGAAGCGGGCGCGGTTGATCGCGCCTTCGACGTTGGTGCTGCCACCCACGAAGACGCGCTGGTTGACCAGGTTGCGGATGACGTACACGCCCATGGGCGGCATCGCATCCTTGTACTGGCGCGTGAGTTCGCGCCGGCGGTTCGCGGCTGGCGGGGGCAGGCAAGAAAATGGGTCGGAAGACGCCATGACAGGACTCCTTGTTTCGTTGGAGGCCCATCCCGCGCTGGGCCAACGAAGCAATGAACTGTCAGGTCGAGAAGACGACGGTTGAGGGTGAGAGCCTCTTGTGCGGGCAGGCGCCCCTCAGCGCCTGTGGCCCGCATTCTAGACCAAGCCGCCGCAGCTTGCCCGCGGCCGGCACGCCGCTCAACCGGCGTTCAGCTGCTGCTCGAGCCGGTGCAGGACTTCGTAGCAGGGCAGGACCTGGGCCACGCTGGCGTTGGGCTCGCGCCCATCCCTGATCGCGGCGAAGAACTCGCGGTCCTGCAGCTCGATGCCGTTCATCGAGACGTCCACCTTCGACACGTCGATCTTCTCTTCCTTGCCGTTGAACAGGTCGTCGTAGCGCGCGATGTAGGTCGCCGTGTCGCCGATGTAGCGGAAGAAGGTCCCCAGCGGGCCCTCGTTGTTGAAGCTCAGCGACAGCGTGCAGATCGCGCCGTTGGCGGCCTTGAGCTGGATGCTCATGTCCATGGCGATGCCCAGCGCCGGGTGGATCGGCCCCTGGATCGCATTGGCCTGCACGACCGGGCTGCCGCACTGGTATGCAAACAGGTCCACGGTGTGCGCGGCATGGTGCCACAGCAGGTGGTCGGTCCAGCTGCGCGGCTGGCCCAGCGCGTTCATGTTGCTGCGGCGAAAGAAGAACGTCTGCACATCCATCTGCTGGATGTTGAATTCGCCCGCCTCGATGCGCTTGTGCACGAACTGGTGGCTGGGGTTGAAGCGCCGCGTGTGGCCGCACATGGCGACCAGGCCGGTCTGCTTCTGCAGCGCGACCACGGCCTGCGCGTCCTTCAGGCTGTCGGCCAGCGGGATTTCCACCTGCACATGCTTGCCGGCCTTCATGCACTGGATGGCCTGGGCCGCGTGCATCTGGGTGGGCGTGCACAGGATCACGGCGTCCACTTCCTTGAGCGCCAGGCTGTCCGCCAGGTCCGTGGTGACGTGGGCGATGCCGTACCTGGCCGCGACTTCCTTCGTCTTGTCGAGTTCGCGGCTGACGAGCGACACCACTTCCACGCCGTCGATCAGCTTGATCCCGTCCAGGTGCTTGATGCCGAAGGCGCCGGCGCCCGCCAGGGCGACTTTGATCGTCATGTCAGTTCTCCAGGATCAGGTGGCCCACCGCCGTGTTGGACGCGGGCACATGGTAGAAGCGGTGCTTCACCGTCGGCTTCGCCCCGCCCGCCACGTCGGCCATGGCGCCGCGCGCGATCAGCCACATGACCAGCTCGATGCCTTCGCTGCCGGCCTCGCGCACGTAGTCGATATGGGGTTTCTTCGCCAGGGCCTCGGGGTCGGCGATCAGCTGGTCCAGGAATTCGTTGTCGAATTCCCTGTTGATCAGGCCCGCGCGCGGCCCCTGCAGCTGGTGGCTCATCCCGCCGGTGCCCCAGATCTGCACCTTCAGCGGCTCGTCATAGGATGCGACGGCCTTGCCGATGGCCTTGCCCAGGTTGAAGCAGCGCTGGCCGCTGGGCACCGGGTACTGCACCACGTTCACGGCGAACGGGATCACCGGGCAGGGCCAGGCCTGCGGCTGGCCGCACATCAGCGACAGCGGCACCGTGAGGCCATGGTCCACGTCCATCTTGTTGACGATGGTCAGGTCGAAATCCTGCTGGATCACCGACTGCGCGATGTGGGCCGCCAGTTCGGGATGGCCGACGACCTTGGGCACGGGCCGCGGGCCCCAGCCCTCGTCGGCGGGCTGGAACTCGGCGGCCGTGCCGATGGCGAAGGTGGGAATCATCTCCAGGCTGAACGCCGTCGCGTGATCGTTGTAGACCAGGAAGATGACGTCCGGCTTGTTGTCCTTCATCCACTGCTTCGAATAGTCGTAGCCGGCGAACACCGGTTGCCAGTACGGCTCCTGGCTCTTGCCCAGGTCGATCGCCGCGCCGATGGCCGGGACGTGCGAGGTGTAGACGGATGCGGTGATTCGGGCCATTCAGGTGCTCCCTTTCTGTCCGGCGCGCCCCTGGGGCTGGCGATGCGCCTGGGCGTCCCCCGCTTCGCCGACGTAGCGGTTGCCTTGCGCGGAGCGTCCGCCCTTGATCATCATGTCGCGGTATTCCTCTTCGGTCATCCCGGTCATGCTTCCCGCCATCTGCTGGAAGCTCTTGCCGTCGGTCGCGCCGATCTTGGCCAGGAAATAGATGTTGCCGCCCAGCTGGATGCAGCGGTTGAGGTCCCGCGCCAGCACGGCCTGCTTCTGCTCCTCGGTCATCTGCCATTCGTCCAGGTAGGCCCGCTCGTTCGCCTTGAAGCGCTCGCGGTTGGCCGCCTTCATCAGCGACATGCAGAACTGGTTGAGGTGATAGCCCTTGCGCGACTGCTCCGCATCGAAGATCGTCGTGCCGGGCACGTCCAGGTAAGGTTTGACCAGGGGCATCTACTTTCCTTCGGGCCAGTACAGCCGGCCAGGGTTGTCGACCAGCAGCTTGCGCTGCAATTCGGGCGTCACCGCGATGTGCGGAATGAAATCCACCAGCAATCCGTCGTCCGGCATGTGGTTCTTCAGGTTCGGATGGGGCCAGTCGGTGCCCCAGAGTACCCGGTCGGGGAACGACTCCACGATGCGCCGCGCGAAAGGCACCACGTCGCGGTAGGCATTCTGCTCGCCATCGAGCGCGGGCGGGCCCGAGACGCTCAGCCGTTCCGGGCAGCTGACCTTGCTCCAGACGTTGGGGTGCTCGCGCATGAACTTCACGAACAGCTCGAATTCGGGGCCGTCGACCGGCCGCGTGACGTCGGGCCGGCCCATGTGGTCCACCACGACCGTCGTCGGCAAGGCGGTGAAGAAGTCCCACAGCTGCGGCAGGTCCACGGCCTCGAAATAGATCACCACGTGCCAGCCCAGCGGCGCGATGCGGGCGGCGATCTCCACCAGCTCGTCCTTGGGCGTGAAATCCACCAGCCGCTTGACGAAGTTGAAGCGCACGCCGCGAACGCCCGCCGCGTGCATGTCGCGCAATTCCTCGTCCGTCACGCTGCGCCTGACCGTCACCACGCCCTTCGCCCTGCCGCCGGAATGGCGCAGCGCATCCAGCAGCGCGCTGTTGTCGGCGCCGTGGCAGGTGGCCTGCACGATGACGTTCCGCTCGAACCCCAGGTGGTCGCGCAGCGCAAACAGCTGCTCGCGGCTCGCGTCGCAGGGTGTGTACTTGCGCTCCGGCGCGAACGGGAAGCTTTCGCCCGGACCGAACACATGGCAATGCGCATCGACGGCGCCGGCCGGCAGCTTGAATCGGGGCTTGGTCGGGCCGGCGTACCAGTCGAGCCAGCCGGGTGTCTTCTCGAATTTCATTGCGCCGCTCAGTCGATGTATTTCAGGCCGGCCTTTTCCAGCGGCTCGCGCATCTTGTACATGTCCAGGCCCAGCACGCCGGAAGCGAGCTTCGCGCGCTTTTCGCCCTCGTTCGCCTCGCGGGCCTGCGCGGCCTCGCAGCGTCTTGCGCGCCAGCGCAGCGGGCACGACCACCACGCCGTCGTCGTCCGCCACGACCACATCGCCGGGGTTCACGCTCATTCCCGCGCACACGACGGAAATGTTCACCGACCCGAGCGTCGCCTTCACCGTGCCCTTGCGAGCTGATCGCGCGGCTCCAGACCGGGAATTTCATTTCGGTGAGCGTCTTCACGTCGCGGCAGCCGCCGTCGATCACCAGGCCCATCGCGCCGCGCGCCTGGAAACTCGTGGCCAGCAGGTCGCCGAAGAAACCGTCGGTGTTGTCGGCCGTGCAGGCGGCGACCACGATGTCGCCCGGCTGGATCTGCTCGGCCGCGACGTGCATCATCCAGTTGTCGCCCGGCTGCAGCAGCACCGTGACGGCCGTGCCCGACACCTGCGCGCCGGCATAGATCGGCCGCATGTAGGGCTTCATCAGGCCGACGCGGCCCATCGCTTCGTGCACCGTCGCCGAGCCGAAGCGGCCCAGTTCGCTCGCTGCCGCGCGGTCGGCGCGCTTGATGTTGCGGTAGACAACGCCCAGTTCGTACATGTCATTTCCCCTTGGATTTCAGTTGCGCATCGAGCCGCGGGAACACGCGGCGCGAATTGCCTTCGTAGATCTGGTGGCGGTCTTCGTCGCTCAGCAACTTCGACGCCTCGATGTAGCGCTTGGTGTCGTCGTAGTAGTTGCCGGTTTCCGGGTCGATGCCGCGCACGGCGCCGATCATCTCGGAAGCAAACAGCACGTTCTTCACCGGGATCACCGTGTTCAGCAGGTCGATGCCGGGCTGGTGGTAGACGCAGGTGTCGAAGAAGATGTTGTTCAGCAGGTGCTCGGTCAGCAGCGGCTTCTTCAGCTCCTGCGCCAGGCCGCGGAAGCGCCCCCAGTGGTAGGGCACCGCGCCGCCGCCGTGCGGAATCAGGAAGCGCAGCGTCGGGAAGTCCTTGAACAGGTCCGACGTCAGGCACTGCATGAAGGCCGTCGTGTCGGCGTTCAGGTAGTGCGCGCCCGTGGTGTGGAAGCACGGGTTGCAGCTGGTGCTGACGTGGATCATCGCCGGGATGTCGTACTCCACCATCTTCTCGTAGATGGGGTACCAGTGCCGGTCGGACAGCGGCGGCGAGGTCCAGTGGCCGCCCGACGGGTCCGGGTTGAGGTTGATGCCGACGTTGCCGTATTCCCTGACGCACTTCTCCAGTTCGGGGATGCAGGTCGTCGGATCGACGCCGGGCGACTGCGGCAGCATCGCGACCGGCACGAAATGGTCCGGGAACAGCTTGCTCACGCGGAAGCACAGCTCGTTGCAGATCGCCGCCCAGGTGGACGACACGTTGAAGTCGCCGATGTGGTGCGCCATGAAGCTGGCGCGCGGCGAGAACAGCGTGATGTCGCTGCCGCGCTCCTTCATCAGGCGCAGCTGGTTGGTCTCGATCGACTCGCGCAGCTCGTCGTCGCTGATCTTCAGGTCGGCGGCCTTGGGCATGACGGCCGGGTCCTTGATGCCGGCGATCTGCTTGTTGCGCCAGTCCTCCAGCGCCTTGGGCGCCGTCGTGTAGTGGCCGTGGCAGTCGATGATGAGGCTCATGGGTTGCTTTCCTTTTGGACGCCCTGCGAACGCCGGCTCAAGCCGGTTCCATGCCGTGGCGGCGCTTGGCGTCGGCGGCTTCGGCGGAAGCCATGAAGGCGAGCATGCCGCGCACGGCCTCGCCCTGGGACGAGCCGGCGCACAGGCCCGCGGAAAAAGTGGTGACGATCTGGACCGGCTCCGGCAGCGAGCCGATCACGTCGATGCCCTCGAGGTTCATCAACTCGCTGAGCTGCTGGAAGCCGAGCGCGACATCGCCGCGTGCGACCAGCGTGCCGACCGGCACGCCTGCCGGGGCCTGCACGATGCGGCCCTGCAGTTCGGCGGCGATGCCCCAGCGCTCGAACAGGCGCATCAGCGCCACGCCGCTCGGGCCGGTGGAATAGCCGATGCGGGGCGCCGCCAGCACCGCGCGCCGCAAGGCGTCCTCGCTGGCGATGTCGGGGCGCGGCGCGCCCGCCGCGCACGGCGACGGCGACCGGCGACAGCACCAGGTCGACCTTGCTGCCCGGCACGACGGCGCCGGCGGCGAAGAGCTTGTCGATGGCGTCCGATGCGAGGAAGACCACGTCGAACGGCTCGCCGGCCTGCACCCGCCTGGCGGCATCCACGCCGCCAACCGATTCGATCTCGACGGTGCACCCCGCGCGGCGCCCGTAGGCCGCGGCCAGTTCGGCCAGCACCTGGCGGGTGGCCATCGACGAGATTCCCTTGATCGGCATGCGGCGATTGTGGCCCTGGCCCCCTATCGCGGGAAGGCCGCGGCCTCACTAGCAGCTATAGCAGTCCGGCATAATATCTGCGCAGGTATCACGAATATGGACCTCAAGCAACTCGAGTATTTCGTCCGCGTCGCCGAGCTCGGCAGCTTCACGCGCGCCGCCATCGCGCTGGACGTGGCCCAGCCCGCGCTCAGCCGCCAGGTGCGGCAGCTGGAAGTGGAACTGCGCCAGAACC
This sequence comes from uncultured beta proteobacterium, assembly GCA_963786245.1. Lineage (GTDB taxonomy): Bacteria > Pseudomonadota > Gammaproteobacteria > Burkholderiales > Burkholderiaceae_C > Ramlibacter. The sequence continues at coordinate 271,472 of CAWAYI010000001.1, read as the reverse complement.
TGCTCATCCGCAACGGCCGCGGCGCCGCGCCGACCGAGGCGGGCAAGCTGCTGCTGGAACACGGGCGCGGCATCCTGCACCAGGTCGAACGCGCCCGCGAGGAACTGGGCCGCGTGCGCGGCGCGCTCGCCGGGCGGGTGGCCATCGGCCTGCCGCCCAGCGTCGCCAAGGCGATGGCCGTCCCGCTGATCCGCGAGTTCCGCCAGCGCATGCCCGACGCCACGCTGTCGATCAGCGAAGGCCTGTCCGTCGGCATGCACGAGTCGCTGGCGACCGGGCGGCTGGACATCGCACTGCTCTATAACGCCAGCCCCGCGCCCGACATCGAATTGACGCCGCTGCTGGAAGAGCCCCTCTTCCTGGTGCAGCGCCACACCGGCAAGGCGCAGCCCGCCGCGCGGCCGCGGCCGGTGCCGCTGCGGGAAGTGGCCGCGCTGCCGCTGGTCATCCCGAGCCGCCCCAACGCCATCCGCATGCTGGTGGAAACCGAGATGGCCAACCTGGGCTGCCGGCCCAGCGTGGCGCTGGAGATCGACGGCGTCGCCGCCATCCTGGACCTGGTGGAGGACGGCGCGGGCAGCGCAGTCCTCTCGCGCAACGCGGTGGCGACCTCCTCGCACCCCCAGGCTTTCTCGCTGCGGCCGATCAGCGCGCCCAACCTGCGCAGCAAACTGTCGACGGCCATGAGCTCGCAGCGCCCGGCCACCCTGACCCAGAAAGCCGCCCTGCAACTGATCCAGGAACTGGCGCAGAAGCTGCTGGCGCCGGCCTGACCGCGGGCGCGCTCAACCGCGCTTTTGCGCTTCGATCAGCCGGTCGGCGTACTCCTCCCAGGGCGAATCCTTGGGCACGCCGTCGAAGACGCCGGCCTTGGCGCAATCGGCCACCCACTGCTGCTTGTCCGCGATGGCGGTCGCCATGAACGGCTCGAAGCCGGCCTCGCGCACCGTGTTGGCGGCTTCGCGCATTTCCTCGGCGCGGCGCTTGCCGTGCTGGACGACGCGGCTGAAGAAATACGCGCCCTGCCGGCTCCAGTCGATGCTGGGGAAGGTTTCCTGCAGCGTCGGCAGCACATGCTCCTCGACGCCGTAATGCCGCGCCGTGGCGTAGCTTTCGATCACCAGCGCCTCCAGGCCCTTGATCATCACGCTGCGCGACATCTTGATCGCCGAGGCCACGCCAAGCCGTTCGGAAACGACCTTGGCGTCCATCCCCCATTCATTGAGCACCCGCCCGAGCTCGCCGGCCATGGCCCCGCCCAGCAGCATCGGCACCTTGATGCCATACGGCGGGACCGAAGTCATCACGCCGGCCTCGACATAGTGGCCGCCGGCCGCTTCGATGGCGGCGGCGGCGCGCTGCTTGGTGCCGGGCGAAGCCGAGTTCAAGTCCAGGAACAGCGTGCCCGGCCGGATGTGCGGCGCGGCTTCCTGCGCGACGGCCAGGGTGTTGGACGCCGTGACCGCGGAGACGATGAGGTCGCTCTGCGCGCACAGCGCCTGCAACGACGGCTGCGCGTCGATGCCGGCCGAGGCGGCATAGGTCCTTTCCGAATCGGCAATGGCCGTGATCCGCGAACTTGAGGTCCCACGCCCGTGCCGACTCGACGCCCGGCCGGTCCTTGAGCCCGGCGCTGAAGATCTTGCCCACTTCGCCGTAACCGACGAAGCCGATGTTGCTGATGTCCATGTTCTTCATCACCTCACTGGCGGGAAATTCGCGCCCGGGCCACCACTTCGGTCCAGCGGCGCACATCGGCTGCGAGAAGGTCGGCGGTCTGCGCCGGCGTGCTGGCATGCGCGACCAGGTTCAGGTCGAGCAGCCGCTTCTTGACGTCGGGCAGCGCCATCACGGCCTGGATGGCCCGGCTGAGCCGTTCGACCACGTCGGCCGGCGTCTTCGCCGGCACGGCGAGCCCGTTCCACGACGACACCTTGAAACCGGCCAGCGTGCCGCCGGCTTCCCGCACGGCAGGCACTTCGGGCAGCTGCACGGCGCGCTTCTCACCGAGCACCGCCAGGGCCTTGAGGCGCGCCCGACGCGATCTGCGGCATCAAGGGGCCGAGAATCTCCACCATGATGTCGACCTCGCCGCCGCGCAGCGCGGTGATCACGGGCGGCGTGCCGTTGAAAGGCACGACCTGCGCATCGATGCCGGCGCTCGCCTTGAACAGCTCCGCCGCCAGGTTCTGCGTGGTGCCGACCTGCGGCGTCCCGATGTTGAGCTTGCCCGGGTTGGCCCGGGCGTGGGCCAGCACGTCGGCCAGGCTCTTGAAGCGGCCCGCGGCGCTGGACGCGATGGCCAGGTCGAACGTGGCCAGCATCGACACCGGCGCGAAATCCTTGAGCGTGTCGAACGGCAATGACTTGAACAGGACCGCGCTCACCGCCGTGCCGCTGGACACCAGCAACAGCGTGTGACCGTCGGGCTCGGCGCGCGCAACCAGGTCGCCTGCGACCACACCGCCCGCGCCGGGCTTGTTGTCCACGATCACCGCCTGGCCCAGCGCATGCGAGAGCTTCTCGCCCACGATCCGCGCCGTCAGGTCGGCCGCGCCGCCCGCCGCATTGGGCACCACGATGCGCAGCGCCCTGGACGGAAATGTGGCGCCCCCCGAGGTCGCGGCGCGGGCATAGCCGATGGGCGGCAGCAGCGCGCCTGCTGCGAGAGCGAAGAGGGTTCTGCGGCGGGGCATGGATCGCTTGTCAGTCAAGCTGGGAGTATCGCCCTAACGGGCCACCCCGAGCAGGCGATCCAGCAGTTCCGGCGTACCGCTGAGCTGCTCGGCGCTGCCGGAGTGCACCACGGTGCCATGGTCGAGCACGACCGCGCGATGCGAGATCGCCAGGATAGCCTGCGGGTGCTGCTCGACGATGATGGCCGACAGCCCTTCGTCGCGCGTGATCCGCGCGATGGCCCGCAACAGCTCCTCGACGATGATCGGCGCCAGGCCCTCCAGCGGCTCGTCCAGCAGCAGCAGGCGCGGGTTGAGCACCAGCGCGCGGCCGACGGCCAGCATCTGCTGTTCGCCGCCGGACAGCTGCGTGCCCAGGTTGCCCTTGCGCTCGGCCAGCCGCGGAAACAGCTCGTACACGCGCTGCGGCGACCATTCGCGATGGGCAATGCCGGCCCGCGCGGGCCGCGCCACGGCCGTCAGGTTCTCGTGCACCGTGAGCGACTTGAAGATGTTGCGCTCCTGCGGGACCCAGCCGATGCCGGCCGCGGCCCTGTCGTGCGACGCCAGCTTGTGCAGCGCCACGCCGCCCAGCATGATGCTGCCCGCGTGCTGCCGGGTCGCGCCGGCCAGCGTGTTGATCAATGTCGTCTTGCCGGTGCCGTTGCGGCCCAGCAGCGCCAGCGTCTCGCCCTGCGCCAGCGCCAGCGAGACGCCGTCCAGGATCACTGCTTCGCCGTAGCCGGCGCTCAAATTCTCGACCTGGAGGAAATCAGACACGGCTTCGCTCCTGCGCTGCGGTCCGCGCGCCGTGCATCGGGACCGCGTCGTTGATCTCGTCGCCATGCCCGAGGTACACGGCCTTGACGCGCTGGTCGGCGGAAATTTCTTCCGGCGTGCCTTCGGTCAGCACGGCGCCGTTGACCAGCACCGTCATGCGGGTGGCGAAGCTGAACACCAGGTCCATGTCGTGCTCGATCAGCAGCACGGAGACGTCGGGCGGCAGCGCGGCCACGGTGTGCAGCAATTCCTCGCGCTCGCCCGCCGGCACGCCGGCGACCGGCTCGTCCAGCAGCAGCACGCGCGGCTCGCAGGCCAGGGCGATGGCGATCTCCAGCAGGCGGCGCTTGCCGTAGGCCAGCACGCGCGTGGGCTGGTCCATGACGCTCGTGAGGTGGAACTGCTCGAGCAGCTGCTCGCACCGCGTTCGCCACCTCCCTGTTCGCGCCCAGCGGCTGCCACCACTTCGCGCCCAGCCCGCGGTGCTGCGAGACCGTGAGCGCCAGCGTCTCGAGCGGCGTCATGGAGTCGAACAGCTGGTTGATCTGGAAAGTCCGCACCAGGCCGCGGCGCACGCGCTGGTGCGGCGCCAGCTGCGTGATGTCGCGCCCTTCCAGCACGATGCGGCCCTCGGTGGGCTCGAGCACCCCCGTGAGCAGGTTGACCAGCGTCGTCTTGCCGGCGCCGTTCGGCCCGATCAGCGCGTGGCGCGCGCCCCTGGCGCAGGTTCAGCGTCACGTTGTCGGTGGCCGTGATGCCGCCGAAGCGCTTGACCAGGCCCTGGGCGCCGAGCACCGTTTCGGCCGCCACTGCGGGCGATGCGCTCATCGTCCCGCCCTTCCGCGCCACCAGGTCCACGGCCGGATCAGGCGGTCGCGGCCGACCAGCACCAGCACCACCAGGAACAGGCCGAGCCAGAAGGTCCAGTACTGCGGCGTGATCGCCGAGAGCGCGTCCTGCATCAGCTTGAAGACGATCGCGCCGGCGATGCCGCCGTACAGCCAGCCGGTGCCGCCGACCACCAGCATCAGCATGCACGTCGGCCGAGCGGTGGAACTCGAACAGGTCGAGCGACGCGAAGCCGGTGGTCTGCGCCAGCAGCGCGCCGGCCGCGCCGGCCATGCCCGCGGCGATCGTGTAGACGACGGCCAGGCGCGAGTTCACCGGGATGCCGATGGCCATCGCCCGCAGGCGGTTGTCGCGGATCGCCTTGAGCGTGGCGCCCAGCGGCGACTGCACCAGGCGGCGGGCCAGCACCAGGAAGACCAGCAGCACCACCAGCGAATAGTAGACGCCGCGTGCGGCCGCCCAGGTCGAACGCGAAAGCGGCCGAGCAGCGGACCGATGGTGACGCCCTGCAGGCCGTCGGCGCCGCCGGTCAGCCAGTCGAGCTTGTTGGCCAGCTCCAGCAGGATCAAGGCTGACGCCCAGCGTCACCATCAGGCGCGTCAGGTCGGTGCCGCGCAGGATGGTTGCGCAGCACAGCGCGCCGAGCACGGTGGCCGCGGCGATGCCGACCGCCAGGCCGACCAGCGGGTCGGGCATGCACAGTGCTTGGCGAACAGCGCGGCCGCGTAGGCGCCCATGCCGAAGAAAGCGGCATGGCCGAGCGAGACGATGCCGGTATAGCCCAGCACCAGGTCGAGCGACAGGGCGAACAGCGCGACGATCGCGATCTCGTTGATCAGCGCGGCGTGGCTGGGGAAGCACCAGCGGCGCCGCGAACGCGGCCAGCCACAGCACCGGCTCCCAGGCCCGCAAGCGGCTCGCGCGCCGCAGCGATCCCTGCGCGCCGGCTGCGTGCGATCGGCGCTCATGCCTTGCCTCCCTGGCGCACGAACAGGCCCTGCGGGCGCCAGATCAGGATCGCGATCATCAGGCTGTAGACGATGAAGGCGCCCAGCTTGGGGATGTAGTACTTGCCCGCCACGTCGGCGATGCCCAGCAGCAGCGCCGCCAGCAGCGGCCCGGTGATCGACGAGGTGCCGCCCACGGCGACGACGATCAGGAAATAGATCATGTACTTCAGCGGGAAGGTCGGGTCGAGCCCGAGCACCTCGGCGCCGAGCGCGCCGCCCAGCCCGGCCAGGCCCGAGCCGAAGGCGAAAGTCGACAGGAACACGACGTTGACGTTGATGCCCAGGCCCGCGGCGACCCGCTGGTCGTCGACCGACGCGCGCAGCCGGCTGCCGAAGCGCGTGCGCGACAGCACGTACTGCAGGCCCACGGTGAGCGCGGCGCAGACCGCGATGATGAACAGGCGGTAGTGCCCCATGCCCAGCCGCCAGGCGCCGCTGCCGATCTCGGTGCGGCCCTTGAGCCATTCGGGCAGCTGGACGATCTGCTGGGTGGAGCCGACGAAGTAGTCCACGGCGGCGACGGCCATGAACACCAGGCCGATCGAAAACAGCACCTGGTCCAGGTGGGGCTTGCGGTACAGCGGCCGGTACAGCGTGCGCTCCAGCACCGCGCCGAGCAGCGCGGACACGCACGAAGGCCAGCGGCAGGCAGACCAGGAACGGCACGTCGGCGCGCTGCATCAGCAGCACGGTGGTGTAGCCGCCGACCATGGCGAAGGCGCCATGCGCGAGGTTGATGAAATTCATCAAGCCCAGCGTCACCGCCAGGCCGACCGCGAGCACGAACAGCAGCATGCCGTAGGCGATGCCGTCGAACAGAATCGTGAGCATGAGAGAACGTCATTGCGGGCCCGGCCCGCAATCCATACCCTGGAGTGCACCCCATCGCGGATGCCGGTCAAGCCCGGCATGACAACCTGGTTACTTGGTCTTGCCAGGGTCCTTGACGTCCTTGATCACGTCGAACTCGACGTTGTAGAGCTCGCCGTCCTTCTTCTCGACCTTGCGCAGGTAGATGTTCTGCACGATGTCGCGCGTCTGCGCGTCGATGAGACATCGGGCCGCGCGGGCTCTCGAAGATCTGGCCCTTCATGGCGTCGAGCAGCGCGTCGCCGCCGCCCTTGCCCTGGTCTTCTTCAGCGCTTCGTAGATCACGCGCATGCCGTCATAGCCGCCCACGGCCATGAAGTTGGGCCGCAGGCCCTTGTTGGCCTTCTTGAAGGCTTCGACGAACTTCTTGTTCGCCGGCCGACGGATGAGCCGCCGAGTAGTGGTGCGAGGTGACCACGCCGAGCGCGCCGTCGCCCATGTCGTTGAGCTGGTCGTCGTCGGTGACGTCGCCGGTGCCGATCAGCTTGATGCCGGCCTTGTCCATGCCGCGCTCGAGGAACTGCTTCATCACCGCGGCGCCGGCGCCGGACGGCACGAACACGAACAGCGCATCGGGCTTGAGGTCGCGCACCTTCTGCAGGAAGGGCGCGAAGTCGGGGTTGCGCAGCGGCACGCGCAGCGCTTCGATGACCTGGCCGCCGTTGAACTGCAGGCGCTCCTTGAAGTACTTCTCGGCGTCGATGCCCGGGCCGTAATCGCTCACCAGCGTCACGACCTTCTTGATGCCGTTCTTGGGCGCCCAGTCGGCCAGCGGCGACCGAAGCCTGCGGCAGCGTGAAGCTGGTGCGCACGATGTAGGGCGAGGCCTGCGTGATGCTCGACGTGGCGGCCGCCATCACGACCTGGGGCGTCTTGGACTGGGTGGCGATCGGCGCCGCCGCCATGGCGCGACGGCGTGATGCCGAAGCCGGCCAGCACGTTCACCTTGTCGTTGACCACCAGCTCCTGCGCCAGGCGGCGCGTCATGTCGGGCAGGCTGGTGTCGTCCTTGACGATGACCTGGACCTTCTTGCCCGCGACGGTGTCGCCGTTCTGGGCCATGTACAGGCGTGCGGCGGCTTCGATCTGGCGGCCCGTGGTGGCCTGCTGGCCCGGTCATCGGCAGGATGAGGCCGATCTTGAAGACGTTGTCCTGCGCCACCGCCAGCGCGCTCGCGCCCAGCAGTGCGGCGGCCACCGCGACGCGAATGATCGATCTCTTGTGCATGAAGTCTCCTTGGAAGGTTGCAGGCGCGGGCACGGACTCACCGCGGCGGGGGATCACCCGGGATTCTGTTCCCGGCGCGCTCAGGCGCAAAGGGTGGCGCCGGTCTATCAGTTATCGACATTCGGCATATCGAGGTCCGAGGTATCTCAATAGCATTAGCCCGGCTTGCGGATCAGCCGCACGGCGGGCATGCGGTCGAGGTTGTGTTCGTGCATGGCGGCGCGCAGGTTGCGCCGGGCGATGCGGGCATGCTCGCGCATGATGGATTCGGCCCGCGCGCCCTCCCTGCCGGTCGATCGCATCGAGCACCTGCCGGTGCTGGTCCTGGGCCACGACCAGCATGTCGCGCGCCTGCGGTGAATTGGCCTGCAGCACCACGAAGGCCGAGGGCGACGCGAACGGCAGGTTCACCACCCGCTCCAGCTCGCGCTGCATCACCGGGCTGCCGCACATCTGCGCCAGCAGGTTGTGGAACTTCTGGTTCAGGGTGACATAGCGCAGGAAAGCGTCGTCGTCCAGCGCGGGCTGGCACAGGACACGGTCGATCTGCGCGAGGCAGGCCTGCGCCTCGGCCAGCGCCGCGTCGGGCACGCCCCGCTCGGCGGCGAGCCGGGCCGCCAGCCCTTCGACCGTGCCGCGCAGCTCGATGGCGTCGGACACATCGCCCTCCGAGAAGGTGCGCACCGCGAAGCCGCCACCGGGCAGCGCCTGCAGCAGCCCTTCCTGCTCCAGCCGCACCAGTGCCGCGCGGATCGGCGTGCGGGAGACGCCGAGCTTTTCGACGATGGCCAGCTCGGCGATGCGCGCGCCGCTGGCCAGCTCGCCGGCCAGGATCATTTCCCGCAGCCGCAGTTGCGCCTTGACGGCCTGCGACGCGCCGGCATCGGTCATGTCTGGCGTGGGGGGCACAGTCATCGGGCCTTTTTTCGCCTTCGTCATGTATACATCTCAAGATATGGCGTCGGCATTAATATATCCTTTGGTTTTCATTTTTCCTATGCCATGACGATATATCTGATTTGTAATGTCGTCAATGTATACATCAGCGCTGCATTTTCCGATAATCCACTTCCCCCCTTCATTGCCCTGCCCACCCCATGTTCCCCAAAAACGCCTGGTACGTCGCCTGCACCCCCAATGAAATCGACGACAAGCCCCTGGGCCGCACCGTCTGCGGCGAAAAGATCGTGTTCTACCGCGCGGAGGGCGGCAACGCGGCCGCGCTGGAGGACTTCTGCCCGCACCGCGGCGCCCAGTTGTCGCTCGGCCAGGTTTGCGAGGGCAAGCTGGTGTGCGGCTACCACGGCCTGGTGATGGGATGCGACGGCAAGACCGTGTCCATGCCCGGCCAGCGCGTCGGCGGCTTCCCGAAGATCCGTGCCTACCCCGTCGTCGAGCGCTACGGCTTCATCTGGGTCTGGCCCGGCGACGAGGAACTGGCCGACCCGGCCAGGATCCACCATCTCGAATGGGCCGACAACCCCGATTGGGCCTACGGCGGCGGCCTGTACCACATCGCCTGCGACTACCGCCTCATGGTCGACAACCTGATGGACCTGACGCACGAGACCTACGTGCACACCACCAGCATCGGGCAGAAGGAAATCGACGAGACGCCGGTCACCACGAAGACGGACGGCGACCATGTGATCACCAGCCGCTTCATGAACAACGTGATGCCGCCGCCCTTCTGGCGCGCGAACCTGCGCGGCAACAACCTGGCGGACGACGTGCCGGTGGACCGCTGGCAGGTCTGCCACTTCCTTCCCCCGAGCCACGTCATGATCGAAGTGGGCGTGGCGCATGCGGGCAAGGGCGGCTACGACGCCGACCCCAAGGACAAGGTGTCCAGCATCGTCGTGGACTTCCTCACCCCGGAGACCGAAACCTCGATGTGGTACTTCTGGGGCATGGCGCGCAACTTCAACGCTAAGGACAAGGCGCTCACGGCGCAGATCCGCGAGGGCCAGGGCAAGGTCTTCGCGGAAGACACCGCCGTGCTGGAGGCGCAGCAGAGGAACCTGTCGAAGTACCCGGACAGGAAGTTGCTGATGCTCAACATCGACGCCGGCGGCGTGCAGTCGCGGCGGATCATCGACCGGCTGGTCGCCGCGGAACAGCCGCAGAAACAGACGGCCTGAAGCCATGGAAAGTCTCGCCGTCAAGGTCGTGCGCAAGGCACAGGAAGCCGAAGGCATCGCCACGCTTCGAACTCGCCCGCGTGGATGGCGCGCCCCTGCCCTCCTTTGGCGCCGGCTCGCACATCGATGTGCAGTTGCCCGGCGGCCTGACCCGCCAGTACTCGCTGTGCAACGACTCGGGTGAGCGGCACCGCTACCGCATCGCGGTGCTGCGCGACCCGGCATCGCGCGGCGGCTCCACAGCCATGCACGACGCCGTGCACGAGGGCGACGTGCTCCACATCAGCGAGCCGCGCAACCACTTCCCGCTGCACCACGCGGCGCGGACGCTGCTGTTCGCGGGCGGCATCGGCGTCACGCCGCTGCTGTGCATGGCGCAGCGGCTGGCCGCCATCGGCGCCGACTTCACGCTGCACTACTGCACCCGCTCCCCCGAGCGCACCGCTTTCAGTGACGAAATCGCCGCTTCGCCCTTCGCCGACCGGGTGCGGTTCCACCACGACAGCGGCCCGCCGTCGCAGAAGCTGAACCTGCAAAAGGTGCTGGCGCAGCCTGACCCGGGCACCCACCTCTACATCTGCGGCCCCACCGGGTTCATCGGCCACGTTGTCGACACCGCCAAGGCGAACGGCTGGGGCAGTGACCAGACCCACCTGGAGTACTTCGGGGCGGCGCCGCAGGACACCGCGGGCGACCGCGCCTTCGAAGTGAAGATTGCCAGCACCGGCAGGACATATGCCGTCGAAGCGGGACAGAGCGTGGTGCAGGCGTTGCAGGCGAACGGCATCGAGATCCTCACGTCCTGCGAACAGGGCGTCTGCGGCACCTGCATCACCCGCGTGCTGGAAGGCGAGCCCGACCACCGAGACCTGTACTTCACCGACGAGGAAAAGGCCCAGAACGACCAGTTCACGCCGTGCTGCTCGCGATCGCGCAGCAAGGTACTGGTGTTGGACCTTTGACAGATCGAACTAATATCCCGCCAAGAGCCAACCGAGGAAACACCACCATGACCCAACTTCCCGCCCGCTATGACCATGTCGGCAGCTTCCTGCGGCCCAAGTACCTGCTCGAGGCGCGCGAGCAGAAGGCCAAGGGCGAGATCACGCCCGCAGCAGCTGCGCGCCGTGGAAGACAAGGCGATCACCGAGATCGTCAAGTTCCAGGAAGACGTGGGCCTGAAAAGCATCACCGACGGCGAGTTCCGCCGCACCTATTTCCACATCGACTTCCTCGAGCAGATCGGCGGCGTGAAGACCGACATCCCGGTCACGATCCGCAAGCCCGACGGCACGGAAGAGCTGGCGCCGCCCGTCATGCGCGTCATCGACAAGGTACGGCATGTCAAGGACATCCAGCTGGCGGACTTCCAGTACCTCAAGAGCCAGGTCAGCCCCGGCCACACGCCGAAGGTCTGCATCCCCTCGCCCACCATGCTGCACTTCCGCGGCGGCCGCGCGGGCATCAACAGGGAAGCCTATCCGGAACTCGAGCCCGATTTCTACGACGACGTCGCCAAGGCCTACGGCGACGAGCTGCGCTCGCTCGCCGCGGCCGGCTGCACCTACGTGCAGATGGACGACACCAACATGGCCTACCTGTGCGACGAGAAGATGCGCGAGGCCGCGCGCCAGCGCGGCGACGACCCGAACGAGCTGCCGCACCGCTACGCGAAGTTCATCAACAAGGTGGTCGCCCAGAAGCCCGCCGGCATGCTGCTGGCCATGCACCTGTGCCGCGGCAACTTCAAGAGCACCCATGCGGCGGCGGGCAACTACGAGCCCGTCGCCGAAGCGCTGCTCAAGGAGATGAACCTCGACGCGTACTTCATGGAATACGACGACGACCGCTCCGGCGACTTCCGGCCGCTGCGCTTCCTGCCCAAGGGCAAGACCGTCGTGCTGGGGCTGGTGACCACCAAGTTCGGCGAGATGGAAAGCAAGGACGCCCTGAAGCGCCGCATCGAGGAGGCCGCCAAGTACGCGCCCCTGGAGCAGCTGGCCCTGTCGCCGCAATGCGGCTTCTCCAGCACCGTGCACGGCAACAACATCGCCGTCGAGGCCCAGCGCAACAAGCTGCGGCTGGTGATCGAGACCGCCCGCGAGGTTTGGGGAGAGAATCGGGCCTGACCAAACTCCCAACGGGGTGGACATGCTCTCGATCACGCGGCGCCAGGCCCTCGCCACCACCGGCGCCATGGTCCTCGCCGGCACCGGCGCCATTGCGAACGCCCAGCCGGGCAGGATGCAATCGTGGCCGCTGGTCACACCCCATCGCACGGGCATCCATGACCTGGCCCCCGCGCCCGACGGCGGCGTCTGGTTCACGGCCCAGGCCAGCGGGCACCTCGGCTGGTTCGACCCCAAGCGCGGCGGCACCGAACTGATCTCGCTCGGGTCCAGTTCCTCGCCGCACGGCGTGATCCAGGGCCCCGACAAGGCGGCCTGGATCACCGACAGCGGCCAGAACGCCATCGTGCGCGTGGCCTGGCCCGACCGCAAGGTCCAGGTCATGCGCCTGCCGCAGGGCATGCCCTACGCCAACCTCAACACCTGCGCATTCGACGGCGGCGGCGACCTCTGGTTCACCGGCCAGGGCGGCTACATCGGCAAGGTGGCCGTCAAGACCGGACAGGTCAGCGTCAAGGAAGCGCCGCGCGGGCGCGGCCCTTACGGCATCTGCGGCACGCCCGGCGGCGACGTCTGGTGGTGCTCGCTGGCCGGCTCCTTCATCGCGAAGATCGACCGGGCCACCGGCGATTCCATCGTGGTTGAGCCCCCCACGCGCAACCAGGGCGCACGCCGCGTCTGGAGCGACAGCAAGGGACGCATCTGGGTGAGCGAATGGAACAGCGGGAACCTGTCGGCCCATGACCCGCAAGCCAGGACCTGGCACACGTGGAAGCTGCCGGGCAATTCTCCCAAGGCCTATGCGGTCTACGTGGACGAGCGCGACATCGTGTGGGTGGCGGACTGGGGCAGCAATGCCGTCTTCGCCTTCGATCCGCGGGCCGAGAAGTTCGAGCGCCATCCCCTCCCGCGCGACGGTGCCAACGTGCGCCAGATCCTGGGGCGGCCGGGCGAGGTGTGGCTGCCGGAAAGCGGCACCGAGCACATCAGCGTCATCCGCACCACATGAGCGGCGCCGCGCGGTGACGTATTGCCGCTTCGGGTGGTTTTGTTACAGGACACAGTTGTCTTGGAAGACGTTCTGTTGTCTCATGGCGGCGTCGATACCGCTGAGCTTGGAAAAAATGACCTCCTTCCCGACCGCCCGCCTGGCCCGGGCCGCTTTCTCCGGCGCGCTCGCCCTCCTGCTGGCGGCTGGCGCCTGGGCCCAGCCGTCCCGTCAGTCGCAGCCCATCCCGGACCGCTACATCGTGGTGTTCAAGCACGACGTGACGAATCCGCGCGCACAGGCCGACGACTCGATGCGCAAGTCCGGTGGCCGCCGCATCCACAGTTTCTCCCGGGCGCTCAAGGGTTTCTCGGCAAAGCTGTCGCGGGACGAGGTGGAAAGACTGCGGGCCGATCCGGCCGTGGACTACATCGAGCAGGACCAGACGATTTCCGTGAGCACCGTGCAGGGCTCCGCGACCTGGGGCCTGGACCGCATCGACCAGGCCGACCGCCCGGTCGACCTGCTGTACCAGTACAACTACACGGGCTCCGGAGTCACAGCCTTCATCATCGACACCGGCCTGCGCGCCGACCACCCGGAGTTCTCCGGGCGCGTGCTGCCGGGGTTCAACGCCGAAGTCCATGACACTCCGGGCCACGTCACCGGCATCGTCGATCCCGGCGACACCAGCGACTGCAACGGCCACGGCACGCACGTTTCCGGAACGGTGGGCGGAACGACCTGGGGCGTGGCGAAAGCCGTGAAGCTCGTTCCCGTGCGCGTGCTCGACTGCGATGGCAGCGGCACCAACAGCGGCGTGATCGCCGGCATCGACTGGGTGGCGAACCACCCGGCGCGCCCCGCCGTCGCCAACATGTCGCTGGGCGGCGGCTTGTCCAGCGCGCTGAATGCCGCCGTTGCCAACGCGGTGGCCCAAGGCGTCACCATGGTGGTGGCCGCCGGCAACTCGAACCAGGACGCCTGCAAGTATTCCCCGTCCAGCGAGCCCAGCGCGATCACCGTGGGCGCCACGACCGACCAGGACAGCCGCGCCTCGTTTTCCAACTTCGGCCGGTGCGTGGACATCTTCGCGCCCGGGTTCGCCATCACGTCATCCTGGAACACCGACGCCACGCCGACCTACACGATCAGCGGCACCTCCATGGCCTCGCCGCACGTCGCCGGGGTCGCCGCGCTGGCCCTCCAGGCCAATCCGGTGGCGACGCCGCTGGCGGTCGGCAACTTCCTGGAGGCCAACGCCACGGCCAACCGGCTGTCGTCCCTCGGATCGGGCTCGCCCAACCTGCTGCTTTACTCCGTCGCCGCCGGCGCCCCCACCGAACCGCCGCCGGCCACCATCGCCGTGAAGTCGCTGGTCGGCAAGGCGGCCAAGGTCAGCAGGGATTGGCGCGGCCAGGCCACGGTCGCCGTGCGCAACGTCAACACCGGCGCGAGCGTGGCAAACGCCACCGTCAACGGCACTTTCGCGCCCGGCGGCAGCGGCAGCTGCGTGACCAATAGCAAGGGCAGTTGCACCATCAACAGTTCGGTGATCAGCGCGGCCATCCCGAGCACCGTCTTCACGGTGGACAGCCTGGCCGCCACGGCCATGACCTACGACAGCGGCCAGAACTCGGCTTCGCAGGTCACCATCAACAAGCGCTGAGCCGCGGGCCGGAGGGGCCGCGCCGCGGCCAAGCGCAGCATGGTGCCTTCCGCCCGAGGCGAAATTCAACACCCCCGGCCTGCTCGTGAACAACGCGACGGATTCCTTTGTTCCTTGAAAAAGGGGGCGCGACCGCCTAGTCTTCAGGCCCCCAAAAAGGAGATGAATCATGCTCAACTACGTCGTGCTCGCATCGTTCACCGACCAGGGCATCAGGAACATCAAGGACACCACCAAGCGCGCCGACGCGGCCAAGGAGGCCGCCGGCAAGTTCGGCGTGAGGATGAACGAGATCTACTGGACCCAGGGACAGTACGACATCGTGACCCTGTGCGAGGCCCAGGACGAAGCATCCATCGCCGCATTCGGGCTGGCGCTGTCGTCGGCCGGCAACGTGCGCTTCCAGACGCTGCGGGCGTTCACCCGCGACGAGATGAACGGCATCCTGAGCAAGCTGCCGTAATCGCCGACCTGCCGCGGCCGGCTTCAGTGGTGGTGCGGTCGCCGGCGTCACTTCCCAGTGCTGCAGCACGCGGTCGTGCGCGTCCACGCTTTCCAGCCGCACCCGGAAGCCCCACAGCCGGGCCACGTGCTTGACCACCTCCTCCGCCCCGTTGTCCAGCGGCCGGTCGTTGTGGCGCGTGTGGCGCAGCGTCAGCGAACGGTCGCCGCGCAGGTTGACGTTCCAGACCTGGATGTTCGGCTCGCGCGAGCCCAGGTCGTACTGGCGCGACAGCGACTCGCGCACGCGCCGGTAGCCGGCGTCGTCGTGGATCGCGGCGACCTCCAGCTCCTTCTGCGTGGCGTCGTCCACGCACCGAGAACAGCCGGAACTCGCGCATCATCCGCGGCGACAGGTACTGGCCGATGAAGCTCTCGTCCTTGAAGTGGCGCATCGCGTAGTCCAGCGTCTTGTGCCAGTCCGAGCCGGCGATGTCCGGGAACCACTGGCGGTCCTCGTCGGTCGGCTTCTCGCAGATGCGCCGCAGGTCGGTGAACATGTTGAAGCCCAGCGCATACGGGTTGATGCCGCTGTAGCGCGGGTCGCGTCACCGGCGGCTGGAACACCACGTTGGTGTGCGAGCTGCAGGATCTCGATCAGGAAGCCGTCGGACGAGCAGCCCCTGGTCGTACATGTCGTTGAGCAGCGTGTAATGCCAGAACGTGGCCCAGCCCTCGTTCATCACCTGGGTCTGGCGCTGCGGGTAGAAATACTGGGCGATCTTGCGCACGATGCGCACGATCTCGCGCTGCCAGGGCTCCAGCAGCGGCGCGTTCTTCTCGATGAAGTACAGGATGTTCTCCTGCGGCTCCTCCGGGAAAGCGCCGGTGCTCCTTCTTGGACTGCTTGCCCGGGCTCTTGGGCAGCGTGCGCCACATGTCGTTGACCTGCTGCTGCAGGTAGGCCTCGCGGTCCTTGCGGCGGATTTCCTCTTCGACCATCGAGATCTTCTGCGGCCGGCGGTAGCGGTCCACGCCGTAGTGCATCAGCGCGTGGCAGCAGTCGAGCACCTCCTCGACGGCGTCGACGCCGTGGCGCTCCTCGCACTCGCCGATGTACGCCTTGGCGTAGACCAGGTAGTCGACGATCGAGCTCGCGTCCGTCCACATGCGGAACAGGTAGTTGCCCTTGAAGAAGGAGTTGTGCCCGAAGCAGGCGTGCGCCATCACCAGCGCCTGCATCGGCATGGTGTTCTCTTCCATCAGGTAGGCGATGCACGGGATCGGAATTGATCACGATCTCGTACGCCAGCCCCATGTGGCCGCGCCGGTAGTTCTTCTCGCTGGCGATGAACTGCTTGCCGAACGACCAGTGGCGGTAGTTCACCGGCATGCCGACCGAGGCGTAGGCGTCGAGCATCTGCTCGGCCGAGATCAGCTCGAGCTGGACCGGGTAGGTGTCCAGGCCGAAGCGGTGGGCCGTGCGCTTGATCTGCTCGAAATAGGTCTCGATCAGCTCGAAGGTCCAGTCCGACGGGCTGGGCAGCCGCTTGGCCTTCCTGTCCGTGACGTCGGCCAGCGCGGCGGGGTCGGTGATGATCTCGCTCATGCATGTGGACACCGGGTTCTTCTTGAACAGGTCGCGGAACACCGGGAAGATCTGCGCCGGCGTGCACGATCTTCTGCATCGCGAAGTGCGGGTTGGCGTCGCGCACCCGCGTGTATTCTTCCCAGAGGTTCTGGTCTTCGTCGGCCACCTGCACATAGGCGAAGTAGCGGCACAGCGGCAGCAGCTTGCCGTCCAGCAGCTCGCGGCACTTGGAGGAATCCTGCTGCCAGTTGTCGCCGTCCGAGGCCTGGGCGCCGTAGATGTTCCACTCGCTGCCCATGTAACGCTCGCGGATGATCTCGTGCATCAGCGTCAGCGCGCTGGACACCACCGTGCCGCCGCTCTCGGTGGCGTGGAAGAACTCGTCCTCGGTCACTTCGGCCGCCTGGGTGTGGTGGCGGATGAAGATCACGTCGGTCTGCTGGTAGTGACGCGTGAGGAACAGGTACAGCAGGATGAAGAAGCGCTTGGCCAGGTCCTTGCGCGCCTCGTCCATCGAGCCGGACACGTCCATCAGGCAGAACATCGCCGCCTTGCTGGTGGGCAGCGGCTCGCGCACGCGGTTGCGGTAGCGCAGGTCGAACGGATCCAGGAACGGCACGCGCTTCAGGCGGGCGCGCAGGGCTTCGATCTCGGCCTTGAGCGCGGCCAGTTCGGCGGGCGGCGTGTCGGGGCGCTTTTCCAGCAGCGCCAGGTGTTCCTCGGCCTTGCGCAGTTCCAGCCGGGCATCGCCGCCCATCGCGATGCGCCGGCCCAGCGCCACGCGCATCGAGCGCACCACGTGCAGGCTGGTGGGATTGCCCTCCGACACGAACCCGGCCCGGCGCATCTTCCACTCCGGGGCGTCGGCCAGCAACTGCGTGCGGATCAGCCGTGGCAGCGCGAGGTCGTCGAAGAAGTAGTTCATGAACTCTTCGCGCGTGATGCGAAAGACGAAGTCGTCCTCGCCGCTCCCGTCGGGCGAGGCGCCGCTGCCGCTGCCGCCCCCGCCCCCGCCTTCCGGCCGCGCGATGCGGTCTCCCCTCAGGTATTCGCGGTTTCCCGGGTGGACCGTCTCCCGCGTGCCGCCGGGGCCGTGGTTGAACGTGGGCTCGGAGACGTCGCGCTTGGGCAGCGTGATGTCCGTGCCATCCTCGATGTCGCGGATGCTCCGGTCGCCGACGGCCTTGCGCACGGCGTCGCGGATCTGGTCGCGGTAGCGCCGCAGGAAGCGCTCGCGGTTGCCGATCGACTTGTTCTTGCCCGAAAGGCGGCGGTCGATGACCTGGTGGAGCATGGACCTCTCCCCGGGCGGTTGGGACGACACTGTGGCCTTCTCCGGTGGTCGGTCAGGAGCTTTTACGAACGCGAAGGTACCACTCGCACAGCAGGCGGACCTGCCGGTGGGTGTAGCCCTTCTCGACCATCCGGTTGACGAAGTCCTCGTGCTTCTTCTGCTCGTCGGCGCTGGCCTTGGCGTTGAACGAGATGACGGGCAGCAGGTCTTCGGTGTTCGAGAACATCTTCTTCTCGATCACGGTGCGCAGCTTCTCGTAGCTCGTCCACAGCGGGTTCTTGCCGGCATTGCTGGCGCGCGCCCGCAGCACGAAATTCACGATCTCGTTGCGGAAGTCCTTGGGGTTGGACAGGCCGGCGGGCTTTTCGATCTTCTCGAGTTCGGCAGTTGAGCGCGGAGCGGTCGAAGATCTCGCCGGTGTCGGTGTCGCGGAATTCCTGGTCCTGGATCCAGAAGTCGGCGTAGGTCACGTAGCGGTCGAAGATGTTCTGCCCGTACTCGGAATAGGACTCGAGGTAGGCGGTCTGGATTTCCTTGCCGATGAATTCCGCGTAACGGGCCGACAGGTGCTCCTTGATGTAGGCCAGGTATTTCTGCTCGATCTCGGGCGCGAACTGCTCGCGCTCGATCTGCTGCTCCAGCACGTACATCAAATGCACCGGGTTGGCCGCGATTTCCGTCGAGTCGAAATTGAAGACCTTGGAGATGATCTTGAACGCAAACCGGGTGGAGACGCCCGTCATGCCCTCGTCGACGCCCGCGTAGTCCTTGTATTCCTGGTAGCTCTTGGCCTTGGGGTCGGTGTCCTTCAGGTTCTCGCCGTCGTAGATCTGCATCTTGCTGAAGATGCTGGAATTCTCCGGCTCCTTCAGGCGCGTGAGCACCGAGAACTGGGCCATCATCCTGAGCGTGCCCGGTGCGCAGACCGCGTCCTTCAACGAAGAATTGCGCACCAGTTTCTCGTAGATCTTGACCTCTTCGGTCACGCGCAGGCAGTACGGCACCTTGACGATGTAGATGCGGTCGAGGAAGGCCTCGTTGTTCTTGTTGTTGCGGAACGCCTTCCATTCGCTTTCATTGGAGTGGGCCATCACGATGCCGTCGAACGGGATCGCGCCAAAGCCTTCCGTGCCCTTGAAGTTGCCTTCCTGGGTGGCCGTGAGCAGCGGGTGCAGCACCTTGATCGGGGCCTTGAACATTTCCACGAATTCGAGCAGGCCCTGGTTGGCCAGGCACAGCCCGCCGGAGTAGCTGTAGGCGTCCGGGTCGTCCTGAGCGAAGGTTTCGAGCTTGCGGATGTCGATCTTGCCGACCAGCGAGGAGATGTCCTGGTTGTTCTCGTCGCCCGGCTCCGTCTTGGCGATGGCGCACTGCTTCAGGATGGAGGGGTAGCGCTTGACGACCCGGAACTTCCGGATGTCCCCGCCGAACTCCTCGAGGCGCTTGACGGCCCACGGCGACATGACGCGCTGCAGGTACCGTGGCGCGATGCCGTACTGCTGCTCGAGCAGCGGCGCGTCCTCGGCGTTGTTGAACAGGCCCAGCGGCGATTCGTTGACGGGCGAGCCCTTGATCGCGTAGAACGGCACCTGCTCCATCAGCAGCTTCAGGCGCTCGGCGATCGAGGATTTTCCGCCGCCGACCGGCCCCAGCAGGTAGAGGATCTGCTTTTTTTCCTCCAGGCCCTGCGCCGCGTGGCGGAAGCAGGAGACGACCTGCTCGATCGGCTCCTCGAGGCCGTAGAAATCCTTGAACGCGGGGTAGATGCGCACCATCTTGTTGCCGAAGATGCGGGACAGGCGCGGGTCGTGGCGCGTGTCGATGACCTCGGGCTCGCCGATGGCGGCCAGCATGCGCTCGGCGGCAGTGGCGTAGGCCATGCGATCGCGCTTGCACAGGTCGAGGTACTCCTCCAGCGACATTTCCTCTTCGCGCGTCTGCTCGTAACGCGCCAGGAAATTGCGAACTACATCCATGGAATCTCCTTCCAGTACGGTAATCTGTTCACTGCAGCGGCGACTCTTCCCGATGGCACTTTAACGCACGACTTTGTCCGCCAAATATCGACGCGTGTAGGCGAAATTCTGTCTTCACTGTAGGTGAACGGTAGATAAAAACAAGAGGGCAAAGTTTCTTAGGGAAAGCGCGTGTGGACATTTCACGGCGCGCTGCTGCGTGCACTGCGAAGCGAGTGCAACAGGTGCGCGTCGCGCTCTGTTTTCGAGCGATGATGGCGAGCGCGCGGCCGCCGCGTCGCTTGAATCGGCGCCGCATGCGCGGACGCGGCGAGTCCATCGCACCTGCCGCACTGCACCATCATGCGCCGCGCATCGCACGCCCGAAGTGCGTGCAATCACGCATCCCGCCGGATCGCGCCTGCCGTTCGCCACCCGAGCCCGCTGCAGATCCGGCACCGACGCGAACAGGAACCCACGCGCGCGCGGTCGCCCCGCCGACGTGCGGGCCCCAACTGAATAAGAAAGACCCACTTTTGTCGCCGGACGTAAGCGCAGTATCAAAAGATTCATGGCTCTTGCGTTAAGGAGTTGGCCGAAACGGCTTCGGCCGCCGTGAAAAACACCACGCCAGCGCCGTGCTGCTGCCACGCGCGCGAGAATCGGGCTCGTCTGCATTTCAAAAGACGAGGCAGGGACCGTGCCAGCCAATAAGCCCATCAGCAAGACGCAGCCGGGTCCGGCGTTCGAATTCGCCGCCATCGGCATGGCCCTGCTGGCGCCGGATTCGCATGTGGTCCGGGTCAACCGCGCGTTCTGCGAAATGCTGGGCTATTCACGCGAGGAGTTCCTGGCCCTGCCGCCCCACGCGCTCAGCCACCCGAACGACTGGCAGGAAGAAGTGGTTCGGCGCGGGCGGCTCCTGGCGGGCGCCACGGACGGCTACCAATGCGAGCAGCGCTACCTGCACCGCGATGGCCACGCGGTCTGGGGCCAGCTCGCGTGCGCGCTGGAGCGCGACACCGCGGGCCGCGCTCTCCATTTCGTCGTGCAGTTCCAGGACATCACGCGTTTCAAGGCCGCCGAAGCGGCATTGCGCGAATCCGAAGAGCGCCTGCGTGTCTCGCAACGGCTGCTGCACCAGCAGTCGCAATTGCTCGACCAGGCGAGCGATGCCATCGTCGTGCAGGACATGGACCGCACGATCCGCTACTGGAGCATGGGCGCAGAGCGCATGTTCGGCTTCACCCGCGAGCAGGCGGTGGGCCAGGCTTTCGATTCGCTGATGGGTCCGGGCGCGGCCCTGCCGCCGCAAGCCGACGCCGACTTGCGGGCTTCCGGCGAATGGACCGGCGAGCTCGAATGCGTCGATGCCCACGGCCGCCTGATCTGCGTGGAGCGCCGCTGCACCCTCATGCGCGATGCCGACGGCGAGCCCGCGAGCGTGCTGGCCGTCGACACCGACATGACGGAACGCAGGCGCGCCGAGAAGGAGATCGTGCTGCTGAACAACGTGCTGGAGCAGCGCATCCGCAAGCGCACCGCGGAGCTGGAGGAAAGCAACGAGGACCTGCGCGACTTCGCCTATTCGCTGGCCCACGACCTGCGCGCGCCGCTGGCGTCGATCGATGGATTCAGCGCGCAGCTCGAAGTGCGGCTGGCACAGGGCCTGGACGACAAGTCCCGCCACTACATGCGGCGCGTGCGCGCGGGGGTCAAGCTGATGGGCGACCTCACCGACGCGCTGCTGGCGCTGGCCGACCTGTCGAACACCCCGCTGCTGCACCAGGCCGTGGACCTGTCTTCGGTGGCCCGCGGGATCGTCGACCGGCTGCGTGAACAGGAGCCCGGCCGCCAGGTCGAGGTCGCCATCGAGGACACGCCGCCAGCCCCGGGGGACGCCCGGCTGCTCATGGACGTGATGGAAAACCTGCTCGGCAACGCCTGGAAGTTCACGTCCCGGATGGCGCGCGCGCACATCGTGTTCGGTGGCCAGTCATGGCCGAACGGGGCCTACCTGTACCACGTCAAGGACAACGGCGCGGGGTTCGATCCGGCGTACGCCTACAAGCTGTTCGGGCCGTTCCAGCGGCTCCACACCGCCAGCGAGTTCGAAGGCACCGGCATCGGGCTGGCCATGGTGCGCAAGATCGTGTCGCGCCATGGCGGCCGGGTGTGGGCGGAGTCGATGCCCGGCGAAGGCGCGAGCTTCTATTTCACGCTCAACGAGAACGCACCGCAGCGAGTGGCACGCGAAAGCCCGGCCCAGGCAACGGTGGGGTAACGCGCGTCAGTGGATTTCGGGCTCGCCGCCCGGCGCGGCCTGGGCCTTCTCGGTCTCCAGGAAATCGAAATCGCAGCCGGTGTCGGCCTGCTGGATGTGCTTGAGGTACAGCACGCCGTAGCCGCGCGTGAACTTGGGCGCGGGTTCCTTCCAGGCGGCCTTGCGCCGGGCCAGCTCCTCGTCGCTGACCAGCATGTCGATGCGGCGTGCGTCCACGTCCAGCGCGATCATGTCGCCGTCGCTGCACCAGCGCCAGCGGCCCGCCCACGTGCGACTCGGGCGTGACGTGCAGCACGCAGGCGCCGTAGCTGGTGCCGCTCATGCGGGCGTCGCTGATGCGCAGCATGTCGCGCACGCCTTCCTTCAGAAGCTTCCTGGGGATCGGCAACTGGCCCCACTCCGGCATGCCGGGCGCGCCCTGCGGGCCGGCGCTTTGCAGCACGATGACGCTGTCCTTCGTGACGGGCAGCGCGTCGTCGTCGATGCGCGCGGCCATGTCGTTGTAGTCCTTGAACACCACCGCCGGGCCCTTGTGCTTGCGCAATTGCGGCTCCATCGCCGCGGGCTTGATGACGGCGCCGCCGGGCGCGAGATTGCCCTTGAGCACGGCCAGGCCGTCGCCCGCCACCACCGGGTTGCTGCGCGGACGGATCACGTCGGCGTTGAAGACCTTCGCGCCTTCGACGTTGGCGCCCAGCGTCTGGCCATTGCAGGTGAGTTGGGTGAAGTCGAGCAGGTCGCCCAGCTGGGTGAGGAAGGCGCGCAGCCCACCCGCGTAGAAGAAGTCCTCCATCAGGAACTTGCCGCTCGGGCGCAGGTTGGCGAGCACCGGTGTCTTGCGCGCCAGCGCATCGAAGCGCGCGATGTCCAGGGCTATGCCCGCGCGGCGCGCCATGGCGATCAGGTGGACGATGGAGTTGGTGGAACCGCCCAGGGCCAGCACCGTGGTCACGGCGTTGTCGAACGAAGCGGCGGTGAGGATGTCGGAGGGCTTCAGATCCTCCCACACCATGTCGACGATGCGCTTGCCGGTCAGCGTGGCCATCTGGGCGTGGCGCGAATCGGGCGCGGGAATGGAAGCGGCGCCGGGCAGCGTGAGGCCCAGCGCTTCGGCGGCGCTGGTCATGGTGCTGGCGGTGCCCATCGTCATGCAGTGGCCGGGCGAGCGGGCGATGCCGTCCTCCACGTCCTGCCAATCGTTTTCGGTGATGTTGCCCGCGCGCAGCTCGGCCCAGTATTTCCAGGTGTCGGAGCCGGAACCGAGGAATTCGCCCTTGTAGTCGCCGCGCAGCATCGGACCGGCCGGCATGAAGATCGCCGGCAGGTTCATCGAGATCGCGCCCATGATGAGCGCGGGCGTCGTCTTGTCGCAGCCGCCCATCAGCACGCAGCCGTCGGCCGGGTAGGAGCGCAGCAGCTCTTCGCACTCCATCGCCAGCAGGTTGCGATAGAGCATGGTGGTCGGCTTCTGGAACGGCTCGGACAGGGAGATCGCGGGCATCTCGACGGGGAAGCCGCCGGCCTGCCAGATGCCACGCTTGACTTCTTCCACCCGCTGCTTGAAGTGCGAGTGGCAGGGGTTGATGTCGCTCCAGGTGTTGATGATGGCGATGACGGGCTTGCCCGCGTAGTCGCTGCGGTGGTAGCCCATTTGCGCGGTGCGCGAGCGATGGCCGAAGGCACGCAGGTCCTTGATGCCGTACCAGCGGTGGCTTCTCAGGTCTTCGGGCTTCTTGCGGGGGGATGGGGTCATGGCGGTCTCTATGTTAGCGCTAACACGAAAATGTAGCCGAAACCCCGGCGGCGGTCAATCAACAACCGTCAGGCGCTCGCGCGCTCGAGGATGGAAAAGCCGATGTCGCGCACCCGCGGACCGGTGTCATGGCCGGCCAGCCGGTCGATGATGAAGCGCGCGGCCTGCTGGCCGATCGCCACGCCGTCGACGTGAACGGTGGACAGCGGCGGGTGCACGTCCGCCGCAAAGACCAGGTTGCCGAAGCCCATCACGCCCAGCTCATCCGGCACCTGGATGCCCTGCGCCTGCGCCTCGGTCACGACGCCGTGGGCCAGCAGGTCGGAACTGCAGCAGACGAAGTCGAGCTTCGCGTCCTGCGACAGCAGCTCGATCAGCCCTGCGCGGCCGCTGCCCAGCGTGCTGGGCGCCGGCACCACGCAGGCCGGCACCTTCCGGATGCCCAGCTCATGCAGCCGCGCCTCGAAGCCCTGCCGGCGCAGGCCCGCGCGATGGTCGTCGGCCGTGACGATGGCCGGGTGCCTGTAGCCGCGCCGGTGCAGCCAGTCCGCCACCTGCGCCCCCACCTTCTCGTGGGAAAAGCCCACCAGCATGTCGATCGGCGTGGGCGTCAAGTCCCAGGTCTCGACCACCGGGATGCCCGATGCCAGCAGGCGCTTGCGCCCTTCCGCCGAATGCATGATGCCGGTGAGCACGATGCCGTCGGGACGCCGGCCGATGATGGCCTCGATCAGCGCGTCCTCGCGCGCGCCGCCGTAGCCGCTTTGCCCCAGCATCAGCTGGTAGCCGGCGGCAGCCAGCGTGTCGGTCAACGCCTGGATGGTTTCCAGGAACACGGAGCCCGCGATCGTGGGAATCAGCGCCGCGACCAGTCGGCTCCTGTTCGAAGCCAGGCCGCCGGCCACCAGGTTCGGCACATAGCCGGTGCGGGCCACGGCGTCGCGCACCCGCTGCAGGGTGTCGGGCGACACGCGGTCCGGCGTGTTGAGCGCGCGCGAGATCGTGATGGCCGAAACGCCGGCCAGCTTGGCCACGTCGCTGAGCGTGATGCCCCCCGAGCCCTTGCGGGGCGCGCGGGGAACGGGCTTGGCGGCAGGTGCGGGACGGACCATCCGTCGATGTTAACGCTAACCTGGACGCGGCTTTCACAGCCGCATGGCAGCCCACGCAAGACGGCCCGCGCCGTGGCATGCTTATGCGCATGACCTCAGCCACGACCTCACGAACAGATGCCGTCGCCCTCGCCCAGCGGCAATTCGACTCCGGCGAGTTCAGGCAGACCCTGGCCCGGCGCATCGCCGTGCCCACCGAAAGCCAGAACCCCGAGCGTGGGCCGGTGCTGGCCAATTACCTGCAGGATGAGATCCGCCCCGCGTTCCAGGCCATGGGTTTCGAGTGCCGCATCCTGACCCACCCGAAGGCGCGCGCGCCTTTCCTGTTCGCGCAGCGCATCGAGGGCGAAGGCCTGCCGACGGTGTTCGGCTATGGCCACGGCGACGTGATCCGCGGCCTGGAGCCGGAGTGGAAAGAAGGCTTGTCGCCCTGGAAGCTCACCGAAGCGGACGGCCGCTGGTATGGCCGCGGCATCGCGGACAACAAGGGCCAGCATTCGGTGAACATGCAGGCTCTGGCCAACGTGATCGCCACGCGCGGCAAGCTCGGCTTCAACGCGAAGTACCTGATCGAAATGGGCGAGGAAACCGGCTCGCCGGGCCTGCGCGAACTGTGCGGGGAGAACAAGGCGCTGTTTGGCGCCGACCTGCTGGTCGCTTCCGACGGCCCGCGCCTGCGCGCAGAGCGGCCCACGCTGTTCCTGGGCTCGCGCGGCGCGCTCAACTTCGACCTGAGCATCGAAGCGCGCAAGGGCGGCCACCACTCGGGCAACTGGGGCGGGCTGATCTCCAATCCCGGCATCCAGCTGGCGCACGCCATCGCCAGCATCGTCTCGCCCACCGGGCAGATCCGCATCCCGGAATGGGTGCCGAGTGAGCTGCCGGAATCCGTGCGCCGCGCGCTGGCCGACTGCGAGGTCGATGGCGGCGCCGACGGCCCGGAGATCGAGCCCGGGTGGGGCGAACCGGGCCTGTCGCCGGCCGAGCGCGTTTTCGGCTGGTGCTCGTTCGAGGTGCTGGCATACAAGACCGGCAATCCGCAGACCCCGGTCAACGCGATCCCGCCGACGGCGTGGGCGCGCTGCCAGCTGCGCTTCGTCGTCGGCCCCGACCCCAGCGACTTCATGCCGGCGCTGCGGCGCCACCTGGACCGGCAGGGTTTCCCGATGGTGAAGATCGAGCTGACGCGCGAAGAAATGTTCCACGCCACCCGCATCGACCCCGACGATGCGTGGGTGAAATGGGCCGCCGCTTCGCTGGCCGAAACCACCGGCAAGAAGCCCGCGGTGCTGCCGAACCTGGGCGGCTCCCTGCCCAATGACATCTTCACCGACGTGCTGGGCCTGCGCACGATCTGGGTGCCGCACTCCTACCCCGGCTGCTCGCAGCACGCGCCCAACGAACACCTGCCGCCCGAATTGCTGCGCGAAGCGCTGGGCGTGATGACGGGCCTGTACTGGGACATGGGCGCCGGCAACACGCCACCACGGGGAGCGTGACCGTCAGCCCGGACGCCTACTGCTTCGGCTCGAACATGATCAGGCGGCAGTCCGCGTCGCCGATGTTCTCCATGGAGTGCGCCGCGATCGGCTTTTGCACGATGGCCATGCCGGCCTTGGGGGAGAACTCCCCGACTCCGTTGGGCGAATAACCGCGCAGCTTGCAGTCGGTCACGTAATAGACGGCGGACGCGGGGTGCGAATGCTGCACGTCACGCTCGCCCCTCTTCCATGTCACGGAAATGACGCGGTACTGCTCGTTTTCGGCAATCACCTTGTAGATGTCCGGTGACGCCACGAAGGAATTGGGTACCGCCTGCGCCCAGGCACCCGGAATGGCGCACAGGCCCACGGCCAATGCGGCGGCCGCCATGGGCAGCCGCGGCAGAGGTGATCTGCTGCTTCTCATGATGGTTCTCCATGCTTCACGGACACTGAAGTTGCTCATGGCTTGCCAGGCCACGGGACCAAGTTACATGGAACCGGGCCGCGGGACTTTGCACCAGGTCAAGGAATGGCTGGCGGCGGGAGAAACCCCTTTGAACCTAGGTTCCCGCCGCATCACGCACGGGACACCGTGCGCTCACTCATCCAGGAAGCCGCCCTTGTAGAAACTCCAGGCGGTGCCGTCGTGCAGGTAGAAGTGCCCGTCGGCGCAGAAGTCCTTGCCCGGGAAGAATTCGCGGTAGGCGCGGGGCACCAGCCGCAGCAGCTGTTCGTCGTCCAGCTCGTCGAACTGCTCCGGAGAGATCGGCTGGCCCACCCGCAGGCGTCTTGATTCCATCGGTGCGCCCGAAGTTGAAGATCGCCGAAGAATACACCGGCGCCGCTTGCCGATCGATCGTTCGGCCCGGCCCGCTATGCTTGCGGCCATGGAACTCGCCGCCCCTATGCTGAAATTCTTCGCCGACCTGGAAGTGCGGGTCGGCCAGCCGCAGGAGACCGGCCGAACCGCACTGGGTTTGCGCCGCCTGATCCCCATCCTGGGCGGCACGGTGCGCGGCGACGGCTGGCAGGGCAACGTGCTGCCCGGGGGCGCGGATTTCCAGCTCGTCGTGAGCGACACACTGGCGCACCTCGATGCGCGCTACGTCATCGAAACCGATGCCGGCGACCGCATCTACGTGCAGAACCGCGCGGTGCGTTCCGGGCCGCCGGACCTGATGGCGAAGCTGGTGCGCGGCGAGCCGGTCGATCCGGCGCTGATCTACTTTCGCTGCAGCCCGAGTTTCGAAACCGGGTCGGCGCGCGCTGGGCTGGATCAACGAGCGGATGTTCGTCGGCGCGGGCGAGCGCCAACCCGACCGGGTGCTGATGCGGTTCTTCGAGCTGGCCTGACCTCAGGCCGCGGCGCCGCCCAGCCCGAGCAGCCGAACCGCGTTGCCCTTGAGGATGCCGGGCATCACCTCGGGCTTGAAACCCGCCTCCTCGAAATCCTTCATCCAGCGCTCGGGCGTGATCAGCGGGTAGTCGCTGCCGAACAGCAC
Source organism: uncultured beta proteobacterium (assembly GCA_963786245.1). Taxonomy (GTDB): domain Bacteria; phylum Pseudomonadota; class Gammaproteobacteria; order Burkholderiales; family Burkholderiaceae_C; genus Ramlibacter. Next base: position 243,717 of record CAWAYI010000001.1, on the reverse strand, counting down.
CCGGTCCTTCAGCAGCGTGTTGGCGTACTGCACGAGCTGCTTCGGGAAATACTTCGGGCTCCAGCCCGAGAGGTCGATCCACACGTTCGGCTTGTGCGTGGCGACCGACAGCGCCTCGTCCTGCCACGGGAAGCTCGGGTGCGCCATCACGATCTGCATGTCGGGGAAGTCGATCGCGACGTCGTCCAGGTGCATCGGGTTGCTGTACTCCAGCCGCAGGCCGCCGCCGCAGCGCATGCCCGAGCCGATGCCGCTGTGGCCGGTATGGAAGATGGCGGGCATCTTGTGGGCGTTGATCACTTCGTAGATCGGCCAGGCCATCTTGTCGTAGGGGTGGTAGCCCTGCACGGTCGGGTGGAACTTGAAGCCCTTCACGCCGTGCTCCTGGATGAGCCGCTCGGCCTCGCGCGCGCCCATCTTTCCCTTGTGCGGGTCGATGCTCGCGAAGCACATCATCATGTCGCTGTTCTCTTTCGCGGCCTGGGCGATCTCCTCGTTCGGGATGCGCCGGCGGCCGAGCTTGGACTCGCTGTCCACGGTGAACATCACCAGGCCGATCTTCATCTCGCGGTAATGCGCGATGGTCTCGGCGATCGTCGGGCGGCGGTTCGACCGGAAGTACTTGTCGGCGGCGCGGTCGTATTCCTCGCCATAGTTGTCGAAGGGGTTCCAGCAGCTGACTTCCGCGTGCGTGTGGACGTCGATGGCGATGAGGTTGGCGTGGTCCATGAATTGACTCCGGGTCCTGGGATACCTGGGGAAACCCCTAGGTGGCGCGTCTTGAATTGATTATGATTTATAACAATAATCGCCCCACTTGGCAAACACCCCCATGACCAAAAAAGACATCCATGTCGAAATCCGCGGCGCCGTCGCCCTGGTGCGGCTGAGCCGCCCCGCGAAACGCAATGCCCTGTCCGACGGGCTGGTGCAGGCGGTGCGCCTCGCGTTCGAGACGCTGCCCGACACCGTGCGCGCCGCCGTCCTCGACGGCGAGGGCGAGCACTTCTGCGCCGGGCTGGACCTGTCGGAATTGAAGGAGCGCGACGCCGGCCAGGGCATGCACCATTCGCGCATGTGGCATGCCGCGCTGGAATGCGTGCAGTACGGCCCGGTGCCGGTCATCGCCGCGCTGCACGGCGCGGTGGTCGGCGGCGGGCTGGAGCTGGCGAGCGCCTGCCACATCCGCGTGGCCGACGAGACCGCCTTCTACGCGCTGCCCGAGGGATCGCGCGGCATCTTCGTGGGCGGCGGCGGCGCGGTGCGCATCCCGCGCCTGATCGGCGCCGCGCGCATGACCGACATGATGCTCACCGGCCGCGTCTACAACGCCGCAGGACGGCGAGCGCATCGGCTTCGCGCAGTACCTGGTGCCGCGCGGGCAAGGCCACCGAAAAGGCGCTCGAGCTGGCCGAGCGCGTCGCGCAGAACGCGCCGCTGACCAACTACGCCCTGATGCACGCGCTGCCGCGCATCGCCGAGCAGCCGGCCGACCAGGGCTTCCTCACCGAGGCGCTGATGGCCGCCATCGCGCAGAGCGACCCCGAGGCCAAGAACCGCGTGCGCGCCTTCCTCGACGGCAACGCCGCCAAGGTCAAGCGCGGCTGAGCCGCGGCACCACGCCAGCCAAAGAGAGACAGATGGAGACAAGCCCCAAATACCGCCCGCTGACGTTCGGCGTCACGCGCGTGACCCTGCGCGACGGCGCCCCGTGGCGTGCGCTACCTGCGGGCCGACCAGGCGCTGCGCGCGCATCCCGCGCGGCTGGCCGACCGGCTGCGGCACTGGGCGGAAACCGCGCCGGACCGCACCTTCATGGCGCGCCGCGTTCCGCGCGACGACGGCAGCCCTGGGCGACTGGCGGCACGTCACGCTACGCGCAGGCCTGGGCCAGCGCGCGCGGCATCGCCCAGGCGCTGCTGGACCGCGGCCTGAGCGCGGAGCGGCCGGTGGTGATCCTGAGCGAAAACGACCTGGACCACGCCCTGCTGGCGCTGGGCTGCCTGGTGGCCGGCGTGCCCTTCGTGCCGACCTCGCCGCCCTACTCGCTGATCAGCACCGACTATTCCAAGCTGCGCCATGTGCTGGCAACGACGACGCCCGGCCTGGTGTTCGCCGCCGACGGCGCGCGCTACGGCAAGGCCATCGCAGGCCGCCGTGCCGCGCCGACATCGAAGTGATCGGTCGTCAGCGGCGCCGTGCCGGGCCGCGAGACCACGCCATTTGCCGCAGCTGCTGGCCACGCAAGCCACACCGGCCGTGGACGCCGCCATGCAAGCCACCGGCCCCGGCACGATCGCCAAGTTCCTGTTCACCAGCGGCTCGACCAAGCTGCCCAAGGCGGTGATCAACACCCAGAGCATGTGGTGCGCCAACCAGCAGCAGATGACGCAGTCGATGCCGGTGCTGGCCGAGGAGCCGCTGGTGCTGGTGGACTGGCTGCCGTGGAACCACACCTTCGGCGGCAACCACAACTTCGGCATGATCGTCTTCCACGGCGGCACGATGTACATCGACGACGGCAAGCCGACGCCCGCGCTGATGCACGAGACCCTGCGCAACCTGCGCGAGGTCGCGCCCACGGTCTATTTCAACGTGCCCACCGGCTTCGAGGCCATCGCCAGCGCGATGAAGACCGACGCCGCGTTGCGCAAGAACCTGCTGTCGCGCGTGAAGATGTTCTTCTACGCGGGTGCGGCGCTGGCCCAGCCGGTGTGGGACGCGCTGCATGAGGTGCAGGAGCGGGAGATCGGCGAGCGCATCGTGATGGGCACCGGGCTGGGCATGACCGAGTCGTCGCCCTTCGCGATCTTCGTCACCAACCCGAATGTCCGCGCGGGCGACCTGGGCGTGCCCACGCCCGGCATGGAGCTCAAGCTGGTCGACATGGAAGGCAAGACCGAGGTCCGCTACAAGGGCCCGAACATCACGCCGGGCTACTGGCGCGCGCCCCGGGAGACGGCCGAGGCCTTCGACGAGGAAGGCTTCTTCTGCACCGGCGACGCCGTGAAGTGGATCGACGAGACCGACATCCACCTGGGCCTGAAGTTCGACGGCCGCATCGCCGAGGATTTCAAGCTGGCCACCGGCACCTTCGTCAGCGTGGGGCCGCTGCGGGCGAAGATCATCGCCGCGGGCGCGCCCTACATCCAGGACGCCGTGCTGACGGGCATCAACCTGAACGAGGTCGGCGCCATGGTGTTCCCCACGCCGGCCGTGCGCGCGCTCGGCGGCCTGCCCGCCGACGCGCCGCTGGCCGACGTGCTGGCGAGCCCGGGCGTCATCGCGCAGTTCCAGAAGATCGTGGACACGCTGGCCGAAACGGCGACCGGCAGCGCCAACCGCATCGCGCGGATGTGCCTGCTGTCCGAGCCCCCCACCATCGACCGCGGCGAGATCACGGACAAGGGTTCGATCAACCAGCGCGCGGTGCTGACGTATCGCGCCGACACCGTGGCTGCCCTGCACGAGGGCACGCTCGCCTCCATCATCACGCCTCGCCCGACGAATTGAGGGAAACGACATGAATATCCAAGGACACGCAGCACTGGTCACCGGGGGCGCCTCCGGCCTGGGCGAGGCGACCGCGCGCGAACTCGCGCGGCTGGGCGCCAAGGTCGCCGTGCTCGACGTCAACCTCGCGCAGGCCGAGAAGGTCGCCGCCGAGATCGGCGGCGTGGCCTGCCAGTGCGACATCACCGACACGGCCAGCCTGGCCGCGGCGCTGGCCAAGGCATCTGCCGCCCACGGCCCGGCCCGCATCCTGATGAACATCGCCGGCATCGGCAGCGCCAAGCGGGTCGTGCAGAAGGACGGCTCGCCCGCGCCGCTGGAAGACTTCGCCAGGGTCATCAACGTCAACCTCATCGGCACCTACAACGCCAGCCGCCTGTTCGCCGCCGAGTGCGCAAAGCTCGCACCGCTGGAAGACGGCGAGCGCGGCGTGATGATGTTCACCGCCTCGGTCGCCGCGTTCGACGGCCAGGTGGGCCAGCAGGCCTACAGCGCCTCCAAGGGCGGGCTGGTGGGCATGACCCTGCCCATGGCGCGCGACCTGGCCCAGCACGGCATCCGCGCCTGCACCGTGGCGCCCGGCCTGTTCTCGACGCCGCTGATGCGCCAGCTGCCGGAAGCCGTCCAGGCCTCGCTGGCGGCCTCCATTCCTTTCCCGCCACGCCTGGGCAAACCCGAAGAGTTCGCGCAGCTGGCATGCCATATCGTCACCAATACCCACCTCAACGGCGAAGTGATCCGCCTTGACGGGGCGCTGCGCATGGCGCCGCGCTGATTTTTCCCACCCGCCCACCCACAGGAGACAGCATGAAATTCAAGAAAACACTGGTCGCCATCGCGACGCTGGCCGCGTCGGCCGCCGCCCTCGCGGACGTCAACATCGGCGTGAGCCTCGCGCTCACCGGCCCCGGCTCGGGCCTGGGCATCCCGATGCAGAACTACTTCAAGATCTTCCCGCAGACCATCGCCGGCGAAAAGGTGAACCTCATCATCCTGGACGACGCCAGCGACCCGGGCAAGGGCGCCCAGAACGCCCGCCGCTTCGTCACCGACGACAAGGTGGACCTGATCATCGGCTCGTGCATCACGCCGGTGGCCGCCGCCATCGCGGAAATCGCAGCCGAATCCGGCACGGTGCAGCTCGCCGCTTCGCCGGTCGGCCTGCCGCCCGGCAAGGACAGCTGGACGTTCCGCCTGCCGCAGTCCAACACGGTGATGGGCCACGCCATGGTCGCCCACATGGTCAAGCAGGGCGTGAAGACCGTGGGCTTCCTCGGCTACACGGACGCCTATGGCGAGCAATGGCTGAAGGAATTCACGCCGCTGGCCGAGAAGAGCGGCATCAAGGTGATCGCCGCCGAGCGCTTTGCGCGCAGCGACACCAGCGTCACGCCGCAGGCCCTCAAGCTCGTGTCCGCCAACCCCGACGCCATGCTGGTCGTGGCTTCCGGCAGCGGCGCCGCGATGCCCGAGATGGCCATCGTCGAGCGCGGCTACAAGGGCAAGATCTACCAGACCCACGCAGCGGCCACCAAGGACCTGATGCGCGTGGGCGGCAAGGCCGTCGAAGGCACCTTCGTGGTGTCCGGCCCGGCCGTGATCGCCGAGCAGCTGCCCGACAGCCATCCTTCCAAGAAGCTCGCCATCGATTTCGTGCAGAAGTACGAGAAGGGCGTGGGCCCGGGCACGCGCAACCAGTTCGCCGGCCATGCCTACGACTCGCAGATCGTGCTGGAGAAGATCCTGCCGGGCGCGCTGAAGAAGGCCAAGCCCGGCACCAAGGAATTCCGCGCCGCCCTCAAGGAAGGCATCGAAACCATGGGCCGCACGATCTTCTCGCACGGCGTGATGAACTGGACCAAGGACGACCACTGGGGCTTCACCAACGAGACCGGCGTGATGCTCAAGGTGGTCAACGGCGACTTCAAGGTCGAATAAGCCGCCCCGCCAGCCCTCCCCCGCCACGCCCCGGCCTGCCGGCCGAGGCGTGAGCGAGCCTCTTCGCCTCCCAACCGGTCCCCTTCATGGATTTGTCGATCGCCAGCATCCTGCTGCTCGATGGCGTCACCAACGGCGCCGTCTATGCCCTGCTCGGGCTGGCCACGGTGCTGGTCTTCACCGTGACGCGCGTCATCTTCATCCCCCAGGGCGAGTTCGTCGCCTACGGGGCCCTGACGCTGGCGATCCTGCAGACCGGCAAGGTTCCGGGCACGGTGTGGCTGCTGCTGATCCTGGCCGGCGTGGCCGCGCTCATGGACGTGGCCGCCGAGTGGCGCCGGCACCGCCTCGCGGGCTCGGCATTGAAGGCCGGGTTGCGCACGCTTGCATTTCCCGTCGCGGCGGCGCTCGTCACCGCTTTCGCCGCGCCGCGGCAGCCGCACCTGGCCGTCCAGGCCCTGCTCAGCATCGCCGTCGTCACCGCCTACGGGCCGCTGGTCTACCGCGTGGCCTACCAGTCGCTGGCGGACGCCAGCTCGCTGGTGCTGCTGATCGTGTCGGTCGGCGTGCATTTCGCGATGACCGGCCTGGGCCTGCTGTTCTTCGGCGCCGAGGGCTTTCGCAATCCTTCCTTCTGGGACCTGCGGCTGTCGCTCGGCTCCCTCACCCTCACGGGCCAGGCCATCATCATCGCCATCGCGTCCATCGCGCTGATCACGCTCCTCTGGCTGTTTTTCGAACGCACCTTGCGCGGCAAGGCCCTGCGTGCGACGGCGGTCAACCGGCTCGGCGCCCGGCTCATGGGCATTTCCTCGCAGTCCGCCGGCCAGATGACGTTCGCGATGGCGGCGCTGATCGGCGCGCTGTCGGGCCTGTTGATCGGGCCGACCACCACGGTGTTCTACGACTCGGGCTTCCTCATCGGGCTGAAGGGCTTCGTCGCAGCGGTGGTGGCCGGCCTGTCCAGCTACCCGGGCGCGCTGCTCGGCGCGCTCTTCGTCGGCGTCATCGAATCGTTCGGCTCCTTCTGGGCCAGCGCCTTCAAGGAGGTGATCGTCTTCACGCTGATCCTGCCGGTGCTGCTGGCGCGCTCCCTCACCAGCAGCCATTCCGACGAGGACCACTGAATGTCCGCCGCCGCCAACCTCCGCAAATGGGGCCCGGCCGGCCTCGCCGCCGCCGTGCCTTTGCTCGCGTTGCTGCCGCTGCCCGATTTCTGGATCAGCCAGCTCAGCTACATCGGCCTGTACAGCCTGACCTGCCTGGGCCTGGTGCTGCTCACCGGTGTGGGTGGCCTCACCTCGTTCGGCCAGGCCGCCTTCGTCGGCATCGGCGCGTACACCACGGCATGGCTCACGGTGAACATGGGGGTGTCCCCCTGGATGACGCTGTTCGTCGGCCTGGCGATCACGGCCGCGAGCGCGCTGGTGCTGGGCGTCGTCACGCTGCGCATGTCGGGCCACTACCTGCCACTGGCCACCATTGCCTGGGGCCTGTCGCTGTACTACCTGATGGGCAACATCGACGCGCTGGGCAAGTACGACGGCATCCTGGGCATCAAGAGCCTGGCGATCTTCGGCTACGACCTGGGCCAGGGGCGCGGGTTCTTCCTGCTGACCTGGGCGTTCGTCATCGCCGCCGCCGTCGCCCTGTTGCACCTGCTGGATTCGCGCGCGGGGCGCGCCATCCGCGCGCTCAAGAGCGGCGCCTTGATGGCCGAGTCCATGGGCATCAGCACCTTCCGCTACAAGGTGACGATCTTCGTGATCGCCGCCCTCTTTGCCAGCGTCTCGGGCTGGCTGTTCGCGCATTTCCAGCGCACGGTCAACCCTTCGGCGTTCGGCCTGAAGATGGGCATCGAGTACCTGTTCATGACCGTCGTGGGCGGAGTCGGCCATGTCTGGGGCGCGCTGACCGGTGCCGCGCTCACCAAGCTACTGGACGACCAGCTGCAGGTGCTGCTGCCGCGCCTGATCGGCACCAGCGGCAGCTACGAGGTCATCGTGTTCGGCATCGCGCTGGTGATGATGCTCAAGTACCAGCCCGACGGCCTGTGGGATTTCGTCGAGCGGCGCCTGCCGCGCGCCCCTCGCGCGGTGGACTGGGCCCAGGCGCCCGCGCTGCCCGAGCGCGACAAGCCCGCCACCGGCGAGCTGGTGCTCGACGTGCAGGCGGTGCGCAAGGTCTTCGGTGGGCTGGTGGCGGTCAACGACATCAGCTTCCAGATCCGGGCCGGGCAGATCGTGGGGCTGATCGGCCCGAACGGCGCGGGCAAGTCCACCACCTTCAACCTGATCACCGGCGTCCTCGCGCCCACGGGCGGCGAGGTCCTGTTTCGCGGCGAACGCCTGAGCGGCCTGCCTTCGCGCGCCATCGCGCGCAAAGGCCTGGCGCGCACGTTCCAGCACGTCAAGATGATCCCGGACATGACGGTGCTCGAAAACGTCGCGCTGGGCGCGCACACGCGCGGCCGCAAGGGCGTCTTCAGCGCAATGGCACGCCTGGATGCCGCCGAGGAGCAGGCGCTGTTCAAGGAGGCGCAGCGCCAGCTGGACCGCATCGGCATGGGCCCGTACCTGCACGAGCTCGCCGGCAACCTGCCCATGGGCCCGCAGCGCCTCCTGGAAATCGCGCGCGCGCTCTGCGCCGACCCGGCGCTGCTGCTGCTGGACGAGCCGGCGGCGGGCCTGCGCCACAAGGAAAAGAAGGCGCTGGCCGAAGTGCTGCGCCAGCTCCAGCGCGAAGGGGTGAGCATCCTGCTGGTGGAGCACGACATGGACCTGGTGATGGAGGTCTGCGACCGCCTGGTGGTGATGGAATTCGGCACCCGCCTGATGGAAGGCACGCCGCGCGAGGTGCAGCAAAGCGCCGCCGTACGTGCGGCCTACCTCGGCACGGAACACTGAGCATGAGGATCCCGACATGACCGCCCCCATGCTGCGCATCGACGACCTGCGCGCCGGCTATGGCCGCGCCGAGGTGCTGCACGGCCTGAGCCTGGAAGCCGCGAGCGGGAGCGTGATCACCGTGATCGGCCCCAATGGCGCCGGCAAATCGACGCTGCTCAACACGCTGATGGGCGTGATCCCCTCCCGGGGCACCCTGGAATTCGACGGACAGGACGTCGGGGCCCTGCCGCTCGAAGAGCGCGTGATGCTGGGCATGGCGCTGGTGCCCGAGAAGCGCGAGCTGTTCGGCTCCATGCCGGTGGAGGACAACCTGCTGCTCGGCGGCTACCGCCAGATGCGGCTGCGCAACCGCCTGTGGCGCCAGCGGCTCGACGACGTCTACGCCATCTTTCCGCGCCTGAAGGAGCGCCGCATGCAGCTGGCCGGCACGCTGTCGGGCGGCGAGCGCCAGATGCTGGCCGTGGGGCGCGCGCTGATGTCCCGCCCCCGGCTGCTGATGCTCGACGAACCCAGCCTGGGCCTGGCGCCGCTGGTGGTGCGCGACATCTTCCGCACGATCGAATCGCTGCGCCAGACCGGCGTCACCATCCTGCTGGTGGAACAGAACGCGCGCGCCGCGCTGGAGGTGGCGGACCACGGCTACGTCCTCGAGATGGGCGAGATCGCCCTGCAAGGCGCCGCCGGGGACCTCGCGGGCGATGCGCGCGTGATCGACACCTACCTGGGCGCGGCGGCGGGGACGGGACCCGACAGCGCCGACGCGCCATCATGACTGCCGCGAATCCCAGGCGCTCGACGGCCGGGGCAGCCCCCGCGGTCGAGCAGGTCGACACGACCTACCTCGAAGGCCTGCTCGGCTACAACGCCCGGCGCGCGGCACTGGCGGTGATCGGCGTCTTCCTCGAACGCATGGCGGTCTATGACCTGCGGCCGGTCGATTTTTCGGTGCTGTCCCTCATCACGCACAACCCGGGCATCACCTCGCGCCAGTTGTGCACCACGCTCGGTATCCAGCCGCCCAATCTCGTGGGGATGGTCAATGCCCTCGAAAAGCGCGAGCTGATCGTGCGCAAGCCCCACCCGCGCGACGGCCGGGCCCTGGGGCTGCACCTGACCGGCGCGGGCCAGAAACTGATGCGCGACGCCGAGCGCACGGCCGCCCAGCTGGAATCGGAAGTGGCCTCGCACCTGTCCGAGAGCGAATCGCGCACCCTGATCCGGCTGCTCAAGAAGGTCTACCAGTAGCGCGCCACCGCGCTCATTTGCAACCGTAGCTGGCTTCGGCGGCGCTGTGGCGGAAGGGGTCCGTGAGGTCGTCGGTATAGCCCTCGCCCACCAGCCTGTGCTTGGGCAGCAGGTGCGTGCGGAAGAACCGGCTGAAGGCCGCGAGGCGCGCGCCGCGCTCGGTGAGCTTGACGCAGCCGTTCTCGATCACGATCGTGCCCGACACCTGCTGCTCGGTCAGGCGGATGTCGACCAGGCGGTGCTCCTTCACGTACTCCTTGGTGAAGACTTCCTCGAAGCGCGCCTGCGCGATGCCACCCCCGCGCTGCTGGAGTTTTTCGAGGATGTAGAACGACAGCGAACGGTCGATCACCGTGGGCAGCGCCAGCGCCACGAAGCAGCCGCCCAGGAACCAGATGACGCCCAGCTGCGCCTTCTCGTAGGAATTGAAGATGCGGAATTCCCGGCGCAGGAACAGCAGCAGCGTCATGGCCGCGGCCGCGAGCGCGGCGTCGAGCACGGCGCTGTACAGCACCACGTCCACCCTGAAATAGCGCACGTGCAGGTAGTAGACGGCGCAGGCCAGCAGCGCGAAGAAAAGCGAGGCCCAGAGGCTGGTGAGGAATTTCATGGAGTCGGCGCGCCGTGCGGATGTTTGAAGACCAGGTGCTTGTTGCCCCAGTAGCTGCAGGCCACCTGCAGCCCGGTGGCCAGCACGAAACCCCAGCGGTAATCCAGGTGCTGCCAGTCCGTCCAGAGCGCGAGCACCAGGCCGTGCAGGCAGGCGATGGCGGCGTACAGCAGCACGAACCGCGCGGCCTGCCCCGCGATCGGCTGGTCGGGCCGGCGAAAGACGAAGTAGCGGCTGCCCAGGAACGAGGCCGTGATCCCGAACGTCGCGGCGAGCATGTTGGCCAGGCCCGCCGCCGGGATCTTCAGCACTTCGAGGCCGAAGACGAGGACGCCGTAGTGCACCGCCGTCGCGGCCAGGCCGTTGGCGACGTAGCGCGCGACCTGGCCGGCCTCACGCCCGGAGCCGGAGGCCATCGTCCTGCCCATGCGTGTGCGAGATCGAAGCGATCAGGTCCTGGTAGCTCCTGACGTTGATGCCGCCGCCCCGCACGACCCCCGTCAGCATGAGCATGGTGAGCGTCAGGGTGCCGGTCTGCAGCAGCACCAGCAGCAATATGCCCAAGGCCACCGAGAACCAGCCGGGCGTGGCCAGGCCGCCGAGCTTGAGCACGACCGCCACCGTCATCGCCAGCAGCGACAGCGCCGCGACGATCGCACACGCGATGCCCACGCGCACCAGCACGTCCTCGGCGAACACCATCAGGCCGCGAAAGCCGTGCAGGGCCAAGCCGACGAAATTCAGCTTGCTGCGCCCGGCGTAGCGCGGGCCGCGGTCCAGCGGGCAGCCGGCAATGCGCATCTTCGAGGCCAGCACGCAACCGGCCACGTGGATCCAGAGTTCGTGCATGCCAGCCAGCCGCCGGGCGGCGGCCGGCGTCATCGCCAGGAAATTGCCGAAGCTGATCTTCCGGCCGGCGAGCAGCCGGAACATCAGCTTGTAGACCTGGTAGAAGGCCCGGAAGCGCAGCGTCTCGACGCGGCTCTTGCGCTGCGCCACCACCACGTCCACATCCCCGGCATCGAGCGGCGCCATCAGCGGCTTGATCGTCGCGGGCACGTCCTCGCCATCGGAGTCCATGGTCACGATGCGCCGGACTTCGTCGCCGAAACGGTCCGCCGCGTACGACAGCCCCACGGCGATGGCGCGCTGGTGGCCTTCGTTGCGCTTCAAGGTGATCACCGTGCCGTTCAGGCCGGCGTCGGCCAGGCTCGTGATGGACACGGGCTGGCGCACCGAGCCGTCGTCCACCGCGACGACGTGAATGTCGGAGCCGAACACCGCAGCCAGCTCTTGAAACAGCCTGCCGCTGGCCTCGGCATCCTCGTAAACGGGTGTCACCACCACCAGGGAGGGGGCCGCCATCGTGCTCATTCCTGCAGGCGCCGACGGAAATAGGCGATCGTCTGCTGGAGCCCCTGCTCCAGGGCGATGGTGGGCTGCCAGCCCAGCGCCTGCCGCGCGAGGGCGATGTCCGGCTTGCGCTGGCGCGGGTCGTCCGCGGGCAGCGGCTCGAACTTCAGCTCGCTGGCGGAGCCCGTCAGCTTGAGCACCAGTTGCGCCAGCTCCAGCATGCTGAACTCCGAAGGGTTGCCGATGTTGACCGGGCCCGTGAAATCGGCCGGCGTGTCCATCAGGCGCACCATGCCCTCGATCAGGTCGTCCACGTAGCAGAAGCTGCGGGTCTGCGAGCCGTCGCCGTAGATCGTGATCGGGTCGCCGCGCAGCGCCTGGATGATGAAGTTGCTGACCACGCGGCCGTCACCGGGATGCATGTTCGGCCCGTAGGTGTTGAAGATGCGCATCACCTTGATCTCCAGCCGGTGCTGGCGCCAGTAGTCGAAGAACAGGGTTTCGGCGCAGCGCTTGCCCTCGTCGTAGCAGCTGCGCATGCCGACCGGGTTGACGCGGCCCCAGTAGCTTTCCGGCTGCGGGTGCACTTCCGGGTCGCCGTAGACCTCGGACGTGGACGCCTGCAGGATGCGGGCTTTCAGGCGCTTGGCCAGGCCCAGCATGTTGATCGCGCCGTGCACGCTGGTCTTGGTGGTCTGCACCGGGTCGTGCTGGTAATGGATGGGCGACGCCGGGCAGGCCAGGTTGTAGATCTGGTCGACTTCCACATACAGCGGAAACGTCACGTCGTGGCGCATCAGCTCGAAGTTCGGCTTGCCCAGCAGGTGCTGGACGTTGCGCTTGGAGCCGGTGAAGAAATTGTCGACGCACAGCACGTCGTGCCCCTCGCCGACCAGCCGCTCGCACAGGTGCGAACCCAGGAAGCCCGCGCCCCCCGTGACCAGGATTCTTTTCATGTCTGCAACCTCACTTCTTCAATCCCTTGCGCGGCCCGGCGGCCCCGCGACAATTCGACAGCCTCGAGCAGCAGGAACGCGCTCGCGAAGAAACCGCACATCGCCACGAGCATAGTCCGCTCCGCGCTGGTGGCAAGGTGCCACCGCAGGTCGTGCGGCGTTCCCAGGTAGATCGCGGCGATGCCCAGCGTGTAAAGGCCAGCGACCGCGGCGGGCAGCCAGGCGGCAGCCCCGGCCGCGGTCCGCGTCGTCTTCGCGAGCAAGGCCGCCAGCACCAGCACGATGAGCGCCAGCGTCGAGCCGGCCTGTTTCAGCAGCGCCAGGCCCACGACACCCAATCCGCCCTCGCCCACGCGCTGTGCGGCGCGCGCCAGCGTGCCCAGCCCGAGCTGCAAGTCGTTGTGCGCGCCCCAGTACAGCTTGGTGGCGGCCCACACGCCGTAGCCTGCCACGCCCAGCAACAGTGCCAGCCAGACCCCGGCGGGCGAGCCCCCGCTGCGGCGCACGAGCTGCCACGCCCGCGGCGCGAAGAACAGGACCAGCACGGCGCCCAGGCAGGCCGCGACCAGCGTCCCTTCGTTCTTGAGGTTGGCCGCCACGGCCAGGTAGACGATGCCGCAGGCGAGGTCCAGCGCCGCCCCGCCCTGCAGCCAGCGGCTCACGAAGATCAGCGAGCAGGCCGGCATAGGCGGCGAGGTAGGCGTCCGCATAGCCGTTCCACATCAGTTCCTTGGCGCCCAACAGGAAAGCCGCCGCGAGGATGACGAAGGCCAGGCCGAGGCGGCGCGCCACGGCGAGCAGCCCGAGCACGACGGGTGCCAGCAGCGCCAGCAGGGCGGCCTTCGGAACGTATTCGTTCCAGAAGCCGGCCGCGTGCGCGAACTGGGCGGCCAGCAGCGGCAACAGCTTGGGATAGTCCAGGTGCGAGAACCCGTAGGCCGGGTTGCCCCAGCCCCGCGTGATGTCCAGCCCGCCGTCGTAATAGATTCGCTTGGCGTGGAAGAACCAGATCGACCTGGCGTCCCACGCCTGCAGGGGCTCGAACAGGATCGGCCCGGCAAAGACCAGCAGCACGCCCAGCGCGATCGTCCAGCGCGCCCAGCCCAGGCCCAGCATCGAACGCAGCACGCCGGGTTGCGCCGCCGCCCAGGCCAGGCTCGCGGCGGCGATGACGGCGCAGGCGATCAGCACGTAGGCGAGGTCCGTGACGATCACGCCGATGGCATGGTGCACCAGCAGGCCGGCCGCGGCGGCCAGCGCGAGCGCCTGGACGCTTTCCTGCGGGCTCGAGATGCGCTGCGCACGGCCCAGCAGCACCGGCAAGCCCATGCCCAGCGCGCACAGGAAAGGCAGGGCCGCCAGCACGAGGGCGAGGTCAGCCGCAGTCCGCAAGGACGACTCCCTGGTTGCCGGCGACCACCCGGCAGCCGGGCGGCAGCGCTTCGCCGCGATTGAGCAGCCGATGCCGAGCCTCGGCGTTCACGCGGATGGGATAGGCCCCTTCGGCCAGCCGCTGGGGGACGGAATCGTCCGGGTCGCGTGCGATCGCGTCGGAAAAACGGAACTCCTGCACGCGGTTGTCCCGCAACAGGGCCAGCATGGCCTGCACCCGGGCGGGCAGCACCCATTCGCCGGCGCGCGGCAGGTTCCATTCGCTCAAGGGGGGATGGGCGGGCGGCACCTTGCCGCCGTAGAACCGGTACAGCTCCTTCACGCCGCTGCCGGCGAGCAGGATCAGGCAGGCGGCCAATGCGGCGACGATGCCTGCCTTTATCAGTCGGGACACCGTGCCCATGTGGAACTCCGATTGCACGGCGGCGATTATAGGTGTGGCCCACCCCCTCGCTTTCCCCATGAATGGCGCATCGCCCTTCCATGCTATTGTTTGTATAGCAGGAACTGCGTACACTCCGTTCCCCGCTGTCACAAAAACAAACCGGCCGAGGAGTCCGACCGCATGAGTTCCAAGGAAAACGCCGCCATCAGCCAATTGCTGGGGCTGCTGGAGGCGCGCTACGCGATCCGCGTGCTGTGGGCTTTGCGGGACGGCCATGCACAGACATTCCGCCTGCTGCAGGACAGCGTCGGGGGCATCACCCCCAATACCCTCAACACCCGCATCAAGGAACTCCGCGAAGCGGGCCTCGTCACACATGGCAGCGACGGCTACGTCGTCACCGCCGCCGGCTCGGACCTGCTCAAGCGGCTCGGCGACCTGCCCGCCTTCGCCGCCAAATGGGTGGCCAGCCAGGCCAAGAAGAAGTCAACATGAAGCATTCCCTCGAATCCGCGGCGGCCCTGCCCGCCGACGCCGACGCAGCCCTCCTGGTCGGCCGCGTGCATGTGGCCGGCACCGGCGCGATGCTGGTGCAGGTCCGCCCCGACGGCGTCTACGACCTGTCGCAGGTGGCCGCCACCTGCACCGACCTGCTGGAACTGCCCGACGCCGCGGCCGCCGTGCGCGCCAGCCGCGGGCCGCGCATCGGCGCCACGCCCGACATCCTGGCCAACAGCGCATTCGGCGCGCGCGATCCCGCCCTGCCCTGGTTCCTCGCGCCTTGCGACCTGCAGGCCGTCAAGGCCGCCGGCGTGACCTTCGTCGACTCGATGCTCGAGCGGGTGATCGAGGAACAGGCGCGCGGCGACGCCTCGCGGGCCGAAGCCGTGCGCGAAGCGGTGGTCGGCGTCATCGGCCATAACCTGGGCGCGGTACGGCCGGGCTCGCCCGAAGCGGCGCGCCTGAAGGAAGTGCTGATTGCACAGGGCGTGTGGTCGCAATACCTGGAAGTGGGCATCGGCCCCGACGCGGAGATCTTCACCAAGTCGCAGCCGATGAGCTCCGTGGGCACGGGCGCCGAAATCGGCATCCACCCGGGCAGCGACTGGAACAACCCGGAGCCGGAGATCGTGCTGGCCGTCAACAGCCGCGGGCGAAGCCAGGGGCGCGTCGCTCGGCAACGACGTGAACCTGCGCGACTTCGAGGGCCGCAGCGCGTTGCTGCTGGGCAAGGCCAAGGACAACAACGCGAGCTGCGCGATCGGGCCCTTCATCCGCCTCTTCGACGAAGGGTTCGGCATCGACGACGTGCGCCGCTGCGACCTCGCCATGCAGGTCACGGGGCCCGAAGGCTTCGTGATGCGCGGCTCCAGCTCGCTGGCGAAGATCAGCCGCGACCCGCTCGACCTGGTGGGCCAGGCCATCGGCGCCAACCACCAGTACCCCGACGGCTTCGTGCTGTTCCTGGGCACGATGTTCGCGCCGACGCAGGACCGCCACGGCCCGGGCCAGGGCTTCACGCACGTGGTCGGGGACATCGTTACCGTGTCCACGCCGCGGCTCGGTACACTCGCCAATCGCGTCAACACCAGCGACAAGGTGGCGCCCTGGACTTACGGCACGGCCGCGCTCATGCGCGACCTGGCCCGCCGCGGCCTGCTGCGCTGACCACTCCACAGCAAAGGACATCCCATGATCACCACCCCTTCCGGCCTGCAATACGAAGACACCACCGTCGGCGGCGGCGCCGAAGCCAAGGCGGGCCAGCACGTGCACGTGCACTACACCGGCTGGCTCTACAACGACGGCCAGCAAGGCGCCAAGTTCGACTCCAGCGTGGACCGCAACGACCCGTTCGCCTTCTCGCTGGGCGCGGGCATGGTGATCAAGGGCTGGGACGAAGGCGTCGCCGGCATGAAGATCGGCGGCAAGCGCACCCTCATCATCCCGCCGCAGCTCGGCTACGGCGCACGCGGCGCCGGCGGCGTGATCCCGCCCAATGCCACGCTGAAGTTCGACGTCGAACTGCTCGACGCGCACTGAGCCGTCACATCTGCTGGAACAGGTGCAAGTAGCTGCGGCTCACGGCCACGCGGTCGCTGCGGCCCTTGAAGTGCAGCTCGCCTGAATCGCCGGGGCCGTGCGTGAAATGGCTCACCCGGTCCAGGCACACGATGGCCGAGCGGTGGACCTGCGCGAAGCGCTCAGGGTCCAGCTCGTCGGCCAGTTCGCGGATGGTCTTGCGGATCAGCGCCTCGCCGCCCTCCCACATCACCATCGTGTACTTGTTGTCGGACTTCACGTAGATCACCTGCTCCACCGGGATCAGCCGCACGGTGCTGCCGACCGACGCCTTGATCCACTTGAGCCAGGGCTTCGGGGCCAGCTTTTCGCGCAGCTGCGCGGCCATGCGCTCCAGCGTCGCTTCCCACTCCGGACTGGGCGGGCCGGGCGGGCCCTGCAGGCGCTGCCGCAGCCTTTGCACGGTCTCGGCCAGGCGCTGCTCCTCGATCGGCTTGAGCAGGTAGTCCACCGCGCCCTGGCGGAAAGCCTCCACCGCGTACTTGTCGAAGGCCGTCACGAACACGAGCTCGGCGCGCTGCCCGATGCAGCGGGCCACGTCGATGCCGTTCATGCCCGGCATGTGCACGTCGAGGAAGGCGACCTGGGGCTGCGCCTGGTCGAACAGCTCGACCGCCTCGCGGCCGTTTCGCGCCTGCGCCACCACCTGCAGTTCGGGCCAGAGCCTGGCCAGCAGGGAGCCCAGCCGCTCGCGCAGCAGCGGCTCGTCGTCGGCAATCAAGTGCGGTGGTCATCGTCGCTTCAAGCCGGCAAATGCACGCGGATCGTCGCCCGCAGGCCATGGGGCGACTCTTCGCTCAGCTCGACGCGCGCGCCTTCGCCGAAGAAGGCACGCAGGCGCGCGTCCAGGTTGACCAGTCCCGTGCCCTGCCCCGCATGCTCGGACAGGCCCACGCCCGTGTCCGCCACCCACAGCTGCACCGTCTGCGCGTCCACGCGCCGGGCGCCGACTTCCACGCTGCCGCTGTCGCACGAAGGATCGATGCCGTGCCGGATCGCGTTCTCGACCAGCGTCAACAGGGCCATCGGCCGGAAAGCGCATCGTGCGCAGCGCCGGGTCGATCGCCACGGTGAACGCCAGCCGGTCCGGCATGCGCATCTGCATCAGGTCCAGGTAGGCGCGCACCAGCCGCTCCTCGTCGCCCAGCGTCGCGTCGCCCTGCTGCAGGTGGGGCATGGCGGCGCGCAGGTATTCGATCAGGCTGCGGAACACCGGCACGGCGCGCGGGGAGCCGCTTTCCACCAGTTCCTGCACATTGGCCAGCGTGTTGAGCAGGAAGTGCGGCTGGATCTGCGCCGTCAGCAGGTCCAGGCGCGTGTCCGCGGCGCGCCGCTGGAGCGTCTCGCGCTCCAGCGCGGTCTGCAGCGCCCGGGCGCGCGCGCGCTCGGTGTACAGGGCGCCCAGCGCGAACAGCGTGCCCACGATCACGCCGACGGTCGCCACCAGCATGTAGCCGCGCACGTGGGCCTTGGAGCCGAGGAAAGCCGACAGGTCACCGCCGAAGGTGAGCATCTGCACGATGAAGGGGGACATCATCGCGGCCAGCGCGATGGCGGCCATCTGCACCAGCCAGCGCGGCAGCACCGACTGCCGCCACGCCCCCGCCGCGGTGAACGCGAACAGCAGCATCATGGCCACGAACAGCAGCTCGCCCGCGATCTCGATATACGGATTCTTGACCAACGGCCGGATCACGGCGCCGACCAGCAAGGCGGCCAGGACCACCACGGTCACCTGGCGGCGGGACGGCAGGACGCGGCGCGGGGCCGGTGCGCCCCGTTCGGCGCCGGATTCAGCGGAGGGGACGGCGATCGACATGCGGGCACGATAAGCGCACGGCCCGCCGCCGGTCAAGGCGAAGCCGGGCCGGGTGCGACGAAACGCGGTTTGCCGGGGATGGATGGGGACGGCGGGAGGCGCGCCGCCCAGTCCTCCAGCGGCACGCGCGCCGCGTTGCACACGTAGCTGATCGCGTGGTACCAGCCGGCGAGCATCAGCAGCTCGATCAATTGCGGCGCGGTCCACACCGCGGAGAGTTGCGGCCACAAGGCGTCGCTCACGGTGGCCGTGTCGTGCAGCTCATCGGCCAGCTGCACCAGCAGCCGGTCGCGCGGCGTGAGCGCGGTGTCGTCGGCATCGGCAGTCGGCGATCGCGGCGTTCTGCTGCGGCGTGAAACCCGCGGCCTCGCCGAAGGCGGCGACATGCACGCCCCATTCGTATTGGGCACCGCAGCGCGCGCAGACCCGGTTGATCACCACTTCGCGGTCGCGCAGCGGCAGGCTGGCCTTGCGCCCGAGCAGGTAGCCGCCCCAGCCGGTGGAACGGGTGGCCAGCTCCGGGTTGTGGGCGAGCACCCGGAACAGCGCGAGGATAGTGGGCGCGCCCGGCGGTGTCATGCGCGCCAGCAGGGCCTCCAGTTCGGGGCTGTAGGGCGGCGCCAGCGGTTCGATGCGCGGCGCGGGCGGGGGCATTGCAGGCATACATCTTCTCCAGGGCAAGAGGGGATCGCGAATCGCTACGGATTCCGTAGCGCAGACCCAATTATCGCTACGGATTGCGTAGCGACAGTCGCAAACAGGACAACGAGGGAAGATAGAATCGCCCGCCATGACTTCCGCTGCGCCCCTGCCTGGCCGGCCGGTGCGCGGCTCGCGGACCGGCCGGCCGGTCATGGCGCTGCTGGACCTGCTGGGCCGGCGCGGGACGCTGCGCCTGCTGTGGGAACTGCGCGACGGCCACGCCCAGAGCTTCCGGCTGCTGCGCGCCAGCGCCGACGCCATCTCGCCTTCGGTGCTCAACACGCGGCTCAAGGAGCTGCGCGAGGCCCGCCTGGTCGAGCTGGGCGAGGCCGGCTACAGCCTGACCGCGGAAGGGCTGGACCTGGTGCGGCACCTCAAGCCGCTGCATCGCTGGGCCGAAGTGTGGGCTGCCGCACCCACGGCGCCGCGCTGAAGCCCCGCAATGCGCGCAGGAACCCGAGAATTAGTTAGCTGAACGTTATTTCCCCGGCTTGAAAAGGTCATCCCGGCCCCAAGCTGCTGCGCAGAGCGATTTCCTCTTCCAAAAACAAGCCATGTCCGCCCAGAACCCGAATGCCATGACCGAGAACGACCGGATCGAGCCCACCCTGAACCCGCCCGATGGCATCCCTGCCGACGCCAGCCCCGAGGAGCGGGAAGCCGCCCAGGCCGCCAACGGCGCCGATGCCCTGAACCAGGCCCAGGCCGAGCTGGCCGCCCTGCAAGCGAAGCACGCCGAGCTGTCCGAGCAGTTCCTGCGGGCGCAGGCCGACATCCAGAACACGCGGCGCCGCGCCGAGGACGAGATGTCCAAGGCCCGCAAGTTCGCCGTGGAAAGCTTCGCCGAAAGCATGCTGGCCGTGGTCGACAGCCTCGAGGCGGGCCTCGCCCACCAGGACGCGACGGCCGAGCAGGTCCGCGAAGGCACCGAAGCCACCCTGCGCCAGCTCAAGAGCACGCTGGAGCGCAACAAGGTGATCGAGATCAACCCGGCCACGGGCGCGAAGTTCGACCCGCACCAGCACCAGGCCATTTCCGTCGTGCCCCTGCCCCCCGGATCCACACAGGAAGCCAACACCGTGGTCAGCGTCCTGCAGAAGGGCTACCTGATCGCCGACCGCACCCTGCGCCCTGCGCTGGTGACGGTCGCGGGCGGCAAATAGGCGCCGCCAACGCGCTTGAAACCTCACAGCTTATCCACAAGTAACCCACATCGAATCTGAATTGGCCCCCGGGGCCGCAAGCAAGGAGAAACAACATGGGAAGAATCATCGGCATCGACCTGGGCACCACCAACTCGTGCGTGGCCATCATGGAGGGCAACACGCCCAAGGTCATCGAGAACAGCGAAGGCGCGCGCACCACGCCCTCGATCGTGGCCTACCAGGAAGACGGCGAGATCCTGGTCGGCGCCTCGGCCAAGCGCCAGGCCGTGACCAATGCCAAGAACACGCTCTACGCGGTCAAGCGCCTGATCGGCCGCAAGTTCGAGGAAAAGGAAGTCCAGAAGGACATCCACCTCATGCCGTACGAGATCTCCAAGGCCGACAACGGCGACGCCTGGGTCAGCGTGCGCGGCAAGAAGCTGGCGCCGCCGCAGATTTCCGCCGAAGTGCTGCGCAAGATGAAGAAGACCGCCGAGGACTACCTGGGCGAGCCCGTGACCGAAGCCGTGATCACGGTGCCGGCCTACTTCAACGACAGCCAGCGCCAGGCCACCAAGGACGCCGGCCGCATCGCCGGCCTGGACGTGAAGCGCATCATCAACGAGCCCACCGCGGCGGCCCTGGCCTTCGGCCTGGACAAGCAGGAAAAGGGCGACCGCAAGATCGCCGTGTATGACCTGGGCGGCGGCACCTTCGACATCTCGATCATCGAGATCGCGGACGTCGACGGCGAGAAGCAGTTCGAGGTGCTGTCCACCAACGGCGACACCTTCCTGGGCGGCGAGGACTTCGACCAGCGCATCATCGACTACATCATCGGCGAGTTCAAGAAGGACCAGGGCGTGGACCTGTCCAAGGACGTGCTGGCCCTGCAGCGCCTGAAGGAAGCGGCCGAGAAGGCCAAGATCGAGCTGTCCAGCAACTCGCAGACCGACGTCAACCTGCCGTACATCACGGCCGACGCCAACGGCCCGCGCCACCTGAACATCAAGCTCACGCGCGCCAAGCTGGAATCGCTGGTCGAGGAGCTGATCGAGCGCACCATCGCCCCGTGCCGCACGGCCATCAAGGACGCCGGCGTCTCCATCGCGGACATCCATGACGTGATCCTGGTGGGCGGCCAGACCCGCATGCCCAAGGTGCAGGAAAAGGTCAAGGAGCTGTTCGGGAAGGAAGCGCGCAAGGACGTGAACCCGGACGAAGCCGTGGCTGTCGGCGCGGCCATCCAGGGCCAGGTGCTCGGCGGCGACCGCAAGGACGTGCTGCTGCTGGACGTGACGCCGCTGTCGCTGGGCATCGAGACCCTGGGCGGCGTGATGACCAAGATGATCACCAAGAACACGACGATCCCGACCAAGTTCGCGCAGACCTTCTCCACCGCCGACGACAACCAGCCGGCCGTGACGATCAAGGTGTTCCAGGGCGAGCGCGACATCGCGTCGGGCAACAAGCTGCTGGGCGAGTTCAACCTCGAAGGCATCCCGCCGTCGCCGCGCGGCCTGCCGCAGATCGAGGTGAGCTTCGACATCGACGCGAACGGCATCCTGCACGTGGGCGCCAAGGACAAGGCCACGGGCAAGGAAAACAAGATCACCATCAAGGCCAACTCCGGCATCTCGGAGGAGGAGATCCAGAAGATGGTGAAGGACGCCGAGCTCAACGCCGCCGAGGACAAGAAGAAGCTCGAGATCGTGCAGGCCAAGAACCAGGGCGAGGCGCTGGTGCACAGCGTGAAGAAGAGCCTGGCCGAGTACGGCGACAAGATCGATGCCGGCGAGAAGGAAAAGATCGAGGCTGCGCTCAAGGACGTCGAGGAATCGCTCAAGGGCGAGGACAAGGCGGCCATCGAGGAGAAGACCGCCACGCTGATGACGGCCAGCCAGAAGCTCGGCGAGAAGATGTACGCCGACATGCAGGCGCAGCAGACGGCGCAGGCAGCCGGTGCCGGCGCCGGTGGCGGCCCCGAAGCAGCGGCATCGAAGCCGGCCGACGACAATGTGGTCGATGCAGAAGTGAAAGAAGTGAAAAAAGGCTAATTTCGGACGCGCAGCGCCGAATTAACCCGCCGCGTTCGACGGATACCCTTAGGGAAACGTCAACGCGGCGTTCCTGTTTCGACGAACCTAGAACATGGCCACCAAAAGAGACTATTACGAAGTCCTCGGCGTTCCCAAGAACGCCACCGACGAGGAAATCAAGAAGGCTTATCGCAAGCTCGCGATGAAGCACCACCCTGACCGCAACCAGGGCGAGGACAAGGGTGCGGAGGCCAGGTTCAAGGAGGCCAAGGAAGCCTACGAGATGCTGTCCAGCGCCGAGAAGCGCGCGGCCTACGACCAGTACGGCCACGCGGGCGTGGACCCGAACATGCGCGGCCCGGGCGGGCCCGGCGCGGAAGGCTTCGGCGGCTTCGCCGAGGCCTTCGGCGACATCTTCGGCGACATCTTCGGCCAGCAGCGCGGCGGCGCGGGCCGCGGCGGGCGCCAGGTCTACCGCGGCAGCGACCTGTCGTATGCGATGGAGGTCACGCTGGAAGAGGCGGCGCTGGGCAAGGAGGCGCAGATCCGCATTCCTTCGTGGGACCCCTGCGAAACCTGCCACGGCAGCGGCGCCAAGCCCGGCACGCAGGCCAAGCAGTGTTCCACCTGCCACGGCCAGGGCGTGGTGCAGATGCGCCAGGGCTTCTTCAGCGTGCAGCAGACCTGTCCGCATTGCCGCGGCACGGGCAAGATCATCCCCGATCCCTGCACCACCTGCCACGGCCAGGGCAAGGTCAAGAAGCAGAAGACGCTGGAAGTGAAGATTCCCGCCGGCATCGACGACGGCATGCGCATCCGCAGCGCCGGCAACGGCGAGCCGGGCACCAACGGCGGCCCGCCGGGTGACCTGTACATCGAGATCCGCCTGAAGAAGCACGACATCTTCGAGCGCGACGGCGACGACCTGCATTGCGTGGTGCCGATCAGCTTCACGCGCGCCGCGCTCGGCGGCGAGATCGACGTGCCGACGCTGCAAGGCAAGGCGGCGATCGACATCCCCGAAGGCACCCAGGCCGGCAAGCAGTTCCGCCTGCGCGGCAAGGGCATCAAGGGCGTGCGTTCCAGCTACCCCGGCGACCTGTACTGCCACGTCGCCGTGGAAACGCCGGTCAAGCTCACCGAGCACCAGCGCAAGCTCCTGAAGGAACTCGACGAGTCGCTCAAGAAGGGCGGCGCACGCCACTCCCCCACCGAGGAGAGCTGGGCCGACAAGCTGAAGGGCTTCTTCAGCGCCTAGCGCGGCCCTTCCGGCGGGCGGCTACAGGTACTCCAGGCCGGCCTCGGCCAGGCCCGCCAGGTCGATGTTGTCCTGGTTGAGGCTGGTGTCGGCGGCCATGACGCCCAGGCCAGCCTGCGTGTAGCTGCCGTCGCTGAGCAGGCCGGTGTACAGGGCCAGCGCAGCATCGTCGGGGGCCGCCCCGACAACGTTGGTGTAAAGCAGCGTGACCACCGCGCTGTTGCTCGCGCCGGCGCCCAGGCTCGCGTCCAGCGCCAGCTGCACCAGCGCCTCGTACGTCCATCCCCCGTCCGCCAGGTCCAGCCCGATGCCCGCATAATCCGCATTGGCCACGGCGCCCGGGCCGAACACGGCGCCCAGTATCTTGGCCACCGTGCCGGCGTTGCCGTCCAGGTCCAGCGCGACGCTCATGTCCGCGAACCGCAGGCGCTCGACGTCGACGATGTCGGTGCCGTCCGCTTCCGCTCCCTGCACCCTGAAGCCGCCGGTTTCCTCGACGCTGACCAGGTAGTCTGCCCGCGGGCCGGCGTAGGAGGCGATGTCGATGCCCTCCCCGCCGGCCATCGTGTCGTCACCGGCCGCGCCGGCGAGCACGTTGTCGCCTTCGTTGCCTTCGAGGTCGTTCGCCAGCGCATTGCCGGTCCCCGCCAGGTCGCCCGCGCCCGTCGCCAGGGTGAGGTTTTCCACGAAGCTGCCGAGCGTATAGGTGATGCTGGCGATCACGGTGTCGATGTCGTCGCCGATGCCGTCGAGCGGCGCCGACGGGTCGCGCCGCGCCAGCGGCGCGCCGGCTTCGGATTCCTGCACGACGTCATCCACGCTGTCGACCACGTAGACGTCGGCGCCGGTGCCACCCACCATCGTGTCGGCGCCGTCGCCGCCATCGAGGAGGTCGTCTCCCGTCCCGCCGTCGAGCGAGTCGGTGCCGTCGTCGCCGTACACGGCGTCGTCGCCGTCCCCGCCCCGCACATCGTCGTTGCCGCCGCGGCCGCGCAGGAAGTCGCCCACCGCGGAGCCGTCCAGCCGGTCCGGCAGCTCGCGGCCCTGCTGGACCACGAACACCCGGTCCGCGAATTTCAGGACCTCGACATTGTTCAGCCTGTCGACGCCATCGGGCCCGGCCACGATCAGGTCGAAATTGCCCACCTCGATGGCGATGCGGTACTGCGCGAACCTGCCGCTGAAGACCGCGACGTCGAGGCCGCCCCCGCCGTCGATCAGGTCGTTGCCGCCGCGGCCTTCGATGACGTTGGGCCCGGCGTCGCCGCGCAGGTCGTCGCCGAACCCGGCGGAGCCATGAATGTCCTCGATGCCGACCAGCATGTCGTTGCCGTCGGCGCCGGCCGCGATGCCGAGCGCGAGCCGCACGGTGACGGCGCCCGGCGCGTCGAAATAATCCGCGCCATCGCTGCCGCCGGCGCCGTCCAGCGTGTCGTCCCCGCCGTTGCCGCGCAGCCGGTTGGCGGCGGCATCGCCCGTCAGCACGTCCGCGAACTGGCTGCCGCTGATGCGCTCGATGCCGGTGAATGCGTCGTTCCCGTCGGCGCCGGCCGATGTCCCCCCGGCCAGGGTGGCCAGCACCGCACCGGAGGCGGCCGCATAGTCCACCCAGTCGCCGCTGCCGCCCGCGCCGTCGATGACGTCGTTGCCCTGGTTGCCGCGCAGGATGTTGTCCTGGCCGTCACCGGTGAGCGTATCGGCGAAGGCGCTGCCCATCACGCCCTCGATCCCGGCGAGCGTGTCGTTGCCCGCGGCGCCGGTGGCCAGCCCTGTCGCGAAATCGACGGTGACCGC
The DNA here is from genome assembly GCA_963786245.1 of uncultured beta proteobacterium. Taxonomy (GTDB): domain Bacteria; phylum Pseudomonadota; class Gammaproteobacteria; order Burkholderiales; family Burkholderiaceae_C; genus Ramlibacter. The sequence goes on along the minus strand of CAWAYI010000001.1, from coordinate 218,577 downwards.
ACCGCTTGCGAACAGGTAGGAGGCCCAGTCCCAGCCGAGCAAGGGGTCGCTGGCGCCCCCATCCAGGCTGTCGTCGCCCAGCCCCCCATGAAGGGTGTCCTCCCCGGCGCCTCCCTGCAATGTATCGTTGCCGTCCGTCCCGATCAGCAGGTCGGCGAACGCCGATCCCCGCGCCTGCTCGATGGATGCAAGGGCATCGTGCCCGGCATTGCCGGAAGTGGTGCCCGCCTGCAGGTTGATGGTGACCGCGCCGCGCGCGTCGTCGTAGGAAACGGCGTCCACGCCGGCCCCGCCATCGACCGTGTCGTTGCCCGCGCCCGGCTGGAAAAGGTTGTCGGCGGCGCTGCCTTGCAGCCAATCGTCGAACCGGCTGCCGCGTACGTCCTCCATGTTCGCGAGCACATCGGTGCCGCCCTGGCCGTCGTGCGCCGATCCGGCCGCCAGGTCCACGCGCACGGCCGAAGGTGCGGCGGAATAGTCGGCGGTGTCGCCTTGCGACTGGCTGCCGCCCTCCAGCGTATCGTCGCCCGCGCCGCCTGCCAGCGTGTCGTCGCCCGCGCCACCCTCCAGCCGGTCCCCGCCACGGCCGCCGTTCAGCAGGTCCGCACCGTCCTCGCCGCGCAGGGTGTCGGGGCCGTCCAGGCCGGTGAGCCGGTTCGTGCCCGCGTCACCTGCCAGCACGTCGGCGAAGGACGAGCCGATGACATGTTCGATGCCGACCAGCGTGTCGTTGCCGGCACCCCCGGTCGCCGTGCCGGCGGCCAGGTCGACCTCGACGCCGGACGGCGCGCCGGCGTAGGAGGCCGCGTCCGTTGCCGCGCCGCCGCCGTCGAGCGAATCGTCGCCTGCGTCGCCGGACAGCAGGTCGCCGCCTTCCCCCCCGATCAATGTGTCGCGGCCCGCGCCGCCCCAAAGGACGTCGTTGCCTGCATCCCCGCTGAGGGAGTCGTTGCCCTCCAGGCCCCGCAGCCAGTCGCCGCCACCCTCCCCGCCGATCAGGTCGTCGCCGGCAGTGCCGGTCAGGATGTCGCTGGAGGGGGTGCCGAAGATGTTCATGCGCGTTGTGCCCTTGGGGGTTCTGCGGCCTCATCGCCGGAAGCGCAACATCGTACAAGGACGGCGCCCGCCCGGCCACCCGGCTGCCGGGCCGGTCGGCCGCTTCCGCGATGAGGGCAGAATGCGGGCATGTCGCTCAAGCTCTTCCGTTCGACCGGGTATTCATCGATTCTGTCGCCGGGCGAGACGCGCCAGGCAATGCACCCGGGTTGGCTCGTCGTGGCCGCCAGCCTCTGGGCGGGTTTCGCGTGCAACGTCAGCCTGTGGCGCGCGCTGGCGGTGCCGGGACCCGGGCTGGCCCACGCGCTGGCCATGGGTGCGTTCATAGCCGGCGCCAGCGCCGCGATGCTCAGCCTGCTCGGATGGCGCAAGACCCTCAAGTCCGCTGCGACGCTGGTCCTGCTGCTGGCGGCGCTGTCGGCCTGTGGCGCATGGGGCCAGCCCCTGCATGTCGAAGGCGACGCGCAGCTGCGACTGTCCAGCTTCGTGTTGCCGACATGGGCGAGCCTGATGCGCTGGCAGGCGTCCGCGCTGCTCGCGGCCCTGGCCGTCGTGCCGATCATCTGGGTGTGGAGCACGCCCATACGCAGGCTGCCCGGACCCCGGCAGCTTTCCAGCAACGTGATGGGGATGCTGGCAGGGGCCGCGGTCATGGCGGTCACCGGCTTTGCGCTGCTGCGCGGCGTGTTCTAGCTACAGGTAGTCCAGCCCCGTCTGCGCCAGGCCCGTCAGGTTGATGTTGTCGGCATTGAACGACGTCTCCGCCGCCAGGACACCCAGGCTTGCGGTGGTGTAGGTTCCGTTGTCCAGCAGCCCGGTGAAGTACTGGGCGTCCTGCGCGCTCGGCGGCCCGCCAACCACGTTGGTGTACAGCAGGTCCACCACCGCGGCGTGGCTCGCGCCCGGGCCCAGCCGCGCATCCAGGGCCAGCTGCATCAATGCTTCATACGTCATGCCGCCGTCCGAGAAGTCCAGGCCGATGCCGGCATAGACCTCGTTCGACACCGACTCCCTGCCGAACACCGCGCCCAGGATCCGCGCCACGATGCCCGCGTTGCCGGTGAGGTCCAGCGCCACGTTGATGTCGGCGAACTGCAGGCGCTCCACGTTCGTGAGCGAGTCGGTGCCTTCCTGCGCCGTCGTGTCGTTGACCTGGAAGCCGGAAGAGCCCGCGCTCAGGCTGTACTGGCTGTGCTGGGCGGTGAACGCGGCAACGTCGATGCCCGCGCCGCCGTCGATCTGGTCGTTGCCGCCCAGTCCCTGCAGCGTGTTGTTGCCGCCGTTGCCGACGATGGCATTGTTCAGCCCGTTGCCTGCGCCGGCCAGCCCCGAATTGCCGCCCAGCTGCAGGTTCTCGACGAAATTGCCCAGCGTGTAGTTGATGCTGGCGATCACCTTGTCGATGCTGCTGCCGATGTTGTCGTGCAGGCTGTCTTCCTTGGCGCGCGCCACCGGGTCGGCGCCCTCGATCACCAGGTCGCCCTCGTCGTTCACGTAGTAGGTGTCGCCGCCCGTGCCGCCCGTCATGGTGTCGGCGCCTTCGCCACCATCCAGGACGTCGTTGCCTTCGCCGCCGTCCATGGAGTCGTTGCCCTCGTCGCCGAACAGCGCGTCGTCGCCGCCGCCGCCGCCGAGGCTGTCGTTGCCTTCGCCGCCGTGCATCAGTTCGGAATCGGCGCCGCCCGCCAGGGTATCGGCCTGCGCAGTGCCCTGCACCACGGTGTAGGTGGCGTCGGCGAACTGCAGCTCCTCGATGTTGCGCAGCGTGTCATCGCCTTCGGGCCCCGTGACGACGATGTTGCCGGTGGCCGCGTCGGTGGACACGAGGTAGGCGGCGAAGTTCGAGGTGAACACCGCGACGTCGTTGCCGGCGCCGCCGTCGAGCGTGTCGTTGCCGGCGCCGCCTTGCAGCGTGTCGTTGCCGGCGCCGCCCGTGATGCTGTCGTTGCCGGCGCCGCCGACCAGTTCGTTGTTGCCGGTGCTGCCCGTCAGCGTGTCGTTGAACGCGCTGGCCAGGACGTTCTCGATGTTCTGCAGCGAGTCGGTGCCGCCCAGCCCGTCGCTGGCCACCCCCGTGGTGAGGTTGACCACCACCCCCGCGACCGAGCTTTCATAGCTCACGCGGTCGATCCCGCCCAGGCCGTTGATGGCGTCGCTGCCGGCGCCGCCTTCGAACGATTCCAGGGTCGCGATGTCGCTGCCCTGCAGGGTGTCGCTAAAGGCCGAGCCCTGCACGGCCTCGATGCTGGCCAGCGAGTCGGTGCCTGCAAAACCATCATCCGCCGTCCCCGTCGACGACCCGCCCAGTTCCACCGTGACACCGGCCGTGCTGCCGGCGTATGAAACGGTGTCGAATCCGGCGCCGCCCGCGATGGTGTCGTTGCCCGCCCCGCCCTCGAAACCGTCGTCATTGGTGCCGCCGGTCAGCGAATCGTTGCCGGCGCCGCCGTACGCGTACCCGCCGGCGGCGTTGGAGAGGGCCAGCTTGTCGTTGAAGGCCGAGCCGATGACGCGCTCGATCCCGGTGAGCGTGTCGTTGTCGACCGCGGCGCCGACGCCGACGCCCGTGGCGAGGTTGATCTCGACCAGGGCGCTGGATTCTTCGTACGACACGGTGTCGATGCCCGCGCCGCCGTTGACGGTGTCGTTACCCGGGCCGGCCCAGAACCGGTTGTCGTTGCCGTCGCCCTGGAGCAGGTCGTTGTTGTCGCCGCCATGGATGTTCTCGACGTTCAGCAACAGGTCGGTGCCGTTGACGCCATCGGTCGCAATCCCGGTGAGCAGGTTGACGTTCGCGCCGTTCCCGCCGTTGTAGTAAACGGTGTCCCCGAGCAGGCCGTTGTCGCCCCCGTCCAGGGTGTCGTTGCCCTTGCCGCCATACAGGCTGTCGTCGCCGGCGCCGCCGAGGATGCTGTCGTCGCCGCCGCCGCCCGTCAGGCTGTCGTTGCCGGCGAGGCCCGAGATGACGTCGCTTTCGCTGCCGCCCGTCAGCGTGTCGTTACCGCTGGTCCCCGTGAATTCCATGATGTTCGCTCCTGCTGGTGCAAACGCGCGGCCCGGCGCGCCTGCCTGACTCCGAATGGGAATTGCCTAATTGTGACCACATGCTAACGCCTGCGGGACGATCCGACCATCCCATGAGCAGACGAGGAAGCCCCCATCGCCAGTTGAGCAGTTTTGGATTAGTCTCCCAGGGAGGAGGCCGCAATCGGCCGGAGGCGGATATCGAATGAAGAGCGTGAACCGAAAACGCCGCAGCGGAGCGTGCGCGCGGCCCCCCATGCCCCTGCTGGCCAGCGTGCTGGCACTGGCCGCGGTTTTTTCCTGCAACACCGTGCAGGCCGCCACCGGCGGCGCCCAGGTCGTGATGCTGGTCGGCAAGGCCGAGCGGCGCGACGCCCCGCCGGGACCCTGGACGGCCACCGGCGTCAACGAGCGGCTGCCCGCGGGCGCGACCATCCGCACCCTGGGCGACAGCCAGATGGCGCTGCTGATGCCCGATCGCACCCAGATCCGCCTGCAGCCGAACAGCCAGATGGTGATCGAGGCGGCAGCCGAGCCTTCCTCCGGCGTCCTGGTGTCGGTGCTGCGGCTGGTCACGGGCCGCATCTGGAGCCTGGCGCGCCCGCCCTCGATTCCCGGCCAGGCCGGCCAGCGCGTGCGCCTGACGACGGCCACGGCCACCATCGGCATTCGCGGCACCGACTGGGAAGTCGAAGTCGGCCCCGACGGCAGCACGCAACTGGTCGTGCTGTCCGGCGTCGTGGACATGAGCAACGAGCATGGCGCCATCACCCTGGCCAGCGGCGAAGCCGCCCTGGCGCAGCCGGGGAAGGCGCCGGTCAAGTTCACGCTGGTGAACCCCTCCAGCCGCGTGCAGTGGGTCTCCTCCTGGCGGCCGCAACCGCGGCGCTGGGCCGGCCCGGACGCGACGCGGCTTGCGGACGCCGTGCGCCGCATCGAAGGCGGCGAGTACGCGCAGGCCGAAGCCGCTCTGGCGCCTGCCGCGGCGGGCGACGCGGCCGCCGCCCTGCTGGTGGCCGACCTCATGGTCCAGCGCGGCGACTACGCGGCAGCGGAAAGAACGCTGTCGCCGCACGCGCGCGAGGGCGCCGGCGACGCACGTGCGGTGGCCCTGCTGGCCCAGGTCATGGCACGGCAGGACCGCGTGGAACAGGCGCAGTCGCTGGTCGCCGCGGGGCTGAAGCAGCGGCCGCGCGATACCGAGCTGCTGCTGGCGGAGGGCGACCTTGCGGTGCTGCAGGGCGACGCGGAACGCGGCCGCGCCGCGTACCTGGCCGTCCTGCAGGGACAGCCGGACAGCGCCGACGCCTGGTACGGCATCGGCCTGATCGCTTCGGAGCGCGAGCAGGTCCGGCCCGCGCGCAATGCGCTGGGCGAGGCGCTGCGCCGCTACCCCGGAAGACGGGCGCGCGCGCGCGGAACTCGCCGCCACCGAGACTTTCGCCGGCAACCTGGCGGAAGGCCGCCGGCTGCTGGAGGAGGTGCTGGCCCGCGAGCCGTCCAACTACCAGGCCCTCACCGCGCTCGGCGTGAACAAGCTCAAAAGCGGCCAGGCCAACGAGGCGCTGGACGATTTCCTGCGGGCCGGCGTCATCGAGCCGCGCTACGCCCGCGCCTGGCTGTATTCAGGCGTGGCCTTCTACCAGCTCGGGGAGCGCAAGCGCGCGGTCGAAGCCTTCGAGAAGGCGGCGGCGCTCGACCCGCGCGACCCGGTGCCCTACGTGTATCGCGGCATGGTGGAAACCGACGGCCTCGACCCGGGCGCGGCCATCGCCTCGGCGCAGCAGGCGCAGCAGCGCATGCCGTACCTGCGCTCGCTCAACCAGGTGGCCAACAACCAGAAGGGCAGCGCCAACCTGGGCAGCTCCCTCACCGCTTTCGGCCTGGAGGAATGGGCCGACTATTACGCCACCCGGGCCTATTCGCCCTTCTGGGGGGGCAGCCACCTGTTCCTGGCCGACCGCTACACGGGCAAGTTCAACAAGAACTCCGAGCTGTTCAAGGGCTACCTGACGGAGCCCACCACGTTCGGCGCCTCCAACCGCGACGCCACGCTGATTCCGTCGCCTGGGCACTACGGCCGTGTGGAATTCTTGGCAGAACAGAACGATTGGCGCCAGGTCGCCGGGATAGCGACGTTCAACGGGCTCGCCGTGTCCCCGATCCCGATCGCGTACTACGTGAGCGGCGATGTCGCGACCGCGCAGGCGCGCGGCGACGACAGCACCGGGCGCTCCCGCAACCTGACGATGGGCCTGGGCGCGCGGCCGACCTACCAGCTCGGGCTGTTCGCCTTCGCGACCGACACGCACCTGCGCGGCGACCTGCGCTCCGCGGCCCTGGCCAACGACGCGCTGGAGCAGGACGAGCAGCGGCTCGACCTGGGGCTCAATTTCAAGATCGACCCGCAGAACCAGTTGTGGCTCAAGGCGGGCAAGGGCAGCCAGGACAACAGCGTGGCCGGCGCCCTGGTGTCGCCATCGGTGGCGGACAGCCTCAACCGGCTCTTTTCCACGACCATCTTCGGGCCTGTCGGCACGCTGGACAACTTCTTCTCCAGCATCGACCAGGACGATGTGCAGTTCCGCCACGCCTTCTCCGCCGGCGGGATCCAGTGGAGCTGGGGCGTGGAGCGCTCGCGCCAGGAACAGACCGGCGGCCTCGCCACCACCTTCAGCCCGGTGCGCCTGGACAACGGCCAGCGCTTCGACGTGCGCGCGACCGACGCCTACGTCTCGGCGCTGTACAAGAGCGCCGCGGGCCATGCGGCGCAGCTCGACCTGTTCGGCCAGCAATCGCGCCAGCACCGCGAGGACCTCAACCGCCTCACGCTGCAGCTCGCGCCGCCGCAGGTCTTCACGCTGGAGAACAGCAACGTCGACCGTGAATTCAACGAAGTCAACCCGCGCCTGGGCCTGCAATGGCAGGTCGCGCCCCTGCACACGGTGCGCGGGGTCTGGCAGCAGTGGCGCCGCCCCGCATCGTCGGCGACCCTGAGCCCGGTCGACACCGTCGGCATCCCGGTCAACGACCGGCTGGTCGTCGCGGGCGGGATGTACGAGCGCGCGCGGCTGCAGTACGACGGCGAAATCGGCGCCTCCGGCTTCCTGCGCGCGTTCGCCGACCACGAGCGCGTGGACAACGGCCTGGGCGGGCGCCACACGGCCATCACCGACTTCCAGGTGACCCAGCTCGAGAACCTGCGCAACCGCCCCGACGTCTTCTCCGCCAAGAGCGACCTGGAAGAAACGCCGCAGTTCGCGGAAGGCAGGTCCAATTCCGTGGGTGTGTCGTACAACCGGCTCCTGAGCCGCACGCACGCGATGGCGTTGCGCTACCTCTGGCGCAACGCCCACCAGACCGGCGCCAACGACGGGCTCAAGATCCCGTTCATGCCGCGCCACTTCGTGCAGCTGGACAGCCAATGGTCGATTCCCGGCCGCTGGCTGCTCGGCGCCAGCGGCACCTACCGCAGCGCGCGCTTTCGCGACGACGTGAACCTGGATGCGATCCGCGCGGGCTGGTCCTTCGGCGTCACCGCGTACTGGGAGAGCCAGGACAAGCATTCCACGGTGCACGTGATCCTGGACAACCTGCTGTCCGACAAGGCCGCCGGCAACAAGCCGGATGCGCACCTGCTGGTTCGCTACGCCTACCGGTTCTAGGCGGCGGGGTGCACTTCAGAAAAGGGCGCCCTGCCCGTTCAGGGACGGCGCGCAGAACCGGGCGGTGTCCAGCTCCACGCGTGCCCGGTTGAAACCCAGGCGGCTCACCGCCTTGCGAAAGCGCTGGCCGATCAGGTCGGCCCAGGGACCCGAGCCCTTCATCCGCGTGGCGAAGTCGCTGTCGTAGTCCTTGCCGCCGCGCATGTCGTGGATGCGCGCCATGATGCGCGCCGCCCGCTGCGGGTAGTGCAGTTCCAGCCACTCCCGGAACAGCGGGCTGACCTCCCAGGGCAGCCGCAGCACGTGGTAGAACGCGCTGCGCGCGCCGGCGTCCCACGCCGCCTCGAGCACCTGCTCCATGTCCTCGGTGAGGAACGGGATCTGGGGCGCCAGGCTCACGCCGCAGGGCACGCCGTGTTCCGCGAGCGTGCGCAGGATGCGAAGGCGCCGGTGCGGCGCCGCTGCCCGCGGCTCGAGCTTGCGCGTCAGTTCGGCGTCGAGCGTGGTGATCGTCACGTTCACGGCGACGAGGCCCTGCGCCGCCATCGGCGCGATCAGGTCCAGGTCGCGCTCCACGCCGCTGGATTTGGTGACGAGTGAAAAGGCATGCTGCGTCTCATGCATCAGCTCGATGACCGCGCGGGTCAGCCGCAGTTCGCGTTCCACCGGCTGGTAGCAGTCCGTTGCGGTGCCGATCGCGATCATCCGCGGCTCGTAGTTCCGGCGCGCGAGCTCGCCGCGCAGCACCTGCGCGATGTTGCGCTTGGCGATGATCTTGGTCTCGAAGTCCAGGCCGGGCGACAGGTTCAGGTAGCTGTGGGTGGGCCGCGCGTAGCAGTAGATGCATCCGTGCTCGCAGCCGCGGTAGGGGTTGATGGAGCGGTCGAAGTAGATGTCGGGCGAAGCATTGCTGGTGATGATGCTGCGCGCGTCCTCCCAGATCACCTCGGTGCGCAGCTGCGCCTGCGGCTGGCCGTGCGCCTCGTCCAGCGTGGCCCAGCCGTCGTCGAAGTCATGGCGCGCGTCGCGCTCGAAACGATGCGCCATCCGGCTGGCCGAGCCCCTGCCCTTGAGGGCCTCCAGGGGGATGCGCACCTCAGCCATGGCGTTGAATTCCAATACTGTTCATTCGTACAGTATGACCCGCCCAGCCGTGCCACGCAACCATTTGCGGGCGGTGAATTCACCTAACACTTATGGCATACGGCAAATCGCCTAGCTCTGCCGAGGTTTTTTCGTAGGCGGCGCGACAGGTGCGATGTTTTGATTCACCTGTCGCCGCAAGCCGTTGCGTGCCGAAACCCCGAAAGGTCGCGTAATGCAGTCAAGCAAGCTGGTGGACCCCAAGTCGCGGGTCCTGGTGGTCGACGACACGCCGGACAACCTCCTCCTGATGAGCGCACTGCTGGAGGACAGGTACGAGGTTTCCACGGCCGAGGGCGGCGCGCAGGCGCTGGAGATCGCCCAGGGCGCCAACCCACCCGAGCTGATCCTGCTGGACATCATGATGCCCGGCATGGACGGCTACGAAGTGATGCGGCGCCTGCGCGCGTCCCCGGCCACGGCGAACATCCCCGTCATCTTCCTCACGGCGCTGACCAGCATCGAGGAGGAGCAGTTCGGCCTGGATCTCGGCGCCGTCGACTACATCACCAAGCCGATCAGCCCGCCGGTCGTTCTGGCCCGCGTGAACACGCACCTGGAACGCAGCGGCAATGCGCGCCGGCTGCAGGCGCTGTCCGAAAAACTCGGCCGCTACCTGGCGCCGCAGGTCTACCAGTCGCTGTTCGATGGCTCGCGCGACGCCCAGATCCGCACCCAGCGCAAGAAGCTCACCGTCTTCTTCTCCGACATCAAGGACTTCACTGCGTCGACGACCAAGTGGCAGCCCGAGGACATCACCTACCTGCTGAACAGCTACTTTTCCGAAATGTCGAAGATCGCTGACGAGTACGGCGGAACGCTCGACAAGTTCATCGGCGACGCGATGGTGATCTTCTTCGGCGACCCGGGCACGCTCGGCGTGAAGGAGGACGCGCTGCGGTGCGTCAGGATGGCGCTGGCCATGCAAAGGCGCATGACCGAGCTGCAGATCCTGTGGCGCGAGATGGGATCGGACAAGATATTCCAGGTGCGCATGGGCATCAACACCGGCTACTGCGACGTCGGCAACTTCGGCAGCGACTTGCGCATGGACTACACCATCATCGGCGCCGAGGTCAATCTTGCCGCCCGCCTGGAGCAGGCGGCCGAGGCGGGCGGCATCCTGGTCTCCGGGGAAACATACGCCCTGGTGCGCGACGCGATCGTGGCCGAGGCGCAGCCGCCGCTGCACGCCAAGGGTTTTGCCGAGCCGATCGAGGTGTACGCGGTCCGGGAAGAAGCGGCCACTGCAGCCACGGCGCGCAAGGTCTTCCAGTGGGAGCGGCTGGGCATGCGGGTGCTGGTCGACCTCGATCGCCTGCCGTCCGCCGAGCGGGCCGCCGCCGTCGTGGAATTGCGCGAAATGGCCGATCGGCTGCACTGAAGGACCGCGCGTGGACCTGGACCTCGACCTGCAGGCGCTGCCACCGCTGTCCGAAGCGCCGATCGGAGACGGCCAGGCGGCGCAAGTCGACTCGCTGCGCGAGGAACTGCGCATCGCGCGGCGCCAGGCGGAACGACTCGCCGAGGACCTGGCGACAAGCCGGGCGTCGATGTCGCTGCTGTTCGCGACGCTCGACGCCACCGACGACGGCATCATGGCGCTCCAGTTCGCCGACAACGCGCTCTTCTACAACACCGCCTTCGTCACGATGTGGCGCATTCCGGAAGACATGCTCGGGGGCCTCGGGCAGGAGGAGCTGATGGCGCTGCAATGCGCCCAGGCCCGGCACCCGGCCGAGCTGGTGGAGCAGAGCAGCGAGTTCGATCCCGACGCCGAGAGCTTCAGCGTCGTCGAGCTCAAGGACGGCCGCATGCTGGAGCGCCACGCGCGGCCGCAGCTGGTGCAGGGCCGCAGCGTGGGGCGGGTGGTGGTCTTTCGCGACGTCACGCAGCGCGTGCAGTTCGAGCAGCGGATGATGTTCAACCACGTGGTGGTGGAGAGCTCCGGCCCGATCATGTGGCTGGACCGCGCATCCGCCAGCGTGACTTACGCCAACCGCGCGGCATGCGAACTGCTCGGGTACCGGGTGGACGAGGTGATCGGCCTGCACATCACGGCCCTGGATGCCAAGTACTCGGCCGATGCGATCAAGCCGCTGGACGGCGAATTGCGGCGCAGCGGCAAGCCGGTCGGGCTTTCGCACGCTCTACCGGCACAAGAACGGCTCGCTGCTCAACATCGACGGGACCGCGTCGCTGGCCGAACAGGCGGAACGCGAGATCTGGATCGTCAGCTTCAAGGACATCACGGAGCAGAAAGCCGCGGCACGGGAGCGCAGGCGCCAGCAGGCACTCATGAACGCGCTGTTCAACTCCATTCCCGACCTGATCGTCTACAAGGATCCCCAGGGCAAGTACCTCGGCGTCAACGACGCCTTCGCGCGCGCGGCGGGCCTGCCGGCCGCCGAGATCCAGGGCCGGACGGCCTGGGACCTGTTCAGCCCGGACCGGGCGGAAGTCATCTGCCGGCTGGACGACGCCGCGCTCCAGTCGCAGGGCCTGACGATGGTCGAGGAGCGAATCCCGGGTCCCGATGGCGCCGAACGGGTCATGGAGACCGCGCGCAACCCGATGCGCGACCAGGACGGCAAGGTGATGGGCATCCTGGCGATCGGCCGCGACGTGACCCAGCGAAAGAAGGAGGAGCTTGAAATCCGCCGCGCCAAGGAACTGGCGGAAGAGGCGACGCGCATGAAGAGCGATTTCCTGGCCAACATGAGCCACGAAATCCGCACGCCGATGAACGCCATCATCGGCATGTCGCACCTGGCGCTCAAGACCGAGCTGACGCAGCGCCAGCGCGACTACATCACCAAGGTGCAGGCGTCGGGCCAGCACCTGCTGGGCGTCATCAACGACATCCTGGACTTCTCCAAGGTCGAGGCCGGCAAGCTCACCATCGAGCAGGCCGACTTCGAGCTGGGCAAGCTGCTGGACAACGTGTCCACCCTGGTCGGCGAGAAGTGCGGCGCCAAGGGCGTGGAGCTGGTCTTCGACATCGGCGCCGAGGTCCCGCGGCGGCTGGTCGGCGATTCGCTGCGCGTGGGCCAGATCCTGGTCAACTACGCCAACAACGCCGTGAAGTACACCGACAAGGGACAGATCGTGGTCGCCGTGCGCGTGCAGGAACGCGGACCCGAGAACGTGCTGCTGCGCTTCTCGGTGGCGGACACGGGCATCGGCATCACCCCCGAGCAGCAGGGCCGCCTGTTCCAGAGCTTCCAGCAGGCCGATTCGTCCACCACCCGCAAGTACGGCGGCACGGGCCTGGGCCTGGCGATCTCGAAGAACCTCGCGCAGCTGATGGGCGGCGATGTCGGGGTCGAAAGCCGGATCGGGCGCGGCAGCACGTTCTGGTTCACGGTTCGCGCGGGCATCGCCCAGGGCACCGGCCAGGAAGCAGCGCCGGCATCCGGGAAGCCTTGCGAGGCCGTGGGGAGCGCACGCATCCTGCTGGTCGAGGACAACGACATCAACCAGCTCGTGGCCTGCGAGATCCTGCGCGATGCGGGCTTCCTGGTGGACGTCGCGGACAACGGCCGGATGGGCCTGGAAATGGTGCAGCAGCAACGCCTACGACCTGGTGCTGATGGACATGCAGATGCCGGTCATGGACGGCGTGACGGCGACGCTCGAGATCCGCAAGCTGCCCGCTTTCGCGGCGCTGCCGATCGTGGCGATGACGGCCAACGCCATGCAGCGCGACCGCGAGCGCTGCCTGGCCGCCGGCATGAACGACTTCGTGACCAAGCCCATCGACCCGGACGAGCTGTGTTCGATGCTGGTCAAGTGGATCCGGCCCGCACCCGCCCCGGTGACGCAGCCGCCGCCGTCCACAGCCGACTCATCCGTGGTCACCGCGGCGGCGCTGGACGCGGCCGCGCTGGACACGGTGCCCGGACTCGACGCCGCCGCCGGCCTGCGCCGGATGATGGGCAAGAAGCCGCTCTACTTCGCCATGCTCCGGCGCTACGTCGACGGCCAGCGCAACTGCCCGGCCGAACTGCGGCATTCGCTGGACCGGGGCGACTGGCCCACGGCCGAGCGGCTGGCCCACACGGCGCGCGGCGTGGCGGGCAACATCGGCGCCGTGCAGGTGCCCGGGCACGCGCAGGCGCTGGAACTCGCGATCCGGCAGCATCGCCCGCGTGACGAGGTCGACCAGCATCTCTCACGGTTCGAGGACTGCCTGGACACGCTGATCGGCGCGCTCGAGCAGCGCCTGGCCGAAATCCAGCCTCTTTCCTGAAACGGCCCACGCCAGGCCCCGCAGTGGGGATAATGGGCCGGTGGACACGCTCCTGCTTTCCCGCCTGCAGTTCGCCGCGAACATCGGCTTCCACATCCTGTTCCCGACGATCAACATCGCGCTGTGCTGGTTCCTGGTGTATTTCCGCCTGCGCCACAGCGCGACCCGGGGCACCCCGGCGGCCCAGGGCTGGGAGGAAGCGTACTACCTGTGGACCAAGATCTTCGCGCTGACCTTCGCGATCGGCGTGGTCACCGGCATCACCATGAGTTTCCAGTTCGGCACCAACTGGCCGGGCTTCATGGAAAGGGCCGGCAACATCGCGGGCCCGCTGCTCGGCTACGAGGTGCTCACCGCGTTCTTCCTGGAGGCGACTTTCCTGGGCATCATGCTGTTCGGGCGCGACCGCGTGTCCGACCGCGTGCACCTCTTCGCCACGCTGATGGTGGCCGCCGGCACCACCCTGTCGGCCTTCTGGATCCTCAGCCTCAACTCGTGGATGCAGACGCCGGCGGGCTACGAGATCATCGACGGCCGGTTCCACGCCACCAGCTGGCTGGCAGTGATCTTCAACCCGTCGTTCCCCTACCGGCTGGTGCACAAGCTGCTGGCTTCCGCGCTCACCGCGGCGTTCCTGATCGCCGGCCTGTCGGCCTGGCAGCTGCTGCGCAGCACGGCCAACGCGGGCACCGCGCCACGCGCTGCGCGCCGGCGTCATCGCCGCGGCGATCGCCATTCCGCTGCAGATCCTCGCGGGCGACCTGCACGGCCTGAACACGCTGGAACACCAGCCGGCCAAGATCGCGGCCATCGAAGCCATCTGGCACACGGAGAAGGGCGCGCCGCTGACGCTGTTCGGCTGGCCCAACGAGAAGGAGGCCCGCACCGACTACGCCATCCAGGTGCCCAAGCTGGGCAGCCTGATCCTGGCGCACGACAGCGAGGCGGAGATCAAGGGCCTGGACGAATTCCCCAACGCGCACCCGCCGGTGGCACCCGTGTTCTGGAGCTTCCGCGTGATGGTGGGCATGGGCGTGCTGATGCTGCTGGTGTCGTGGTGGGGCGCATGGGCGCTGTGGCGCGCGCAGCCGCCGCATGCCAGCGATGGCCCGCTGCTGTTGCGCTGCTGGCCGCCATGACCTTCTCCGGCTGGGTCTCCACCCTGGCCGGCTGGTTCGTCACCGAAATCGGCCGCCAGCCGTTCATGGTGTATGGGCTGCTGCGCACCGCCGACCTGGTGGCCGATCATCCGCCCGTCGATGGTGGCGTCGACGCTGATCGCCTACCTGGTGGTCTACGCCTTCCTGCTCGCCTCCTACGTGCTGGTGCTGATGTACATGGCCAGCCACCCGGCGCAGCCGACGCCGCAGACCCCGCAAAGCCCCAAGGCGGCCACGCCGGTCGGCGGCCCGGCCTGAAACCGGAGCATCGACCATGGACCTTTCCTGGGAACACGTCCTGCCGCTGGTCTTCATGGCGGTGATGGGGCTGGCGCTGCTGGCCTACGTGGTGCTGGACGGCTACGACCTGGGCGTGGGCATCCTGCTGCCGTTCGCCAACGACGAGCAGAAGGACGTGATGGTGTCCAGCATCGGCCCGTTCTGGGACGCCAACGAGACCTGGCTGGTGCTGGGCATCGGCGTGCTGCTGATCGCCTTTCCCGCTGGCCCACGGCATCGTGCTGTCGGCGCTGTACCTGCCGGTGGCCGTGATGCTGATCGGCCTGATCCTGCGCGGCGTCTCGTTCGACTTCCGCGTCAAGGCGCGCGCCGCGCACAAGGCCACCTGGAACCGGCTGTTCGCGCTCGGCTCGCTGATGACGGCGATGGCGCAGGGCTGGATGCTCGGCAGCTACCTGACGGGCTTCGACCACGGGCGGATGGTCGCTGCTGTTCAGCCTGGGCATCGCACTGACGCTGCCGACCGGCTACGCCATGCTGGGCGCCGGCTGGCTGATCATGAAGACCGGCGACGAACTGCAGCTGAAGGCCGTGGGCTGGGCGCGCCGCGTGCTGTGGCCGATGGGCGCGGCGCTGGTGGGCATTTCGCTGGCGTCGCCGATGGTGAGCCACACCGTGTTCGAGCGCTGGTTCGCCATGCCGCAGTTCATCGGCCTGCTGCCGATCCCGGTGGCCTGCGCCGTGGCGTTCTACGCCGCCTTCCATGTGACGACGCGGCCGCAGGTGGTCGCCGCCGGCTACGGCTGGGTGGTGTTCGCCAGCACGGTGCTGATCTTCGTGCTGGCCTTCATCGGCCTGGCCTACAGCCTCTATCCGTACATCGTGATCGACCGGCTCACCGTCTGGCAGGCCGCCAGCGCGACCAAGTCGCTGATCTTCATCTTCGTGGGCGTGGCGATCACGCTGCCGGCGATCATCGTCTACACGATCTTCATGTACCGCGTGTTCTGGGGCCGGGCCAGCGAGCTGAGCTACGGCGCGGGCAGCTGAAGGCTCAGGCCGCCTCGAGCAGCGCGGGCTGCGGCAGCAGGCGCTGCTGCGCCTCGCGGTACTCGCGCTTCAGGCGCGCCACCAGCGCGGCGGTGCTCGACGACCTCGGTCACGGCGCCGATGCCCTGGCCGCAGCCCCAGATGTCCTTCCAGGCCTTGGACTTGCTGCCCTCGCCGCCGGAGAAGTTCATCGTCTTCACGTCGCCTTCGGGCAGGTTGTCCGGGTCCAGGCCGGCGGCGCGGATCGACGGCTTCAGGTAGTTGCCGTGCACGCCGGTGAACAGGCTGGAGTACACGATGTCGTCGGAATTGCAGTCGACGATCGCCTGCTTGTAGGCGTCGCGGCGCGCGCCTCGTGCGTGGCGATGAAGGCCGAGCCGATGTAGGCGAAGTCCGCGCCCATGGCCTGCGCGGCCAGCACGGCGCCGCCGGTGGCGATGGAGCCGCTGACAGCGCCAGCGGGCCGTCGAACCACTGGCGGATTTCCTGGATCAGCGCGAACGGGCTCTTCACGCCCGCATGGCCGCCGGCGCCGGCCGCCACCGCGATCAGGCCGTCGGCGCCCTTCTCGATCGCCTTGTGCGCGAACGTGTTGTTGATGATGTCGTGCAGCACGATGCCGCCGTAGCTGTGGATCGCCTCGTTCACGTCGGTGCGCGCGCCCAGCGACGTGATGATGATCGGCACCTTGTACTTGACGCACCATCTCCATGTCGTGCTCGCAGCCGGTCGTTGCTCTTGTGCACGATCTGGTTGATGGCGAACGGCGCCGCCGGGCGCTTCCGGGTGGGCCTGGTCGTAGGCCGCCAGCGTCTCGGTGATCTCGTGCAGCCACTCGTCCAGCTGCGCGGCCGGCCGCGCGTTGAGCGCCGGCATGGAGCCGACGATGCCGGCCTTGCACTGCTCGATCACCAGCTTGGGGTTGCTGATGATGAACAGCGGCGAGCCGATCACGGGCAGGGCGAGGTTCTGCAGGGCGGTGGGCAGCTTGGACATGGGGTTCCCGGATAAGTGGAATTCGATTCTCGAGACAGCGGGCCCGCCGCGCCTGTCAACGCGGCGGACACCTTCAGAACGCTTCGAGCGCCAGCGCCGTGACGCTGTCCGCGCCTTCGACGATGGCGTCGCGCATGCCCGGGCGCCTTGGCTCAGGATGTGGTCGGCGTAGAAGCGCGCCGTGGCGATCTTGGCCTGCATGAAGGCCGTGTCCTCGCCCTTGGCCGACAGGTCCTCGGCCACCAGCAGCGAGCGCGCCAGCTGCCAGCCCGCCATCAGGTTGCCGGCCAGCATCAGGTAGGGCACGCGAGCCGGCGAACACCGCGTTGGGCGACGCCTTGGTGTTGCCGGCCACGAAGTCGACCACGTCGACGAAGGCCTGGCGCGCCGCCGACAGGCGCTTGAGCATCGCCGCGTGCCGCCGCGCTGTCGCGCTTGCGCCAGCTCGGCCTCGGTCTTCGCGATCTGCGCGGCGATGGCCTTGGCCGTCTGGCCGCCGTCGCGCGCCGTCTTGCGGCCCACCAGGTCGTTGGCCTGGATCGCCGTCGTGCCTTCGTAGATGGTGAGGATCCTGGCGTCGCGGTAGTACTGCGCCGCGCCGGTTTCCTCGATGAAGCCCATGCCGCCGTGCACCTGCACGCCCAGCGAGGTCACTTCCAGGCTCATCTCGGTGCTGTAGCCCTTGACCAGCGGCACCATGAATTCGTAGAAGGCCTGGTTCTGCTTGCGCACCTCGGCATCGGGGTGGTGGTGCGCCGCGTCGTAGGCGGCCGCGGCCACGGTGGCCATGGCGCGGCAGCCTTCGGTGTAGGCGCGCATCGTCATCAGCATGCGCTTCACGTCGGGGTGATGGATGATGGGCGCGCTGGCGTTCATCGAGCCGTCCACCGGGCGCGACTGGACGCGGTCCTTGGCGTAGGCCACGGCCTGCTGGTAGGCGCGCTCGGCGATCGCGATGCCCTGCACGCCCACGGCGTAGCGCGCGGCGTTCATCATGATGAACATGTACTCCAGGCCGCGGTTCTCCTGGCCGACCAGGTAGCCCACGGCGCCGCCGTGGTCGCCGAACTGCAGCACCGCCGTCGGCGTGGCCTTGATGCCCAGCTTGTGCTCGATGCTGACGCAGTGCACGTCGTTGCGCGCGCCCAGGCGAGCCGTCCTTGCCGACCATGAACTTGGGCACCACGAACAGGCTGATGCCCTTCACGCCTTCGGGCGCGCCCGCCACGCGGGCCAGCACCAGGTGCACGATGTTCTCCGCCATGTCGTGCTCGCCGTAGGTGATGAAGATCTTGGTGCCGAAGATCTTGTAGGTGCCGTCGGGCTGCGGCTCGGCGCGCGTGCGCACCAGCGCCAGGTCCGAGCCGGCCTGCGGCTCGGTCAGGTTCATGGTGCCGGTCCACTTGCCGCTCACCAGCTTTTCCAGGTAGGTGGCCTTCAGCTCGTCGGAGCCGGCCGTGAGCAGGGCCTCGATCGCGCCGTCGGTCAGCAGCGGGCACAGCGCGAAGCTCATGTTGCGCCGAGTTCAGCATCTCGCTGCAGGCCGCGCCGATGGTCTTGGGCAGGCCCTGGCCGCCGAAGTCCTGCGGGTGCTGCAGGCCCTGCCAGCCGCCCTCGGCGTACTGGCGGAACGCCTCCTTGAAGCCCGGCGTGGTCGTGACCTCGCCGTCCTTCCAGCTCGACGGGTTGCGGTCGCCCTCGACGTTCAGCGGCGCGACCACGCCCTCGTTGAACTTGGCGCATTCCTCGAGCACGGCCTGCGCCGTGTCGAAGCCGGCGTCCTCGAAGCCGGGCATCTTCGCGATCTCGTCGATGCCGGCCAGGTGCCGCATGTCGAACAGCATGTCCTTGACGGGGGCGGTGTAGCTCATGGCGATTCTCCAGACGAATCATCAGAGTTCAACAGGCATCGCTCGCGATGCCTTGTTGTCAGCTCTGGAGCGTAGCGGTTACAGTGCCGTGATCAGTTCCGGCACGGCGGTGAACAGGTCGGCTTCCAGCCCGTAGTCGGCCACGCTGAAGATCGGCGCCTCCGGGTCCTTGTTGATCGCCACGATCACCTTGGAGTCCTTCATGCCGGCCAGGTGCTGGATCGCCCCGGAGATGCCGGCGGCGATGTACAGCTGCGGCGCGACGATCTTGCCGGTCTGGCCGACCTGCCAGTCGTTGGGGGCGTAGCCCGCATCCACCGCGGCGCGGCTGGCGCCCAGCGCCGCGCCCAGCTTGTCGGCCAGCGGGCGTCATCACTTCGTTGAACTTCTCGGCGCTGCCCAGCGCGCGGCCGCCCGAGACGATGATCTTGGCGGCCGTCAGCTCGGGCCGGTCGTTCTTGGCGATCTCGTTGCCCACGAACTTGCTCTTGCCGCTGTCGGCCACGGCGGTGGCGGTTTCGACCGCGGCGCTGCCGCCGGTGGCCGCCGCCGGGTCGAAGCCGGTGGTGCGCACGGTGATCACCTTCTTCTCGTCCAGGCTCTGCACGATGGCGATCGCGTTGCCGGCGTAGATCGGGCGCTCGAAGGTGTCGGGGCTGTCGACCTTGGTGATGTCGCTGATCTGCGCCGACGTCCAGCTTGGCGGCCACGCGCGGGGCGATGTTCTTGCCGCTGGCGGTGGCCGGGAACAGGATGTGGCTGTAGGCGCCGGCGATGGCCAGCACCTGCGCGGCGACGTTCTCGGCCAGGCCGTGGGCGAAGTGCTCGCCGTCGGCGTGGATCACCTTGGTCACGCCGGCGATCTGCGCGGCCGCCTTGGCCGCTGCGCCGGCGTTGTGGCCGGCCACCAGCACGTGGACGTCGCCGCCGCACTGCGCGGCGGCGGTGACGGTGTTGAGGGTCGCGCCCTTGATGGAGGCGTTGTCGTGTTCGGCAATGACGAGTGCGGTCATGTCAGATCACCTTGGCTTCGTTCTTGAGCTTGGCCACCAGCGTGGCGACGTCGGGCACCTTGATGCCGGCGCTGCGCTTGGGCGGCTCGGTGACCTTCAGGGTCTTGAGGTGCGGCTTGACTCCACGCCCAGGTCGGCCGGCTTGAAGGTGTCCAGCTGCTTTTTCTTGGCCTTCATGATGTTGGGCAGCGTGACGTAGCGCGGCTCGTTCAGGCGCAGGTCGGTGGTGATGACGGCCGGCAGGGTCACCGACAGGGTCTCCAGGCCGCCGTCGACTTCGCGCGTGACGCGGGCCTTGCCGTCGGCGATCTCGACCTTGCTGGCGAAGGTGGCCTGCGGCAGGTCGCCAGGGCGGCGAGCATCTGGCCGGTCTGGTTGGCGTCGTCGTCGATGGCCTGCTTGCCCAGGATCACGAGGCCCGGCTGCTCCTTGTCGACCAGGGCCTTGAGCAGCTTGGCCACGGCCAGGGGCTGCAGCTCTTCGGTCGGTCTCCACCAGGATGGCGCGGTCGGCGCCGATGGCCATGGCGGTGCGCAGGGTCTCCTGGCACTGGGCCACGCCGCAGGAGACGGCGATGACTTCGGTCACCACGCCCTTTTCCTTCAGGCGCACGGCCTCTTCGACGGCGATCTCGTCGAAGGGGTTCATGCTCATCTTCACGTTGGCGATGTCGACACCCGTGTTGTCCGACTTGACCCGGACCTTCACGTTGTAGTCGACCACGCGCTTGACGGGGACCAGGACCTTCATGCTTGCGGCTCCTAAGAGTTTTGGAATTGACGTTTACGTAAACTGGAATTCTATGTGGCGCTGCACCAAAGCATTTTCGTTTCGGCGACAAAGAGGGGGAAGGAACTAAAAAAGAACGATCGTTCGTTTTTTTGATTATAGGCGTGAGCTTCGGCGCCTCGACTGCCCGCCGTCAAAAGCTGTCCGCACCACGACAATTCGCCAACCGCCCGGTCGGGGAATTCGGGTAAGTCTGGACCATTCCCGGCACTGGCCAAGCTTACAGTCAGGCGCAACCCCATCAAGGAGCCCCGCGCATGAAACGTCACTTCTTTCTCCTGGCCGCCACCGCATTGGCGGCGGGATCCGCCTCCGCCCAGACCGTGCTGACGGTTTCGAGCTGGCTGCCGCCGACCCACTCGCTGAGCGTGGCCCAGAAGGAATGGTGCGACCTGCTCGACAAGAACACCGCCGGCAAGATGAAGTGCAACATCCTGCCGCGAGGCGTCGCGCCCGCCCCCGGCACCCTCGACGCCGTCAAGAACGGGCTGGCCGACATTTCCTTCACGGTGCACGGCTACACGCCCGGGCGCTTCGTGCTGACCCAGATGGCCGAACTCCCCTTCCTCGGTGACAAGGCCGAGCCGCTTTCCGTGGCCTTCAACCGCGTCGCCAGCAAGCACCCTGAATTCAATGCCGAACACCTGAAGCAGGGCGTCAGGCCGCTGGCCTATTTCACCCACGGCCCCGGCATCGTCTTCAACACGAAGCACCCCATCACCAAGGTCGAGGACCTCGGCGGGCTCAAGTTCCGCGTGGGCGGCGGGATGGTCAACGAAATCTCCAAGACGCTGGGCATGAACGTGACGCTCAAGCCCGCCCCGGACTCCTACGAGCTGCTGTCCTCGGGCGTCATGGACGGCACGCTGTTCCCTGCCGAATCCACCGATTCCTTCAAGATCGACAAGATCATCAAGTACGCCACCGTATTCCCGGGCGGCCTGTACAACACCAGCTTCGTGTTCATGATGAACCCGGCCCGATACGACAAGCTCAGCGCCGACGAGAAGAAGGCGATCGACGCGATCTCCGGCGAGACCGCCGCGCGCATCTTCGGCAAGGGCTGGGACGTGGTGGACGCCAAGGCCATGGAGAACATGCAGAAGAACGGCGTCGCCATCGTCAAGGCCAGCCCCGCCCTGGTCAGCGAAGTCACCATCCGCATCAACAAGCTCGAGCGCGACTGGGCGCAGGCTGCCGAATCCAAGGGCGGCCTGAAGGGCGCCGCCGGCGTGCTGGCGGAGTTCCGCGCCGAGACCGCCAAGCTGCAGAAATAGGCCAGACCCGACTCGGTGATACTCACCGGTTCCCGGGCGGCACCGCTGCATCGCGGGTGCCGCCCTTCCTTTTTTTGCCGAGGCACAGATTGAAGAAAATCATAGCCAGCGCTTGTGGCGTGACTGCTGCCACGGCGCTGTTCGCGATCATGGCGCTCACGTTTTTCGACGTGGGCGGCCGCAAGCTCCTGGCCAACTCGATCCCCGGGTCGCTGGAACTGACGGAGTTGCTGATGGTGGCCGTGATTTTCGCCGCCCTGCCCCTGGTGTCGCTGCGGGGCGAGCACGTGGTCTTCGACTCCCTGGATTCGAAGTTGCCGCCGGCGGTGCGCTTGATCCAGCGAGGGCTGGTCCACCTGCTGTGCGCCGCATCCATGCTGGGGCTGGCCTGGCTCATGTGGCGAACCGGGAACGATTTCAGGGCCTCCGGCGAAACGACGGCGCAGCTGGGCATTCCCAAGCATCCCTTCATCTATGGCATGAGCGTGCTGTGCGCCCTCACGGGCGTCATCCACCTGATCCTGCTGGCCCGGCCCGATGCCGGCAGCGTCGAGCATGAAGGAGCCGTGCTGTGACGGAGGCGCTGCTCGGCTTCCTGGCCATCTTCGCCCTGGCCTTGCTGCGGGTGCCGCTGGCCTTTGCGATGGGCCTGGTCGGCGTGGCGGGCATCGGCCTGACCCGCGGCTGGCTGCCGGCCTTCGCCAGCGCTGCCCAGGTGGTGCACGAGACGGGATTCGCGTACACGCTGTCGGTCATCCCGCTCTTCGTGCTCATGGGCAACTTCGTCGCGCGGGCCGGGCTGGCCCACGAGCTGTTCCACGCCGCGTACACCTTCATCGGCCACCGCCGGGGGGGCCTGGCACACGCCACGATTGCCGCCTGTGCCGGCTTCGGCGCCATCTGCGGCTCGTCGATCGCGACGGCCGCCACCATGAGCAAGGTGGCCTACCCGTCGATGAAGAAGCTGGGCTACAGCGATTCGCTGTCCACCGGCGTGATTGCCGCGGGCGGCACGCTGGGCATCATGATCCCGCCGTCCACCATCATGGTGATCTACGGCATCGTGACGGAGACCCACATCGGCAAGCTGTTCGCCGCCGGCGTGCTGCCGGGCCTGCTCACCGCTGTCCTCCTGATGGCCGCCGTGGTCATCGTCACCTCCCGGGATCCCGAGCATGCGCCGGCCGGGGAAACCTTCACCTGGGCGCAGCGCCTGGAGGCCTTGCGCGGAATCTGGGGAGTGCTGGTTCTGGTCGTGGTCGTGCTGGGCGGCATCTACGGCGGCATCTTCACGGCCACGGAGGGCGCGGGCATCGGCGCATCGGGCGCGTTCTTCTTCGCACTCGGACGCAGGACGCTCAGCTGGAAGGTCCTGGCGGAAATCCTGGTCGAATCGGCGCGCACCACGGCCATGCTGTTCGCGCTGCTGATCGCGGCCACCATCTTCGCCAACTTCGTGAACTTCACGTCGATGCCGATGCAGCTGACGCAGACCATCACCACGATGGGCCTGTCGCCCATCATGATCGTCGCTGCCATGATGGTGATCTACGTGATCCTCGGCACGGTGATGGAGGAACTGACGATGGTGCTGCTCACCATCCCCCTCTTCTTCCCGATCGTGGTGCAGCTGGGGTTCGACCCGGTCTGGTTCGGCGTGCTGATCGTGATGGTGATCCAGATCGGCCTGATCTCGCCGCCGGTGGGCATGAACCTGTTCGTGCTCAATACCCTGCTGCCCCGGGTGGGCCTGATGACCATCTTCCGGGGCGTCGCGCCCTATGTGCTGGTCCAGATCGTCATGCTGGGCATCCTGATCGCCTTCCCGCAGCTCAGCCTGTGGCTGCCGTCGATGATGAAGTGACGCCGCCGGGCTGGAGGTGCACCACCCGCTGCGGGAAGGGAATCTCGATGCCCGCCTCGCGCAGCGACTTGAGGATGTGCAGGTTGACGTCCGAGCGCACGTTCATCTGGCCGTTCTGCGGATCGGCGATCCAGAACTGCAGCGTGAACTCCAGGCCGTCGGCGCCGAATTTCACCAGCCGCGCCGCCGGCTCCGGGTCGGCGATCACCCGGTCCGACGTGCGCGCGGCGTCCAGCAGGATGCGCTGCACCAGGTCCACGTCGCTGTCGTAGCCCACGGTGACGTCGGTCGACAGCAGGATGCGCGGGTCGGCCAGCGAGAGGTTCTCGATGCGCTCGGTGATCAGCTTCTCGTTGGGCACGATCGATTCGCGGCCGCTCAATGAACGGATCAGCGTGTAGCGCGTCTTGATGTCGGCCACCACGCCTTCGAAATTGTCCACGCGCACCGTGTCGCCGATGCGCAGGCTGCGCTCGAACAGGATGACGAAGCCGCTGACGTAATTGGCCGCCAGCTTCTGCAGGCCGAAGCCGAGGCCGACGCCCAGCGCGCCGCCCAGCACCGACAGCGCCGTCAGGTCCACGCCGACGGCCGACAGGGCGAACAGGATGCCCACCAGCATCAGCACGGCGCGGATGGCGCTGGCCGCCACCTTGCGCAGCGACAGGTCGGCCACCGCGTCGCGCAGCACCTTGCGCTCCAGCGCCGCGGAGATCCACAGCGCCACCACCAGCACGGCGCCGGAGGAGAGCACGCCCTGCACGACGGCCAGCAGGCTCACGCGCGACTTGCCGAAGGCGAAGTGGATCGCATCCATCTCGTCCATCACGGCCGGCAGCAACCCGACGATCCACAGCACCGCCGCGATCCACGCCATCCACGAGAACAGGCGCTCGATCAGCCGGGCGAGGCCGGAGCTGCGGGAAGACGACGGTGAACACTCGCGCCAGGAAACGGATGCCCGCCAGCGAGATCAGGATCGGCAGCGCCAGCTTGAGCAGGGCCACCTTCTGCAGCGGCGCCAGCACCAGCATCGCGCTGTAGGTGAACACCAGGGCCAGCAGGGGAAACAGCAGGCCATCGACGATGGCGCGCCCGAACCAGACCGACTCGGGCGGCTGGCGCCTGCCGATCAGCCAGCAGATGCCGAACGCCACCGCGAGGCAGCCCAACAGCACGCCGATCTCCAACGGGACGCCCGGATGGCCCAGGTCCTGGACCAGCTTGTCGATGTCGATCATGGACGCCTACCGGGTCTTCGCGGTGGAGCGCCGAAGGCGCTTCGGGGGTTTCACTTCCACTTGGGCTTGCGCTTCTCGGTGAAGGCGGTGAACCCCTCCTGCGCGCAGCCGTCCATCATGTTGACGGCCATGGTCTGGTTGGCCAGCTGGTAGGCCGCCTCGATGCCCATCTCGCGCTGGCGGTAGAACATCTCCTTGCCCATGGCAATGGCCGTGCGGGGCTTTTGCAGGATGCTCGCGACCAGGCTCTCGACTTCGGCGTCGAGCTTGTCGGGCGCCGCCACGCGGTTGACCAGGCCGCGTTCCAGGGCTTGCTGCGCGCTGATGAAGTCGCCCGTCACCAGCATCTCCATGGCCTGCTTGGGCGCGATGTTGCGCAACAGCGGAACGCTCGGCGTCGAGCAGAACAGGCCGTAGTTCACGCCGCTCACGGCGAAGCGCGCCTCGGTCGAGGCCACCGCCAGATCGCATTGCGCCACCAGCTGGCAGCCGGCCGCGGTGGCGATGCCGTGCACGCGCGCGATCACCGGCACCGGCAGCTTGCAGGATGCCCAGCATCACCCGGCTGCATTGCGCGAACAGGCCCTGGTAATACTCCAGCGAGGGCTTGTCGATCATCTCCTTCAGGTTGTGCCCGGGGCAGAACGCCTTGCCCGCCCCGGCCAGCACCACCACCCGGGCAGAGTCGTCCGCGGCGACGCGGTCGATGGCAGCCTGCAGGGCCTCCAGCATCTCCTCGCTGAGGGCATTGAAGTTCGCCGGCCGGTTCATGGTGAGCGTGACGACGCCGCGCGCGTCGCGCTCGTACAGCACCGCGTCAGTGACGGAAGATTCGTCCTTCATTTCAGTTTCTCCATTTCGAGGCGCGGGCGCTGCGGGGGTGGTTCACAAATCCGCCAGGACGCGCAAGTGGGCCTCGACGCTGCGCCCCAGCGCGCCGAGGTTGTAGCCGCCTTCCAGGGACGAGACGATGCGCCCGGAGGAATACTTCTTCGCGATGTCCTTGACCCGCATCGTGATCCACTGGTAGTCCGATTCGACCAGCCCGAGCTGGCCCAGGTCGTCCTCGCGGTGCGCGTCGAAGCCGGCGCTGATGAAGATCATCTCCGGCTTGAACGCCTCCAGCCGCGGCATCCAGGCCAGTTCGATCAGTTCGCGGATCGCCATGCCGCGGGTGTAGGCCGGCACGGGCAGGTTGACCATGTTGGCCGCGTGCGGGCCGTCACCGCTGTAGGGATAGAAGGGGTGCTGGAAGAAGCTGACCATCAGCACCCGGTCGTCGCCCGACACGATGTCTTCCGTGCCGTTGCCGTGGTGCACGTCGAAGTCGACGATGGCCACGCGCTTCAGGCCGTGCCGCTCCAGCGCGTACTTCGCCGCGATGGCGATGTTGTTCAGGAGGCAAAAACCCATCGCATGGTCGCGGCAGGCGTGGTGTCCGGGCGGGCGCACCGCGCAGAAGGCGTTTTCCAGCTCGCCGGCCATCACCGCGTCGGTGGCCGCCAGCGTGGCGCCGGCGGCGCGCAGCGCGGCGTCCCAGGTGCGGGTGTTCATCGCGGTGTCGGGGTCGATGCGGGCGTAGCCGCCGCCGCCCGCGTTGATCTGCTCGGCCAGGCCCTCGGCCATGCCGCGCAGCGACATCACGTGCATGCGCGTGTGCGCCAGCTCCAGGTCGTTCAGCGAGGCTTGCGGCGCCTCGCGCCGGTCCAGCAGGTCGCCGACGCCGGACGCGAGCAGCCTGTCCTCGATCGCGTCGAGCCGCTCGGGGCATTCGGGATGGCCCGGCCCCATTTCGTGTCCCCTGCAATCGGGGTGCGTGAAATACCCGGTTTTATTCACTTGCAATGCTCACCTACGGCCAAATTGCGATAACGTCCTGCCCCATGGAAGCACAACAAAAACTCAAGGCGCTCCTCGATCAGCTTAACACGGTGCTCGTCGGAAAACCCGCCCAGGTGCGCGACTGCGTCGCCTGCCTGCTCGCCGGGGGCCACCTGCTGATCGAAGACGTGCCGGGCGTGGGCAAGACCACCCTGGCCCATGCGCTGGCGCGCTCCTTCGGCCTGCACTTTTCGCGGGTCCAGTTCACGGCCGACCTGATGCCCAGCGACCTGTCCGGCGTGTCGATCTACGAGCGCGCCAAGGAGGCTTTCGTCTTCCATCCCGGGCCGGTGTTCGCCCAGGTGCTGCTGGCCGACGAGATCAATCGCGCCAGCCCCAAGACGCAGAGCGCCCTGCTCGAGGCGATGGAGGAAAAGCAGGTGACGGTCGAGGGCGAAACCCGGGCCCTGCCCTCGCCCTTTTTCGTGATCGCCACCCAGAACCCGCATGACCAGCTGGGCACTTTCGCCCTGCCCGAGTCGCAGCTCGACCGGTTCCTGATGCGGATTTCGCTGGGCTACCCGGACCGCGCCGCCGAGCGCGAGTTGCTGGGCGGCGCCGACCGGCGCGGCATGGTCGAGGCCATGCGCAACACGCTCACGCCGGTCGACCTGCAGATGCTGCAGCAGAAGGTCCTGCAGGTGCACGCGGCCGAGCCGCTGCTGACCTATGTGCAGGACCTGGTGGCCGCGACGCGCTCGGGCCGCTGGTTCCTGCAGGGGCTGTCGCCGCGCGCGGGCATCGCCGTGGTCCGCGCCGCCAAGGCGCAGGCCCTGCTCAGCGGGCGCGACTATGTGGCGCCCGACGACGTCCAGGCCATCCTGCCGCAGACCGTCGCGCACCGCATGATTCCCGTCGGCGACGCCGGCCGCGGCCCGATCGAGCAGGTGCGGGCGATGCTGGAAGCCGTGCCCCTGCCCTGATCATGGACACGGCGGCGCTCAATCCCTTCGGCTTCGCCCGCCGGCGGTTTCGCCTGTGGTGGCAGTCCCGCCTTCCGCTGGCCGACACGATGACGCTGACGCAGCGCAACGTCTACATCCTGCCGACCCGGCCGGGCTTCATGCTCGGCCTGACGCTGGTGGTGCTGCTGGTCGGCTCCATCAACTACCAGCTGAACCTGGGCTACCTGCTGACTTTCCTGCTGGCGGGCAGCGCCATCGTGGGCATGCACGTGTGCCATGCCACGCTGCGCGGCCTGACCATGAACCTGATGGCCCCGCAGGCCCAGTTCGCGGGCACCAGCGCCACGCTGTCCGTCGTGCTGACCAACAACCGCGCCTCGGTGCGCTACGGCATCGGCCTGGCGGTGCTCGACGCCACGCACGAGGACCGCTGGGTGTGGACCGACGTGCCGGCGCAGGGCATGAGCACCGTGCACGTGGCATTCAGGCCCGAGCGCCGCGGGCTGCACCGGGTGCCGCCGCTCACCGCCGAAACCCGCTTTCCGCTCGGCACCTTCCGGGTCTGGACGGTGTGGCGCCCGGCGGCGCAGGTGCTGGTGTACCCCGCGCCCGAGGCCTTTCCGCCGCCGCTGCCGCCGGGCGAGCCGCGCGCCGGCGGCATCGCCACCACCCGCGTCCACGGCGCCGGCGAATTCGACGGCGTGCGCGCGTACCGGCGCGGCGACCCGCTCAAGCTGGTGGTCTGGAAGAAGGCCGCCAAGGCCGACGAACTGGTCAGCCGCGACACCGAGCAGGCCCAGCGCTACGAGCTGTGGCTGGACTTCGCGCAGGCCGGCGCGGGCACGGAGCAGCGCCTGTCGCGCCTCACCGCCTGGGTGCTGCAGGCCGACCGGCTGGCGCTGGACTACGGCCTGCGCCTGCCCGGCCAGCAGATCCCGCCCGCGAGCGGCGAGGCGCACAAGCGCCGCTGCCTGGAGGCGCTGGCCACGTGCTGACACCCAATCGCCTGGCCGCGCTGCCGCGCGACGGCAGCGACACGCTGTTCCTGCTGCTGGTGATCGGCTGGGTGATCCTGCCGCAGGTGGGCAACCTGCCGCTGTGGTGCAGCGCGCTGGCCGCCGGCGTGCTGGTCTGGCGCGGCTGGCTGGCGGTCGCGTCGCGGCCCCTGCCCTCGCAATGGTGGGTGCTGGGCCTGCTGCTGGCCACGCTGGCCGCCACGTTTGCCACGCACCGCACGCTGCTCGGGCGCGACGCGGGCGTGACGCTGATCGTCGTGCTGCTGGCGCTCAAGACCCTGGAACTGCGGGCCCGGCGCGACGCGTTCGTCATCTTCTTCCTGGGCTTCTTCACGATGCTCACGAACTTCTTCTTCTCGCAGTCCCTGCCCGTCGCCGCGGCCATGCTGGTGGCGCTGCTGGGCCTGCTGACCGCGCTGGTCAACGCGCACATGCCGGTCGGCCGGCCGCCCCTGGCGCGGGCCGCGCGCACCGCGGCCACCATGGCGCTGCTGGGCGCGCCGGTGATGGCCGTGCTGTTCGTGCTGTTCCCGCGCTTCGCGCCGCTGTGGGGCATTCCCGGCGACGCGATGACCGGGCGCAGCGGCCTGTCGGCCAACATGAAGGTGGGCAACATGGCCAGCCTGGTGCTGGACGAAAGCATCGCCATGCGCATCCGGTTCGAGGACCCGGTGCCGCAGCAAAGCGACCTCTATTTCCGCGGCCCGGTGCTGTCCACCTTCGACGGCCGCGAATGGCGCCCGCTGCAGTTTCGCGCGGGCGCGCGCTTCTCGCCGGTGATGGCCGGGGCGGCGCAGCTGGAGGTGCTGGGCCCGGCGGTGCGCTACGAGGTGACGCTCGAGCCCAGCAACCGGCCCTGGATCATGGTGCTGGACGCCGCCGCAAAGCGCCCGGACGTGCCCGGCTTCGAGACCCTGATGACCGGCGAGCTGCAGTGGATCGCCAACCGCCCGGTCACCGACCTGTTGCGCTACCGCGCGGAAAGCCACGTCACATTCCGCCACGGGCCGCGCAGCAACCCGGTAGCCGTGCCGCCGCAGTACACGGAGCTGCCGCCCGGCTTCAACCCGCGCACCCTGGCGCTGGCCGCGGAGATGCGCCGGGACCCGGCCCTGGCGACCCCCGCCGCGCGGGTGCAGGCCGCGCTGAACCGGCTGCGCACGGGCAACTACCAGTACACGCTGGAGCCGGGCGTGTACGGCGAGCACACCGCCGACGAATTCTGGTTCGACCGCAAGGAAGGCTTTTGCGAGCACATCGCCTCGGCCTTCGTGGTGCTGATGCGTGCCATGGACATCCCGGCCCGCATCGTCACCGGCTACCAGGGCGGCGAGCGCAACACCGTGGACGGCTTCTGGGTGGTGCGCCAGAGCGATGCCCATGCCTGGGCCGAGGTGTGGCTCGCGGGCCGCGGCTGGGTGCGCGTGGACCCCACGTCGGCCGTCGCGCCGGGCCGCGTCGGCAGCTTTGCAGCGGCTGCAGGCCCCGCGCGGCGTGATCGCCACGGCGCTGGGCACCGTGACGCCCGACCTCGCGGCCGGCATGCGCGCAGCCTGGGAGGCGCTGAACAACGGCTGGAACCAGTGGGTACTCAACTACACCCAGAGCAAGCAGCTGGACCTGCTCAGGAACGTCGGCTTCGAGTCGCCCAGCTGGGAAGACCTGAGCTACGTGCTGTTGGGGTTGCTGGTGTTCGTCGCACTGTGCGGCGCCGCCTGGACGCTGTGGGACCGCCGCCAGCACGATCCCTGGCTGCGCCTACTGGCCCGTGCCCGCAAGCGCCTGCAGCAGGCCGGGGTCGAGCTGCCCGCGGCCGCGCCGCCGCGCCAGATGGCGGCCCTTGTCACAAGCCGTTTCGGCGACACGGCGCAGTCGCTGGCAGACTGGCTGCTGAAGCTGGAAATGCAGCGCTACGCCCGAACGCCGGGCGCCACCCTGGCGGCGCTCCAACGCGAATTCAACCAGCTTGCCTGGCCCCATTGATGTCCCGATTCCTCCTCATGCTCACCCTCTTGCTGGCCGGCGCCGTGGCGCTGCCGGCCACGGCGCAAGCCGCCAGGAAGCGCACGGCCGCCGAGCGCAGCAGCCATCGCGGCGTGCCGTATGCCGGCAACGAGGAGGCCATGCGCTGGGCGGACGAGGCGGCCCAGCGCCGCAACCTGGACCGCGAGTGGGTGCGCCGCGCAGTCGGCCAGGCGCAGATGCTGCCGGTGGTCGGCCGGCTGATGCAGCCACCGCCGGCGGGAACGCCGAAGAACTGGCGGGTGTACCGCAGCCGCTTCATCGACCCGGTGCGCATCCGCGCGGGCGTGAAGTTCTGGCAGGACAACCAGGCCGCGCTGGAGCGGGCCGAGCAGGAATACGGCGTGCCGCCGGAAGTCGTCGTCGGCATCGTCGGCGTCGAGACCATCTACGGCCAGCAGACCGGCACCTTCCGCGTCATCGACGCGCTGGCCACGCTGGCGTTCAACTTTCCCGAAAGCCACCCGCGCGCGGCCGAGCGCAGCGAATATTTCCGCAGCGAGCTGGAGCAGTTCCTGGTGTCGCAAAGCGCGATCCAGGGCGATCCGCTCAAGCCCCTCGGCAGCTACGCCGGCGCGATGGGCATGCCGCAGTTCATGCCCAGCAGCTGGGCACGCTGGGCCGTCGATTTCGACGGCGACGGCCGCATCGACCTCGCGGCCAGCCCGGCCGACGTGATCGGCTCGGTCGCCAACTACTTCAAGAGCTATGGCTGGCAGCCCGGCATGCCGACGCACTACCCCGTCGCCTTCGACGCAGCCACGCTGGACAAGGATGCCCTGCTGGCCCCGGACATCCTGCCCACGTTCAGCGTGGCGAGCTTCACCGCCAAGGGCGCCGTGCTCGAAGGCCCGGCGCTGGAACACCAGGGGCCGCTCGCGCTGGTGGAACTGCAGAACGGCGACGCCGAGCCGCAATACGTCGCCGGCACCGAAAACTTCTATGTCATCACGCGCTACAACTGGTCGAGCTACTACGCGATGGCGGTGATCGAGCTGGGGCGCGAAGTGAAGGAGGCGCTGGCCATGGCGCGCGGCTCATGAACCTGCAGGCCTGGCGGGCGATGTGGCAGGAGCTGGGCGCGCAGGCGGTCGACGAACAGCTGCACCACCGGCTGATCGGCTGCTGGAGCGAAGCGCACCGCCACTACCACACGCTGCGGCACCTGCGCGACTGCCTGGGGACATTCGAGGCCGTGCGCGGCAGTGCCTTGCGCCCGGCCGAAGTCGAACTCGCGCTGTGGTTCCACGACGCCTTCTACGACCCGCGCGCCACCGACAACGAACAGCGCAGCGCCGACTGGGCGCGCGCCAGCGCCTTGCAGGCGGGCGTGCCCGCAGAGGTGGCCGGCCGCGTCCACGCGCTGGTGATGGCCACCCGCCACGAAGCCGCGCCCACGGAGGCGGACGCGCAGTTGCTGGTGGACGTGGACCTCTCGATCCTGGGGGCGGCGCCCGAACGCTTCGACGAATCGGACCGGCAGATCCGCGCCGAATATGCGCATGTGCCCGAGGAGGACTTCCGGGCGGGACGCGGGCGCATCCTGCGCGGATTCCTCGAGCGGCCGCGCATCTACAGCACCCAGCATTTCCATTCCGCGCTGGAACAGCGGGCCCGCAGCAACCTGCAGCGGGCGCTCGCCCGGCTGGCCGCATGAGCCCGGCCTGAGCCGCGCTACTGCGAGCGTGTTCGTGATGGTGGCCAGCGTTTCAGGACGCTACTTCTTCATGCCGACAAGCCAGGGGTGCACCTCGGCGATCAGCAGCCCTGCCAGCACCGCCGGGTCCGCCTGCGCGATCTCGACGATCACGTGCTCGGACAGGCCGGGCTCCGGAATCATCATCCCGGCCGCGTAGCCGTCGAGGAACGGCCCGCCGGCCAGCAGCTTGCCGGCATCGTGCAGGTGCCGGTAATGGGCGAGATGGTGCTCCAGGCCCGGCTGCTCGAACATGGACTTGCCGGCGACCCACTGAGGCCCGGGGCGGTGGATGATGACGTAGCGAATGTCTTGCATGGTTGCACCTGTGCGGGGGCAGGCCGGTCGGGCCGGGGAGACGAATTTATCCCAGGTCGCGTCCGGTTGCCAGAGCTTGCGCGGACGGCGGCTGCGTCATGCCTGGGCATGCCATTGGTATGTCGCTTGTCCCAAGTCGAAAATGCCGACGCCGAAACCCTCCCTGGGCAGGCGAAACAGCAGCTCCCCGCTCGGAGCGATGCAAGCGCTGTGACCCGTGTTCCGGCTCTCTTCCGGGCGATTCAGTGCGTTCGGCCAGTTGGTCTGGATGACGTATGAACCGGATTCCCTCGCAAGTTCCTGAGCCCGGACCACGTGAGCGGGCGGGTCCGTGAAGGGCTTGTCAGGGTCCGGGCGCATCTGGCCCGGCCAGAAGATGAGGCTGACAGGATCCGCCTTCATTTGCTGAAGCACGAGGTCGCGGTCTTCGATCTCGCGGCAGATGACCGCCGTGCTGGCCAGACCCTGCAGCTTGCCCGACGGACGGGTCGTGCCGGCCTGGAAGAAAGTGGCTTCCGGCGCCGTGAGCCCATTCTTCTCGACGACGGCCACCGCCTGGCCGGACTCGTCGATGAGCAGGTGGCTGTTGCGACGCGCCCCTTCCGGGCCGAAGGTGGGAGCACCGATGGCGACGGCCAGTTGGAGGCGGCGCGCTTCGGCCCGCACGGTCGCTACGGCCGGTTCGATGAGCTGGGGTTTCGCAAGATTCACGATTTCACGATGGAAACCGGTGACCGCCAGCTCCGAGAACGCGCAGATGCCGGCGCCTTGCTCTCGCGCCACCCTCATTGCCGCCACGATGGAGGCAAGATTTTTCTCGATCGTCCAGTGCATCTTCACCTGGGCAATGGCCACTCGCGCATTCGCTCGAGGGGCCGGCCGCTTGCCGGGCTTGTCAGCGCGCATTGCGATCACGCATGGGCCCGCGCTTGGCCTTCAAGCAGCTCCCGCAATGCCCCTGCCACCCTCCCCACCTGGTCGGCCCGCCCCTCCCCGAAGCCGCGCCGGAACAGGCGCATCGTGGGGTACCAGGGCGAATCCTGGCGCTCCAGCAGCCAGCGCCAGTCCGCGTTGGGGGGCAGCAGCACCCACACCGGCCGCGCCAGCGCACCGGCGAGGTGCGCGACCGCGGTGTCGACGGTGATGACGAGGTCCAGGTGCTGCAGCATCGCGGCGCTGTCGCTGAAGTCCTGCCATTCGCCCGTGAGGTCCACCAGCCGCTGCGGGTCGGGCGGCCACGTCGGTGAAGGCGCCGCCATCGCCTTTCTGCAGGCTGAAGCACTGCACGCCCGGCATGTCGATCAGGGGCGCCAGCTCGCCCAGGCGCACGCCGCGGTTGTTGTTGTTCACCTGCTTGTGCGAGCCGGACCAGGCCAGGCCGATCCTGAACCTGCCTGCCCACGGCGCCAGCCGCGCGCGCCACGCGGCAACCTTGTCGTCCGGTGCGCGCAGGTAAGGCACGGCCGCCGGAATGCTGTCCAGCGTGGTGCCGTAGTGCATCGGCAGGTCCAGCAGCGCGACGTGGTAGTCAGCCTCGATCTGCCGCTGCGGCGTCAGGCATTGCACGCCTTCCATGCTGTGCTCCACCAGCGTCACCAGCTCGGGCTGGATCACGCCGTACACGGTGGCGCCGTCGCGCTGCATCAGCTTCGCATAGCGGATGAACTGGATCACGTCGCCCAGGCCCTGCTCGGCGTAGACCGCGACGCGGTTCCCCTGCAGCGGCTGCTGGGCAGGCCCCTTCCATTCCAGTTCGGGGCGGAAGAACGATGGCCGCACCATGCGGCCGGCGTCCCGCCAGCGCAGCGCGTACATCGCCCAGCCCTCCTGCATCTTGCCGGCCTGCAGCAGGGTGAAGGCCAGGTCGACCTCCGCGAGCGAGAAGCCCGGCAGCAATTCGAGCGCTCGGCGCAGCGCGGCCTCGGCCTCGTCCAGCCGGTTCAGGTTGAGCAGCGCCGTGCCGAGGATGCGCACCGCGTAGGCATGCGAAGGCGAGATCTCGACAGCCCGGCGCGCGTGTGCCAGCGCCCCTTCGAAGTCCTCCAGCCGCCACAGGATGCCCGCCAGGTCGACGTGCGCTTCCAGAAAGTCCGGATGGCGGGCGATCGCTTCGCGGTAGCGCTGCGCCGCCTGCTCCACCTCACCCGTCTGCTCCAGGCAATACCCGTGATGCAACACCGTGGCGCGATCGGCGGGCTGCATCGCGTACAGGCGCGCATAGAGCGGCAGGGCCCTGGCGAACAGCTTGTTGCGCAGGTACAGCTCGGCCAGCAGCGTCAACAAGGGCGCATCGTCGGGGTGCAGCGCCAGCGCGGCCTGCAGCAGCGGCTCCATCTCCGGTTCGCGTTGCAGCGCCGCCAGGAGCCGGGCCAGCTCCACCCACAGTTCCGCGCGCTGCGGCGCAACGCGGCAGGCGTCGCTCAGCCACGCGGCGGCGGCCCAGCCGTCGCCGGTGCCCCGGGCGGCTTGCGACAGGCCGACGCGCGGCTCGGCCGCGAGCGGCATCTGCCGCAGCGCGGCGCCGAATTGCTGCAATGCCTCGTGGAAGCGGCCCGCACCCAGCAGTGCGGCGCCCTGTTCCATGGGAGTCATCAGGCCGACGCCGGGATGAGGAAGTCGCGGCTGATGCGCGCGCCCAGCTCGTTCACGCGGTCGAGGAACTGCGTGAGGAACGCATGCAGGCCGGTGGCCAGGATTTCGTCGATGTCGCCGTACTGCAGGTCGGCGCGCAGCTTGCCGGCTTGGCGCTGGGTTTCCGATGACTGGTCGTTCGTCACCATCGCCAGGTTGGCCACCACCTCGTTCAGGCTGGCGTGCAGCGAGCGCGGCATGTCGGCGCGCAGGATCAGCAGGTCGGCCACGCGCTCGGGCTTGATCACGTCGCGGTACACCTTGCGGTAGATCTCGAAGCCGGACACGCTGCGCAGGATCGCGCTCCAGTGGTAGAAGTCGTATTCCTGGTCCTTCTCGCTGGCGTTGCCGAAGAAGTCGCTCTGCACCGCGTGGAACTTCACGTCCACCAGCCGCGCGGTGTTGTCCGCGCGTTCCAGGAAAGTGCCCAGGCGCATGAAGTGCAAGCGCCTCGTCCATCAGCATGGTGCCCACGGTCACGCCGCGCGACAGGTGCGAGCGGAACTTCACCCACTCGAAGAACTGCCCCGGGTCGCGCTCGAACTCGCCGCTCCCGGATCATGCGGTTGACCTCCAGCCAGGTCTGGTTCTGCGTCTCCCAGACTTCGGTCGTGAGCGAGCCGCGCACGGCCCGCGCGTTCTCGCGCGCGGCCTTCAGGCACGAGACGATGGACGAAGGGTTGGTCTCGTCCTTGACCATGAATTCCATGACCCGCTGCGGCTCGATCTCGCCGTGCTTGTCGGCGTAGGTGGACAGCAGCTCGCTGATCGACAGCAGCCCCTGCCAGCCCACCTGGGCCACGGCGGCCGATTGCGGCAGCAGCGAAGTCTGGTAGTTGACGTCGAGCATGCGCGCGGTGTTCTCGGCCCGCTCGGTGTAGCGGGACATCCAGTAGAGGTGGTCGGCGGTACGTGACAGCATCATTGCCCGCCCGGCCGCCCGAAGGGCAATGCGCCCCCCGGGGGGCAGAGAACGAAGTGAACGTGGGGGGATGACATGTCTAGACCTCCAGAATCCAGGTGTCCTTGGTGCCGCCGCCCTGCGACGAGTTCACCACCAGCGAGCCTTCCTTCAGGGCGACGCGCGTGAGGCCCCCGGGCACCATCTGCACGTCCTTGCCCGAGAGCACGAAGGGCCGCAGGTCGATGTGGCGCGGCGCGACCCCGCTCTCGACGAACGTCGGGCAGCTCGACAGCGAGAGCGTCGGCTGCGCGATGTAGCCGGCCGGGTTGGCCTCGACGGCCTTGCGGAAGTCCTCGATCTCCTGCTTCGTCGAAGCCGGGCCCACCAGCATGCCGTAGCCGCCGGCGCCGTGCACCTCCTTGACGACCAGGTCCTTGATATTGGCCAGCGTGTACTTCAGGTCGTCGGGGTTGCGGCACATGTAGGTGGGCACGTTGTTCAGGATCGGCTTTTCGCCCAGGTAGAACTCGATCATCTTGGGCACGTACGGGTAGATCGACTTGTCGTCGGCCACGCCGGTGCCGATGGCGTTGCAGATGCTCACGTTGCCCGCGGCGTAGGCGCCCACCAGCCCCTCGCAACCCAGCGTGGAAGTGGGACGGAAAACCGACGGGTCGAGGAAGTCGTCGTCCACCCGGCGGTAGATCACGTCCACCCGCTTCGGGCCGCGCGTGGTGCGCATGTAGACGTACTTGTCCTTGACGAACAGGTCCTGGCCCTCGACCAGCTCGATGCCCATCTGCTGCGCGAGGAAGGCATGCTCGAAGTACGCGCTGTTGTACATCCCGGGCGTGAGCACGACCACCGTGGGGTCGGGCGCGCCGGGCTGGGCCGAGGCGCGCAGCGTTTCCAGCAGCAGGTCCGGGTAGTGCATCACCGGCGCCACGCGGTGCGCGCTGAACAGGTCGGGGAACAGCCGCATCATCATCTTGCGGTCTTCCAGCATGTAGGAGACGCCGCTGGGCACGCGCAGGTTGTCCTCCAGCACGTAGTACTCGCCCTCGCCCTTGGCATTGGGCGCGCGCACGATGTCGATGCCGGCGATGTGGGAGTAGATGCGGTGCGGCACGTACACCCCCATCATTTCCTTGCGGAACTGCGCGTTGTTCAGGATCTGCTCGGCCGGGATCACGCCGGCCCGGATGATTTCCTGCTCGTGGTAGACGTCGTGCAGGAACCGGTTGAGCGCGGTGACCCGCTGCACCAGGCCCTTTTCCATGGTGGCCCACTCGTGGGCCGGGATGATGCGCGGGATCAGGTCGAACGGGATCAGCCGCTCGGTGCCGGCGCCGTCCTCATCCTTGGCGCCGTAGACGGCAAAGGTGATGCCGACGCGGCGAAAGATCATCTCCGCCTCCTCGCGGCGGGCCCGCATCGCTTCCTGCGGCTGGCGTGCCAGCCACAGCGCGTAGTTGCGGTAATGCTCGCGCACGCCCTGCACCTGCACCTGGCCCTGACCGCCCTGGGACTGGCCCTGGAACTGGAACAGGCCATTGCCCGGCACCTGCGCGAACATCTCGTCGAATTTGTGCATGGAATGCGTTTCTCCAGGCCACAGGATAGCAATTTCCGGGCCTCGTGACGGAGGCCAGCGCTAGTTCCTCGCCTCTGGTTGAGCGCCTGCATATGGGCGGCGAAGCCGGGTGCGGGCGGGCTGTGGCGCGCGGTCGGGCCGTTGCGCGCCTCGAAGGCGCGCAAACGCCTCCGGTGGACGGATTTGCGGCCTTCGGACTGAACGTGGTCCTTCCCAACGCTCCGGAGATGCCCGCGCGCTGTTCGCGCGCGCGACCGCAAACCGAC
Source organism: uncultured beta proteobacterium (assembly GCA_963786245.1). Classification (GTDB taxonomy): domain Bacteria; phylum Pseudomonadota; class Gammaproteobacteria; order Burkholderiales; family Burkholderiaceae_C; genus Ramlibacter. Next base: position 180,703 of record CAWAYI010000001.1, on the reverse strand, counting down.
CACCTCCGTCTCGGCCCGCCCTGATTGCGCGCCACAGCCCACCCACACCCGCCTTCGCGGCTGAAATGTGGGTGTGCAGCCCACGCGTGCGCAGCAGCGCTGACTTCTGCGGCGTACCTAGTGCGCCTCTGCAAGGCTGCGCGCCGGTTGGCTGCGGCGCGCAATCAGGGCCAGGCGAGGTGGAGGTGGTCGGTTTGCGGCCGCGCGCGCGCAGCGCGCGGGCTCTTCCGGAGTGCGAGGTGCGGCCACGGGGAGTCCGAAGGCCGCAAATCCGTCCACCGGAAGCGTTTCGGCGCTCCAGCGCCGAACGGCTGGACCGCGCGCCGCTGCCAGCCGGCGCGCAGCCTTGCCGCGTGCCCTGAAAAAGCGAGCCAGCCCACAACCGTAGCGCTTCCCCAGACTAGGGAAAGCGATGGTGCCAGTAGCGCGGCGCGGCTTCGCGCTGGCAGGTCACGCGTTGCGGGTCGTCCGATCGCCACCGCGCAGCGCCGCAGTGAGGCGAATCGATGACAGGAACGCCCAGTTGCCGGTAGCGCTCCAGCACGGGCGCAGCCGGATGGCCGAACCGGTTGCGGTAGCCGGCCTGCACCAGCGCCAGTGACGGCTGCACGGCAGCGAGGAACGGCGGGCTGGAGGACGTCTTGCTGCCGTGGTGCGGGACCAGCAGGACATCGACCCTCGAAAGCGCGCCCTGCGCCACCAGCCTCGCCTCCTGCGCCTGCTCGATGTCGCCCACCAGCAGCACGGCGTGGGCGCCGTTGGAGATGCGCAGCACGCAGCTCATGGCGTTGGGCTTGTTCGCCGGCGTCGTAGTCGGACGGCGCCGGATGCAGCACCTCGAAGGCGACGCCATCCCATTCCCAGCGCTGGCCGGCGGCGCAGCGCCGGGCGCGGCGCAGGGCCTGCAGTTCGTGGCCGTCCTCGATCGAGCTGAGAAGCTCGGCCTGCGGCTGCATGGCCAGCACGGCGGCCGCGCCGCCGGTGTGGTCGATGTCGCGATGGCTCAGCACCAGCGTGTCCACCCGCTCGTCCAGCGCGCGCAGCAGCGGGCACCAGCACCCGGTGCCCGGCGTCGCTCTCCGGGCTGTAGCGCGGCCCGGCGTCGTACACCAGGGTGTGGGCCGCGGTGCGCACGATGACGGCGTTGCCCTGCCCGATGTCGGCGGCCAGCAGCTCGAACTGCCCCGGCGCCGGCCGCGCCACCTGCCAGAGCAGCACCGGCAGCAGCAGCGGCACGCCCAGCAGGCGCGCAGTGCCAGGGCAGGCGCATCGCCAGCAGCACGCCGCCCAGCACGCCGGCCGCCCCGGCCCACACCGGCGGCGCCGGCGCCGAGAGCGTCGCGAACGGCAAGGCGGCCAGCCAGCCCAGGTACAGGCCCAGGGCCTGCGATGGCCCAGGCCGCCACATCCCACAGCGGCGCGGCAGACACGCCGGCCAGGGCCAGCGGCGTCACCACCAGCGTGACCCAGGGAATGGCCAGCGCATTGGCCAGCAGGCCGACCACCGACACCTGGCCGAACAGCAGCAGCGTCAGCGGTGTCAGCGCCAGCGTGATCACCCATTGCTCGCGGAACATGGCCCCCACGCTGGCCAGCAGGCGGGCAGCGCGGGTCTCCGTGGAGGGCAGCCCGGCGGCGGCCGAGTCCGCGGCGCGATGGCTGCCAGAATCCGTCGCGAACAGCACGCCGACCGCCACGAAGCTCAACCAGAAGCCGGCCTGCAGCAGCGCCCAGGGATCGAGGGTCACCACCACCGCGCAGGCCAGCAGCCACACCTGCGGCCAGGGCCAGCGCCGGCCGGACAGGCGCAGCAGGCCCACCGTCGCCAGCATCCACACCGTGCGTTGCGCCGGCACGCCCCAGCCGCTGAACAGGGCATAGCCCGTCGCCAGCAGCATGCCGCCGACCAGGGCCGCGTGCTGCGCCGGCCAGGCCAGGCACAGGCGCCGGCTGCGCCGCCACAGCCAGCCCACGCCAGCAGGCGGCGGCCCAGGCGAACATGGTGATGTGCAAGCCCGAGATGCTCATCAGGTGGGCCACGCCGGTGGCGCGGAACACGTCCCAGTCGGCACGGTCGATGGCGTTCTGGTCGCCCACGATCAGCGCGGCCAGCAAGCCGGCCGTCTTGCGGTCCGCCACCTGCGCGAACACGGCGTCGCGCACCGACTGGCGCGCGCGCTCCACCGGATGGCGCCACGTCCCGGCCAGGCGCCGGGGCGGCGTGTCGCGCGGGCCGGCGCGCACATAGCCGGTCGCCTGCAAGCCCTGCTCCCACAGCCACAGTTCGTAGTCGAAGCCATGCGGGATTGCTGTTGCCGTGCGGCGCCTTCAACCGCACGGTCATCTGCCAGCGGTCGCCCGCCTGCAACTCGGGCGCCAGCCGCTGCAGCTCCATCAGTCCGTTGGGGTCAGGGATGGCGCCGCCGTACCAGCCCAGGTAGACCTGCGGCGGCACGCGCACCGCTGCGCCGCCCGCGGTGGCCGATTCGACCTCGAAGCGGAACCGCAACCCCGACTCATTGCGCTGGGGCATGGCGGCGACCACACCGGTCACCGCGATGTCGCGGCCTTCGAGCGAGGGATCGAGTGCGCGCGAGGAGAAATCGACCGCGCGCAGGCCGCACAGCCCGAAGGACAGCAGCGCGGCAACAAGCAGCGCCGGCAGCACCCTCGGCCGAACGCGACGCGCGATTCCCACCAGGGCAAGGGCTGCAACGACCATTGCGCCATAAGCCCATGCGTCCCACAGTGCAGGCTGCTGCAACTGCATGGCCGGCCCGACGGCGGCCCCCACCAGCGCCGGCGTCATCCACCCTCGGTTGTTGTTCTGCATTTGCCCATCTCAACGTCGCACGCACGGGCGCTGCCGACACGCCGTCCACCCGGAAAACCCTCACGAGAGGCCCGAGTCTTGCTAGTATCCCCAGCATGTCGATCCATGCCGCGCTGAACCACGTCACTCACTACAAGTACGACCGCCCGGTGCAGCTGGGGCCCCAGGTGGTGCGGCTGCGGCCGGCGCCGCATTCGCGCAGCACGATCGTCTCCTATTCGCTCAAGGTCGAACCGGCAGGCCACTTCATCAACTGGCAGCAGGACCCGTTCGCCAACTACCAGGCCCGCCTGGTGTTCCCCGAGAAAGCCACCGAATTCAAGGTGACGGTGGACCTGGTGGTGGAGATGGCGGTCTACAACCCGTTCGATTTCTTCCTCGAGCCGGGTGCGGAGACCTTCCCATTCAAGTATGAACCGCTGGTGGCGCAGGAACTCGCGCCCTACCTCGCCGTCGAGCCCCTCACCCCGTTGCTGGAGGGCTACCTCGCCCAGGTCGATCGCCAGCCGCGGCGCACCATCGACTTCCTGGTGGGCATCAACCAGAAGCTGCAGCACGACATCAAGTACCTGATCCGCATGGAGCCGGGCGTGCAGACGCCGGAGCAGACGCTGCGCAATGCGAGCGGCTCCTGCCGCGACACCGGCTGGCTGCTGGTGCAGTTGATGCGCCGCTGCGGCCTGGCCGCCCGCTTCGTGTCGGGCTACCTGATCCAGCTCACGCCGGACGTGAAGGCGCTGGACGGGCCGAGCGGCACGACGGTGGACTTCACCGACCTGCATGCCTGGTGCGAGGTCTACCTGCCCGGCGCGGGCTGGATCGGCCTGGACCCGACCTCGGGCCTGCTCGCCGGCGAAGGACACATCCCGCTGGCCTGCACTCCCCAGCCCTCGGGCGCCGCGCCGATCGAGGGCGTGGTGGACGACGCCGAGGTGGAATTCAGCCACCACATGCAGGTCACGCGCATCTACGAGTCGCCGCGCGTCACCAAACCCTACACGGAGGACCAGTGGGCGAAGGTGCTCGCGCTCGGGGAATCGGTGGACAGGCAATTGCAGGCAGGCGACGTTCGCCTGACCATGGGCGGCGAGCCGACCTTCGTTGCCGTACACGACCGCGACGCTGCGGAGTGGAACACCGACGCGCTGGGCCCGACCAAGCGCGGCTACGCGACGGAACTCGTGCACAAGCTGCGCGACGAGTACGGCCGCGGCGGCTTCCTGCACTTCGGCCAGGGCAAGTGGTATCCGGGCGAGCAGCTGCCGCGCTGGGCGCTGTCGATCTACTGGCGCGCCGACGGACAGGCGGCGTGGAAGGATCCCGGCCTCTTCGCCGACGAGCGCCAGCCTTCGCATTACACGGGTGAGGACGCACGCCGGTTCACCCACGCGCTGGCGGGCAAGCTCGGCGTGAGCGACCAGTTCATCCAGCCCGGCTACGAGGACGTCTATTACTACCTCTGGCGCGAGCGCCGCCTGCCGGTCAACGTGGACCCGTTCGATTCGCGCCTCGACGACGAAATGGAACGCGTGCGCCTGCGCCGCGTCTTCGAGCAGAAGCTCGACGCGGTGGTCGGCTACGTGCTGCCCCTGAACGCCATCGAAAACGAGAACCCCCACCTCACCGGGCCGCAGTGGACGACGGGCCCCTGGTTCCTGCGCGACGAGCGCATGTACCTGATCCCCGGCGATTCGCCCATGGGCTACCGGCTGCCGCTGGACGCCCTGCCCTGGGCCGCCAAGACCGACCTGCCTTACCTGGTCGAGCAGGACCCGATGGCGCCTCGCGCGCCGCTGCCTCCCCCCGGGTTCATGCCGGAGAGCCGCACCGCGCCCGTGGCCGTCGATGCGCAGCGCAGCGCCGTGCCCTACCTCTCCGGCACCGGCCCGCAGCCCGAGGCGCCGTGGCGCATGCAGGGTCCCGGCGAGGCCGGGGCCCATGCGGGCTCGGAAGGCATCGAGTTCGCCCCGCCGCCCGCGCGGTTCGAATCGGCGAAGAAGCTCTCGCGCACGGCGCTGTGCGTGGAGGCGCGCGACCCGCGCCGCGCCAATGGCCCCAAGGCCGAGCAGGTGGGCAGCAAGAGCGGCATGCTCTACGTCTTCATGCCGCCGCTGGCGCGGCTGGAGGATTACCTCGACCTGCTGGAAGCCGTGGAAGCCACGGCGCAGGAGCTGGGCGTGAAGATCGTGCTGGAAGGCTACCCGCCACCGCGCGACCCTCGCCTCAAACTGCTGCAGGTCACGCCCGACCCCGGCGTGATCGAAGTCAACATCCACCCCGCGCACAGCTGGGGCGAACTGGTGGCGCACACCGAATTCCTCTACCAGGCCGCGTTCGAGACGCGGCTGTCGGCCGAAAAGTTCATGACCGACGGCCGGCACACCGGCACCGGCGGCGGCAACCACTTCGTGATGGGCGGCGCGACGCCGGCGGACTCGCCGTTCCTGCGCCGGCCCGAACTGCTGGCCAGCCTGCTGCTGTACTGGCACAACCATCCGAGCCTGTCCTACCTGTTTTCCGGCATGTTCATCGGCCCGACCAGCCAGGCGCCCCGCGTGGACGAAGCGCGCAACGACCAGCTTTACGAGCTGGAGATCGCGCTGCGCGAAATCGAGCGCAGCCGCAGCATCCACGGCGAGGACATGCCGCCCTGGCAGGTGGACCGCACGCTGCGCAACATCCTGGTGGACGTCACCGGCAACACGCACCGCAGCGAATTCTGCATCGACAAGATGTATTCGCCGGATTCGTCCACGGGCCGGCTCGGGCTGCTGGAGCTGCGCGCCTTCGAGATGCCGCCGCACGCGCGCATGAGCATCGTGCAGCAGCTGCTCATTCGCGCGCTGGTGGCCCGGTTCTGGAAAGATCCGTACCGCGCGCCGGTCACGCGCTGGGGCACCGAGCTGCACGACCGCTTCCTGCTGCCCACCTTCGTCCAGATGGACCTGCACGACGTGCTGGCAGAGATGCGCCAGGCCGGCTACGCCTTCGAGGCGGACTGGTTCGCGCCGCACTTCGAGTTCCGCTTCCCGCTGGTGGGGCAGGTGCAGTCCACCGGCGTCGAGCTCACGCTGCGCAACGCGCTTGAGCCCTGGCACGTGATGGGCGAGGAAGGCTCCGCCGGCGGCACGGTGCGCTATGTCGATTCGTCGCTGGAGCGCATCGAGGTCCGCGTCACCGGCCTGAACGAAAGCCGCTACACGATCACGGTGAACGGCCGGGCGCTGCCGATGCAATCCACCGGCACGTCGGGTGAATTCGTCGCGGGCGTGCGCTACAAGGCCTGGGCGCCGCCTTCCGCGCTGCATCCCACCATCGCGGTGCACGTGCCGCTGGTATTCGACATCGTCGACACCTGGATGAAGCGCTCGCTCGGCGGCTGCCAGTACCACGTCGCGCATCCCGGCGGGCGCAACTACGACACCTTCCCCGTCAATTCCTACGAAGCCGAGAGCCGCAGGCTGTCGCGTTTCTTCCGCATGGGCCACACGCCGGGCACGCTGCAGGTGCCGCCCGCTACCATCAATGTGGCCGGCAGTAAAGAGTTTCCTTTCACGCTGGACTTGCGCAAGGCCCCGCGCCTGATATCCACCGCCGCTGTGGATAACCCTGTTGGTTATTGGTGCGGTCGCGTACCGAACGCAGCATTCATGCGGGCCGCGCTCGCGCTGCCCGCCAAACGGGCACGGCCGCGCATGGCGGCCGTGTCTCCTCATTTCTGAGGATGGCGATGCGCCCGCGAATGCGCTAGCGCCGAATAAATAAATAAATTCAGCCGATCCGCACCGGCACGAAGATCTTGTCGTCGCCGCGCTGGATCAGCAGCGCCACCGACTTGTCGGACTTCGCGATCGCCGACCGCACCTGCTCGACGCTCTTGGCGGGCGTGCCGTTGACGGCCAGCAGCACGTCGCCGGGCTCCACGCCGGCCCGCGCCGCGGCGCCGCTCACGTCCTCGACCACCAGGCCGTCGCCGACGCCGGCCTGGCGCTTCTCGCCTTCCTGCAGCGGCCGCAGCGCCAGGCCCAGCTTGCCGCCGGCCGCCGCTTCGCGCTGGGTCGTCGGCCTTGGCGACCTTCTCGGTCGCGCTGGCCAGCTGCGCCGCGAGTTCGACCTTGCGGCCCTGGCGCCAGACCTCCATCTGGATGCGGTCGCCCGGCGTGGACAGGCCGACCATGGCCGGCAGGTCGCCCGAGGCGACGATCGGCTGGCCGTTGACCTTGCGGATCACGTCGCCCGGCTGCAGGCCGGCCTTCTCGGCCGGGCTGCCCTTCTCGCACGCTGGACACCAGCGCGCCTTCGGGCCGGTCGAGCTTGAACGAGTCGGCCAGCGCCTGGTTCACTTCCTGCACCGTCACGCCCAGCCGGGCATGCTGCACCTTGCCGGTGGCGACGATCTGGTCCTTGACGCGCGTGGCGACGTCGATCGGGATCGCGAACGACACGCCCTGGTAGCCGCCCGACTGGCTGTAGATCTGCGAGTTGATGCCGACCACCTCGCCGCGCGCGTTGAACAGCGGGCCGCCGGAGTTGCCGGGGTTCACGGCCACGTCGGTCTGGATGAACGGCACGGCGCTGTCGTCGGGCAGCGAGCGGCCCTTGGCGCTCACCACGCCGGCGGTCACGGTGTTCTCGAAGCCGAACGGCGAGCCGATCGCCAGCACCCATTCGCCCACGCGCAGGTCCTTGGTGTTGCCCAGCGTCACCACCGGCAGGTTGCTGGCGTCGATCTTCAGCACCGCGACGTCGGTCTTGGGGTCGCTGCCCAGCACCTTGGCGCGGAACTCGCGCCGGTCGGTCAGCTTCACGGTCACTTCGTTGGCGTCCTTCACCACGTGCGCGTTGGTCAGGATGACGCCGTCGGCGCTGACGATGAAGCCCGAGCCCATGCCGCGCACCGGCACCTCGCGCGGCATGCCGCTGCCCGGCCCCTGCTGGAAGCGGCGGAAGAATTCGAACGGGTCGCTCATGGCCTCCGGGTCGACGCCCATCGCCGAGGTCTTGCGCGTGCCGGTGACGCTGATGTTGACCACGGCCGGGCCGTAGCGCTGCGGTGATCAGCGGGAAGTCGGGCATGCGCCGTAGTTGGCGACGACAGGCGGCGTCGGCGGCCGGTGGCCGCGGCGGCTGGCCGGCGGCGCCATCACGGCGGCGGCGCGGCGGCGTTGCGCGCGGCGGTGGTGGAGGGCCTCGACGCCCGCGCCGCCGATCACGCCGGCGCCCAGCAGCGCCAGCACCAGCGGTGCGGCTTTGATCTGAAGCTTGTGTCATGGATAGTGTCCTCGGGAAAGATGGATTCCATGACAACGCTCGAGTCTGGTGGCGCGGCTCCTGGCCAGGCTTAGGCGATCGCCTTGGCGAAACGCCGAGATCCAGGCCGTCGTCGGGCGCCGGCGGAAAGCGCACCTCGGCCTTCAGGCCGCCCAGCCGCTGCGAACTGCTCCAGCTCGACGCCGGCGCCATGGCGCGTCGCGATCGCCTTCACGATGGCCAGGCCCAGGCCGCTGCCGGCGGCATCGCGCGCCGGCGCGCGCGGTAGAAGCGGTCGAACACGCGATCGCGCTCCTCCTCGGGAATGCCCGGGCCGCTGTCCTCGACCGTGAGGCAGGGCGCGCCGTCCTGCGCGCCCAGCGAAATGTCGACCTGCCCGCCCTCGGGCGAGTACTTGACGGCGTTGTCCAGCAGGTTGCGCAGCAGGATGTGCAGGGCCTCGCGCTGGCCGCGCACCCACACGGCGTCCGTCGGTCGCCAGGCCGACGTCGATGCGCCGCGCCTGCGCCTGCGGCAGCACGTCGGCCACCGCCTGCGCGCGCCAGGTCCTGCAGGTCGATGCGCTGCCACTGCGCGGCGGTCGCCGCGCTCGCCTTCCTCGCGGGCCAGCACCAGCAACTGGCTCACCAGCCGGATGGCGCGCTCGATGCCGTCGTTCAGCCGCGCGATGGCGGCCTCGCGCGCCGGCCTCGTCCTGGCGCGCGGCGCAGCGCCTGCGCCTGCAGCTTGAGCGCCGTGAGCGGCGAGCGCAGTTCGTGCGCGGCGTCGGCCACGAAATGCTGCTGCGCCTCGAAGGCCACGCGCACCCGCGCGAACAGCAGGTTGAGCTCGCTGCACCAGCGGCAGCACTTCCTCCGGCAGCCCGGTGTCGGGCAGCGGCGACAGGTCGTCGGCCGCGCGCCCCGCCACCTGCCGGCGCATGCGCTCCACCGGCGCGAGCGAGCGGCTGATCAGCCACCACACCGCCATCATCAGCAGCGGCGCGAGCAGCGCCACCGGCAGCACGGCGCGCAGCGCCAGCGCGCGCGCCCGCGCCTGCCGCGCGTCCAGGTCCTGCGCGATCTGGATCGTGCTGCTCGGGCGTCTGCAGCGAATAGACGCGGTAGGCGCACGCCTTGCACGTGCCATGTCGGAAAAGCCCAGCACCGCCTGCGGCGGCAGCGCCGCGCCGTTGGAGCGGAAGATCTGCGCGCCGTCCGGGCCCCAGATCTGCACCTGGAAGTCGATAGGACTGCGTCGCCGCGCGCCGGGCGCGAACGGCACGCCGCCCTGCACCGAGCGCGCCAGCTCCTGCAGGTGGTAGTCGAACATCGTGTCGGCCTGCTGCAAGGCCGTGCGGTAGGCGGTGCTGGCCTGCAGCACCGAGGCGAAGGCGATCGCCGCCAGCACCAGCCACAGCAGGCGGCGGCGCAGCGAATGGGCGGCGGGCGTGCGCCGGCGTCATTGCCGCGGCACCACGTAGCCCAGGCCGCGCACGGTCTGGATCAGCTCGCTGCCCAGCTTCTTGCGCAGGCCGTGCACGTAGACCTCGACGGCGTTGCTGCTGATGTCGTCCTTCCAGCCGTAGAGCTTTTCCTCGAGCTGGGCGCGCGAGAACACCACGCCCGGGCCGCGCCAGCATCGGCTCCAGCACGGCCCACTCGCGCGCCGACAGCGACACCGGCTCGCCGTTGACCGTGGCCTCGCGGGTGGCCGGATTGAGCGCCACGCCCTTGTGGCTGAAGACCGGCTCGCCGCGGCCGGCGCTGCGCCGGATCAGCGCGCGGATGCGCGCCAGCAGCTCGTCGGTGTCGTAGGGCTTGACCACGTAGTCGTCGGCGCCGGCGTCGAGGCCGGCGATGCGGTCGCCGACGGCGTCGCGCGCCGTGGCCACCAGCACCGGCACGGTCGAGTGCCGCGCGCGCAGCGACGCGCAGCACGTCCAGGCCGTCGCGCTTGGGCAGGCCCAGGTCGAGCAGCACCAGGTCGTAGGTCTCGGTGCGCAGCGCCGTATCGGCCATCACGCCGTCGCGCACCCAGTCCACCGCGTAGTGCTCGGCGCGCAGGGCGTCGAGCACGGCCTCGCCGATCATGGCGTCGTCTTCGACCAGCAGCAGTCGCATGGGTGGCGTGTTCCTCCGGGGTGGCGAAGATTATGGTCCGCCGGTCCTTAGAGGGGCCTTAAAGGGCAGTGCGGCGAGGCTCTGTCGGAAATGGACTACGCCCCGGCAGGCGCCGAGCCTGCATAGTTGGACCATCTTGACCCAGCTCATCACGACATGGCGCTGCCATCGAACGGGACATGATCCGCAAGCTCCTGGGCGCGCTCGCCGCGCGGCCTCGTGCTGTGCCTCGCGCCCGCGGCCGCGCAGCGCAGACAGCCGATCCCGACGCGGCCGAACGCGCGGGCCCGTCCTTCGACATCGACATCCGCGCGCCGCAGCAGGTGCGCTCGCTGCTCGAGCGTCACCTGGAGCTGCGCCGTTACCGCGAAGTGAGCGACCTCGACGACGCGGAGCTGGCGCGCCTGATCGCGCTGGCCGAGCGCGACGTGCGGGAGCTGGTCGGCACGATGGGCTACTTCAGCCCCACCATCCGCATCACGCGCGAGCCCGGGCCCGCGCCCTTCGATCGTCGTGGCGGTCGATCCGGGCCAGCGCGGCCGTCGGTCGCAGCGTCGCGATCGAATTCGAAGGCGACATCGCCGCACAGCGGCGACACCGACGCGGCCGTGCAGCGCGAAGGCGATCCGCGGCGGCTGGCGCCTGCCGGCCGGCAGGCTCTTCACGCAGTCGGGCTGGGACGAGGCCAAGGCGCAGGCGCTGCGGCTGCTGGTGGCGCGGCGCTACCCGGCCGGGCGCATCAGCTACAGCCTGGCCGACATCGACGCGGCGGCACACCGCGCCCACCTGGGCATCCGGCTCGACTCGGGCCCGCTGTTCCGCCTCGGCGCGCATGCAGGTCAGCGGCGTGGAGCGCTACGACCCGGTGCTGGTGCCGCGGCTGGCGCGCCTGCCCCCGGGCACGATCTACGACCGCGAGCCGCATCCTGCAGGCGCAGTTGCGGCTGGCCAGCAGCGGCTACTTCGATTCGGCCTTCATCCTGGTCGACCCGCAAAGCGACCCGCTGGCGGCGCCCGTGCAGGTCAACGTGCGCGAGTCGCCGCTGCAGAAGGTGGTGCTGGGCATCGGCCTCACCACCGACAGCGGCCCGCGCGTGTCGGTCGAGCACACCCACAACCGCGTGCCCGGCATCGGCTGGCGCGCCGTCAGCAAGTTGCAGCTGGACCGCAAGACGCCGTTCCTGCAGACCGAGTGCACGGCGATCCCGGACGAGCGCGGCTGGCGCTGGGCGGGCCTCGGCCCGTGTCGAACGCATCGACGACGGCAACCTGCTGACGCACGGCCAGCGCCTGCGCTTCGGGCGCCTTCGCAGCGAGGAGCACATCGACCGCCATGTGTACCTGCAGTACGATCACGCCACGGTGCAGACCCAGGCCGGCGCGCCGGTGACCTCCGCCGACAGCGGCGCGGGCTCGTCGCTCAGCGCCAACTACGTCTGGACCGGCCGCTATTTCGACAGCCTCACGTTTCCCTCCCGCGGCCACGGGCTGGGCCTGGAACTCGGCGGCGGCGTCACGCTGGGCGGCGACCGCAGCCCGTTCCAGCGCACCGTGTTTCGCTGGCTCGGGCCTGCGGCCGCTGGCGCAGGGGCGGCTGCAGCTGCGCGCCGAAGCCGGCGCCGTGCTGGCGCGCCGGTCGGCGCGGGTGCCGGCGACGCAGATGTTCCGCACCGGCGGCGACACCACCGTGCGCGGCTACGGCTATCGCGACATCGGCGTCGCGCTGCCCGGCGGCCAGGTCGGGCCCGGGCCGCTACCTGGCGGTGGGCAGCGTCGAATGGCAAAGGCCGATCCGCCGTGGCGGCCTGCCCACCGAATTCGAAAGCGTGCTGTTCGTCGATGCCGGCGCCGTGGCCGACCAGCTGGGCGACCTGCGGCCCTCCACCGGCGTCGGCGCCGGCGTGCGCTGGAAAAGCCCGGTCGGCCCGGTGCAGGCCGACCTGGCGTACGGTGTGAAGGCGCGCCGCGTGCGCCTTCACATGAGCGTGGGATTCGTGTTTTGAGGGCGCTGCCGAATCCCCGCGACTGGCAGCTGGTGCCCACGCTGCTGCTGGCGGCGATCGTGCTGGCGCTGTCCGCACTCGCCGGCCTGTGGTGGTGGTCCGGCACCGAGCGCTCGCTGGAGTGGACGCTGCAGCGCATCGCGCGCTCGCAGCCCCTGACAGCTCAGAAGGCGCGCAGGGCTCGCTGCGTTCCGGCCTGCAGGCGCGGCGGCTGGCCTGGGAGCGCGAGGGCCTGAAGATCGAGGCCGACGACGTGCAACTCGAGTGGCGGCCGCTGTTCCTGCTGGACGGCATCATCAAGCTCGATCACGTGCGCGCGGCGGCACTGCGCATCACGGACAGGCGCCCGCCCGCGCCCGAGCCGTGGAAGCTGCCCGATTCGCTGGTGATGCGGCCCGACATCGAACTGGACGACCTGGCCATCGGCCGGGTGGACTGGATCACCGCCCACACGGTGACTGCAGAACGCATCGCGGGCCGCTACTGGTTCGACGGCGCGGCGCACACGCTGCGGCTGGACAACGTGCGCTGGGCCGGGGGGACGTATCGCGGCACGGCGCGCCTGGGCGCGCTTGCGCCGCTGCCCTTGTCTGCCACGGTCTCAGCCAAGCTCGACGCGCCCGTCCCCGGCACCGACAGCGAAGCTGCCGCTGGCGGTCACCGCGAAGATCGACGGGCCGCTGGCCGACCTGCAGGCGCAAGCCGTGGTGCGCACCACCGCCGAAGGCATCGCAGGCGACCAAGGCCACGGCCACTGCACGCATCACGCCGTGGGCCGCACAGCCGGTGCCGCAGGCGCGCGCCGACCTGAGCGGCCTGGACCTCGCGGGCCTGTGGCCCGCAGGCGCCGCACACCGACCTTTCGGGCCAGGTGGCGCTCGTGCCGGCGGGCACCGCCACCTGGCAGGTGAACGCGGACATCGTGCAACGGCATGGCGGGTCCCTGGGACCAGCAGCGCCTGCCGGTCGCCCAGCTGAAAGCACGAGGGCAATGGCGCGGCGGCATGGCCCTGGTGCAGGACCTCGACGCGCAACTCGGCGGTGGCCGGATGCGCGCCAGCGGCCAGTGGCAGCCGGGCGCGGCGGGCTGGGTGCTGCGCGGCACGCTGGACAAGGTCGACCCCGCCGCGTTGTACAGCCAGATGGCACCCGCACCCCTCAGCGGCCGGATCGACGTGCGGCAGGATGGCGCCGCGATCGGCTTCGACGTGAACCTGCAAGGCAGCGGACGCGCAATCCCGCCGAAGACCCGAGCCGGCCGCGCGCCGCCGGCCGCGCCTGGCGCTCGCGCAAGTGACGGTCGCCAAGGGCCGCTGGGCCGACGGCCGGCTCTCGCTGCCCGCCTTCACGCTGCGCACCGTCGATGCCACTTTGCAAGGCGCTCTCGAGCTCCAGCCGCAGGCGCGCGCCGGCAGCGGCCGCGTGACCCTGCAGGCGCCCGGGCTGCGCGCGGAGGCGAACGGTGCGCTCTCGGCATCGCAGGGCCGCGGCAATCTGCAGCTGGAAGGCCGCGAGCTGGCATCGGCCCGGCGCTGGCTGCAGGCCCTGCCCGGCATGGCGGCCGCGGGGAAGGCGCCGCCCCTGTCCGGCCGCGCGGACCTGAACCTGGCCTGGCAAGGCGGCTGGCGCGACCCGGCGTTGCAGGCGCGCCTCGCGTCCACGTCGCTCACCGTGGGCGCGGGAGAAGACCCGAAGGCCGCGCCCGGCTGGGCCGTGACCGGCCTGCTGGCCACATTGAACGGGCGCCTGGGCGACGCCGCGTTGTCCGCCAACGCGCAAGCCCGGCGCGGCCAGCGCCAGCTCACCGTGCAGCTGGCGGGCCGCGGAGGGCGCGCGGCTATGACCGGCGGCGCGGCGCTGTGGCGCGGCAATGTCGCGAGCCTCGACGTGGCGATGCAGGACCCGGCGATCGGCGCCGGCACCTGGCGGCTGGCGTCGCAGCGGCCGGTCGACGTGCGCTGGTCGCCGGTCGGCCGAGCGTGCTGGACGTGAGTGCCGGGCAGGCAATGCTGGCGGCGCCTGCGGTCGACAGCACCGCCACACGTCCCAGGCGATGCTGGCCTGGGACCCGGTGCGATGGCGGCGGCGGCGAGTTGCGCACCGCCGGCCGCCTCACCGGCCTGCCGCTGGGCTGGGTCGAGCTGGTCGGCGGCGCCGCAGCTGGCGGGCTCCGCGCTTTCGGGCGACATGGTGTTCGACGCGCAGTGGGACGCCAGCCTGGGCCGCGCGCTGCGGCTGAACGCATCGCTGGCGCGCAGCCGCGGTGACATCACGGTGCTGGCCGAAACGATCGCACGGCGTCTCCTCCCGCGTGCCCGCCGGCGTGCGCGACGCGCGGCTGACGCTGGCCAGCCAGGGCGACGCAAGTCACGCTCGCCTGCGCTGGGACAGCGAGCGCGCCGGCGTGGCCGAGGGCCGGCTGGTCACGCGGCTGTCGCCCGGCGGCGCCGCCGGCTGGCACTGGCCGGACAGCGCGCCGATCGACGGCGCCTTGCAGCGCGCAACTGCCGCGCATCGGCGTCTGGTCGCTGCTGGCGCCGCCCGGGCTGGCGGCTTGCGCGGATCGCTGGCCGCCGACGTGAAGGTCGCCGGCACCCGGCGGCGACCCGCAGCTTGTCCGGCAGCATCGCCGCCGACGACCTGGCGCTGCGGTCGGTGGTGGACGGCATCGAACTGCGCAATGGCCGGCTGCGCGCCGCATCTGCGAGGACGGCGCCTGCTGCTGGTCACCGAATTCACGCTGCACGGCGCGGGCGAGCGCGACGGCGGCGGCACCCTGGTCGCCACCGGCGAAGCGGCCTGGGTCGACGGGGCGCCGCGCGTGCAGGCCACGCGCAGCTCACGCAGCTGCGCGCCAGCATCCGCTCCGACCGCCAGCTCACCGTGTCGGGGCGACTCGAGGCGCGGCATGGACGCCTCAGGCGCCACGCGTCATCGCCGGCCGCTCAAGGTGGACCAGGCGCGCTATCGAATTGCCCGAGGAGAACGAGCCGAAGCTCGGGCGACGACGTGGTGGTCCGCGACGCGCCGATCGCCGGCGCGACAAGGACCGCAAGTGGCGGCCGCGCAGACGCCGCAGCCGCGGCCTCGCCGCAAGCCGCTGGTGGTGGCCGTGGACGTGGACCTGGGCGACGACTTCCAGGTGCGCGGCCGCGGCCTGCAGACGCGCCTGCGCGGCACGCTCGCGCTGTCGGGCCGCTCGCATCACGGCGCCGCGCCTGGTCGGCACCATCACCACCGCGGGCGGCGAGTACCGCGCGTACAACCAGCGGCTGGACGTCGAGCGCGGCGTGCTGCGCTTCACGGGCCGCATCGACAATCCGGCGCTGGACATCCTGGCGATCCGGCCCAACATCGTGCAGCGCGTCGGCGTGCTGATCACCGGCACCGCCCAGGCGCCGTTCGTTCGTCTGTACGCCGAGCCCGATCTGCCCGACGCCGAAAAACTGGCATGGCTCGTGACCGGCCGCGCGGCGCCCAGCTGCGGCGCCGAAGCCGCGCTGGTGCAGCAGGCGGCGCTGGCGCTGCTGTCCAGCCGCCGGCTCGGGCGCGCGCGGCCTGGCCGGTCAGCGTGGGGCTGGACGAACTGTCGGTGCGACGGGACAGCAGCGAAGGCGCGGTGGTGACGCTGGGCAAGCGGTTTGCGCGCAACTTCTATGCGTCCTACGAGCGCAGCCTGTCGGGCGCCCTGGGCACGCTCTACATCTTCTACGACGTGTCGCGCCGCCTCACCGTGCGTGCCCAGGCCGGCGAGCGCGCCGGGGTCGACCTCATCTACACCTTCTCGTTCAACTGAGCCGGGAAGATCAGGCCTTGGTGAGCGTCATCAGGATGTCGGCGTACCAGGCGCAGTTCAGCCCCAGTGCCTCGTCGAGCTTCAGGTCGCGCGTGCCCACGTCCATGCGCGACGAATGGATGCCCAGCAGCTTCCAGGGCAGGTCGCCCAGCGCGCCCGGGTTGCCGGGGACGCGCATCACGACCGGCGCGCCGCTGGTGCCGCGATGCGTGCGCGCGTCCGTGAGGAAGTAGCCCTTGCCCTGGAACCGCAGCCCGAACGAGGACGCGTTGACCGCGTGCCGCACCACCGGCAGGTGATGCAGCGCGTCGTGAAAGCCCAGCGGAAAACCGACCACCAGCAACAGCGAGCCGATTTCGACCGGCTCGTTCGGGCCCTGCAGGTGAGCGGGCGTGAAGGCGCGGTAGACCGCGGTCTTCGGCAGCGCGCCGCGCTCGATCTCCAGCACCGCCACGTCGACGTCACCGCCGCTGTCGCGGGCCTGGCGCCAGACGCTCTTGCCGTCACGGTACAGCGGCATGGAAAAGCCGGTGGACTGCGCCATGTTGCCGGCATCGACGTGCATTTCGATCTCGATGCGGTCGGGGTAATGCTTGCTCGGCTCGTCGATCATGACGTGGCGGCTGGTGACCAGGAACAGGCGCTCGCCGCGCTGGAAGAAGAAGCCGCTGGCGTTGGTCAGGATGCGCTGGCGGTCGAACGTGACCACGCGCGCGGCCGCCAGCAGCAGCGCGTCGATCGGCGCATTGGGCGGCCCGTCGACGTCGCCGGGGATGGCGGGGGACAGGGTGCCGGGCCGGGGCGCTTCTGGTTCTTGCATCGGGCGATTGTCCCCCACATGGGCCCGCGTCGCCGGGATGCAACATGCCGCTGAGCCACACCGCGCCGATTGGCAGGATGGGCAGCTCAGCGGTGTGACAATAGCCCGCAGTGGACAAACACAACGACCCGGCCGAATCGCTTTTCGGGGCCGACGCGCAGGAAGCGCCCGCGGCCCTCGCCGCGGCGCTGGCGCCGCCGGCTGCTTCCGGCCACTTCGACGAGCTGCGCGGCGGCGTCAGCGCGCCGGCCGGCAACGACGCGGACATCGCCCATCGGGTGGCGCCGCATGCCCTGCCCTCGCCGCACTGGGCCCGCTTCTTCGACAAGCTCGGCGCGGACGGCTTCGCCGACCTGAACCGCCGCACCGTGAACCTGGAGCGCCAGGTGCGCGACAACGGCATCACCTACAACGTGTATGCCGACGCGAACGGGCCGCAGCGGCCCTGGTCGCTGGACCTTTTTCCGCTGATCATCTCGCCGGAAAGCTGGACGCAGATCGAGGCCGGCGTACTGCAGCGGGTGAAGCTGCTCGATCGCATCATGTCGGACGTGTACGGCCCGCAGCAGCTGCTCGCGCGGAACCTGTTGCCGCCGGCGCTGGTGCAGGGCCACCCGGGTTACCTGCGCCCCATGCACGGCGTCGCGCCGCCCGGCGGCACGCACCTGCACATCGCGGCGTTCGACATGGCGCGCGACCCGGCCGGCAACTGGTGGGTGATCTCGCAACGCACGCAGGCGCCCTCGGGCCTGGGCTACCTGTTGGAAAACCGCCTGATCACCTCGCGCCTGTTCCCGGAAGCGTTCCGCGACCTGAAGGTCCAGCGCCTAGCCGCCACCTACCGGGCCCTGGTCGAGGGCCTGCGCGCCATGTGCCCGACCGGCGAGGACGCGCGCATCGTGCTGCTCACGCCGGGCCCCTACAACGAAACCTATTTCGAACACGCCTACCTCGCGCGCTACCTGGGCCTGGCACTGGTCGAAGGCAGCGACCTCACGGTGCGCGACCAGCGCCTGTACCTCAAGACGTTGAAGGGCCTGGAGCCGGTGCACGGCATCCTCAAGCGCCTGGACGACGAGTTCCTCGACCCGCTGGAGCTGAGGTCCGACTCGCGCCTGGGCGTGCCCGGCCTGCTGCAGGCGATCCGCGCGGGCAACGTGCTGGTGGCCAACGCGCCGGGCTCGGCCTTCCTCGAATCGACGGCGCTGCTCGGCTTCCTGCCGGCGCTGTCGCGGCACCTGCTGGGCGAGGAACTGCAGCTGCCGTCGCTGGCCACCTGGTGGTGCGGCGAGCGCGCCGCGATGGAAGCGGTGCTGCCGCAGCTGGCCACCAGCGTGATCAAGCCCACCTACGGCGGCGCCGGCGCGGGCGCCGTGCTGGGCCGGTCGCTGTCGCGGCGCGAGCTGGACGAATGGGCGGGCCGCATCGTGCGCGAAGCGGAGGAGCACACCGTGCAGGCCTACCTGCCGCTGTCGCAGATGCCCACCTGGTCGCACCACGGGATGGAAGGCGACCGCATCGTGCCGCGCTCGCTGATGCTGCGCGTCTTCGCGATCTCCGACGGCGCCCAGTCCTGGCGCGTGCTGCCGGGCGGGTTGACGCGCATCGCCAGCGCCACCCTGGAAATCGCGTCGATGCAGCGCGGCGGCAGCAGCGCCGACACCTGGGTGCTGACCGAAGGCGAGGTCGATGCGACCAGCCTGCTGCACTACGACCAGCCGGCGGTGGAAATCGGCCATCGCAGCCGCAGCGCCACCAGCCGCGCGGCGGAAAACCTGTTCTGGCTGGGCCGCTACACCGAGCGCACGGAAAACTCCACGCGGCTCGCGCGCCTGGCGCTGGAGTGCCTCAACGGCGAGGACCAGACCTCGCAGCCGCTGCTGGCCTGGCTGAGCGAAATGGCCGTCGCCGCCTCGCTGGTGCTGCCCGCCGTGCCGCCGGCGACGCAGGGGCGGCGCGTGTTCGAGCGCTCGCTGATCGCCGCGCTGGCCGACAGCGACAAGGCCACCAGCGTCGGCTTCAACCTGGTGCGCGCTGCGCAGCGCGGCCTCCGCCGTGCGCGAGCGCCTGTCGCAGGAGCAGTGGAACGTGATCGTGCGCGCCGAGCGGGAGTTCTTCCGCGGCTGCGCCCTGGTGACCGAGGACGGCGACTATTCGTCGGTCGAGGCCCTGCGCGTGCTGGAAACGCTGTCGGGCCACACGGCCGCGATGACGGGCGCGCAGACCGACCGCATGACGCGCGACGACGGCTGGCGCCTGCTGTCCAGCGGCCGCCACCTGGAGCGCCTGGGCTTCCTCGCTTCGGCGCTGGGCTGGGCGATCGAGACCGAAGCCCTTGTTCGACGAAGGCGGCTTCGAAGCGGTGGTGGCGCTCTTCGACAGCACCATCACCTTCCACGCGCAGTACCAGCAGCGGCACGACATCCCCGCCCTGCTGGACCTGCTGGTGCTGGACCGCGACAACCCCCGCTCGCTGGGCTGGGTGGCGCAGACCCTGCGCGGGCGCCTGGCCAAGCTCGCCGGCAGCGCCCCCGGCGAAGTGCCCGACATCGCGCTCACGGTGCCCGATCCGCAGGAGTGGTCGCTGCAGGCGATGTGCGAGCGCGATGCCGACGGGCGCTACACCGTGCTGCTGGACCTGCTCCAGCTTTGCACCGATGCCGCCTACAAGCTGTCGGACGACCTGGGCGCGCGCTACTTCACCCATTCCGGCGACGCGCGCTACAGCGTCGGCGCCTGAAGGCAGACTCCACATGCTGCTGCACGTCGTCCACGAAACCCGCTACGACTATGCGCCCGCGGTGAAGACCGCCCAGCACATGGCGCACCTCAAGCCCGCGCAGAACGCGCGGCAGCGCCTGCTCGAACACAAGCTGGCCATCCTCCCGGCGCCGGCGCAGCAGGGCGAGACCGTGGACGTCTACGGCAACACGCGCTCCTTCTTCAGCCTGAAGGACAGGCACGAGGAACTCAGCATCGTCGCCGAGAGCCTGGTGGACACGTCCCCCGCGCCGGCGCCGCAGTGCGACATGTCGTGGGAGGAGGTGCGCGAGCGCCTGCGCTACCACCGCGGCGCCGCCTACGACAGCGCGGCGGAATTCGTCTTCCCCTCGCCGTACGTGCCACGGCACGAGAAGTTCGTGGCCTATGCGCGGCCGAGCTTCACCGCGGGCCGCCCCTTCCTGGAGGCAGCGCGCGAGCTGATGGAGCGCATCCACGACGACTTCATCTACGAGGCCGAGGCCACCGACGTCAGCACCCCGGCGCTGGAGGCACTGGAATTGCGCATGGGCGTGTGCCAGGATTTCGCGCACGTCATGCTGGCGTGCCTGCGCAGCCTGCACCTGCCCGCGCGCTACGTCAGTGGCTACATGCTGACCGAGCCGCCGCCGGGCAAGCCGCGGCTGGTTGGCAGCGACGCCTCGCACGCCTGGGTGTCGATCTACCTGCCCGGGCAGGAGCAGCCGGGCCAGTGGGCCGACCTGGACCCCACCAACAACCGCGCGCCCGGCGAAGACTACGTCACCGTCGCCACCGGCCGCGACTATTCCGACGTCGCACCCGTGCGCGGCGTCCTGCACGGCGGCGCCAACCACCAGTTGCACGTGGCGGTGACCGTCACGCCGGTGGCAGCGGCGTAGAACTCCGCCTCCTCGCGTCAGGCGGTTTCCAAAAGCCTGACATGCCGGACTTGATCCGGCATCCATGGCTCGTGCTGGAACGCCAACTCGCGAACCTACGTGTGGGCGGCGAAGCCGGGTGCGGGCGGGCTGTGGCGCGCGGTCGGGCCGTTGCGCGCCTTGAAGGCGCGCAAACACCTCCGGTGGACGGATTTGCGGCCTTCGGACTCAACGTGGTCGTTCCCGACGCTCCGGAGATGTCCGCGCGCTGTCCGCGCGCGCGGCCGCAAACCGACCACCGCCGTCTCGGCCCGCCCTGATTGCGCGCCCCAGCCCGCCCACACCCGCCTTCGCGGCTGGCAGGGAGGTGTGCGGCCAGTGGATGCACGGCAGCGCAGACGCTTGCTGGCGTACCAAGAGCCTCTCTGCAAGGATGCGCGCCGGTTGGCTGCGGCGCGCAATCAGGGCCAGGCGAGGTGGAGGTGGTCGGTTTGCGGCCGCGCGCGCGCAGCGCGCGGGCTTTTCCGGAGTGCGAGGGTGCGGCCACGGGGAGTCCGAAGGCCGCAAATCCGTCCACCGGAAGCGTTTCGGCGCTTCAGCGCCGAACGGCTGGACCGCGCGCCGCAGCCAACCGGCGCGCAGTCTTGCCGCGTGTCTCAAGAAGTCGGCGCAGCGCGATTCGCCCCGCTGACCGCCCTACAATCCCAGGCTCTGTTTTCCCCACCCTCGAGGCCCCTCATGAGCGTTTACGACAAGCTGAAAGAACTCGGCATCACCCTGCCGCCCGTGGCCACGCCGGCCGCCGCGTATGTGCCGTTCGTGCGCACCGGCAACCTGGTGTTCCTTTCGGGCCATATCGCCAAGAAGGACGGCAAGCCCTGGGTGGGCCAGCTCGGCAAGAACATGGCGACGGAAGAAGGCAAGGCCGCGGCGCGCGCGATCGCCGTCGACCTGATGGGCACGCTGCACGCGGCGGTGGGCGACCTGGGCAAGGTCAAGCGCATCGTCAAGCTGATGAGCCTGGTCAATTCCACCGGCGACTTCACCGAGCAGCACCTCGTGACCAACGGCGCGAGCGAGCTGTTCGGGCAGGTGTTCGGCGAAGCGGGCACCCATGCGCGCAGCGCTTTCGGCGTGGCCCAGATCCCGACGGGAGCCTGCGTCGAGATCGAGCTGATCGCCGAAATCGCCTGAAGCCCCGTGGCCCGGGAAGCTTCCAAGACCAACCGCGTCCGCGGTCGCGATTTCGCGGGGCTGTACCTGCGCGGCCAGGTGCTGGACGTGGGCGCCGGCGGTGACCTGGTGTGCGACTGGGCCCAGGGTTTCGACCGGGAGCACGGCGACGCGAACGTCATCGACCGCTACTTCCCGCCCGGCTCGTTCGACGCGGTGCACAGCAGCCATTGCCTGGAACACATGCTGGACCCGCCCTCGGCACTGCGCAGCTGGTGGTCGCTGGTCAAGCCCGGCGGCTACCTGATCCTGGTGGTGCCCGACGAAGACCTGTACGAGCAGGGCATCTGGCCGAGCGCGTTCAACGACGACCACAAGTTCACCTTCCGGCTGGACCGCCCGCAGTCCTGGTCGCCCGTGTCCTTCGATATCCGGGCCCTGTGCGCCGCGCTGCCGGGCGCCGAGATCGTCTCGGCGCAGCGGCAGGATGCCGGCTACGACCCCGCGCTGAAGTTCCCCGCCGGGCTCACGCCGAAACGCAAGGTCCGCCACCCGCTGAAACTGGCGCTGAGCATCGGCAAGCGGATTCCCTTCGCACACGACCGGCTCGAGCGCTACATCCGCCGCCGGATGCTGGCGCACGGCTACCCGTGCGACCAGACCCGCTACGACGCGCTCGCGCAGATCCAGGTCATCGTGCGGAAGCAGGCGCCACAGGCGGCCGATAGGCCTCCCGCAACTGCCGCTTGAGCACCTTGCCGATGTCGCTGCGCGGCAGTTCGTCGACGTAGCGGACGTCCGACAGGCGCTGGACCTTGCCCAGTTGCGCATTGGCCCAGCTGCGCAACTCCTCTTCGGGCGGGGCATCCGCCGCCGGCACGACGAAGGCCACCGGCGTTTCGCCCCACTCCTGCGAGGGCACGCCCACCACCGCCGCATCGGCCACGCCCGGGTGCCCGCGCAGCACGGCCTCCAGGTCGCTCGGGTAGACGTTGAAGCCGCCCGAGATCACCATGTCCTTGCGCCGGTCCATCAGCGTGAGAAAGCCCTGCTCGTCGAAGCGGCCCACGTCGCCGGTGCGGATGTAGCGGTTGCCCTGCGCGTCGTGCCACTCGGCCTCGCGCGTCTTGCCGGGCTGGTTGTGGTACGCCGTCATCATCGAAGCCGACCGGCCCACCACTTCGCCGATGGCGCCGGCGGGAAGCTCCTTGCCGTCCTCGTCGATCACGCGCATGTCGTGCCCTTCGGCCGGCTTGCCGACGGTGTCCAGCTTGTCCCTGAAGTTGTGCGCCTCCAGGATGCAGGAGCCCCCGCCTTCGGTCATGCCGTAGAACTCGACCAGGCCGCCGGGCCAGCGCTGCAGGATGTCGGCCTTGAGGTCGGCGTGGAACGGCGCGCTGGTGCAGAACTTCATGTGGAAGGACTCCAGGTCGTAGCCGTCGAACTCGGGCAGCGCCATGATCCGGCGGTACTGGACGGGCACCAGCATCGCGTGCGTCACCCTCTCCTTTTCCGCCAGCGCCAGCCAGGCGGCGGCGTCGAACTTCGGCGGCGCGAGCACCACGCAGCCGCCCTTGGCGATGGTGGGGAAGAAGCACACGAGCGTGGTGTTGGAGCACAGCGACGTGGCGATGAGCGTGACGGACTGCGGCCCGTAGCCATAGTTCTCGGCCCGCGCGACATGCTGCCAGCGCATGGCGTGCGGCTGCACGATGCCCTTGGGCGTGCCCGTGGTGCCGGAGGAATAGATGATGTTGAACGGCCAGTCCGGCTGCGGCGAGACCGGGCGCGGCCGCGAACCCTCGGGCGCCAGCCAGCTTTCCAGCGATGGCCGCGCCGACGCGTCCAGGTAGATGCGATCGGCCGCGCTCTTGAATGCCGGCACGCCCGCATCCACGTAGAAATGCTTCGCGCCGCTGTCGGCCAGCATGCTTGCCAGCTGCGCCGGCGAGGACTGGATGGCCAGCGGCGCCACCGCCACGCCCGCCCGCAACGCGCCGAGGAACACCGCCACGTATTCCAGTGAGTTGGACGAACAGATGGCGATGCTCTGGCGCGGCTTCACGCCGTCGCGCTGCAGCGAGGCCGCCACGCGGTCGGCCATGGCGTCGAGCTGCGCCCAGGTGACGCTGCGATCGCCCTGCACGAGCGCACGTTGCCGCGGGCGCGCAGCGGCATGTTCGCGCACGAGGTCGGCGATGGCGCGGAAAGGCGGTGGGTCGGTACGCGAAGGGGCGGGGTCGTTCTGCATGCGGCGTATCTTAAAACGCGCGCCAGCGTCGCACCGGGTGCCGCAGGCGTCAGGCCGCGACGCCCGAGGCCGGCGAAAAGACTTGCGGGGTTGGTCTGCAAACCCATACACTACAAAACAAAATCGCCGCCAAGCCAACCAGCATCCATGCGGCGCAAGGAGGAGTGAATGGGCACATTGACCCAGAAGCGCGAGTTTATCCAGCAGATTTATATCGCAGACCCGTCCAGACATCGAGTGGCGATGCAGCTCACGTGCGGGTTCTGCTGCCGCATTGATGCGCGCCGCTTCACCCCAAACGCTTATGCGACAGGCACTTGCGAGCGCGGCTGACCCGGATTGATGATCGCCGCTCGATATATACCGCAAGGACTGCGGTCATACATTACTACAAGGGCTTCCCCACTTTTTGCAAGTGATGACCTCTCCTGACTCTTGCCGGGATGGACATAAGGGAGAACTTCAACGAGTTGCCAATGCGAGAGGCAAGGGATGCGGACAGCGAAACTACAAACGGTCATTGATGCAAGCGCAATGCTTGCGGACCCTGATGAAAGACGCGCGTGAGGGACTCTTTCGTTAGCCGAGAACGCGGTGAGCGTCTCCGTAATGTAGTCAGTCACTCCTCACGCAGGTCCAACCTTGCACATCAACTCTGGCAGCACGCGGCGAAAGCTTGCTGGGTACTCAAGCCGGTAATTTGAAATGCTCGCCCTTGGTCAACACCGCCCAACACAGGCGCGCATTCTTGGCGGCGATGGCCACCACGGCTCGCCAGTAGCCGCGGCGCTCGGCCAGGGCGGTGGCCCATCGGCTGATGCGCGTCGGTCTTTGTCTTCGCAGCCATCAGCACCGCTCGGCACCCAGGATCAGCAGCATTCGCAAGTAACGATCGCCGGCCTTGGTGATATGTCCCAGACGCTGCTTGCCACCCGAGCTGTGTTGACCAGGCACCAGTCCCAGCCAGGCACTGAGCTGCCGGCCGCACCTGAAGTCATGCCCATTGCCGATCGTTCCCACGAGCGCGGTCGCTGTGGTCGGCGCCAATGCCAGGCAGGCGCATCAACCGCTGCGCGGCGGCGTCTCGAGTCGCTTGCTCCTTGATATAGCCGTCGTACTGGGCGATTCGATCGTCCAGACGGCTCACCTCGCTGAGCAAGTCGCCCACCACCGTGTTGGTCCAGCCCGGCAGATCCTCCAAGCGCAGCAGCGCCTCGCGCCGCACGGTGGCAGCCTTGAGCGGCAACACAACGCCGAACTCGCTGAGCAGGCCACGGATGCGGTTGAGGGTGGCGGTGCGCTGTTCGACAAATCCTTGGCGGGCGCGATGCACCAACAAGCAGAGACTGCTGCTCGATGCTCTTGACCGGCACAAAGCGCATATTGGGACGCTGCACGGCTTCGCAGATCGCCGCTGCGTCCGCCGCATCGTTCTTGCCCGCCTTGCCTGCCATGCGGTAAGGCGTCACGAACTTCGGGGCCATCAGGCGCACCGTGTGACCGTGGGCGGCGAACAGGCGTGCCCAGTGGTGCGCACCCGAGCAGGCTTCCATGCCGATCAAGCACGGCGGCAAGCCGGCAATGAGTTCAAGCAACTTGGCGCGGGCAACGGCAGGACGGACCAATACCGCGTGGCCGGCCGCGTCGACGCCATGCACGGCAAAGACGTTCTTGGCGAGATCGATTCCAACAGTGACAATGGTCATGGACTTCCCCTTTCGAGTGAGTTGATGAGACGTTGCACTTCCCATCGTGGCACTTCGTTGCCGATCGCCGCAATACCGCGGCTAGTTCGGGACGGGGAAGTCCCTTTCATTCGTTAGACTCCAGCAGCCCATGGACGCAACTACCGCAATGTCAGCCGGCTCGAGCGTGCAAACGCCTCATGGTGTGGCCGGTAGCCGCAGCTGGCTATGCGTCACCTGGCTGGAGCGTTCGCGCACTGGCTCATGACACCTTGTCCGGTTGGGTGACGCTCGGGCTCTTGTGCATGCGCGTATCGGTGCTCCGAGCTGGCAGGCTCGCAAGCTGTCTCGGCGGAAGTATCTGCTTCAGGGGAACACCCGTTGGCGAGGCGGGCGTGTGCGCTGCATGTCCCTCGCTGCTTCTCCTCGTTGGCTGGAGTTTTCTTTTCGGTCGGGAGAGTTCCATGGGTGAAATCTGCTAGCGTTCGCGTCGGCGAGCTCTAACTGTCAATCGACACGGACCCACAACAGCAGAAGGCGGCTTCGCCGCTAGTGTTGATGGTCCGGTCATCTTTACGTTAGGGCAGCACGCAATCACTGCGCGTTGTCACCTCGGCTCCATCATTGCACATTTCCAGCCTTGGCCTGAACTCGCGCACTAGGTCGAGCACCGGCGCTGGAACCAACATTTCGAGAACAATTCCTGCAATCGCCAACTTCCTCGCCTGCCGGCTCCATCCGCTGGTTGGGCCTGTGCGTCATTTGCGCGAAATGGTCTCTCGTACTCATGACGGCCCTTTGCACCCGATGTCTAACTGGTCAATCTTGACCCCAACAGCAGGCTGCGGCTCCGCCGCTAGTTGCTTGGCTGGTCCGGTCATCTTCACGTTAGACCCCACCCATACTTGGAGGAGCAATGACTTCCCAGCTCGATAGCAGCATCCACGCGGTTGTCAAACGCTACGCGGACGCGTGGGTCGCGAACGATCTGCGGACCATCGTCGACAGCTATCACGATGAAGTCGTTTTTCACTACTTCGGGCGTAGCGCTCTAGCGGGCACGCATCGCGGCAAGGCTGCCTGCCTGGCAATCCTGAAGCAGGTGCGCGAAAGGACAAACCGCAGACTCGTGTCCATTCGAGACGTCTTGGCTGGGGATCTCTTTGGACTGATCGTTGCAGTTGAGCGGTTCGAACGCGGCGGCGAATCTGTCGAGATTGAGAGAATGCTCCGATACAGCGTGCGCGATGGCAAGTTGGCCGAATGCTGGATCTACGATGAAGACCAACGTCTTGTCGATGAATACTGGGCCTAAACGGTAAGCGCCTGAAGATGCCAGGTCTCTGCATTCGCACACTCACAGTCGAAGACTACGAGCGCGTCACAGCCGTTGTCGATGAATGGTGGGGGGGCAGGCCAATGCGTTCTCTGCTGCCTCGCCTGTTCTTCGAGCACTTCAATCCGACCAGTTTCGCCATGGGAAAAGGGAATGAGTTGCAGGCATTCCTGGTCGGATTTGTCTCCCAGTCAAATCAGCGTGTCGCCTACATCCACTTTGTCGGGGTCAATCCGTCATCGCGAGCTCTTGGGCTCGGCCGCAAGTTGTATGAGCACTTCTTCCAGGTTGTCCAGACGTTGGGTTGCACCGAAGTTCGTTGCATCACCTCGCCGGTCAACACCGGATCGATCGAATTCCACCGGAAAATGGGTTTTGTCTTGCTTCCGGGTTCCGGCGAAGTTGCCGGCGTCCCAGTCACGCTCAATCAAGCAGGTGAGGGTCAGCATCGTGTTCAGTTTCAGAAGACACTTGGGCCTTGCAGGCCAGGCGCCTAACCCTTCGGTCGAAACGACGCTGCCCGGCAAGCCGGTGAGCACCTCTCATGTCAACCGTCAGGCGCCCAAATCCCTCCCGCCCAGCCCCGAAAGCACATCATGCCCCTGCTTGGTTCCGCAGCAATGCTCCTGTCGTTCGATGTGGATGCCGAGGCCGTCGAAGAACACGACCGCTGGCACACGCACGAACACCTGCCGGAGCGTTTGGCTATCCCCGGCTTTCGTCGAGGCACGAGATGGGTGGCCACTGAAGGAACGCCTCGGTACATGGTGCTGTACGAGGTGGAGAGCCTGTCGACGCTCGCGTCGCCGGCCTATTTGGCGAGGCTGAACAACCCATGCCCCTGGACCGCGCGGATCATGCCCCACTACAGAGGAATGATCCGTGGGTTGTGCACGGTGCTGGGCAGCTTCGGCTATGGACAAGGCGGCGCCGCCGCCCTCCTCCGATTCACGCCTGCGGATTCGCAGGCTGCACAGTTGCACCGCTGGTTGCTTCAGGAGGCTCTCCCCCGCCTTCCCCAGGTTCCCGGACTCGGCAGCGCTCACCTGCTTCAAGGCGCACAGCCCGCGGCGATGACGAACGAGCAGCGAATCAGGGGCGCAGATCGCGGCGTGGATTCAGCGATCATCATCACCGGCTATGACAGCAGAGCGGTAGCCGACCAGGCACAGGCGCTGCTCGGTGCAGACGGCTTGGCCGGCAAGGGAGCAGGCGAAGTGAGTCTTGCCACCTATCAATTCAGTTACTCGCTTTCCAGCGCCGAGATCGACGCCTGACCCTCGAAGGTTGACCCCATCCATGCATATCGCCCGCCTTCTTCCCCTACTGGCCGTCCTCGTCGGGTGTGCCGCCGACGATGCGAAATACACCACCAGCGACGGCATCGCCCGCAGCCGTGTCGAAGCCGAACAGGCGTTCGCGCAGAAGCCGGCAGTCGCAGTGCATGGGCTCGCCCCGCTCGATCGGCCTGTGCGAGCCATCTACGCTCCCTTCCCCGACTATCCACAGTCATTTCGTTCACAGGGGATCGAAGGGCGGGTTCGGACGACATTCACGATCCAGGAAGACGGAACGGTGAGTGACGCCAAGATCGAAGGCGCGCCGAATCCAGCGCTGGCCGCGATCTCGCTGATTTCAATCCTGAGATGGAAGTTCGAGCCCCTCACCCGCCAAGGCAAGCCTGTGCGTGCGCAGGCGACGCAGGAGTTTGTTTTCCAGCTGAAATGAGGAATCGGACGCCGTTGCCGGGCAACACGATTTTTGACTTGCGTCAAAGAACAAAATGGCCGTGCGGCGCAACGTCATCTCTCCCATAACAATGGAGAGTTGCAATGAAAACGATGCCTATCGTTCGCCGGCGCCTCGGGTGGGTCGCACTGATGTTTGCGTCGCTTGCCGCCGGCTGCGCGTCGACGGCGCCCTCAGGACCGCCCACGGCGGCCAGCCCGCTTCTCGGTACGTGGCGCCTGGTGTCATTCGAGATGGAACCCCAGGACGGCTCCGGCAAGTTCTCCCCGATGGGCAAGGCGCCAGCCGGGTTTCTCAGCTTCCTTCCGGACGGCCGCATGGCCGTGGTGATCACCGCTGAAGGCAGGAAGCCAGGAACGTCCGAGCAGGAGCGTGCCGCTCTTTACAGCTCGCTGGTGGCCTACACCGGCCGGTTCCGGGTGGAGGGCGACAAGTGGGTGACGGCCGTCGACGCGTCCGCGAATCCCGCCTGGGCGGGCACGGAGCAGCCACGCTTCTTCACCGTTTCTGGCGACACGCTGAAGGAACAGACGCCCTGGTTTCCCCGCGCCGACAAGAGCATGGTGCGCGTGGCGAACACCTACACCAGGGTGAAGTAGGGGCGCGTCAGCGCCAGCTCTTCCATGAGGCGGGGCGCCCCCCGCCTTCGTCCGTTCTATGCCACGATGCGCGGATGAAAGCTCTCCTGCGCGTGTTCCGGACCGTCCATGGGCTGATGGCATTCCTCTTTGCCTGCGCGGCCCTGATGCTCATCGTCATCGCCACCCGCATGGGTTGGGTGGCCTTCGCCGCCGGCCTGGACGGGGCGGCAGCGCAGGCGATCATCGAGGCCGTGGGATTGTTGGCCGCGGCAGTCGTCGCGCTGCAGATTGCCGAGACCATCTTCGAGGAAGAAGTCATTCGCGACGCCGACATCAGCGCGCCGACTCGCGTGCGCAGGTTCCTGTCGCGATTCTTCGTGGTCATCGTCGTCGCGCTGGCCTTCGAGGGCCTCGTCGCGACTTTCAAGGCCCTGCACGAAGACCCGACACACCTCGTTTATGCGGCGAGCATCCTGGTGGCGGTCGCGCTGCTTCTTGCCGCCTGGGGCGTGTTCGTTTACTTCAACCGCTTTGCCGAGGAGCTGGAGCCGGAGGCGATGGCGGACGCCAAGCGCGAAGACAAGAAGCTCAAGTAGGCCTCCAGGCCGCGAGCGGCCCGGGCCCTCTCACTCCACCCGCTCTATCCCCGTCGGCTTGAAGCCCAGGTCGGCCATCTTGCCCTTCTTGCCCCGGTGAACCCGGGCATTGTTCAATGAGCGGATCTCCAGCGTCTCGTCGCGCTCCTTGCCGCCGCGGCCGATGCCCACGATCTTCACGCTGCGCGTGTAGGCGGCTGCTCCCGCGAGCGTGTCCTTGGCGTCCAGGTCGATCAGCATCAGGCCGCGGCCGCCGTTGGCCATGGGCTTGAGCTCGGTGATCTCGAAGGTCAGGATGCGCCCGCCCGTGGAAGCGCATGCCACATGCGTGGCCGGCGCCTGCGGCGGCACGTTGGCCGGCGACGGGCGGCAAACGGTTTCGCCCTCGCCGCAGCTGATGAACGACTTGCCCGCCTTCAGGCGCGACATCATGTTCTCCACCGTCGCCAGGAAGCCGTAGCCGCCGGAGCCCGACAGCAACAGCCACGCGCCCGGCGCGCCGGCGAAGTAATGCAGCAGGTGCGTGCCCGGCTCCAGTTCGACGAACGTGGTCACCGGCTGGCCGTCACCGCGCGCGCCCGGCAGCATGGACACCGGCACGGTGTAGACGCGGCCATTGCTGCCGAACGCCAACAGCGTGTCCACCGTGCGGCATTCGAAGGTGCCGTACAGGCTGTCGCCGGCCTTGAACGAGTAGTCGGGCGGGGCGCCGCCGGACGCGATGCGTTCGCTCGCCCAGCCCTTCTGCGCCCGCACCCAGCCCTTTTGCGAAACGACGACGGTGACCGGCTCGTCGATCACCTTGATCTCGGCGACGGCCTTCTTCTCGGCCTGGATCAGCGTGCGGCGCGCATCGGCGAACTGCTTCGCGTCCTGCTCGATCTCCTTGATCATCAGCCGGCGCAGCGCGGCCGGGCTGCCCAGGATCTCGTCCAGTTTCTTCTGCTCCTCGCGCAGCTCCTTGAGCTCCTGCTCGATCTTGATCGCTTCCAGCCGCGCCAGCTGGCGCAGCCGGATTTCCAGGATGTCCTCGGCCTGGCGGTCGCTCAACTTGAAGCGCTCGATCAGCGCGGCCTTGGGCTCGTCGCTGCGGCGGATGATGGCGATGACTTCGTCGATGTTCAGCAACACGAGCTGCCGGCCTTCGAGGATGTGGATGCGGTCCAGCACCTTGCCCAGGCGATGTTCCGAGCGCTTCTGGATCGTGGCCTGGCGGAATTCGATCCACTCGCTGAGCATGAGCCGCAGCGACTTCTGCACCGGCTTGCCGTCCAGCCCGACCATCGTGAGGTTGACCGGCGACGATGTCTCCAGGCTGGTGTGCGCGAGCAGCGTGGTGATCAGCTCGCTTTGCTCGATGCGGCTGGTCTTGGGCTCGAACACGAGGCGCACGGCCGCGTCCTTGCTCGATTCGTCGCGCACCGCGTCCACCACCGACAGCACCGTCTGCTTGAGCTGCACCTGGTCCTGGCTCAGCGCCTTCTTGCCGGCCTTGACCTTGGGGTTGGTCAGCTCCTCGATCTCTTCCAGCACCTTCTGCGTGCTGACGCCGGGCGGCAGTTCCTGCACCACCAGCTGCCATTGGCCGCGCGCGAGTTCCTCGATCTTCCAGCGTGCCCTCACCTTCAGCGAGCCGCGGCCCGTGCGGTAGGCCTCGGCGATGTCCGCGGCCGGGCTGATGATCTGGCCGCCGCCCGGGTAGTCCGGGCCCGGCACCAGCGCGAACAGCTCGTCGTCGGTGAGCTTGGGCGTCTTGATCAGCGCGACGCAGGCGTCGGCGATCTCGCGCAGGTTGTGGCTGGGGATTTCCGTGGCCAGGCCCACGGCGATGCCGCTCGCGCCATTGAGCAGCGTGAACGGCAGGCGCGCGGGCAGCTGCTGCGGCTCCTGCGTGCTGCCGTCGTAGTTGGGGATGAAGGCCACCGTGCCTTCGTCGATCTCGTCGAGCAGCAGGTTGGTGATGCGCGAAAGGCGCGCCTCGGTGTAGCGCATCGCCGCGGCGCCGTCGCCGTCGCGGCTGCCGAAGTTGCCGTGGCCGTCGATCAGGGGATAGCGCTGCGAAAAGTCCTGCGCCATGCGCACCAGCGCGTCGTACGCGGCCTGGTCGCCGTGCGGGTGGAAGCGGCCCAGCACGTCGCCGACCACGCGCGCGCTCTTGACCGGGCGTGCGCCGCCCGCGCCGGTGAAGCCCAGGCCCATGCGCGACATCGAATAAAGGATGCGGCGCTGCACCGGCTTCTGGCCGTCGCACACGTCGGGCAGCGCGCGGCCCTTGACCACGCTGAGGGCGTATTCCAGGTAGGCGCGCTGGGCGTAGGAGGCGAGGTCGAGGTCGGCGTCGCCGCCACCGTCGCCGCTGTCGAGGGGAATCAGTTCTTGCTCCATGGGATCACAAACGCAAAAGGTAGGAAGGGAAAAAGTTCAGGCCAGCAGTTCTTCGGCCGACAGCGCGACGATGCGCCGCTCGGTCGGCGCCTTCAGCTGGTCGTCCAGCCGCGCGGCCATGCGCTGCAGCAGCGACTTGGCCGGCGCGTCGCCCACGGGGATGGCCGCCAGCACGATGCGAAACTGCAGGAATTCGGTGGGCGCGGCCGGCAGGGGTTCCTTGAGGCCGGCCACGAGGATGCGGCTGGCGACGTTGGCCGAGCCCTCGGCCAGCGACATGCCTTCGGCCAGGACGCCGATGCGCGAGTGCGACAGGCGCGCGGCGACGTCGCCGTCGCGCAGCGCTTCGCGGATGCGGTTGGCCGCCACCAGCACGGCCGATTCGGACACTTCCGGGCCGAACTCGGCCGTCAGCTGCGCGAGGTTCTCGATATGCACCAGCAGCAGCACGCTGGGGTGGCCGTAGCGGCTGATCAGGTTGCGCACGGCCTTGACGCGTTCGTAGAAGATCAGGGGCGTGGACAGGCCCGTCAGCGGGTCCACGGTGTTGCGTGCGTGAACGCGCAAGCGCGTTTCGCTGACGATGCGGCCGCGCCAGTTGGTCGCCAGGAATTCCGACGCCGACCAGATGCTGAGCAAAGCGGCCAGCGGCAGGGCCGGATCAAGCTCGGCGTCCAGCGAGCGCCAGCCCAGCCAGACGGCACCGGCGGCCAGTGCCAGCTGGCCGGGCACGAGCCAGCGCGCCCAGGGCTGGCTCTGCGGCCAGGCCCGGATCATGACCACCACCACAGCGGCCATCCACGCCGCCAAGCCGGGCAGCAACAGGTGCCACTTGCCCAGTGCGGTGGCCACGGCCAGGGCCGGCAACAGTGCCAGGCCGATGCCGAACAGCCAGCGGCGCGGCTCGCGCAGCGCCCCCGCGTGGCTCACCAGGTCGCGCAATTGCAGGGCGTCCGCCGCCAGCACGGCCAGCAGGGCCGCCTCGGCCAGGAAGGGATGGCCGCCGACCAGGGTCTGCAGGGCCAGCACCCCCAACATCGTGGCTGCGCCCAAGCAGCAACAGGGTCCGCTCGCGGTAGGTGTTGGCGAAGATGACGCTCAGGCAGACGATCAGCACCTGCGCGCCGGCGAAGGCGCCCAGGGCCACCAGCGCGTCGGGGTCCGACGGCAAGGCCGTCATGCGCCGGGTCCTTTCGCGGGCGGTCGGGGTACTGCGCGGTGCGGACCGGCAGCGTCAATCACGCTGGACGGGCTGCAAGTCCGCCTGCATGGCCGAGGCCAGGGGCGATTCGGCCGCGACAGCGCCGACCGGGGGCAGGTTGCCGCGGCCGGCCGCGCCGCCCACGGGCAGTTCCATGCGGATGCGGATGGGCGAGCGGCCCGTGCCGTTCATCGACGGCGGCTTGAGCATGTCGTACAGCTGCATGACGGTCTTCACGTAGTTCTGCGTCTCGCGGTAGTTGGGCACCTTGTTGCCGGCCCGCTGCACCGCGCCCTCGCCCGCGTTGTACGCCGCCAGCGCCAGCTCCAGCCGGCCGGGGAAGAGGTCCAGCAGGTAGCGCAGGTAGCGCGTGCCGGCCTTGATGTTGGTGCGCGGGTCGGACAGCTTGCGCTCCACCGACAACTTGCGGTCGCCCGTCACGCCGTAGCGCTGGGCCGTGGCCGGCATGACCTGCATCAGGCCCACGGCGCCCTTGGGCGACACGGCGCCCGCGTCGAAGCCGGACTCGGTGGCGATCAGTGCCTTGAGCAGCTCGTAGTCGATGCCCTGGTCCTTCGAGGCTTCGCGCAGGTGGTGCTTGACCTGCTTGAAGCTCGGCGAGATTTCGAAGAAGGCGATCAGCTTGGGCGGCGCCGTCGGCACCGACACGGCGCGCGCCGTCGCGCCGGCGTCGCGGGCCGTGCCCATGCGCGCGGTGTCGAAGCTCTCGCCGCCGCGGAAGAACAGCTCGTAGCGCTCGTCGAGCTTCTCGGCCGCGAAGTGGGCCACGCCCTTGGCGTCCACCCAGCCCCACACCTCGGCCTGCGCGGCTGGCGCGAGCAACAGCGCCAGCGCGGCGCCGGCCAGCCAGGCCTTGAGGCGGCGCGGGCTCATGCGCGCAGCTCCAGCCCCAGGCCGCGGCGCCCGGTGAATTCCGGCTTGAGCATGGACATGACGATCAGCGTCTCGAAACCGTCGGCCACCTTCACGGCATCGCGCAGTTCGCCCTCCACGACGAAGCCCTCGCTGTCGTACAGCGCCTTGGCCCGCGAATTGCGGGCCTTCACGTCGAGCCAGAAGCGGTGGGCGCCGAGGTCGTCGAAAGCGACCTTCTTGGCCACGCGCAGCGCGGCGCGCCCGAACCCCGCGCCCTTGGACTGCACGACCATGCGCTTGAGTTCCAGCGACTGGTGCTGGCTGCGGCAGCCGATGAGGATGAGGAAGCCCACGGCGTCCAGGTCCTCGCCGCCTTCGATGATGAAGTGGCGAAAGTCCGGGAAACGGATGGCGGCTTCGTGCTGCGTGCGCTCCCAGGGCGCGATGAAGGCCAGGTTCTCCGGGTCCTCCTCGAGCTTCAGCACGAATTCCAGGTCGCTCGTCATCGTCGGGCGCAGGCGCACGCGGGCCCGGGTGCGGTCCGGTGTGGTGGCGGCGAAGTTGGCGGCGGTCATGTTTTCTGTTCTAGACGTCGATTTCCACGGCATCGCCGTGCAGTTCCATCAGTTCGCGGCGGGCGGCGGCTTCGCCCTTGCCCATCAGCTTGGTGATCAGGTTCTCGGTGGCCTGGAAATCCATGGCGCCCAGGTGCACCGGCAGCAGGCGTCGCGTGTCCGGGTTGAGCGTGGTGTCCCACAGTTGTTCCGCGCTCATCTCCCCCAGGCCCTTGAAGCGGCTGATGTTCCAGGAGCCTTCGCGCACGCCTTCCTTGCGCAGCTTGTCCAAGATAGCCGTCAATTCGCCTTCGTCAAGGGCATAAGTCTTGGAAGCGGGCTTTTTCCCGCGGGCCGGCGCGTCCACCCGGAAGAGCGGCGGGCGCGCAATGTAAACGTTGCCCGCCTCTATAAGTTTGGGGAAATGGCGGAAAAACAAGGTCAGCAGCAGAACCTGGATGTGGGAGCCGTCCACGTCGGCGTCCGACAGGATGCAGATCTTCCCGTAACGCAAGCTCGACAGGTCGGGCGAATCGCCCGGTCCGTGCGGGTCCACGCCGATCGCCACGGCGATGTCGTGGATCTCGGTGTTGGCGAACAGCCGGTCGCGCTCCACCTCCCAGGTGTTGAGCACCTTGCCGCGCAGCGGCAGGACGGCCTGGCTTTCCTTGTCGCGGCCCATCTTGGCGCTGCCGCCGGCCGAATCGCCCTCCACCAGGAACACCTCGTTGTGGCGGGTGTCGCGGCTTTCGCAGTCCGTGAGCTTGCCGGGCAGGACGGCCACGCCCGAGCCCTTGCGCTTTTCGACCTTCTGGCCCGCCTTCTGCCGGCTTTGCGCGGCCTTGATCGCGAGTTCGGCCAGCTTGCGGCCGTATTCCACATGGTGGTTCAGCCAGAGCTCGAGCGACGGGCGCACGAAGCTGGAGACCAGCCGCACCGCGTCGCGCGAATTCAGGCGCTCCTTGATCTGGCCCTGGAACTGCGGATCCAGCACCTTGGCCGACAGCACATAGGAAGCCCGCGCGAAGACATCCTCGGGCAGCAGCTTCACGCCCTTGGGCAACAGCGAATGCAGGTCCACGAAGCTCTTGACGGCGTTGAACAGGCCGTCGCGCAGGCCGCTTTCGTGCGTGCCGCCGGCGCTGGTGGGAATGAGGTTGACGTAGCTCTCGCGGATCGGCTGGCCGTCCTCGGTGAAGGCCACGCACCACTGCGCGCCCTCGCCTTCGGCGAAGGTGTCGTTGTTCTGCGCAAAGCCTTCGCCTTCGAAGAGCGGGATCACCGGCTCGCCCGTGAGGGTCTGCATCAGGTAGTCGCGCAGGCCCCCCTTGTACTGCCAGCTCTGGGTGTCGCGGGTCTTCTCGTTGACCAGCGACACGGTGACGCCCGGCATCAGCACCGCCTTGCTGCGCAACAGGTGGGCGAGCTCCGCCATCGGCATCTGGCTGGATTCGAAGTACTTGGGATCGGGCCAGACGCGGATGGTCGAGCCGCTGCGGCGGTCGCCCTCCTGCATCTTGCGCAGCTGGAGCTTTTCGATCACGTCCCCGCCGGAAAACACCATGCGGGCCACCTGCCCTTCGCGGTGGGTCACGACCTCGAGCCGCTTGGCCAGGGCGTTGGTGACGGACACGCCGACGCCATGCAGGCCGCCCGAAAAACTGTAGGCGCCGCCCCGGCCCTTGTCGAACTTGCCGCCCGCGTGCAGGCGCGTGAACACCAGTTCGAGCACCGGCGCCTTTTCCTCCGGGTGCATGCCGAACGGGATGCCGCGGCCGTCGTCCTCGACGCTGATCGACCCGTCGCTGTGCATGGTGGTCTTGATCCGCTTGCCGTGACCGGCCAGGGATTCGTCCGCCGCGTTGTCCAGGACTTCCTGGATGACGTGCAGCGGGTTGTCGGTGCGCGTGTACATGCCGGGCCGCTGCTTGACGGGCTCCAGCCCCTTGAGCACGCGGATCGAACCTTCGGAATATTCGGCGGGGAGTTTGCTGGCCATGGGAGGGGGATTGTAGTCGGGTTGGGCGGAACTACTGTATGAACGTACAGAGAAGCCCGGACACAGCCGACAGCCTCACGCCAGCAGCCTTTCCGGGCTTTGGCTAAAGTCGCCGGATGCAATCGCCGACGCCCCAAAAGCTTTCCATGCTGCAGGTCCTGGCCTGCGGCGCCGCCATCGTCACCCTGTCCATGGGCATCCGCCACGGCTTCGGGCTGTGGCTGCAGCCGATCACCCAGGCCCAGAACTGGACCCGCGAGACCTTCTCCTTCGCGCTGGCCATCCAGAACCTGTCCTGGGGCGTCTTCGGCATCTTCGCGGGCATGGTCGCGGACCGCTTCGGCGCCTCCCGCGTCCTGATCGGGGGCGCCCTGCTGTACAGCGCGGGCCTGGCGGGCATGGCGCTCGCGACCAGCCCGCTGGTGTTCACGCTCACCGCCGGGATCCTGCTCGGCGCGGCGCAGGCCGGCACGACCTACGCCGTGGTTTACGGCGTCATCGGCCGGCAGATCGACCCGGCCAGGCGTTCCTGGGCCATGGGCGTCGCCGCCGCGGCCGGCTCTTTCGGCCAGTTCCTGATGGTGCCGGTGGAAGGCTTCCTGATCTCGGGCTTCGGCTGGCAGCAGGCCCTGCTGGCGCTCGGCCTGATCGTGCTGCTGATCGCGCCGCTGGCGCTGTTCCTGCGCGAGCCGGGCTTCTCGGGCGGCGCCGCGCCCCGGCGGGACCAGTCCATCGTGCAGGCCCTGCGCGAGGCCTTCAAGTACCCGAGCTTCCAGCTGCTGATGGCCGGCTACTTCGTGTGCGGCTTCCAGGTCGTCTTCATCGGCGTGCACATGCCCAGCTACCTGAAGGACAAGGGGCTGTCGCCGCAGGTCGCCAGCTACGCGCTGGCGCTGATCGGCCTGTTCAACGTGTTCGGCACGTACATCGCGGGCAGCCTGGGGCAGAAGCTGGCGCGGCGCAAGATCCTGGCTTTCATCTACCTGGGCCGCTCGGTCGCGATCGCGCTCTTCCTTTGGGCGCCGCTGAGCCCGCTGTCCGTGTACATCTTCGCCAGCGTGATGGGCCTGCTGTGGCTGTCCACCGTGCCGCCGACCAACGCCACGGTGGCGCAGATCTTCGGCGTCGCGCATCTTTCGATGCTGGGCGGCTTCGTCTTCTTCAGCCACCAGATCGGCTCGTTCATGGGCGTGTGGCTCGGCGGCTTCCTGTACGACCGCACCGGCAGCTACGACATCGTCTGGTACATCGCCATCGCGCTGGGCGTCTTCGCGGCGCTGGTCAACCTGCCGGTGCGTGAAGCGCCGATCGCGCGCGGCGCCGCGCCGCAGGCCGCCTGAGATGAAGCTGCGCACGCGCAAGGTGCTGGCCTACGCCGCCTCCATTGCGGTGCTGTTGGCGGTGTTTGCCCTGTACACGCGCCCGACGATCCTGGTCACACTGGCCGACCAGGTCTGGGCCTGTTTTAACTAGCCAATGAAAATCTTCGTGATCACCGGCGCCTCCGATGGGATCGGCGCCGAGATGGCCCGCCAGCTCGCGGCCACGCATGGCGGGCAGGCCGGCCTGGTGCTGGCGGCGCGCAACCGGGACAAGCTCGATGCGGTCGCCGGGCAATGCCGCGCGCTGGGCGCGAATGCGCTCGCCGTCGTCACCAACGTGTCCGAGGAAGCGCAGTGCCGGGCCCTCATCGACCGGGCGATGCAGGAGTTCGGCCGCATCGACGCCCTGATCAACAATGCCGGCGTGTCGGCCCAGGCGCTTTTTGCCGACGTGAAGCCGCAGGACCTGCACTGGTACGAGAGCCTCATGAAGGTCAACCTGTGGGGCGCCGTCTGGTGCACGCATGCCGCGCTCCCGCACCTGAAGGCCAGCCGGGGCAGCATCGTCGCGGTGTCGTCGCTGGCCGGGCTGGTCGGCGTGCCGGGCCGCACCGCCTACAGCGCCACCAAGTTCGCGATGACCGGGTTCTTCGAGGCGCTGCGCGCCGAGCTCAAGAGCGGCCGGGGTCAGCGTGACCACGGCGTATCCCGGGCGTGGTCGCCACCAGCATCCGTTACCGCGGCTACAACGCCAAGGGCGAGCCCGCGGGCTCCAGCGGCCTGAAGGAAGACAATGCCATGAGCGTGGAGGAATGCGCGCGGCTCATCCTCGACGGCATGAAGGCCGGCGCAAGCGCGAGATGGTGATGACGGCCAAGGGCAGGCTCGGGCGTTTCGCCAAGCTGCTCGTGCCCGGCATGGTCGAAGACATGGCCCTGGCGGCCCTCAAGGACGATGTCCGGCCCCACTGAGCCTTCCTCGCACGGCGCCGAGCCCCCTTCGGCCTGGGTCCAGCGCTGGTCCCGGCTGGTGCCCCCGGGAGGCGCCGTGCTGGACGTCGCCTGCGGGCTGCGGCCGGCATATGCGCTGGTTCGCGCGCGCGGGGCCATCCCGTGACCGGCGTGGACCGCTCGCCCGAAGCCATCGCCGCCGCCGCGGGCGCTGGGCGAAGCCGTGCTGGCCGACATCGAGGACGGGCCCTGGCCTTTCGCGGGGCGCACCTTCGCGGGTGTCGTCGTCACCAACTACCTCTGGCGCCCGCTCCTGCCGGCCATCGTGCAATGTGTCGCGCCGGGAGGCGCCCTGCTCTACGAAACCTTTG
This sequence comes from uncultured beta proteobacterium, assembly GCA_963786245.1. Classification (GTDB taxonomy): domain Bacteria; phylum Pseudomonadota; class Gammaproteobacteria; order Burkholderiales; family Burkholderiaceae_C; genus Ramlibacter. Next base: position 141,229 of record CAWAYI010000001.1, on the reverse strand, counting down.
CCGCGGGCAACGAAACCGTGGGCAAGCCGTCGCGCCCCGACTTCCTGCTGCAGCCGGGCGAGCTGCTGCGCCGCGTGCAGCGGCCTGCGGGTGATTGCCTATGAAGACGGTTTCCTCGACGGCCCGGCCCGCTTCATCCAGCGGATCGCCGCCGTGCGGCCGGGCCCGGCTGAACGAACGCCGCGTTACACGCTCTAGTTAGAATCAGCCTTTCCCGAGAAAACCCGGACATGACACCGATTACAGGCAGCATCGTGGCGCTGGCGACCCCGATGCACGAAGACGGCAGCGTCGACTACCCGGCCCTGCGCAAGCTCATCGACTGGCACATCGCCGAAGGCACGGACTGCATCGGCGTGGTCGGCACGACCGGCGAGTCGCCCACGGTCAACGTGCAGGAGCACCAGGAGATCATCCGCGTCGCGGTCGAGCAGGCCAGCAAGCGCGTGCCCATCATGGCCGGCTGCGGCGCCAACTCCACGGCCGAAGCCGTCGAGCTGGCCAAGTTCGCGAAGAAGATCGGCGCCGACTGCCAGCTGCAGGTCGTGCCCTATTACAACAAGCCCACCCAGGAAGGCCAGTACCGGCACTTCAAGGCCATCGCCGAAGCCGTGGGCGACCTGCCCATGATCCTCTACAACGTGCCCGGCCGCACGGTGGCCGACCTGCAGCACGACACGGTGCTGCGCCTGGCGCAGGTGCCCGGCATCGTCGGCATCAAGGAAGCGACCGGCAACATCGAGCGCGCCCAGTGGCTGATCCGCGACGTGCCCAAGGGCTTCTCCGTCTATTCGGGCGACGATCCGTCGGCGGTCGCGCTGATGCTGTGCGGCGGACAGGGCAACGTGAGCGTGACCGCCAACGTCGCCCCGCGCCTGATGCACGAGCTGTGCGTCGCCGCCATCGCCGGCGATGCGAAGCGTGCCATGGAAATCCAGCGCAAGCTGATGCCGGTGCACAAGCACCTGTTCGTCGAAGCCAACCCCATTCCCGTGAAATGGGCCATGGCGCGCATGGGCTTGTGCGGAGGCGCCCTGCGCCTGCCCATGACGCCCCTGTCGCCGGCCAACGAAGCCCGTGGTCGAAGCCGCGCTGCGCGCCAGCGGCCTTCTGGCCTGATTCCTGAGAACCAATCCTTAAGGGGATGAAGTGAAGCAATTCTTTGCAAATTTCGGCGTGCTGGCGATCTGCGCCGCGCTATCGGCGTGCTCGGTGCTCGAGGGCGAGAAGATCGACTACAAGAGCGCGGGCAAGGGCACGTCGCTCGAAGTGCCGCCCGACCTCACGCAGCTGTCGCGCGACTCGCGCTACCAGGTGCCCGGCGGCCCGGTCACCGCGAGCAGCTTCCAGGTCGGGCCAGGCCGCCCCCGCGCTGCCGACGGCGGCCTCCACCCTGGGCGACGTGCGCATCGAGCGCGCCGGCACGCAGCGCTGGCTGGTGGTGAACCGCTCGGCCGACCAGCTGTGGAACCCGGTCCGCGAGTTCTGGCAGGAAAGCGGCTTCCTGCTGGCGCTGGACGAATCCAACCTCGGCATCATGGAAACCGACTGGGCCGAGAACCGCGCCAAGATCCCGCAGGACTTCATCCGCAACGCGCTGGGCAAGGTGCTCGATTCGCTCTATTCCACGTCCGAGCGCGACCGCTTTCGCACGCGCCTGGAGCGCACCGCCAGCGGCGGCACCGAGATCTACATCAGCCACCGCGGCATGATCGAGGTCTACAGCAACACGGCGAAGGACCAGACGGTGTGGCAGCCGCGGCCGTCCGACCCGGAGCTCGAAGCGGAATTCCTGCGCCGCCTGATGGTCAAGCTGGGCGTGCCGCAGGAGCAGACCCGGTCGCTGGTGGCGGCGGCCCCGGCCAAGGCGACTTCGCGCGTGGCTGCCGTGGGCGGCACGCCGGTCGTGCAGATCGACGAAGGGTTCGACCGCGCCTGGCGCCGTGTCGGCCTGTCGCTGGACCGCACCGGCTTCACCGTGGAAGACCGCGACCGCGCGCAGGGCACCTACTTCGTGCGCTATGTCGAGCCGAGCGCGGACAGGAAGGAAAAGGGCTTCTTCGCCAAGCTGTTCAGCGGATCCGACAAGGCGGTGGCGCCGCTGAAGTACCGCATCAGCCTGAAGAGCCAGGGCGAATCGACGACGGTCACCGTGCTCAACGCCAATGGCGCGCCCGAAACCTCGGCCAATGCGCAGCGCATCGTGCAGGTCATCGCGGACGACCTGAAACTAAGGAGTAGAACGAGGGGCTTGCTGCAGCAGGCCCCTTGTCCTTCAGGCTGCTGCGCAGTGCTACGTTTCAAGAATCTCGGCAGCGGCAGTTCCGGCAACGCCACGGTGGTCCAGGCGCGCAGCGGCACGTCGCTGGTTCACCTGCTGGTCGATTGCGGGCTGGGCATCCGGCAGCTCGACGCCAGGCTCGGCCAGGCGGGCATGCTGGCCGAGCAGATCGACGCCATCTTCATCACCCACGAACACGCCGACCACATCGGCTGCGCGCGCCAGGTGGCGCTGCGCGAGCGCATCCCCGTCTGGATGAGCCACGGCACCTACACGGCGATGGGCGAGCCCGACTTCGACGGCCTGCTGCGCATCGCCTGCGATGCCCAGGCGATCGAACTGGGCGCCTTGCAGGTGCGGCCCTTCACGGTGCCGCACGACGCGCGCGAGCCGCTGCAGCTGACCTGCTCGGACGGCGACGAGCGGCTGGGCATCCTCACGGACCTGGGCCATGCGACCAGCCACGTGCTGGAGCAGTTGACCGGCTGCGGCTCGCTGCTGCTCGAATGCAACCACGATCCGGGCCTGCTCGCGGCTTCCAGCTACCCGCCCTTCCTCAAGCGCCGGGTGGGTGGCGCATGGGGGCACCTGGCCAACGATGCGGCGGGGGAAATCGCGCGGGCGGTGCTGCAGGCGGGCGGCCTCAAGCAGGTGGTGGCCGCGCACTTGAGCGAACAGAACAACCGCCCGGAGCTGGCGCAACGCGCCCTGGCGCTGGCCCTGGGCTGCGGCGAGGCGGATATCCAGGTGGCCGACCGCGCGATCGGCAGCGGCTGGGTGGCCTGCTGAGATCCCTGGCCCCATGAAAAAAGCCGCCCGAGGGCGGCTTTTTCGTGCAATCGCTGAAAAGCGATTACTTCTTGCCCGAAGCGGCAGCCGTGGCGGCGTCGGCAGCGGCCTTCGCAGCCGAGTCGGCGGAGCCGGCGGCGTTGGCGGCCGAGCTGGAAGCAGCAGCAGCAGCGCCGGAAGCGGCGTCGGCGGCAGCGGCGGCCGTCGGAGCCGGGGCGGGAGCGGGAGCCGGGGCGGCGGCGGGAGCCGGGGCCGGAGCAGGTGCCGGCTCTTCCTTCTTGCCGCAAGCGGCCAGCGCTGCGGCTGCAATCAGGGTCGCCAGTACAAGCGATTTCTTCATTTCGGGTTTCCTTTTATGGGAGAGAGAGAAAAACAATTTCCGGAAATTGTCAGTGCCGCCGGTATGGCTGCGTTGACTGAACACCAAGCACTCGAGCTCTTGCTGCTCAGCCCGAAATTATAGGCTGAAAAAAACAAGCCCAAAAACCCTTACGGGACGGCCCTAGGATCCGGCCCGTTTCAGAGCCCCAGCGTGCTGGCCGGGAAGGCTGGGGAGCTGCGCTGCAGCCACTCCTGCAGGCCCTGGCGCAGCAGCAGGCGGCGCTCGGGCTCCGAGCCGCTGTAGCCATTGCTGCGGTCCCGGTCCAGCCGTTGCATGACCCAGCCCGGGCTCCAGATCGCGCTGGGCAGGTCCAGCGGGTCCGCGGATGAGCAGCCCCTCGCCTCGATGATGTGCGACCACGTGCGCCGCCAAGTGACGAAACGCGCATGGCGCCGCACGACGGCGTCCCAGTTGCGGGCCAGCAGCGTGCAGTGCCGGCCACTGGCCGACCATGCCTGCAGCGACTCGGCCACCGCCCGCTCGCCGAGCGGCCAGTCCTCGAAATCGGCGTCGCACAGGATGATTTCGCGCCAGCCGTCGCGCGCCGCGCAGGCCAACGCGTCGCGCACGAGCTGCTGGAAGGCCACCCGGCCCTCGAAGCGGCCGGAAGGCAGTGCCGGCGCGGCACGGTCGTCGTCGGGGGCAGTGGTCATGGTTGCGATCCTCCAGGATGGAGCCAGCCCGCCTCGCGCCAGGACTTCAGCAGGGCCAGGGCCGGCGGGCTCGCGCCCGCGAGTTCGGCGGCGCCGAGCCGGCGGCGGTCGGCCAGCCGGCGCATGAGGGCCGCGTCGCGGCCCGAAGCGCGGTAGCTCTCGCCGTTGATGAAGACATGCCGGGCGTCGTACATCATGCTGGTGCGGCGGTCCAGCACCGCCGAGCGCAGGGCGCCACGCGCGGCTGCGCCCTGGAACCACACGCTGGCCTTGGGCTCCGTCAGGTACTCGCCGAGCGCGCGGTCCAGCGCCTGCGGGTCCTTCAGTGCGGCGTTCACCGCGTCCCGGGCAAAGCGCTGCAATGCCGCCGGTATGGCGCCGGGCGTCTCCGTAGCATCCTGTCCCGGGTCGGCGTAAACGGCGCCTCCCACCCTTTCGCCGGCGTCGTCGGCCAGGCGCTGCAGCAACTCCTGCGACAGCTCGCCCCGGGCCGGCGAGCGAAAGCCGATCGAATAGGTCTGGCACTCGCCCTCCGCGATGCCGTCGTGGGCGTAGCGCGGCGGCAGGTACAGCATGTCCCCGGCTTCCAGCACGTATTCCTCTTCGGGTTCGAAGTTCGCCAGGATCTTGAGCGGCACGCCTTCTCGCATCGACAGGTCCTTCTGGCGGCCGATGCGCCAGCGGCGCCGCCCCTGCGCCTGCAGCAGGAACACGTCATAGCTGTCGAAGTGCGGGCCGACGCCGCCGCCATCGGTGGCGTAGCTGATCATCAGGTCGTCCAGCCGCGCCTGCGGAACGAAGCGGAACTGCTCGAGCAGCGCATGCGCCGCAGCATGGTGGAGGTCGACCCCTTGCACCAGCAGTGTCCAGCCGGGCTGCGCCAACGGCGGCAGCGCCCGGCGCGTGAACGGACCGCGGCGGAAGCGCCAATCGTCGCCCGCCTGCACCACCAGCCGCGACTCCACCTCGTCGCGTGCGGCCAGTCCAAACAGGTCGTTGCGCGCCAGCAGGGGTGCGAACCCCGGCCATGCGCCGCGCACCAGCAGCGGCTTTCTTTGCCAGTGCAGTTTCATGAATTGGCGGGCCGACAGGCCGCCGAGCAGGGGGAGGGGTTGTGCGATGTCCATGGCGAACTGCGACAATTCTCCTATGGAAATCACATCACAATGCGTCGTCGCGCTGACCTGGACGCTGAAAGACACGCTGGGCGAGGTGCTGGACGAACTGGAAGAGCCGGTCGAGTTCCTGGTCGGGGGCACCGACCTGCTGGCCCGCATCGAAGAAGCGCTGCAAGGCCACGAACCCGGCGACCGGGTGGACCTGCACCTGGAGCCCGAGGAGGCCTTCGGCGACTACCAGGACCAACTGGTGTTCCTGGAGCCGCGGGAACTCTTCCCGGCGGAACTGGAAGAAGGCATGACCTTCGAGGGCCTGCCGGCCGGTGGCAACGCAGACGCGCCGCGCGACGTGTTGTACACCGTCACCGAAATCTACCCCGAGCATGTGGTGCTCGATGGCAACCATCCGCTGGCGGGCATCGCCATCCGCCTGAACATGAAGGTCGAGGCGGTGCGCGAAGCGACGGAAGAGGAAATTGGCCGCGGGTCGGCCGGGACGGGTTTCTTCAAGGTGCAGCGCGAAGCGCCCCCTGGCGCTTCGCTGCACTGATCAGCGGCCGGGGTCAGCCGAGATAGATCACACCGTTTTCGATGCGCACCCGGTCGCCCGGGCGCAGGTCGCCGGTGGCGTTGACGTCATAGGTGCGCATCTGGCCCTGGTCGGTCTGCACCGTCACCCGGTACACGGGGTACTGGGAGTTGTAGGCCGGGCCCGTGTTGCGGCCGACGTTGGAGCCGACCACCGCACCGGCCGTCGCGCCGAGCACCGTGGCAGCGGCACGGCCGCCGCCGCTGCCGAACTGGTTGCCGATCACACCGCCGACGATGGCGCCGATCACGCCGCCCGCCGCGCTGCGGTTGGGCGAGTAGCCGGGCGCGCCGCCACTGATCATCGTGACGTTGGTCACGCGCCCGTATTCCACGTACCCCTGCGGCGCCGCATAGGGTTGCGCGGGATAGGTGCCGTACGGGTAAGTGCGTCCCGGGTCGGTCGAGGACACCGGGTAGTTGTTCGGGCCATAGGGGTCCGGGGTGCCGCAGGCTGACAGCGCAGCGGCAAGGGCCACGGCCGAGGCCATGGAAACGAGGCGGATCTTGCTCATGTTCATCTTCTCCTTCAGGCGCGGTAGATCACGCCGTTTTCAACGCGCACGCGGTCACCGATGCGCAGGTCTCCGGTAGCAGGCACGTCGTAGGTGCGCCAGCCGCCCGGGTCGGTTTGGATCGTCACGCGGTACACGCCGCTCGTCGCTGTGGACGTGCGGCCCACCTGGCTGCCGACGGCCGCACCGGCCACGCCGCCAAGCACGGTGGCCGCGTCGCGGCCGCCGCTCAGGGCGCTGCCCACCACCGCACCGGCGACGCCGCCGACGATGGCGCCGGGGACGTTGATGCCCGCGGACGGGGCGCCGGTCTGGAAGTACTCGATGTTCGTGATGCGGCCGAATTCGACCGCCGCCGGCACCGTGGTCACGGTCGTGACGGCCGGCACCGTGGTCACCGACGCGGGCGGGACGTTGTTCACCACCACGGGGCGGGACACACAAGCCGACAGGAGGGCCGCCGCGGCGGCGCCGGTTGCAATCGAAGCGAAACGTGATGTACGCATGGGTTCTCCTTGCTTTTGGGTGCGGCGCAGCCTCTGCGGCTTGCCTTGTGCAGCCATTAGAAGACCCACAAGGCGCGGCCCGGCCGCAGGCAATGCCGCGCCTTGATGTAGGAGCCTGCTCTTGGGGGTGTAGGAGCCTGCCGATGCGCCGGCAGGTGGCTCAGCCCTTGCCGGTGGAGCCGTAGCCGCCCTCCCCGCGCTGGCTGGCGGGGAATTCGTCGACCACGTTGAAATGCGCCTGCACCACCGGCACGATGACCAGTTGCGCGAGCCGCTCCATGGGCTGCAGCGTGAACGCGGTGTCGCTGCGGTTCCAGGCGCTGACCATCAGCTGGCCCTGGTAGTCGCTGTCGATCAGGCCGACCAGGTTGCCCAGCACGATGCCGTGCTTGTGGCCCAGGCCCGAGCGCGGCAGGATCATCGCGGCGTAGCCCGGGTCGCGGATCCAGATGGCAATGCCGGTGGGCACCAGCTGCCACGCGTTGGCCTCCAGCGTCAGCGGCCCGTCAAGGCAGGCCCGCAGGTCCAGGCCGGCGCTGCCCGGCGTGGCGTAAGCGGGGAGTTGGTCCGCCATGCGCGGGTCGAGGATCTTGACGTCGATTTTCATCAGCTGCGATTGGCGATTTCCGCGACCAGCCGGCGGGCCAGCGCGAGTTTCGAGGCGCGCGGCACTTCCTTCGTGCCGCGCTCGTCGACCAGCAGCAGCGCGTTGTCGTCCTGCGCCGAACGTGGCCGGCCCGATGTTGCCGACCAGCAGCGGCACGCCCTTGCGCACGCGCTTGGCCTGGGCGTTGGCCGCGAGGTCATGGCTTTCCGCGGCGAAGCCGACGCAGAACAGGGACCCTGATTTCGCGCGCGGCGACTGCGCCACCGTGGCGAGGATGTCGGGGTTCTCGATGAAGGCCAGTTCCGGCGGCTTGCCCGAGCCGTCCTTCTTGATCTTCTGGTCGCTGGCGCTGGCGGGCCGCCAGTCGGCCACCGCGGCCGTGGCGATGAAGACATCGGCGGCTTGCGCCTGCGGCTCGGTGGCGCGCAGCATCTCCAGCGCCGACCTCACGTCGATGCGCGTCACGCCGCGCGGCGTGGGCAGGCTGCACCGGGCCGGCCACCAGCGTCACGTCGGCCCCGGCTTCGCGCGCCGCGCGGGCGATGGCGAAGCCCATCTTGCCGCTGGACAGGTTGGTGATGCCGCGCACCGGGTCGATCGCCTCGTAGGTCGGGCCGGCGGTGACCAGCACGCGCTTGCCGGCCAGCAGCTTCGGCTGGAAGAAGGCGATCATGTCCTCCAGCAGTTCGTGCGGCTCCAGCATGCGGCCGTCGCCGGTTTCGCCGCAGGCCTGGTCGCCCGAGCCCACGTCCAGGACGTGCGCGCCATCGGCCGCCAGCTGCGCCATGTTGCGCTGTGTCGCCGGGTGGGCCCACATCTCGCGGTTCATGGCCGGCGCCAGCAGCAGCGGCACCTTGTCGATGGGGCGCGCCAGGCACATCAGGCTGAGCAGCTCGTCGGCGCGGCCGTGCAGCAGCTTGGCCATGAAGTCGGCGCTGCACGGGGCGATCAGGATCGCATCGGCCTCGCGGCGACAGGTTGATGTGCGGCATGTTGTTGGGCTCGCGCGCATCCCACTGCGAGCCATAGACCGGCCGGTTGGACAGCGCCTGCATCGTCACCGGCGTGATGAAATGCTCCGCCGCCTCGGTCATCACCACCTGCACGGTGGCGCCTTCCTTGATCAGGGCGCGGCACAGTTCGGCCGCCTTGTAGCAGGCGATGCCGCCGGTGAGGCCCAGGACGATATGTTTGCCAGCAAGATCATTCATGGCGCGCAATGTAACTCGGCGAGTGTAGTGACGCCTGCGGCGCGCACAGCTATGCCGCGGTCCAGGCGGACCGTACGGCGGCTTCGCGTCCGTCTGGACGCGCGCAAAGCCCGCGCCGAGCGTCGGTATAATCTCGCATTTACCACCTCCCGGGAGCTCAGCTCCCGGCCATGACATGACCAAATTTGTCTTCGTCACCGGCGGTGTGGTGTCTTCCCTGGGCAAGGGAATCGCCTCAGCCTCCTTAGCTGCGATCCTGGAATCGCGGGGCCTCAAAGTCACCCTCATCAAGCTCGATCCGTACATCAACGTCGATCCGGGCACCATGTCGCCCTTCCAGCACGGCGAGGTGTTCGTCACCGACGACGGCGCCGAAACCGACCTGGACCTGGGCCACTACGAGCGTTTCGTGACCACCCGCATGGGCAAGGTCAACAACTTCACCACCGGCCAGATCTACAAGAGCGTGCTGGAGAAAGAGCGCCGCGGCGACTACCTGGGCAAGACGGTGCAGGTCATCCCGCACATCACCAACGAAATCCAGGAATTCGTCAAGACGGGCGCGCGCTTCGGCGACCCGAGCGCGGTCGACGTGGCCATCGTCGAAATCGGCGGCACGGTGGGCGACATCGAGTCCCTGCCCTTCCTGGAGGCGGCGCGCCAGATGAGCCTGAAGCATGGGCGCCAACAACACGCGCCTTCGTGCACCTGACCTACGTGCCCTGGATCGCCGCCGCCGGCGAACTCAAGACCAAGCCGACGCAGCACACGGTCCAGAAACTGCGCGAAATCGGCATCCAGGCCGACGCGCTGCTGTGCCGCGCCGACCGCCAGATCCCCGAGGAAGAGCGCGCGAAGATCTCCCTGTTCTCCAACGTGCCCGAATGGGGCGTGATCAGCATGTGGGACGTGGACACCATCTACAAGGTGCCGCGCATGCTGCACGAACAGGGCCTGGACGGCCTGATCTGCGACAAGCTGCGCCTGAACACGCCGCCGGCCAACCTCAAGCGCTGGGACGAGCTGGTGTACGAGACCGAGCACCCGCAGGGCGAAGTCAACATCGCCATGGTCGGCAAGTACGTGGACCTCGTCGGACAGCTACAAGTCGCTCAACGAGGCGCTGCGCCACGCCGGCATGAAAAACCATGTGCGCGTGAAGATCGATTACGTCGACTCGGAGACCATCACGCCCGAGAGCGTGCGCGCAGCTGGCCAAGTACGACGCCATCCTGGTGCCCGGCGGCTTCGGCAAGCGCGGCATCGAAGGCAAGATCGCCGCCGCCCGCTTCGCCCGCGAGAACAAGGTGCCCTACCTGGGCATCTGCCTGGGCATGCAGGTCGCCACCATCGAATTCGCGCGCCACGTCGCCGGCCTGCAGGACGCCAACAGCACCGAATTCGAGCCCGGCCACGCCCCACCCCGTGATCGCCCTGATCACCGAGTGGAAGGACGCCGACGGCAGCATCAAGACGCGCGACGAGCATTCCGACCTCGGCGGCACCATGCGCCTGGGCGCGCAGAGCTCCGACGTCGCCAAGGGCACGCTGGCCCACAAGATCTACGGCGACGTGGTCACCGAGCGGCATCGCCACCGCTACGAGGCCAACGTGAATTACCTGGACACGCTGCGCAAGGCCGGCCTGGTCATTTCGGCGCTGACCCAGCGCGAGCAGCTGACGGAAATCGTCGAGCTGCCGCAGGACGTGCACCCCTGGTTCATGGGCGTGCAGTTCCACCCCGAGTTCAAGTCCACGCCCTGGGACGGCCACCCGCTGTTCAACGCCTTCATCAAGGCCGCGCTGGACCATCAGGCCGCCGGCAACACCTCCCTGAAGGCGGTGGCGAATGAAGCTATGTGGCTTCGACGTCGGCCTGAACCGGCCGTTCTTCCTGATCGCGGGTCCCTGCGTCATCGAGAGCCGAGCAACTGCAGATGGACACGGCCGGCGCGCTGAAGGAAATCACCTCGAGCCTGGGCATCCCTTTCATCTTCAAGAGCAGCTTCGACAAGGCCAACCGCTCGTCGCGGCACGCAGCTTTCGCGGCCCCGGCATGGACACGCGGCCTGGAAATCCTGGCCAAGGTGCAAGCAGGAACTCGGCGTGCCCATCCTGACCGACGTGCACAGCGAAGCCGCAGATCGCCGAGGTCGCCGAGGTGGTGGACGTGCTGCAGACGCCCGCCTTCCTGTGCCGCCAGACCGACTTCATCCGCGCCGTGGCCCAGTCGGGGCGGCCGGTGAACATCAAGAAGGGCCAGTTCCTCGCGCCGCACGACATGAAGAACGTGATCGACAAGGCCCGCGCCGCCGCGCGCGAAAAAGGCCTGCCCGAGGACAGCTTCATGGCCTGCGAACGCGGTGCGAGCTTCGGCTACAACAACCTCGTGTCCGACATGCGGTCGCTGGCGATCATGCGCGAAACCGGCGCGCCGGTGGTGTTCGACGCCACCCACTCGGTGCAATTGCCCGGCGGGCAGGGCACGAGCTCGGGCGGCCAGCGCGAAATGGTGCCGGTGCTGGCGCGCGCCGCCGTCGCCGTGGGCGTGGCCGGCCTGTTCATGGAAACGCATCCCGACCCGGCCAAGGCCCTGTCGGACGGCCCCAACGCGGTGCCGCTCAAGCACATGAAGGCGCTGCTGGAAACCCTGGTGGCGCTGGACTGCGGTGACCAAGAAAAACGGCTTCCTGGAAAACAACTTTCAATTGAAGATCCACCAATGACCGCGCCCGCCTACCTCATCGTCGACATGAACATCACCGACCCCGAACAGTACAAGCAATACATGGCGCAGGCCCCGGCTGCGTGAAGGCGTCGGGCGGCGAATACCTGGTGCGCGGCGGCAGGCATCGAGACGCTCGAAGGCGACTGGCAGCCCGCATCGCGTCGCGATGCTGCGCTTCCCGAGCTACGAGCAGGCCAAGGCCTTCTACGACGACGGCCCGTACCGCGAGGTCGCGCAAGCTGCGCCTGGGCGCCACCGAGTACTTCAACATGGTGCTCGTCGAAGGCGTGGCGGCCCCGGTCTGAACCGATTCTTTAGAAAACTTTGGAAGAGAAAACTGAATGAGCGCAATCGTTGACATCGTCGGCCGCGAGATCCTGGACTCGCGCGGCAACCCCACCGTCGAATGCGACGTGCTGCTGGAATCGGGCACGATGGGCCGCGCGGCGGTGCCGTCGGGCGCGTCCACCGGCTCGCGCGAAGCCATCGAGCTGCGCGACGGCGACAAGAGCCGCTACGGCGGCAAGGGCGTGCTCAAGGCCGTCGAGCACATCAACACCGAGATCTCCGAAGCGGTGCTGGGCCTCGATGCCTCCGAGCAGGCCTTCCTGGACAAGACGCTGATCGACCTGGACGGCACCGACAACAAGACCCGCCTGGGCGCCAACGCCACGCTCGCAGTCTCCATGGCCGTGGCGCGCGCCGCCGCCGAGGAATCGGGCCTGCCGCTGTACCGCTATTTCGGCGGCATGGGCGGCATGCAGCTGCCGGTGCCGATGATGAACGTCGTCAACGGCGGCGCCCACGCCAACAACAACCTGGACCTGCAGGAGCTCATGATCATCCCGATCGGGCGCGCCGAGCTTTCCGCGAGGCCGTGCGCTACGGCGCCGAGGTGTTCCACGCGCTCAAGAAGATCATCCACGACAAGGGCATGAGCGTGGCCGTGGGCGACGAAGGCGGCTTCGCGCCGAACGTGGCCAACCACGAAGCGGCGATCGGCATGATCCTGGAGGCCATCGAGAAGGCCGGCTACCGGCCGGGCGAGCAGATCGCGCTCGGGCTGGACTGCGCGGCCAGCGAGTTCTACAAGGACGGCAAGTACCACCTGGAGGCCGAGGGCCTGGTCCTGGACGCCGCGGAGTGGACCGACATCCTCGCGAGCTGGATCGAGAAGTACCCCATCATCAGCATCGAGGACGGCATGGGCGAGTCCGACTGGGACGGCTGGAAGACGCTGACCGAGCGCCTGGGCAGCTCCGTGCAGCTGGTGGGCGACGACCTGTTCGTCACCAACACGAAGATCCTGAAGGAAGGCATCGACAAGCGCATCGCCAACTCGATCCTCATCAAGATCAACCAGATCGGCACCCTGACCGAAACCTTCGCCGCCATCGAGATGGCCAAGCGCGCCGGCTACACGTCGGTCATCAGCCACCGCTCGGGCGAGACCGAGGATTCGACCATCGCCGACATCGCCGTGGGCACCAACGCCGGCCAGATCAAGACCGGCTCGCTCTCGCGCTCGGACCGCATGGCCAAGTACAACCAGCTGCTGCGCATCGAGGAAGACCTCGGTGACATCGCCAGCTACCCCGGACGCTCGGCGTTCTACAACCTCCGCTAAAACGCTCCTTGGGCAACCGCCTCGTCCCGGCCATCCTGATCGCACTGCTGCTCATCGTGCACGCGCAGCTGTGGTTCGGCCGGGGCAGCGTCGGCGACGTGTCGGCGATGCAGCGCAAGCTCGACGCCCAGAAGGCCGCCAACGCACAGGCCCAGCAGGCCAACGAGCAGCTGGCCTCCGAGGTGCGTGACCTCAAGGAAGGCCTGGAAATGGTCGAGGAAAAGGCCCGGATGGAGCTGGGCATGGTCAAGCCCAACGAGATCATCGTGAACCTGCGGTGACCGACCTTCTTTTCGCGCCCGCTTTCACGCTTTGGGGATCGCCGGCCACATGGCTCGAAATCGCGGCGGTGGCCATCGCGCTGGCCATGGTGGGCTGCAACATCCGCGAGATCCACTGGGGCTGGCCGCTCGCCATCGTCAGTTCGCTGATGTACTTCGCGCTGTTCTGGCGCAGCCGGTTGTACGGCGACGCGGCGCTGCAGGTTTTCTTCGCGGTGGTCGCGCTCTGGGGCTGGTTCCAGTGGTTGCGGGGCGTGCGCGCCGACGGCACGTCGCTGCACGTCGCCCGGCTGACCCGGCGCGGCCTGGCGCTGGCGGTGGCGGCCTGCGCGCTGCTCTGGCCCGCCACGGGTCTCTTCCTGCGAACCTTCACGGACACCGACGTGCCCTGGTGGGACGCCTTTCCGACCGCGGTGAGCCTGGTCGGCCAGTTCCTGCTGGGCCGCAAGTTCATCGAGAACTGGGCCGTCTGGATCGTGGTCAACGTCGTGAGCGTGGGGCTGTTCGCCTACAAGGGCCTCTGGCTCACGGTGGCCTTGTACCTGGTCTTCATCGCCCTCAGCTGGGTGGGATGGCGGGAATGGAAAAAACGGCTGTGAAGATCGCATTGCTCGGCGCGGAAAGCACCGGCAAGACGCAGCTTTCGCACGACCTGGCTGCGCAATTGCGCGCTCAGGGCCACACCGTGGCAGTGGTGTCCGAGGTCCTGCGGGAATGGTGCCAGCGCGAAGGCCGCACACCCCGCCCGGAGGAGCAATTGCCGATCGCACAGGAGCAGGAACGCCGCGTGGACGATGCCGCCGGGCAGGCCGGGATCGTCATCGCCGACACCACGGCGCTGATGGTGGCCATCTACAGCGCCATGCTGTTCGAGGACGGCACGCTCTACCAGTTCGCGTTGCGGCGCCAGCGCGAGTACCACCACACGCTGGTGACGGGGCTGGACCTGCCGTGGGTCGCCGACGGCCTGCAGCGCGACGGGCCGCATGTGCGCGAGCCGGTCGACGCCCTGGTGCGCAGTGCCCTCGCGCGCGGCAACGTCCCTTATCGGACGATCTACGGCATCGGCGAGGAAAGATTGCGCAATGCGATGACGTCGATCGCGCCGCCCGAGCGCGAGGCGCAAACCCGACCCTGGGCCTGGTCGTGCGAGAAGTGCAGCGACCCCGACTGCGAGCACAGGCTGTTCACCTCGATGCTCGCGGACCGGCGCTAGCCGCGGCTACTGAACGGTTGGGCTGACCGGCGGCTGGTCGCCCGGCGCGGCGAACAGTTGCGCCGCGTCCACCGCATCGAAGCGGTACTGCTGGCCGCAGAAATCGCAGCCCACGTCGATCTCGCCGCGCTCGGCCACGATCTCCTGCGCTTCCGCCAGGCCCAGGCCGCGGATCATGTTGGCGACCCGCTCGCGGCTGCAGGTGCAGGCGAAGCGCGGCGTCTGCGGCTCGAAGCGCAGCACCTTCTCCTCCCAGAACAGCCTGCGCAGGATGGTGTCCACGTCCAGTTCCAGCAGCTCCTCGCGCTTGAGACTCGCGGCCAGGATGGCGATGCGGTTGTAGTGTTCGTTCAGGCCGATCTCGTCCTCGTTGGCCCGGCTGACCAGGCTGCCGGCCAGGTTGCCCTCGCCTTCCAGCGGCAGGCGCTGGATCAGCAGGCCCGCCGCGACCTTGTGGTCGGCCGCCAGCACCAGCGTGGTATCCAGCTGCTCGGACTGCAGCATGTAGTGCTCCAGCACCTCGCTGAGCTTGCCGATCTTTTCGCGGTGGTCGCCATGCAGCGGCACCACGCCCTGGTACGGCTGCTGGCCGGGGAATTTGTCCTTGGGATCGAGCGTGATCGCGCAGCGGCCCTTGTTCCCGACGTTCACCAGGTCGGGCAGGCGCGCGTCCGGCGCCACGTCGCCCACGACCTTGGCAGTGGCGCGCACGCTCAGGTCGGGCTGCACCTCGGCGACGGCGACCTTGACCGGCCCGTCGCCGAAGATCTGCAGCACCAGGGCGCCGTTGAACTTGATGTTGGACTGCATCAGTGCGCCGGCCGCCGCCATCTCTCCCAGCAGTTCGGCGACCGGGACGGGCCAGGCGCCGGTGGCCGTGTTGGCCTCGCGCCGCGCCAGGATCTCGGTCCAGGCGTCGGTCAGGCGCACGATGCTGCCGCGCACCGGCAGGCCGTCGAAGATGAATTTGTGAAGCTCCGACATCAGCCGATCTTCTTCAGGCCGCGCTGGTAGCGGATCGCGTTCTCGACGTAGAGCCCCGCCAGGTGCGAGATCAGCTCGCGCTGCGCGTCGGTGAGGGTGCGAATCGCCTTGGCCGGGCTGCCCACGATCAGCGAGTTGTCGGGAAATTCCTTGCCCTCGGTCACCACGCTGCCGGCGCCGACGATGCAGTTGCGGCCGATCTTCGCGTTGTTCAGCACGACGGCCTGGATGCCGATCAGCGAGCCGTCGCCGATGGAGCAGCCGTGCAGCATCACCTGGTGGCCCACCGTGACGTCGTCGCCCACCGTCAGCGGCACGCCGACGTCGGCGTGCAGCATGGACTGGTCCTGGATGTTGGTGTTGCGCCCGATGCGGATGGTCTCGTTGTCCCCGCGGATCACCACGCCGAACCACACGCTGGCGTTGTCGCCCAGTTCGACCTCGCCGATCACCTGCGCGCTGTCGGCGACCCAGGCGCCGTTTCCCAACCTCGGCGCCTTGCCGTCGAGTTCATAAATCGCCATTCATCCATTCCTTGTCGTCATGAGTCCGGTCGATTGTATGGACCCCCGGTATGGCGTGAGCGGCGCAGCCGTTGCAGGTGCCAGCCTGCAAAGGTTTGACGTGCGTCAACCTTCCAGCTCATCAGCAATTCGAACTTGTAACAGTCCCGTCCGACTGGGAATTCTTTCTAACCATGATTGAAACAAAACCGGAGAAAAGACGGGAAAAACGCCTCATCTGTGATCGCTTTGCGGTCTTCCAGTTAACTTGTGTAACTTGCGTTACATCTGGCCCAATGCACCCCGTCAAGACTATTGCCCCAATGCGGTGCATCGTTAATGAATAACTGCTGAGGTGCCGGACTTGACCGCCCCAAAAGGGTGCTGTTCCATCAACATTCAGCGGAGTAAGAAACACATGGCAAGAATTCCAACGAACAAGGCGCCCAAAGACATCCAGGTGGAGGGGAGCGGACCGCGCGGGAAATTCGTCATCACGGACCAGACGGATGACGGCACGATGCTGGCCCGGCTCACCGTGGTCGACAAGGACCTGCTGCCCGAGTTTCGCAACAACGTCCTCTCGGTCGGCGACGATCGTTTCGAACTGAGGGGCGACGGGCTGTACCTGAAGGAAGGCGTGCATCTCGAAGCCGGGAAGTACTCGATCTCCCTGACCGCCACGGACGCCACTAACCCGCTGCTCACGCGCACCGAATTCCTGAAATTCACCGTCACCCACGTTGAGCCGGCGGCCACGGTGGTTGGCGACACCCTCACGCTCAATTACGGCGGCGCGGCTGCGATCACGCACAACGGCGACGGCGGCTGGCATGTGGTGGTCGGCGCCTACGGCATGGACCTGACCGCCGGACAGGTGGCCGGCATCGCCAACGTGCAACTGCACGGCGACAACTCGCTTGACCTGGCAGGCAATGCAATCGACGGCAAGCCGCTGGCGATCCTCGGCGGTAGCGGCGATTCGCTCGACATCACCGGTGTGGACCTCACCGAGAGCGTCGGCGGCGTCTCGGTGGGCTGCGACATCGACATCAGCCACCTTGTGACCGACCTGGAATTCCTGGTGGACGGTTCGCGCGCGGAGGCATTCATCGCGACCTGGAATTACCTGGACGATGCGTACGCATACCTGGCAGGCCTCGGCGGCACCCTCTTGTGGGGTGACTATGCCAACGCGACGCCCCTGCCCGGCGACATGGTCATCCTGGGCCAGACCACGGCCGGGGCAGCGGCATTGGCGGTCAACAAGGCGGTGGCCCAGCTCGACATCGACTACGCGACCTACCTGCACAACGGTGGCTCGGCGCAGGAGCTGACCAGCTTCATCGCCAAGACCAACGGCGCCGGCACGCGTGAACAGACGATCCACGACAACCTGCTGGGCGCCGTGAGCGAATTCGGCATCACCGACCGGAACTTCCCCGACGACGTCGAGACAGCCTTCCTGAACCAGATTCCGGGCAGCTTCGGCACGCGTCCTTACGCCGATGGGAGCATCGAGTTCGGCCACACCAAGGCAGGCACCAACGCAGCCAAGGCGTGGGACTTCGCCCACGGCATCGATCGTGTTGATTACGAAACGCACTTCACCGGCCCGATTGACGTTTCCGCCACGAAGGGCGACGGTACGATGCTGTTCGGCAACGGCAACCCCGCAACGGGCTACACCATCGATGTCCACGACGGGTCGGGCGTGGAATTCGGCTGGAACGTGCACTACCGCACCGGGGACCAGATCGCGGGACACGTCGAAGGCGATGGGTTCGTCCACTTCGATGCGCCGGCCGGGCACCAGACCGCAGGCGTACATAACGTCTCGGTCGATCATCTCGGACGTTCTGCCGTCAGCGTGGACTACGCGGCAATCACCGGGCTCAACGGCACTTCGCTGCTGGTCAACGACTACGTCATCAAGCTTTCGATCGACGTCGACCCGACTGCGGCGCAGGACTTCAGGACGTTCACCATGGCCGAGATCGCCCCGGGGCAGAACTACTTCGTCGCCGACGTAGGACCTGGGGGCTTCGGCGACACCAACGGGATGACGCCGACCGTGACCGAAGACAGCATCAACTTCGGCTACACGTTCCTGACCAATTCGCTCACGGCCAACACCGGCGATTTCCAGGCAGGCACGTATGACATGGTTGCCGAAGTGTGGAACGCGGCTGAAACGGTCCAACTGATCGGGACCCACATCGTGCTCGACGTGGCCTGACGAGAGTTGCTCTCCCGGCCGCCATCAGGGCGGCACCCAAGGGGCGCTACGGCGCCCCTTTTCCGTGCGGCCTAGAATTCCCGCATGGAGCTTCGCCAACGGGCGCTGCATGCGCTTTGCACCGCCGACCCCTCGTTGAAAGTGGCGCAGGCACGCGAACTGCTGGCGCGATGCGCGTTGCTCGACATCGCGGTGCACGCTCCCCTGGAACCGGCCGGCCTGCCCGGCCGTCCGGACCGCCCCGAGCTCATCCACCCGGCGAAGGTGCCGCGGCGCTCGCCCTTCAAGCCCGAAGGCCTGGCCGCGCTGCTGCACGCCATCGCCCACATCGAATTCAACGCCATCAACCTGGCGCTGGACGCCGCCTGGCGATTCGACGGGATGCCCGCGCAGTACTACCGCGACTGGGTGCAGGTGGCCGCCGAAGAGGCGTACCACTTCACACTGCTGCGCGAGCACCTCGCGTCGCTGGGGCACGCGTACGGCGACTTTCCGGCGCACGACAACCTGTGGGCCATGTGCGAGAAAACCAGGGACGACATCGTGGCGCGCATGGCGCTGGTGCCGCGCACGCTCGAAGCACGCGGCCTGGACGCCACGCCGCTGATCCAGGACAAGCTGCGCCGCGTCGGCACGCCCGCTGCGCAGAGCGCGGTCGAAATCCTCGACACCATCCTCGCCGACGAGATCGGCCATGTCGCCATCGGCAACCACTGGTATCGATGGCTCTGCGAGCGCGAAGGGCTGGACCCCGTGGCCCACTACGGCGTGCTGGTGGAACGGTATGCCGCCCCGCGGCTGTACCCGCCGTTCAACGAATCCGCCCGCAAGCGCGCGGGGTTCAGCGACGAGGAACTGGCCTGGCTCATGGGATGACGGCGGCCGGGCAGCCTGGCCGCTAGCCGCGCGGATGATGCTGCGCATGCAGCTGTTTCAGCCGCTCCCGCGCCACGTGGGTGTAGATGGTGGTGGTCGAGATGTCCGCATGCCCCAGCAGCATCTGCACCGCGCGCAAGTCGGCGCCGTGATTGAGCAGGTGCGTGGCGAATGCATGGCGCAGCGTGTGCGGCGACAGCGGCGCCGTGATGTCGGCGGCACGCGCATGCTTCTTCACGATCATCCAGAACATCACGCGCGTCATGCCGTGTCCGCGGCGCGGTGACGAACAGGTCGTCGGTCTGCTGGCCCGCAAGGATCACCGGCCGCGCCTCCTGCAGGTAGCGCGTGATCCAGTCGCGCGCCACCTGGCCGAACGGCACCAGGCGCTCCTTGCTGCCTTTGCCCAGCACGCGCAGCACGCCTTCGCTCATGCTGGCGTTGAAGGTCTTGAGCGCGACGAGTTCGCTCACGCGCAGGCCGCTGGCGTACATCAGTTCCAGCATGGTGCGGTCGCGCAGGCCCAGCGGCGTGTCCACGTCGGGGGCGGCCAGCAGCGCCTCGACCTGGGCCTCGGTCAGGGTCTTGGGCACGCGCAGCGGCTGGCGTGCCGACTGCAGGCGCAGCGTGGGATCGGCCGTGATCAGGCGCTCGCGCAGCGCCCAGCGGAAGTAGCGCTTGAAGACCGTGAGCCGGCGATTGGCCGTCGTCGCCTTGCTCTGCGCATGGCGCGCCGCGAAGTAGCCGTTGAGGTCGGACTCCGCCGTGCTGTCGATCGCCCGGCCCTGCCCGCCCAGCCAGGCGGCGTAGAGCGACAGGTCGCGCCGGTAGGCGGCCAGCGTGTTGCTGCGACAGTCCCTCCTCCAGCCAGAGGGCGTCGATGAAGGCGTCGATGCGGGCCTCGCTCATGGGCCGACGATAGCAAACATGCTGCTCGCGCGGAGCGGGCCCCAGGACAAGGCCGCCTGCGGCGGCCTGCTCTCAATCGAGCTTGAGCTTGGCCTGGTCCACCACCTTCTTGTACACCGCGTACTCGGCCTTGATCTGCTCGCCGAACTGCTGCGGCGTGTTGCCGACGATCAGCGAGCCCGTGTCCTCGATGCGCTTGCGCACGGCCGGGTCCTCCAGCGACCTTCCTCACCGCGGCGTGGACCTTGTCCACCACTTCCTTGCGGCAGGTCCTTGGGGCCCAGGATGCCGTAGTAGGCCATGCGGTTCACCGGCTCCAGGCCCACTTCCTTGAAGGTCGGCACATTGGGCAGCACGGCCAGCCGCTGCGGCGCGGCCACGACGATCGGCACCAGGCGGTTGTCCTTGATGAAGGGCAGGGCCGACGGGATGTTGTCGAAGATCATCGGCACCTGGCCGGCCACCGTGTCGTTCAGGGCCGGGCCCGCGCCGCGGTACGGGATGTGCGTGACGAACGTGCCCGACAGGCTCTTGTACAGCTCCATCTGCAGGTGGCCGATGCCGCCGGTGCCCGACGACGAATACGAGTAGCGGCCCGGCGCGCGCTTGAGTTCGGCGACGAAAGCCTTGTAGTCCTTGGCCGGGAAGCTCGGGTGCACCGCGATCACGTTGGGCGTGGCCGCGATGTTGACGATGGGCGTGAAGTCGGTCGTGGGGTTGTACGGGGATCTTGGGGTTGATCGCGGGGTTGGCGGCCGTCGTCGACACCGTGGCCATGCCCAGCGAGTAGCCGTCCGGCGCGGAGCGCGTCGTTTCCAGCGCGCCGATAACGCCGCCGCCGCCGGCCTTGTTCTCCACGATCACGGGCTGGCCGAGCGCCTTGCCCAGCGGCTCGGAGATCACGCGGGCGATGATGTCCGTCGTGCCGCCGGGCGCGAAAGGCACCTGCAGCTTGATGGGCTTGTTCGGGTAGCTCTGCGCGAGCGCGGGGCCGGCGGCCAGGGCCAGCGCGACAGCGGAAAGGGCAAACCATTGACGACGTTTCATTGGGGGAACTCTCCTTGATTTCGAAGTGCGAACCCATGAATCCTATCGCCATGGCGAGCGCGAACTTTTGTGGATTACACATAAGGACTAACCCTAGACGCTGCCGTTATGCTCGGGCAGTGAATTTCGCCCAGCTGCTCTTCCCGGATTTCTCGCTCATCCTGTGCGGCTACCTGGTATGCCGCTACACGGCGCTCGACCGCACGGTCTGGCAGCCGGTCGAAAGCCTGGTCTATTACTTCCTGTTCCCGGTCCTGCTGTTCCAGTCCATCGTCGAAGAGCCCGCTGGACCTGGGCGTCGACCTCCAGCCTGATCGCGCGCGGGCGTCCTGATGGCCCTGGCGGGCATCGCGATGGCCTATTCGCTGCCGCACCTGCCCTGGCCTGGCGCAAGCACATCGACCCGCGCGAGCACGCGGCCAGCGCCCAGGTGGCCTTTCGCTTCAACTCCTTCATCGGGCTGGCCCTGGCCGAGCGGCTGGCCGGCGCCGCAGGGCCTGCTGCTGATCGCGGTGCTGATCGGCGTGTGCGTGCCGCTGTTCAACGTCGCCGCCGTCTGGCCGATGGCGCGCCACGCGCAGAAGCGGGTTCTTGCGGCGAGCTGCTGCGCAATCCGCTGATCATCGCGACCGCGTCGGGCCTGGTGGCCAACCTGCTGGGCTTTTCGATGCCCGACGTGGCTGGAGCCGGCCGTCACCCGCATCGGCGCCGCCTCGCTGGCGCTCGGGCCTGATGGCTGCCGGCGCGGGCATGCAGTTCGGCTCCCTGGCCAGCGCCAAGACGCTCGCTGTCGCCGTGCTGGCGCATCCGCCACCTCCTGACGCCGCTGGTGGCCTTCGGCCTGATCCGCGCCTGTTCGGCTGGACGCCACGCAAGACCGCGGTGCTGCTGGCGTTCTCGGCGCTGCCCACTGCCTCCAGCGCCTACGTGCTGGCTGCGCGCATGGGCTACAACGGCGCCTATGTGGCGGGCCTGGTCACGCTGTCCACCGTGCTCGGCCTGGCTGAGCCTGCCGTTCGCGCTGGGCGTGCTGCGTTGACGCGGCAAGTGCCCGTGCGACGCTGCTGCCTTCAGGCGGCCAGGGCCCAGGCCACATGCTCGCGCACCAGGGCGCTCGGGTGATCCGCGCGTTCGCGCAGGGCCGCGCGCAACGCCGCGTCGTCCTGCGCCGCAATGCATTGCCCATCGCCACCGCCACGTTGCGCAGCCAGCGCTCGTGGCCGATGCGGCGGATCGGGCCGCCTTCGGTGCGCGCGCAGGAACTCCTCCTCGGTCCAGGCGAACAGCTCGGCGAGTTGCCGGCCGGTCAAGCCCGCGCGCTCGTCGAAATCCGGCAAGGCGCTGCGCCGGGCGAACTTGTTCCAGGGGCAGACCAGCTGGCAGTCGTCGCAGCCGTAGATGCGGTTGCCGATCAGGGGCCGCAGCTCCTCGGGGATGGCGCCGGCGTGCTCGATGGTCAGGTAGGAGATGCAGCGCCGCGCGTCCAGCCGGTACGGCGCGACGATGGCCTGCGTCGGGCAGACGTCGATGCAGGCGCTGGCAGGTGCCGCAGTGGTCGCTCGCCGGCTCGGCTGGCCGGCAGCGCCAGGTCCACGTAGATCTCGCCCAGGAAGAACATCGACCCGGCTTCGCGGTCGAGCACCAGCGTGTGCTTGCCGCGCCAGCCCTGGCCGCTGCGCGTGGCGAGCTCGGCTTCCAGCACCGGCGCCGAGTCGGTGAACACGCGATGGCCGAACGGGCCCGACCTCGGCCGCGATGCGATCGCTCAGCTTCTGCAGCCGCGAGCGCAGCACCTTGTGGTAGTCGCGGCCCCGCGCATAGAGCGAGACGATGCCTTCGCGCGGCCGGCTCCAGGCGCTCGAATTCGACCGCCTGCCAGCCTTCGGGCGTGGCGGCGGCAGGTAATCCATGCGCGCGGTGATCACGCTCACCGTGCCGGGCACCAGTTCGGCCGGGCGGGCCCGCTTCAGGCCATGGGTTTGCATGTAGGCCATTTCGCCGTGGAAACCGTTGGACAGCCAGGCCAGCAAACCGGCCTCCGCCGAAGAAAGATCCACACCGGCGACGCCAATTTGGGAAAATCCCAGCTCGAGGGCCCATTCCCGGATTTGCCCCACCAGTCGAGGACCGTCGATCTGACCGCTGTTGAACGTCACACGCCGATTGTAGAAACCGCCGCCCGCGCCCTGGTCTGGCGCACGGAGAGGACGACACGCGCGCGTTCGCCGCGCGGCTGGCCGCCCACCCGGCCATCGCCGATGCCTTCATCGAACTGCACGGCGACCTGGGCGCCGGCAAGACCACGCTGGTGCGGCACCTGCTGCGCGCGCTGGGCGTGCAGGGCCGCGTGAAGAGCCCCACCTACACCGTGGTCGAGCCGCACGAGGCGCCCGGCCTCGCGGCATCTGGCATTTCGACTTCTTCCGCTTCAACGACCCGCGCGAATGGGAGGACGCGGGCTTTCGCGACATCTTCGCCGGCCCGGGCCTGAAGCTGGCCGAGTGGCCGGAGAAGGCCGCCGGCGCTGCTGCCCGCGCGCCGACCTGGTCGATCCGCATCGAGGCGCAGGCCGACGAGACGCGCAGCGTCACGCTGCTGCGCGCAGACGCCGCTGGGCCGGGAGCTGCTGCAATGAAGAGGCGCGACGCTGCTGCGCCACGGCACGCTGGTGCTGCTGCTGGGCGCGCAGCAGATCGCCCGCGGCGCCACGCATCGTCGCGGTGCGCGTGTGGCCGGCGCCGGAGTATTCGCGCGTCACCATCGAATCGGACGGCCAGCTCAGCTCCACGCAGATCGTCATGGCCAACCCGCCGCGCCTGGCGGTGGACATCGAGGGCCTCGACCTCAGCCCCGAGCTGCGCGAGCTGGTCGCCAAGGTCAAGCCGGACGACCCGTTCATCGAGGGCATCCGCGTCGGCCAGCACTCGCCCGGCGTGGTGCGCCTGGTGGTGGACCTGAAGCAGGTCGCGGTGCCGCAGGTGTTCACGCTGCCGCCGGTGGCGGCCTACCAGCACCGGCTGGTGTTCGATTTCTATCCGGTCAAGGCGGTCGACCCGCTGGAGGCGCTGATCGCCGAGCGGCTGAAGGACCGGCCGGTGCGCGCCGCCCACGCCCGGCCAGCGACCCGCTGGGCGAGCTGATCGCGCAGCAGCTGCAGCGCCCAGGCCGGCCGGCTGATGCCCAGCGCCGCAGCCGCGCCGCCGCGCCCGCGCCGCAGAAGACCGACCGCCTCATCATCGTCGCGCTGGACCCCGGCCACGGCGGCGAGGACCCCGGCGCGGTCGGCCCCGGCGGCACGCGCGAGAAGGACGTGGTGCTGCAGATCGCGCACCGCCTGCGCGAGCGCATCAACGCCAGCGTGATCAACGGCAACCCGATGCGCGCCTTCCTCACGCGCGACGCCGACTTCTTCGTGCCGCTGCACGTGCGCGTGCAGAAGGCGCGCCGCGTGCAGGCCGACCTGTTCGTGAGCATCCATGCCGACGCCTTCCTCACGCCCACGGCGCGCGGCGCCAGCGTGTTCGCGCTGAGCCAGGGCGGCGCCTCCAGCACCGCCGCGCGCTGGATGGCCGACAAGGAAAACAAGGCCGACCTGATCGGCGGCGTCAACGTCAAGACGCAGGACGCGCATGTGGCGCGCGCCCTGCTGGACATGAGCACCACCGCGCAGATCAACGACAGCCTCAAGCTCGGCAGCGCGCTGCTGGGCGAGATCGGCAACGTCGGCCGGCTGCACAAGGGCCAGGTCGAACAGGCCGGCTTCGCCGTGCTGAAGGCGCCCGACATCCCCAGCGTGCTGGTGGAGACGGCCTTCATCAGCAACCCCGAGGAAGAAGCCCGGCTGCGCAGCGACGCCTACCAGGAGCAGCTGGCCGACGCCCTGATGCGCGGCATCGACCGCTACTTCGCGAAGAACCCGCCGCTGGCGCGCAGCCGCACGGTCTGAAGCTGCATGGCCCGCGCAGTGTGCGGGCGGCGGGCCGTGAACAGCACACTAGATCGGGTAGATCAGCGAGTTCAGCACCATCTCGCTGTCGTACACGCACAGCCGGCTGGCGAACTTCAGGCCGCCCGGCGTGCGGACGATCTCGTCGATGTAGCGGCCCACGTTGTACACCTCGCTGGCGTCGCCCGGCCGGGTGCGAAAGACCGCGTAATTCGCCTGGGCCCTGACCAGGCCCTCATCCTGCGCCAGCACCTGGGCCGGGCCCGTCACGTGCCGCGTGTAGTACGGGCCGTGGTAGATGGTCTGGGTGACGCCGTACACCCGGTCCTTCATCATCCCCTGGCTTTCCAGCGCCATCAGGGCGAGCGGCAGGCCGCGGTCGAAGTTCTCGCGGGCCTGCACCTTGTAGCGGCCCGCTTCCACGAAGAAGCCCGGCCAGTCCTCGAACCGCTTTTCATCGAGGGCGGCGGCATACGCCGCGTTGAGCTGGTCGATCTCCAGCTGCAGCAGCAGCCGTTCCAGGTCGGCGGTGCTCATACGCCCATCACCTTTTTCCAATAGGCGTACATGCTGCGGATGAGGGTTTCCGTCACCATGTGCTCCGTCGCCTCCGTCCCCGTGCCGCCCAGCTCGCACAGCGTGCTGCCGGCCTCGCCCCACTGGCGAAAGCCGTCCTGGCTGAACGCGATCACCTCGCCGTCGTCCGCGCTGACGAAGCCTGCGGGCCCGAACAGGTTGGCCTGGCGCAGCCTGCGCTGCGTCATCTCCGGGGTGTCTTCGGCAAAGCCGAAATGGGTCCAGACGAAATCGAACTCGCCCTCGCCGCGCGGCACGATGTGCCGCGTCGACAGCGAATTGACCTGCTGCTGGACGATGAGGCTGGGGAACAGCGTGATCATGGTCACGGTGGGCATGATGTCGCTGCCGGGATGCGCAGGGTCGTCGATCTTCCACCACGGCTCAGGCACCACGTCGAGCAGGCGGTCGTCGTGCAGCGTCATGTTGGCCTTGAACGAGGTCACGCCTTCGGTCACCGCGCTGTTCTGCCCGCCCTCGTTGCGGCGCGAGATCATGACGGCGTGGCGACCGTGGGCGTCCATCACCATGCGGCTTTTCTGGTCGGCGCGCCACAGGCCGAAGGTCACGAACCAGGTGTGCAGCAGGCCCGGGTGGTACGGGTCCTTGATGTTTTCCATCATCAGTTTCCAGTTGCCCGGAATCCGCTGGCGGTTGTAGCCCAGCAGCGTGAGCTGGCGCCCCTTGAAGATCCGGTCCAGCCAGGGCATGACCTGCGGGCCCAGGTAGTCTTCCAGCGGTTCCACCGATTCGCTGAAGGTCGCGAACACCAGCCCGTGCAGCACGGCCACGCGCAACTTCGCGAGGCCGTGCTGTTTGATATCGAAATCCGCCGGCATGCCGCCATTGACGCAATCGCCGTCCTTCACGCCATCCTTGAACGGCAGCCCCGCCAGGTCGCCATTGAGCTTGTAGGTCCACTGGTGGTAGGGGCACACGAAGCTGCGCGCGTTGCCGTGCGGCTGCTGGCAGAAGCGCACGCCGCGGTGCGCGCAGCGGTTTTCGACCACGCGGATGCCGGTGTCGGTGCCGCGGTCCTTCGGCGCAACGCGGTCGCGCACCATGATCACCTGGCGTTCGCCGACCCAGCTGAGCTTGTAGTCGCCGACGTTCGCGATCTCCACTTCCAGCCCGACGTAGCACCAGTGCTCGCCGTAGAAGATCTTCTCCAGTTCGCGCTGGTACAGCTGGGCGTCGGTATAGGCCCAGAAGGGCACGCGGCTGGAGCCGGGCTGGCTCCAGCGGGAAAGGGTCTGCGGTGCGTTCATCGTCGAGGGTCTCCACCCGAAATAATACGCTTACTTATCAATTCCGGCCTTGCGCCCGGACCGTGCGTAATGTCCACAATTCACCCCGGCGGCCGGGCCCCTAGGATGGTGTCCATGCGCTGCACCCTCCCCTTTGTCCTCGCCGCCCTGACATTGTCGAGCGGATGCGCCATCCACCGTCCGCCGCCTGCCGAGCCGCCGATCACGCAGGTGGCGCCGGCACCGCAGCCCTGCCCGCCGGACGTGCCGCAGGACGCGCGTTGTTACGGCGGCGTGGACGAGGCCGGTGCGCACTACCTCATCGCGATGCCGGCTGCATGGAGCCGCGTTCTGGTCGTCCATGCACACGGCGGCCCCGACCTGGCCCCGGCCAGCGCGCAGCGGGTCGCGGCGGACCTGAAGCGATGGGCCATCACCGTCAAGGCGGGCTATGCCTGGGTGGCCACCAGCTATCGCCGCGGCGGTTACGGCTGGACCGAAGCAGGCGAGGACGTGGAGCGCTCCCGCAAGATTTTCGTGCGCCACTTCGGCCCGCCCAGGCGCACCTTGTTGCATGGCCAGAGCTATGGGGGCGGTGTCGCCGCAAGGCTCGCCGAAGACGCATCGGCGGGCGGCGCCCGGCCCTACGACGGCGTGCTTCTTACAAACGGCATGCTCGGCGGCGGCACGCGGTACCTGGAGTTCCGCTTCGACCTGCGCGTGGTGTACCAGCATGTCTGCCGGAACCACCCGCGCCCCGACGAGCCGGCCTATCCCCTCTGGATGGGGCTTCCCGCCGATTCCACGCTCACGCTGGCGCAGCTGGCGGCGCGTGTCGACGAATGCACGGGGGTCCGCCTGCCTGCGGCCCAGCGAACGCCGCAGCAGCAGGCCAGACTGGCCGACATCGTCAACGTGATACGCATTCGGGAGGACTACCTGGTGCGCCACCTGCAACAAGCCACCTGGCTGTTCCGCGACCTCACGCAGCGGCAGCTGGGCGGCCGCAACCCTTTCGACAACACGCGGGTCACGTATCGCGGCTCGTCGAATGACGCCGCATTGAACGCCGGCGTGAGCCGCTACGCGGCCGATCCGGGCGCTGTCACGGCGCTGGCCCGCGACAGCGCGCCCCGGGGCCGCGTTGCCGTGCCGGTGCTGACCCTCCACGCCATCGGTGACCCGACGGCGTTCGTGGAACTCGAATCGGCCTACCGGCAAGTCCTGGATCGCGCCGGCAGCGGCGACCGGCTGGTGCAGCTCTTCACCGACGAGAGGAACCACAGTTACCTGAGCGACCCGGAATACCCGGCGGCGTTCAGCGCCCTGCTGGACTGGATCGACAAGGGCCAGAAGCCGACGGCGCAGAAAGTGCTGGCGCTGTGCCAAGGCTACGAAGCCGCCTTCGGCAAGGGTTGCCGCATCCAGCCGGGCTACCAGCCGGCGCCGCTGGACAGCCGCGTGGCGCCACGGCCCTGATGCCGTGTCAGCCCGCCCCGGCGCCCTTGCGCCGGGCTTTCCAGGCCCCGAACAGGATCACCAGCCCGGGGATGAGGATCATCGCCCAGATGATCTTTTCCAGGTTCATCTTGACCCACGGCACGCTGCCGAAGAAGTAGCCGGCCGTGACGATGCTGCCCACCCACAGCGCGCCGCCGGTAACGTCGAAGAAGGTGAACTTGCGGCGCGTCATCTGCGCCACCCCGGCGACGAAGGGCGCGAAGGTGCGCAGGAACGGCATGAAGCGCGCGGCCACGATGGTGATGCCGCCGTACTTCTCGTAGAAAGCGTGAGCCTGGTCGAACGCGCGCTTGTTGAAGTAGCGGGAGTCCTCCCACTGGAACACCTTGGGCCCGAAGTAACGCCCGAGGGTGTAGTTGCTCTGGTTGCCCAGGATCGCAGCGGCCAGCAGCAGGCCGAGCGACACCGGGTAGCTCATGAGGCCGACGCCGCACATCGCGCCGACCACGAACAGGAGCGAGTCGCCCGGGAGGAAGGGCATGACCACGACGCCGGTCTCGACGAAGATGATCAGGAACAGCAGCGCATAGACCCAGGCGCCGTAGTTCATCACGAAGATCTCGAGGTGTTTGTCGACGTGCAAGATGAAGTCGACGAGAAAGCCAATCAGTTCCATGGCCGGGGATTATCCGCGCCCTCCGCGCTCGCGTGCTGCGGGGTATGCTCGACGCATGAAAGCGGACTACCACGGCGCCGCGACCCGGCTCGGGTTGCGCGCTTTCCTGCTGCTGGCCGGCATCGCGCTGGCCGTGATGACCTGGCTGGCCGTGGCGAGGGCCGACGAGCAGGCGCTCGCCAACGAGGAGGAGCACCGGTTCTCCCAACTGACCTACGAAGTCACCAACCGGCTCGTCCAGGCCCGCAACGTGCTGCGGGGCCTGCAGGGCCTGTTCCAGGCCAGCGACGACGTTTCACGCAGCGACTTCCACCAATACGCGAAAGCGCTGGGCCTGGGCCAGGGCGCGCTGGGACTGCAGGCCATCCAGTTCGCGCCCTGGGTGCCCCACTCGCAGCGCGCCGCCTTCGAGGCCCGGGTCCGTGGCGACCGGTCCCTGCAGCCGGAGGGCTATCCCGGTTTCCGGATCACACCCCCCGGGGAGCGCCCCTTCTACGCCCCCACCGAGTTCAACGAGCCCATGGCGGGCAACGAAAACGCTTTTGGCTTCGACACGGCGTACAGCCCGGTGCGCGCCGCGGCACTCGAAGCGGCGCGCGACAGCGGCAATCCGGTGGCCTCGGCGCCCTTCACGCTGGTCCAGGCGCCCGGCGTGGGGGTGGTGATCCGGGCCGCGGTGTACCGCAACGACCGCCCGGCGCCCCGGGACACAGCCGAGCGGCGCGCCCTGTATGCAGGGCAGGTTTCGGTGGTCTTCCTGGTCGATGCGCTGCTGGGCGGCGCGCTGGGAAACCACCTGGGTGCGCAGACGCAGGTCAAGCTGACCGACCTCGGACCGACCAGCGCCAGCGTACCCCCGCCGCGTGAACTGCTTCTCGGGCGCTACGGCATGCTGCCGGAGCCCTCCTTTCGCCATGTCGAACACCAGCAGTCGCACATCATCGAGGCGGACGGCCGCTTCTGGCAGATCAGCATGCTCGCGCGGCCGCTGAACCCCTACCTGCAGGCGAAGTCGCTGATGGCAGGCGGGCTGGTCCTGAGCCTCACGCTGCTGGTCTTCGCCATCCTCACCCGCACTTTCGCGCAGCGCGATCGCGCCGATGCCCGCGCGGCCGCCGTGCTCGACGCGACCCTGACGCCCATCATCACGGTGGACGAGCGCGGCATCATCCGCTCGGCGAACCGCGCCGCCAGCAGCCTGTTCGGCTACAGCGAAAGCCAGTTGCTGGGCCAGCCGTTTTCGGCGCTCGCACCCGAGGCGGCCGCCGCGATGGCACAAGAGCGGGCCACCGCGGGCGACGGCGCCCACCTGCTGGGGACGACCCGCAACTTCCAGGGCCTCACGCGCGAGGGCAAGTGGGTGCCGCTGGCGATGTCCCTGAGCGAAGTCGGGCGCGGATCGCGGCGCCAGTTCCTCGCGTCGTTTCACGACATGTCGGCGCAGCAGCGCATCGAGGAGCAGCAGCGCGCGTTTGCCGAGGAACTGGAGACCACCGTGAAAAGCCGCACGGCGGAACTGGTGCGGGTCAACCAGGAACTCGAATCCTTCGCGTATTCCGTGGCGCACGACCTGCGCGCGCCCGCGCGCCACGTGCACGGGTTCGCGCGCCTCCTCGAAACCCGGTACGGCGGGACGCTGCACGACGAGGCCAGCGACTACCTGGGCCGCATCGTGCGCGCGGCCGATGAAATGGGCCGCCTGATCGACGACCTGCTGGCCTTTTCCCGGCTGGGCCACCTGCAACTGGCACACGCGCCGGTGGACATGAACGAGGTGGTGGCCCAGTGCCTGCGGTCGGTCGAAGGCACGCCGGGCAGCGAACGCATCGACTGGCACATCGGCCCCTTGCCGTCGGTGGAAGGCGACGCGGCGCTGCTGCGGCTCGCGCTGTCCAACCTGATCGGCAACGCGGTCAAGTATTCGGCGGGGCGCGACCCGGCGCGAATCGAGGTGTTCGCCGACGAAACGGTGCCGGGCGAGAAGCGTTTCTGCGTCAAGGACAACGGTGTCGGCTTCGACATGCGGTACGCGCACCAGCTGTTCCAGGTGTTTTCGCGCCTGCACCACAGCGACGAATTCGAGGGAACGGGCGTGGGCCTGGCCAACGTCCGCCGCATCGTGGAGCGCCACGGCGGCCGCGTCTGGGCCCTCGGCGAACCCGGGGCCGGGGCGCAGTTCTGGTTTGCGCTTCCGGCCGGCGCGAATTAAGCTCGGTGCCAGCGGACCGCACCCCATGAACCCCAGCGCCCCCATCCTGATCGTGGACAACAGCGAAGACGACGTCGAGTTGTTCCGCATCGGCCTGGCCGACATCGGCCTGCCCAACCCGGTCGAGGTCTGCCGCGACGGCGTGCTGGCGCTGGACTACCTGTTGCGCCGGGGCGCCTATGCGGGACGCCCCGGCCCCCTGCCCCAGGTCATGCTGATGGACCTGAAGATGCCCCGCATGGGCGGCATCGAAGTGCTTCGGCAGGTGCGCAACCAGCCCTCGCTGCGCACCCTGCCGGTGGTGATCATGACTTCGTCGCACCATGACCGCGACATCGAAGCCGCCTACGAGGCCGGCGCCAACGGGTTCGTGATCAAGCCCGTCGGCTTCGAGCAGCTGCTGGAAAGCGCAGCGGCCATCGGCCGTTACTGGGGGCGGTTCAACAGCACCTGCGAGGCCTCATCCTCGGGGCCGGCGCGGCCGCTGCCCAGCGCCTAGAATCCGCAGGTGTCCGCCCTCCCCGCCGTCCCTGCTCCCTCCCGCCGCCCGATCCGCGAACTGCCCGACGAGCTGATCAGCCAGATCGCCGCCGGCGAAGTGGTGGAGCGCCCCGCCTCGGTGGTGCGCGAGCTGGTGGACAACGCGCTCGACGCCGGCGCCACGCAGGTCACGGTGCGGCTGCTGGCCGGGGGCGTGCGGCTGATCTCGGTCGAGGACGACGGCAGCGGCATCCCGCGCGAAGAACTGCCGTCGGCGCTCAAGCGCCACGCCACGAGCAAGATTGCCTCGCTCGCCGACCTCGAATCGGTGGGCACGATGGGTTTTCGCGGCGAAGCCCTGGCGGCCATCTCGTCGGTGGCGGAGTTGAGCCTGCTGTCGCGCACCGCCGGCGAGGCCAGCGCCTTCCTGCTCGACGGCCGCACCGGCGAATTGCGACCGGCCGCGCGCGCCACGGGCACCACCGTGGAAGTGAAGGAGCTCTTTTTCAGCACGCCGGCGCGGCGCAAGTTCCTCAAGAGCGACGCAACCGAGCTGGCCCATTGCATCGAGGCCGTGCGGCGCCATGCGCTGGCGCGGCCCGACGCGGGCTTTGCGATCTGGCACGAAGGCAAGCTGGTCGAGCAGTGGCGTCCGGCCGCGCTCGAGCAGCGCCTGGCCGACGTGCTGGGCAGCGAGCTGCTGGAGCAGAGCGTCTCGGTCGAATACAGCGCCGGCCGTGTCCGCGTGACCGGCCGCGCCGGCATTCCCGATGCCGCGCGCGCGCGCGCCGACCAGCAGTTCTGCTATGTCAACGGCCGCTTCGTGCGCGACAAGGTGTTGTCCCATGCCGCGCGCAGCGCCTACGAGGACGTGCTGCACGGCCAGCGCCAGCCCGTGTACGCGCTGTACCTGGAAATCGACCCGGCGCGCGTGGACGTCAACGTGCACCCGACCAAGATCGAGGTGCGTTTTCGCGACAGCCGCGAAGTGCACCAGGCCGTGCGCCACGCGGTGGAATACGCGCTGGCCGCGCCGCGCGCGGGCGCGGCGGCGGCCCTGGCCGCGGCCGTCCCGGGCCACGTGCCGCCTGAAGCCGCACCGTCCGGCGCGGGGTGGGCGCAGCCCGCCGATGGACTTCGCGTCGTGGGACACCGGGTTTCGGACCTGGCGCGCGCTCTGGCAGCCGGCCGCGCTTCAGGCCGGTCCCTTGCAGGCTCCCGGAATGGCCGGCGCTTCGACCCCGTCGGGGCAGCCGGAAAGCCTGCCTGCAGGCGACTGGCCCCTGGGCCGCGCCATCGCGCAGTTGCAGGGCATCTACATCCTGGCCGAGAACAGCCAGGGGCTGGTCATCGTGGACATGCATGCGGCGCACGAGCGCATCGTCTACGAGCGCCTCAAGCGGCAGCTCGACGCCCACGAAATCGCGAGCCAGCCCTTGTTGATCCCGGCGACCTTCGCCGCCACCGCCCAGGAAGTCGCCACCGCGGAAGCGTCCGGCGAAACGCTGCGGACCCTGGGCCTGGAGATCACGCCCTTCTCGCCCAGGACGCTCGCCGTGCGCGCCGTGCCCACCACCCTGGCGCAGGGCGACGCGGTGGAACTGGCGCGCAGCGTCCTGGCCGAACTGGCGCAGCACGATGCCAGCACGGTGATCCAGCGCGCGCAGAACGAGCTGCTGGGCACCATGGCCTGCCACGGGGCCGTGCGCGCCAACCGCAAACTGACCCTTGACGAGATGAACGCCCTCTTGCGCCAGATGGAGGAGACCGAGCGCTCCGACCAGTGCAACCACGGCCGCCCCACCTGGCGCCAGCTCACCGTGCGCGAGCTGGATGCGCTGTTCATGCGCGGGCGCTAGGCGCCTCGCGAGAACTTTCCCGCCGGCCCTTGCTCTGACACGGGCATGAAATACCGGATCCTGATCGCCGCCGCCTGCGCCACCCTCGCCCTGAGCATGGGATGCGCGACCCTGGACGAAAGGCAGCGCGCGTGGATCTTCCAGCCCAGCGACCGCAGCTGGGGCGGCACCGCCGAACTGGCGCGGGACATGGACGACGTCTGGGTCGATTTCGATTCCCGGGTCACCGCCGGCCCGGCCCGCCTGCATGGCTTGTGGCTGGCCGCGGAAAAGCGGCCGGCCGACGGCCCGGTGCTGCTGTACCTGCATGGCGCGCGCTGGAACGTCGAAGGATCGGCACCGCGCATCCGCCGGATGCAGGAACTGGGTTTTTCGGTGCTGGCCGTGGATTACCGGGGCTTCGGCAAGAGCACGCCGGCGCTGCCCTCGGAAGACATGGCCTATGAAGACGCCCGCGCGGCCTGGGACTGGCTGGCCGCGAAATACCCGAACCGGCAGCGTTACATCTTCGGCCATTCGCTGGGCGGCGCCATCGCCATCGACCTGGCGGCCAAGGTCGAAGACGAAAGCGGCACCATCGTCGAAGGCACCTTCACCTCCATCCCCGACGTCGCCAGCAGCATGAAGTGGGGCTGGCTGCCCGTCGGGCCGCTGATCACCCAGCGCTTCGAGTCGGTCAAGAAGGTGGCGGGCATAGGCTCGCCGCTGCTGGTGGTGCACGGCGACAGCGACAGCCTGATCAACAGCGAATTGGGCCGCAGGCTCTTCGACGCGGCGCAGGGCCGCAAGCGCTTCCTGCTGGTCGAGGGCGGCTCGCACTTCAGCACCATGTCGATCGGCCAGGCGCGCTACCGCGAGGCGCTGGCGCAGCTTTTCAGCCTGCGTCCCTAGGACACGCCGCGGCGCCTGCGTGCGCCGCCTAGCGGTCTTCCTGCCAGTGGAACCTGTGCATCAGCCGATGCACGATGGGCGCAAAGATCAGGCCCGCGGCGACCAGGAACACCAGGCCGGCATAGAGCGCGAAGAGGCCCGCGAACAGCTTGCCTGCATCGGTCCGCGGCGCGTCCACCGGTCCCATTCCACCCATGAGCATGGCGGCATTCAGGAACGCGTCGCGCCACGGCAGTTGCTCGAAGTACTGGTACCCCGCCATGCCCAGCACGAGCGACAGCAGGAGAAGAGCGACCGCGGCAGCCGCGTGGAGCAGCACGCGCCTGATGAAGTGCTTGCGGGGGATCGGCGGGTGCTTCTTGTGTTCGTACATGGCAGTCCAGGCGAATGGGCGCGACGCCCACGGCTTTCGCGCAGTGCGCAGGGTACTCCAGCAGGCCGGGATGCGCACCCTGCCGCACCCTGGGCCTGGCGGCAACGATCTTCCCCATTCTGCTACCCTCGACCGGATGTCCGCCACGCCGCCGCAAACCCTGGCCCCCGCGCCCGCAGCGCCATGTCGCCGGGCCTGATCGTCGTGGTGCTGGCCCTGCTGCTGGGCATCCAGCCCGTCACCACCGACCTGTACCTGCCGGCGCTGCCGGCCCTGACCGAAGGCTTCGGCGCGCCGGTGTCGCAGGCCCAGCTGACGCTCACCACCTTGTTGCTGGCATTCGGCATGTCGCAACTGGTCTGGGGCCCGCTGTCCGACCGCTTCGGCCGCCGGCCGGTGCTGCTGTGGGGCCTGGGCGCCTACACCCTGGCCTCGATCGGCTGCGCGCTGGCGCCCTCGATGCCGCTGCTGATCGTCTGGCGCACCGTGCAGGGCGCGGCCATGGGCGCGGCCGTGATGGGCGCGCGCGCCATCGTGCGCGACCTGTACACGCCGGAAGTCGGCGCCCGCGTCATGTCCAAGGGGCTGACCGGCCTGGGCATCATCGCCTGCACCTGCGCGCCGCTGGGCGGCCTGTTGTCGGACGTGCTGGGCTGGCGCTACGCGCTGGCCGCGCTGGCCGTGTTCGGCGCGCTGGCGCTGGCGCTGGTGGCCCTGCGCTTCGAGGAGACCGTGCCGCGCAAGAACCCGCTGGCGCTGCACCCCGCGCAGCTTGCTGGGCCACCTGGCTCAGGATCCTGCGCCATCCCACCTTCCTCGCCTAGTCGGCGCTGACCACCGCGTCCTATGCCGGGCTGTTCACCTTCCTGGCGTCGTCGTCGTTCGTCTTCATCAAGGTGCTGGGCCTGACGCGCACGCAATACGGCCTGGTGATGTTCTCGATGGCGTTCGTCTACATCCTCGGGCACCTGTCTGTGCCGGCGCCTGCTGCCGCGCCTCGGCGTGCGGCGCTCGGTGGCGATTGCCGGCGTGCTCACGCTCGCCGGCGGCACGCTGATGGGCGCGCTGGCGCTGGCGGGGCTGCACAACGGCTGGGCGATCATGCTGCCGTACTACCTGTTCATGCTGGCGCACGGCGTGCACCAGCCCTGCGGCCAGAGCGGCGCGGTCGGCCCGTTCCCGCAGGCGGCGGGCGCGGCGTCGGCGCTCAACGGCTTCCTGATGATGATCGCCGCCTTCGTCGTCGGCGGCTGGCTCGGCCGCCGGCTGGACGGCACGGTGTTCGCGCTCACCAACGGCGTCTGGTTCTGGAGCGTGTGCATCGCCGTCGTCGCCTGGACGCTGGTGCAACGGTATGGCGAGCCGCGCAGGGCCTGAACGGCGCGCCATCGCGCTGGCCGGGCCGACGGCCTCGGGCAAGACCGCGCGCGGCCCTGGCCATCGCGCAGGAACACGACGCCGAGATCATCAGCGTCGACTCGGCCCTGGTGTACCGCGGCATGGACATCGGCACCGCCAAGCCGTCGCGCGGCGGAACGCGCGGCGGTGCCGCACCACCTGATCGACATCCGCGACCCGCTGCAGGCCTACAGCGCCGCCGAGTTCGCGGCCGACGCGCAGCGGCTGGTCGCCGAGATCAACGCAGCGCGGCAAGCTGGCGCTGCTGGTGGGCGGCACCATGCTGTATTTCAAGGCGCTGTTCGAAGGCCTCGACGCGATGCCGCCGGCCGATCCGGCGGTGCGCGCGCAGCTCGAAGCGCAGGCCGCGCAGCAGGGCTGGCCGGCGCTGCACGCCGAACTCGCGCGCGTCGACCCGGTCACGGCGGCGCGGCTCGCACCGCTGGACGCGCAGCGCATCCAGCGCGCGCTGGAAGTGTTCCGCGTCTCCGGCCGGCCGCTGTCGAGTTTCCACCGGCAAGGCAGGACTCGGCATCCCCCTGGAGCGCCACGCCGCTGTTCTCGCTGGAGCCGGCCGACCGGCAGCTGGCTGCACGAGCGCATCGCCCAGCGCTTCGACGCGATGCTGGCAGCGGGGTTCCTCGACGAAGTGAAGGCGCTGCGCGCGCGAGGCGACCTCACCGCCGACCTGCCCAGCATGCGCTGCGTCGGCTACCGCCAGGCGTGGGAGCTGCTCGACGCGCAGGCGCGCCGGTGGCGCCGTTTCCGATGGGCGAGCTGCGCGACAGGGGCATCTTCGCCACGCGCCAGCTCGCCAAGCGCCAGCTCACCTGGCTGCGCGGCATGCCGCAGCGCCGCGTGATCGCCTGCGATGCGCCCGATGCGCTGGCGCAACTGCTCGCAGCAGGTGCGGGCCGTGTCATGAACGCCGTCACCCCGACCCTCTCGGTGCGCAACCTCGCCAAGCGCTACGGCGACGCGACCGTGTTCGCCCACGTCTGCCTCGACGTGGCGCCCGGCGAGTTCGTCGCCATCGTCGGCGAATCGGGCGTCGGCAAGTCGACCCTGCTCAACTGCATGGCCGGCCTGGACACCTGGGACGAGGGCTCGGTGCGTCCTGGGCGGCCAGGACCTCGCGGCGCTGGACGACGACAGGCGCGCGCTGCTGCGGCGCGCGCAGGTCGGCTTCGTGTTCCAGGCCTTCCACGTGCTGCCGCACCTGGACGTGGCGCAGAACGTGGCCCTGCCGCTGATGCTGCTGCAGCGAGCCCGACCACGCCCGCGTCGAAGCAGATGCTGGACGCCGTCGGCCTGGACGGCCTGGGCGGCGCGGCTGCCGCAGCAGCTCTCCGGCGGGCAGCTGCAGCGCGTGGCCATCGCCCGCGCGCTGGTGCATCGCCCCGCCCTGCTGCTGGCCGACGAGCCCACCGGCAACCTCGACCCCGGCACGGCGGCCAAGGTGATGGACGTGCTGATCGCGCAAACGCGCGAGCACGGCGCTTCGCTGGTGCTGGTCACGCATTCGGAAGCCGCGGCGGCGCGCGCCGACCGGGTGCTGCTGCTGACGAGCGACGGCGTCGCGCGCGCGGCTAGAGGTCCTGCCGGCCCAGGGCCTTCTGCAGGAGGGCCAGGCCGGCGTCGACGTCCTCGATCGGCATCTGGCCGGGCGCCGAGCTGCTCTCGCCCACCGCGAAGGTCATCGCGGACCCGAAGGCCCAGCCGCACAGGCGCGTGACGGCGCCGAACCGGCCCATCGACATGCTCACCAGCGGGATGCGCAGCGCGCGGCTGGATTGCAGGGTGGCGGACAGCAGCGTGAGCACGTCTTCCATGTCGTGCGGCATCACCGCGACCTTCGCGATGTCGGCTTGCAGGTCCTGCGCCTGCGCGAAACGCTCGCTTGATGGCGTCGAGCGCGGGCGTGCCGCCGAAATCATGGAAGGACAGGATGAGCTTCACCCCTCGCGCTTGCGCCGCCTCGCGCACCTGCTGCACGCCAGCCGGGTCATGGCTCATTTCATAGTCGATGAAGTCCACTGCGCCAGCATCGCACACGGCACGGTAGAGGCTGATGACCTGGCCTTCCGCGAGCGCGATCGGCTCCCCGCCTTCCCCGGACCAGCGCCGCGTGAACAACAAGGGGATGCCGCCCGACACCTGCTTGATGCGGGCGGCCAGGTCGACCACGCTGTCTGGGTCGGCGATGCCTTCGAAGAAATCGACCCGCCATTCGAGGATGTCCGGCTTCTTGGCGGCGACCACGGCCACCTCGGCCAGGAGGCGCTCGCGCGTGCGGCCCACCAGCGGCGCGCAGATCGCCGGGAAAGCGGCTGCCCACGGGCCGGCCGTTCAGTTCGATCGCGTGAGGCTGCATGGCGGGAATTGTATTTAAGCCCAGCCGTCGCCGCGCGAACCGATCAACTGCGCATACCGCGCCAGGTCCACGTTGCCGCCGCTGAGGATCACGCCCACCCGCAGCCCCTCGAGCGCCAGCCCCGCATGGCGGGCCGCGGCGAAGCCCAGGCACCCGGTGGGCTCGACGACCAGCTTCATCCGCTCCGCGAAGAAGCGCATCGCCTCGACCAGTTGCGCGTCGGTGGCCGTGAGGATGTCGTCGACGTCGCGCCGGATGACGCCGAACGTGCAGCTGCCCGAGGTGCTGCGTCTGGGCGCCGTCGGCCAGCGTGGTCGGCGTCGGCGATGTGCACGATCTCGCCCGTGCGCAGCGACTGCTGCCCGTCGTTGCCGGCCTCGGGCTCGACGCCGTACAGCTTGCAGTCGGGCGCCAGCGCGCGCGCGGCCAGCGCGGTGCCGCTCA
The DNA here is from genome assembly GCA_963786245.1 of uncultured beta proteobacterium. Classification (GTDB taxonomy): domain Bacteria; phylum Pseudomonadota; class Gammaproteobacteria; order Burkholderiales; family Burkholderiaceae_C; genus Ramlibacter. The sequence continues at coordinate 102,235 of CAWAYI010000001.1, read as the reverse complement.
GCAGCCCGCCGCCGCCCAGCGGCACCAGCAGCACGTCGAGCGGGCCGGTCTCGTCGAGCAGTTCCCGGGCGGCCGTGCCCTGCCCGGCGATGACGTCGGCATGGTCGTACGGCGGGATCAGCGTCAGCCCGCGGTCGGCGGCGAGCCCGGCGGTGAGCGCCTCGCGGTCCTGCGTGTAGCGGTCGTAGGTGACCACCTCGCCGCCGTAGCCGCGCGTCGCGTCGAGCTTGGCCTGCGGTGCGTCCAGCGGCATCACGATCGTGGCCGGGATGCCCAGCAGGCGCGCCGACAGGGCGATGGCCTGCGCGTGGTTGCCCGAAGAGAACGCGATCACGCCGGCCTTGCGCTGCGCCGGGGTGAATTTCGACAGGGCGTTGTAGGCGCCGCGGAACTTGAAAGCGCCCATGCGCTGCAGGTTCTCGCACTTGAAGTACACCTGCGCGCCAAGCAGCTTGTCGGCGGTGGCGGAGCGCAGGACCGGGGTGCGATGGGCCTGGCCTTGCAGGCGCCGCGCGGCGGCGGCGACGTCGTCGTAAGTGGGCAGCTGGAGCATGGGCCGACTTTAGCGCAATGCCCGAGGGACGTCGGCGGCGTTCCGGGGCCACAGCCGATGTTTTCCTACATGTCCCCGTGGCCCGCCTCGTGATGATGGCCGATGTCCCCAACCAAGGAGTCACCGACATGCCCAATACCCGCGGAGAAAAAGACGCCTGCGACCTGCTCGACGCAGACCACAAGGCCGTCAAGAAGATGTTCAAGGAATACGAAGAACTGGCCGAGTCGCGCTCGCGCAGCGCTGCCCAGAAGAAGCACGACCTGGCCCAGCAGATCTGCCAGGAGCTGACCGTGCATGCCCAGGTGGAAGAGGAAATCTTCTATCCCGCGCTGCGTGAGGCGATCAAGGAAACCGACCTGCTGGACGAAGCCGAAGTCGAGCACCAGAGCGCCAAGGACCTGATCGCGCAGATCCAGGCCGGCGGCGACGAGGAAAAGATCGACGCCAAGGTCAAGGTGCTGGGCGAGTACATCGACCACCACGTCAAGGAAGAGCGCAACGAGATGTTCCCGAAGGCGCGTGCCGCCCGCAAGCTGGACCTGGTGGCCATGCGCGACGAGATCGCGGCCCGGAAGGAAGAGCTGATGTCCGAAATGGGAGCGATGGCCTAACGGCGCCCCGCCCCGATTCCCGCCCGCCCCGGCGGGCTGTTTCTCGCATTGAACTGAGCGCCCTCACAATGAGGGATGCTCGCGCTGCTTCGCACATTCTCCTGGCAGGAGCTGCGTCACCATCCATGGCGCAGCGCAGCCGCGGCACTGGCCGTCATGCTGGGCGTGGCGCTGGCTTTCTCCGTCCACCTGATCAACGCCTCGGCGCTCAGTGAGTTCTCCAGCGCGGTGCGGTCGGCCGGCGGCCAGCCGGACCTGGAGTTGCGAGCCGTGCAGGGCGCCCTGGACGAGAACCTCTACGCCCGCGTCGCGGGGCATTCCCAGGTCACCGTCGCCAGCCCGGTGCTGGAGATCGCCACCCTCGCCACCACGCCCAGCGGCCGCAAGAGCGTTCGCGTCCTCGGCGTCGATGCGCTCGTGGTGGCGTCGGTGGCGCCGGACCTGATGCCCGTGCCGGTGCGGGGCGGGGATCGCTTCGACCTCTTCTCTCCCGCGACGGTATTCCTCAATCCCGCGGCCAGGCAGCTGTTCGCGCCGGATGCGGGCGACTTGCGTTTGCAAAGCGGGCTGCAGCTGCGCGAAGTCAAGGTCGGCGGCACCGTGGCCACCGGCGGCAGCGCGCTGGCGGTGATGGACATCGGCGCCGCGCAGGAGCTGTTCGGGCGGCAGGGAGACCTCACCCGCATCGACGTGCGGCTGCGCCCGGGCACGGACCGTGCGGCCTTCCTGAAGTCCCTGCAGCTTCCCGCCGGCGTCGTGGCCACCGAACCGGGCGACGCCGCGCAGCGAGTGAGCAACCTGTCGCGCGCCTACCGCGTCAACCTCACGGTGCTGGCGCTGGTGGCGCTGTTCACGGGCGCATTCCTGGTTTATTCCGTGCTGTCGCTCAGCGTGGCGCGGCGGTCGCAGCAATTCGCACTGCTCGGCGTGCTGGGCCTGACGTCGCGCCAGCGCCTGCGGCTGGTGCTGGCGGAGTCACTGGCGCTGGGGCTGGCCGGCAGCGTGGCGGGCATCGCGCTGGGGACGGCGCTCGCGGACGTCGGCCTGGCCACCCTGGGCGGCGACCTCGGAGGCGGCTATTTCTCCGGCGTGGCTCCCGCATTGCAGTGGAGCACGCCGGCTGCCCTGGTGTACGCCCTGCTGGGCACGGCGGCTGCGGCCGCCGGGGGCTGGCTGCCGGCGCACGCGGTCGGGCAGTTGCCGCTGGCGCAGACCCTCAAGGGCCTGGGCGCCGGCACGCACCGCGCATCCAGCCACTTCATCAGCCTGGCCATGATCGCCGCCGGGGCGCTGCTGGCCCTGTTGCCGCCGGTGGCAGGGATTCCACTGGGCGCCTATGTCTCGGTCGGCCTGCTGCTCGTGGGCGGCATCACGGCGCTGCCCTGGGGCGTCGCGCTGCTGTACGACCGGGTCGCGCCGGCGCTTTCGAACCGGCTATTGCCGCTGCTGGCCGTGGAGCGGGCGCGGCGCGTGCGGGAAAGCGCCGCGGTGGCGGTGAGCGGCGTCGTGGCGTCGCTGAGCCTGGCCGTCGCCCTCACCGTCATGGTGGCGAGCTTTCGCGACTCGGTCGCGCGCTGGCTGGACGTGGTCCTGCCCGCCGACCTGTACGTGCGCACCGCGATGTCGTCCGCGGCGTCGGACACGGCATGGTTTTCACCCGATTTCGTGCAAGCGGTTGTCCGGCTGGACGGCGTGCGCCAGGTGAACGCACAACGCACGCGTTCGCTCCTGCTGGACCCGGCCTTGCCGCCGGTGGCGTTGCTGGCCCGGCAGGTCGGCGACCCGGCGCAGTCGTTGCCGATGGTCGGCCCGGTCTACCCGGCGCCGCCGGGCCAGGTTCCGGTCTACGTCAGCGAGGCCGTGGTGGATTTGTATGGCGCACGGCCGGGTGCGGCCTTCGCGCCGCTGGCATCGGCCTTTCCGGCCAGGGGAGCCCAGTCGACCTTCTTCGTCGCCGGCGTCTGGCGCGACTACATCCGGCAGACCGGCGCCGTTGCGATCGAGCGTCGTGACTATGAGCGCCTGACGGGCGATGGGCGCGCGAACGAGCTCCACATCTGGCTGGCGCCGGGCGCGGCCGCCGCCGCGGTGCAGGAAGCGATCCGCGCGCTGGCGCCGCGCGAGCCGGGCACGGCCGGCGTGGTGGATTTCGCGTCGGCGAGCGAGCTGCGCGCGATCTCGCTTCGCATCTTCGACCGCAGCTTCGCCGTCACCTACTGGCTGCAGGCGGTCGCGATCGGCATCGGCCTGTTCGGCGTCGCCGCCAGTTTCAGCGCGCAGGTGCTGGCGCGGCGCAAGGAGTTCGGGCTGCTGGCCCACCTGGGGCTCACGCGTCACCAGATCCTGGCGCTGGTCGCCGCCGAAGGCGCGGCGTGGACCCTCATCGGATCGGCCGCCGGACTGGCGCTCGGCCTCGCCGTCTCGGTGGTGCTGGTGCACGTGGTCAACCCCCAGAGCTTCCACTGGACCATGGACCTGCTGGTGCCTTGGCTGCGTTTGTTGGCGCTGTGCGCGGCGGTGGTCATCGCGGGCACCTTCACCGCCTGGCTGGCCGGCCGCGCCGCCGCCGGTCGCGATGCCGTGCTGGCCGTCAAGGAGGATTGGTGATGCGCAGGCGCTCGCTGGTCCTGGTGGCGCCCGGGCTGCTGGCCGCCCTGCCCGCGTGGGCGTTGCCTGCCATGAAGCTGGAATTCCCGCGCGACCATGGGTCCCACCCCGGGTTGCGCACCGAATGGTGGTATGTCACGGGCCATGCGCGCGCCGGGGACCGCGAGTTCGGCTTCCAGGTGACGTTCTTCCGTTCGCGGGTGGATGCGACGCAGGGCATGACTTCGCGCTTCGCCGCCCGGCAGCTGCTGTTCGCGCATGCCGCGCTGACGGACGTGCAGGGCAAGCGGCTGCGCCACGACCAGCGCATCGCGCGCGAAGGATTCGATGTCGCCACGGCCGCGCAAGGCGATGCGCGGGTGCGGCTGCGCGACTGGTCGCTCGAGCGCCGCGCGGACGGCTGGCACGCCTGGCTGGCGGCGGGAGATTTCGCCCTGGACCTGGTCTTTGCGCCCACGCAGCCGGTGCTGCTGCAGGGCCGGGAGGGCCTGTCGCGCAAGGGCCCGCAGCCCGCACAGGCCAGCTACTACTACAGCCTGCCGCAACTGGCGGTGCGCGGCGGCATCGCGCTCGACGGAAAGCGCTTCGAGGCCCGGGGCCGGGCCTGGCTGGATCACGAATGGAGCGAGGAATTGCTGCATCCCGAAGCGGTGGGCTGGGACTGGCTCGGCATGAATCTCGACGACGGCGGCGCGCTGACGGCGTTCCGGCTGCGCAGGCAGGACGGCTCACCCCTGTGGGACGGCGGCTCGTTCCGACCGGCGCAAGGCGGCCTGTACGTGTTCAGCCAGGGCGAAGTGGATTTCAGCCCGCAGCGGCGCTGGACCAGCCCGCTCTCGCGTGCCAGCTACCCGGTGGAATGGATCGTGCGCACGCCGGCGGACTTCTACACCGTGAAGGCCGTGATCGACAACCAGGAACTCGACAGCCGCGCCTCCACCGGCGCGATCTACTGGGAAGGCCTGTCGGAGCTGTTCGACAGCAACGGCAAGCGCGTCGGGCGCGGTTACCTGGAGATGACCGGCTACGCGCAGCGGCTGCGGATGTAGGCGCCTGGCCCCTTACCGCCGAGTTGGTAATGCGTGCCTGGACCGTGATATTTGACCGGGCATGCTTGAGTTGCGACCCTTTCGGCGTGAATCCAGGTGCGACCGGCCGTTTCCGTGTAGCGTGGGAGGCCGCTGCACAGGCGGCGCCGCACGAAAGGCGAATCGATGAAAGCACAAGTCCCGGCAGTGACCCACGCCGCCATGGTCAACGTGGCCGGCCGGAAGGCCCGGAAAGTCCAGCGCAAGCTGCTGGATGCGGAAGCCGACCTTCACGCTGCCAACGGCGTGTTGAGCGGCGCCGTGCCCGCGAAGGACAATGCCAAGGTGGAGGCCGCCCTGGAGCAGAACATCGCCGCCGAGGAAAAGGTGCACGAGGCCAGTGAGGAGCTGGAAATCGTGAAGCACCTCCTGGACAACGTGCAGGGCGACCCGGCGACCGTGGACGACGCCCCGGCCCCGAAACGGGGATCCGGCGAAGGCCTCCAGAGCCTCGTGCCGCACATGACCCAGCGCGCCAACGCACCACGGTAACCGCGACCGCCGGCGCGGGCCGGATCAGTGGGCGCCGGCGGCCGCCTCCGCGCTGCCGGACGTGCGCAACGGATGGCTCAGCCACACCAGCGGGATCAGCGTCAGGAACAACAACGCCGAAATGTAGAAGATGTCGTCGGCGGCGAGCATGAAGGCCTGCTGGTCCACCAGCCGGTTGACCTGGGCCAGGGCCTGTTCCGGGCGTGAAACCGCCGGCGGTCAGGCCGGCCAGCGCCGCCTGGGCCGCCGGGCTGCCGGCGTTCACCGCCTCGGCCAGCTGCGAGTGATGCAGGGCCGCACGGTTCTCCCACAGCGTGGTGGAGATCGAGGTGCCGAAAGCGCCGGCCGTGATCCGCGCGAAGTTGGTCAGCCCCGAAGCCGCGGGGATGCGGTCGGGCGACAGGCCCGACAGCGTGATGGTGACCAGCGGGATGAAGAAGAACGCCATCGCGATGCCCTGGATCACGGTCGGAATCATGAGCGTCGTGAAGTCGGCCTGCGTGTTGAAGCGCGACCGCATCCACAGCACCAGCGCGAACACCAGGAAGGCGAACGTCGCGAAGCGCCGCGGATCGACCCGCGTGATGGTCTTGCCGACGATCGGCGACAGGATGATGGCGAACAGGCCGACCGGCGCCAGGATCATGCCCGCGTCGGTGGCGGTGTAGCCCATGTACTGCTGCAGCCACAGCGGCAGCAGCACCACGTTGCCGAAGAACAGGCCGTAGCCGACGGCGGTGGCCAGCGTGCCGGCCCAGAAGTTGCGCCGCGCGAACAGGCGCAGGTCCACCACCGGATGGTCGTCGGTCAGCTCCCACACGAGGAAGAAGGCGAAGCCGACCGCGGCCACGACCGCCAGCGCGACCACCAGGGGCGAAGAGAACCAGTCGTGCTCCTTGCCGATGTCCAGCATGATCTGCAGCGCGCCGATCCAGACCACCAGCAGCGCCAGGCCGACAGTGTCGATCGGCAGCTTGCGCGTGGCGCTCTCGCGCTTGTGGTAGATCGCCCAGGACGCGAGCGCCGCGGCCATGCCCACCGGGATGTTGATGTAGAAGATCCAGGGCCAGTTCATGTTGTCGGTGATCCAGCCGCCCAGCAGCGGACCCATCACCGGCGCCACCAGCGTCGTGATCGCCCACATGCCCATCGCCAGCCCGGCCAGCGCCTTCGGGTAGCTGGACAGCAGCAGCGACTGCGACAGCGGGATCATCGGCCCCGCGACGAAGCCCTGCAGCGCGCGAAAGGCGATCAGCGTCGTCATGTTGGGCGCCAGGCCGCACAGCCAGCGACGCGATCACGAACAGCACCACGCTGGCGACGAACAGCCGCACCTGGCCGAAGCGCTGCGACAGCCAGCCGGTCAGCGGCACGGCGATGGCGTTGGCCACGGCGAAGCTGGTGATGACCCAGGTGCCCTGGTTCGGGCTCACGCCCAGGTCGCCGGCGATCGCGGGCAGCGACACGTTGGCGATCGACGTGTCGAGCACGTTCATGAACGTGGCCGCCGACAGCGCGATCGTGCCCCAGACGCGCGCGGCGCCCTCCAGCGGCTGGGGCTCCATGCGGACAGCCTGGGACATGTTCAGTGGGCGGAAGCGGCCGGCAGCCTGGCCACGGCCTGGCTGGCCGCGGTGCGCGGCGCCCAGCGCGCGAACTGGCCCTTGCCGCTGTTGGCGGCGATGACGCGGCGCACCTCGGCGTCGGCGCCGCTGTTGACGGCGCTGTAGGCCTGGGCCTGGGCCACCGGCGACGTGCGCGGCGCATCGGCCAGCGTCTTGCCGTCCTGGTTGCTCACGTCCACCTCGGCGTCCATCGACAGGCCGACGCGCAGCGGATTGGCGGCGACCTGCCTGGGGTCGAGCGCCACCCGCACCGGCACGCGCTGCACCACCTTGATCCAGTTGCCGGTGGCGTTCTGCGCCGGCAGCAGCGCGAAGGCGGCGCCGGTGCCGGCGCCCAGGCCGGCCACGGTGCCGTGGTATTCGACCTTCTTGCCGTACAGGTCGGCGGTGAGCTTGACCGGCTGGCCCAGGCGGATCTTGCGCAGCTGCACTTCCTTGAAGTTGGCGTCGACCCAGACCTGGTTGAGCGGGATGATCGACATCAGCGGCGCGCCGGCGGCCACGCGCTGGCCCAGCTGCACGGTGCGCTTGGCGACGTAGCCATCCACCGGCGCCGGCAGCGCGGCGCGCTGCGAGGCCAGCCAGGCCTCGCGCACCTTGGCCGCGGCGGCCTGCACGCTGGGGTGCTGCTCGACGCTCGGTGCCCTCGGTCATCGCCTGGTTGCTGGCGAGCTGCTCGCGCGCCGCCGACCACGCCGGCCTGCGCCGCCGCCAGCGCGCTGCGGGCATTGGCCAGCTGCGTCGTGGCGTGGTTGAGTTCCTCGCGCGAGACGGCGCCGTTGCCGACCAGCGACTGGCGGCGGTTGAGGTCGTCGTTGGCGCGCGCGACTTCGGACTGCGCCTTCGCGCACGTCGGCCTCGCGCAGCGCTGACCTGCGCCGCCAGCGAGCCGTTGTTGGCGTACAGCGTGCGCACCTGCCGCACCGTCTGCGCCAGGTTGGCCTCGGCCTGGTCGAGCGCCACCTTGGCGTCGGCCGGGTCGAGCTTGACCAGCGGCTGGCCGGCCTTCACGAAGTCGGTGTCGTCGGCGTAGATCGCCATCACGGTGCCGCCGATCTGCGGCGTGATCTGGATGACGTTGCCCTGCACGTAGGCGTTGTCGGTGGATTCGTAGTGGCTGGCCACCAGCCACTCGTAGGCGCCCCAGCCGAGGCCGGCGACGCCGACGACGACGGCCAGCGATGGTCGAGCGCCTTCTTGCGGCGCTGATTGCCGGCGGGCACGTGGGACGGGTTCTGCGGTTGTCGTTGCTCATGTGGTGTTCTTTCGCCGGAATTTATTTGGACGCCGTGGTGGCGATGGCGCTGGCGCTGTAGCCGCCGCCGAAGGCGCGCATCAGCGCGACCTGGGTGTCGAGCGCGCGCGCGGCCAGATCGACGCCCAGCCGGCGCTGGTTCAGCACCGCGGTCTCGGCGGTCAGCACGTTCAGGTAGGTGCCCAGGCCGGCCTTGTAGCGCTGCAGCGCGATCTGGTAGGCGCTTTCGGCGGCAGCCTGCGCCTCGCGCTGCTCGGCCTGCTGGCGCGCGATCGACTGGCTGGAGGCGATCTGGTCGGCCGCGTCGTGGATGGCGTCGAGCACGGCGGCGTTGTAGCTCTCCACGGCGGCGTCCAGGTCGGCCGTCTTGCCGCGCAGGTTGGCGCGCAGGCGTGCCGCCTTCGAAGATCGGCAGGCGGATCGCCGGGCCGACGCCCCACTGCTCGCTGCCCGCGTCGAGCAGGCGGCCCAGGCCGATGCTGGACAGGCCGGCGAAGGCGACCAGGTTGATGTTGGGATAGAACTGCGCCTTGGCGTTCTTGACGTCGTAGCCGGCGGCTTCGACGCGCCAGCGCGCGGCGACGATGTCGGCGCGCTGGCCCAGCAGGTCGGCCGGCAACTGCGCCGGCAGCGGCAGGCGCCTTGAACGCGGCCAGCGACGGGCTGCGTGCGCACCACGGACCGGTTGCCCTGCCCGGTCAGCGCGGCCAGCGCGTGCTGCGCCAGCGCGGCCTGCTCCTGCAGCGCCTCGATCTGCTGGCGCGCCTCGGGCAGGGCGCCTTCGCTCTGGCGCAGCTCCAGCTGCGTGTCCAGGCCGGCGCGCACGCGGTCGCGCACCAGCGCGCAGCGACTCGTTGCGCTGGGCCAGCGTGCGCTGCGCCACGGCCAGCTGGTCGTTCACGCGCGCCAGCTGGAAATAGCCGCGCGCCACGTTGCTGGCCAGCAGCACGCGCGCGGCCTCGGCGTCGGCTTGCGCGGCGCGCGGCTGCGCCCAGGGCCGCGTCGAGCGCGGCCTGGTTCTTGCCGAAGAAGTCCAGCTCCCAGCTGGCCGACAGCTGCAGCGTGCCGCTGTTGCGGATGGCGCCGGCCAGCGGCGGCGGATACAAGCCGTTCTCGGTGTAGCGCTGGCGCGTGATGTCGAGCGACGCCGTTGACCTGCGGCAGCCTGCGCCGCGTCGCGCCACTTCGGTCACGGCCTGCGCGCGCGCGAGCCGGGCCTGCGCGAGCTTGAGGCTGGGGTTGCCCTGCAGGGCCTGGTCGATCAGCCGGTCGAGCTGCTCGTCGCCGAATTCGCGCCACCATTGCGCGGCCGGCGCGAAGGCGCGGGCCTGCCTGCCTGCTGCCAGGCCGACCGATGGCGCGTCGCGCAGCGTCGCCTGCGGCTCGATGCCGGACATGTTGGCGCAGCCGGCCAACGCCAGGGCCGCAGCCAGCGCGGCGAGGCGCCGGTCCGTTGCTTGGTTGCTTCACTTGCTGTTCTTCCCTTTCGGCCTGGATCGCCAGGGCGTTGTCCAGGATGCGGCGCAGCAGGCCCTTGAGCGCCTGCCACTCTTCGGCCGTGAAGCCCCGCAGGTGGGCGTTCTGCACGCCGCACAGCACGGCCGGGATCGCCTTGGCGGCGGCGCGGCCCTCGTCCGTCAGCTCGAGGTTGACGACGCGCCGGTCCTCGCTGGAGCGCACGCGCCGCACCAGGCCCTTGGCCTCCAGCCGGTCCAGCAGGCGCGTCATGCCGCCCGTGTCCAGCTGGCAGTCGCGCGCCAGCTCGGCGACCGTGGAGGCCGAGCCCATGTACAGCTTGAACAGCGGCACCCATTGCGCGTTGGTCAGGCCGCTGGGCTCGAGCTCGCGCTCGACTTCCTGCGCCACGGCGTTGAGGATGCGGCGCATCAGGTAGCCGACGCTCTCCTCCGGCTGGTAGTTGTCCGGCCGGTAGAACACGGGCGCGGGCGGCGGGCTGCGGCTTGCGCGCGGGTCGCGCGCGGCCGGAGGGTCTTGGCGGTCATGGAGCGGGATATTAATTGCCTAGGCAAATACTGTCAAGACTGTGTTTGCGAGGCAATGGATGAGTACACTGCGGCCATGGCCCCTTCGCTCCCACCTGCCGAAAGCCTCGCCGCGCTCGCTGTCCGGCCTGCTGCCCTTCCTGCGCCCCTACCGCGGCCGCATCGCGCTGGCGCTCGCTGTTCCTGGTGCTGGCGGCGGCAGCACGCTGGTCTTTCCGGTGGCGCTGCGCAGCCTGATCGACGGCGGCCTGGTCGCCGCGGACACGGGCGCGCAGCTGCTGGCGCTGCGCGAGCACTTCCTGGAGCTGTTCGGCGTCGCCGTGGCGCTGGGCCTGTTCTCGGCCGCGCGCTTCTACATGGTCAGCTGGCTGGGCGAGCGCGTCACCGCCGACCTGCGCAACGCCGTCTACGCCCACGTGCTGCAGCAAAGCCCCGAGTTCTTCGAGACCACGCAGACCGGCGAGGTGCTGTCGCGCCTGACCACCGACACCACGCTGGTGCAGACCGTGGTGGGCTCGTCGCTGAGCCTGGGCCTGCGCAACACCGTGATGGGCATCGGCGCGCTGGCCATGCTGGTGTGGACCAACCCGTACGTGATGACGCAGGTGCTGGGCATCCTGGTGCTGGTGGTGCTGCCCAGCGCCTGGTTCGGCCGCCGCGTGCGCAGGCTGTCGCGCGCCAGCCAGGACCGCGTGGCCGACTCCAGCGCGATCGCCGCCGAGGTGCTGAACGCCATCCCGGTGGTGCAGAGCTACACGGCCGAAGCGCGCGAGGCGGCGCGCTTCGACGCCTCCACCGCGAACGCCTTCGGCACCGCGGTGCGCCGCACGCGCGCCCGCGCCTTCCTGGTGGCCTTCATCATCATCGCCACCAGCGCCGCGCTGCTGTGGGGCCTGTACCAGGGCACGCAGGCGGTGATGGCCGGGCGCATCACCGCCGGCCACCTGGGCGAGACCGTCGTCTACGTGATCATCCTGGTCGGCGCCGTGGCGGTGCTGGGCGAGGTCTACGGCGACCTGCTGCGCGCGGCCGGCGCCACCGAGCGGCTGATGGAACTGCTGGACAGCCGCTCGCCGGTGACGTCGCCCGCCGCAGCCCGTGTCGAGCGCCGTGCCGCAAGGCGGCAGCGCCGTCGCCTTCGAGGCCGTGACCTTCCACTACCCGTCCCGGCCCGCCACGCCCGCCCTCAGGGACTTCAGCCTGGCCGTCGCCCCGGGCGAGACGGTGGCCCTGGTCGGGCCCAGCGGCGCCGGCAAGAGCACGGTGTTCCAGCTGCTGCTGCGCTTCTACGACCCGCAGGCCGGGCGCATCCTGCTGGACGGCGTGGCGACGCGCGACATGGCGCTGGCACGACCTGCGCCAGCGCATCGGCATCGTGCCGCAGGACGCGGTGATCTTCTCCACCAGCGCGATGGAGAACATCCGCTACGGCCGGCCCGGCGCCAGCGACGAGGAGGTGATGGCGGCGGCCCGCGGCCGCCTTCGCGCACGACTTCATCATGGCGCTGCCCGAGGGCTACGCGACCTTCCTGGGCGAGCGCGGCGTGCGCCTGTCGGGCGGCCAGCGCCAGCGCATCGCCATCGCCCGCGCCATGCTCAAGAACCCGCCGCTGCTGCTGCTGGACGAGGCCACCAGCGCGCTCGACGCGGAGAGCGAGCGCATGGTGCAGGCGGCGCTGGAATCGGCGATGCGGGGCCGCACCACGCTGGTCATCGCGCACCGGCTGGCCACCGTGCAGCAGGCCGACCGCATCGTCGTGCTCGACCACGGCCGCATCGTCGAACAGGGCACGCACGACGCTGGTGGCCGCGGGCGGCGTCTATGCGCGCCTGGCGGCGCTGCAGTTCATGGACTGACGACCCGGGACGCGGCCTGCGGGCCGCGTTGCATCCCTAGTGGCTCGTTTCCTTGAGCGACTTCGGGATGGGCAAGGGCAGCACGCCAATGCCCTCTTCGAGCAGGGCCTCGGTCTCCTCGCGGGAAGCCTGGCCCCGGATGCGCGCGCTCTTCGGTTTCGCCGTAATGGATGCTGCGCGCTTCCTCGGCAAAGCGCTCGCCGACGTCCTCCGTGTTGGCCATCACGTGGCGCACCATCTTGAGCCACGCCGCCTGCAGCGATGCATCCGGCATGCTGACCACCTCCTGGCGAGGGGCCGGCTGGGCTGCGCCCAGGTTCAGCCGCGGCGCGCTCAGCATCTTGTTCACGGTGCGGTCGCCGCACAGCGGGCATTCCACCAGGCCGCGTGCGAGCTGCGACTGGAATTCATCCTCGGAGGCGAACCAGCCTTCGAAGCTGTGGTTTTGCGAGCACTGGAGGTCGAGGACTTTCACGTCCCCATTATCGCTGCCAGTCCAAGACCCACTCGCCCGACAGGACGTTCTGCAGCCAGAGCATCCCGGCCAGCGTCTTGGCATCGGTGACGCGGCCATCGCGGCACCATTGCCCGAGTTCGGCCGGCGTCGCTGTGAACACTTCCAGGAATTCGCCCTCGTCCAGGCTGGCGGCGCCCTGGCTCAAGCCCCGCGCGAACCAGACCTCGATGAATTCCGTCGAATACGAGATCACCGGGTGCATCACCCCGGCGCGCGCCCATTCGGTGGCGCTGTAGCCGGTTTCCTCGAGCAGTTCGCGCCGGGCGCAGGCCAGGCGGTCCTCGCCCGGGTCGAGCTTGCCGGCAGGGAACTCGATCATCACCTGGCCCATGGGGTAGCGGAACTGGCGCTCCAGCACCAGGCGGCCGTCGTCCAGCATCGGGATCATCATCACGGCGCCGGGATGCACCACGTATTCGCGGATGGTTTCGGCGCCGTCGGGCAGCCGTACCGTGTCGCGGAACGCATGCAGGAAGCGGCCCTTGAACAGCTCCTGGCTGCCGGTCCTGCGCTCGATCAGGTGGCTGTCGTCGTCGGGCATGGCGCTGGGGGGCCAGCCGCCGGGGCAGGCCCGGCGGTCAGGTGGCCAGGGTCTTGATGATGGCCTGGGCGCACAGCGTCATCAGGCCGCCGGGCACGATGCCCAGGATCAGCACCAGGGCGCCGTTCACGGTCAGCACCACGCGCACGTCCATGGGCGCGGAAACCGTGGTGGCGGTGATCGGCGCGTCGAAGTACATCACCTTGACCACGCGCAGGTAATAGAACGAACCGATCAGCGACATCATGACCGCGAACACGGCCAGCGCGATGTACAGCCCCTGCCCCGAGGCGACCAGCGCCTGCAGCACGGCCAGCTTGGCGTAGAAGCCGACCAGCGGCGGCACGCCCGCCAGCGAGAACAGGCAGACGGCCATGACGCCGGCGTACAGCGGGCTGCGCTGGTTCAGGCCGGCGAGGTCGGCGATCTCCTCGCTCTCGAAGCCTTCGCGCGCCAGCAGCAGGATGATGCCGAAGGTGCCCAGCGTCGTGAGCACGTAGGTGATGATGTAGAACATCGCCGCGCTGTAGGCGTACTGGCCGTTGAGCGTGTTGCCGTTGACCACGCCGGTGGCCAGGCCGAGGATGACGAAGCCCATCTGGGCGATCGTCGAATAGGCCAGCATGCGCTTGAGGTTGGTCTGCGCGATGGCCGCGAGGTTGCCGATGAACAGCGAGGCGATCGCCATCGCGATCAGCATCTGCTGCCAGTCGATCGCCAGCGGGATCAGCCCTTCGACCAGCAGCCGGATGCAGATGGCGAAAGCCGCGAGCTCCGGCGCGCTGCCGATCATGATCGTGACCGAGGTCGGTGCGCCCTGGTACACGTCGGGGATCCACATGTGGAACGGCGCGGCGCCCATCTTGAACGCCAGGCCGGCCACGATGAAGACGACGCCGAAGATCAGCACCTGGTGGTTGACCTGGCGCGAGTTCACCATCTTGAACACCGTGTTGATGTCCAGCGAGCCGGTGGCGCCGTAGAGCATCGACAGGCCGTACAGCAGGAAGCCGCTGGCCATGGCGCCCAGGACGAAATACTTCATCGCGGCTTCGGTCGACTGGGTGTGGTCCCGGCGCAGCGCGACCAGCGCGTAACTGGACAGCGTGAGCAGCTCCAGCCCGAGGTAGATGACCAGGAAGTTGCTGCCCGAGATCATCACGAAGATGCCCAGCAGGGAGAACATCGCGAGGATGAAGACCTCCCCGCCGCGCAGCATGTCCCGGTCGCCCGAGTACGGCCGGCCGTAGACCAGGCACACCATCATCGCGATGGTGGCGAAGCACTTGAGCCAGTTGCCCATCGGGTCGCTGACGACCATGTTGCCGAAGCCGTACGCGGTCTGGTCACCGCTCGCGTACATCGCCTGCATCACCGCCACCACGCCCAGCGTGAGGAGCGTGAGCACGTAGGTCAGGGTGCGCCGCGGGCTCTTGACCCCGAGGTCGATCATGGCGATCGCGCACGCCATGACCAGCAGCACGAGCTCCGGGTAGACGGTGATCCAGTTGTATTTGTCGATCATTTTTCTTTGTCCCGCCCGTTCAGAGTTTGGACGCTGCCACGTGCTTGAGGAAATCGGCCACCGTGACGTTCATGATCTCGGTGAAGGGCTTCGGGTACAGGCCCATGACGAGCACCGCGACGGCGAGCATGCCCAGCATCAGGAATTCGCGGCTGTTGATGTCGGTGAGCCCGCGCACGTGGTCGTTGGTGACCGGCCCGAGGTAGACCCGCTTGTACATCCACAGGGTGTAGGCCGCGCCGAAGATCAGCGCCGAGGCCGCCGCCATCCCCAGCCAGAAGTTGGCCTTGACGGCGCCCAGGATCACCATCCACTCGCCCACGAAACCCGCCGTCGCCGGCAGCCCGCAGTTGGCCATCGCGAAGAGCATCGCGAAGGCCGCGAAATTGGGCATGGTGTTCACCACGCCGCCATAGCTGGCGATCTGGCGCGAATGGACGCGGTCGTACAGCACGCCGATGCACAGGAACATGGCGGCCGAGACGAAGCCGTGGGCGATCATCTGCACGATGCCGCCGGCCACGCCGATGTCGTTGAAGATGAAGAAGCCCAGCGTCACGAAACCCATGTGGGCCACCGACGAATACGCGACCAGCTTCTTCATGTCCTGCTGCACCATCGCCACCAGGCCGACGTAGATCACGGCGATCAGCGACAGCGCGATCATCAGCCAGGCCCATTCGTGGGAGGCGTCGGGCGCGATCGGGATGGAAAACCGCAGGAAGCCGTACGCGCCCAGCTTCAGCATGATGGCCGCCAGCACCGCCGAGCCGCCGGTGGGGGCTTCGACGTGCACGTCGGGCAGCCAGGTGTGGACCGGCCACATCGGCACCTTGACCGCGAAGGCCGCGAAGAAGGCGAAGAACAGCAGCGTCTGGGTGGGCAGGCCGAGGGGCAGCTTGTGCCACGTCAGGATGTCGAAGCTGCCGCCGGACTTGGTGTACAGGAACACCAGGGCGACCAGCATCAGCAGCGAGCCGAGCAGCGTGTACAGGAAGAACTTGAACGCCGCGTAGATCTTGTTGGGACCGCCCCAGATGCCGATGATCAGGTACATCGGGATCAGCGTGGCCTCGAAGAACACGTAGAACAGGATGCCGTCGAGTGCGCAGAACACGCCGATCATCAGGCCCGACAGGATCAGGAAGGCGCCCATGTACTGGTTGACGCGTTCGGTGATGGCTTCCCACGCGGAAATCACGACCACCAGGTTGATGAACGCGGTGAGCAGCACGAACCAGAACGAGATGCCGTCCAGCCCGAGGTGGTAGTTGACGTGGAAGCGGTCGATCCAGGGGGCTTTTTCGACGAACTGCATCGCCGACGTGGTGGTGTCGAACTGCCCGTACAGCGGCAGCGTGACCAGCAGGCTGGCGACGGCGCCGATCAGCGCCAGCCAGCGCACCATGCGCGCCTGGTCGTCCCGTCCCAGGGCCAGCAGCACAGCGCCGAAGAAGATCGGCGTCCAGATGGCAAGGCTTAGCAAACCCATTGTTGTTTTCCGTCTATATGTTCAGTTGGGGACCGCGACGCAGGCCGGTTCCGCGCACTCACTTCAAAACCTGTTCAGCCACACGAACCACGTCATCAGCAGCAGCACGCCCACGATCATCGCGAACGCGTAGTGGTAGATGTAGCCGGTCTGGAACCAGCGCACCACGCCGGCCACCCATGCCACGCCGCGCGCACTGCCGTTGACCATCGCGCCGTCGATCACGGCCTCGTCGCCGCCCTTCCACAGGCCCACGCCGAGCATGCGCGCGCCGCGGGCGATCACGTTCTCGTTGAACCAGTCCATGTAGTACTTGTTGTCCAGCAGCGTGTACAGCGGCTGCACCGCGGACTTGACCCGGGCCGGCAGCGCCGGGTTGACCAGGTACATGTACCAGGCCAGCACCACGCCGGCCAGCGCCAGCCAGAACGGCGCGGTCATCAGGCCGTGCAGGGCCATCTGCAGCGGGCCGTGGAATTCCTCGGCCAGCTTCGCCATGGAGGGATGGAGTTCCGCGTTGACGAAGATCGAGTCCTTGAGCAGGTCGCCGAACAGCATCGGCTGGATGGTCATGTAGCCGATCACCACCGACGGGATCGCCAGCAGGATCAGCGGCACCGTCACCACCCACGGCGACTCCTTCGGCCCGTGGTCGTGGCCATGGTCGTGGCCGTGCCCGTGATCGTCCTTGGCATGCGCATCCGCAGCCGGCGCGTGATGCGCATCCGGGTTCTGGTCGTAGCGCTCCTTGCCGTGGAACACCAGGAAATACAGGCGGAACGAGTAGAAAGCGGTGACGAACACGCCCGCCAGCACGGCGAAATGGGCGAAGCCCGCGCCCGGCAGGTGGCTGAAATGCACCGCCTCGATGATGCTGTCCTTGGAGTAGAAGCCGGCGAACAGCGGCGTGCCGATCAGCGCCAGCGACCCCAGCAGCGAAGTGATCCAGGTGATGGGCATGTACTTGCGCACGCCGCCCATCCAGCGGATGTCCTGGTTGTGGTGCATGCCGATGATCACCGAGCCCGCCGCGAGGAACAGCAGGGCCTTGAAGAAGGCGTGCGTCATCAGGTGGAACACCGCCACCGAATAGGCCGAGGCGCCGAGCGCCACGGTCATGTAGCCCAGCTGCGACAGCGTGGAATACGCCACCACGCGCTTGATGTCGTTCTGGATGATGCCCAGGAACCCCATGAACAGCGCCGTGATGGCGCCGATCACCATGACGAACGACAGCGCGACTTCGCTCAGCTCGAACAGCGGCGACATGCGCGCGACCATGAAGATGCCGGCCGTCACCATGGTGGCGGCGTGGATCAGCGCGGAGATCGGCGTCGGGCCTTCCATCGAATCGGGCAGCCACACGTGCAGCGGGAACTGCGCGCTCTTGCCCATTGCGCCGATGAAGAGGCAGATGCAGATCACGGTGATCAGCATCCAGTTGGTGCCCGGCAGGCCGAGCTTGGCCAGCTCGCCGGCCTTGGCGAAAGCCTCGGCGTAGCCCAGCGTGCCGGCGTAGGCCGCAATCAGGCCGATGCCCAGGATGAAGCCGAAGTCGCCGACCCGGTTGACCATGAAGGCCTTGAGGTTGGCGAAGATCGCGCTGGGCTTGTTGAACCAGAAGCCGATCAGCAGGTACGAGACCAGGCCCACGGCTTCCCAGCCGAAGAACAGCTGGAGGAAGTTGTTGCTCATCACGAGCATCAGCATCGAGAACGTGAACAGCGAGATGTAGGCGAAGAAGCGGTTGTAGCCCTCGTCTTCTTCCATGTAGCCGATGGTGTAGATGTGGACCATCAGCGACACGAAGGTCACCACGCACATCATCATCGCGGTGAGGCCATCCACCAGGAAGCCCACTTCCATCTTGAGGCCGCCCACCACCATCCACTGGTAGATGGTCTCGTTGAAGCGCGCGCCGTCCAGCGCCACGCTCTTGAGCGTCATGGCCGAGATGACGAAGGCGACGAACACGCCCAGGATGCAGAGCGTGTGCGACAGGCGGCGGCCGATCCAGTTGCCGCCGAACGTCGTGCCGAAGATGCCCGCGAGCAATGCGCCGGCCAGGGGGGCGAGCGGGACGGCCAGCAGGGTGGAAGCGTTGAGGGTTTGGCTCATGTTGTTCTTCTGCCGCTCATCCTTTGAGCGTATTGAGTTCGTCGACGTTGATGTTCGACTTGTTGCGGAACAGCAGCACCAGGATGGCCAGGCCGATCGCCGATTCCGCCGCCGCCACCGTCAGGATGAAGAACACGAACACCTGGCCGTGCATGTCGCCCAGGTAGTACGAGAAGGCGACGAAGTTCATGTTGACCGCCAGCAGCATCAGCTCGATGGCCATCAGCAGCACGATCAGGTTGCGGCGGTTCAGGAAGATGCCGATCACGGACAGCGCGAAAAGGATCGCGCCGAGCGAGAGGAAGTGTCCGAGGGTGAGCGTCATGCCTTTTTCTCCACGGCCGCGGCCGGCTGGGGCTCGACCAGGGTGGGCTCCAGCTTGACCATGCGCAGCCGGTCGCTGGCCCTCACGCGGACCTGCTGGGACGGGTCCGTGTGCTTGCTGTCCTTGCGCTTGCGCAGCGTGAGGGCGATGGCGGCGACGATCGCCACCAGCAGGATCACGGCGGCGACCTCCAGCGGGTACAGGTACTGGCTGTAGAGCAGCTTGCCCAGCTCCTTGGTGTTCGAGTACTGCACGCCCTGGGCGGCAGCCTGCGCCACGGCCGGGACGGGGCGGGCTTCCTCGGGGCGAAAGCCCCCCATCAGCACGGCGGCCATTTCGAGCGCGATCAGCACGCCGACGGAGGCCGCCAGCGGAAAGTGCTTCCAGAACCCGGCGCGCAGGCTGTCGACGTCGATGTCCAGCATCATCACCACGAACAGGAACAGCACCATCACCGCGCCGACGTACACCAGCACCAGCGAGATCGCCAGGAACTCGGCCTTCAGCAGCAGCCAGAGGCCCGCCGCCTGGAAGAACGCCAGCACCAGGAACAGCACGGCATAGACCGGGTTGCGGGCCGTGATCACGCGGAACGACGCGAACAGCAGCAGCGCCGAGAACAGGTAGAAGAAGCCGGTTCGGATATCCATGTTTGTCTTTGTGTGCGGCCAGCGCTGCGTCAGCGGTATTTGGCGTCGGCCGCCTTGGCCGCCGCGATCTCGGGCTCGTAGCGGTCGCCGACGGCCAGCAGCATTTCCTTGGTGAAATACAGGTCGCCGCGCTTTTCGCCGTGGTACTCGAGGATGTGGGTCTCGACGATGGAGTCGACCGGGCAGCTCTCCTCGCAGAAGCCGCAGAAGATGCACTTCGTGAGGTCGATGTCGTAGCGCGTGGTGCGGCGCGTGCCGTCGGCGCGCTGGTCGGATTCGATGGTGATCGCCATGGCGGGACACACGGCCTCGCACAGCTTGCAGGCGATGCAGCGCTCCTCGCCGTTCTCGTAGCGGCGCAGCGCATGCAGCCCGCGGAAACGCGGCGACAGCGGCGTCTTTTCCTCGGGGAACTGGATCGTGATCTTGCGGGCAAAGGCGTACCTGCCGGTGAGGGCCATGCCCTTGAACAGCTCGAGCAGCATGAAGCTGGACAGGAAGTCCTTGAGCGAAAAGGCGTCTCGGCGGGGATGCCATGGCTTGGGGATGTCATGGCGTTACTTCCAGAGGTTGAACGGGGTCTGCATCACGGCGCCGATCACCACCAGCCACACCAGCGTGACCGGGATGAAGATCTTCCAGCCCAGGCGCATGATCTGGTCATACCGGAAGCGCGGGAACGTGGCGCGCACCCACAGGAACATCGTGACCATGATGAAGGTCTTGATGCCCAGCCAGATCCAGCCGGGGATGAAGCTGAGGAACTCGAACGGCGGCAGCCATCCGCCCAGGAACAGGGTGGCGGCCAGGATGGAGACCAGCCACATGTTGGCGTATTCGGCCAGGAAGAACATCGCGAAGCTCATGCCCGAGTACTCGATCATGTGGCCCGCGACGATTTCCGACTCGCCTTCCACCACGTCGAAGGGCGCGCGATTGGTTTCGGCCAGCCCGGAGACGAAATAGACGATGAAGATCGGCAGCAGCGGCAGCCAGTTCCACGACAGGAAGTTCATGCCCATCGACGTGCCCATGCCCTTGGCCTGGCTCATGACGATGTCGGTCATGTTCAGGCTGCCCGACACCATCAGCACGACCACCAGGCAGAAGCCCATGGCGATTTCGTAGCTGACCATCTGGGCCGAGGCCCGCAGCGCGCCAAGGAAAGCGTACTTGGAGTTGGAAGCCCAGCCGGCGATGATGACGCCGTACACCTCCATCGAGGTGATCGCCATCAGGAACAGCAGCCCGGCATTGACGTTGGCCACGGCCACTTCGGGGCCGAACGGGATCACCGCCCAGGCCACCAGCGACGGCATGATGGTCATGATCGGGCCGAGGTAGAACAGGCCCTTGTTCGCCACCGTCGGCAGGATGATTTCCTTGGTGATCAGCTTGAGCGCGTCCGCGATGGGCTGCAAGAGGCCGGACGGGCCGATGCGGTTCGGGCCCACGCGGATCTGCGTGAAGCCGATGGCCTTGCGCTCCCACAGCGTGAGGTAGGCCACGGCGCCCATCAGGGGCGCGACCAGGACGACGATCTTGATCAGCGCCCACGTGGTGGGCCAGGCCGCCGCTGTCCACCAGCCGGCGTTGATCAGGCCGTTGCCGAAGCCGTAGATCTGGTCGATCATGCTGGCACCCTTTCTGGCTCTTGGGTTGGGGCTTTCGCCTCGGCCGCCCGCGCGTCGGCCGTGAGCTGCAGCGAGGCCGCCCGGCGCACGATGCCGTCGAGCTGGTAGATCGCGGCGCTCACCGGCCGGCCTGCGGTGGCCGACAGGTCGATGGAGGCGGTGGTCGCGTTGTTCAACAGGCTTCCCTGCACATGGGACGCCTGCGCGTCCTGCGGGCCCCGCGCGGCCACGAGGACTTCCTGTGCCGATTCGAAGGCGAAGCCCGGCAGGCCGAGCAGGTTGCCCAGCACGCGCAGAACTTTCCAGGCCGGCCGCGTTTCCGCCAGCGGCTTGACCACCGCGTGGAAACTCTGCACCCTGCCCTCGGCGTTCACGAAGGTGCCCGGCGTTTCGGTGAAGGGCGCGATGGGCAGCAGCACATCGCTGAATTCCATGTTGGCCTTGAACGGGCTGAGGGTGACGACCATCTGGGCCTGGCCCAGGGCGGCCGCGGCCTTGCGGCCGGGCGCCGAATCGAATTCGGGCTCGGTGTTCAGCAGGATGGCGGCCTTGAGCGCGCCGCCCAGCATCTGGCCGGCATTCAACCCGCCCGCGCCGGGAACCGCGCCGACCAGTTGCGCGCCGACGGTGTTGGCGGCCTCGGTGAGGTAGCCGACGGTGGCGCCGGTCTGCGCCGCGATCCAGTTGGCCAGCGCCAGCAGGCTGGACGCATGGGCGTGGTGCGCAGCGGCGTTGCCCAGCAGGACGGCCTTGCGCTCGCCGCCGAGCAGCGATTGCGCGATGGCCTTGGCGGCATCGGTGGCGTTGCCCTTGGCGGGCGCCGCGACGCCCTTCTGCTCGCCCACGGCCGCGGCCACATCGGCCAGGGCCTGGGCCCAGCCGGACGCCGGGGTGACCACCGAAGAGGCGATGGGCATGGCCCAGTCGTTGGCCGCGTCATGGATCACCGACACTGCGGCGCCCTTGCGGGCCGCCGCGCGCACGCGCAGGGCGAACAGCGGATGGTCCTTGCGCAGGTTCGAGCCGACCACCAGCACGCGCTGCAGGTTCGACAGCGAAGCGATCGTGGTGCCGAGCCACCGAACCGCAGGTGCATTCTTGCCTTCGCCTTCGGGCTTGCCGAATTCGGCGTTGCGCAGGCGGTAGTCGATGTTCTCGCTGCCCAGGCCCCGCACCAGCGCGCCGGCCAGGTACAGCTCCTCGACGGTGCTGTGCGGGCTGACCAGGGCGCCGATGCTGCCCGCGCCATGGTCGGCCTTGATCTGCTTCAGGCCGTTGGCCACGTATTCCAGGGCGGTCTGCCAGTCCACGGTCTTCCACTCGCCGCCCTGCTTGAGCATGGGGGCGGTGAGGCGCTCGTCGCTGTTGAGCGCTTCATAGGAGAAGCGGTCGCGGTCGGCCAGCCAGCATTCGTTCACTTCCTCGTTCTCGAGGGGCAGCACACGCAGGACCTGGTTGTTCTTGACCTGGACGATCAGGTTGGCGCCGCTCGAATCGTGGGGCGCGACGGACTTGCGGCGCGACAGCTCCCACGTGCGGGCCTGGTAGCGGAAGGGCTTGCTGGTGAGCGCGCCGACCGGGCACAGGTCGATCATGTTGCCCGACACTTCCGAGTCAATCGTGTCGCCGAGCACGGTGGTGATCTCGGAGTGCTCGCCGCGGTGGATCATGCCCAGCTCCATCACGCCGGCCACTTCCTGGCCGAAGCGCACGCAGCGGGTGCAGTGGATGCAGCGGCTCATTTCCTCCATGGAGATCAGCGGGCCGACGTCCTTGTGCAGGACGACGCGCTTTTCCTCGTCGTAGCGGGATGCGGAGGCGCCGTAGCCCACGGCCAGGTCCTGCAGCTGGCATTCGCCGCCCTGGTCGCAGATCGGGCAGTCCAGCGGATGGTTGATCAGCAGGAACTCCATGACCGACTGCTGCGCCTTCAGCGCCTTGTCGCTTTTGGTGCGGACGATCATGCCGTTGGTGACGGGCGTCGCGCAGGCCGGCATCGGCTTGGGCGCCTTTTCCACGTCGACCAGGCACATGCGGCAGTTGGCCGCGATGGACAGCTTCTTGTGGTAGCAGAAGTGCGGGATGTAGGTGCCCGCCTTTTCGGCCGCATGCATGATCATGCTGCCCTCGGTGATCTCCACCTTCTGTCCGTCGAGTTCGATTTCAACCATATAGTTTTTCCGGTCAGCCTCGGGCGCCCGCGGGGACGGGCTGCGCGTTTTGCGACGCAGGGAGCTCGGGCCGCTTGATCTTGGCCTCGAATTCGTGGCGGAAATGCTTGAGCATGGCGCGCACCGGCATCGCGGCCGCGTCGCCCAGCGCGCAGATGGTGCGCCCCTGGATGTTGTCGGCCACGGAATCGAGCAGGTCCATGTCGCCGGGCTTGCCGTGGCCGTGGTGGATGCGGTCGACCACGCGCCAGAGCCAGCCCGTGCCTTCGCGGCAGGGCGTGCATTGCCCGCACGACTCGTGCATGTAGAAATACGACAGGCGCAGCAGCGACTCCACCATGTCGCGGGAATCGTCCATGACGATGACGGCGCCCGAACCCAGCATCGAGCCGGCCTTGGCGATGGAGTCGTAGTCCATCGTGCACTCCATCATGAGCTTCGCGGGCAGCACCGGAGACGACGAGCCGCCGGGAATCACCGCCTTGAGGGTGCGGCCCTTGCGCACGCCGCCGGCCAGTTCCAGCAGCCTGGCGAACGGCGTGCCCATCGGCACTTCGTAGTTGCCGGGCAGCTCCACGTCGCCGGACATCGAGTAGATCTTGGTGCCGCCGTTGTTGGGCTTGCCCACGGCCAGGTAAGCCTGCCCGCCGTTGTTGATGATCCAGGGCACCGCGGCGAACGTCTCGGTGTTGTTGATCGTGGTGGGCTTGCCGTACATGCCGAAGCTGGCCGGGAACGGCGGCTTGAAGCGCGGCTGGCCCTTCTTGCCTTCCATCGATTCGAGCAGCGCCGTTTCCTCGCCGCAGATGTAGGCGCCGAAGCCGTGGAACGCGTGCAGCTGGAAATTGAAGCCGCTGCCCAGGATCGCGTCGCCCAGGTACCCGGCCGCCCTCGCCTCTTGCAGCGCCTCCTCGAAGCGGTCGTAGGTCTGGAAGATCTCGCCGTGGATGTAGTTGTAGCCGATGCTGATGCCCATCGCGTAGGCCGCGATGATCATGCCCTCGATCACGATGTGCGGGTTGAACTGCAGGATGTCGCGGTCCTTGCAGGTGCCCGGCTCGCCCTCGTCCGAATTGCACACCAGGAACTTCTGGCCCGGGAACTGCCGCGGCATGAAGCTCCACTTCAGGCCGGTGGGGAAGCCCGCGCCGCCGCGGCCGCGCAGCGCGGATTCCTTGACGGTGGCGGTCACCTGGTCCGGCGTCAGCGCCTCGGCGCCCGCCAGGCCCAGCACCTTGCGCAGCGCCTGGTAGCCGCCGCGCGCTTCGTAGTCCTTCAGGCGCCAGTTGGTGCCGTCCAGGCCCGCATAGATCTGCGGATCGATGTGGCGGCCGTGGAAGCAGGTCTGCACCCCGGTCGCCTGGAATTGCGACAGCACTTGGTCGGCGTTCATTTGCGCGCCTCCGCGGAAGCCGGCGCAGCGCCGTCCGCCGCCCGCAGGCCGTCGATCATCTGGTCGAGTTTGTCGTTGCTCATGAAGCTGCACATGGTGCGGTCGTTGACCAGCACCACCGGCGAGTCGGCGCAGGCGCCCAGGCATTCGGCCTGCTGCAGGGTGAACATGCCGTCGCTGGTGGTCTCGCCCATGCGGATGCCCAGCTTCTTTTCCAGGTGGTGCAGGGCCCGGGCCCCGTCACGCAGCTGGCAAGGCAGGTTGGTGCAGACGTTGAGCTTGTACCTGCCCACCGGCTGCTGGTTGTACATGTTGTAGAAGGTCGTGACCTCGTGCACCGCGATCGGCGCCATGCCGAGGTACCCGGCGACCAGGTTTTCGCTTTCGCGGCTCACCCAGCCGTATTCCTTCTGGAGGATCGCCAGGCAGGCCATCACGGCCGACTGCCGCTGGTCGGCGGGGAACTTGGCCACTTCCCGGTCGAACTGGGCGATGGTCGCCGCGGACAGCACGGGCGCCACGACTGGGGTTGCGTGAGAACTCATCGGTCAATATCTCCGAACACGATGTCCATGGTCCCGATGACCGCGACGGCGTCGGCGATCATGTGCCCGCGCGCCATTTCGTCCATGGCGGCCAGGTGGGCGAAGCCCGGCGGGCGGATCTTCAAGCGGTACGGCTTGTTGGCGCCGTCGCTCACGATGTAGATGCCGAACTCGCCCTTGGGGTGCTCCACGGCGGCGTAGGCCTCGCCCTCGGGCACGCGGAAGCCTTCGGTGAAGAGCTTGAAGTGGTGGATCAGCTCCTCCATGTTGGCCTTCATCGACTCGCGGTCCGGCGGGGCGATCTTGTGGTTGTCCGTGATGACCGGGCCCGGGTTCGCGCGCAGCCAGTCCACGCACTGCTTGATGATCCGGTTGGACTGGCGCAGTTCGGCCACGCGCACCAGGTAGCGGTCGTAGCAGTCGCCGTTGGTGCCGATGGGGATGTCGAAATCCATCTGGCCGTACACGTCGTAGGGCTGCTTCTTGCGCAGGTCCCAGGCAATGCCCGACCCGCGCAGCATGGGCCCGGTGAAGCCCAGGTTCATGGCCCGCTCGGGCGTCACGACGCCGATACCCACCGTGCGCTGCTTCCAGATGCGGTTCTCGGTGAGCAGGGTTTCGTATTCGTCGACGTAGTGCGGGAAGCGGCTGGTGAAGTCGTCGATGAAGTCCAGCAGGCTGCCCTGCCGGTTCTCGTTCATGCGGTTGATCGTGCGCTCGTTGCGCAGCTTGTTGACCTTGTACTGCGGCATGGTGTCCGGCAGGTCGCGGTAGACCCCGCCCGGCCGGAAGTAGGCCGCATGCATGCGCGCCCCGGACACGGCCTCGTACATGTCGAAGAGGTCCTCGCGCTCGCGGAAGCAGTAGATGAGGATGTTCATCGCGCCGCAGTCGATGCCGTGCGCGCCCAGCCAGAGCAGGTGATTGAGCAGCCGCGTGATTTCGGAGAACATGACGCGGATGTACTGCGCGCGCACCGGCACTTCCAGGTCCAGCATCTTTTCGATGGCCAGGCAGTAAGCGTGCTCGTTGCACATCATCGACATGTAGTCCAGCCGGTCCATGTACGGCAGCGCCTGGATGTAGGTCTTGGTCTCGGCCAGCTTCTCGGTGGCGCGGTGCAGCAGGCCGACGTGCGGGTCGGCGCGCTGGATCACTTCGCCGTCGAGCTCGAGCACCAGGCGCAGCACGCCGTGCGCGGCCGGGTGCTGCGGGCCGAAGTTGAGGGTGTAGTTCTTGATCTCGGCCATCTCAGTGCAGGCCCCCGTAGTTGTCTTCGCGGATGATGCGCGGCGTCACTTCGCGCGGCTCGATGGTCACGGGCTGGTAGATCACGCGCTGGCGCTCGGGGTCGTAGCGCATCTCGACGTGGCCCATCACGGGGAAGTCCTTGCGGAACGGGTGGCCGATGAAGCCGTAGTCGGTCAGGATGCGGCGCAGGTCGGCATGGCCTTCGAACACGATGCCGAACAGGTCGAACGCCTCGCGCTCGAACCAGTTGGCCGAGTTCCACAGGTCCGTGAGCGAATCCACCACCGGCAGCTCGTCATCGGGCGCGTAGACCTTCAGGCGCACGCGCTGGTTCAGGCTGATCGACAGCAGGTGGCTGGTCACGCAAAAGCGCGGGCCGTCCCAGGCGCCGTCACCGAACTCGGAGTA
Organism: uncultured beta proteobacterium; assembly: GCA_963786245.1. GTDB lineage: Bacteria > Pseudomonadota > Gammaproteobacteria > Burkholderiales > Burkholderiaceae_C > Ramlibacter. The sequence goes on along the minus strand of CAWAYI010000001.1, from coordinate 75,571 downwards.
GTCGACGCCGCACAGGTCGACGAGCTGCTCGAACCGGCAGCCCGGCGCGTCGCGCAGCAGCTTCGCGGCAGCCAGGTAGTCGCCGGCGGCGACGACGACGTTGATCTCGTGCATGCGCACTTCGACGGATTTGGCCAGCGCGCCGAGCGTCGCGGCCAGCGTTTCCTTCAGTGCTTCGGGATCGATGGCGAACGGGGTGATCACGGGCATGGCTTCAGGCCCTCGCGATGGTCTGCGTGCGGCGGATCTTCTGCTGCAGCTGGATGATTCCGTACAGCAGCGCCTCGGCCGTGGGCGGGCAGCCCGGCACGTACACGTCCACCGGCACGACGCGGTCGCAGCCGCGCACCACCGAATAGCTGTAGTGGTAGTAGCCCCCGCCGTTGGCGCAGGAACCCATGGAGATGACCCAGCGCGGCTCGGGCATCTGGTCGTAGACCTTGCGCATGGCCGGCGCCATCTTGTTGCACAGCGTGCCGGCGACGATCATCAGGTCGCTCTGCCGGGGGCTGGGGCGAAACAGCATGCCGAAGCGGTCGATGTCGTAGCGCGCGGCCCCCGCGTGCATCATCTCCACCGCGCAGCAGGCCAGGCCGAACGTCATGGGCCAGAGCGAGCCGGTCTTGGCCCAGTTGACGACCGTGTCCACGGTCGTGGTGACCATGCCTTTTTCGAGAATGCCTTCGTTAGCCATAGCAGTAACTTTCTTGGGGATGCGGCCGGGGGATCACTCCCAATCGAGCGCACCCTTTTTCCATTCGTACACAAAGCCCACCACGAGGATGGCCAGGAAGACCATCATCGACCAGAAGCCCGCGGCGCCGATCTCCTTCAGCGACACCGCCCAGGGGAAGAGGAACGCGATCTCCAGGTCGAACAGGATGAACAGGATGGCAACGAGGTAGTAGCGCACGTCGAATTTCATGCGCGCGTCCTCGAAGGCTTCGAAGCCGCATTCGTAAGGGGAGTTTTTGGCCGCGTCGGGCTGCTGGAAGCCCATCAGCTTGCTGAAGAACCAGCCCATGGCCTGGGGCAGGACGCCGATTGCAAGGCCAACGACGATGAACAGGAGGACAGGAAGGTACTGGTCGAGGTTCATCTTGAAGGCCTGAGTCCGCGCTTTCACCCGCCGATTCGTGCCCGGCAGGCATTTTTCTTGGTGCCGTCGGCGAGACTCGAACTCGCACAGCTTTCGCCACTACCCCCTCAAGATAGCGTGTCTACCAATTTCACCACGACGGCGGTTTTTTGTGCCCGGGCAGGCATGAGGAATCTTGCGATTTTTGGCGTCCCAGACAGCGTTGGAGTTTACCCTTAAATACACCCTGTTCTCCAGTCAGGGCGTTCAAGTTCAGATCACTTGACGGGGATCGCCCCGGCGCCAGAAGCCGCTGGCAAAGGCGCTGCTGTTGTGCTAGTGCCGGCAGCCGCCGGCGCGGTCGCCGGGATCTGCGTGGCGGCGCCGGAAGCAGCGGGTGCGGCCGCGGGAGCCGTGGCCGCGCCGCGATCGAGCACGCTGCCCGATTCCACCGGCCGCAGGTTGCCGAAGTACGCCAGCATCAGCGTGCAGGCGAAAAAGACCGCCGCCAGCACCGCCGTCGTGCGCGAAAGGAAGTTGGCGCTGCCGCTCGCGCCGAAAAGGCTGCCGGAGCTGCCGCTGCCGAAGGCCGCGCCCATGTCGGCGCCCTTGCCGTGCTGGATGAGGATGAGGCCGATCATGCCGAGCGCCGTCAGCATCTGCACGGCCAGGACCACGGTAAGCAATACGTTCATTTCCAGTTCACTCCTGTTCTTGTAACTCTGGCCGGCCGCTAGCGCGCCGCCGCGATGATCTGCAGAAAATCCGCGGCCTTCAGCGAAGCACCGCCGATCAGGCCGCCGTCGATGTCGGGCTGCGCCAGCAGCGAGGCCGCGTTGGCGGCATTCATGCTGCCGCCATAGAGGATCTGGATGCGGTCCACATGCTCGGTGGCCGCGCGAAGCTGGGCGCGCAACACCGCGTGCACCTGCTGCGCCTGCTCGGGCGTCGCTGTGCGCCCGGTGCCGATGGCCCAGACCGGCTCGTAGGCGACCACGATCTCGCTGATGCAGTGCCCGTTGGTGTGGATGACCGCGGCCATCTGCCGCTTGACCACTTCCTCGGTCTTGCCGGCTTCGCGCTCGGCCAGCGTCTCGCCGACGCAGACGATGGGCGTGATGCCGGCGGCGAGCGCGGCCTTGGCCTTTTCCGCCACCACGGCATCGGTCTCGCCGTGGTACTGGCGGCGCTCGGAGTGGCCGACGATCGCGTAGCGCACGCCGAATTCCTTGAGCATCGAGGCCGACACCTCGCCGGTGAAGGCGCCCTGCTGCGTGCCGCGACACGTCCTGCGCGCCGAGTTCCAGCGCCGAGCCTGCGCGCAGCATCTGCACCTGCGCCAGGTACGGCGCAGGCACGCACACCGCCACTGCGCAGGCCGCGTCCGTCATGCCGGCCACCAGCGCGCGCACCAGCGCGTCGTTGGCGGCCAGGCTGCCGTTCATCTTCCAGTTGCCGGCGATCAGCTTCTTCTTCATGACGGTTGTTCCCAGGTCAGCACGATCTTGCCGATGTGCTGGTTCGATTCCATCAGCTCATGCGCCTTGGCGGCTTCGCGCCGCGGGGAAGGTGCTGTGGATCACGGGCTTGATGGCGCCGCTTTCCAGCAGCGGCCAGACCTTGGCCTTGAGCGAACGGGCGATGGCCGCCTTGAACTCGACCGGGCGCGGGCGCAGCGTCGAGCCGGTGATCAGCAGCCGCTTGCGCAGCACCAGGCCGGCGTTGAATTCGCTCTTGATCCCGCCCTGCACGGCGATGATGACCAGCCGGCCGTCCTCGGCCAGGCAGTCGACTTCGCGCGCCACGTAGTCGCCGGCGACCATGTCGAGAATGACGTTGACGCCGGCCCCGCCGGTCAGCTTCTTCGCCTCGTCGGCGAAATCCTGCGGCCTTGTAGTTGATGGCGTGGTCGGCGCCGAGCTTCAGGCAGGCCTCGCACTTGTCGTCGCTGCCGGCGGTGGCGATCACCTTGGCGCCCAGCGCCTTGGCCATCTGGATGGCCGTGACGCCGATGCCGCTGGTGCCGCCCTGGACCAGAAGGTCTCACCGGCCTGCAGGCGGCCGCGGTCGAACACGTTGCTCCAGACGGTGAAGAAAGTCTCGGGCAGCGAAGCCGCCTCGACGTCGCTCAGGCCCTTGGGCACCGGCAGGCACTGGCCGACCGGCGCGACGCAGAGTTCGGCGTAGCCGCCGCCGGCCACCAGCGCGCAGACGCGGTCGCCCTTCTTGAAACCGGCCGCGGCCAGGGCCTGCGCATCGCCGTCGACGATCTCGCCGGCCACTTCCAGCCCCGGAATGTCCGAGGCGCCGGGCGGCACCGGGTAGTTGCCGGTGCGCTGCAGCACGTCGGGCCGGTTGATGCCGCTGGCCGCGACGCGGATCAGCAGTTCGCCCGCGCCGGGGACGGGCGCGGGCCGCTCGCCCAGACGCAGGACGTCGGGCTTGCCAAAGGCGCTGATTTCAACGGCTTTCATGGTCGTCTCCCGGGTCGCGGCCGCACCGGGCGGTGCGGGCCGCTTCGCGTGAAAGAAGGTTCAGGCCTGGTCGTCGACCGGGGCCTGCTGCGGCTCGCGCTGCTCGCGCGGCGGCTGGTCACGCGCGCGGCTGCTGGTCGCCACGGGGTTCGCGCGGCTGGCGCGGTCGCCGCGCGGCTGCGGTCGCCACGCGGCTCGCGCGGCGGGCGGTCCTGGAATTCGCCGGCCGGACGGTCCAGCAGCGCCTTCATCGACAGCTTGACGCGGCCCTTCTCGTCGGTCTCGAGCACCTTGACGCGCACGATCTGGCCTTCGCTCAGGTAGTCGGTGACCTTCTCGACGCGCTCGTGGGCGATCTGGCTGATGTGCAGCAGGCCGTCCTTGCCGGGCAGCAGGTTGACCAGGGCGCCGAAGTCCAGGATCTTGGTGATCGGGCCTTCGTAGACCTTGCCGATTTCCACTTCCGCGGTGATCTGCTCGATGCGCTTCTTGGCGTCCTCGGCCTTGGCCGGATCGGTCGAGGCGATGGTGATGGTGCCGTCTTCCTCGATGTTGATCTGGCAGCCGGTCTCCTCGGTCAGCGCGCGGATCACGGAGCCGCCCTTGCCGATCACGTCGCGGATCTTCTCGGGGTTGATCTTCATCGTGAACAGGCGCGGCGCGAAGTTGCTGACCTCGGTCTTGGCCTCGCGCCATGGTTTCCTGCATCTTGCCCAGGATGTGCATGCGCGCTTCCTTGGCCTGCGCCAGGGCGACCTGCATGATTTCCTTGGTGATGCCCTGGATCTTGATGTCCATCTGCAGCGCGGTGATGCCGTTGGTCGTGCCGGCCACCTTGAAGTCCATGTCGCCGAGGTGGTCCTCGTCGCCCAGGATGTCGGTCAGCACCGCGAAGCGGTTGCCTTCCTTGATCAGGCCCATGGCGATGCCGGCCACGTGGGCCTTCATCGGCACGCCGGCGTCCATCAGCGACAGGCAGCCGCCGCACACCGACGCCATCGACGAGGAGCCGTTGGATTCGGTGATTTCGGACACCACGCGCATGGTGTAGGGGAATTCGTCCTTGCTCGGCAGGCAGGCGATCAGCGCGCGCTTGGCCAGGCGGCCGTGGCCGATTTCGCGGCGCTTGGTCGAGCCCATGCGGCCCACTTCGCCGGTGGCGAAGGGAGGCATGTTGTAGTGGAACATGAAGCGGTCTTCGTACTCGCCCATCAGCGCGTCGATGCGCTGCGCGTCGCGCTCGGTGCCCAGCGTGGTCACGACCAGCGCCTGGGTTTCGCCGCGCGTGAACAGGGCCGAGCCGTGGGTGCGCGGCAGCGACGCCGTGTGCGGATCTCGATCGGGCGCACGGTGCGCGTGTCGCGGCCGTCGATGCGCGGCTCGCCGGCCAGGATCTGGCTGCGCACGATCTTGGCTTCGATGTCGAACAGCAGGGCTTCGACCTTGACGGCGTCGAACTCGACGCCTTCGGCCTTCAGGTCGGCCATCACGGCGGCGTTGGCTTCGCGCAGGGCCTGGGTGCGGGCCTGCTTGCTGCGGATCTGGTAGGCGGCGCGCAGCTTGTCTTCGGCCAGGGCGTTGACCTTGGCGATGAAGTGCTCGTCCTTGGCCGGCGGCTGCCAGTCCCACACCGGCTTGCCGGCGTCGCGCACCAGTTCGTGGATGGCGTTGATGGCGATGCTTGGCCTGCTCGTGGCCGAACACCACGGCGCCCAGCATGATTTCCTCGGACAGCTGCTGCGCCTCGGACTCGACCATCAGCACGGCGGCTTCGGTGCCGGCGACGATCAGGTCCATGTCGGACATCTTGCGGGCGGTCTGGCCCGGGTTCAGCACGTATTCGCCGTTGACGTAGCCCACGCGCGCGGCGCCGATCGGGCCGGCGAACGGGATGCCGGAGATCGCCAGCGCGGCGCTGGTGCCGATCATGGCGGCGATGTCGGCGTCGACTTCGGGGTTCAGCGACAGCGTGTGGATCACCACGTGCACTTCGTTGAAGAAGCCTTCGGGGAACAGCGGGCGGATCGGGCGGTCGATCAGGCGGCGAGTCAGCGTCTCGTGCTCGCTGGGCTTGGCTTCGCGCTTGAAGAAGCTGCCGGGGATCTTGCCGGCGGCGTAGGTCTTCTCGATGTAGTCCACCGTCAGCGGGAAGAAGTCCTGGCCCGGCTTGGCGGTCTTGGAGGCGACCACGGTGGCCAGCACCACGGTGTCGTCGATGTTGACGATGACGGCGCCGCCGGCCTGGCGGGCGATCTCGCCGGTTTCCAGCGTGACGGTGTGGGAGCCCCACTGGAACGTCTTGGTGACCTTGTTGAAAATGCTCATGTTCATCTCTCCTGTTGTCATCGGCGCATCAGGCTGCGCCGGGATGCCCGGAGAGGCGGTGTCGAACACGATGCCATTCCATGAGAAGCCGCGGCAGGCTGCTGATGGAATGACACAGCGCGTATTCGTCTTGCCGTCTCCGAAGTACAAAGCGCCTGAGCTAGCGGTGAACTAACTCAGGCGCTTGCTGTTCGTCCCTGCCTTACTTGCGCAGGCCCAGTTTGCCGATCAGCGCGGTGTAGCGCTCGGCGTCCTTGTCCTTCAGGTAAGCCAGCAGGCTCTTGCGGCGATTCACCATGCGCAGCAGGCCGCGGCGGCCGTGGTGGTCCTTGGCGTGCGTCTTGAAGTGCGGGGTGAGTTCGTTGATGCGGGCCGTCAGCAGTGCGACTTGCACTTCCGGGCTGCCCGTGTCGTTGGCGCTGCGCGCGTTGGCCTTCACGACTTCGGCCTTGTTCAAAGCGGTCATTGGGTGTTCCTTGAATGTTTGTAACTTGCGTTGGGTGCTGGAAGCTGCGGCCCAACGTGCGCCTTGCGGGATGCAAAGCCTTGAAATTATAGCCAGCGGCGCCGGCTGATTCAGGCCTGCGCGTGCACGCGCAGCCAGTCCGCTGCAGCCGCTCGACGCCCGTCCTCCAGCCGCGACAGGTCCTTCGACGCGAAGCACCAGCGCAGCCAGCCCTGGGCCTCCGGCGCGAAGGCGTTGCCGGGCGCCAGGCCCAGCCCGGCCTCGGCCACCAGGCGCTTGGCCACCTCCAGCGAATCGGCGTAGCCGTCGAGCTTGAAGAAGGCGTACATGCCGCCCCTGGCGGGCTCGACCTGCACCTGCGGCAGGCGCCTGCAGCAGCGGCACCAGGGTGTCCCGGCAGGCCTTCAGGTGCGCCACGACCCGCGGCGTCACCTCGTCCGTGCGCTGCAGCGCCACCACGGCCGGCGCGCTGGGTGAACACGCTGGCGCAGGAGGTGTTGAACTCGATCAGCTTGCCCATGTGCGGCGTCAGGGCCGGCGGCATCACCAGCCAGCCCAGGCGCCAGCCGGTCATCAGGAAGCTCTTGGAGAAGCTGTGCGCCACCACCAGCCGGTCGTCGGGCGACGGCAACGTCCAGGAAGCTCGGGGCGCAGCCGTTGGGCGTGTCCTCGTAATACAGCCGCTCGTACACCTCGTCGGCCAGGATCCAGGTGCCGGTCTTGCGGCAATGCTCCAGGATGGCCTGCTGCTCGGCGCGGGTGAGCGTCCAGCCGGTCGGGTTGTTGGGCGCGTTGACGATCAGCAGCTTCGTGGCCGGCGTGATCGCGTCCAGCAGCGCCTGCAGGTCCAGCGTCCAGGCGCCGCCCGCGGGCGTGAGCGACACGCGCTTGAGCTTCGCGCCCATGATGAGCGGCTGGGCCGTCAGGTTGGGCCACACCGGCGTGACGGCGACCACCTCGTCGCCCGCATCCACCAGCGCCTGCACCGCCAGCATCAGCGCGTTGACGCCGCCGGAGGTGATGGCGATGCGGTCGCTCGCCACCGCGGCCGTGCAGGGCGCTCGTGTATTGCGCGACGGCCTCGCGCAGCTCGGGCAGGCCCAGGTTGTGCGCGTAGAAGGTCTCGCCCTTGGCCAGCGACTCGATCGCGGCCTGGCGGATGAAGTCGGGCGTGACCTCGTCGCTCTCGCCGAACCAGAACGCCAGCACGTCGCTCGCGCCCCATGCCGGCGTTGGCGACTTCACGGATGCTGGGATTCTTCGAGGTTCTGGATGGCTTGTGCGCATAGGGCTGCGAGTATCAGGCCAGGACGGATCATCTTGCAGGTAGTGGGCATTTCGGCCTGGGCCGGCGGAGATGGTCTTGATCACGCGAAAGCCGTAGCCCGAGCCTTCCACGTCGAACTTCACGCCCGGCGTGCCCTGCCGGTCCATCACGCCCACCACCAGCTGCTGCTGGAACTGGTGGTCGGCCGCGCGCATGGCGCCGCGCTGGCCGGCAAAGTGACGCCGACCTTGTTCCAGCGCGCTTGCCACGGCGACGGCGTCCAGGCTGCCCGCCTTCTCGATGGCCTGGGCCAGCGCCTCGATCATCAGCTGCATGCGCATGTGCACGTAGTCGTCGGCCGGCTTCGGGTAGCGCTGGCGAAAGGCCCGGTAGAAGGCCTCGCTCTGCGCCGTCGCCACGTTGGGCAGCCAGTCGGCCACGGCCACGATGCGGCCGACGCCGGCGTCGCCGATCGCCGCCGGCGCGCCCAGCGCATTGCCGTAGAAGGTGTAGAACTTGCCGTCGAAGCCGACCTCCCGGGCGGCCTTGACCAGCAGCGTCAGGTCGTTGCTGAAGTTGCCGGTGATCACGGCGTCGCGCCGCTGGCCTTGATCTTGGTGGCGTAGGGCGCGAAGTCCTTGACGCGCAGCAGCGGGTGCAGCTCGTCGCCGACGATCTGGATGTCCGGCCGCTGCGCGCCGAGCTGGCGCCGGGCCTCGCGCAGCACCGCCTGGCCGAAGCTGTAGTCCTGCCCGATCAGGTAGACGGATTTCACGGCCCTGTCGTCCTTGAGCACTTCCATCAGCGCCGCCATGCGCATGTCGGCATGGGCGTCGAAGCGGAAATGCCAGAAGCTGCACTTCTCGTTGGTGAGGATGGGGTCCACCGCCGAGTAGTTCAGGAACAGCACGCGCCGGCCCGGCTCGCGCTCGTTGTGCTTGTTGACCGCCTCGATCAGCGCCGCCGCCACGGCCGACGAATTGCCCTGCAGGATGAACTGCGCGCCATCGTCGATGGCCGAGCGCAGCGCCGACAGCGCCTCCTCGATCTGGCCCTTGCTGTCGTAGCGCTCGAGCGCCAGGCGCCGCGCGCCGCCGGGCAGCTTCACGCCGCCGCGCTCGTTCACCCGCTCCACCGCCCAGACCAGGTTGCGGAACACCGCTTCGCCGCCGTTGGCGTTGCCGCCCGACAGGCCTTCGATCATCGCGATCTTCACCGGCGCCTGCGGTGCCCTGCGCGAAGGCCAGGGCCGGCACAAATAGCGATGCGGCCAGCGATTTCAAGATGCTGCGGCGTTGATTTTTCATTCCCTCGTTTCCCTTGAAATAGTGCCGCTGCGCTCACAGATGGGAGGCATGCGGCGATCGCGTCGAAAGCCGCGCAGTGTAAAGGACGGCTCACCACAAAAAGCGCCGTCCGACCGTTCGGTTACTGACAAGGAGTCATCCATGTTTTTCGCCCCCGTCGTTCGCACCCGCGCCGTTTCCCCCGCGTTCCGCTCTTTTGACCGCAGTTTCGAGCGCTTCGTCAACGATGCCTTCTTCAGCAACGCCACCCGCGGCGTCCAGGTGGAGCAGGACGACAAGGCCTGGACCGTGTCGCTGGACCTGCCCGGCGTCGCCCGTGAAGAGCTTGCCGTCGACATCGAAGGCACGCGTCGTGCGCATCGCGACGAAGGCCGAAGCCAAGCGCCAGTTCAAGGCCGCCTACGAGCTGCCGCAGGACATCGACGCCGACGCCAGCGGCGCCAAGCTGGAAAACGGCGTGCTGACGCTGACCCTGGCCAAGAAGGTGCCGGTCAGCAACGCACGGACCATCGAGGTCAAGTAACGAGAGGACAAGGCGCCGCCCGCGGCGGCCTTGAACTCGGGCATCGGGCGGCATAGACTGCGCCTCCACCACTCGTGGAGGTGCCCATGCCCACCAGCTCGATCAACGGTGTCCAGCTCTACTGGGAACTCAGTGCCGGGCACGGCGAGCCCGTCGTCCTGGTCCACGGCTCCTGGGGCGATCACCACAACTGGGCGCAAGTGGTACCCCCGCTTTCCTCATCCCTGCGCGTGGCGACCTACGACCGCCGTGGCCACAGCCGCAGCGAACGCCCCGCCGGTCAGGGAAGCATCGACGAGGACGTGGCGGACCTGGCCGCGCTGATCCAGCACCTTTTCGAAGGGCCGGCGCATGTCGTCGGCAATTCTTTCGGCGCGGCCATCTCGTTGCGCCTCGCCATCCAGCGGCCGGAACTCATCCGCAGCCTGATTGCGCACGAGCCACCGCTGTTCGGCTTGCTCGAAGGCCAGGCGGAGATTCCACCGGCACTGCGTGTCGTACGCGAACGCATCGCCGCGGTCGCACGTTTGCTTGAAGGTGGCGACATGGCAGCAGGCGCCCGGCTGTTCGTGGAGACCATCGCATTCGGCCCGGGCGCCTGGCCGCAACTCCCGCAGGCGGTGCGCGACACATTCATTTTCAACGCGCCCACCTGGCTGGACGAGCTGCGCGAGCCCCAATCGCTGAGCCTGGACCTCGATCGCCTGTCGTCCTTTTCAGCGCCCACCCTGCTGAGCGTGGGCGGAGCGAGTCCACCGTTCTTCCCCATGGTGGTCGAGCGCCTGGCCCAGGCGCTGCCGGGTGCGCAGCGCCACCTGTTCCCGCACGCCGGCCACGTGCCGCACCTGAGCCATCCGGACGAGTACGTGCCCACCATAACTGGGTTCATTCGCGAGTCCGCGAGTTAACGCCGCGGCCGGTTCTTGTGCCATATGGCCGCCAGGATGAGGCCATACGAGACCAGGCGGATGCTGTAGAACAGGACCCCGTCCTCGTCGGCACCCACCCACAAGCCCAGCGCGACGCGATTCACGGCCTCGATCCAGAACGAGAGTGCGAAGAAGAGAAAAAACGCATCGCGCGTATGTCGCCAGAACCGGAAGAAGAACAGGCCGACCGCAAATGATGCAACCGCGATAGCGCCCATCAGCATCTGGTTCATGGTCCTTACTCCTCTTCCCAGATCAGGCCGAACAGCAGCAGGAGCAGCGCAACCAGCGCAGTGGCGAGACGCCATGTGGAAAGATCGACAGCCGGGAATACCAGCCGGTCGATGACCAGAAGAAAATTGTTCACACTCAGGCCCGCGAAACACAGCGCGCTCCACAGCAGCAGGCGCGATCTGGCGGAACGCCAGGCCCGCAACAGCAGGACGCAACAGAGCAGGCAGGTCAGGGTACACAGGAGGTAGATGATGGCTGCCATGTCATGAATCCTTGCGCCAACGGAACGCATCGGCAAACTGGTTGGCTCGTCTGTTCAGGCTGGAGTGGATGAGATCGGTGATGGCGAGAAGATTGCCTGCGTACTGCGCCGCCACTCGATCCAGCAGCTGGGCAAGCTCCGGCGACGGCTCATAGCGATACGCGCCGTTGGATCGCGGGATCTTTGCCGCAACGCCTGAATCCTCCAGCGCTTCCAGCAGCCGGGCAGCCTGAGCTTCGGGCACATAGATGCGCTTTGCCAGTCGAGATGCATTCCAGGGAGATGCCGCCTCGCGGCGAAGCAGCAGCAGCGACTCGATATAGGGCACAGACGGAACGCTCGTGAGAACAAAGCGCCGGACGTCGTCGGGCAGAACGGCGCGGCTCATTCGACGCGATGCCTTTGCACCCGCTGCGCAATGCGCTCTCGCAGCCGCCATCGCGCGGCGTCGGACAACATCCGACCAGCCCAGCGATAGACATTGAACTCACGCACCGTGGTCCGCAAGCTGGCCATGCGCTCCCGCTGCTCGCCTGCGGGCATGACAAGGGCTTGGTGCAAGGCGTCGGCCGTTTCCTCCACGTGATAAGGGTTGACGACCAGGGCCTCCGGCATTTCGCGCGCCGCGCCCGCAAAGCGACTCAGGACCAGCACGCCGCGTTCGTCATCGCGCGCGGCCACGAACTCCTTGCAAACCAGGTTCATGCCATCGTGCAGGCTGGTGACCAGGCAAGCATCGGCGGCGCGATACAACTCGTTGACGGCGTCGTGGTCGTGATGCTTCGCGAGAAGTCGGATCACCGGCCCATCGGGTGTTCCAAAGCGGCCGTTGATCCGGTCGGCCACCTTCCCGATCCGGTCCTGGAACGCCCTGTACTCGTCCAGAGCGCCACGCGAAGGCGCGGCCACTTGCACAAAGGTGAAGCGGCCCAGCCACTGCGGGTGCTTTTCCAGCATGCGCTCCACCGCGTGGAGCCGCTCGAGGATTCCCTTCGTGTAGTCAAAGCGGTCAACGCCGACCGCGAGCCGGTGACTCTCCGGAATGGCCAGGCGCTGAAACACGTTTCGCCGGCACTGGCTGACGGTGGGCCACCGCTCGCGCTCGGCCTGTTCGGGCCAGGCGATGGAGATGGGATAGCTCTCCACGAAAGTGTCGACTCCCTGATAGGAAATGGTCGAGTGTTCGTGCTCGATGCGCGCTTCCAGGTAGCGGTCCACGGTTTCGATGAAGTTCTTGCAGTGAAATCGGGTATGAAAGCCCAGGATGGTGCTGCCGAGCATTCCCTGCAGGATCTCGCGTCGCCAGGGGCAGATGCCGAACGATTCGGGGTTGGGCCAGGGAATGTGCCAGAACGTCAGGATGGTGGCTCGAGGCAACTTTTCACGCACCATCGCCGGCACCAGCGCAAAGTGGTAATCCTGCACCAGCACGATCGGGTCTTCGCTGCGCGCCTCTGCCACGACCGCATCCGCAAAGCGCTGGTTGACTGTCCGGTATTGCTGCCAATCGGATTCGCGGAACACCGGACGCACGTGCGCCACATGGCACAAGGGCCACAGGCCCTCGTTCGCGAATCCGTAGTAATACCCCTGTTCCTCTTGCTCGCTGAGCCATAGGCGCCGAAGCAGGTATTCGTCTTGTCCGGGCGGCAATGCCACCCGGTCGTTGCGGTCAACAGCGTCGCGGTCGGCGCTACCGCTGCCATGGGCCACCCAAGTGCCCGAACAGGCCCTCATCACGGGCTCCACGGCTGTCACCAGCCCGCTGGCGGGCCGGCGAACGACGATCCCGCCTTGTTCCCGCTCGTGAATGTACGGCTCCCTGTTCGACACCACGATGACCTGGTCGCCGCTCAGCTGGGTTCGCAGCAGCGACTGCAGGCGCTGCGGATTCCATTCCGTCTCCGGCCCCTGCGACCGGCGATATTCGTCCTCCAGGTCCCGCAGCCTGGCCCGCAAGTCGGCCGCGAGCGGCGCCAACTCGGGCGCAGTCCCGCCCAGCGGCCGCACCAGCCCTTCGCCGCGCAGCAGGGCCCGCGTTCCTGACACCCACCCTCGCCAGCTGAGCTGGGCGACGATCATCGTGACCAGGGCGATCACGCCGCCGAGGCTGGCAATCAGGATGATGAGGTACTGGCGCGTATCCTTGCTCCGCCGCTCGATGAAGCTGAGGTCCTGCAGCAGCACGATCTCACCGACCTTGCCAGTTTCGGCGGTGACAGGGTAGACGCCCACATGCACCGGACCGCCGCCAATGCGCAGTAACGGGTCGGGCTCAGCGGCGATCTGCTCCGATCGCGAACAGTCCAGGTCTTTCGGGAAGGTCGACGTCGAGTGCAACAGCTTCCTTTCGGTCGAGCACAGCCCGATCGCCACGAGGCGTTCGTCCTGGACCGCGCGGTTGAACAGTGCTTGCAGTTTCCGCCCGCGGGAATCCGGCAACGCGTCCGCGATGGACTCGGACAACGCGTTGGCAACGAGCGTGCCACGCATGTTCAGGTCACGGGCGAACCAGCGCAGGGTCAACCGGTCCATGAGTGGCAGCGCCAGATAAGCCGCGGCCGAAAGAATCAGGACCAGCGGCAGCAAGAAGCGCAGCTGGAGTCGAAAAGTCTTCATGCGTGATGGATGGCGTCCCGAGAGTGCGGAGACCTGTTCGTTCGCTACATGGTATTGTGCAAATGCATATGGTAGGGCCTAAGCGGACATGGCGGTATTGATGAGCTGGGGTCGCCGATGCCGCGCTCGACACATTTCTACAAATGCATATAATTCGCACGCGCCTTCCTCGAGCGATGGCGCAGGGATGGAAGCGAGTTCTTCTTGGAGCCCCTCGGGGCTCTTTTTTCTTGCGTGCGGCATCTCGCCATGGGCAGCCGCCATGAATTCCCGCGCGTTTGGGCACCCGCAGGTCACCGCCCCGGAATTTCGGCCAGCCCCACATAGGTGCGGACGCTCTGGCCGAGTTCCCGTTACGGGGCCAATTCCGCCAGCGGCCACCTCGGCCTGACGTCGAAGGCGTAAACCCGGGTGGCCGCCTGTGCATTCGCCTGCAGGCGCATCGCCCCGGCCATCGCAATCATCGCGCCGTTGTCGGTGCAGAAATCCAGCTCCGGGTAATGAACGCGCACGCCGCGCTGCGCGCACGCGGCGTTGAGTTCCGCGCGCAGCAACCGGTTGGCGCCGACGCCCCCGGCGATGACGATGCGCTGCAGCCCCGAGCGATCCAGCGCCGCCAGCGATTTCTTCACCAGAACTTCCACGATGGCGGCCTGGGTCGACGCGGCCAGGTCGGCCTTGCGGCTTTCCAGCTCGTCACCGAGTTTCTTCGCCTGCGTCAGCACCGCCGTCTTCAGTCCCGCAAAGGAGAAGTCCAGGTCCCCGCTGTGCAGCAGCGGGCGCGGCAGCTTGAACGCCCGCGGGTCGCCGTGCTCGGCCAGGCGTGAGAGCGCCGGCCCGCCCGGATAGCCCAGGCCCATGAGCTTGGCCGACTTGTCGAAGGCTTCCCCGGCCGCGTCGTCGATGGTTTCGCCCAGCAGCGTGTAGCGGCCGACCCCCTCCACCTGCATCAGCTGGGTGTGGCCCCCGGACACCAGCAGCGCCACGAACGGGAACTGCGGCGGGTCGCTGCCCAGGAACGGCGACAGCAGGTGCCCTTCCAGGTGGTGCACGCCCAGCACCGGCTTGCCCAATGCGGCGCCCAGCCCGCAGGCGACGCCCGCCCCCACCAGCAGCGCCCCGGCCAGTCCGGGCCCGCGGGTATAGGCAATCACATCCAGTTCGTCCAGCCTTGCGCCCGCGTCGCGCAGGACCACTTCGGTCAGCGGCAGGACGCGGCGGATATGGTCGCGGCTGGCCAGTTCGGGCACGACGCCGCCATAGGCCTGGTGCATGTCGACCTGGCTGTGCAGTGCCTGGGCGCGCAGGACGGGCAGGTCCGCGCCGCGCGCCTCGACGAGCGCGACACCGGTTTCGTCGCAGGAGGATTCGATACCCAGCACAAGCATCGCCCGAGTTTAGGTGAACGGCCCGGCACGGTGGCCCGCAGGGGCACTCTGGCGCGATTCTTGCGGACCCTTTCGCATGACGCCATCCCAGTCGCTGCGCCTCGTTGTCATTGCACCGGACTCGCTCTATCCGGACGCGGGGGACGACCACGCCGTGCAACAGGCGGAGCGCTCCCGCCTGCTGCGGATCAGCCTGCTGGAAAACGGCTACAACATCATCGCCGTGCTGCCGACCGACACCTTCCTGGGCGAGCGCATCACGCAGCTGCAGCCGGACATGATCGTGGTGGACGCCGAAAGCGCCGCCCGGGACGCGCTGGAACACGTGGTGATGGCCACCCGCGACGCGCGCCGGCCGATCGTGCTCTTCACCAACGACGAGGACACCACCCACGTCAAGGACGCGGTGGCCGCGGGCGTTTCCGCATACATCGTCGCGGGCCTGGCGCCGGATCGCATCCGCCCCATCCTGGATGTCGCCATGGCACGCTTCCAGCACGAACAGCAGCTGCGCCGCGAACTCGCCGACGCAAGGTCCGAACTGCAGGAGCGCAAGGTCATCGACCGCGCCAAGGGCCTGCTGATGCAGCGCCAGGGCCTGACCGAGAGCGAGGCGTATGAGAAGCTGCGCAAGACGGCGATGGACCGCGGGCTCAAGCTGGGCGATGTCGCGCAGCGCATCCTCGACGTGGCCGACCTGCTGGCCTGACGCGTTGTTGGTGCGCACCTTTGCGTGCGCGCACAACATGAGTGCACCCTGGTCATTGCGGACTTGGTCCGCAATCCATGCAGGCACGGCGCCACACTGGTGCGCCGGGACGGACAGACCAGGCTGGCACGGCTATTGCTCAATCCCCATCAAGAACCAATGCAGGTTCACTGACCGCAACGCTTCAACGGCGAAGCAGCTCGCAGGTCAACCCGGACGACGGCGTCCCCACCAACACGGTGCCGTGTTGCGTGCGGGCGCCTTTTTTTTTGCTTTTTTATCGCTGGAGACGTGATGACCGATCTGCTGAAAACCAAACTCTCGCGCCGCAGCGTGCTGCAGGCTGCCGCCGTCGGCGCCGTGGGCATCTCGCCCGCGCTGCGCAGCGCCGTGTGGGCCGCGGGCTCGGACAAGCCCGAGAAGGAAGAAGTCAAGATCGGCTTCATTCCGCTCACCGACTGCGCCAGCGTGGTGATGGCGTCTGTGCTGGGCATCGACAAGAAGTACGGCGTGAAGATCATCCCCAGCAAGGAGGCCAGCTGGGCCGGCGTGCGCGACAAGTTGGTCAACGGCGAGCTGGATTTTGCGCACGTGCTGTATGGGCTCATCTACGGCGTCCACATGGGGACGTCCGGCCCGAAGAAGGACATGGCCGTCCTGATGAGCCTGAACAACAACGGCCAGGCCATCACGCTGTCCAAGAAGATCGCGGACAAGGGCGCGGTCGATGCCGCTTCGCTGGCGAAGCTGATGGCCACCGACAAGCGCGAATACACCTTCGCCCAGACCTTCCCCACCGGCACCCACGCCATGTGGCTGTACTACTGGCTGGCAAGTGCCGGCATCAACCCCTTCAAGGATGCCAAGGCCATCGTCGTGCCGCCGCCGCAGATGGTGGCCAACATGCGGGTGGGCAACATGGACGGCTTCTGCGTCGGCGAGCCCTGGGGCCACCGCGCGATCATGGACGGCATCGGCGTCACGGCCGTGACCACCCAGGACATCTGGAGAGACCACCCGGAGAAGACGCTGGGCACCACGGCTGAATTCGTGAAGAAATATCCCAACACGGCGCGTGCAGTGACGGCCGCAGTCCTCGAAGCGGGCCGCTGGATCGACAGCGGCCTGCAGAACAAGATGAAGATGGCCGAGACCGTGGCCGACAAGTCCTACGTCAACACCAGCGTGGATGCGATCAACCAGCGCATCCTGGGCCGCTACCAGAACGGCATGGGCAAGACCTGGGACGACCCCAACCACATGAAGTTCTACAACGACGGCGCCGTGAACTTCCCCTACCTGTCGGACGGCATGTGGTTCCTCACGCAGCACAAGCGCTGGGGCCTGATCAAGGACCACCCGGACTACCTGGCCATTGCAAAACAGATCAACCAGATCGACATCTACAAGGACGCCGCGGCCGCCAGCAAGACACCGGTCCCCAAAGACGTGATGCGCACCAGCAAGATGATCGACGGCGTGGTCTGGGACGGCAAGGACCCGAAGAAATACGCCGACTCGTTCAAGGTCCACGCCTGAAACCAACGCAGCAACCCCCAAGGAGACCGCCATGGTCAGCGCCGTGTTTCATTCCCCCCTCGAGCAGGCCGCGCCCGCACCGTCCCTGCCCGCCCGCGAGCCCAAGCCCGCCCTGAAGGCCGTGCCTGCCAGCGCCCCGGCGGCAACGGCAAGGCAGCCTGCGGCCGCCCCGCGCCAGCCCTTCGATTGGCGCAACTTGTGGCTGAAGGTGCTGCCGCCTGCCTTCGGCTTCGGATTGTTGGTAGGACTGTGGTCCATCATTGCGATGAAGAGCACCAGCGGCTTTCCATCGCCCACCGAGACCTTCCGGCAGGCGATCGAGGTCTTCAGCGACCCGTTCTATTCGAAAGGCCCCAACGACCAGGGCATCGGCTGGAACGTGCTGTCCTCGCTCAAGCGCGTGGCCCTGGGCTTCGGCATGGCGGCGCTCGTCGGCATCCCGGCGGGCTTCCTGATCGGCCGCTTCACGTTCCTGTCGCGGATGTTCAACCCGCTGATCAGCCTGCTGCGGCCCGTTTCGCCGCTGGCCTGGCTGCCGATCGGCCTGATGGTGTTCAAGGGCGCCAACCCGGCGGCCATCTGGACCATCTTCATCTGCTCGATCTGGCCCATGATCATCAACACCGCCGTCGGCGTGCAGCGCGTGCCCAGCGACTACATGAACGTCGCGCGCGTGCTCAATCTTTCCGAGTGGAAGATCGTCACGAAAATCCTGTTCCCCGCGGTGCTTCCTTACATGCTCACCGGCGTTCGGCTGGCCGTCGGCACGGCCTGGCTGGTGATCGTCGCGGCCGAGATGCTCACCGGCGGCGTCGGCATCGGCTTCTGGGTGTGGGACGAGTGGAACAACCTCAACGTCAAGAACATCATCATCGCCATCTTCATGATCGGCATCGTGGGCCTCGTCCTCGAATTCGCGCTGATCAAGCTGGCCACGGCATTTACTTTCGAAGAGGTGAAAACATGAACAGCAGTCTCACCAGCAAGTACATCCAGGTCCAGGGCGTCGAGCAGACGTTCAAGACCAACAAGGGGCCGTTCGTCGCGCTGCGCGACATCGACCTCACGGTGGCCAAGGGCGAGTTCGTCGCGCTGATCGGCCATTCGGGCTGCGGCAAGTCCACGCTGCTGAACCTGCTGGCCGGGCTGACCCTGCCGACCCAAGGCAGCCTGATCTGCGCCAACCGCGAAATTGCCGGCCCCGGGCCGGACCGCGGGGTGGTGTTCCAGAACCACTCGCTGCTGCCGTGGCTGACCTGCTTCGAGAACGTCTACCTGGCCGTGGAGCGCGTCTTCGGGTCGACCGAAACGCGCGCCCAGCTGAAGGCCCGCACCGACGTCGCGCTGGCGATGGTGGGGCTGACACCGGCCGCGCAGAAACGCCCGGGCGAGATCTCCGGCGGCATGAAGCAGCGCGTGGGCATCGCCCGCGCCCTGTCGATGGAACCCAAGGTCCTGCTGCTGGACGAACCCTTCGGCGCGCTGGATGCGCTGACGCGCGCCAAGCTGCAGGACGAGCTGCTGCAGATCGTCGCCAAGACGCAAAGCACCGTCGTCATGGTCACGCACGACGTCGACGAAGCCGTGCTGCTGGCCGACCGCATCGTCATGATGACCAACGGCCCGGCCGCCACCATCGGCGAGGTCCTGGCCGTGGACCTGCCGCGCCCGCGCGACCGGATCGAGCTCGCGGAAGACCCGCGCTATGTCCATTGCCGCAAGGCGGTGATCGACTTTCTCTACACGCGCCAGGCCCACGTGGAAAAACTGGTTGCATAACCCTCCCCCCGAAGCGCCTCCGCGCCTCCCCCTCAAGGGGGCGCCACCAGCGGCCCGGCAAAGCCGGTTCCGCGGTGGCCCCCGAATAACAACCGAACAGGGAGTTCTCTATGGCCGCAGTCCTGCCCCTTGATCCCGGCGCCAGGGGCGCCGCCCCGCAACCACGCACCGAAGGCGCGCTCCGCAAAGCCAGGGGCGGCGCCGGCTTCTCGTTCGGCAAGTACCGCGAGATCATCATCGCGGTCGCCTTCTTCCTGCTGTTCGACATCGGCGTGCTGGTGCTGAACTTCTACACCTCGTTCAAGATCGACCAGGACACGGTGGCCATCAACCTGGCCGGCCGCCAGCGCTACGTGTCGCAGCGCATTGCGCGCACGCTCCTGGAGCTGGACGCCGCCCGCATCGCCGAGAAACCCTACCAGCCGGAAACGCTGGCGGAGCTGCGCGGCGGCGCCAGGCTCTGGCAGGCTTCGCACGTGGCCTTCCGCGAGGGCGGCACCCTGCCCGGCGGCGACGGCAAGCCGGTGTTCCTGGAAGCCGTGACGTCGCCGCGCGGGCGCCAGCTGGAAGAGGCGCTCGACGTCCTGTGGAAGCCCTACTTCCAGAAGCTGCAGCCTCTCTTCAACGACCGCTTCACACCCCTGGAACTGGCGGATGCGCTGGCCTACAGCCAGGCCAACAACAGCAAGCTGCTGAACACCGCGAACGATTTCGTGACGGAAACGCAGGCCATCGGCGCCTCCCGGGCCAGCGCCCTGCGGATGGTCCAGACCGGCGGCGTGCTGCTGGCGCTGCTGAACTTCATCTTCATCCTGTTCAAGTTCCTCACGCGGCTGCGCACGTCCGACGCCGCGATCGAAGCGGCCAACGAGGAGAACCGCGAAATCCTGACCAGCGTGCGCGAAGGCCTGTTCCTGCTCACCTCCGGCTTCCGGCTGGGCTCGCAGCTGTCGCAGTCCTCGCACCTGCTCTTCGGGCGCACGCTGGCCGCGGGCGACGACTTCTTCGCGCTGCTCGCCCCGCTGGTGTCGGCCAAGGCACTGACCGACGCGCGCGACTATGTGCAGCTGCTGTTCGCGCCGCACGTCAAGGAAGCGCTGGTGCAGGGCATCAACCCCCTGTCGGAAGTCGAGATCGTCGTGAAGAACCGGCTGGGCCAGGACGTGCGCCGCCACCTCTCGTTCCACTTCAACCGGGTCCAGGAAGACGGCGCGGTGCGGCACCTGCTGGTCACGGTGCAGGACATCTCGGCGCGCATCGACCTGGAAGCGCGGCTGCAAAGCGAACGCCAGCGTTCGCAGAAGGAATTCGCCATGCTGCTCAACGCGGTGGACGCCGACCCGGCGCTGCTGCGGCAGTTCGTCGAGCGGGCCGAAACCAGCCTGCTCGAGATCAACGACATCATGCGCAGCACCTCCTCGGCCCACGGCGAGGGCGCGATCCTGCGGCGGCTGGAGGAGATTGCCCGGCGCGTGCATTCGGTCAAGGGCGATGCCGGCACCCTGGGCCTCGAAACCGTGGCCAACCAGGCGCACCTGTTCGAGACGGAGCTGCATCGCCTCCGGCAGGCCGGCGGCGACCTGGGCGCGGCCCTGCTTTCGCTGCCGATGCCGCTGGAAGACCTGCTGGCCAAGGTCTCCGCGCTCAAGCGCCTGAGCGGGCTGAACCGGCGGGCCCCGGATGAAAACTCCACGCCAGAGGCCGTCAACGCCGCACTCGCCCGGCTGGCGCAGGACGTGGCCGCCGACACCGGCAAGAAAGTCCAGCCGCTGGTGCGCATGGGCAGCCAGAACGACCTGGAGCCGGGCGCCGGCACCCTGGTGCGGGAGATCGCGGTGCAACTGGTCCGCAACGCCGTCGTGCATGGCGTCGAGTCGCCGATGCTGCGCAAGGCGGCCGGCAAGCCCGAGGAAGGCAAGATCGAAGTGCAACTGGTGCGTGGCGAAACCGAGTGGAGCCTGTCGGTGCGTGACGACGGGGGCGGGCTGTCGGCGGCGCGCGTGCGGCAGAAGCTGCTCCAGCTCGGCTGGTACACGGCAGCGCAACTGGACAGCTTCGACGAGCGGCAGATCGTCGCGCACATCTTCAAGCCCGGGTTTTCCACGGCGGGCGATGTGTCGATGCATGCCGGGCGCGGCGTGGGGCTGGACCTGGTGCAGGCCAATGTGCAGAAGCTCGGCGCGCGCATGCTGCTGAGCTCCACGCCCGGCCAGTTCACCGAATTCAGGGTCAAGTTCGCCGCATGAACAGGAAGCCCCACCCCATGCGCCTGCTCATCGTCGACGACTCCAACATGATCCGCTCGCGCATCTCGCGCGTGGTGCAGAACGGGGGGTTGTCCAACATCGCGCTGGTAGGGCTGGCGCGCAACGGCGCCGAGGCCGTTCGCATTGCCCGCGCGACCCAGCCCGAAGTGGTGACGATGGACCTCACCATGCCCGAGATGGACGGGGTCGAATGCATCGGCGAGCTGCTGCGCATTTTCCCCAAGATCAACATCCTCGTCGTGAGCGCGCTCTCGGACAAGTCCACCGCCATCGCCGCGCTGAAGCTCGGCGCGCGCGGCTTCGTCGCCAAGCCGTTCTCCGACGACGAACTGAAGATGGCGCTGCTCGACCTGATGGAGGCAAGATGACCGATTCCCTGCACGAAACCGAGCTCAAGCTCTTCGTCGACTCGGTGCGGCGCTATTTCCAGGTCATCACCAGGCAGGAGCCGCAGATCACCTCGGCCTTCCTGGGCACCGGGGACGTCGATGGCTGGGACTTCAACGGCATCGTCACCTTCTCGGGCAGCTACAACGGCCACGTGATCGTCTCCATGCCGCCGCAACTGCTGCGCGAACTGCTGCTGCTGCAGGGCGAGACCGACCTGTCGGAGAGCAACCTGCTCGACGCGGTGGGCGAAATCGCCAACACGCTCGGCGGCAACGCGCGCAAGACCCTGGGCGCGGGGCTGCAGATCTCGGTGCCCATGAAGCTGCACGGCAGCTCCGGCGTCCGGGCGCGGGTGCGCAAGCATCCCTACGTCATCACGCTGCGCTGGAACCACCAGCCCGCCATGGTGTGCGTGGACATGGAAAGGCTGCACTGAAATGGTGCGACCCTGCATTCAACGGGGATAGTCCGGCCGAGAGCCCAAGGACGGTGCGCTGCACCTTGCTTCAAAGCCTCAAGAACTGGCACACAGCTTGCACCGTGTAGCGGCACAGCATTGGAGAGAATCGTGAAGAAGTCCAAATTGGTGATGGTGGGCAACGGCATGGCAGGCGTGCGCACCATCGAAGAGCTCCTGAAGGTCGCGCCGGAGCTGTACGACATCACGGTGTTCGGCGCCGAGCCGCATCCCAACTACAACCGGATCCTGCTGTCGCCCGTGCTCGCCGGCGAACAGACGCTGGACGAGATCGTCCTGAACTCCTGGGAGTGGTACGAGGAAAACGGCATCCGCCTGCATGCCGGCAAGAAGGTCACTGAGATCGACCGCGTGCGCCGCGTGGTGCGCGCCCTGGATTCGAAAGGTGACGTCACCGAGGAGGCATACGACCGCCTGCTGCTGTGCACCGGCTCCAACCCGTTCATCCTGCCCGTGCCGGGCAAGGACCTGGAGGGTGTCATCGCCTACCGCGACATCGCCGACACCAACACGATGATCGAGGCGGCGCAGAAGTACAAGCGGGCCGTGGTCATCGGCGGCGGCCTGCTGGGCCTGGAAGCCGCCAACGGCCTGATGCGCCGCGGCATGGATGTCACGGTGGTGCACGTCATGCCCTGGCTGATGGAACGCCAGCTGGACGACGTGGCGGGCAAGCTGCTGCAGAAATCGCTGGAAGACCGGGGCCTGAAGTTCCTGATTGGCGCGCAGACCCAGGAGCTGATCCCGGACAACGACGGACGGGTGATGGCGATCAGGTTCAAGGACGGCACCGAGGTGCCGACGGACCTCGTCGTCATGGCCGTGGGCATCCGCCCCAACACCGAACTCGCCGAGAAGGCGCGCCTGCACTGCAACCGGGGCATCGTCGTCAACGACACGATGCAGACGGTGACGGACGCGCGCATCTACTCGGTCGGCGAATGCGCCGCGCACCGCGGCATCGCCTACGGCCTGGTCGCGCCCCTGTTCGAACAGGCGAAAGTCGCGGCCAACCACCTGGCGCAGTTCGGCATCGGCCGCTACTGCGGCTCGCTCACCTCCACCAAGCTCAAGGTCACGGGCATCGACCTTTTCTCATGCGGCGATTTCATGGGCGAATCATCGAAGCGTCCTGAGGACGCGGGCACGGAAGTGATCGTGCTGTCCGACCCCTTCGCCGGCGTCTACAAGAAGCTGGTGATCAAGGGCGACAAGCTGGTGGGCGCCTGCCTGTACGGCGACACGGTGGACGGCAGCTGGTATTTCAAGCTGCTGCGCGACGGCCGCAGCGTCAGCGACATCCGCGACAAGCTGATGTTCGGCGAATCCAGCATCGGCGACACCGGGCACGAAGGCCACACCAAGGCGGCGTCCATGCCCGACGACGCCGAAGTCTGCGGCTGCAACGGCGTGAACAAGGGCACCATCTGCAAGGCCATCAAGGAAAAGGGCCTGTTCACCATCGACGAGGTGAAGAAGCACACCAAGGCCAGCGCCTCCTGCGGCTCGTGCACGGGCCTGGTCGAGCAGATCCTGATGTTCACCGCCGGCGGCGACTATTCCGCGACGCCCAAGAAGAAGGCCGTGTGCGGCTGCACCGACCACAGCCACCAGGACGTGCGCGATGCGATCAAGGCCAACAAGCTGCTGACCATCGCCGACACCTTCCGCTTCATGGAATGGCGCACGCCCAACGGCTGCGCCTCCTGCCGCCCGGCCGTCAACTACTACCTGCTTTCCACCTGGCCCAAGGAGGCCAAGGACGATCCGCAAAGCCGCTACATCAACGAGCGCAGCCACGCCAACATCCAGAAGGACGGCACCTATTCGGTCATCCCGCGCATGTGGGGCGGCGAGACCACCGCCAGCGAACTGCGCCGCATCGCCGACGCGGTGGACAAGTACAAGATCCCCACCGTGAAGGTCACCGGCGGCCAGCGCATCGACCTGCTCGGCGTGAAGAAGGAAGACCTGAAGGACGTGTGGAAGGACATCGGCATGCCTTCCGGCCATGCCTACGCCAAGGCATTGCGCACGGTGAAAACCTGCGTGGGCAGCGAATGGTGCCGCTTCGGCACGCAGGACTCGACG
This sequence comes from uncultured beta proteobacterium, assembly GCA_963786245.1. Classification (GTDB taxonomy): domain Bacteria; phylum Pseudomonadota; class Gammaproteobacteria; order Burkholderiales; family Burkholderiaceae_C; genus Ramlibacter. The sequence goes on along the minus strand of CAWAYI010000001.1, from coordinate 51,446 downwards.
CAGATGGGCAAGGACCTGGAGCGCGCCCTGTGGCGCATGTACGCGCCGCACAAGGTGAAGCTGGCCGTCTCCGGCTGCCCGCGCAATTGCGCCGAAGCCGGCATCAAGGACGTCGGGGTGATCGGGGTCGATTCCGGCTGGGAAATCTATGTCGCGGGCAACGGCGGCATCAAGACGGAGGTGGCGCACTTCTTCTGCAAGCTCAAGACGGCCGCCGAAGTCCTCGAATACAGCGGCGCCTTCCTGCAGCTTTACCGCGAGGAAGGCTGGTACCTGGAGCGCACGGTGCACTACGTCAATCGCGTCGGGCTGGACTACGTGAAGAAGAAGGTGCTGGAAGACCACGAAGGCCGCAAGGCGCTGTGGGAGCGCCTGCAGTTCAGCCTGGACGGCGAGCCCGATCCCTGGTTCGAATTCGACAAGGCCTCGGTGGACACGCGGCAATTCGCCAGGATTGCCGTGGCGGAGCAGGCAGCATGAAGATGAACGACTGGAAAGTGATCTGCCGCGTCGAGGACATTCCCGTCCTGGGGTCGCGCCGCGTGGCACGGCCGCAGGGCATGGATGTCGCCGTCTTCCGCAACGACCAGGACCAGGTGTTCGCGCTGCTCGACCGCTGCCCGCACAAGGGCGGCCCGCTGTCGCAGGGCATCGTGTTCGGCACCAGCGTGGCCTGCCCGCTGCACAACTGGACCATTGGCCTGGCGGACGGCTGCGCCAACGCGCCCGACGAGGGCTGCACGCCCAGGTTCGCCTGCAGGGTGGAGTCCGGCCAGGTGCTGCTCGACCCGGTCGAGCTCGCCACCCTGGCCATCGACGTCGAGCCCCCGCGCGCCGGCCCCAGCGACTAGATGACCCGGCATACCAAGTCCACCTGTCCCTACTGCGGCGTCGGCTGCGGCGTCATCATCGAAAGCGAGGGCGACCAGATCACGGGCGTTCGCGGCGACCCGGACCATCCCGCCAACTTCGGCCGCCTGTGCACCAAGGGCTCGAGCCTGCACCTCACCGCCTCGGCGCCGATCACGCGGCAGGCCCGGCTGCTGCACCCGATGCGGCGCGAGCACCGCGGCGAGCAGGCCGTGCGCGTTTCCTGGGACCAGGCGCTGGGCTTCGCGACCGAAACCTTCGCGCAGGTCATTCGCGAGCACGGCCCGGACGCCGTGGGCTTCTACATCTCCGGCCAGCTGCTGACCGAGGACTACTACGTCTTCAACAAGCTCGCCAAGGGCCTCATCGGCACCAACAACGTCGACACCAACTCGCGCCTGTGCATGAGCAGCGCCGTCGCCGGCTACAAGATGACGCTGGGCGCGGACGCCCCGCCCAACTGCTACGACGACGTGAACCATGCGCAGTGCATCTTCATCGTCGGCAGCAACACCGCCTGGGCGCATCCCATCCTGTTTCGCCGCATCGAGGACGCGAAGGCGGCCAATCCGCAGCTGAAGATCGTCTTTTGCGACCCGCGCCGCACCGACACCGCCGAAATCGCGGACCTCTACCTTCCGATCCAGCCCGGCACCGACGTCATGCTGTTCCACGGCATGCTGCACATCATGCTGTGGGAGGGCTGGGTGAAGGCCGACTACATCGCCGCCCACACCAGCGGCTTCGAGGACCTCAAGGCCACCGTGCGCGAGTGCACGCCGGACCTCGTGGCCCAGGTCTGCGGCCTGCGCAAGGAAGACGTCTACACGGCGGCGCGCCTGTTCGCCACTTCCGCGGCCACGCTCAGCCTGTATTGCCAGGGCCTGAACCAGTCCTCCAGCGGCGCGGCGAAGAACGCCGCGCTGGTCAACCTGCACCTGGCCTGCGCGCAGATCGGCAAGCCGGGCGCCGGCCCGTTCTCGCTGACCGGCCAGCCCAATGCCATGGGCGGGCGCGAAGTCGGCGGCATGGCCAACCTGCTCTCGGCCCACCGCGACCTGGGCAATGAAGTGCACCGGGCGGAGGTGGCCGCGCTGTGGGGCGTCCCCTCCGTGCCCGCGAAGCCGGGCAAGACCGCGGTGGAAATGTTCCAGGCCGCCGCCGACGGCGAGATCAAGGCGCTGTGGATCGCCTGCACCAACCCCGCGCAGTCCATGCCCGACCAGGCCACCGTGCGCCGGGCCCTGGAGCGCGCCGAGTTCGTGGTGGTCCAGGAGGCCTTCCTCACCACCGCGACCTGCGACTACGCCGACCTGCTGCTGCCCGCCACGACCTGGGGCGAGAAGACCGGCACCGTCACCAACAGCGAAAGGCGCATCAGCCGCGTGCTGCCCGCCGTGCCCGAAGCCGGCCGGCACGCGCCACGACTGGGCCATCGCCGTGGAGTTCGCGCACCGCCTGGAGGGCAAGCTGCGGCCGGGCGCGCCCACGCTGTTTCCCTACTCCACCGGCGACGAAGCGGCCGGCGCCGAGACCATCTGGAACGAGCACCGCGAGTCCACGCGCGGGCGCGACCTCGACATCACCGGCATGAGCTACGGCCTGCTGGAGAAGGCGCCGCTGCAATGGCCGATGCCCGCCGGCCAGGCGCAGGGCAAGGCCCGCCTGTACGAGGACGGCGTGTTTCCCACGCCCGACGGCCGCGCGCGCTTCGCGAACGTGGCCTACCGGCCGGTGGCGGAGCCGCGCGAGTCGCGCTTTCCGTTTTCGCTGACCACGGGGCGCCTGCGTGACCAGTGGCACGGCATGAGCCGCACCGGCACGCTCGGGCGCCTGTTCGGCCATGTCGCCGAACCGTCGGTGCAGATGAACCCCCAGGACCTGGCCCGCCGGCTCCTGAAAAGCGGCGACCTGGTGCACGTGACCAGCAAGCGCGGCTCGATCGTCGTGCCGGTGCAGGCCAGCGACGAGGTCGGCATGGGCCAGGCCTTCATGGCCATGCACTGGGGTCCCGAGTTCCTCGGCGGCTGTTCCAGCCGGGGCGAGCCGCTCGCGGGCGTCAACGCCATCACCACCTCCGCCTATTGCCCGATTTCGAAACAGCCCGAGCTCAAGCACGCGGCCGTGAAGATTCTCAAGGCCGAACTGCCCTGGACCCTGCTGGGCGTGGCCTGGCTGCCCGACGATGAGGCCTTGCGCGCGCGGGAGGCGCTCAAGCAGCTCATGCCGCTGTTCCCGTTCGCCTCCTGCGTGCCCTTCGGCCGCGAACGCAGCGGCATCCTGGTGCGTGCCGCCGCGCATGAAGTCCCGCCTGACGAGGTCCTGGCCCGCGTGGAATCCCTGTTGGGGCTGACGGGCCCGGATGCCCTGCGCTACTCCGACCGCAAGAAGGGACAGCGCCGCGCGATGCGGCTGGTGCGCCATGGCGACGAGGCCCGGCTCGAAGGCTTCGTGCTGGCCGGCGACACCAGCGCCGAGGCCTGGATCAAGACGCTGCTGCAGGACGAACTGCCGGCGCAGGCCTACGGCCGCCTGCTGCTGGTCCCCGGCGCCCGGGCGCCCGTGGCCGTGCAGTCGCGGGGCAAGCAGGTCTGCACCTGCCTGAACGTGACCGACGCGGCCATCAACGATCACCTCGCGGGCTGCGCGGGCCCCGAGGAGGCGAGGCTGGCATCGCTGCAGGCCCAGCTCAAGTGCGGAACCAACTGCGGCTCGTGCGTGCCCGAACTCAAGCGCATGGTGCGATCGGTCATGCCGCTGCGGCAGGCGGCTTGAGGGCGTGATTCGCCAAATAGCCCCAAGTCATGAGGCTTGGCGGACAATTCCCGCCCATGGGCATCAGCCAATACATCAAGGAAATCGGCCGCGGCAAGCAGGGCGCGCGCTCGCTCGGCCGCGAGCAGGCGGCGGACCTGTTCGGCCAGATCCTCGACGGCGCGGTCACCGACCTCGAAATCGGCGCGTTCTGCCTGTCCATGCGGATCAAGGGAGAAACGCCCGAGGAGATGGCGGGCTTCCTGGACGCCACCTATGCGCGATTGAACCGCGTCCCCGCAGGCGACAAGCCCCTGGTCGTGCTGCCCAGCTACAACGGTGCGCGCAAGCTGCCCGTGCTCACGCCCCTCCTCGCGCTGCTGGTGGCGCGGCGCGGCCTGCCGGTCCTCATCCATGGCACGGCGACGGAGTCGAGCCGGGTGTTCGTGCCGCACGTCCTGCAGGCGATGGACATCCACGCCCTGCCGGCGATCCGGGCCATCGCCCCGGGTGAGGCGGCCTACGCACCGACCGAGCTGCTGTCCCCGGGCCTCAAGCGCCTGCTGGACGTGCGCCGCGTGGTGGGCCTGCGCAACTCCAGCCACAGCCTGGTCAAGCTGATGAACCCCTGCGCCGGACCCGCGGTGGTGGTGAGCAGCTACACCCACCCCGAATACGCCATCTCGATGGCCGCCGTTTTCGAACTGATGGGCTCGACGGCCCTCCTGCTGCGCGGCACCGAGGGCGAAGCCGTGGCCGATGCGCGGCGCCTGCCGCAGATGGATGGTTTCATCGCGGGAAAGCGGGTGACGCTGGAAGCAGGACAGAGGGGTACCCTCACAGACCTGCCGGACTTGCCGCGCGAGATCGACGCCGAATCCACCGCGGCTTACATTCGGGACGTGCTGGCCGGCCGCAAGCCCGTGCCCGCGTCGATGGCCTTGCAGGTGGAACATATCTTGCGTCTGGCATCGGCAAGCCCTGCTACCCACCAACAGACATGAATACCGGAAAAGTCACCCTCGTCGGCGCAGGCCCCGGAGACCCGGAACTGCTGACCCTCAAAGCCGTCAAGGCCATCCAGGCCGCGACGGTGCTGCTGGTCGACGACCTGGTCAACCCGGACATCGTGGCATTCGCGTCGCCCCGCACCCGCGTCGTCCACGTCGGCAAGCGCGGCGGCTGCAAGAGCACGCCGCAGGCCTTCATCGAAAAGCTGATGGTCATGGCCGCCCGCGAGGGCGAGAACGTGGTGCGGCTCAAAGGCGGCGACCCTTTCATCTTCGGGCGCGGCGGCGAGGAAGTCGAACACCTGCAGGCCGCCGGCATCGCGGTGGAAGTCGTCAACGGCATCACCTCCGGCCTCGCAGCGGTCACGTCGCTGGGCGTGCCGCTCACGCATCGCGAGCACGCGCACGGCGTCGTGTTCGTGACGGGGCATGCCCATGCTGGCTCGCCGGGCACGGACTGGCGCGCGCTGGCGGCCACGGCCCGCGACGCGAAACTGACGCTGGTGATCTACATGGGCGTCAGCGGCGCGGCCCGAATCCAGGAGGAGCTGCTCACGGGCCTGCCCGCCTCGACACCCGTGGCCGTGGTCCAGCGCGCCAGCCTGCCCGACCAGCGCCAGGCCGTCACCACGCTGGGCGAGCTGAACGCCACGATCGCCCGCGAAGCGCTGGCCAGCCCCTCGGTGATCGTGGTCGGCGACGTGATCAGCGGCGTCGCTGCGGCCGACAGCGCTCCGGCGCAGTTCCGCGTCGCCTGAATTCCCGCCGCATACACTGCGGCCGATGCAAACATTTGACGCCGTCATCGTCGGCGCCGGCGCCGCCGGCCTGTTCTGCGCCGGCGTCGCGGGCCAGGCGGGGCTGAAGGTGCTGCTGGTCGACCACAGCGACAAGGTCGGCGAGAAGATCCGCATCTCCGGCGGCGGGCGCTGCAACTTCACCAACCGCGACCTCGACCCGCGCGCGCCGCACAGGCATTTCCTCGGCGAGAACCCCCAGTTCTGCCGCTCGGCGCTGTCGCGCTACACGCCGCAGGACTTCATCGCGCTGGTGCAGCGCCACGGCATCGCGTTCCACGAAAAGCACAAGGGCCAGCTGTTCGGCGACCGCTCCTCGGAGGACTTCATCCGGATGCTGCTGGCCGAATGCGAAGCCGGCGGCGTCACCCGCTGGCAGCCCTGCGCGGTGCGCGAAGTGAGCGCCCTGCCGCCGGCCGACCCGGCGAGCGCCCGTTTCCGCATCGAGACCGACCGTGAAGCGGTCCAGGCGCGCCATGTCGTCATCGCCACCGGCGGCCTGTCGATTCCCAAGATCGGCGCCAGCGACTTCGGCTACCGCATCGCCCGCCAGTTCGGCCTGCGGATCGTCGAGACCCGGCCCGCGCTGGTGCCGCTGACCTTCGACGGCGAAGCCTGGGCCGCCTATTCCCAGCTGGCCGGCCTGTCGCTGCCGGTGGCGATCGAGACCGGCGAAAAGAAAAGCCGGGCGGTCTTCCACGAAGACCTGCTGTTCACCCACCGGGGCCTGTCCGGCCCGGCCGTGCTGCAGATCTCCAGCTACTGGCGCGCCGGGCAGCCGATCCGCATCGACCTGGCGCCCGAGCACGGACCTGCTGGCCGAGCTGGTGCGGGCCAAGGCCACCTCGCGCAAGCTCATCGCCAACGAACTGGCGGCGTTCGTGCCCGCCCGCCTGGCCGACGCCTGGGTGCAGCAGGACGCGGCTTGGCAGCGCCCGGTCAGCGAGGCGAGCGACAAGGCGCTGGCCGCGCTGGCCGACCGCCTGCTCGCACTGGACGCTGGTCCCCACGGGCACCGAGGGCTACCGGAAGGCCGAGGTCACCGCCGGCGGCGTCGACACCCGCGACCTGTCGTCGCAGACCATGGAATCGAGGCAGGCCGGGCCTGTACTTCATCGGCGAGGTGGTGGACGTGACCGGCTGGCTGGGCGGCTACAACTTCCAGTGGGCCTGGGCCAGCGCCCGCGGCCTGCGCCCGAGGCCATGGCAGCCGGGATACTTCGCCGGCGCCGCCTGTCCGGGGCTATAATGTCGGGCTTTGCTGGCAAACCCCCAACGGCCTGATCACCATTGAGTTGGGGAACCCCGCAGATACGGCGTCCGGGCCCGATCTTCCCGGCACCCTCTTTCTGCACAATTTGGAATTCATTCGCTGATGACGACGATCCGTGTTAAAGAAAACGAGCCGTTCGACGTGGCCCTGCGCCGCTTCAAGCGCACCATCGAGAAGCTGGGCCTGCTGACCGAACTGCGCGCGCGCGAGTTCTACGAGAAGCCCACCGCCGAGCGCAAGCGCAAGAAGGCTGCCGCCGTCAAGCGCCACTACAAGCGCGTGCGCAGCATGCAGCTGCCCAAGAAGCTGTACTGAGAGCTTTGGCGTGACAGGCGGGCGGCGACGCCCGCCATGAGGCACCAAGCCCGCCTGGGGACGCTCAGCGGGCTTTGTTGTTTCCGGCGTCCCTTTATCCGTCATTCCTGGAGATCGCCCATGAGCCTCAAAGAACGCATCACCGAAGACATGAAGGCCGCCATGCGCGCCAAGGACGCGGAGCGCCTGGGCACCATCCGCCTGCTGATGGCCGCCATGAAGCAGAAGGAAGTGGACGAGCGCGTCGAGCTGGACGACGCGGCCGTGATCGCCATCGTCGACAAGCTGATCAAGCAGCGCAAGGACAGCATCGAGGCCTTCGAGAAGGCCGGCCGCCAGGACCTGGCCGACAAGGAAAAGGCCGAAATCGACGGTGCTGCAGGCCTACCTGCCGGCGCGCCTGTCGGCCGAGGAAATCGCCGGCCGAGGTCAAGGCCATCGTGGCCGAACTGGGCGCCAAGGGCCCCGGCGACATGGGCAAGGTCATGGGCGCCGTCAAGGCCAAGCTGGCCGGCAAGGCCGACATGGGCCAGGTGTCGGCCGCGGTGAAGGCGGCCTGGCGGCTGCAGGCCCGCGGCCGGCTCGCGGCCGCTGACGAGCCGGCGACCTTCATCCGGTTCGACCAGCACCGAGCCCACGGTCTTCGCGCCGTAGTTGTAGGTATCCGCGCCCACGGCCTGGATGCCGGTCGAGCATGGCCTTCATGTTGCCGGCGATCGTGATCTCCTGCACCGGGTACGCGATCTCGCCGTTCTCCACCCAGAAGCCGCTGGCGCCGCGCGAATAGTCGCCGGTGACGTAATTCACGCCCTGCCCCATCAGCTCGATCACGAACAGGCCCGTGCCCAGCTTGCGCAGCATCGCGGGCAGGTCGTCGCCCGGTCGGTCAGCCGGGAAGTCGAGCGTGAGGTTGTGCGAGCCGCCGGCGTTGCCGGTGGTCTTCATGCCCGAGCTTGCGCGCCGAGTAGCTGCTGAGGAAATAGCCTTCCACCCGCCCGCCATCGACCACCTTGCGCGCCTTGGTGCGCACACCCTCCTCGTCGAACGCGCGCGCTGCCCTTGCCGCGGCGCACCAGCGGGTCCTCCAGCACGTCGACATGGTCGGGAAAGACCTGCTTGCCCAGCGAGTCGAGCAGGAAGCTGCTCTTGCGGTACAGGGAGCCGCCGCTGACGGCCTGCACGAAGGCGCCCAGCAGCCCCGCGGCCAGCGGCGACTCGAACAGCACCGGGCATTCGCGCGTGGCGATCTTGCGCGATTTCAGCCGCGACAGTGCGCGCTCGGCCGCGTAGCGGCCGACGGCTTCGGGCGAGGCCAGTTCCTGCGGGCTGCGCATGGAGCTGTACCACGCGTCGCGCTGCATCTCGTCGCCCTTGCCGGCGATCGGCGCGACCGAGATCGAATGGCGCGAGCTCGCGTAGCCGCCGCGAAAGCCGTGCGAATGCGCGCTGAAGAAGTGGCTCTGCTGCGCCGACACACCCGCGCCTTCGCTGTTGGTGATGCGCTTGTCCGTGCCGAAGGCCGCGGCTTCGCAGGCCAGCGCGAGCTGCGCGGCCTGTTCGCTGGTGATGTCCCACGGGTGGAACAGGTCCAGGTCGGGCTGCTCGCCGGGCCCGGCGATGTCCTGCGCTTCCGGCAGGCCGGCCACCGGGTCCTCGGCGGTGAAGCGCGCGATGTCGTAGGCGGCCTGCACGGTCTGCTCGATGGCGGCCCGGGAAAAATCGGAAGTGCTGGCGTTGCCGCGGCGATGGCCGACGTACACCGTCACGCCCAGCGACTTGTCGCGGTTGCGCTCGACGTTCTCCAGCTCGCCCTTGCGCACCGAGACGCTGAGGCCGCAGCCTTCGGAGGCCTCGGCGCCCGCGTCGGTCGCGCCCAGTTTCCTGGCATGGGCCAGCGCCGCGTCCACCAGTTCCTCGAAGGCGGCTCGGCTGAAACTGAAACCGGTGGCGGGACGGAAGTCTTGATTGGTCATAGCGAGGCTATGATACTTGCCCCACACGTCACGCACAGCCGGCCCCCTTGTCACGCAAACCCAAAAAAGGCTACTTCGTCCGCGGCCAGTTCGTCGCCGAAGGCAGCGAGCTGGACCTGGAGCTCAAGGCTGAGCTCAAAGGCACGACCGAAGCCAGCAGAACCGACCTCAAGCGCGAAAGCACCGAGCTGCAAAAGCTCGGCGAAGCGCTGCTGACCCTGCGCGCCGACCTGATGGAGCGCCTGCCGCTGCCGGAAAAGCTCGCCGATGCGGTCACCGAAGCCAAGCGCATCACCAACTTCGAAGGCAAGCGCCGGCAGATGCAATTCATCGGCAAGCTGATGCGCGGCCTCGACGAGGAAGTGCGCCAGGCGGTGCGCGACGCGCTCGAGGAACAGCGCAAGGGCTCGGCCGGCGAAGCACTGGCGCTGCACCAGGCCGAGAAGTGGCGCGACGACCTCATCGCGCGCGAAGGCGCGCTGGACGAATGGCTGCGCGACTGGCCCCGCACCGACACGCAGCAGATGCGCGCCCTGATCCGCCAGGCGCGCAAGGACGTGCAGCCCGACCAGGACGCCATCTCCAGGGGGCTGGCGCCGCGCCAGGGCCGCGCCTACCGCGAGATCTTCCAGCTGGTGCGGGCCCAGCTGTCCGGCGAAAACGCGCAGCCCGAGCAGGAAGAAGGCCACTATGACCCCCGAGACTCCTGACCCGGTCAGGATCGGCATCGTTTCGATCAGCGACCGCGCCTCCACGGGCGTCTACGAAGACAAGGGCCTGCCCGCGTTGAAGGAGTGGCTCACGCGCGCCCTCAGGAACCCGGTCACGTTCGAGCCGCGCCTCATCCCTGACGAAAAGGAAGGCATCAGCGCAGCGCTGGTCGAGCTGGTCGACGCCGGCTGCTCCCTGGTGCTCACCACCGGCGGCACCGGCCCGGCGCCGCGCGACGTCACCCCCGAGGCCACGCTGGCCGTCGCGCACAAGGAAATGCCGGGCTTCGGCGAACAGATGCGGCAGATCAGCCTGCGCTTCGTGCCCACGGCGATCCTGTCGCGCCAATGCGCCGTCATCCGCGACAAGAGCCTGATCATCAACCTGCCCGGCCAGCCCAAGTCGATCCAGGAAACGCTGGAGGGGCTGAAGGGCCCGAACGGCGAGCAGCTGGTGGCCGGCATCTTCGCCGCCGTCCCGTACTGCGTAGACCTGATCGGCGGGCCCTACCTCGAAACGAACGACGAGGTCTGCAAGTCGCGTTCCGGCCCGAATGTCGCGGCGATCTGCCCGCGAGCACCGGCGGCCGGTAAGCCACTTCCTCCGACCAGCTGCGTCAGCTTGTCGGCCTCGAAGTTTTCCTTCAGGGCCGCGTCGTCGGGCACGCAGTCGCCCTCCCTGCTTCGTCGGCGACAGCTTTTCGATCGCCTGCCACAGCAGCGCGATCTGGTGCTCCTGCGACGAGGCGTTGTCGATCAGCCCCTTCATCGCCTGGCTCAGCGGATCGTCCTCCAGGGTGATGCCGTAGGCCGAGAACTTGGCAGGATGCCCGGTCACGTCGGCGCTGCTGCCATCCTTGGAAGGGATGATGCGTGCGGGTATGCCCACTGCTGTCGCACCCGCGGGCACCGGCTTGATGACCACGGCGTTGCTGCCGATCTTCGCGCCGTCACCGACGACGAAACCGCCGAGCACCTTGGCCCCGGCGCTCACCACCACGTCGCGACCCAGCGTCGGGTGCCGCTTGGTGCCCTTGTACAGCGAGGTGCCGCCCAGCGTCACACCCTGGTAGATGGTGCAGCCATCGCCGATTTCTGCGGTCTCGCCCACCACCACGCCCATGGCATGGTCGAAGAAGACACGCTCACCGATCACGGCGCCGGGGTGGATCTCGATGCCGGTCAACCAGCGCGCAAACATGGAGATGAAGCGTCCCAGCCACTTGAGGCCGTGGGTCCACAGCCAGTGGGCCAGCCGGTGCATCACCACGGCATGCAGGCCCGGGTAACAGGTGATCACCTCCCACGTGCTGCGCGCGGCAGGATCGCGGTCGAGGATGCACTGGATGTCGGAACGCAGGCGGGTGAACATGGCTGCTATGGGTTGATGCGCCCAGTCTATCGTTTTACCCCGGAGGCTGCTTCGGCCATCGCCTTGGCAACACCACGCAGGATGTGGATTTCCTCAGGGGTCAGCTGCGCCCGGTTGAACATCTGGTTCAGCCGGGGCATCAGCTTCTTGGGGGCGGCCGGATCGAGAAAGCCGATGTCCACCAGCGCCCGCTCCCAGTGGGCGAGCATGCCGGCCACCGACCGGGCATCCGCCAGATCGCCGGCCGGGGCCGAGGGCCGCACCTCGAAGCCGCCCAGCGCCGTGCGCCATTCGTAGGCGATCACCTGGATCGCAGCGGCCAGGTTGAGCGACCCGTAGCGGGGATCGGTGGGAATCGTGAGCGCCACGTGGCAGCGATAGACGTCCTCGTTCATCATGCCGAACCGCTCGGACCCGAACAGGAAGGCGACGCTGTGGCCGGACGGCGCGATGCCGGCCAGGTGTTCGCGCGGGCTGGCGGTGGGCGGCCCGAAATCGCGCGGCGTCATGGCGGTGGCGCACAGGTACGTGACGCCGTCCAGTGCCTCGTCGAGCGTGGCGACGATCCGCGCCTTTTCGAGCACGTCGGTCGCGCCGCTGGCGCGCTGCCGGGTCTCCTCGCGCGTGAGCACGTCGGGCCAGCGCGGCGCCACCAGCACCAGGTCGTCGAAGCCCATCACCTTCAGGGCGCGCGCCGCCGCGCCCACGTTGCCCGCGTGGCTGGTGTTGATCAGGATGAAACGGGTCGGCATGGGGCGGATTGTCTCAGCCCCGGGCGCGCGCCGCGGCGCGCAGCCCTCAGGCGTCGACCAGGCGAGCCAGGATGTAACCAGGCCCGAAGCGCTCGCCCGACGCGACGGCGATCTGCTCCACCACGCCGTCCCCGGGCGCGGCCACTTCGATGTCTTCCTGCTGCAGCGATGCCTTGCACAGCGGCTGGCCGGCGGCCACGCGGTCGCCTTCGTCGACCAGCCAGGCCTGCATCAACGCCTCTTCGTCGCCGGGATGAATCAAAGCCCAGCGTTTGGATTCCAGGATGACGTCGACCATGAAAAGGCCTCCAGTTGTCGGAACGCAGCAATACCTCGCGAAATGCGCTAGTACCCATTCACATTGTTGAGCCCGCGCGCGTTCCGGCTTTTGCGTTCGGTCAAGGTTTCGTTTTTCATGGGAAAATGCGGGTATCGCCGCGGCCCCGCATCGCCGGAGCCGGCCCCTGCTCTTAAAAATTCCCATGTCTTCCCCCAACCTGCATCCCATGCTCAACGTGGCCGTCAAGGCCGCCCGCGCCGCCGGCGCGATCATCAACCGCGCCGCGCTCGATGTCGAAGCCGTGCGCATCTCGCAAAAGCAGGTCAACGACTTCGTGACCGAGGTGGACCACGCCAGCGAAGCCGTGATCATCGAGACGCTGCTCACGGCCTATCCGCACCACGCCATCTGGGCCGAGGAATCGGGGAAGACACACGGCGCCCAGGGCTCCGACTTCGTCTGGATCATCGATCCGCTGGACGGCACCACCAATTTCATCCACGGCTTCCCCATCTACTGCGTCAGCATCGCGCTGGCCGTGAAGGGCAAGGTCGAGCAGGCCGTCATCTACGACCCCAGCCGCAACGACCTGTTCACCGCCACCAAGGGCCGCGGCGCCTACATGAACGAGCGGCGCCTGCGGGTGTCCAAGCGCATCGACCTGCGCCAGTGCCTCATCTCCACCGGCTTTCCGTTCCGCCCCGGCGACAACTTCAACAACTACCTGCGCATGATGGCCGATGTGATGCAGCGCACGGCGGGCCTGCGCCGGCCCGGCGCGGCGGCGCTGGACCTGGCCTACGTGGCGGCCGGCTTCACCGACGGCTTCTTCGAGACCGGGCTGTCGCCCTGGGACGTCGCCGCCGGCTCGCTGCTGATCCAGGAAGCCGGCGGGCTGATCGGCAACTTCACCGGCGACTCCGACTTCATGGAGCAGAAGGAATGCGTGGCCGGCAATCCCAAGATCTACGGCCAGCTGGTCGCCATCCTGGGGAAATACAGCAAGTTCGCCAGCGTCGCCGACAAGGCCGCCGTGCGCCAGTCGACGCTGAACCTCACGTCGCCCGAAACGAGGCACGGCACGCAGCCCGACGACGCGCAGGCCTGACGCGCACAGGCCCGCCCCACCGGGAAAATGCGGGCAAACGAACCGGCAGCTTCAGATAGACTCGAAGCCGCCATCTCACCCATGGATTCCTCCCTATGCCCGAATTGACCGCGCCCACCTCTTCCTCGCCCGCCGACGCCGCCCTCCTGCTCGAAGTTGCGCAGCTGGTGGTGGCCGCGCTGAACCTGGAAGTTGCCGCGGCCGACATCGTTCCCGATGAGCCGCTGTACGGCGACGGGCTGGGCCTGGACTCGATCGACATCCTTGAAATCGCGCTGGTGGTGTCCAAGCAGTACGGCCTGCAGCTGCGCGCCGGCGACGAGGAAAACCACGCCATCTTCCATTCGCTGCGCAGCCTGAGCGACCATATCGCCGCCCAGCGAACGAAGTGAAAGCGCAGCGCGCTTCGCGTTTCACGCAAGTCCTGCGCTGGGGTGCCCTGCTTGCCCTGGGCATCGGCTATTCCGTCCTCGCCCACCACACCGCCGCCGCGGCCACGCCCGACCTGTTTTCGGCCCTCGTGGCCGTCACCCCGATGACCGCTGCTGGCCGGGGTCATGGCCTGGCGCTCGGCGCACCGGGCCATCTTCCTCATGCTGTGGCTGGCGGCCTGCGCCGCGCTTTACGGCGTGAGCGGCTGGCTGGTCACGCACTACCACGGGGTCTTCCTGCTGGAACACGTCGGCGTGTACGCGCTGCTGTGCCTCGCCTTCGGCAAGTCGCTGCGGGCGGGCAGGACGCCGCTGGTCACCGGGTTCGCGCGCCTCGTGCACCGCACGATGTCGCCGGCGCTCCTGTCGTACACGCGGGCGGTCACATGGGCCTGGGCGCTCTATTTCGGCGGCGTCTCCACGCTGTCGCTGCTGCTGTTCTGGCTCGCGCCCATCACCGTCTGGTCGACGTTCGCCAACCTGCTCGGCTTTCCCCTGCTCGCGCTCATGTTCGCCGGTGAATACGCCGTGCGCTGCTTCGTGTTGCCCGCGGCGGAGCGGGCCGGGCCGCTGGAGGCGATTCGCGCGTACCGGCAGGCTTCGTCCAATCCCCCGGCGCATCACCCATGACCGCCTTGCCGCTGCTCACGCATGCCCGGGCCGACGACGTCGTGGCCTGGGGCCAGGGCGCGCCGGTCACGGCGGCGCGCTTCCTGGCCGATGCACGGCAGCTCGCCGCGGCGCTGCCGCCCGGCCGCCACGTCCTCAATGCGAGCGGTGATCGCTACCGCTTCGCCGTGGGCGTGGCCGCGGCCCTGCTCAGCGACAGGATCAGCCTGCTGCCGCCGGCGCTCACGCCCGAGATGGTGCGCCAGGTCCGGCAGTTCGCGCCCGACGTCGTCTGCCTCACGGACCAGCCGCAGGACATCGACCTGCCGCAGGTGGCCTGGGGCGACGCGATGGCGACCCGCACGGCGCAGCCCCTTGCCTTCGACGTTCCGCACATTCCCGCCGAACGCACGGCCGCCATCGTCTTCACTTCCGGCTCGACCGGCGCGCCGGTGGCCCACCGCAAGGCCTGGGGTGGCCTGGTGCGCAGCGTGCGCGCCGAGGCCGAGCGGCTCGGCCTGCTCGACGGCCGCCGCCACAGCATCGTGGCGACGGTGGCGCCGCAGCACATGTACGGTTTCGAGTCCACCGTGCTCATCGCACTGCAAAGCGGCGCAGCGCTGACGGCGTCGCACCCTTTCTACCCCGCCGACATCTGCGCGGCGCTGGCGCAGGCCTCGCGCCCCTGCATGCTGGTGACGACGCCGATCCACCTGAAGGCGCTGCTGGCCGCGGGCCTGGAAATCCCCCGGCCCGACCTCGTGCTGTCGGCCACGGCGCCCATGCCACCGCAACTGGCTCTGGCCGTCGAGGAGCGCCTGGGCGCGCCCCTGCTCGAAATCTACGGCTCCACCGAGACCGGCCAGATCGCTTCGCGCCGCACCACCGACTCCGCGGAATGGCATCTCTATCCCGGGGTCGCGCTGGACGCGCGCGACGGCGGCACCTGGGCCTCGGGCGGCCATGTCGAGCAGCCGATCGCGCTGGCCGATGAAATCGAAGTCCTGGGCCCCGGCCGGTTCCTGCTGCACGGGCGCACCGCGGACCTCGTCAACATCGCGGGCAAGCGCAGCTCGCTGGGCTACCTGAACCACCAGCTCAACGCGATTCCGGGCGTCGTCGACGGCGCGTTCTTCATGCCCGACGACAAGGACACCGGCGGCGACAGCGTGACGCGCCTCATGGCCTTCGTGGTCGCCCCCGGCATGACGAGGGCTGCGCTGCTCGCCGGCTTGCGCGAGCGCATCGACGCCATCTTCCTGCCGCGGCCGGTGGTGCTGCTCGAGACGCTGCCGCGCAACAGCACGGGCAAGCTGCCGCGCGAGGCGCTGCAGGCGCTCGCCCGGGAGCACGAACGCCAGGGAGGCCCGCATGCACAGTGAAACCACGCTGCACATCCCACCGGACCACCCGGCGTTCGCCGGCCACTTTCCCGGCGCGCCCATCGTCCCCGGCGTGGTGCTGCTCGACGCGGCGGTGCACGCGCTGCTCGAAATGCTGCGCCCCACGGTCACGGCACTGCGAGATCGGCGCCGCCAAGTTCCTGAGCCCGGTGGGGCCCGGCGAGACGCTGACGATCTCGCTGGACACCTCGCCCGCAGGCGCGGCGCGCTTCGAGATTTCGAGCGGCGGCCGCAAAGTGGCCACGGGCACGCTCGTGTTGCCGCCCGCATCTTGAAAGACGATCCCGCCACCGCGACGACCGCAGGCGCCGCCTGGCGGCAGCGCCCCGAGCGCAGCAACATGTTCTGGCTGCGCGTCATGACCTGGATTTCGCTCACGCTGGGCCGCGCGCCGAGCCGCGTCGTGCTCTACGGCATCGCCGCGTACTTCCTGGTGTTTGCGCCGGCGGCGCGCCGCATGTCCCGCGCTCTACCTGCAGCGCGTGTTCCAGCGGGGTTCGCCCCGGGAAGTCGGCTGGAACGACCTGTTCCGGCACTTCCTGTGCTTCGCCTCCGTCATCCACGATCGCGTCTACCTCGTCAACGACCGCTTCGACCTGTTCGACATCCGGGTCCACGACCGGGAACTGGTCGACGGCCTGCTGGCCGGCGGCCGGGGCGCGTTCCTGATCGGCGCCCACCTGGGCAGCTTCGAAGTGCTGCGCGCCGTGGGCCGCCAGCGCACCGGCCTGCAGATCGCGATGGTGATGTACGAGGAGAACGCGCGCAAGATCAACGCCGCCCTCGGCGCCATCAACCCGAAGGCGCAGCAGGGGATCGTCGCGCTGGGCCACATCGATTCGATGATCCAGGTGCACGAACTGCTGGCCAAGGGCGTCGTCGTCGGCATGCTCGGCGACCGGTCCCTGGGCAACGACGACACCCGGGCGGTCGATTTCCTGGGCGAGCCGGCCGAACTGCCGCTCGGCCCCTTCCGCATGGCCGCCATCATGAAATGCCCGGTGCTCTTCATGACCGGGCTGTACGGCGGCGGCAACCGCTACGACATCCACTTCGAAACCCTCGCCGACTTTTCCGCCGTGCCCCAGCGCGGCCGTGCCGCGGCTGTGCAGGCGGCCATGACGCGATATGCTGCGCTGCTGGAACAGCATTGCAGGATGGCGCCCTACAACTGGTTCAACTTCTTCGACTTCTGGCAGGCGCGCCCGGCCCGCCAGGCCCCTCCTTCCGCGAAAAGCCCATGACCTTTGCAGTTCGATTCCCGGCATCCACGAAGCTGGCCGCGCTCGCGGCGGGCCTGGTGCTGGCCCTCGCGGCCGCGCCGGCCTGCGCCGCCTGGGACCTGCAGCAGCTGATGGATTCGCTGGCGCAGAACAAGTCCGGCCGCGCGACCTTCGTCGAGACGAAGCGGCTGGCCGTGCTGAGCAAGCCGATCGAGTCATCGGGGGAGTTGCTCTACACCGCGCCCGACAAGCTGGAAAAGCGCACGCTCAAGCCCCGGCCGGAGTCGATGATGGTCGATGGCGACGCGCTGTCGGTCGACCGCGGCAACCAGAAGTACCAGCTGCAGCTGCAGTCGTACCCGGAAGTCGGCGCCTTCATCGAGAGCATCCGCGGCACCCTGGCAGGCGACCGCAAGGCGCTGGAGCGCAACTACCGGCTGGGGCTGGCCGGCTCGCCCGACAGCTGGGTGCTGGAGCTGTTCCCGCTGAACGAGAAGATGAAGGCCGTGGTCCAGCGCATCAGGATCTCCGGCGTGCGCGACCAGGTCAACAGCATCGAGATCAGCCAGGCCGACGGGGACAGCTCGCTGATGGTCATCGAAAAAGCGCCGGCGCGATGATGGCCGCCCGACAGCGCGGCCTGCCGGCCATCCTGCTGTGGCTGGCCTTCCTGCTGGCGTGCGGGGTGATCATCGCAAGGACCCACTTCACGACGGACCTGTCCGCTTTCCTGCCCCGCAGCCCCACGCCCGAACAGAAGTTGCTGATGGACCAGCTGCACGAGGGCCTGGCGTCGCGCCTGATCCTGGTCGGCATCGAAGGCGCCGACGGCCCCACCCGCGCGCGGCTGTCGAAGCAGACCGCCGAACGCCTGCGCGCCGATCCTGCGTTCGTCACGGTGAACAACGGCGAGCCGGTCAACACCGAGCGCGACCGGGCCTTCCTCTTCGACCACCGCTACCTGCTCAGCCCCGCGGTGACGCCGGCGCGCTTCGAGGCAGCCGGCCTGCAGGCGGCGATCGGCGACAGCATCGACCTGCTGGCCTCGCCGGCCGGGCTGCTGGTGAAGTCCATCCTGCCGCGCGATCCCACGGGCGAAATGATGAGCCTGCTCGGCACGCCTGGGCAGCGGGGCGCCGCCGAAACTGGTGGACGGCGCGTGGGCCTCCGGCGACGGCAGCCGCGCCCTGATGCTGGTGCAGACGCGCGCTGCCGGCTCGGACACCGATGCACAGGAGCAGGCCATGGCCGCGATCCGGCTGGCTTTCGACACGGCCGCCGGCGCCAACGCCACGACGAAGCTCGTGATGACGGGGCCTGGCGTGTTCTCGGTGACGTCGCGCGACACCATCAAGAGCCAGGTCGGCACGCTGTCGGCCGTCGGCACCGCGCTGATCGCGACGCTGCTGCTGCTGGTCTATCGCTCGTTCACCGCGCTGGTGCTGGGCTTGTTGCCGGTGGTCAGCGGCGCGCTGGCGGGCGTGGCGGCCGTGAGCCTGGGGTTCGGCTCGGTGCACGGCATCACGCTGGGGTTCGGCACCGCCCTGATCGGCGAGGCCGTGGACTACTCCATCTACCTTTTCGTGCAATCGGAACAGCAAGGCGCCGACCAGCAGCTGTGGGTCAAGCGCTTCTGGCCGACCATCCGCCTGGGCGTGATGACGTCCATCTGCGGCTTCGCGTCGCTATTGCTGTCCGGGTTTCCGGGCCTGGCGCAACTGGGCCTGTACGCCATTGCCGGCCTGGTCGCCGCGGCCGCGGTCACCCGCTTCGTGCTGCCGCACCTGTTGCCCCGTGACTTCCGCATCCACGACGTCTCGGCCCTCGGCGCGGCGCTGTCGCGGTGGGTCGAACGCGCAGGGGCGCTGCGCTGGGCGGCGACTGTCGTCCTGGTCACCGCCTGCGCTGTCCTGGTCCAGCACCGCTCGGACCTGTGGAGCCGCAACATCTCCTCATTGAGCCCGGTGTCGCAAGCCGACGTCGCGCTCGACACCCGGCTGCGCGCCGACACCGGCGCGCCCGACGCGCGCTACCTGGTGGTGGTGTCGGGCCCCACGCGCGAAGAAGTGTTGCGCTCCTCCGAGCAGGTCGCCACGGTGCTGCAGGCGCAGGTCGATCGCGGTGAACTGGCGGGGTTCGAAAGCCCGAGCCACTACCTGCCGAGCACGGCGACCCAGAGGGCACGCCAGGCCAGCTTGCCGGAGCCCGAAGTGCTGCGGGCGCGGCTGGCGCAGGCGGTGCAGGGCCTGCCGGTGCGCGCCGAGACTTTCGCGCCCTTCATTTCCGACGTCGCCGCGGCGAGGACCCAGCCGCTGGTGCAGGCGAGCGACCTGGAGCGCACTTCGATGGCGATGGCCGTGCAGGGCCTGCTCATCGAGCACGACGGCCGGTGGAACGCACTGCTGCCGCTGAAGGCCCCCAAGGGCGGCGTCATCCGCGCCGACAAGCTGCGCGCGGCGCTGGCCGCCACGGGCCTGGCCAATACGCTGTTCGTGGACATGAAGACCGAATCGGACCGGCTGTATTCGGGCTACCTGCAGGAAGCCAGCCTGCTGTCGCTGGGCGGCCTGGCCGCCATCGTCGCCCTGCTGCTGGTGGTGATCCGCTCGCCGGCACGGGTGCTGCGTGTTGTCGCGCCGCTCGCCGCCGCGGTCGTCACGGTGACGGCGGCGCTCATCGCGTCGGGCCACCAGCTGATCATCCTGCACCTGGTGGGCCTGTTGCTGGTCGTCGCCGTGGGCTCGAACTATGCGCTCTTCTTCGACCGCGCCGATCCGGCGGCACCCATTTCGCCGCGCACGCTCGCCTCCATGCTGTTCGCCAACCTCACCACCGTCGCCGGCTTCGGCGTGCTGGCGTTCTCCAACGTGTCCCTGTTGCAGGCACTGGGCATCACGGTGGCGCCGGGCGTGATCCTGGCGCTGGCCTACTCTGCCATCTTCGCCCGGCCCTCCCATGCCTGAAGCGGCCTGGCACTCCCCCTTCCTCGTGCGCGCATCCATCGCGCTGCACGCAGTGGCACTGCTCGCGGTCATCGCCGCGCCGAGCCTGTGGCCCTGGGTGCTCGCCGCCATCGTGGCCGATCACCTGCTGGTCGTGGGCGTGGGCCTGTGGCCGCGCAGCCAGTGGCTCGGGCCGAACTGGACGCTCCTGCCCGCGGGGGCGCGGGCGAGGAACGAAATCGCGCTCACGATCGACGACGGCCCCGACCCGGCCGTCACGCCGCAGGTGCTGGACCTGCTGGACCGGCATGCGGCGCGCGCCACTTTCTTCTGCATCGGCCGGCGGGCGGCGCTGCATCCCGACCTGTGCCGGGAGATCGTGCGGCGCGGCCACGCCGTCGAGAACCACAGCCAGCGGCATGCCCATGATTTCTCGGTGCTGGGCCCGCGCCGCCTGGCGCTCGAACTGCAGGCCTCCCAGGAAACGCTCACCGCGATCACGGGACAGCGCCCGCAGTTCTTCCGTGCCCCGGCGGGCCTGCGCAACCTGTTCCTCGCACCTGCGCTGGCCCGGCTGGGCCTCAGGCTCGCCAGCTGGTCGGCGCGGGGATTCGACACCCGCGTCAGCGATCCCGGCCGTGTGAAGAAGAACCTGCTGCGCGGCTTGCGCGCCGGCGCCATCCTGCTGCTGCACGACGGCCATGCCGCGCGCACGCCGGGCGGCTCCGCCGTGATCCTCGAAGTGCTGCCGGCCGTGCTCGAGTCGGCCGCCGCGGCCGGCCTGCGGCCCGTCACCCTGCGCGAGGCGCTGGCATGAGCATGGCCGGCCCGGCAGTCCCCTGGCACCGCCAGGCCGCCGCTGCCCTGCCGCTGCACCCTTACCTGAAGGGCATCGGCACGACGATGTTCATCAGCCTCTTTTTCGTCGCCTATTTCTACGTGCTGCGGCACCCCGCCTCCGCGCCCACGGTGATGCCGGTGATTTGGCTGGACCGGGTGATCGGCTTCCAGCCGCTGGCCCTGCCGGTCTACTTCTCCCTGTGGGTCTACGTCAGCCTGCTGCCGGCGTTCTTTGCCACGCGGGCCGAGCTCTACCGGTACGGCGCGGCGATGACGGCCATGTGCGTCCTGGGCCTCGCGATCTTCTATTTCTGGCCCACCGCCGCGCCCGCGCCGGACATCGACTGGTCCCGCTATCCCGACATGGACTTCCTCAAGAACATCGACGCCTCGGGCAACGCCTGCCCGTCCCTGCACGTGGCCACTGCCTTCCTGTCGGGCGCCTGGTTTCACCATTTGATGCGCCGCTTCGGGGCGCCGGGGTGGCTGCTCGCCTGCAATTGGGCCTGGTGCGCCGCGATCGTTTATTCCACGGTGGCCATCCGCCAGCACGTGGCAGTGGATGCGATCGCCGGACTGGCGCTGGGAGGCCTCTTTGCGGCGGTGGCGCTGCGCCGTCGCGGCGACCGCCTCACGCACATGTAACTCCCCAGGATCGCGTCTTCCCGGCGGCGCGCCGCGCCGCGCACTTGCTAACATGGCGCTTCCTCAAGATTGGATGGTTTTCCCCTGAATCCGCTCTGGATCTCCCACTTCACCGCGACCAGCGCGATCGGCCGCGGCCTGTCCCAGACCCTGGACGCATTGCGCGAGCGCCGCGCGGGGCTGGCGCCATGCACTTTCGACACGGTGGACCTGCCGACCTTCACCGGTGAAGTCCCCGGCGTGGACGCGGTCCGGCTGCCCGCGCACCTGGCCGACTTCGATTGCCGCAACAACCGCCTGGCCTGGCTCGGCCTGACGCAGGACGGCTTCGCCGAAGCCGTGGCCGCCGCTGCCGCCCGATACGGGCCGCGGCGCGTCGGCGTCTTCCTGGGCACCAGCACCTCGGGCATCTTCCAGACCGAGCTGGCGTACCGCCGGCGCGACCCGGCCGATGGATCGCTGCCCGCCGATTTTTCGTACGCCACGACCCACAACACCTTCTCGGTCGCGGATTTCGCGCGACAGGCCCTGGGCCTGGCCGGGCCGGCGGTGGTGGTGTCCTCGGCATGCTCCTCGAGCGCCAAGGTGTTCGCGTCGGCGCGCCGCATGATGGCCGCGGGATTGATCGATGCCGCCGTCGTGGGCGGCGTCGACACCCTGTGCCTGACGACCTTGTACGGTTTCAACTCATTGGGGCTGATGTCCACCCGGGCCTGCCGCCCCTTCGATGTCGAGCGCGACGGCATCTCCATCGGCGAGGCCGCGGCATTCGCGCTGCTGGAACGCGTGCCGGAACACCTGGATGAGGATGCCGTCCTGCTGCTGGGCGTGGGCGAGTCGAGCGACGCGTACCACATGTCTTCGCCCCACCCCGAAGGCCTGGGCGCGCGCATGGCGATGCAGGACGCGCTGGCATCGGCGCAACTGGAGGCCGGCGACATCGACTACATCAACCTGCACGGCACCGCCACGCCGAGCAACGACGTCGCCGAGACCAAGGCCGTCTCGGCGGTGTTCGGCCCCGGCACGCCGTGCAGTTCCACCAAGGGCGCGACCGGCCACACGCTGGGCGCGGCCGGCGGCCTGGAAGCCGTGATCTGCGCGCTGGCCTTGCGCCACGGCTTGATGCCGGGCGGGCTGAACACGCGGCAGCTCGACCCGCTCCTGCCGCTGGACTACCTGCTGGAAAACCGCGAGCAGCCGGTGCGCCGCGTCCTGTCGAATTCCTTCGGCTTCGGCGGCACCAACTGCAGCCTGATTTTCGGCCGCGCCGGCTGAAGGCCCACGATGACGCAGACCCCCACTTCCCCGGCGACACCGCTCGAGGCCTATGTCGAAGGCATCGGCCTGTTGGGCCCGGGCTTCTCCAACTGGCTGCAGGGCCGCCAGTGCCTCGAAGGTCGTGTTCCTTACGAGCCCGCGCGATGCGTGCTGCCCCTGCCCATGGCGCTGCCTTCGGCGGAGCGGCGCCGCGCCGGCGCCGTCGTCAAGGTGTCGCTCGCGGTCGGCCAGGAAGCCGTGGAGGCTTCCGGCCTGCCGGTCAAGGAACTGCCGTCGGTCTTTTCGTCGTCCAGCGGCGACGCCGTCAATTGCCACGAGATCTGCACCGCCCTGGCCTCCGGCGACCGCCTGATCTCGCCGACGCGCTTTCACAACTCGGTGCACAACGCGTCGTCGGGCTACTGGAGCATCTCCAGCGGCGCCATGGCCAGCTCGTCCGTGCTGTGCGCGCGCGATGCGGGCTTTGCCGCCGGCCTGCTGGAGGCCATGACCCAGTGCGCCGTCGATCGAACCCCGGTGCTGCTGGTCGTGTACGACACGGAATACCCGCAGCCGATGTACAGCAAACGCCAGGTCCCCGATACGATGGGCGTGGCGATGGTCCTGTCGCCCGGGCGCAGCGAGCGCAGCCTGGCCCGCATCGCCCTGAACGGCGCGAGCTACCTCACGGCGGCAGCGGCCGACACGATGGAGGACGCGGCCCTGGAGACGCTGCGCCAGGCCATCCCCGCGGCGCGCGCGCTGCCGCTGCTGGAAAGCATCGCAAGACGGCAGACGCGGTCCGTCGCGTTGGCCTACCTCGACCCGCTGCAATTCGCGGTGGAGGTGTCCCCTTGCTGAACGGCCCGCCCACGCTCGACCGCGACGCCATCGCGCGCCGCATTCCGCACCAGGGCAGCATGTGCCTGCTCGATGCCGTGCTCGCGTGGGACGAAGAACACATCCGCTGCCGCGCCGTCAGCCATCGCTCGCCCGACCACCCGCTGCGCGCGCATGGCCGGCTCGGCGCGGCCTGCGGCGTCGAATACGCGGCGCAGGCGATGGCCGTGCACGGCGCGCTCGTCGGCGAGAGCCATGCGCACGGCAATGCCAGCCCGGCGCCGCCGCGGGCCGGCTACCTGGCGGGCATGCGCGGCGTCACGCTCCACGTCGACCGGCTGGACACGGTGGAAGGCGCGCTGTCGGTGAACGCGCAGCGGATCACGGGCGACGACAACACCGTTCTCTACAGCTTCACGGTGCAGGACGGCGAGCGGCCCCTGCTCAGCGGGCGCGCGATCGTCGTGCTCGATGCGGCTGGCCTGCCGGCCGGCACGGAAAGGACCCCACCATGACCGTTCCTCCCAAACGCGCCCTCGTGACCGGCGGCAGCGGCGGCATCGGCGCGGCCATCTGCCGGCGGCTCGCGGCCGACGGGCTGGAAGTCATCGTCCATGCCAACAGCCGCCTGGCCGCTGCGCAGGCATTGGCGCAGCAGATCGCCGCCGACGGCGGCCGCGCACAGGCCGTGGCGTTCGATGTTACCGATGCGGGCGCCACGTCGGCCGCGCTGCAGGCCCTGCTGGAACAGGGCCCGATCCAGGTGCTGGTCAACAACGCCGGCATCCACGACGACGCCGTGTTTCCCGGCATGCTGCCGGCCCAGTGGCAGCGCGTGATCGACGTGTCGCTCAACGGCTTCTTCAACGTCACGCAGCCGCTGACGCTGCCGATGATCCGCACCCGGTGGGGCCGCATCATCACCATCACCTCGGTTTCAGGCATCATGGGCAACCGGGGGCAGGTGAACTACTCGGCGGCGAAAGGCGCGTTGCATGCGGCCACCAAGTCGCTGTCCCTGGAAGTGGCCAGCCGCGGCATCACCGTCAACGCAGTGGCCCCGGGCATCATCGACACGGGCATGGGCCAGGGCACCTTCAGCGCCGAGGACATCGCGCGCATGGTGCCGATGAAGCGCGCGGGCAAGGCCGGGGAAGTGGCCGACCTCGTGGGCTTCCTCGCTTCGGACAGCGCCGGCTACATCAGCGGGCAAGTCATCTCCATCAATGGCGCCATGGCGTAAGGGAACCCTCCAATGAATGCTCCGCAACCCGTTCCCGTGGTGCACGCACCGCACCGCCCGCTCACCGACTACTACCAGACCGAGCAGGACCGGCAGGCCTACCTGCGCAAGATCTTCGACGAGACCGCGCCCGACTACGACCGGATCGAATCCATGCTGGCCTTCGGCACGGGTCCGAAGTACCGGCGCGATGCGCTCATCCGCGCCGGGCTGAAGCCCGGCATGAAGGTGCTGGACGTGGGCGTCGGCACCGGGCTGGTGGCGGCACAGGCCTGCATGATCACCGGCGATCCCGCGCTGGTCACCGGCCTCGACCCGAGCCCGGGCATGATGGCGGCCGGCAAGCTGCCCCAGGCCATGGCCATGGTGGAAGGCCGGGCCGAGTCGCTGCCCTTCCCCGACAACCATTTCGACTTCCTGAGCATGGGCTACGCCCTGCGCCACATCAGCGACCTGAGCGTGGCTTTCACGGAGTTCGAGCGCGTGCTGAAGCCCGGCGGGCGCCTGTGCGTCCTGGAGATCACGCAGGCCGAAACCGCCGCCGGCCGCTGGCTGCTCAAGACCTACATGCGCGGGGTGATCCCGCTGCTGACCCGCTTCGTCTCCAGCCAGCAGAAAACCACCACGATGTGGCGCTACTACTGGGACACGATCGAAGCGTGCGTGCGGCCGGAGCAGGTCATGGCGACGCTCAGCGCGACCGGGCTCACGCAGGTCGTGCGCCACCGCGAACTCGGCATCTTTTCGGAATACCAGGCCGTCAAGGCTTCGGCTTCCTAGTCCAGGGACGCTCTTGCCTTAAAGCACGCGGCAAGGCTGCGCGCCGGTTGGCTGCGCCGCGCGGTCCAGTCGTTCGGCGCCAAAGCGCCGAAACATCTCCGGTGAACGGATTTGCGGCCTTGGGACTCCCCGTGGCCGCACCTCACGCGCCGGAAGAGCCCACGCGCTCGCGCGCGTGCGGCCGCAAACCGATCACCTGCGCCTCGCCTGGCCCTGATCGCGCGGCGCAGCCAACCGGCACACAGCCTTGCAGATCGACAACATTTGCTGCACGCCCACCACGCCAGCCGCGAAGCCGGGTGCGGGCGGGCTGTGGCGCGCAATCAGGGCGGGTCGAGACGGAGGTGATCGGTTTGCGGCCGCGTGCGCGACCAGCGCGCGGGCCTATCCGGAGCGTTTGGACGGACCACGATGAGTCCCAAGGCCGCAAATCCGTTCACCGGAGGTGTTTGCGCGTCTTCAGGGAAGGCGCGCAACGGCCCGACCGCGCGCCACAGCCCGCCCGCACCCGGCTTCGCCGCCAGCACGCAGGCCGGTGAAACTCGATCAGCCCTTCCCCAGCAAACGCCTGCCCACGAGCAGCGGCAGGCGCAGCAGGAAGCCGAAGAACAGCCGCGAGTGCATCCAGGTGAGAAGCAGGTTGTCGCGCAGGTAGTTGAAGTGCGACACCCCGCCTTCTTCCGGGCGGAAGTACTTGACGGTCGCCGGCAGGTTCACCGGCTTGACGCCGCGCCAGCACATGCGCACCACCGCCTCGGGGTCGAAGTCGAACCTGCGCATCCAGCGCTGGCCGCGCATGACCTGGCGCAGCGGCTCGATCGGGTAGACGCGAAAGCCGAACAGCGAATCGCCGATGCCCATCCACAGGGTTTCCAGGTCGGCCCAGCCGTTGGACACCTTGCGGCCGTTCACCCGCAGGCGCGGCGCGTCGGCCGCGAACACCGGCACGCCCAGCACCATCGCCTCCGGCTGCGCCGCGGACGCCGCCATGAACGACGGGATCAGCTCGGCCGGGTGCTGGCCGTCCGAGTCCATGGTCAGCGCATGCGTGAAGCCCTGCGCCGCGGCCAGGTCCAGCCCGTGCAGCACGGCCGCGCCCTTGCCCACATTGCGCGGCAGCACGATGACGCGCATGCCCGCGTCCCCGGCCGCCATCGCCTGCAGCGTCTCCACGCTGCCATCGGTGCTGCCGTCGACGATGACCCACACCGGCGTCCAACGCTCGCGCGCCGCCTTCACCGTTTCGCGCACCTTGGGCCCGGGGTTGTAGCTGGGAATCAGGACCAGGTGCGTGGTGGACGCGGCGGGCGGAGTGCTTTGCATTGCCTTGCGGATACGGAGGGTCAGGCGCGCGGCCGCGAGACCGGGAACTCCGGCAGTTGCGCATGCGCCAGCTCGGCCTGGAAGTACTGCTCGAGCTCCTCCATGAAGCGGGCCGAATGGGTGGGCGCGTCGAAGCGCTTGCCCAGCCGCACGCGGTAGGTGATGGGCATGCGCGGCGTCCACAGCAGCTGCCAGCCCTTGCCGAGGAAGCCCGAGTCGGTTTCGATGAACACGGTCTGCACCGGCACCCCCGCGTTCTTCGCGATCAGGCCGCAGGTGCCTTGCAGCTGGCCGATCGGGAACCGGGTGGTGCGCGTGCCCTCCGGGAACAGCAGCACATGGCTGCCCTGGCGCAGTTCGGCCATGGCCTGCTGCACCATGGCGCGCAGCGGCGTGTTGCGAACGTAGCCCGCGACGCGCGCCGCGGCCCCGAAAACGACGTTGTTGACGATGTCCGCCTTCATGATGCAGGTCGCATTCGGCAGCGCCGAGAGGACCATCAGCGCGTCGAGCAGCGAAGGATGGTTGGGCGCGATGACCATGGGCGGCGCATCGCGCAGCGCCTCCAGCTCCGACAGGTCGAAGCGGCAGGCGCCCATCAGCGCCAGCATCTTCAGGTACGCGCGGGTCGAGGCCGAGATCAGCCTGCGGCCCAGGCGCTTGCTCGACGCCCGCGGCAGCAGCAGCCCCATCGGAAGGGCGGCCACCGAGATGCCCAGGCAGAACCCGCCCAGCACCACGAAGCCCAGGTGCAGCCGGAGGGTTTCGTGCAGCGGCGCCCGCCGCACCCGCGGTTTGTGCAGCTCGTCCGGCTGCGTCGGGGTTTTGCTTTCCACGAAGCTGGAGACGGGCTCTCTCAAGATGCGCCGGCCTCGACTTCGCGGATGTTGGCCCTGCGCAGGCGCATCGCCTGCAGCGAACGCCTGAAATTCAGGGCCGATCCGATATAGAAGATGGCCTTGAGGACCCGCAGCGAGCCCCAGATCGGCGTCTTGCCGAAGATGTCGCCGGCCAGCATGGACAGCAGCGCCTCCTTGACGCGAAGCACGTTGCGCGGGCCCATGAACATGTCGCGCATCGTCGGGTGGGTCACGCGGTAGATGAACCACGAGAACTCCTTGGGGCCGCGCCGCGCCCGGCGGTCGTAGCGCGCCAGCGCCGCGGCGGCCCGCGCCGGCTGGCGCAGGCAGGTGTCCACCGTTTCGGCGCCGTCGAAGCCGTTCTGCATGGCCAGCATGACGCCCGAGGAAAACACCGGGTCGATGAAGGTGAACGCGTCGCCGATGAGGAGGTAGTTCGGCCCGTGCGTGCGCAGGCACGAGTAGGAAAAGTTGCCGGTCGCCTCCACCTCGGTGATCAGCGTCGCGCCCGCCAGCCGCTCGGCCAGGGCCGGGCACATGGCGATGGTGTCCAGGAAGAAATCCTTCACCGGCTTGGCCCGGCTCTTCAGGTAATACGGCCACACCACCGCGCCGATGCTGGTGGCGCCGTCGGCCAGCGGGATCAGCCAGAACCATCCGTGGTCGAACCAGAAGATGGTGATGTTGCCCTCGTCGCGTCCCGGGTGGCGGGTGGCGTCCTTGAAGTGGGCGTACAGGGCGCAGCTGTTGTGCTTCGGGTTGCGGCGCTTGAGGTCGAACTTCCGGCCCAGGAAGGTGTCGCGCCCCGACGCATCCACCACGAAGCGCGCACGCCAGTGCCGGGTGCGGCCGTCCTCGTGCTGGGCCTGCACGGTGGCGCCGGACTGGTCGGGCGCGAAGGCCACGTCGCGGACCCGGCAGCCTTCGATGACTTCGGCGCCCGCCCGGCCGGCGTTGCGCAGCAGGATCTCGTCGAACTCGGACCTGCGCACCTGGTACGAATACGGCATGGACTTGTCCCACGCGTCGGCGAATTCGAAGGTCTGGCTCTTGTTGGCATGCCAGGGCGACACGAATTCCGCGCCCCATTTCTCGATGCCGATGGCCTTGACCTCCCGGGCCACGCCGAGCTTTTCGAGCAGGGCCAGGTTGGCCGGCAACAGCGATTCGCCGATGTGGAAACGCGGGTGATGGTCCTTTTCCAGGAGGGTCACCTTGTGCCCCTGGCGTGCCAGCAGCGTGGCCACGGTGGAGCCGGCCGGGCCCCCGCCGATGACGACGACATCGCATTCGAGGGCGGGCGCGTCAGCCGAGCGATCCGACAAGCTTTGCCCGGTCATGGAGGTCCTTCCTTCGGTGCTGCAAGCCGGTCATTCTACGGTGACAATCGGTGCCCATGTCCAACGAAAACGAAATCGCGCTGGCACGGCCGGACCCGGCCGGAAAGCACACCCCCATGATGGCCCAATACCTGGCCATCAAGGCGGAACACCCGCAAACCCTGGTGTTCTACCGCATGGGCGATTTCTACGAGTTGTTCTACGGCGACGCCGAAAAAGCCGCGCGGCTGCTGGACATCACCCTCACCCGCCGCGGAAACTCCGCCGGCGAGCCGGTCATCATGGCCGGCGTGCCTTTCCATTCCGTGGAAGGCTACCTGGCGCGCCTGATCAAGCAGGGCGAGTCGGTGGCGATCTGCGAGCAGGTCGGCGACGTCGCCACGGCCAAGGGGCCGGTCGAGCGCAAGGTGGTGCGCGTGGTGACGCCGGGCACGCTCACCGACACCGAACTGCTCAACGACAAGTCCGAGGCCATCCTGCTGGCCGTGCACCAGGGTTCGCGCCACCGCCTGGGGCTGGCCTGGCTGAGCGTGACGCAAGGCGCCTTGCAGCTGGCCGAGTGCCCCGCCGACGAGCTGGAATCCTGGGTGGCGCGCATCGGGCCGAGCGAACTGCTTTTCAGCGCCGACGTGACACCCGCCTTCGAGCAGCGCGTGCGGGCCCTGAGGTTTTCCTCGCCGGTCTCGCTCACCCAGCGGCCCGAATGGCAGTTCGAGTCCGGCCTGGGCCTGCGCAAGCTGCTCGAGCAACTCAATGGCGCGACGCTGGCGGCCTGGGGCGCCGAAGAACTGCCGCTGGCGCACGCCGCCTCGGCAGCCCTGCTCACCTACGCCGAGCACACGCAGGGCCGCGCGCTCTCGCACGTCCAGAGCCTGCAGGTGCAGCGCGACGACGAGCTGATCGACCTGCCCGTCACCACGCGGCGCAACCTGGAGCTGGTGCAGACGCTGCGCGGCGAGGACTCGCCCACCCTCTTCTCGCTGCTGGACACCTGCATGACCGGCATGGGCAGCCGCATGCTCAAGTGCTGGATGCTCGAGCCGCGGCGCGAGCGCAGCCAGGCCATCGCGCGGCACCGAGGCGATCGAGCTGCTGCGCGCAGGGCCGTGGCAGGCGTTGCGTGCCGAGCTCAAGGGCTGCAGCGACGTGGAGCGCATCACGGCCCGCATCGCCCTGCGCCAGGTGCGCCCGCGCGAACTGGTGGGGCTGCGGCACTCGCTCGAGAAGTCGGCCCAGCTCGCGCTGCGCCTGGGCGGGCAGGACGCGCTGCTGGCCGAGGTCGCCGGCGCCATGTCGCCGCCCGCCGGTTGCGCCGAGCTGATGGCGCGCGCCATCATGGAAGAGCCCGCGGCGCTGGTGCGCGACGGCGGCGTGATCGCCACCGGCCTGGACGCCGAGCTCGACGAGCTGCGCGCCATCCAGGACAACTGCGACGGCTTCCTGCTCGACCTGGAAACGCGCGAGAAGGCGCGCACCGGCATCGCCAACCTGCGCGTGCAGTTCAACAAGGTGCACGGCTTCTACATCGAGATCACGCAGGGGCAGCTGGACAAGGTGCCGGCGGACTACCGGCGGCGCCAGACCCTGAAGAACGCCGAGCGCTTCATCACCCCCGAGCTGAAGGCCTTCGAGGACAAGGCCCTGTCGGCGCAGGACCGCGCCCTGGCCCGCGAGAAATTCCTCTATGAGCAGCTGCTGGACCAGTTGCAGCCCCATGTGCCCGCGTTGACGCGCCTGGCGCGTGCCCTGGCCTCGCTCGACGCGCTGTGCGCGCTGGCCGAGCGGTCGCTGACGCTCGACTGGTGCCGGCCGCAGTTCATGAAGGAGCCGGGCATCGAGATCGTGCAGGGCCGGCACCCCGTCGTGCAGGCGCGCCTGGCGGAAATGTCGGCGGGCACCTTCATCGCCAACGACACGCGCCTGGGCCCGAAGCAGCGCATGCAGATCATCACCGGCCCCAACATGGGCGGCAAGTCCACCTACATGCGCCAGGTGGCGCTGGTGTGCCTGCTGGCCTCGATGGGGTCGTACGTCCCCGCGAGCGCCTGCCGGCTGGGGCCGATGGATGCGATCCACACCCGCATCGGCGCGGCCGACGACCTGGCCAACGCGCAATCGACCTTCATGCTGGAGATGACCGAGGCGGCGCAGATCCTGCATGCGGCGACGCCGCAGAGCCTGGTGCTGATGGACGAGATCGGGCGCGGCACCTCCACCTTCGACGGCCTGGCGCTCGCCTCGGGCATCGCCGCGCACCTGCACGACAGGACCCAGGCCTACACCCTCTTCGCCACCCACTACTTCGAGCTGACCGAGTTCCCGGCGAAGCACCACGCGGCGGTCAACGTGCACGTGAGCGCGGCGGAGTCCGGGTCGGACATCGTGTTCCTGCACGAAATCCAGCCCGGCCCGGCCAGCCGCAGCTACGGCATCCAGGTGGCGCGGCTGGCGGGCATGCCCGCCGGCGTCGTGAACCACGCCCGCCATGCGCTGGCGGCGCTGGAGAACCAGCAGGCGCTGAGCCGCGAGCAGGTAGACTTGTTCGAAGCCCCGCCCGCCGCGGAAACGCCGGCGCACAGCGCCGTCGAGGCGGCCGTGGCGGCCCTGAACCCCGACGCGCTGAGCCCGCGTGAAGCACTGGACGCCTTGTACGCGCTGAAGAAACTGGGAGACAAGTCATGACCTATTGCGTCGGCATCAAACTCGACGCGGGCCTGGTGTTCCTGTCCGACTCGCGCACCAACGCGGGCGTGGACAACATCAGCACCTTCCGCAAGATGATCGTGTACGAGCGCCCCGGCGACCGCTTCATGGTGCTGCTGACGGCCGGCAACCTCAGCATCTCGCAGTCCGTGCGCGAAATCCTGCAGGTCGAGCAGCTCAAGGAGAACCCCGAGGACAGCGAAGTCACGACCATCTGGAACGCCAAGAGCATGTTCGACGCGGCGCGGGTGCTGGGCAACGCCGTGCGCCACGTGTACGACCGCGACGCCGAGGCGCTGAAATACGCCGGCGTGGAGTTCAACGTGTCGCTGGTGTTCGGCGGGCAGATCCGCGGCGAGGGCATGCGCCTGTTCCAGGTGTACTCGGCCGGCAATTTCATCGAGGCCACCCCCGAGACGCCCTATTTCCAGATCGGCGAATACAAGTACGGCAAGCCGGTGCTCGACCGCGTGATCACGCCGGAGACGCCGCTGGAAGAAGCCGCCAAGTGCGCGCTGGTGTCGATGGACTCGACCATGAAGTCCAACCTCTCGGTCGGGCCCCCGATGGACCTGGTGGTGTACGAGGCCAACCGCTTCGAAACCGACAAGATCGTGTGCATCGACATGAACAACCCCTACTACCGCATGCTTCACAGCAGCTGGGGCCAGAAGCTGCGCGAGGTGTTCGACAGCCTCGAAGACCCGGTGTGGGACGACGCGCACACCGAGACGCCGCTCAAGGTCCAGGGCGCCCGCAGCAAGCCGCTGAAGAAGATCACCCGGCCCGAGGAAAGGCTGATCTGAGCCTCATCGTCTTCTCCCACGCCAACAGCTTCCCCGCCGCCACCTACGGCGCGATGTTCAAGAGCCTGCGCGCGCGCGGCTTCACCGTGAAGGCCGTCGACAAGTTCGGCCACGAGCCGCGGCTATCCCGTCACCAACAACTGGCCGCACCTGGTGCAGCAGCTGCACGAGGTCGCGGCGCGCGAAGTGGAGCGGCATGGCGGGCCGGCCTTCCTGGTCGGCCATTCGCTGGGCGGCTTCCTCAGCCTGATGTGCGCGGCCCGCCATCCCGAGCTGGCGAAGGGCGTGCTGCTGATCGACTCGCCCCTGCTCGGCGGCTGGCGGGCCACGGCCCTGGGCGCGATGAAGCGCACCCAGCTGGTGGGCTCGATCTCGCCGGGCCGCGTGAGCCGCCGGCGCAAGAACCGCTGGCCGACGGCGGAAGACGCCTTCGAGCACTTTCGCCACAAGAAGGCCTTTGCGCACTGGGACGAGCAGGTGCTGCGCGACTACATCACGCATTGCACGCACGACGAGGACGGCGAGCGCGTGCTGAGCTTCGACCGCGACATCGAGACGGCCATCTACAACACGCTGCCGGACAACCTCGACCGCCTGCTGCGGCGCCACCCGCTCAAGTGCAACGTCGCCTTCATCGGCGGGCGCGACTCCGAGGAGATGAAGCAGGTGGGCATGGACATGACCCGGCAGGTCACCCGCGGCCGCATCATGATGCTGGACGGCAGCCACCTCTTCCCGATGGAAAAGCCGGTGGCCACCGCCGCCGCGATCGAGGCGGCACTGCGCGGTTTCGATTTCCCGCACTGAACCCCAAAGTTGTCAGAGCGCACTGTGTGCAGTGCGGCATTGATGGTTTCGTCCTACAGGCCGCTGCCGCAGGGACTCACAGTCCGCAGGCCCATCACCCCGCACATTGGCGGGGATGGATTCATCACAAACCCTTTCCCCTTCCTTCGGCGCCCCGCCGCTGTCGCTGCTGGCCATGGAGCCGCTGCGCGCCATGTTCGACTATTGCGCAGCCCGCGTCGGTGCCGGCCCGCAGCCGGTCGGCGACGGGCACCCCGTCGTCGTCTACCCCGGCCTGGCCGGCGGCGCGATGACCACTTCGCACCTGCGCGGCTTCCTGAACAAGTCGGCCTTCACGGTGCATGACTGGGAAGGCGGCATCAACACCGGCCCCGAGGGCGTGTTCGACGAATGGCTGGCCGGGCTGGCGAAGCGTGTGCGCGAACTGCACGCGCGCCACGGGCGCAAGGTCAGCCTGGTGGGCTGGAGCCTGGGCGGCGTCTATGCCCGCGAGATCGCCAAGCATTGCCCGCAAGCGGTGCGCCAGGTCATCACGCTGGGCACGCCGTTCGGCGCGCTGGGCGGCGGCACGCACGCGGGCAAGGTCTTCAAGCTGCTGAACCGCGACACCGCGCAATTGACGCCCGAGGTGGAAGCGCGCATCCGCGAATGCCCGCCCGTGCCCACGACATCGATCTACAGCAAGACCGACGGCATCGTGGCCTGGCGCGGCTGCATCGAGAAGAAAAGCCCGCAGCGCGGAAAACGTGGAGGTCGCGGCCAGCCACCTGGGCATGGGCACGCACCCGGAGGTGCTGCGCATCGTGGCCAACCGGCTGGCGCAGCCCGAAGGCGAGTGGCGCCCGCTCAAGCGGGGCGAGCGGCTCGGGCGCGCCCGCAGCTGATCAGGCGGCCCAGTTCACCCAGCCGCTCCAGGCCGTGGCCAGCACCACGATGCCGAAGGCGATGCGGTACCACGCGAACGGCGTGAAGCTGTGGGTGGAGATGTAGCGCAGCAGCCAGCGCACGCAGATCCAGGCGCTGATGAACGAGAACAGCAGGCCCACGGCGAACATCGGCAGGTCGGCCATCGACAGCAGCGCGCGCTCCTTGTACAGGCTGTAGGCGCCGGCGCCGATCAGCGTGGGGATCGCCAGGTAGAACGAGAAATCGGTCGCCGCCTTGCGCGACAGGCCCAGCAGCATGCCGCCGATGATGGTGGCGCCGCTGCGGCTGGTGCCGGGGATCATGGCCAGGCACTGCACCAGCCCGACCTTCAGCGCGTCCCACGGCGTCATCTCGTCCACCTCGTGGATGCGCGCCGCCGCCTGGGTGCGCTTTTCCGCCCACAGGATGACGAAGCCGCCCAGGATGAAGGTGGTGGCCACCACGGCGGGCGTGAACAGGTGCGCCTTGATCGCCTTGCCGAACAGCAGGCCGAGCACCACCGCGGGCACGAAGGCGATCAGCACGTTCAGCGTGAAGCGCTGCGCCTGCCGCTGGGTGGGCAGCGCGACCAGCGTGTCGCGGATCTTCTGCCAGTAGACGATGATCACCGCCAGGATGGCGCCGGTCTGGATCGCGATGTCGAAGACCTTGGCCTTCTCGTCGTCGAAGCCCAGCAGCGCGCCGGCCAGGATGAGGTGGCCGGTGCTGGAAATCGGCAGGAACTCGGTGAGCCCCTCCACCACGCCCATGATGGCGGCCTTGACCAGCAATACAATGTCCACGCGCGCTCCTTGAAAGAGCGCGCATTATGCGACCGCCGTCACTCGTAGCGCAGCGCCTGGATCGGCAGCAGCTTCGACGCGCGCTGCGCCGGGTAGAAGCCGAAGAACACCCCCACGAACGCCGAGAAGCCCGCCGCCAGCACGATGGAGGCGGCCGTCATGCTGACCTGCCAGCCCGCGAACTGGCCGACGGCCCAGGTGGCGATGCCGCCGAGCGGCGACGCCGATCGCGCCGCCGATCAGGCTGAGCGTCACGGCCTCGATCAGGAACTGCGCCAGGATGTCGCGCCGCGCGCGCCCACCGCCATGCGCAGGCCGATCTCGCGCGTGCGCTCGGTCACGCTGACCAGCATGATGTTCATGATGCCGATGCCGCCGATGACCAGGCTGATGCCGGCCACCGCGGCCAGCAGCATCGTCATGACGCGGCTGGACGCCTCCTGCGCCTGCAGGATCTCGGTGAGGTTGCGGATGGAGAACGGGTCGTCGGCGCCGGGCTGCACCTTGAAGCGCTGGCGCAGCAGCTCCTTGATGCTCTCCTCGGCCTCCTTCATGCTCTGGCCCTCGCGCACCTTGACGCTGATCGCGCCGATGCGCTTCAGGCGTCCCGCCGAGCCGCCCTGGATGCGGTTGCGGTAGGTGGTGATCGGCACGACGACCACGTCGTCCTGGTCCTGGCCCATCGAGTTCTGGCCCTTCTTCTCCAGCATGCCGATGACCGTCACCGGCACCTTCTTGACGCGGATCACCTGGTCCAGCGGGTCGTCGTCGCCGAACAGCTGCTGCGCCACCGTCTGGCCGATGATCGCCACCTTGGCCGAGCCCTGCATCTCCGCCGCCTCGAACAGCCGCGCCCGCCCGACAGCGGCCACTCGCGCGCCTCGAGGTAGTCGTTGGTCGTGCCGAGGATCGAGGTGCTCCAGTTGGTGTTGCCGACGACCACCTGCGCGCCGGTGCGCAGGTTCGGCGCCGCGACCTGCACCTCGGGCACCTCGCGCGCGATCGCCAGCGCGTCCTCCTCGGTCAGCGCCTGGCCGGTCTGCGCGCCCAGCCGCACGCCGCCGGCCGTCATGCCGCCCGGCAGCACCAGCATGATGTTGGAGCCCAGGCCCTTCATCTGCTCCTGCACGCGCTCCGTCGCGCCGCGGCCGACGGCGATCATCGTGATCACCGCGGCCACGCCGATGATGATGCCCAGCATGGTGAGCACGCTGCGCAGCTTGTTGGCGGCCAGCGCGCGCAGTGCGGAGCGGAGTGCGGCGAGGGAGTTCATGTCGGTTTGCCTCGACAGCGACGTGCGGCGCCTGCAGCACGTCCTCGACGATGTGCCCGTCGCGGAACACGATCCTGCGGCGCGCCCAGGCGGCGATGTCGGCTTCGTGCGTCACGATCACCACCGTCATGCCCTGCGCGTTCAGGTCGGTCAGCAGCCGCATGATGTCTTCCGACGTCTGCGAGTCCAGCGCGCCGGTCGGCTCGTCGGCCAGGATCAGCTGCGGGTGGTTGACCAGCGCGCGCGCGATGGCCACGCGCTGCTGCTGGCCGCCCGAGAGCTCGGCCGGCGTGTGGCTGAAGCGCTCGCCCAGGCCGACGCTGCTGCAGCGCCGCCATCGCGCGCTCGCGCCGCACGGTCGGCCTTCACGCCGGAATAGACCATCGGCAGCTCGACGTTCTCCAGCGCGCTGGTGCGCGGCAGCAGGTTGAACTGCTGGAACACGAAGCCGATGCGGCGGTTGCGGATGGACGCGAGCTGGTCCGCCTGCATGCCCTCCACCGCTTCGCCGGCCAGGCGGTATTCGCCGGAGGTCGGCAGGTCCAGGCAGCCCAGGATGTTCATCAGCGTGGACTTGCCCGAGCCCGACGCGCCCATGATCGCGACGAACTCGCCTTCCTCGATGTCCAGCGACACGCCGCGCAGCGCGTGCACGGTCTGGTCGCCCATGGCGTAGACCTTGGTCAGCTCGCGCGCTTCGATCAGGGCCATGGTCAGAACGGCATGCGCGGGCCGGAGCGGCTGTGCGGGCTGCGCCGGCGCGCCCGGCGTGGCTGACGCCGGTGATGACGGCGGCGCCTTCCTTCAGGTCGGCCGCGTCGGGGGCGTTGGGCGCGACGATCAGCTCGGTGCTGGTGCCGTCGGTGATGCCCAGGCGCACGTTGTAGGCACGCGGCTTGCCGTCGTCGCCCAGCAGGTAGATGCGGCCGCGCGTGCTCGGTGCGGCTGCCGGCCTCGGCCAGGATGGCCGCGTACCGGGGCTTCTGCTCGGGCGTCAGCATGTCGCCGATGCGCGCGCGCACCTCGGCCGAAGATGCGCTCGCGCGCCTTCGGCCGCTCTTCGGCCGTCATGTCGCGCAGCTGCATGAACTTGGGCCGCGCGTCGGCGTAGATGGCGTCGACCTTTTCCAGCTGCGACGGCGTCAATTGCAGTTCGGCGGCCAGGCGGGCGCGGAACTCGGCCGCTACGCCGGACAGGCCGCCGGCAGCTCGGGGCGGCGCGGCGGCGGTGGGCGGCGCGGCAACCGGTGGCGCGGCAGCCGCCGACGCCGACGGCGCCGCGGCCCGGGCGGGCGGTGCAGCCGGCGCGGGCCGGGCCGTGGGGGCGGCGGCCTGCGCGTTGGCCGCATGCGGGCCGCTGCGCGCCGCCGGCCTGCGCCTGCATCTGCGCGTACTGCACCTTCTGCTCCGGCGTCAGCATGGCGTTGATCCTGCCGCGCATCTCCGACAGGGTGCGCTCGCGCGCCGCCTGCCGCTGGTCTTCCGGCAGTTCGCGCAGGGCCGTGAACTGCGGGCGCATCTCGGCGCTGATCGCGTCCAGCTTGCCTTGCTGCTCGGCCGTCAGGCGCAGCTCGGTCACCAGCCGCTCGCGCATCGCGGCCAGGCCGCCCCCGCCTGCGGCCGGCTGCGCCAGCGCCTGCGACATCCAGCTCCAGCCGCCCGCGCTGCCGGTGGTGGACGCGCCGCCCGAAGCCGGCTTCGCGCCCGGCGCCGCCGCCGGGTCCACGCCCGCGATGCGCACGCGCAGCGCGGCGTTGGGAATCTTCAGCACGCTGTCGCGCGACTCGGTCACCACGCGCACGTTGGCCGTCATGCCCGGCAGCAGCTTGCCGCCGGCATTGGAAAAGCCCACCACCGCGACGTAGGTCACCACGTTGGCCACGGTCTGCGCGGCCTTGCGCACCTGGCGGATCTCGCCGTCGAAGGTCTGGCCGGGGAAGGCATCGACGGTGAAGGTGGCGTGCTGGCCGGTGCGGATGCGGCCCACGTCGCTTTCGTCGATGCTGGCTTCCACCTGCATGTCCTGCAGGTTCTGCGCGATCACGAACAGCTCGGGCGACTGCAGGCTGGCCGCCACGGTCTGGCCCTTCTCGATCGCGCGCTTGATGACGATGCCGTTGACCGGCGACGTGATCTTCGTGCGCTGCAGGTCGATGCGCGCCTGCGCCAGCGCCGCCTGGCGCTGCGCCACGTTGGCCTGCGCGCTCTTGATCTGCGCGTCGGTCACGCCGGACTGGGCCTCGGCCGACTTCTGCTGCTCGCGCGTGGTGTTGACCAGCGCCAGCGCCTTGTCGGCTTCGCTCTGGGCGATGAACTGCTTGTCCACCAGCATCTTCTTGCGCTCGTAGTCGCGGATGGCCTCGGCGTGGTCCACCTTGGCGCGCGACACCGCCGCCCGGCTGGCCGCGGCGTTGGCCTGCGCCGTCAGCACCGCCGCCTGGGACGAGTCCACGTCGGCCTGGGCCTGCCGCACGCGGTATTCGAAGGTCTCCGGGTCGATCATGGCGATCAGCTGGCCGGCCTTGACCTCGGAATTGAAGTCCACGTACAGCTCCTTGATCTGGCCCGACACCTGGGTGCCGACCGAGACCTGGGTCACCGGGTTCACCGCGCCGGACGCCGAGACGGTCGCCTGCAGCGGCCCGCGCTCGATCTTGCCGGTGCGGTAGACGACGTCGGGCACGCGGCCCTGGGTCCACCACCAGGCCCCGCCGCCGGCCGCCAGCGCCAGCGCGCCGGCCACGCCAGCCCACAGCTTCCACGAGAGCTTTTTCATGTATCCGATTGTAGGAACCAGCCCATCCATTGGCGCATCCGCGGTGTATCGGCCACGTAAAGCCGCCGCAAACCGCTCCCCGCCGGCTGCATTTCGCGCCCGGTTCCTGCCGTTTCGTCCCATCGCCGTGGCCCCGCCCGGGCGGCACCGGCAAAGTCCGCCCATCGAAAGACGCCACCGCCAGGAGAAACCCCATGCAGCTCACCCCCCTCATCGCCGTCCACATGACCGCCGCCATCGGCGCCGTTCGTCACCGGACCCGTCGCCCTGTGGGCCCGCAAGGGCGCCAGCCAGCGGCCCCGGCTGCATCGCGCCTTCGGCTACGCCTGGGTCACGCTGATGGTCCTCACCGCCCTCACGGCCATCTTCATCAGCGGCGACAAGCTGCCCCACATCGCCGGCTTCGGCCCGGTGCACGTGCTGATCCCGATCAGCCTGGGCATGCTGGTCGCGGCTTTCTGGTTCCTGGCCAAGGGCAACATCAGCGGCCACCGCAAGACCATGCAGCGCCTGTACTTCGGCGCCTGCATCGTGGCCGGCAGCTTCACGCTGCTGCCCGGCCGCTACCTCGGCGACCTGCTGTGGGGCACCGTCGGCGCCATCGCGCTGGCCTGAGCACCCTCTTCAACGATTCCA
Organism: uncultured beta proteobacterium; assembly: GCA_963786245.1. Lineage (GTDB taxonomy): Bacteria > Pseudomonadota > Gammaproteobacteria > Burkholderiales > Burkholderiaceae_C > Ramlibacter. The sequence goes on along the minus strand of CAWAYI010000001.1, from coordinate 11,783 downwards.
AGGAGAAACACATGCTGATCCAGATGCTCATCCAGCAACCCCGAATGCTGGGCACCGTCCTCCAGCAAACGCCCGTCTGGGTGTGGGGCCTGCTCGCCGGCCTCATCGGGCTGGGCCTGTCGCAGGCCCGGGCCCGCAAGGCCAGCCTGGCCCGCGTCGCCCTGATGCCGGTCACGATGACCGCCCTGTCCCTCTGGGGCACGGTGTCGGCCTTCGGTGGGTCGCCCCTGTTCGGCTACGTGATGCTGGCCTGGATGTTCGGCGCCTCCGTCATGGTGGCGGTGGTCGCACCGATGGCCCCGCCGCGCGGCGCGGGCTACGACGGCGCCACGCGCACCTTCACCCTGCCCGCCACCTGGGTGCCGTTGGCGCTGATCCTGGTCATCTTCCTGACCAAGTACGTGGTCGGCGTGGATCTCGCCATGCAACCGGGCCTGGCGCGCGACGGCGAATACGCGCTGGTGGTCGGGGTCTTGTACGGCCTGTCCAGCGGCATCTTCGCCGGCCGGGCCGCCCGCCTGTGGCGCCTGGCTTTCCACCTGGAACCCCGCCGGCTGCAACTGCAGCGGGACCCGTGGTGAAAAAGACATGGATTGCGGGAGCTGAAACCCCGGACCTGATCCGGGGCCGCAATGACAGTCCCTGCGGCCTTGTCCGACGTCAACCGCAGGATCGTTGCCTTTTTCAACCAGCATTTGCTGCCCTAGAATGAACCTGTCCGCTTCCCAACCCATCATGAACCCGCTGTCTTCCGAAGCCCTCGAGCGCCTGGCGCACAAGCGCGCTGGGGCCAAGCTCGGCTTCTACCTGCACGTGATCCTCTACGTGCTGGTCAACCTCTTCATCTTCGCGATCTCGCGCTACGGCTTCGGCAGCCGGCCGTGGTCGGTGTTCCCGCTGCTGGGCTGGGGATTCGGCCTGGCGCTGCACGGCGTCTCGGTGTTCATGCTCGGCAGCAGCAGCGAGCTGCGCCGGCGCATGGTCCAGAAGGAACGCGACCGGATCCAGCGTGAACAGGCCGGTTCGCCTTGACGGGCGCCCGGGCATGAGGATCGACCCGGTCAACAAGCTGCAGCACCTGCTGCAGGTGCTGGCCTTCTGCCTGGCCGTCGCCACCATCCAGTACGGCTTCCAGCCCGAGCAGCCCTACGCGCCGAACGTCGTCTATTCGCTGTTCATCGGCTCCATCATGTGGGCCGTCATCGACCTGGGCCGGCACCTCTTTCCGTCGGGCGCCGAAACGGGCTGGCCCCGTGGCCTGACCGGCGTGGGCCTGGTGGTCGGCGGCATCACCACGGGCTACGTGCTGGGCACCTACATCGCCAGCCGCCTCTGCGTGTACTACGGCTGGTTCCCGGCGGGTGCGCCCAACGTCGCCGACGGCCATCTGCGCACGTCGATCCTCATCACGGCGCTGGCCGGGATCGCGGGCAGCTACTATTTCTATAGCAAGAACCGCAGCGCCTACCTGGAGCGCAAGATGGGCGAGGCGCACCAGCACGCCAACGAAGCGCGCCTGAAGCTGCTGGAAGCGCAGCTCGAGCCGCACATGCTGTTCAACACGCTGGCCAACCTGCGCGCGCTGATCGGCGTGGACCCGCAGCGCGCGCAAGGCATGCTCGACCACATGATCGCGTACCTGCGCGCCACGCTCAGCGCGTCGCGCACGGCCACGCACAGCCTGCAGGCCGAATTCGACCGCCTGCGCGACTACCTGGAACTGATGTCCATCCGCATGGGCCCGCGCCTCGCGTTCTCGCTGGAACTGCCCGCCGAACTGGCGCAGCACCCGGTGCCCGCGCTGCTGCTGCAGCCCCTGGTGGAGAACAGCATCCAGCACGGGCTGGAGCCCAAGGTGGAAGGCGGCCGCATCACCGTGAGCGCGCGCCGCGAAGGCGGCCAGCTGGTGCTGGAAGTGGCCGACACCGGCGTCGGCCCGGGCGGCGAGCCTTCCGGCGGCAAGGGCTTCGGCATGACGCAGGTGCGCGAGCGCCTGGCCACGCTGCACGGCGCGGCCGCGAGCATCGACTTCCGCGCCGCGCCGCAAGGCGGCGCATGCACCATCATCCGCCTGCCGAGCCCGCCATGAACCTGCCCGCCGCCACCGCATTGATCGCCGAAGACGAGCCGCTGCTGGCCGACGAGCTGCAGGCCGAGCTGGCCCGCGCCTGGCCGCAGCTGCGCATCGCCGCGTCCGTCGGCGACGGCGCGTCGGCGGTGACGCAGGCCCTGGCACTGCAGCCCGACGTGCTGTTCTTCGACATCCGCATGCCGGGCCAGAGCGGGCTGGAGGCGGCCGTGGAACTGGCCGACGAATGGCCGCAGGACAAGCCCTTCCCCGCGCTGGTGTTCGTCACCGCGTACGACCAGTACGCCGTGCAGGCTTTCGAGACGCAGGCGGTGGACTACCTGCTCAAGCCCGTGCAGGCCGCCCGCCTGCAAAAGACCGTGGCCAAGGTGCAGCAGGTGCTGGCGCGCCGCGCCCAGGGCGGCGCCGACTTCGAAGCCACGCTGGGCCAGTTGCGCAGCCTGCTCGGCGCCGTCAACGCACCGGCGCAGGCGCAAGGGCCGCTCAAGCTGATCCAGGTCAGCGTCGGCACCAGCATCCGCATGGTGCCCGTCGAGGAGGTGGTGTACTTCGAAGCCGCGGACAAGTACGTGCGCGTGCTGACCGACGGCCATGAATACCTCATCCGCACGCCGCTGAAGGAGCTGCTGCCGCAGCTCGACGCCCAGCGCTTCTGGCAGGTGCACCGCGGCAGCGTGGTGCGCGCCGACGCCATCGACAGCGTCACGCGGGACGAATCAGGAAAGCTGCACCTGCACGTGCGCGGCCGCCAGGAAAGGCTGGCCGTCAGCCGGCTCTACGCGCACCTGTTCAAGGCGATGTAGCGGCGCGTCAGCACACCGCGTGCACGCGCACCGGCTGCTCGAAGCCCTTGAGCCTCTGCTCACCGAGGTATTCGAACCCCAGTCCCTTGCCGATGCACAGGTCGGCCACCACGCTGGACACCAGGCTTTGCGCCGGCACCGCGCTGGCGCACAGGCGCGCGGCCAGCTGGACGGTGGACCCGAACAGGTCCTGGTTGCTCTCCACCGGCTCGCCGGCGGCGATGCCGATGCGCACCTGCACGGGGATGGCGCCGGGGTCCTGCGCCAGCGTCGACTGGATCCGCACGGCGCAGCGCACCGCGCCCACCGGCGACGCGAACGAGGCCATGATGCCGTCCCCGGTGTGCTTCACCTCGCGGCCGTGGAATTCCGCCAGTGCCGCGCGCACCACGCTGTCATGGAAGCGCAGGCACTCCATCCCCGCGTCGTCGCCGTGGCGCTGGGTGATGCCGGTGGAATCGACCAGGTCGGTGAACAGCACCGACCGCACGCCGCTGTCGCGCTCATGGCTGCTGCCGGGCATGAGGGCCGCGCCGCCCGGGTTGACGTCGGCGCTGCCCATGAAGCCTTCGGCGACTTCCGGGTCCACCTCGATGATCTTGGTGGCCACCAGGCCATGCGCCTCGTGGTGCACCCGGGAAGCCAGCTCCGCGCTGGGTGCGCTGCACAGGCAGAAGATCTTGCCGGTGCTCTCGTTGAACCAGTACTTGTGGTACTCCACGCCGTACTTGCCCTGCGTCGCCATGTCCGCTTCGTGGGCCCGGGCCACGTCCTCGGGTTTCGCGCCGCGAATCTCGTGGATGTCCATGTACATCGGCATAGCCAAACCTCCGGGTTGGGAGCAAGGACGGATTCTAGGTCGAAGGTCTGCAAAACCACCAAGGGGAAAACGCCCGTGAAGGCGCTTTAGTCCGGCAGAGTCTGTGGGCGCCGTCCTACAGCCATGGATGCGTGCCCTGGCCCACACTTCAACCCAATCACCCCGACTCCTCTGAGTCCCCTCCTCCTCCGGGGTGAGCTGGTCCGGCCCTCCGTCCCGCGACTGGCATATTGCCCCCAGGCCCCAACGGCCTGGGGGTTCTTTTTTGCCCATAAAAAAAGGGCCCCAGCGCTCATGCGCGGGGGCCCAGCTTGGAGAACTCTTTGCTTATGGGTCTGGAGAATCAGTAACCGTAGCGAACGACCGCCACGCCGCGGCGGTGGTGGCGGAAATGGCGCGGGCCGTAGTAGACCGGTGCCGCGCCGTAGTAAACCGGGGCGCGGTACACCACCGGGGCCGGCTGGTAGTAGTAAACGGGTGCGGGCTGCACGTAGACCGGTGCGGCGTAAACGGGCGGGTAGTACACCGGCGCATTCGACACGCCGATATTGAGGCCCGGCGCCACGTTGGCACCCACCGAAAAGTACACATCGCTGCGAGCCTGCGCCACGGAGGCCGTCCCGGCCGCCGCCAGCACCAGGGCCGCTGCACCTGCCTTGGCGAATATGGAACTGCTGAACTTCATACTTCACTCCTGTAATGCGGGCGACTCCCGGACGCGCCCTTGCCTTTCATTAAACGCAGGCAAGGGTGCAATGACTACCCACTGCACAGTCAAAGGCGTTGCCAGAAGTAACCCATGGGGCGGGCCATGTGATCCGGATCACATCGAGGCGTGACTTTGCGCGCCGCACCATAAAATGGTTTCAATATGAACGCCCCCGCCGATAAAGAACCGCTAAAGCCCAGCAATTTCCTGCGCCAGGTCATCGAACGCGACCTGGACCAGGGAACGTACGCGCAGCGCCACTGGGCAGGCCATCCGGCCGACGCCGCGCAGCACCACGCCGGTGCGCCCGACCCCGCGAAGATCCGCACCCGCTTCCCGCCCGAGCCCAACGGTTATTTACATGTGGGCCATGCCAAGAGCATTTGTTTGAACTTTGGACTGGCGCGTGATTACAACGGTGTCTGCCATATGCGCTTCGACGACACCAATCCGGAGAAGGAAGACCAGGAATACGTCGACTCCATCCTGGACGCGGTGAAGTGGCTGGGGTTTTCCTGGGACGCCCATGGAACGTCGCATTACTACCACGCCAGCGACTATTTCGACTTCATGTACCGGGCGGCCGAGTACCTGATCGAAGCCGGCCTGGCCTATGTGGACGAGCAGACCGCCGAGGAAATGCGCCACAACCGCGGCGACTTCGGCAAGCCCGGCACCGACAGCCCGTACCGCAGCCGGTCGATCGACGAGAACCTGCAGCGCTTCAGGGACATGCGCGACGGCAAGCTGGCCGACGGCGCCGCCGTGCTGCGCGCCAAGATCGACATGGCCAGCCCCAACATCAACATGCGCGACCCGGCGATCTACCGCATCCGCCGCGCCACGCACCACAACACCGGCGACAAGTGGTGCATCTACCCGATGTACACCTATGCGCACCCCATCGAGGACGCGCTGGAGAACATCACCCACAGCATCTGCACGCTGGAGTTCGAAGACCAGCGGCCCTTCTACGACTGGCTGCTGGACAACCTGGGCGCGGGCGGCCTGACCAACCAGCCGCACCCGCGCCAATATGAATTTGCGCGGCTGAACCTGACGTATGTGATCACCAGCAAGCGCAAGCTGAAGCAGCTGGTGGACGAAAAGCACGTGACCGGCTGGGACGACCCGCGCATGCCCACCATCGTGGGCCTGCGCCGGCGCGGCTACACGCCCGAGAGCATCCAGCTGTTTGCCGAGCGCATCGGCGTCACCAAGAGCGACAGCTGGATCGACTACAGCACGCTGGAAGCCGCGCTGCGCGACGACCTGGACCCGAAGGCCGCGAGGGCGATGGCGGTGCTGGACCCGGTGAAGCTGGTCATCACCAACTGGGACGCGCTGATGGGCGCCGGCAAGCTGGATGACTGCCACGCCCCCGTGCACCCGCACGACGAAGCGCGCGGCACGCGCCAATTCAAGTTCGGCAAGGAACTGTGGATCGAGCGCACCGACTACGAAGAAGTGCCGCCCAAGGGCTACAACCGCTTGTACCCCGGCAACAAGGTGCGCCTGAAGTACGGCCACGTGATCGAGTGCAAGGGCGCGACCAAGGACGCAGCGGGCAACGTGACCGAAGTGCAGGCCGAACTGATCCCCGACACCAAGAGCGGCACCCCCGGCGCGAGCGCCATCAAGGTCAAGGGCGTCATCACCTGGGTGGCCGTGGCCGATGCGCTGAAGGCCGAAGTGCGGCTGTATGACCGCCTCTTCTCCGTGCCGCAGCCGGACACGGGCGAGAAGGATTTTCTGGAAGAACTGAACCCGGATTCGCTCAAGGTGGTGACGGCGTACGTGGAGCCGTCGCTGGCGTCAGCGAAGGGGGATGAGAAGTTTCAGTTCGAGAGGCATGGGTATTTTGTGGCGGATCGGAAGGACCACTTAGTTCTTCCTCCGAATGGAGGAGAGGGTATGCCCGTGTTTAACCGGGTGGCGGGGATGAAGGATAGTTGGGGGAAGTAATCGACTGGTGTAAGCACTCCGCGGAGTCTCCTACTGACACCTAGTGACGTTGTCAGCCAACGAAAAACAGGGAAGGGGCTAGTCAGCTCATCAGACAGGGCGGACAATCGCTTGCGACTATCTCCCATCCAAGTCAGAACTGCAGACTCTTAACATGACCAATTGTGGCTAGCTCTGACCAACTCAAGGCCCTAATCCAGTCTCACATTAACCGAGACGATGGCCACTTTTACTCCGTAGCACTGCAAGTGGCTGCTCATGAGGCTAAGGTGGGCCACGGCAAATTCGCTGACGAATTGCGCGTGCTCATCGATTCGGCAAAGTCTCGGGTCGGACAGGACTCTTCCGGTAAATTGGTTGCCATCGCTGGTGGTGGAATCAACGCATCCCGGCCAAAAGGGGAATTGGGAAACCTGCTGACAGTCGCCTACCCCTCGCATCGGCTTGGGGAAATGGTTTTGGATGAACAGGCTGCGCAGCAACTAGCCCGAATCGTGAAAGAGCAAAGGCTTCTGTCGCGAATAAGAGAGCATGGCCTTTCTCCTCGCCGAAAGATCTTGCTTGTTGGCCCTCCAGGCACAGGGAAAACAATGACGGCGTCGGCGCTCGCCGGCGAACTAGGTATCCCGCTTTTTCTAGTTCGTCTTGATGCGCTACTGACGAAATTCATGGGGGAAACGGCAAGCAAATTGCGTCAAGTTTTTGACGCGCTGGCCGATCTCAGAGGAGTCTACTTTTTCGACGAGTTTGACGCCATCGGCTCACATCGTGGCGCGATTAACGATGTTGGTGAGATGCGGCGTGTTCTCAACAGCTTCCTTCAGATGATTGAGCAAGATCAGTCGAACAGTCTCATCATTGCAGCGACAAATCATCCTGAAATATTGGACATCGCACTCTTCCGCCGGTTCGATGATGTCGTTCAGTATCACTTGCCAACTGCACAACAAGCAATTGATTTGGTTCGGTCTCGACTCGGCTCATTTGCTCGGAAGCCATTTAAGAGCGACGGACTCGCAGAAAGAGCCGTGGGGCTCAGCTACGCCGAGATCTGCCGCGCAGTAGATGAGGCGATCAAGGACACGATCATGCATGATCAAACCAAAGTGCCGTTTCGAATCGATCCGACGTGCACTTGAGGAGCGCAGACTTATTGCTTCCGGTTGACCCAGAACACTAAGCCCATGTCGCCGCACGATGCCGGATCAACCAACCGCCGATAAGCGCCCTCACATTGTCCTCCTGGATTCCTCGGAGGCAAAACCATTCACTGCACCGTCAAATGGTGGACCAACGGCCGCCACGGTCCCTGCTCAAAGTTGGGAACAGCATGGGATGGCGCTGAGAGCTCAATTGGACGCTCTAAAGCCTATTGCCGCGGAGGCAGCAGAGGCAAAAGGCTGGGGACTGCAAAAGTCATCTTGGACTCCAAATTCAGTTTGTTGGAATCCCTGATGTCGAGCTGGCTTTTGAGAGCTTAGGAAATGAACGCAGTCGAGATCCGAAACAGCAGATCGAAGTACTGAGTGTTCACTCTGAAGGAACTCAAACCACTGCAAACGTATTCGTGCCAGAAGGAAAGCTGGCTCACTTCGAAAAATACATTGCCGAGTACCTAGAGGCGAAAAAAAACAAGAACGATGTCCTTATCGATCACGGACGCTTAATAAACGCGATCTCGTCGATTCGACGTTCCGAGGTGCGTGCCTTGTAGACGAGCGATTCGGCGGCCTTCCCGCAGGACGAGACAGAAGTTTTTTGGTGGGAGGTATGGCTTCCCGTGCGCGGGAATCGACATGACGTTGTCGATGATTTTCGCACGCTAGCGACACTGTCAGGCTGCGAGGTAGGAGCACACCAGATTGACTTTCCCGAGCGAACTGTTGTTCTCATGCTTGGAGCGCAGCAACAGTTGGCTGCATCTGTGATGACGCTGAATTGCGTGGCGGAGTTGCGGCGTGCGAAGGAGACCGCCGAATTTTTCGATAGCATGCCTCCGATTGAACAGCAAGAGTGGGTCAATGAGCTGCTCACTCGCCTGCAACCCGCACCCGACGCCGATGACGTGCCGCGAGTCTGCCTTCTGGATTCAGGTGTCAACATCGGTCACCCCTTGCTGGCACCGCTTACGTCTGTCCGCCGAGTCCGACCTGTCTTTCCCGCCTGGGGAACAAATGATTCGGCGAACCACGGAACTGGCTTGGCGGCGCTTGCCTCCTACGGGGATCTATCTGGGGCGTTAGCTGCCAACGGCCTGCTTCATGTGGCGCATCGATTTGAGTCAGTAAAGTTGACTCCTGCACAAGGTGCCAATCAAGGAGATGCCAAGCAGCATGGCTACCTGTTTGCTGAAGCTGTCAGTCGCCCAGAGATATCGGCGCCGACAAGACCGCGTGTTTTCACATCCGCAGTGACAGCGAGCGACGCCCGCGATCGAGGTCGTCCCTCAGCGTGGTCAGCAACAATCGATCGTCTTGCTTCGGACTACGACGGTGCGGGACAATTTCCACGCCTCTTTGTGCTTTGTGCAGGCAATATTGAAGAGGGCGGTGAGTGGGCAATGTATCCAGCCAGTCTATCGACAAGCGGCATACGCGATCCTGGACAAGCATGGAACGCTCTTACCGTAGGGGCGTTCACCGAGAAAGTCCACATCACGGAGGCTGACGCGCAGCACTTTGCTGCGATAGCTCCCTGCGGAGGCTTGAGCCCCTATACACGTACATCATCCAGCTGGGACGGTGCTTGGCCACTCAAGCCTGATGTCGTGCTGGAGGGAGGGAATGCCGGAACGGACGCCATAGGGGCGACTGGGGTTTTCAAGCTTGCACTTGCTTACGGCGAACAACACACCAGCGCAGCGCCTGTTTACGACTTCAAATGCGACAAGCGCAGCCTCGGCCCTGTGCGCGCGCATGGCCGCGCAATTGATGGTTGCCTACCCAGCCTTTCGCCCCGAGACTATCCGAGCGCTGCTCACGCATTCCGCAGAATGGACTGATGCAATGCGCGCCATGTACTTGCCGCAAGCAGCCCCCAACAAGGCCGACTACGTCAGGTTGATTCGCCATTGCGGATGGGGTGTGCCCAATCTCGAACGCGCTCTCTGGAGTGCTGGCAACTCGCTAACGTTGATCGTGGAGGACGAACTGCATCCGTATCACAAGGTCAAGGACAAGGGTGTCATCAGTCGAGATATGAACTTACATACTTTGCCATGGCCGAAAGAGCAACTGCTTGAACTGCCTCCAGAGACGAATGTAGAGTTGCGAGTCACGCTCTCATACTTCGTGGAGCCAAATCCTTCGGAACGGGGGATCGCGTCGAAATTTCACTACCCATCCCATCGCCTGAGATTCGATGTCCAGCGACCCCTGGACGTAACGACGGCTGATTTCGTTGCTCGAATCAACGCAGCTGCAGAACAGGAGAACGGTGGTGGTTTTGTCGATTCTAGGGATCCGCAATGGATATTGGGCGAACGAGCAAGACATCGAGGCTCGCTGCATCAAGACATCTGGTATGGAACTGCCGCTGAGCTAGCTGCTAGGGGCTATATCGCGGTTTATCCCGCAATGGGTTGGTGGCGTACTCGCCCTGCTCAGGAACGATTTAATCTCCCCGCGAGATATACCCTTGCAGTGTCAATTCGAACGCCCGACACCGAAGTTGACTTGTACACACCAATTGCACAGCAAGTCGGCATTCAGGTTGGCATTCCGGTTGACATAGGAAACTGAAATTCAGTTGGAGGCCTGCCTTCGCCCCGCCCCCTGCATCAACTCCGCCAGCTGCTTGGTGTACCACTTCGCACTCCCCGTCGTGCCGTGCCCCGCGGCGCCTCGCTCGCGGGGATCAGGTAGTACTTGCCGTTCTTCACGCGCTTCATCTCACGGTCCATGATGCCGGTCGATGGCGGGTTGCGTTCGTCGTCGGCGGCGTTGATCGCCAGCAGGGTCGCCTGGATCTTCTTCGAGTCCCCCGGCGACGGGTTGTAGTCGCCTGAGCTGGCCCACTGGTACAGCACGTCGTTGGCGTCGGCCGTAAACGGCGCCTTCCAGGCGCGCATCCAGCAGCGCATCGGCCTCTCGCGCGGGTGGGCGCCGCCTTGTAATAGGCCTGGTCGCCGCCGTTGGTGGCAAACCCGAAGAACACCGACGAGACCTGCGCGCTGCGCAGCGGCTTGGTGTAGTTGCCGCCGTTCCAGTCCGGATGTCGTTGCGTGATCGACTCGACGATCAGACGGCGCTGCATCCAGTTGCGCCTCGGACTCCTCCCGGTCGGCTGGCTCGCCACCGGCACCAGCGCGTCCATCACACCCGGGTACCGCGCGCCCCAGATCCACGTCTGCATCCCACCCATGGAGTTGCCCATCACCAGCCTGAGGTGCTCAATGCCCAGCCCTTCCTTCACCAGCCGGTATTGACGGGTCGACCATGTCGACGTAGCTGTACTTCGGGAAGCCCGCGCGCAACCCGTCCGTCGGCTTCGTCGACTTGCCGAGCCCGACCCTGTCGGGAACGATCACGAACCACTTGCGCCGCGTCCAGCGGCTGGCCCGGGCCGAACAGCTCGCCCGCGAATCCTGCCCCATCACGCTGTTCCACGAGCCCGTGGTGCCGTGCAGCATCAGAACCGGCTCGCCCTTCGGGTCACCGATGGTGGCGTAGTTGATGCGCAGCTCGGGCATCACCTGCCCGGTGTGGAACTTGAAGTCCTTGGCGATCCACTGTGCCTCTTTGGGCGCGGGATAGTCGGCCGCGAAGGCCGTGAGCGCCAGCGACGCGCAAATCGCGACGGCAAGGCGCAGCACGCGCCGCGCGGGCGCATGGAACATCGTGTGCATGGTGTCTCCTGGCGACGTTGTACTGTTGGCAAGCTAACAGTAACGCAGAGCTACGGCATTGGCAATGGCGGTTTCTCGGCTGCGCAACCCGGAAGCCATCTCGTCGTCGCGCGCGCACAGCCGCAAGGCAGAATCGATGCCAGTGCTCCACCCCCACCTCCTCCGCCCGCTCAACCTGGCCGCCGCGGCCCACCCGCGCGGCCAGGACCACATCAGCTCGGCCAGCGGCATGGCGTTAGCCGGGTCGTGGCTGTACATCGTTGCGGACGACGAGCATCACCTGGCCACGCTGGCCATCGGCGACATGCAGGCCGGGCCGGTGCGCTTTCGCCGAATCCTCGCCGGCGACCTGCCCGGCGACCACCAGTTCCGCAAGAAGCTGAAGCCCGATTTCGAATCGATCTGCCTGCTGCCCGCGGGAGAAGTCCACGCCGATGGCGCCCTGCTCCTCCTCGGCTCGGGCTCCAGGCCCAACCGGCACCGCGGCCTGCTGCTGGCGTTGGAGAGCGCCAGCGCCGTGTTCGGCGAGGCAGTGCCCATCGACCTGGCGC